>CAWFKC010000026.1:0-106328 GCA_963816325.1 uncultured Actinomycetota bacterium | reverse complement strand
TGCGACGCGTGTGAAGCAGGCGGTTGGAGAGAGCATCGGCAACCAAACAGCTCCTCATGTCTCGCGTTGGTACTGCGAACCATCGGTTGGTGAGCTTCGCCGGCACTGCGGCCAAGTAGAAGCCCGCGCGGTTGTCGCCCAGTCGCCCGTACGGAGCGCTCGAACGACCGGCAATCTGGCGAGTCGGCGTGGCATCGGCAACTGTCGGCCGCCCGCGGTAGGTTCCCGCGGTATGGTCCCGTCCGAACGCACCGCCGATGAGGTCGGTACCTGCATCGAGTTGTTCTCCGGCGGCGGCGGGCTCGCGATGGCTCTGCATGCCGCGGGATTCCGTCACCTGCTGCTGAACGAGTCCAACAAAGCGCGCCTGCGCAACGCTGCGAGCGAACTCGGCGGTCGACTACCTGCCCGACGAGGCCCCCCCGAGGCTCACCGACCCATGGCCGCTGATCGAAGGCGGCATCGAGGAGGTCGACTTCACCCCGTTCGCCGGCGAGGTCGACCTGGTCGCCGGAGGCGTGCCCTGCCAGCCGTTCAGCCTGGGCGGCGCTCACAAGGGCCATCTCGACGAGCGCAACCTGTGGCCGGAGTTCAATCGGTGCGTCCGCGAGACTCGACCGCTCGTCATCGTCGCTGAGAATGTTCGGGGTCTTCTGCGTCCCTCATTTGAGCCCTACTGGGACTACATCCGGCGCGAACTCGCGGCACCCTTCGAGCAACGCATCGAAGGCGAGACATGGGAGGACCACGATCGGCGACTGGTCAAGGCGCTGCGAAGCGGCGGCGACCCGACCGAGCGCTACGACATCGCGTTCAAGCTGGTCAACGCGGCCGACTACGGCGTCCCGCAGAACCGTTGGCGGGTGCTGCTCGTCGGCTTCCGCAAGGATCTGAACGTCTCGTGGAACTTTCCCGAACGCGACCCACAGCGCTGGCGCGCTGCTTCGCTCGCAGCTCTCCGGCGAGTACACGAGCGTCACCCGCCCGCCCCGATCAAGGAGCACCCCGGGGTCACGCCGCCCGAGGATGGCCTGCGGCCCTGGCGCACGCTCCGCGACGCCATCCACGACCTCCCCGAACCGCGTCGAACGCGAGGACGCCCGGCTACATCCACCACGTCGGCTGGCCGGGAGCGCGCGAATACCCGGGTCACACGCCCAACGAGCTGGACCGCCCGGCGAAGACCGTCAAGGCCGGCGTCCACGGCGTTCCGGGCGGCGAGTCGGTACTGCGCAGTGACGACGGCAGCATCCGCTACCTCACTGTCCGCGAAGTCGCACGGATCATGACGTTTCCGGACGACTGGCGGCTCGAGGGGCCGCGGGAGAGCAGATGCGCCAACTCGGCAACGCCGTCCGGTCGAGCTCGGCGCGGTTCTTGGTCGGCGATCGCGAAGGCTCTGGCGATCGATGACTACCGACCAAGAAGCCGGCCGGCGGCGGCGCGACCCGGCCGTCACCAGTCGCATCATGCGCGCAGTGCGGTCGAAGGACACCAAGCCCGAGCTTGCGCTTGCGTCGCGCCGTGCACGCGCGGGGTGGTCGCTTCCGCCTGCACGCCGCGGATGTGCCCGGCCGCCCGGACATGGTGGTGCGAAGCCGGAAGATCGCCGTCTTCGTCGACGGCGACCTCTGGCACGGCAACCCCGCCGAGTGGCAACGGCGGGGACGGACCAGTCTCGCCGACCTGTTCCCGACCCGCACCGAGTGGTGGGTAGACAAGATCGAACGGAACATGGCGCGCGACCGGGAGGTCGACCGAGAAGCTAAACGAAGCGGATGGCGAGGTCGTGCGGATCTGGGCCAGCGACATCATCGCCGACCCCGACGCGCGGCCGACACCGTCATAGGAGCGCTGAGGATCCAGATGACCCGACGCGCGGTCAAGACCGGACCCCCGCCTGTACCGGCCGGCCAGGGGCTCCGCCGAGCTCGCGCGCCGAACAGGATGATGCCGCCGGCGGCCGGAAGCTCGCGTCATGACACGCGCCGACGGATCGCAAGTCGTGCCAGCGTCGCGCTGCGCTGCTACCCCAACAGCCGCCGCGTCTACGCCTACCTTCGCTGGTCGCCCAGGCAGCGGGCACGGCCGAGCGCTACATCGGCGACGTCAGCGACTGCCCCGACCGCGCCTCAGCCTTGCGCGCTGCATGGGCCGAGCTCAACGCAGCGCATCTCCGCGGCCGCCGGCGAGCACGGACAACTGAAAGGTCAACAGTGGACATCACCCCGTCACCGCGCATCCTTCGCATGCTCGGCGAGATCGAATTCGATGAGTGGCAGTGCGTCGCCGAGCTCGTCGACAACGCCTTCGACGACTTCACCGAAATCTCGCCACCGGCCAGACCTGGCCGGGCGGCTTCAAGGTGAGCGTCACCCTCCCCGGCCCGGCCGCCAACCTCGCCGGCGCAGAGGTCGTTGTCAGGGACACCGGCCGCGGCATGACCCGGGAGACCCTCGAGCAAGCCGTCAAGGCGGGGTGGTCCAGCAACGACCGCTTCGACAAGCTCGGGCTGTTCGGTATGGGCTTCAACGTCAGCACCGCCCGCCTCGGGCGCCGGACTCGCGTCCTCACCACACGCGAGGGCGACCCCGAATGGATCGGCGTCGAAATCGACCTGGACACGCTCGGCCCCGACTTCCAGGCGCCCGACATCACGAGCCGAAGGACGACCCCAGCGAACACGGCACGAAGATCATCGTCAGCCGCTCCACCGCGAGCGCGCCGAGTGGCTGCAACGCAACGCCGAGAACCTCCGCACCACCCTCGGACGCGTCTACGGCTGGCTGCTTGACAACCGGCCCTACGAGCTCTGGGTGCAGGGCACCAAGGTCAAGCCCCGCCGCGCCTGCCGCTGGGGCGACGACCGCTTCGTCATCTACGGCAGCGGCGCCAGCGCCGAGAAGATCCCGGCCTACATCGAGATCGACGAGAACTTCCAGCCCGCCGACGCCTGCGAGCTCTGCGGGAACTGGCAGAACCTGGGCAAGGACGCCTGCGACCAGTGCGGCAGCACCGACTGCGCGAACGCGAACGACGGCTGCACGGCTGGCTCGGCGTCCAGCGGCACCTCGACAAGCGTGACTTCGGCATCGACTTCCTCCGCAACGGCCGCAAGATCCTCCAGTACGACAAGCGCCTGTTCAGCTGGACCAATCCGAACGACCCCACCGCAGCGGTCGACGTCGAGTACCCCGTCGAGCTCGCCAACCAGGGCGGCCGGCTCATCGGTGAGATCCACCTTGACTACGTCCCGGTCCACTACGACAAGACCGCCTTCGAGTACAGCGACCGTGCATGGAAGGCAGCGGTCGACTACCTGCGAGGCGAGGCGCCGCTCCAGCCGCAGAAGGCCAAGCAACCCGGCTACCCCGAGAACACCTCACCGCTGGCCCGACTGTTCAAGGGCTACCGGCGCAACGACGCCGGGGCCCGCTGCCTGATCCCCGGGGACGGTTCGCGGCCGCTCCATGAAGAGACCCGGCAGTGGGCCCGCAAGTTCTGGGCCGGAGACCCTGACTACCAGACCGACAGAAGTGGTGGGACCAGGTCCTGACCCACGAGGAGCGCGCAGAAGCAGCCAAGCTCGCAAAGGCCACCGGCGGAGCGCGCCAACCGCCGACGAGGACGCGGTCCTGACGGCGCTCGGCGGCGCGCGGTCCCGGCACCACAGCCCGCATCGGACGGACACCGCGACGACGCAACGGGAGACGACCGCCGGATCCGCGAACGATCAAGGCCGAGACCGTGCAGGAGCGGCTGACCCGCTATACGTCGCCGGCGCGGTTTGCCGGAGCTGAGCCGGGACTTCGGGCTGCCTGACCTGGGCCAGCCTCAAGGTCGAGACCAGGGCGCTCGAGCGGTCCATCGAGGACGCCGAGACAGTCCACGCCGATCTGGCTCGCGCACGGCGCGGGCGGAACCGCCACCGCTCTGATCGATCTGCTCACGACGCGTTCACCAAGCTTGGCCTGGAGCCGGCCGACCTGCTGATCGCCGAGGTGAGCGCCGCGCTGAAGGTTAAGGCGGACAGCCACCTCACCCACTCGCAGATCGCCGCCCGGCTCCGCGCCCCCTGCCTGCCGGACACCGCCGTGGACGCGGCCGTCGTTCGGGCCCAGGCCGGCGAGCTGCTCGCCGACATCAGACAGCGCATGGCCGACACGTGGCCGATGACCCCCAGCGGGCCCTCAGTTACCTCGACCCAGACGAGCAGACGCAGACCGAGAACGCCCTCATCGCCGATGGCGCGGACAGCCTCACGGCGACCTGGGAGGCAACGGCCAGTTCATCCTCCACGCGCCGCCGCTCTACCTCGTCAAGCTTCTGGAAAGCTGGCCCGAGGCGTTCATGGAGGGCCACGTCTTCGCCGGGCCTACGGCTCGCTGACCTCGCCCTCCTCAAGCGACTCAGCCTCGCTCGCGTCGTCGGCTACCTCAACGACATCGCGACCCTGCTGACCTTCCAGGCCCCCAGCGTGCATCAGCTGCGCCGGACCCGACTCAGCGTCGAGCTGCTCGCAGCGAACTGGCCCCGGAGCCAGCATGACCGGCTTCCTTTCCCCCGAGGCCCTGCTCGACGGCGGGCCCCGCGGGCTGACCTCGCCACCGAGCGCGCCCTTGGCACCTTGGCTTCACCGACGTGCGCGTCATCGACGGCGCCGGCGACGAGGGCGCCGACATCCTCGCGGTCCGCGACCGCGAGCAGTGGGTGCTGCAATGCAAGTTCTCCAGTCGGGGAGCCATCGACCGCACCGGGGTCGATGACGCAGAGCGCGCCCGGTCGCGCTACGGCGCAGACCACGCGGTAGTCGTCACCAACACGCGCCTGAACGCGTCCGCCGAGACCCGCCGCAAGGCCCTGGCCAGCATCGGCATCAAGATCGACGCATGGTCGGGGCCCACCCTGAGCGCGATCTTCGAGCAGATGCCCGCGCGCGTCCCGACCACTTACGAGCTCCGGTACTACCAGGCGGCGGCCGCAGACGCGATCGAGGCCGACCTGCGCCAACCAGACCGCGCGCTGCTTGTGCTCGCCACTGGGCTGGGAAAGACCGTCGTTGGCGGGGAGGTGATCCGCCGACACCTCGAGAAGACACCCGGCGCAAGAGTGCTGGTCGTCGCGCACATGAAGGAGCTGGTCGAGCAGCTCGAGAAGGCGCTGTGGCGCCACCTCGACAAGTCGGTGCCGACTCAGGTGCTCACCGGCGACACCAAACCCAGCTCCTTCGAGGGCGTCACCGTCGCCACCATCGACTCCGTCCTGGGTCTGGTGCGCACGGGCTGGCGACCCGACCTCATCATGGTCGACGAGACCCACCACGTCGGCGAGACGGGCATGTTCGCCCAGCTGCTCGATGAGTGCCACGACGCCCACCAGTTCGGGGTCACGGCCACGCCCTGGCGCGGCGACAAATTCGACATCACCGCTCGGTTCGGGCAGCCCGTCCTACAGCCTCGGCATCGCCGAGGGCATGGCGAGGGGCTACCTCGCCAAAGTCGACTACCGCATGTTCGTCGACAACCTCGACTGGGACTTTGTGCACCACGCCAGCGAGCATGGGTACTCGATCAAGGAGCTGAACAAGTCTCTGTTCCTCCCGCAGCGCGACGAGGAGATCAGTCGACCACTTCCGCGAGGCCTGGCGCAGTATCAAAGACCCACGCGCCATCGTGTTCTGCCAGACCATCGAACACGCCGAGCGAATGGCAAACCTGCTCGCCGGCTCCGACCAAAGCTGGCGACGCGCCGCCTTCCTGCACAGCGGACTCAGCCGCCAGCAGCGCCAAATTCTGCTCAACGCTTTCCGCCTCGGCCGCGTCCCCATCATCACCTGTGTCGACGTCTTCAACGAGGGTGTCGACGTCCCCGACGTCAACCTCATTGCCTTCCTGCGCGTGACCCACAGCCGCCGGATCTTCGTCCAGCAGCTCGGACGCGGCCTGCGGCTCCGCGAGGGCAAGGACAGCCTCAAGGTCCTCGACTTCGTGACCGACGTCCGCCGGGTCGCCGCTGGCCTCGACCTTGACGCACCCTGACCGCGATCCGTGGCGGCGACATTGAGGAACTAGCCCTCCCGCTCCCGGGCGGCTCCGGATCACCTTCAGCGACGAGACCGCCGGAAGCCTGCTCGACTACTGGATCCAGGACGCCGCCGATCTAGAGACGGCCGCCGATGAGGTCCGCTTGCAGTTCCCAACCGCCATCGGACTCGACTAGTGCGCATTCCGAAGGAGATCGAGCGAAAGGTCGTTGCGAAGCTTTACGCGGATGCACAAGAGCGCGATTGGGTTTCGATGACTCCGCAGGAGCATTCGGCGCAGTATGCCAAGTGGGTGCATGACCCCGACGTCGGCGGGCGGTTACGGGAGTACCTGAACGACGCGGATGCACGCGTGTGGATCAAGGACGGCCCAATGAAGGAGTACAGCAGGGCGCTCAGCGGGATCGGTAAGTATGCCGATCTTGTGAATGACTCACAGGACGTCCCTGCCGCTCTAGTCAGCAAAGCCCTCGGTGCCGATTGGGCACTGGATAGAGACTCGATCCAAACAAAGCCACTTCGGCTGGTCGCACGCCGTGGCGAGGACGAGGCTGTAATTACCTGGGCGGAAGGACGCAGCCTAAAACATCTCGTCTGGGCAGCGCTGAATGCCAGCGCCGAAGGCGACACTCGCCCGTGGACCTTATGTGTAATTGAGACGTTCACGAAACCGATCCCGACCAATGAGAAGCAAGCTCATCAGCGCATCGCGAAACGCTGCGCACTAACCTTGAAGCACGTCTCCATATGACTCAAGAGCCCGATGCTAGGCGGCGCGCAACAGAGGATGGCGGCCAGAGTGTCTTCGACTTTCTACCTCCGCTGAGCGGCGAGGGGACTGCCGTGGGTCAAGGTGAACCTGACGCGGAGATGGCCACAGCCTCGGACTCGACCGAGCAGGTGCGGAGTTGGCTCGACGAGGCGTGGCATCACCAGGCGTTGCGGTCCCGACAGGTTGTCGAGCGTCGACTTCATGGGGAGACACTCGAGAGTATCGGCCAAGACTTCCGCGTGGGACGCGAGCGCATCCGTCAGATACAGAAGGCAGCCACGGAGGAACTCGTGGCGGCTCAGGAGGCTCACGATCCTGACTTGCCAGACCGGCTGCTCGAGGCTGCCTACGGCAGGATGGCTGTAACGGAAGACGCAATCGAGCGCGCGTTTGGCCTTCCAGCTAGCCCGGCCCGCGACGCGATTTTGGTCCACCTCGGCTTATCCCGTCCCACTATTGCCCGTGACCGTGCCGACTGCTTTTGGACGTTCGAGCCATCGGCGCTTGAACAGCGGATGTCGCAACTTCTTTCTGTCGTACCGTGTACGGACGGCGAGGCTAAGGCCGCAGTCCGCGATCTCGGGATCCCAGAAGAAGTGGACTGGGCTCGGTATCTCGCCGCGGATGGACAGGCCACTCGACATGCCCTGGGCTGGATCCGTACTCACAAGGCGTCGCGAGACATTGCCTATCTGTGGTTGCAGGCGGAAGGGGAACCCCGTCCGTTAGCGGAGATTGCGCAGGCGGCCGAGGCCAGTAACGATCACGCACTGCGAGAGGCGCTGCGGCGCGACAAGGCGTTCGTCCAAGTGCGGCCAGAGGGCACTTGGGCGTTGGCCGATTGGAGACTTCCGGGCACGAGCGAGCGCTACGCCAACGCCCTCGATGTCGTGGTGGAGGTTCTACGCGAACTGGGGCCGATGAACTGGGCGCGGCTCCAGACTGAGAGCCGTCTGCGATATCCCGTAACGACGTGGCGTATACAACAGTGCTTGGCCAGCAGCCTGATTGGCCTGAACGATCAAGGGCTGTACGACCTAGTTGAGCGCGGCGCAAAACCCATTGAGGATAAGGAGCCTAAGCAACCGGCCAACATCCAGGCGAGTGGCACAGTGGTAGGCATCTCGTTGCGGGTTGATCACGATGTTCTCAGGGGAAGTGGAATTGGGGTCAATCGCTGGTTGACTTGGTATCTTGGGCTTCGCACGGCCCCATCGACTCGGTATTTTGACCTCCCTGCACCCCTTGGGGAGGTAGTGGTTCGGAGGGGATTGAGCAACGCGCAAATCTCGAGCCTCAGGCTCGCAGCGAGGGCGCTTGGCGTAGTGGACGGATGTCAACTCACGCTCGTACTTCACACGGAAAATGACACAGCGAATGTCATCCATTCCTGCCAGGAATCGGATTGTCGGGCGCCGAAGCCATTCAACGCCCGACTGTCGATCAAGGAATAGTTGTTCGCAGGCTGTGGGCGTGCTGACGCCGATCAGCGTGCGTCCCGCATCGAACTCACCCCACGATGCCCCGGGAATGAGCCAACGGCCCGCCACGCCAATCACCGTTTTCCCACCAGATCGTCGCGATGCGCAACTCATTTTCAAGTACGTGCTCCCACAAGTCACCGACGGATTCGCTGAAGAGCGCAGCAAGCCGAATGGTCGACCGCACCTCTTCCGGTACGACGAGATACGGGTAGGTGTGAAGCTGTCCTATGGCCTCCCGGACCGCTGCAGTGACGTTTCCGCGACTGACGATCTTCGCTTCAAACATAATGGCGTTTGTCCACGCCTGTGCGCCTTCTCTGGTCGCTGCACCTCGGCGTAGTCGTAGGTCCACCGGATGCGGAGAGGCGACCGTCCAGCCGCGACTGGTCGACCAAGCTGAGAACGCGTTGACCATAGCCTCATGCCGACGATGACGCCGATCGGTTGCCGCCCCTAGCCGCACGAGGTAGTCGTCTGCTGACTTTGGCTTGAAGTGCTCGAGCTGCGCGCGATTCAGTTGCTTCTGAGGAGGCAACGACTGGTTCAGCGTTCCCGGGGATGTTTGTAAGGTGGCTGCTCTGGCCGCGATTATCTCACCAAGCAGATCGCAGAACCGTTCTTGGAGGCGGACTAACGAGTCTTCGTCGGGTAGCTCGGAAACAGCAAATCGTTGGTGGGCGACGCTGCCGGCCGCGTACCGCCTCTGTCTCCTGCCGGGTCCGAAGGAAATAGGGTCTGTAAGGCCTCGTATCAGAGTCGTCTCTAGCGCGTCTCGGAGCACTTGAGCGTCGCTTCTCAGGCGTTCGGGTATGGTCGAACCCAGGTTGGTCGCCCTCGTGAGAGACTCGGTGCCCTGCTGGATACTTAGCACCACATGCTCAAGGTCCGGCTCGAAGATCCAACAGACATAGAGACCCACCTTGGGGTCCGTGGTCTCATCGGGATCAAAGAAGCCAAGCCATGGGGTTTCTGTGAAGCGGCCTATGCGACGACTGCACTTCACGGCCCATCCCGCCGGGATGACCGCAGGGTTGAGGCTCGATTGCGCTTGCTCGAGCAGGGTCTGGCCGGCACCACCGTCGCGCGCTGAATACCCGCTTGCCACGCCTTGGAGTACTTGACGAAGAGTGGGCAAACCGACTCCCAAGTCGTATCGCATGCTCAAACCGCCGCTTCCTTCGCGGCGTTCGACCCCAGCATCTCACTCTCGCGGGGACAGAACCCCGATGCAAGAATCACTGTCTTGTCGTCGTGCCGCTTGCTCCTCGGATGAGCATGTCCGTAAGGGTCCTTATCCTCGGCTTCAGACACGTAGCTGAGAAACAGTGGGCAGCCTTTCGTCTCAAGTTCGTGCGGCATTTCGGTCCAGTCGAGAAGTCCCAGCGGGTGGACTGCGTTTGCTGTTCCATCGCTCATGAGGATCAACTGGCTCACGTCAATTTGTTGGTACCGCCGATACAGCGCCCGAAAGGCAGCCTCGGCATTCGCCTCGGCGATCCAGTAGCCGCCCTCGACGTTTCGCGCATGCGCGTTGCTCTCGCTGCATCTTCGCGCAAGGAGAGTTCGATGCTCCTCGTCGTATCCATGGCCTGCGGCAAGACGTCGGCGATACGTCTGGCGCTCGGCCGTAGCCACGGCTGCGAGACGGTCGTCGGTGAGGTGCTCGACCGCCCCGCTCACGTGGCTCACCACGATGCTGGAGTCACCGAGCACAAGGCATTCGACGTCCGTCTCGTTCCATCGCGCAAGCGCGACCGTGCTCGAGGGCGACTCACCCGGGACCAGGCCGTGAGCGGAGGCGACCGCCTCGATCGCCTGCGCCAGCACGCTCTGGAGGGGCATCGCTGGCGTCATGAGCCGTTCGATCGCTTGCGGCCAGCTGCTCGGCGTACCAGCCGCCGTCACGGCCTTCCGGCTGAGGCGGGTAGGCGGAGGCTCCGTCGAGGACGGCGGCGTAGTAGTCGCCGATCAGGTACCGGTCCTGGTTGGTCTTGCCGTCGCCCTTCAGCGTGGCGTAGTCGACCACTCTCATCGGTGCACCTGCGGAGCCCATAGCTCGTCAGTCTCCGTCACCTTGTCGCCGTCGAAGCGGCTGCGCACGACCATCGAGAAGCGGTTCGTGCCGAGGTGCGAGTAGAGCTCACCGAGGTTCTCGGCCAGGTACTGGACCGCCCCCAGAGACCCCAGCGCGTGCACGCCGGCGATCACGAACAGCATGCCGCCCTGGTAGGCGAGCCGGCCGACGTAGGCGATGTCCTCGTTCTCCCTCTCGCGGTCGAGTGGTGACACCAGGGGCTGCCCGGTCTCCCGGTCACGGATCACCCAGCGGCCCTGCTCGTCCGGCCCGAACGACAGCCACGGATCCGAGTCGATGGCCTCCGCGGTGACGTGGGAGTTCTTCGGTCCGCAGATCGCAATGGCGCCGTCCACGGGATCCCAGTCCCCGGTCGTCGGGATCTGGAACTGCCGGACCTCGAACTGCAGTCCCTCGAGGAACTGGGTGAGCCGTTGCGCCGAGAGGCTGTCCTCCGAAGCGATCACGCCGCTCCCCCGGCCGCTCATCTCCCGCAAGGGCACGGCCACGGTCAGCGGGCCGACCCCGAAGAAGGCGCGCTCTGCCGGCGGCGCTGCCTGGCGGATCTGGCTGATGCGGCCCTTCGACAGACCCAGCTCGGCCGCGACGGCGCTGAACGTCATGCCGGTCTCGCGAGCCGCTCGCTCGATGGCCTCCCGCCGCAAGCGGGCCAGCTCGACGCCGCGCTGCTGGTAGATCGCCATGAGCTCGGTGGCACGACGGGCCTGGCGCAGCGGGTCCTCCTCCGCGCGCACGTCGTCGAGCTCATCTCCAGACACGCCGCAAGTTTAGGGCCCTTGACTCTGTCCCATACGGGGCCTACGTTGTGTTTACCCCCCTAAACCACTATCTCAGGAGGAATCCATGGCTGTCCCTCGCAAGCTCCCGGTCGACTTCAACGTGGTCTTCCCGTACGGCGCGTACGCCGTCGGCGAGGTCTCGATGCAGAAGGACTACGACCGCTCCACCCAGGACAACCCGGTCCAGCAGATCGACCCGGAGTCCGGCAAGCCGATCTGGACGGTCGACGTGGTCGACGCCGACCCGGACGCCACGAAGGCGACCCGCACCATGACGGTGAAGATCCCGGCCAACGTGCAGCCGGTGCTTCCGGAGAGGCCGGCCGGCGCTCCGTTCACGCCTGTCGAGTTCGACAAGCTGACGATCACCGCCTACATCGAGGAGAAGGGCGACTTCAGCCGCATCGCCTGGTCGTTCCGCGCTGCGGACGTGCGGGCTCCTGCCAAGGGCGCGAAGCCGGCTGGCACGGACAAGGCGGTTGCCTGATGTCCGCCGTGCAGGGTCGTCACGCCGCTTCGGTGTCCTGGGGCGACTGGCGGATGGGCGACCTGGCCGATGCCGCCCGGCGGGTGAGCGATGTCTTCGGGCCGGGTGCGCCGGTCAGCTCGATGATCATCCTCCCGCCGGAGGCCCCGGAGGATCTCCCGTCGGTGCAGGTCGTCGTCGAGGACCGTGAGGCCCTCGAGCGTCTGCGGTCGGAGCTGAGCCACGGCGAGTGCCTGTACCACCTGCAGGGCAGCCTCGACGGGTCCGCCTTCCAGACGGAGGCCAACGACCTGTTCCTGCACGTGTGGGTCCGTGGCGGCGGTGAGTGATGGCCGGCCGCATCGGATCGCTCAGCGACTGGCTGCGCTACCTCGACGCGCGCACCGAGGACGAGGCCGCCGCGGAGCTCGCCCGCCGGGCGCACCACCTCGACCTCCTGTACGACGAGCTGAGCAGCGTCCTGGTGCGTCTGCTCGACTCGCCGACGGGTGAGGTGGCCGACGTCCTGCAGGTCTCCCGGATGGCGCTCGCCGAGGCCACGGGCATGCTCGAGTCGGTGCGTGCCCGCTTCCTCGCCGGGGAGCGTGAGCTGGCGTGACCATGACAGCGGTCGTCACCGCGGCGTGCACGGAGTTCCTGTGGTGGAGCCGGCTTCTCGGTCGTGCCCTTCGCCGCCGGCCCGGACACGTCGCGGTGACGGTCGCCGCCGCTTGGATCGCGACTCCGCTCCTCGTGCCGGGGAGCCTCCTCGCCCTGGCCGGCCTCGCTGTCCTGGTCATCGTGACGCGCGTCTGGGCGCTCCGCCGGCCGATGTCGTTCCAGCGCTGGCTCGCCGGTCCTGTGCAGCACGCATACAGGCGGCACTCCATCCGCCGGCGGTGGCCGGACATCTCGTCGGCCTGCGGCCTCTCCGTCCGGCAGCAGCAGACCTTCACCGCACGGAGGAAGCGCGTCGAGGTCGAGGAGCGCGTGAGCGTGCCGCGGATCCTCAAGACCACCGCGGACGGCCCACGGGTGCGGCTCACCGTCCGGCCGCTGATGGGACAGACCGTCGAGAGCTTCGAGAGGGCTGCTGAAGCCATGCGCATGGCCACGGCCGCGAGCCGGGTTCGCGTCGAGCCCCACGGTGCGAACGAGGTAGCGGTGACCTTCACCATCGGCGACTCCCTCGCCACACCGTTCTCAGCGCAGCGACCCGACGCGCACCAGACGGTGACGGAGTCGGTGGTCATGGGCCAGACGGAGAGCGGCTCGGCTTGGCGCCTCCCGGTCGGCCCGCACACCCTGGTCGCCGGCATGACCGGAGCCGGCAAGGGCTCGGTCTTCTGGTCCTTCGCGATCGGCCTGGCGCCCGCCGTCCGCGCCGGCCTGGTCGCTCTCCACGGGATCGACCTCAAGGGCGGCATGGAGATCCTCATGGGCGCCGACCTGTTCACCACCAGCGCCACCGACGCCGCGGGAGCCGTGGCCCTCCTCGAGGACCTGGTCGGGCAGATGCAGGCCCGCACGAGCCAGTACGCCGGCCGCGTCCGCTCCCACTCGCCGTCCACGGACGAGCCGCTCCACGTCGTGATGATCGACGAGCTGGCCGCGCTGACCGCGTACTGCCCCGACCGCGACCTCCAGCGCCGCGCCGAGATGGCGATCAACCTCCTGTGCTCCCAGGGTCGGGCGCCCGGCTTCATGGTCTTCGCGTGCCTCCAGGACCCGCGCAAGGAGGTCATCCCCTCGCGCGGTCTCTTCCCGCAGATGGTCGGCCTGCGCCTCAAGGACTCCACCGAGACCGCCATGGTGCTCGGCGAAGGAGCCGCTCGCGGCCGGTGCTCAGTGCCACCGGATCACGCGCGCCATGCCCGGTGTCGGCTACGTCGTGCCGGAGGACGGCGGCTACCCGATCCGGGTCCGCGCCGGCTACGCCTCGGACAGCCTCATCCGCCAGGTCGCCAAGGACTTCCCCACACCCATCCGCCGGCCGGTCCCCGAGCTGCAGCCGGGCCAGGACCTCCGCTCGCTCCGGCGCTCCCGCAAGACCCAGAACAGCGAGGTGGCCTGATGGCACGCCGGGACAGCCTGGATGGACCGAGCTCGCTGCGCACACTTCCCGGGACTCGGCTGGCTCAAGGACCGCCCCCAGACCAGCCCGGCCGAGACGGCGACCATGGCCGTGGTCTGCGCCCGCTGCCCGGTGTTCACGGACTGCGCCGACTTCGTCACCCGGGAGAAGATCACCGGCGGCTTCTGGGCCGGCCAGCATCGCGAGATCGACTGCCAGCAGTACGGCGGTGCCGCATGAGCTTCAACCTCAAGATGACCGCCGAGGCGCTGCGCGACTTCGCCGAGAGCGAGGGCGTCTGCATCCGCCCGGTGCTGCACGAGGTCTACGACACCGAGACCGGGCAGACCAAGCTCATCCCGACGCCCTGCGGGGCCACGCGGGAGACCAAGTGCCGCCCCTGCGCGGAGAAGAACCGCAAGCTGCGCATGCAGCAGTGCCGGGAGGGCTGGCACCTCGAGCAGGAGCCGGAGACACCCGAACCCGACGAGCCCGAGCCGGACGACGAGGAAGAGGACGAGGACGAGCCGCCGGCCTCCCGCCGCAAGCGCTCCACCCGTCGCCGCCAGGACGCGCCGGACCTCCCCCGGCTGCCTGTCGAGCAGCGCACCGTCGGCAAGGCCTTCACGACGCCGACGGGCAAGACCTACCGGCCCAGCATGTTCGTGACCCTCACCCTCCCGTCGTACGGACGGGTCCGCGGCAACGGCACGCCCCGCGACGGCCACTACGACTACCGGCGCGCCGCGCTCGACGCCATGCACTTCCCCAAGCTGGTCGACCGGTTCTGGCAGAACCTGCGCCGGGCGGTCGGCTACCAGGTGCAGTACTTCTCCGTCGTCGAGGAGCAGCGCCGGCTCGCGCCACACCTGCACGCGGCGGTGCGTGGCGCCATCCCGCGAGCCCTGCTGCGCGAGGTCGTGGCCGCGACGTACCACCAGATCTGGTGGCCGCAGTTCGACACCCCTGTGTACGTCGACGAGCTGCCGGTGTGGACCGATGCCGGCTACGTCGACCCGACCACGCACAAGACCGCTTCCGACCTGGCACGAGGCGCTCGACGAGCTCGACGCCGACGAGGACGCCGAGCCGGCTCACGTGGTGCGGTTCGGCCGCCAGGTCGACATCCAGGGCATCATCGCGACCGAGGGAGACGCCGATCGCAAGGTCGGCTACCTGACGAAGTACCTCACCAAGGCGATCTCCGGCACCTACGGCGACGAGGACGAGGTCAGCGGCGCCCAGCGGCGGCACATGCGGCGGCTGCAGGAGGAGATCGACGTCCTTCCCTGCTCGCCGCGGTGCTGGAACTGGCTGCGCTACGGCGTCCAGCCGCTCGACGCCAAGGAGGGCATGACTCCCGGGCACTGCCCCGGCAGGGCGCACCACCCGGAGAACCTCGGCTGCGGCGGCCGCCGGGTGCTGGTGTCGCGGAAGTGGACGGGCAAGACCCTGAAGCGGCACAAGGCCGATCGTGCCGAGGTGGTCCGCCAGGTGCTCGAGGCCGCCGGTGTCGAGGTGCCCGAGGCGTCGCGCATGGCCGCCGACATCACCCGCTCGGACGGCACGCCGCGTTACCACTGGAAGATCTGGGATCCCCTCCAGGCGTCCGCGCCGATCTACCGGCAGGTGATGACGCGGTCCATCGCCGAGAAGGTGCGGTGGAAGCAGGAGTACGAGCTCGCCAAGTCGCGCGCCGGCCCGGCAGCCGACCCGTGCGCCAACGGCCCGCCGGCAGACCAACGCAACCCGGCAGCCGACCGTTCCGCCTCGTCCTCCCCGGCAACCAGCCAGACCTTGGTCGTCGGTCTGGCCGTCCAGGGTGAGCGGAGCGAATCACGCAGTGACACGCAGTGCCCTTGACGGGCAGAGCGACGACCGGACCATCCCAAGGCGGGGAGGACGAGGACCCCGCCACAAGCGATCGGGAGCTTGCAATGGAGCAGTACCTGTTCAACCTGTCAGATCCGCCGCGAGGCGGCGAGGAGCCGACCTCCCTGAAGCCGAACGTGTGGCTCCTGTCCTCGGACGAGGTGCCGCCGATCCTGTTCACGACCGAGGAGACCGCTCGCCTGCTCGGCGTCGGCCGGCACAAGGTCTACCAGCTGATCCGCGAGCGCGAGCTCCGGTCGGTGAAGGTCGGCGGCTCGCGCCGGGTGTCGGCGAGGGCACTGCACGACTACGTCTCCCACCTCGAGCTCGGTGAGCCGGCGTGAAGGCGAAGCGGAAGGCCCCGAACGGCGCGGGCTCGATCTTCCAGCGCTCCGACGGTCGCTGGTGCGGCGCGTTGTACGTGACCGAGGCCGATGGCCGGCGCGTCCGCCGCCGTGTCTACGGGAAGACCCGGACCGAGGTCGAGACCAAGATCGTCGAGATCCGGTCGAAGGCGGAGACGGGCGTGCCCATGACTCCCTCGCAGCTGACCGTCGAGGCCTACCTGCGGGAGTGGCTCGGGCAGATCGTCTGCCGAGCGCGTCCGGCCGAACACCCTGTCGAGCTACAAGTTCCACGTCGACCGCTACCTCACGCCGGACATCGGCAGGAAGAAGCTGGGCAAGCTCACTGCCCGCGAGCTGCGGCTCTACCTGGACAGCCTCAAGCGCCGGGGCGTTGGCGTGCGCACGATCCGCTACGTCCACGCCACGCTGCGTGCCGCGCTCGAGGACGCCATGCGCGAGGAGCTGCTGGAGAAGAACGTCGCGAAGCTCGTTCGCCCGCCGACGGCGCCTCGGACCGAGAGGCATCCGCTGGACGTGGAGGAGATCCGGGCGCTGCTGAAGTCCACGCGGGACGACCGGCTGCACGCGATGTACGTCTGCCTCGCCCTGCTGGGCCTGCGGCGCAGCGAGCTCCTCGGTCTCCGTTGGGAGGACGTCGACCTCGGCATCGGCACCTTGCAGGTCCGCCGGGGGCTGCACCGGCTGGAGGGCAAGCTCCAGGTGATGCCGACCAAGACCGCCCGGTCGCGGCGCACCATTCCGCTGCCGTCGGTGGTGGTGGCGGCGCTCGCAGGCCCACGAGGAGGCGCAGGAGCGGGAGCGCGAGCAGCTCGCGGCCAAGTGGGCGAACTCGGGGTTCGTCTTCACCACGCCGATCGGCACGCCGATCGATCCCGACAACTGCTCCAAGCTCGTGCGGGCGGCCTGCAAGACAGCGGGCGTCCGGGTGGTGCGGATGCACGACTTCCGGCACGGCTGTGTCTCGGTCCTGCTGGGGCTCGGGGTGCCGCCGCGGACCGTGATGGAGATCGCGGGCCACTCCGCCCTGGAGATGACGATGAACGTCTACGCGCACGTCACCCTCGACGACAAGCGGCAGGCTCTCGACAAGCTCGGCGGCCTCTTCGAGGAGGGCGCGAAATGAGCCGGTTGGTGTCAACGGTTGGTGTCAGCCCGGCGGCGACGCCCTCGGGACTGGCTCCCTACGCGGCCTGGACAGAGCGAAAGCCCCAGGTCAACGGGGGATATGACCTGGGGTTCCGCGAGCGCGCTCGGAGGGATTCGAACCCCCAACCTTTTGATCCGTAGTCAAATGCTCTATCCGTTGAGCTACGAGCGCTGGGCCGTCGGAGAGTCTAGCCGGTGCCTCCGCCGAGACGAAATCGGGCGGTCTCTCGCCGGTCGGGGTTCGCCCCCGTCGGCGGGGTACAAGTCAGGCGCCGAGTCGAGACCAGGGTCGGCTCCCACAAGCCTGAACGGAACACCATGTCGACCCTCATCTTCGAAGCCAAGTCCCGCGACAGCGCCGTAGTCCTCATCCCGCACGGCGAGGTCGACCTCGAGACTCAACACGTCTTCGAGGCCACGGTCTGCACCGCCGTGACGTCGCGCCCGGTGGTGGTCGACCTCTCGCGCGTCCGCTTCCTCGCGATCTCCGCCCTCCATGCGCTGATCCGGGCCCAGCGGACCGCCGACGCCCACCGCCAGCAACTGTTGTACGTCGACCCGCCGCCGCCGGTGCGGATGGTGCTTGCGCTCTCCCAGGCCGACCAGCACCTCAACCTCCAGCACCGGGACCCGGCCCCGGTCGCCGCCGTGCCCTCCGTGGCCTCCGTGGCCTCCGTGGCCTCCGCGCCCTCCGTGCCGCCTCGCGCCGGCTGATCGCGCCGGCTGACTGGCCCGAAGCACCTCAGGGCCGGGGGCAGTGCCAGCCCGCGAGAGCCGGGTCCGTGCCGGCCTCGGCGTGCCAGTCGGCGCGGAAGCTCAGTGGCAGCGCGGGCACCTGCCAGGCTGCCGAGGCCCCGGAGAGGAGCCGGAACGCCGCCGTAGCGCGGTGGTCGGCCTCCAACCGGCCGGTGGTGACCACCTGTCTGACCGCGCTGCGCACCCCCGGCTGCTGCACGATGCGGCCGTGCCAGCCCACGATCGCGGTCCACGGCACGTGGGCGACCGCGGCCTGGTAGACGACCGTCGACTCCGACAGCGGGATCAGCGCGTGACTGCGGATTCCCGGCACCGGGCAGAGCTCGCCGGCGCGCAGCAGGTCCGCGTGGTCGGCGACGGAGCGGGCGACGCGGATCCCACCCGGCCCGACGCCGAGGCCGGGGTTCTCCTGCTGCACCAGGCGGACCAGGTGGCGCGCCTCCCAGCTGCCCACGACTCCCCAGCCGGAGCGTCCCGGAGCCGGGAACGAGACGCGACCGGGCCGCGGCAAGGGGCTGAGCATCACGTAGGAGCTGACCGGGGCGTGAGGGTGGCGCGCGAAGTACGTGCGCGCCACCAGGGTGCCTTCGCTTTCGGCGACCAGCGCCACCCGGTGCCCGGTCTTCCGGTGCAGCCAGGCGATCTGCGCGGCCAGCTTGCGTGCACTCACCTCGATCGGCTGGTGGGTCCGGACGGGTCGGTAGGCCAGCGGTCCGTCGTGTCCGAGACCGCGGTAGGAGTAGTACCAGCTGAGGAAGCGCCGGCTGTGGAAGAGCTGGAACGGCGTGCCGTCATACCTGCTGTCGAAACCGTTGAGGTAGAGAACCGGCCGCACCCGGTGCAGGTCCGCCACCGCGGCCCGGGTGTGCACTCCGACCTCGGGGCTGCGCGGCTTGATGACTGCGGCACCGCCGAGCAGGATGGTACCGACGGTGGCGGCGGCCACCACGGAGACGAGGTGCCGGCCCGTCGCCCGCCGGTGCGCATGGGCGGCCGTGTGCACCAGCCCGCGCCAGAGGAAGGCGTCGAGAAGGGCGGCGACGACGGCGACCGGGACAGCCGTCCATCCGGGCGAGAGCGAGATCGCCAGGGCCTCGACCGTGCACGCCGCCCAGGCGGCGGCCGCCCAGCCGGCCGCCCGCAGCGGTGAGTACCACGAGCCGCGCAGCCCGGTCACGGCCAGCGGCAGGAGGAGCAGGGTCGCGAACGAGCCCGCGATCGAGGCGATCATCAGCCAAGAGAAGGAGACCACCTGGGCGGCGAAGCCGATCGCCGCCCACGGTGAGAGGACGACGACGGCCACCAGCGTGACGAGGAGGTTGCGACCCGTCAGCCGCCGTACGTCGGGGCGCGGCACGTCCTGCGGCCACGCGAACCAGACGACGCCCGTGGTGACCAGCGTGCGGACGACGAGGAGCAGCGCGAGCTGCCAGCCGAAGCTGAGCCACGACCAGTGGTAGGTGAACACCCAGCGCAGGTCGTGGTAGGCGCCGAGGGCGCCCGGCGCGGCCAGCTGGGGCGCGAGAGGCAGCGCGGACTCGAGGCCGACGCCGTGCAGCACGCCGGCCTCGAGCAGGGCCAGACCGCCGCACAGCGCGAACAAGGGCCATCGCGCGAGGGGCATGCGAAGGAGTACCCCGCCGACGGCGGATGCAACAGCCCACCCCGGTCAGCAGGAGCCGGGCGACGACTACCGCTTGCGCTTCGCGCGGCGCCGGTCCGCCCACAGCGCCACGGCGTTGAGCGACGCCCAGCCGAGCGTCACCGCAAGCACCATCGTGCGGGTCTCGTCGTCCTCGGCCTCGCGCGAGAGCACCGCCGCATCGGAGAGGTCCATCGCGATCCGCAGCAGCATCGCCGTGGTCACGACCTTCTCCGAGCGCCCGAAGACGCCGAACGAGGCGACGGCCAGGTCGCGCGCGCCGTACGTGCGGGCGAGCACGTCGAAGGACTGCTGGCGCTTCTTGTCCTTGACGAGCAGGTTTCCCAGGTGCCGCGGCTCGCGGAGGGCGTACACGCCGTACGACGCGGTGCCGGCGGACAGGAGGCGGCTGAAGGCGAACGACATGGACCCTTCTTACCCCGCCGCGCCGGATTTCACGAGCCGACGAAATTCGTTGACGGCGCAAGTTGTTGGGAACAGTGAGACAGACGACTTCGCCAGCAGAAGGAGACTGATGACTGACCCGCAGACCGTACCGACCATCACGCTCAACAACGGGGTCGAGATCCCGCAGCTGGGCTTCGGCGTCTACCAGATCCCGCCCGAGGAGACGAAGGACGCGACCCTCGGGGCGCTCGAGACCGGCTACCGCCACATCGACACCGCCGAGATGTACGGCAACGAGAAGCAGGTCGGTGAGGCGGTGCGCGCCTCCGGCATCGACCGCGGCGAGATCTTCGTGACCAGCAAGCTCAACAACGGCTTCCACGCCCACGACGACGCGCTGAAGGCCTTCGACCGGACGCTGGACGACCTCGGGTTCGACTACGTGGACCTGTTCCTCGTCCACTGGCCGCTGCCGGGGATTGCCACCGACTACGTGGAGACCTGGAAGGCCATGGAGAAGATCTACGCCTCCGGCCACGCCAAGGCGATCGGCGTCTCGAACTTCCAGCCGCAGCACCTGACCCGGCTGTTCGGGGAGACCGACGTGGTGCCGGCGGTGAACCAGATCGAGGTCCACCCCTACCTCACCCAGCAGGGGGTGCGCTCCTTCGGTGAGCAGCACCGGATCGCCACCGAGGCCTGGTCCCCGATCGCGCAGGGCAAGGTGCTCGACGACCCGACACTGGTCCGGATCGGCGAGTCGCACGGCAAGTCGGCCGCCCAGGTCACGCTGCGCTGGCACCTGCAGCGCGGCGACATCATCTTCCCCAAGTCGGTGACGCGCAGCCGCGTCGAGGAGAACTTCGACATCTTCGACTTCGAGCTCTCCGAGGTCGACATGGCCGGGATCACCGCGCTCAACAGGGACGAGCGGATCGGTCCGGATCCGGACACCTTCAACTGGATCCCGTGACCCCGTGACCCTCGGGGTCGGTCGCCGTGCACCGCGGACTGCGGCATCCTGAACGGCGATGACCCCGATTCGAGCAGCACCGCCCCGGCCGGCCCTGCGCTGGCCGCGGCGGTGCTGTCACGTGTGGACGCGCTCACCGACCGGCTGGTGCGCACGATCCTCGAGCGCAACCCCGGCTACCGGGCGGTCAACGTGGTCCCGCACGACGACCTGTGGCGCTCCTGCCACGACAACATCGTGGGCATCCTGCGGGTCATCCAGGCCGGCACGCAGACCAGCGAGGAGGACGGCGGCCACGACGACGCCGCGCACGCCACCGGCCGCCGCCGCGCCGAGCAGGGCATGCCGCTCGACGACGTGCTGCGGTCCTTCCGCCTCGGCGGACGGCTCATCTGGGACGCGCTGATCAGCGAGGCCCGGGCCGCCGGCCGCGTCGAGCCCGACGCATTGCTCGACCTCGGCAGCGTGGTGTGGGAGCTGGTGGACCGTACGTCGTCCGCGGTGGCCGCCGCCTACCACGAAGCCGAGCGCCGGCTGGTGCGTGTCGACGAGCAGCGCAAGGTCGCGCTGTGGGAGGGCCTGCTCTCCGGCCGGGCGAACGACCCCGCGTTCGGCTTTGAGGCCGGCCGCATCCTCGGCCTCCCCGAGGGCGGCGCGTACGTCGTCGCGGCGGCCGACCTGCGTGCGGACTTCGCCGACCTCACCCGCGAGCTGACCGGCCGGCTGGCCTCGCTCGGCATCGCCTCCGCCTGGCACGCGCGCGCGGACCTCGCCGCCGGCCTGCTCGCCCTGTCCGGCGTCGCGGACGCAGGCGCCGTCGCCGCCCCCGTCCGCGCGGTCACCGGCGACCTCCGGGTCGGGCTGTCGCTGAGCGTCAGCGGCCTTGCCGGGGTGGACGAGGGCCTCCGTCAGGCCACGCTGGCACTGCGCACGCTGACCGGGCCGGGCGTGGTCGCGCTCCAGGACCGGATGCCGGAGGCGCTGCTGGTCGACGCCCCGCAGCTGTCGGCCCGGCTGGTCGAGCTCTGGCTCGGGCCGCTGCTGCGTCTCTCCGCCGGCGAGCGCGACCTGCTCCTCGCGACCCTGGAGCACTGGGTCGCCGCCCACGGCTCCGCCGCGCGCACCGCCGAGCTGGCGCACTGCCACCGCAACACCGTGCTCAACCGGTTGCGCCGCATCGAGGCCGTCACCGGGCACCTGCTCACCGCCCGGCCGGTGCCGCTCGAGCTCGCGCTGGCCCTGCGTGCGCACCGCGTGCTCTGACTGTGCACGACGCACAACCTCGAGGTCGCGAACCTGGGCACTTCGGGCATGGCGGCCCGCCGGTGACCTGTGTCACTCTCGTCACGCGTCGTGCAGAGGGCCGCCGTCGAGGCGGGGAGGGCTGCCGGCGCCGCCCCTGACACCAGCGCTGTGTCTCGAGAGGACAGCCCATGACCCTCCCCCGCCACCCGTCCGCGCCCGGCACCAGCGATCACGCCGGCAACACAAGCCACGCCGATCACGCCGGCAATGCAGGTCACCCCCGCCCCGGCGGCGCCACCGTGGATCCGGAGCCCACGAGCCGGCGACGCTTCCTCGGCTACCTGCTGGCTGCCCCCACGCTGGTGGCCGCCGCCGAGCTCGGCCTGGGCACCTCCACCGCCTCCCCCGCGAGCGCGGCCGTGCCCTCCGGCCCGCAGCCGCCGGAGCTCTACGACCTCAACGACATGCTCACCGACGCCGCCCGCCCGACGGCGAACCTGGTCACCGTGGTGATCAACCCCGACGGCACCGCGGGCTTCGCGCTCCCACGCATGGAGGTCGGCCAGGGCATCGTCACGTCCACCGCGATGCTGATCGCGGAGGAGCTCGGTCTGCCGGTCGAGAAGGTGCACGTCACGCTCGCCGACGCGAGACCCGAGCTGCTGTTCAACCAGCTCACCGGCGGCTCGAACACCACGGTCTCGACGTACACCCCCATCCGCGTCGCCGCGGCCCTCGCCCACCGCCGGCTGCTGGAGGCGGCCGCCCTCGAGCTCGGCGAGGAGGTCGCGCGGCTGACCAGCAAGGACGGCGTGATCACCGCTCCTGGCGGCGCCGGCGTCGGCTTCGGCGACCTCGCGACCAAGGCGGCCAGCAGTACGACGCAGCAGGTGGCCGTCGACCTCAAGCCGGCCTCGGAGTTCCGCGTGATCGGCAAGCCGCACAACCGCACCGACGCGCTGGAGGCGGTCACCGGACGCAAGAAGTTCACCCTCGACCTCCAGGTCAAGGGCGCGCTGCCGACGATGGTCTGTCGCGCGCCCACCCTCAACGGCACGCCGCGGCGCATCCTCAACCGCCGAGAGGTGCTGGCGATGCCCGGGGTCACCCACGTGGCCAAGGTGAGCACCGGGGCCGCCGTGCGCGCCCGCACCTTCGGCCAGTGCATCGACGCCGTGCGGGCCCTGCGGGTGAGCTGGAAGGACGGACCGGTCGCCGGCGAGTCCGACGAGGACATCCGCAAGGAGCTCAAGGCGGCCGAGCTGCCGCTGGCCGTGCCCCGGGTGCCGCTGCTGGCCAAGACGCTCGACGCGTCGTTCACCTTCTTCTTCCGCAGCAACAGCGCGCTGGAGCCCAACGCCGCGATCGCGGACGTGCGGGCGGACCGGGCCGAGATCTGGTCCGGCCTGAAGTCGCCGATCGTGGCGCAGCAGACCATCGCCGAGAAGCTCGGCCTGCCGCAGGACAAGGTCGCCGTGCACGTGATGCAGGGTGGCGGCTCGTTCGGCCGCAAGCTCTTCTTCGACGCCGCCCTGGAAGCGGCGGAGATCTCGCAGGCGATGGGCAAGCCGGTCCGGCTGATGTGGCACCGCGCCGACGACTCGCGGGCCGGCCGCACCCACCCGATGGCCACCACCCGGATCCGCGCCAGCTACCTCGGCGGCGAGGTGCTCAGCTTCGAGCAGCGGCACACGAGCGTCTCGACCGACTTCACGCACGGGCTCGGCGAGATCATCACCGCGATGGCCGCCAAGCTGCCGGAGGGCAACCTCGGATTCTCCGAGACCATCTTCAGCCTCACCCAGGAGGTGCCCTACGACTACGGCGTGGTCGACCAGCTCCTCAACGAGGTCGACGACCGGTTCAACACCGGCAGCATGCGCAACATCTACTCCCCGGACGTGTGCGTGGCCCGCGAGCTGGTCACCGACCAGCTCGCCGCGGCGATGCGCAAGGACCCCTACGAGTTCCGTCGCGGGCTCGCGAAGACCGACCGGGCCCGCGCCGTCCTGGAGAAGGTGGCCGAGGCCGGCAGGTGGGGCCGCCGGATGCCGGCCGGCATGGCGCAAGGCATCGCGCTCCACAAGGAGTACAAGGGCCTCAACGCCTGCCTCGTCGAGCTCGACTGCCGTCCGGAGACGGTGAACCGCCGCCTCTACCACGCGGTCGCCGGGCCCCGGGTGACCAAGGTGGTGATGGCCGTCGACGTGGGCCTGGCGGTCAACCCGCGCGGCCTCGAGGCCCAGATGCAGGGCGGGATCATGGACGGCATCGCCCTCGCGCTGACCTCCAGCCTGCACCTGAAGGACGGCCACTTCCTCGAGGCCAGCTGGGACAACTACTTCTACACCCGGCAGTGGAACGTCCCGCCCGAGGTCGAGGTGCACGTGATGCCCTCGACCGGCGACCAGCCCGGTGGGGCCGGCGAGTTCGGCGTCGCGTCGACGTACGCCGCGGTCGCCTGCGCCTACGCCCGGGCCACCGGCACCATGCCCACCTTCTTCCCGATCAACCACAAGCAGCCGCTGGCCTTCGAGCCCAAGCCCACCGTCCCGCCCGTTCCGCAGTCGCCGACCTCCGGCCTGGACTACACCTACTGACAGGAGCCACCCGTGCCGAAACACACCTTCAAGCTCAACGGGCGGCTGGTGAGCGTGGACGTCGCCGACGACGTCCGGCTGCTGTGGGTCCTGCGTGACCTCCTCGGCGTGACCGGGCCGAAGTACGGCTGCGGTATCAACGTGTGCAAGGCCTGCACCAGCCACATCAACGGCCGGGCGTTCAACCCGTGCTCGGTGCCGGTGTCGAAGCTCGAGCCCACCGACGAGATCACCACGATCGAGGGGCTGCCGGACACCGTCGGCAAGGAGCTGCACCCGATGCAGGAGGCCTGGATCAACCGGGACGTGGCCCAGTGCGGCTACTGCCAGCCCGGCCAGATCATGGCGGCGGTGGCCAAGGTGCACCAGGCCCGCCGCGAGGGCCACCCGATCGGCGACGCCGACTTCGACGAGATCCGCAACATCTGCCGATGCGGCACCTACCACCGCATCCGCGAGGCGATCCTGGAGGGCGCACAGCACATGTGAGCCACCGGCGAGGGGACCAAGGTCCCGACTTCTCGCCCGGGATGGGGACCAGAGGCGGGATCAACGCGCACGAAGGGGGACGAAAGGGCGCCGAGGCCTTGATCGATCCAATAGTCCCGGAGCCGGTCTTGTGAGTACATTCACTAGCACAGGCCCGGGCTCGCCGCGGAATTTCCGGCGAACATTTGGGTAACGCACACACAAAATCGCCAGCAACGACGCGGCGATGTCAGATCACTCCACGACACACCGCCGGCGCTCGCCGGCGGGCGTCCTGCGTTTGGCGCAGGCGCCGGATTGCGCGAGAGGAACCCGGTAGGTATGACCGCCGAAACGACATCAGTCGACGCGACAACGCAGAGTGCCCCCACCACCCACGAGGGAATCCTCACCTGGGTCACGGAGATCGCCGCGCTCACCCAGCCCGACCGCGTGCACTGGTGCACCGGGGCCGACGACGAGTGGACGACGCTCACCGACGCGCTGGTCGAGGCCGGCACGTTCGTCCGGCTCAACGACGAGAAGAAGCCGAACTCGTTCTGGGCGCGCACGGACCCGACGGACGTGGCGCGGGTGGAGGACCGCACCTTCATCTGCTCGGTGGAGGAGAAGGACGCCGGTCCCACCAACAACTGGATGGACCCGAACGAGATGAAGGCCGTCATGACCGACCTCTACCGGGGTTGCATGCAGGGCCGGACGATGTACGTCATCCCGTTCGTGATGGGGCACCTCGACGCGGAGAAGCCGATGTTCGGCGTCGAGATCACCGACTCCGCCTACGTGGTCGCCTCGATGCGCGTGATGGCCCGCATGGGTACCGACGTGCTCCGCCGGATGGAGGAGCTCGACGCGCCGTTCGTGCCCGCGCTGCACTCGGTCGGCATGCCGCTGGAGCCAGGCCAGCAGGACGTGCCGTGGCCGTGCAACGACACGAAGTACATCGTGCAGTTCCCCGAGGAGCGGATGATCTGGTCCTACGGGTCGGGCTACGGCGGCAACTCCCTGCTCGGCAAGAAGTGCTACGCGTTGCGCATCGCGTCGGTGATGGCGCGCGACGAGGGCTGGCTCGCCGAGCACATGCTCATCCTCAAGCTCACCTCGCCGCACGGCGTGACCAAGTACGTCGCGGCCGCGTTCCCGAGCGCCTGCGGCAAGACCAACCTGGCCATGCTCGCCCCGACCATCCCCGGCTGGAAGGTGGAGACGCTCGGTGACGACATCGCCTGGATGCGCATCGGCGACGACGGCCGCCTCTACGCGGTGAACCCGGAGTTCGGCTTCTTCGGGGTCGCCCCCGGCACGAACGAGAAGACCAACCCCAACGCGATCCGCACCCTCGAGCGCGGCAACTCGGTCTTCACCAACGTGGCGCTCACCGACGACGGCGACGTGTGGTGGGAGGGCATGGAGAACCAGCCCGCCCACGCCACCAGCTGGAAGGGCGAGGAGTGGACGCCGGAGTCCGGCGAGCTGTCCAGCCACCCCAACAGCCGCTACTGCACCCCGATCAAGCAGTGCCCGATCCTGGCGCCGGAGTACGACGACCCCGACGGTGTGCCGATCGATGCCATCTTGTTCGGTGGCCGCCGGCAGAGCACCATCCCGCTGGTGACCGAGGCCCGCGACTGGATCCACGGCACGTTCATGGGCGCCACGCTGTCGTCGGAGACGACCGCCGCGGCCACCGGCCAGGTCGGTGTCGTGCGCCGCGACCCGATGGCGATGCTGCCGTTCATCGGCTACAACGCCGGTGACTACTTCAACCACTGGATCACCGTCGGCAAGGACAACGACGCCGCCAAGCTGCCGCGGATCTACTACGTGAACTGGTTCCGCCGCGACGACGACGGCAACTTCCTGTGGCCGGGCTTCGGCGAGAACAGCCGCGTGCTGAAGTGGGTCATCGAGCGCATCGAGGGCCAGGCCGAGGCGGTCGAGACGCCGATCGGCCACGTGCCCACGCCCGACGCGCTCGACACCGACGGCCTCGACATGAGCGCCGAGGAGCTCGAGGCGGCCCTCGCGGTCGACGTCGAGGAGTGGAAGGCCGAGATCCCGCAGATCACCGAGTGGTTCGAGAAGTTCGGCGAGAACCTTCCCGCGGTGCTCTGGACCGAGCTCGACAGCCTCAAGGCGCGCCTCGGCATGTGATCGCCGACCGTCCCTTCCCTCTCGCCCGAAGGCCCCACCGCACGCGGTGGGGCCTTCGTCGCGTCTGTGGTGCTGCGGCATACTCTGTCGGGTCCGGAGGGAAGGGGAACGGTGCCGCACGGTCACTACGGGCCCGAGGAGCGACAGCTTCTGGAGACGGTCGCCGCACAGGTGTACGGCGAGGCGGTGGACCACGGCTTCGTGGCGCCCGACGACCCGGCCCTGGCCCACGGCACCGAGCGCCGGGCGGCGCTCGACCTGCTCGTGGACATCGGTCTGCTGCGCGAGGAGGACGGCAGCGGCCGCTACGTCCCGCGGGACCCGGCGTCGATCCAGTCGCAGATCGTCGTACCCCTCGGCCAGCAGGGCGCCGACCTTCTCGCCGAGTCCGCGCGCTGGGCCGACGCGTTCGCCGACCTCGGCCAGACCTACCGCACCTCCTCGCGGTCGGCCACCAGCGCGATCACCGAGATCCACGGGATCGACAACATCAACAGCTTCATCCACGCCGCGGTGACCGACAGCCGCTCCGAGCTGCTGACCGCGCAGCCGCACGGCCGGCGACCCGCGCCGTACCTCGCGGTGGCCGAGGACCGCGACGTCAAGGCGCTCGAGCGGGGCGTCAAGATGCGCACGCTCTACCAGCACTCCGCGCGGCACAGCCCGGCGACCCGCGACTACGTCGCCGACGTGACCGCCCGCGGCGCCCAGGTGCGCACGCTCGACGAGTTCTTCCGCCGGCTGATCGTGGTGGACCGGCAGGTGGCGATCGTCCCCGCCTCGGACAACCACGAGGTCGCCGTCGCGATCCACGACCGGTCGCTGATCGCCTACCTGGTCGACATCTTCGACCGCTCTTGGGAGCGCGCCCAGCCGTTCAACGTGAGCGGCGGCCAGGCCGAGCGGCACATCGCCGCGGACGTGCGAGCGATGACCATCCGGCTGCTCGTGGAGGGGCACAGCGATCCCGCCAGCGCCAAGCGGCTCGGGGTCAGCACGAGGACCTACGCCGGCTACATCGCGGCGCTGAAGGACGAGTACGGCGTCGAGACCCGCTTCCAGCTCGGCTACGCGATGGGACGCGACCCGGACCGCCACCCGGGACCCGACCCGGGTCTGCCGTCGGGCGCGGAGGGCCCGGGCGACCAGGGCGACCCGGGCGACCAGGGGGCCGTCCGCGACGGCGACTGACCGGCCACCCTGTGCTGGCCACCCTGGCGGGCACCGGGGCGACCACAGGGCTGGACGCAGGGCGGCGCGCGCCCCGGGACAACACCGCGAGGGCAGTCACCCTGATGATGAACTGCCCTCGCGTCGTGGCTCGGACGTGGCCGGGGGGCGGCACTGGAACGAACTGCCGGGGGGGTTGACTCGTTCGTCCTCGTCTCGAGCCGGTGTGGCGTATCCGCTCAGGGGGGAGGTCGAGCGGATCGCGTTTGTGGGGGTGCCGGCTGTGTCCCGCTCCAGCCGGCTACTTGGTGTTGCCGCGGTGGATCGCGGTCGGGTTCCAGCCGGTGTCGGCCTGGGCCGGAGCGGTCACCACGCCGAAGACGACGGAGCTCAACACGGCCAGGCCGGCGAACCACTTGGCGGCGGTACGGGTCTTGAACATGGTCACCTCACGGGGTTTCGGGGCTGGGGGCGTTGCCCGACTGGTTCAAGTCTCGGCCACCAGGGACCCGTCCTCCACCGCGAGGCACCCGCAGGAGTGTGCACTGCATGTTCCTGCAAAATCTGCGGCGTCCGGGCGACCGTTCCCGTCGCGAGGCGCAGGGCGAGCCGGGAACCGGGTGCACGAACGGGGCGATAGGCACAGCTCGGACGCCGCGTTCCCCGGGCCGGCTCGTCGTTGCAGAGCTGTGCAACGACGGCGCGGGAGCCGATACGGGAACGGCCCCGGCGCGTGGCGGCGGGGCCGTTCGAGCTGTGGCGGAGGTGGCGGGATTTGAACCCGCGAGAGGGGGTAACCCTCAACCCGCTTAGCAGGCGGGCGCCATAGGCCACTAGGCGACACCTCCAGGCAGCGAGGCACAGGCTACCTGGCCGCCGGCACAGCGGGCGAATCGGGCCCCTCGGGCGGCCTCGCCTCCCGGCTCAGCGCAGCGGCCGGTAGCCGTGGCCGCGGTTGAGGTGCTGCTGGAGGTCGCGCACGAACCCGTCGGACGAGCCGGCCAGCACGTCGACGGGCACGGTCGTGGTGCCGCCGTCCCGCAGCCGGATCGAGACGCAGCGCTGGCCCGCGACGGTCGTCGCCGCCACGTCCTCGACATCGGTCCACCGGGCCTGCCGGACGCCCGCGCCCCGGACCCAGCGCACCCGGTAGCCCGCCTCGTCGAGGTGGACCACCGACGCCCCCCGGGTGAGCAGCAGGCCGGTGGCCAGGAACCCGAGCACGGCCACCACCAGGCCGACCGAGAGCACGGCGGTGGGGAGCCCGGCGAGGGCGACGAGAAGGCCGGCGGCCAGCACCAGGAGGCCGGCCAGCACGAGCACGCCGCCCATCAGGCGGACGATCAGCGGGCCGGCGAAGCGATACTCGGTGGACACCCCACGATTCAACCCGACGGTGCTGCCGGCGCCGCGGGCGAGGTCCCCTCTTGCGGCTGGCTGTGATCGGGGTCACACTCAAAGCCCACCGTCTCGGAGGAGGTGGCTGTCATGACCGGACTCGAGAGGGCGATCCTCGGGCTCGCGCAGGCGCTCGACTCGCCCCGGCGCCACCACATGTGGCGATGGCTGGTCCGACACCGCATGGCCGCGGTCAAGGACGCCCTCACCGCGGAGCGGGACGCCACCCAGGACGCCTGGCTCGCCGCCCGCGAGGCCGGCCTGGAGCGGGAGCGGCAGGCTCTGGTCGCGAGGCTGACCACGCTGGGGCCGCAGATCCTAGACGCCGCCGACGTCGAGCCCGCCCGTGCCGAGCTCAAGCGGCTCGTCGCCGACCTCGAGCGGCACCGCCAGCGGCTCAACGACCTGGTCTACGACACCATGGCGCTCGATCTCGGCGGCTCGGAGTAGCCGGGCCGGCACCTCTCACCGCCGGCCACCGCCTAGACTGACCCGCCGGGGCGAGCCTGCGGGAGCGCCCCGAGGAGGGGTGCCGGAGTGGCCGATCGGAACCGCCTTGAAAGCGGTCGCTGGCAGAGATGTCAGCCGCGGGTTCGAATCCCGCCCCCTCTGCCAGCCGACCAGCAAGTCAGCGGGTCCGGGCGTGGGGACCTCTGCCACCTCCGGACGGGCACGCGCACGCCTTCGCCTACGACCTCGCGCCGCGAGCCCTCGTCTGATCGACCTCGGTGACCGTGGAGGGGTGATCGTCGGCGACCCGGCCGCGCTCGGGTCGCCCCCGTCACGCGCCCCGTCACGCGCCCCGTCACGCGCACCGTCGCAACCGGGCGGCGGTGCTCAGAGGTCGATGACCGCGAGCACGTCGCCCTCCTGGACGACGTCGCCCTCGGCGACCTTGACCGCTGCGACGGTGCCGGCCTGCTCGGCAAGCACCGGGATCTCCATCTTCATCGACTCGAGCAGCACCACGGCGTCGCCGACCTCGATCCGGGCCCCCACCTCGACCGACACCTTCAGCACGTTCGCGACCATCTCCGCGACGACGTGCGCACTCCTGGGTTCACGGGCCATGGCGGGGACGGTACACGCGGCGCCGCGTTACCCGCAGGTACGACGTACCGGCCTCACATCAGCGGCTGCAGCCGACCCGGTTCGGGGCGGTGGGCGGCCGCTTCCTCGGCCCGCCGGGCCCGGCGGCCACGGGCGCCGGAGAGGAACCGGTCCGCCCGGATCACCACGTAGCCCAGGCCGAGGCCGAGCACCAGGCTGTAGAGCAACGTCAGACCGGCCTCGAGCAGGCTGAACCCCGGCCGGAGCAGGCTGGCCGCGGCCACCGCGAGACCCGCGGCACCGAACACGCCGGCCCACCAGCCCTGGCGGCGCCGTGCCCGCGTGGAGACGCCCCAGGCCAGGACGGGGAACGCCAGCAGGAACTCGGTCGGTCGCGGGACCGCGCCGAGGGTGGCCCGCAGCCGTTGAGCGGTCTCCTCGATGCTCTCCACCAGCCCGGGCGGGCCCCAGCGGGCCAGCGCCTCGGTGTAGGCCAGCGAGACCGCGAGCAGCACCAGCCCGGCGGTCATGATCACGCTGCCGCGGCGCCCGAGCCCGTGCAGCCCGGCACCCAGCCGGTAGACGAGCGCGAGCGCACCGACCATGGCCAGGGCGAGCGTGAGGTAGCCGGTGCGGACCTCGGAAACGCGGGCGCCGTAGCCGGCCGCCGCCAGGGCCGCACCCGCGGCGACCAGCGCGGCCACCAGGCACTCGCGCACGACCCGGCGGAAGCGCACCGCCGGCGTGGTGGCGAGCACGCCGAGCACCGCGCCGAGCACCACGGTGCTGACCGCCGCCCCGGCCAGCAGCACCGGCACGCCGGTGAGCACGGCCGCACCGGCCAGCACGAGCGCCAGTCCGCCGGCGAGGAAGGCGCGTCCTCCGGCGCGGCCGGCCAGCGCGAAGGCGTAGCACGTGGTGGTCACCACGGCCCCGGCCGGGGCCAGCCAGGGCGGCAGGTCCAGGCCGGTCCGCGCGAGGGCCAGCGCGGCCAGGCCCAACGCGAGCAGCACCGACCAGATCCCGGCGACCAGGACGATCGAGGATCCCTCCCGGCGCGACGGCGCAGCGTCCGCGGGTTCCTGGGGCCGAGGAGCGGCCTCCTGGTGCGCCGGGATCCGGGCAGTCGGCCCGTCGCCACCCGGCCCGTCGGCAGCCGGGGCGTCGGCCCCCGGCGCCTCTGCTGCCCCCGGCGACGGCTCGTCGGCCTGTGGGGTCGCTCCGGCCGGGCGCTCCGGACGGGGCCGGGCCTCGGGTCGCGCGCCACGACCGCGGTGCGGGGGCCGGGGCAGCCTGCGGGCGCGCGGCTCGCGCACGGCGCGCCGGCGACCAGGCTTCTGGTCAGCAGGCGACACGAGAGGACCCTTCGAGACGAGAGCGGAGCGCCGGTTCGGCGGGGTCAGGGCGAACCATACCAACGCGGGTCCGCCCCGGCCGTGGCTCACATCCGGCGGTTGACCAGGCTGGGGTTCGTCGCGCGGACCTCGTCGAGCCTCGCCGGGTCGACGTACGCCCGCACCACGGCAGCGTCCTCACCGGCCTCCTCGAGGGTCTCCCCGGCCGGGCCGACGACGAGCGAGTGGCCGCTGTAGCGCGGGCCGGGCTGAGCGGCCGCGGCGACGTACACGGTGTTCTCGATGGCGCGCGCGGTGACCAGCGTGCGCCAGTGGTGGACCTTGCCCTTGCCGGCCACCCAGGCCGCAGGTACGACGAGCAGCTGGGCGTCGCGGTCGACCAGCGCGCGGGCCAGCTCGGGGAAGCGCAGGTCGTAGCAGGTCATCAGGCCCACCCGCACGCCGGCGACGTCGATGACCACCGGCTCGAGCGCGCCGGCCAGCAGCCGGTCGGACTCCCGGTAGCCGAACGAGTCGTAGAGGTGGATCTTGCGGTACGCCGCCCGCAGCCCGCCCCGGTCCACGACCACGAGCGTGTTGTAGGGCCGCACCGGGTCGTCGCTGGTCTCGAACATCCCGGCGACCAGGGTCAGGTCGTGCGCGCGAGCAAGCTCGGCGAGCCGTCGCACGAACGGCCCGTCCAGCGGCTCGGCGAACTCCGACACGTCGGAGCCGGGCGCCCCGAAGTCGCGCAGGAACGCCTCGGGGAAGACCACCAGGTCCGGCCGCGGCTCCTCACCCGCGAGGTCGGACACCACGCCGAGCGCCTCCCGGTTCTCGGCGGGGTCGAGGGAGGCGGCGGCTTGCACCAGAGCGACACGGAGACCGGACATGTCGCCAGCCTGCCAGACTGCGAGACTGGATAGGTGAGCGAACCACTGCGGCTGGCCGCGGTCGTCCTGACCGGCGGCACCGCTACCCGGCTGGGCGGCCTCGACAAGGCCGCGCTCGAGGTCGACGGGGTGACCACGCTCGAGCGGGCGCTGGCCGCGACCATGGCAGCCCTCGAGGTCGTGGTTGTCGGGGAGCCGGTCGCCACCTCCCGCCCGGTCACCTGGGCCCGCGAGGACCCGCCCGGAGGCGGACCGGCCGCCGGGCTGCTCGCCGGGCTGCGGCGGTTCGATGCCCCGCCGGAGGTGGTGTGCGTGCTGGCCGTGGACATGCCGCGGGTCAACGCCGGCACGGTTGCCCGGCTCACCTGGGCGGTGGAGGCCGACCCGGACGTGGACGGCGCGCTGCTGGTCGACGCCCGCGGCCGCCGGCAGTTCCTCGCGGCCGCCTACCGACCCGCGGCGCTGGTCGCGGCCGCTCCGGCCGATCCCGCGGACGAGCACGGCCTGCCGATGCGGCGGCTGGTCGCCGACCTGCGGCTGGTCGAGGTCCCCTCCGTCGGCGACGAGGCGCGCGACCTCGACACCTGGGAGGACGTCCGCGCGCTGGGCGGCTGACCCTGGTGACGCGCACCTCGACGCGACACGCGCGGAACAGTTGCGCGAACGGGGCCGGAGTACGACGCTTGAAAACGTGACCTTGCACGACTGGATTGACGAACTGTGCGACGCCCTCGACATCGACGCGGAGATCGACGAGGGCCTCATCCTCGACGTCGCCCGCGACGCCGCGCACTCGGTCGAGCGTCCGGCGGCACCGATCTCGACGTACCTGCTCGGCTACGCGGCCGCGCTGCAGGGCGGCAGCCCGGAGAAGCTCGAGGAGCTCGCCGCGCGGGTGACGGTGCTCGCGGAGAAGTGGGGCGGCGAGGACGGCGACGACGTCGACGACGGCGAGAACGTCGAAGCCGACTGACCTGTCGGCGCCCGGTGACGCGCTCGCGGCGCGCTGACAGGCGGTGGGTAGCGTGGGCGTCATGCGTGCTGTCACCGTCCCCGCACCCGGCGGCCCCGAGGCGCTGATCGTCTCGGACCTGCCCGACCCCACGCCCGGTCCGGGCGAGATCGTGATCGACCTGGCCGCCACGGCCGTGAACCGCGCGGACACCCTGCAGCGGCAGGGCTTCTACCCGCCGCCGCCCGGGGCCTCCGACGTGCTCGGGCTGGAGTGCTCCGGAGTGGTCAGCGCGGTCGGCGAGGGCGTCGAGCGGTGGTCGGTGGGCGACCAGGTGTGCGCGCTGCTGGCCGGTGGCGGGTACGGCGAGAAGGTGCTGGTCCCGGCTGGGCAGGTGATGCCCGTGCCCGACGGCGTCGACCTGGTCACCGCCGGGGCGTTGCCGGAGGTCGCGTGCACGGTGTGGTCCAACGTGTTCATGGTGGCCGGCCTGCAGTCCGACGAGACCCTGCTCGTCCACGGCGGTGCCGGCGGCATCGGCACGATCGCGATCCAGGTCGCCCACGCCCTCGGCGCGCGCGTGCTCGCCACCGCGGGCTCCCCGGAGAAGCTCGAGCTGTGCCGCTCGCTCGGCGCCGACGTGGCGATCTCGTATCGGGACCAGGACTTCGTCGAGGAGGTCAAGGCGGCCACCGACGGCCACGGCGCAGACGTCATCCTCGACAACATGGGCGCGAAGTACCTCGGCCGCAACGTCGACGCGCTCGCCACCGAGGGCCGGCTGGTGATCATCGGCATGCAGGGCGGCACGAAGGGCGAGCTGGACATCAGCAAGCTGCTGCGCAAGCGCGGCGCGGTGATCGCCACGTCGCTACGCGCGCGCCCGGTCGAGGAGAAGGCAGCGATCTGCGCGTCGGTCGTCGAGCACGTGTGGCCGCTGCTCGCCCAGGGGGCCGTGCAGCCCGTCGTACACACCCGGCTGCCCCTCGACCAGGCCGCCGAGGCGCACCGGATGATGGAAGCCGGTGACCACGTCGGGAAGATCGTGCTGACTGCGTAAGGTGGGCTCCATGAGCGAAGAGCAGTCGGCGACGCACGAGGGCCAGGTGGTCGAGCCGGACGGCCAGGGGGCCGAGGCACAGATCGGGGAGGACGAGGAGCGCCACCTCACCGAGCTGATCGAGCAGCCGGCCAAGGTGCTGCGGATCGGCAGCATGATCCGCCAGCTGCTCGAGGAGGTGAAGTCGGCCCCGCTCGACGAGGCGTCGCGGACCCGGCTCGCGGGCATCTACGAGTCCTCGATCAAGGAGCTCGAGACCGGTCTGGCCCCGGAGCTGGTCGAGGAGCTCGAGCGGCTGTCGCTGCCGTTCACCAGCGAGACGCCGACCGAGGCAGAGCTGCGCATCGCCCAGGCCCAGCTCGTCGGCTGGCTGGAGGGGCTCTTCCACGGCATCCAGACCGCGATCTACGCCCAGCAGATGGCCGCCCGGGCCCAGCTCGAGCAGATCCGGCGCGCGCTCCCGCCGGGGATGATGCCCTCGGAGGAGCAGATCCGCGCCGCCCAGTCCGGGCAGCCGGTGCCGGGCCAGGAACCTCAGGAGGAGCACGGCCGGGGAGGCATGTACCTCTAGGACGCTGGGCGGTGTCGAGCCGACGCGGGTCGCGGCCGCTCAGTCCGCCAGCCGGTCGATGTCGGCGGCGAGCCGGGTGTCGCGCATGGTGATCGCCCCGGCGGAGTGCGTGGACAGCCGGAACGTCACCGTGCGCCAGCGGATGTCGATGTCCGGGTGGTGGTCGAGGTCCTCCGCGACCTGCGCGACCCGGCGCACCAGCTCGATACCGTCGAGGAAGCTCGGCGCCTCCACGGCCCGGACCAGCGTGTCGCCCTCCTGGCTCCAGCGCGGCAGCTCCTGGGCGAGCGCCCGGTCGATCTCCTCCTGGCTGAGTGGTTCCGGCTGCACGTCGTACCTCCTGCTGCTTCCCTCACGAATCTGCCGCCTCCCTGGTTGAGTTTCGCGCGGGGAGTGCCAGATTCGCGGCATACCCTGTGAAACTGCCCCAGGAAGAGCCGGGGTCAGACCTCCTCGCGCTGGTCACGGCGGAAGATCTTCGCGCCGAGCCAGACGACCGGGTCGAACTTCCGGTCCACCACGCGCTCCTTCATCGGGATGATCGCGTTGTCGGTGATCTTGATGCCCTCGGGGCACACCTCGGTGCAGCACTTGGTGATGTTGCACATGCCGAGGCCCGCGGCCTCCTGGGCGAGCTTGCGGCGGTCGTGGGTGTCGAGCGGGTGCATGTCGAGCTCGGCGTAGCGCAGGAAGAACCGCGGACCGGCGTAGGCGGGCTTGTTCTCCTCGTGGTCGCGTACGACGTGGCAGACGTTCTGGCAGAGGAAGCACTCGATGCACTTGCGGAACTCCTGGCCGCGCTCGACGTCGGCCTGCATCATCCGACGCTTGCCGTCGGGGTCGCGCGGGGTGAGCTTCGCCGCGGGCAGCTGCTTGGCCTTCTCGTAGTTGAACGACACGTCGGTGACCAGGTCGCGGATCACCGGGAAGGTCCGCATCGGGGTGACGGTGATCGTCTCCGCCTCGTCGAAGTCGGAGAGCCTGGTCATGCACATCAGCCGCGGGCGGCCGTTGATCTCGGCGCTGCACGAGCCGCACTTGCCCGCCTTGCAGTTCCAGCGCACCGCGAGATCGCCGACCTGGGTGGCCTGCAGGCGGTGGATGGCGTCGAGGACCACCTCGCCCTCCTCGACCGGTACGACGTAGTCACCGAGTGCCCCGCCGGAGGAGTCGCCGCGCCACACGCGCATGTTCAGGTCGTAGGCCATCAGTGCTCCTCGAACAGGGACTTGAGCTCGTCCGGCATCTGCAGCAGCGGCTGGTGCCGGAGCTCCACGGAGCCGCCGGACCCGAGGGTGAGCACCAGGTTGAGCCGGCCCCAGGCGGGGTCGGCGCCGGGGAAGTCGTCGCGGGTGTGGCCACCGCGCGACTCCTGGCGCTCCAGGGCGGCCTTGGCGATGCACTCGGAGACCACGAGCATGTTGGCGAGGTCCAGCGAGAGGTGCCAGCCCGGGTTGTACTGCCGGTGCCCCTCCACGGTGAGGTGCTGGGCACGCTCCTTCAGCTTCTCGATCTCGACCAGCGACGCGCGCAGCTCGTCCTCGCGGCGGATGATGCCGACTAGGCGCTGCATGACCTCCTGCAGGTCCTTCTGGATCGTGTAGGGGTTCTCGCCCCCACCTCCCGAGGCGGCGACCTCGAACGGCGCCAGCGCCCGCCGTGCGGCGGCGCGCACCTGCTCGTCGTCGATCCGCGGCGGGTCCGGGCGCAGCCGGTAGGCGTGGTAGGCGGCGTTGTGGCCGGCGCGGCGGCCGAAGACCAGCAGGTCCGAGAGCGAGTTGCCGCCAAGCCGGTTCGAGCCGTGCATCCCGCCGGCGACCTCACCGGCCGCGTAGAGGCCCTCGACGATGCTCTGCTCGGTGTCGGCGTCGACCTCGACCCCACCCATCACGTAGTGGCACGTGGGGCCGACCTCCATCGGCTCGGCGGTGATGTCGACGTCGGCGAGCTCCTTGAACTGGTGGTACATCGAGGGCAGCCGGCGGCGGATGAACTCCGCGTCGCGCCGCGAGGCGATGTCGAGGAAGACCCCGCCGTGCGGTGAGCCGCGGCCGGCCTTGATCTCGGAGTTGATCGCGCGGGCCACCTCGTCGCGGGGCAGCAGCTCGGGAGGCCGGCGGTGGTTCACCTTGTCGGTGTACCAGCCCTCCGCCTCCTCGATGGTGTCGGCGGTCTCGGCCTTGAAGAACTCCGGGATGTAGTCGAACATGAACCGCTCGCCCTCGGAGTTCTTCAAGATGCCGCCGTCGCCCCGGACCGACTCGGTGACGAGGATGCCCTTCACCGACGGTGGCCAGACCATTCCGGTGGGGTGGAACTGCACGAACTCCATGTTGATCAGGCTGGCCCCGGCGCGCATCGCGAGCGCGTGCCCGTCACCGGTGTACTCCCAGGAGTTCGAGGTGACCTGGTAGGACTTCCCGATGCCTCCGGTGGCCAGTACGACGGACGGGGCGGAGAAGACCACGAAGCGGCCGGTCTCGCGCCAGTAGGCCAGCGCGCCGGCGATCCGGCGCCTGCCTCCACCCGCGGACGGCGAGCCTGTCGAGACGCCCCTCCTCGCGCCGGTTTCCGTGAACAGCTCAGTGACCGTGCACTCCATGAACACGTCGATGCCTAGCGAGACGGCCCGCTGCTGCAGGGTGCGGATCATCTCCAGCCCGGTGCGGTCCCCGACGTGGGCGAGCCGCGCGTAGCGGTGGCCGCCGAAGTCGCGCTGCGAGATCAGCCCGTCCGGCGTGCGGTCGAACAGCGCCCCCCACTCCTCGAGCTCGAGCACCCGCTCGGGCGCCTCCTGCGCGTGCAGCTGCGCCATCCGCCAGTTGTTGAGCATCTTGCCGCCGCGCATGGTGTCGCGGAAGTGCACCCGCCAGTTGTCCTCCGGGTAGAGGTTGCCCATCGAGGCGGCGATCCCGCCCTCGGCCATCACGGTGTGCGCCTTGCCCAGCAGCGACTTGCACACGATCGCCACCCGACCGCCCGCGTCGTGGGCGGCGATCGCGGCCCGCAGTCCCGCCCCGCCGGCGCCGATCACCACGACGTCGTACTCGTGGTGCTCGAAGCCGGTGTCGGCGCCCGGGTCGGTCCGGTTCCCGGTCATCGGGTGCCGCTCCTCCCCCGCGGCCCCGGAGCCCCCGGGCCCCGGAACCGTCGAGCCACTCGAGACACCGCCACCGGAGGCACCGCCACTCGTCACAGCCATCAGAAGAACCTCGGGTCGGAGATCGTGCCGCTGGCCAGCAGGTAGACGTAGAAGTCGGTCAGCGCGACCGAGAACAGCGAGAACCAGGCGAACTTCGGGTGGTGCGGGTTGAGCCGGGTCACCGCGGTCCAGAACCGGTAGCGGACCGGGTGCTTGGAGAAGTGCCGCAGCCGGCCGCCGACCAGGTGCCGGCAGGAGTGGCACGAGAGCGTGTAGCCCCAGATGAAGACCACGTTGGCGAGGAAGAGCAGGGTGCCGAACCCCATGTGGCCCCACTGCCCGGCGGCGTTGCGGAAGGTGAGCACCGCGTCGTAGGTGAGCACCACGGCGACGACCGCGGACAGGATCAGGAACCAGCGGTGCAGGTTCTGGAAGATCAGCGGGAACCGGGTCTCCCCGGTGTAGCGCTTGTGCGGCTCGGCCACCGCGCACGCCGGCGGCGAGAGCCAGAACGAGCGGTAGTAGGCCTTGCGGTAGTAGTAGCAGGACAGCCGGAAGCCGAGCGGCACGATCAGGATGAGCAGCGCCGGGGAGAACGGCCAGAACCCGAACGGCCGGCCGAAGTCGGCCGAGCCCTCCACGCACTGCCGGCCCATGCAGGGCGAGTAGAACGGCGAGAGGTACGGCGCGGCGTAGTAGTGGGACCCGACGAACGCGCGCCAGGTCGCGTAGACCACGAAGGCCAGCAGCACCGCGAACGTGACCGCGGGCTGCAGCCACCAGCGGTCCTGGCGGAGCGTGCCTTCCTGGAGGCGGGCCCGGCCGGGGCTGCGGACGCCTGTCGACATCTGGTGTCCCTACAGCGCGTGCTGCGCCTCGGACTGGGCGTCGGTCCACATGCTCTCGTCGTAGGGCTCGTCGGGGATCTCGAGCAGGTCGCCCCGGCTCGTCCCCGGCCGGTGGCCCGGCTGCGGGTCGCCGAGCAGGTCGAGGTCCTCGGTGAGCCGGTCGACGTCGGAGGTCAGCCGCCGCACGCCGACCGTGTCGCCGTACTCGTCGCGGACCCGCAGCACCGCCGCGGCCAGAGTCGTCAGCGCCTCGCGGGTGGCGCCCACCGGATCCTTCGCAGCCATCTCGTCCTCCGTGACCTGGATCACAAGCCTTCCTCAGGACACACACTGTGGCGCGTAATCCGGATTTCGGGAAGAGGGCGCGCGGTGATGTCCCCACACAAACGGCCCGTGAACCGGTGCCGTCAGAGCTCGAAGAGCTCCTCGAGGACCACCGCCACCCCGTCCTGCTCGTTGGCCGGGGCGGTGTGTGCGGCCAGCTCGAGCACGGAGGGGTGCGCGTTGGCCATGGCGTAGGACGTGCCCGCCCACTGCAGCATCGCGAGGTCGTTGGGCATGTCCCCGAAGGCGACGACCTCGTCGGCGGCGATGCCCCGCTCCATGCACAGCAGCTCGAGCGTGCTGGCCTTGGTGACGCCCGCGGCACTCATCTCCACCAGCGCGCCGAGCGAGGACCAGGTCGTGGTGACCAGGTGGCCGACGTGGGAGTCGACCTCGGCCCAGAACTCCTCGGGGTCGGCGTCCTCGTGCCGGGCCAGCAGCTTGACGACGCGGTCGTCGAAGATCTCCTCGAGGGGACCGACCGGCACCTCGTCGGCCGGCGGCACGCGCGGCAGGAAGCCCGGCTCGCGGGCGAAACCCTCGGTCTTCTCCAGCGCGAACGTGGTCCCCGGCACCGCCTCGCGCAGCACGTCGGCGACCTTGCAGCCCACGGCCGGCGGGATGCCGCGGGCCCGGCTCACGGCGCGCGCGTGCACGTCGTACACGATGCCGCCGTTGGAGCACACCGCCAGGCCGTGCCCGCCGACGTGCTCCCACAGGTGCTCCATCCACCGCACCGGGCGGCCGGTCACGAACACGACCTCCACGCCCTTGTCCTCGACCGCGGTCAGGGCACGCCGGGTCCGCTCGGTGACGGTGCCGTCGGTGTGCAGCAGCGTCCCGTCCAGGTCGGTGGCGACGAGCCTGAGCACCTCAGAACCACCGGTGCAGCTCGATCGCGAGCCCGTCGCTCTCGACCGTCGCGGTGACGTGGTCCGCAGCCGCCTTCACCTCGTCGGGGGCCTGGCCCATGGCCACGCCGCGGCCGGCCCACTGCAGCATCTCGGTGTCGTTGCGGCCGTCCCCGATCGCGAGCACGTCCTCGGCCGCCACCCCGAGCCGCGCGGCGACCTCGGCGAGCGCCGACGCCTTCGAGACCCCCTCCGGGGCCAGGTCCAACCAGGCGGTCCAGCCGATGAAGTAGTTGGTGCCCTTCAGGCCGAGCTTCGCGGCCAGCGTGACGAAGTCCTCGGGGGTGGAGCTCGGATCACGGATGATCACCCGGCTGACCTCGGCGGCGAACATCTCCTCCAGCGGGGTCAGGATCATCTCGCCGCCGAGCTCGCCGTCGGGGAAGTGCCGGTTGACCCGGTAGCCGACCCCGTGCTCCTCGACCGCGACCATCGCGTCGGGCACGTGCTCGAGGACGGCGTGCACGACGTCACGGGCGTCGAAGGTGATCTCGGCGACCACGCTGATCGGCGGGTAGGAGAAGGTGACCGCGCCGTTGGAGGCAACCGCCAGCACGTCCCCGCCGTCGCGCGGGATCGCGAGGTGGTCGAGCACCGTGGCCATGCTCAGCGGCGCCCGGCCGCTGGCCAGCACCACCGGGACGCCCACCGCCACCACCCGGTCCACGGCCCGGCGCACCGCGGTGGTGACCTCCTCCTGGCTGTAGCCGTTGACGAGGTCCGGGATCAGCAGGGTGCCGTCGATGTCGAGCGCGACGAGCTTGGGTTGCCAGGTCTCAGCCAACGACCGGCTCCAGCACCTTGCGACCCTGAAGGTAGGGCTGCAGGGCCTCCGGCACGCGCACCGACCCGTCGGCCTGCTGGTGGGTCTCGAGGATCGCGACGATCGCCCGCGGGATCGCCACCAGCGTGCCGTTCAGGGTTGCCAGCGGCTTGATCCCCTCCTCGAAGCGGCCCCGGATGTCCAGGCGCCGGGCCTGGAACTCGGTGCAGTTCGAGGTCGAGGTGAGCTCGCGGTACTTGTCCTGGGTGGGGATCCAGGCCTCGCAGTCGAACTTCCGCTGCGCCGACAGGCCGAGGTCACCGGCCGCCGTGTCGATCACCCGGAAGGCCAGCTCGAGCTTGGTCAGGAGCTCCTTCTCCCACGCGAGCAGGCGCTGGTGCTCGGCGTACGACTCCTCGAGGGTCGTGTACGTGAACATCTCCACCTTGTCGAACCAGTGCACCCGGATGATGCCCCGGGTGTCCTTGCCGTAGGAGCCTGCCTCCTTGCGGTAGCACGGGCTGAACGCGGCGTAACGGCGCGGCAACGTCTCGCCGTCCAGGATCTCGTCGGAGTGGTACGCCGCGAGCGGCACCTCCGAGGTGCCGACGAGGTAGGTGTCCTCGCCCTCGATCCGGTAGACGTCGTCGGCGGCCTGGCCCAGGAAGCCGGTGCCCTCCATCGCGCGCGGCTTCACCATCGCCGGCGGCACCATCGTGGTGAAGCCGGCGGCGCGGGCCTGGTCCATCGCCATGTTCACCAGCGCGAACTCCAGGTCGGCGCCCACGCCGGTGAGGTAGTAGAAGCGGGCGCCGGACACCTTCGCGCCGCGGTCGATGTCGATCGCGCCCAGTATCCGGCCGAGCTCGATGTGGTCGCGGGGCTCGAAGCCCTCCGCGGCGAAGTCACGCGGGGTGCCGACCTCCTCGAGCACGACGAAGTCGTCCTCGCCGCCGGCGGGGGCCTCGGGCGCGGCGGGGTTCGGGATCGAGAGCACGACCTCGCGGAACGCCTGCTCGGCCTCGCCCTGGGCCTGCTCGGCCTTCTTCACCTCTGCCGACAGCGACTTGGTGCGCTCGAGCAGCGCCTGCTTCTCCTCGCCCTTCGTGCCGGCGATCTGCTTGCCCAGCCCCTTCTGCTCCGAGCGCAGGCGCTCGAACTCCACGATCGCCGACCGGCGCCGCTCGTCCGCCGCCAGCGCCGCGTCGACGACGTCGGCGGACAGGCCGCGCTTCTCCTGGGCGGCACGCAGGCGGTCAGGGTCTTCACGGAGCAGACGGGGATCGATCACCCCACCAGCCTATCCGGCGAGGTCAGAGCCGCTCACCACGGTTTCAGCGACCACCGGCGGCCGCGTAGGCCCACATCCTCCGGAAGTTGCGGAGGTACGACGCGACGACGCCCCGGCCGCGGACCCGGAGGATGACCTCGTCGTTGTGCAGCGAGCGGTCGGACCAGTTGTGCGACCCGGTCCACACGTAGTTGGCGTGCCGGTCCGACCCGAGCACGCCCGAGAGCACCATCACCTTCTCGTGCACCCGGCGGCCGTTCCGGACGCTGTCGCGCGTGGGCACGCCGGCGGCCCGCAGCACCTCCGCGACCCGGCCGCCCATGCCCACGCCGTAGAGCACCTTGACGTCGCATCCTCGGCGCTGGAGCCGCGCCACCTCGTGGGCCAGCTGCAGGCCGCGGTCCCCGTTCCAGGCGTGCATCGCCACCCGTACCACCGTCCGGCCGTGTCGCCCGGCGCCGGGCGCGGCGCCGGTGCAGCGGACCTTGCGCAGCCGCGCCGCGATCGGGTCGCCCCCGTGCAGCATCGGGGACACCTCGGTGGCGAAGCCGTGGCCGGGGTCGGGCAGCCGCAGCCGGGGCTGGCGCCGGTCCTCGACCATCAGCGCGAACAGCTTGTTGAACTGGGCGTAGAGCTGCGGGTCGGTCCGGACGGTGTAGAGGTCGTTCCACTGCAGCCGGGCGTTGAAGTTGGTGAAGTTCACCGACCCGACCATCAGCACGTCGACGCTGCTCCCGGTGCCGGACAGGGTCAGGAACTTCGCGTGCTGGTTGCCCCGGCCGCCGCGGCAGGAGGCGCGGCACACCTTCACGAAGCTGGTGCTCGTGGTGTCGGTGCCCAGGACGGCACGGAGCCGTCGTACCGACCGCCAGGGCGCGGAGTGGTCGTCGACCACCACCTGCACGTTCACGCCGCGCCGGTAGGCGGCCACCAGGGCGCTGCTGGTCCGCGGCATCGCGAAGGAGTACTCCGCCACCCGGATCGTCGACCCCGGCCAGGCCGCCTCGATCGCCCGGTCGACGCGCGAGATCAGGGAGTACTGCCGCGCCGGCGGACCGGCCGGGTCGTTGAACGCCACGGTGCTCCGAGGGGAGGGTGCCGGCGGGGCGGACGCCACGCCGGCGTCCGGCAGCCGCGCACCGGCCGGCGCCCCGCCCCAGCCCGGGTACACCAGCCCCAGGAGCAGCGCCGGCCCGCTGAGGGCGGCGGCGAGCCAGGGCAGCATGCGACGAACTCCGGTGGGCGGGCGGTGCGGCCATGCTACGTGCCACCTGCGCCACCCGCGCCACCCGCGCCACCCGGGCCCCCTGCGCCGGGCGGCACGGGGCGGCTTCTCCCCGGGCGGCCATACTTGTCCGCGGCCCACCCGGGCCCCAGCCCTGTCCACCCGACCCTGTCCACCCGGCCCTGTCCACCAGCCCCGCCCCCGTCGCGCGCACCCCAGGGAGACCCGTGTCGTTCCGCCCCCGCACCCGCAGCCGCCTGCTCGGCGGGGCGATCCTCAGCCTGGTGGTGCTGGTGGCGCTGACCGTCCTGGTGCTGGCCTACGTGCCGACGCTCGACCACGTCGACAACAGCCTCGGCCGCTGGCCGGAGGGCTGGAGCTTCGCGCACCACGGCGTGGTGCGGCTGCTGCTGGTGGTCGAGGCGATGTTCGGCACGCTGGCGATGACCCTCTACACGGCCGCCACCGCGGGCCTGCTCGCGCTGCGGCGGCACTTCCGGGCCGCGCTGTGGACCATCGGCGTCATGCTGGTCACCTCGCTGACCACCACCGCGATCAAGCTCTCGATGCACCGCAAGCGGCCGGTGTGGACCGACCCGGTCCAGGTGCTGCACAGCTTCTCGTTCCCGTCCGGGCACGCCTCCGGCATCGCGTCGGGGGCCGGGGTGGCGCTCGTCCTGACCGCCCTGTTCGTACGGCGTCGCAGCGTGCGCCGACTGGTCGACACGGTGGCCCTGTTCCTGGTGCTCGTGGTGGGGCTCGACCGGGTCTTCCTGGGCGTGCACAACCCCTCCGACGTGATCGCCGGCTACGCGGTGGGGGCCTTCTGGGTGTGCGTGGGAACGCTGGTGTTCGACCCGGCGCCGCGGGCCCGCCCCCGGCCCGCGCCGCCGGCGGCGTCCGCGGAGCCGTCGAACCACGAGGTCGCCGTGGTGCTCAACCCGGTGAAGTTCGAGAACGTCGAGGCGTTCAAGGAGATGGTGACGCGCACCGCGGGGGACGCCGGCTGGAGCGTGACGGGGTGGTACCAGACCACGATCGAGGACCCCGGCCGTTCGATGGCCGAGGAGGCGGCGCTCTCCGGTGCGGAGATGGTGCTGGTCGCCGGCGGCGACGGCACCGTGCGGACCGTGTGCGCGGAGCTGGCCGGCACCGGCGTGCCGGTCGGCGTCGTGCCCGCCGGCACCGGCAACCTGCTGGCGCGCAACCTCGGCATCCCGCTCTACCTGCAGGCCGCGGTCGAGACCGCCCTGCACGGGCAGGACCGCGCGATCGACCTGGTGCGGATCTCCGGCGACGGCATCGGCGAGGACGAGCACTTCATGGTGATGGCCGGGATGGGCTTCGACGCGGCGATCATGGAGGGCGCCAACGAGCAGATCAAGGCCCGCGTCGGCTGGCTCGCCTACGTGGTGTCGGCGCTGCGGAACCTGATGTTCCCGGCGGTCCGGATCGAGATCTCGGTCGACGACGAGCCGTGGAGCAAGCACCGGGCCCGCACCGTGGTCGTCGGCAACGTCGGCTACCTCCAGGCGGGGATGCCGCTGCTGCCCGACGCGTCCATCGACGACGGCGTCCTCGATGTGGTGATCCTGCACCCGCGCCGGTTCCTCAGCTGGATCCCGCTGGCCTTCCGGGTCCTCAGCAAGGGCAAGCGGCTCGACGAGCTGCTCGACCGGCGGACCGGTCGCAAGGTGAGCATCCGGGCGGCCGCGGACACCCCCCGGCAGGTGGACGGCGACCCGATCGGAGCCGGCCGCGAGATCGACGCGGAGTGCGTGCACGGCCGGCTGCTGGTGCGGGTGCCGCACTGACCGACCGGCTGCGCTGACCGACGGGCTGGGCTCACCGACCGGCTGCGCTGACCGACGGGCTGGGCTCACCGACGGGCTGGGCTCACCGGGTGCACCGACCGGCAGGCTGCAGTCACCGGCAGGTTGCCGCGGTGACCCTCAGTCGGGGACCAGCTCGAAGACCGGGATGGTCCGGGTGGTGCGCGCGGCGTAGTGGTCGTAGTTCGGCCAGGTCCGCAGCATCAGGTGCCACAGCCGGCCGCGCTCGGCGCCGGTGACCTCACGTGCCCGGACCCGGTGCCGCACGCCGCGGATCTCGGCGTGGACCTCGACCTGCGCCGCCCCCGCCGCGCGCAGGTTCAGCACCCACGCCGGCAGCCTCGCCGCGCCCCAGTTCGAGCCCGCGACCAGGTAGTGCCCGTCGTACGGCACGTAGAGCAGCGGGGTCGTCCGTGCGGTGCCCGACCGACGCCCGGGAACGGTCAGGTAGAGCTCGTCGAGCCCGGCGAGGGACAGCAGCGTCAGCCGTCCGCCGGTCACCCGGTGGAACGTCCGGTCCAGCCACACGATCTGCGGCAGGAACCTCGGCAGCCACGACAGCCGGCCGACCCTGATCGCGACGGGACGCAGCAGGTTCATCCGGGCAGGGTAGCGAGCAGCGGGGCTACGGTGGGGCGATGAGCACGGTCACCTTCACCTCGTCGGTGCTGCCGCCGCGCGAGCGCGGCCGGGAGCTCGGTGAGCGCTTCCGGACGGAGATCGCGGCCACGGTCGCGGCGTACCGCCGGCTGTTCGCGGCCCGCGCCACCGGGCCCTTCGACGTCGACCTGTGGGCCGAGCGCGCCTGGGAGACGATCCGCACGCTCGCCCCCGGCCACGCCGAGGAGATCGCCGGGATCGCCGAGGGTGCCGGCCGTCCGGTGCGGGAGCTGGCCGCGGTCAACGCGCGCACCGAGCTGCTGGTCGCCGCGGACCCCACCGGGACCGGGGAGTGCTCCACGGTCGTGGCGCTGCCCCCGGGCCGGGCGCCGGTGGCCGTCCAGACCTGGGACTGGTACGACGCGATGGGCGGCACCTGGCTGCACTGGACCATCCCGCACCCCGACGGGCGCCGGGTCGAGACCGTCACCGAGTTCGGCATGCTCGCCAAGATCGGCGTCAACGACCGCGGCGTGGGCGTGATGCTCAACATGCTGCACCACGAGCGCGACGCCAAGGCCGCCGCCGAGGAGACCGTGGGCCACCCGGTGCACCTGCTCAGCCGAGCGATCCTCGACGACGCCGGCGACGTGGCCACCGCCCGCCGGATCGCCTCGGCGCCCACCTCGGCGTCGACGTCGCTGACCATCGTCGACCGGCACCGCGCGGCCGCCTCGGTCGAGCTGTTCCCCGGCGGTCCGGGCGTGCTGGAGCCCGAGGACGGGCTGCTGGTGCGTACCAACCACTTCGTCTCCGAGGCCGGGCGGGACGGCTGCCTGGGCAGCGCGACCGGACCGAGCAGCGAGGTCCGCCGGGCCGCGTTGCTCGAGGCCTTCGCCGGGCGGGCGCCGTCGTCCGCCGAGGACGTGCTGACCGCGATGATCCACCACGACGAGCGCGGCGGAGTCTGCGCGCACACCGACCCGGCCCTCGACCCGGTGCTGCAGCACCGGACGCTGGCCACGGTCGCGCTCGACGTCGCCGGCGGCCGCCTCGACGTGCGCCCCGGCGGGCCGTGCGGCCGGGATGCGCCTTCCTGAACCGGGCGGGCCGTCCTGAACCGCGCCGTCGTGAACCGCGCCGTCCTGAACCGGGCGGAGGCCCACCGGCTCAGCCGGCCTTGGCGAACCTGACCGCTTCCTCCTCCTCGGGCGACAGCGCCTGCTCGCACGACCACGCGCTGATGTTCTTGGCGTAGGTCCGCGCCTCGCTGCGGCCGTGGATGGAGGTGAGCACCACCCCGTTGCCGCTGTCGTCGAGCAGCGCCATCGACCACGACAGGTGCCCGCCCATGTCGCCGAACGCGTCGTAGCGCACCACCGACAGGTGCCGCAGCGCGTCGCCGGCCTCCATCCGCAGCGCCTGCACCTCGGCCCGCAGGCCCTCGAGGTCGGCCGGGACCGTGCCCGGGTTGCGGCGGGACAGCCGCCGGGCGTTGGCGGAGGTACGACGTACCGCCGCGACGGCGAGCGCCAGGGCGGCGACGCCGACGACCAGCGCGAGGAGGGGCACGACGAGCAGGAGGACGTTCATCGCCGCAGAGCCTAGGCGGCCGCTCAGCCTCCGTGGCGGAGGCGCGCGAGCCACGCCGCGGCGTCGTTGAAGTCCTCGTCGGCGGTGCCGATCCGGATCACCGGCGCGATCCCGTCGTGCCGCTCGTAGGACCCGAGGAACCGCACGTCCGCGCACACCCGCCGCAGGCCCATCAGCGCCTCGCCGACCCGCGCGTCCTCGACGTGGCCCTCGCAGTCGATCGAGAAGCAGTAGTTCCCGAGCGCGGCGCCGGTCGGCCGGGACTCGATGCGCGTCATGTTCACCCCCCGCACCGTGAGCTGCTCGAGGATCTCCATCAGCGCGCCGGGGTGGTCCTCGCGCATGAACGCCACGAACGACGTCTTGTCGCGGCCGGTGCGCGGCGGCGGCGGGCCGGGGCGGGAGACGAGCACGAACCGGGTCATCGCGTCCGGGTTGTCGCCGATGCCCGCCGCGAGGGTGGCGAGGCGGTAGTGGTCCCCGGCGACCGGCGCGGAGATCGCCGCCTGCCACTCGGCGTCGTCCTGGGTGAGCATGAACGCCGCGAACGCGGTGGAGGACGTGTGCACCACTTCGGCGTGCGGCAGGTGCCGGGCGCACCAGCCGCGGGTCTGCGCCGCCGCGTGCGGGTGGGTCGCGACCCGTCGTACGTCCTCGGCCTCGGTGCCCGGCCGGGCGAGCAGGCTGAACGTGATCGGCACCGTCATCTCACGGGTGATCATCAGTGGCTCGCCGGTGGCCAGCTCGTCGAGGGTGACCGGCACCGAACCCTCCACGGAGTTCTCGATCGGCACCACGGCCCCGTCGGCGTCTCCGGAGCGGACCGCGTCGAGCGCGAGCGTCACCGTCGAGCACGGCTGGAGATCCGCCTTGACGGCGGCCGGCAACGACCGCAGCGCCTGCTCGGTGAAGGTCCCCTCGGGACCGAGGTAGGCGTAGCGGGCCGGCGGCACTCCAGGCATGCGCCCACCCTATTGCCCTGTCCGGAGGCACCCACGCGCGTGTCGGTTAGATTCGCCCCGTGGACCACGACGGCATCTCCGACCTCGGCTACGCGCGCCTCGACACCGACCGCGCCGCGCGGACCGGTGACCCCGAGGTGGTGTACGGCGCGGGCAAGACCCCCCAGCAGGTCGTGGAGATCCTGCGTGCCCTGCACGAGGCGCACCCCGAGCGCGCCGTGCTCGCCACCCGGCTGACCGACGAGGCGGTCGCGGCGGTCACGACCGCCCTGCCCGACGCGGTCGTGCACGAGGTCGCCCGCTCGGTCACGCTCGGGGCGCTGCCGGCTGCCCGCGGCACGGTCGCGGTGGTCTCCGCCGGTACGTCGGACGCGCCGGTCGCCGCCGAGGCCGCGCTGACCGCCCGGGTGTACGGCGCCGGGGTGCGGCCGATCAACGACGTGGGGGTCGCGGGACTGCACCGCATCCTGGCCGCCCGTGACGACCTGGCCGACGCCGACTGCCTGGTCGTGGTCGCGGGCATGGAGGGCGCCCTGCCCAGCGTGGTGGGCGGGCTCACCGGGGTGCCGCTCGTGGCGGTGCCGACCAGCGTCGGCTACGGCGCGGCCTTCGGCGGGCTCGCCGCCCTGCTCGGCATGCTGAACTCCTGCGCGCCGGGGGTCACCGTGGTCAACATCGACAACGGCTACGGCGCGGGCGTCTTCGCCGCTCGGGTGGCGCGCAACGCCTGCCACCACCCGGGGCCCGGGTCGCCGGCGTGATCGGCTGGGTCGACGCGTCCTCGGGCGCCAGCGGCGACATGCTGCTGGGGGCGCTGCTCGGCGCCGGCGTCCCGCTGCCGGTGGTCGCCGACGCGGTCGCCGCGATCGCCCCCGAGCACGTCGCGCTGAAGCCGGAAACGGTGACCCGCAACGGCTTCGCGGCCACCCGCTGTCACGTCGAGGTCGCCGACAGCCGCACCCCGCGCACCTGGCGGGACATCTCCGCGCTGCTCGACGAGGCTCCGCTCGGCGACGCCGTGCGGTCACGCGCGCTCGACACGTTCGAGCGACTCGCGCGCGCGGAGGCGGCCGTGCACTCGAGCGCACCGGAGGACGTGCACTTCCACGAGGTCGGGGCGCTCGACGCGATCGCGGACGTGGTCGGGGTCTGCGCCGGGCTCGCGCACCTCGGCCTCGAACGGCTGGTGGTGTCGCCGGTCGCCGTCGGGTCCGGCACGGTCCGCGGCGCGCACGGACAGATGCCGGTCCCGCCGCCGGCGGTCGCGCAGCTGCTGCGCGGCGTACCAAGCCACGCCGGTCCGGGCGACCGCGAGCTGTGCACGCCCACCGGAGCCGCGCTGCTGGTCACCCACGCGAGCAGCTACGGGCCGCAGCCGGCGATGAGCGTCACCGCGATCGGCGTCGGTGCCGGGGGTCGGGACCCGGACTCGCACGCCAACGTGCTGCGACTGTTCGTCGGGGACGAAGCGGACTCCGGCGGGTCGGCGGCCGAGGGCGCGCTGCTGATCGAGACCAACGTCGACGACCTCGACCCGCGGCTGTGGCCTCCGGTGATCTCCGCGCTGCTCGAGGCCGGCGCTTCCGACGCCTGGCTGACGCCGATCCTGATGAAGAAGGGCCGTCCCGCCCACACCCTGTCGGTGCTGACGCGCGCCGAGCAAGCGGACGCCGTACGCGCCGTCGTCTTCCGGCAGACCTCCACGATCGGGGTGCGCGAGGTCCCGATCGGCAAGACCGCGCTGGAACGGGAGATGCGCACCGTCGAGGTCGCGGGCCGCACGATCCATGTGAAACTTGCCCTGCACCACGGGCAGCTGGTCAACGCTCAGCCGGAGTACGAGGACGTGGCCCGGGTGGCTGCCGCGACCGGCCGACCGGTCAAGGACGTGCTCGCGGAGGCGGTCGCCGCGAGCCGCTCCCTCCGACACCCCTAGGACGGTATGGACCTCGCAGTCATCGCCATCGCCTTCGCCGCGATCTTCGTCGTCGAGCTTCCGGACAAGACGTTCATCGCGGCGCTGGTGCTCTCCACCCGCTACCGGCCGCTCGCGGTGTGGCTCGGTGTCGGCCTGGCCTTCGGCGTGCAGACCGTTGTGGCGGTCACCGCCGGCGCCCTGGCGACGCTGCTCCCCGACGTGGTCATCAAGTCGGTGGCCGCGGCGATCTTCCTGATCGGTGCGATCGTGCTCTTCCGGACCGCGCCCGGGGCGGACGCCGAGGAGAAGGAGCAGGAGGAGGAGTTCGCGGCCGCCGCCAAGGAGCAGACCACCTTCCTGCGGTCCGCACTCGCGTCCTTCACCATCATCTTCGCCGCCGAGTGGGGCGACCTTTCGCAGCTGCTGACGATCAGCCTGGTGGCGCAGTACCACGACCATCTCAACGTCTTCCTCGGCGCCTGGGGAGCGCTGCTCACCGTGTCGGGTCTCGCCGTCGTCTCCGGGCGGGTGCTGCTGCGCTACATGAGGCTCTCGCTCCTGCACTACATCGGTGCCGCGGTGTGCCTGGTGCTGACGGTGACGACCGTGGTGGAGCTCGTGGCCGCATAGCGGCGCAGGCACGTAGCCACCTGGCCGCCTGCCGCCACCTGGTACGGCACCGAGCTCGTCATCGCCGACCGCTGGTTTCCCTCGTCGAAGACCTGCGCCGGCTGCGGAACCATCAAGGCCGACCTGACCCTGGACGACCGCACCTACCGATGCGCCTCCTGCGGCCTGGCCATCGACCGCGACGTCAACGCCGCGATCAACCTGGCCCGCTACACCGAGCCACCACCGAGCACTGCACCGCCACAACACGTGGCCGCCTGACACCGCGCACGCGTGTCTGCACCCGGATGGGCCGGGGAAGAGCCGATCGCCACCCTGCAGCACTGGGGCAATGGGTCGGAACCGAGACAAGACCACTCCCGTGGCGCTCGGACGGCAACCAAGCACCACAGCCCCTCAGAGGTCGACGGTCAAGGGAAGCCGGTGTCGTCCCGATTAGGGACACACCCAGTAAGGTGCGGGCTATGAACGCCGAGGCCACACCCGCCCCCGGGTCCGCTTCCGGGTCCACGCCGTCCCGGGGTCACGGAGCCGACAGCGAGGTCGGCCGGCTGCGCACCGTGATGCTGCACCGCCCCGGGCCCGAGCTCAAGCGGCTCACTCCCCGCAACAACGACAAGCTGCTCTTCGACGGCATCCCGTGGGTCAGTCGCGCGCAGGACGAGCACGACGCGTTCGCGCAGGCGCTGCGCGACCGGGAGGTCGAGGTCCTCTACCTCATGGAGCTCCTCGCCGAGACCCTCGAGAGCGCACAGGCGCGCGAGCACGCGATCGCCGGCGCGATGGCCAGCCTGCACCTGGGAGTGACGCTGCGGCGCTACCTCACCGAGGCGCTGCACGACCAGAACGCGGCGGACCTCGCCGCCTTCCTGACCTCGGGCGTCCGCAACGACGAGGTCCGCGGCGGCTTCGGGCTGGTCACCAGCCTGCTGGCGCACGACGACTTCCTGATCGACCCGCTGCCGAACCTGCTGTTCACCCGCGACTCCAGTGTCTGGGTCCGAGACCGGGTCGCGGTCACGTCGCTGGCCATGCCCGCGCGTGAGCGGGAGACCCAGCTCACCGAGCTGATCTACACCGAGCACCCCCGCTTCGCGGGCACCCCGACCATCCACGGCTGGCACCGCGAGCATGTCGAGGGCGGCGACGTCCTCCTGCTCGGCCCGGGCGTGCTGGCGATCGGCGTGGGCGAGCGTACGACCCCCGCCGGCGCCGAGCGCCTGGCGCGGCAGGTGTTCGCGGCCGGCCTCGCGCACACCGTGCTCGCGGTGCCGATCGCGCAGGAGCGGGCCACCATGCACCTGGACACGGTGTGCACGATGGTCGACACCGACAAGATCGTGATGTACCCCAACGTCGCCGACAGCCTCCGGGCGTTCACGGTCACCTGCAAGGAGCGCAACGGCGACGCCGACGAGGACCTGGTGCTCGAGGTGGGGAACGCCGAGCCGTTCCTGGTCGCGGCCGCGAAGGCGATGCACATCGACACGCTCCACCAGATCGACACCGGGCTCGACCCGGTCACCGCCGAGCGGGAGCAGTGGGACGACGGCAACAACACGCTCGCTCTCGCGCCCCGGGTGGCCGTCGCCTACGAGCGCAACGTCGAGACCAACTTCCGTCTGGAGGAGGCGGGCATCGAGGTGATCGCGATCGCCGGCTCGGAGCTGGGCTCGGGCCGCGGCGGTCCCCGGTGCATGTCCTGCCCGGTCGTGCGCGACCCGCTGTAGGCGGCGACCCCCGGCAGATCCGGGCCGCCCGCGGGGCGTCCCGGCCAGCTCGGTCAAGGGCGTCGAGGAGTGAACTCACCGCGCACCGACCCCGCGGTGGAAGCGCGGCCGGGGGAATGGACCGGACGACCAACGCCACGGGCGGCATGGCCGGCACTCCATTCCCCGGTCAGCGGCACAGCGGTCGGCACGAGAGAACGGCAGCGCGAGACCGCGGCCTCCCCCGTCAGCAGGGCAGGGCAGCGCCCTCACCGTCCCCAGCTCACGTCACGCCCCCGGACACAGGTGACCCGCCGGTGGGTACGCACCGCGACCGAGTCGGTCTGGTGCGTCCCGCCGGCGGGTTTGCCACCTCAGGGATCTGCGGGCCGTCGTACCCGGCCGCGTGAATGGCGTCAGGCGACCGCCGGCTGGGTGGCCTCCCACCCGGCGAAGCCGCCGAGGACGTCCGAGACGTCGGCGAAGCCGAGCCGGCGCAGCAGGCTGCTGCCCACGCTGGAGCGCCATCCACCGGCGCAGTAGAGCACCGTCGGCTTCGCCGAGTCGAGCTCATCGGCACGGCGCGCCAGCTGCGCGAGCGGGATGTTCACCGCGCCCGGCACCATGCCCGCCTCGGTCTCGCCGACGTTGCGGATGTCGACGAGCTGCACGTCACTCTGGGCGAGGACCTCGCCGAGCTCGACAGGCGTGAGCCGGCTGGCGCGCTCCACCTGGTCCGGGTGGTCGAGGAGGTACGCCTCCGGCCGCGGCACGAAGCCCACTGCGTGGTCGAAGCCGATGCGGGCCAGGCGGACGCCGGCCTCCTGCTCCTCACCCTCGGGAGCCATCAGCACCACGGCGTCCTCCGGCTTGATGACCATGCCCACGGTCTCGGCCATCCGGCCGTCGACCGGCACGTTGACCGCTCCTCGCAGGTGGCCGGCCGCGAACTCCATCGGGTCGCGGGCGTCGATCACCGTGGCACCGGACGCCAGGGCCTCACCGATCTGCTCGGGCGAGAGCGCCGGCAGGTTGGCACCCGGCTGCCGGGTGCCGCGCTCCTGGCGGTTGAGGACCGCGTTGTAGACGAAGTACTCCGGAGCCGGCGGCTGGCCCGCGGTCACCACAGCGAGGAACTGCTCCTCGCTCATCGGCTGGCAGGCGTAGTTGAGCCGGCGCTGCTCCCCGATGGTGGACTGCTTCTCGGTCGAGAGGTTCTTGCCGCAGGCGGAGCCGGCGCCGTGCGCGGGGAAGACCCGGGTCTCGTCGGGCAGCGACATCAGCTTGTGCTGCACCGAGTCGTACAGCATCCGACCCAGCTCCTCGGCGGTCACGCCGACCGACGCGAGCAGGTCCGGACGGCCGACGTCGCCGATGAACAGCGCGTCGCCGGTGAGGACGGCGTACGGCGCGGTGTCGCCGGCCTGCTCGAAGACCAGCACGCTGATCGACTCGGGCGTGTGGCCGGGCGTCTCCATGGTCTCGAGGACGACGTCCCCGAGCTCGACGCGGTCACCGTCGCCGAACGGGCGCACCTCGAAGTCGGCCTGGGCGGCGCGGCCGTAGCCGATCCATGCACCGGTGGCCTTGGCGAGCTCGAGGTGACCGGAGACGAAGTCGGCGTGGAAGTGGGTGTTGAGCACCCCGACGATCCGCAGGCCGTGTGCCTCGGCGTCGGCGAGGTAGGGCTCGATGTCGCGACGCGGGTCGACGACGACGGCCTGTCCCGACTTCTCGTCGCCGATGAGGTAAGAGGCCTGCGAGAGGCAGTCGAGGTAGAACTGGGCGAAGTACATCGTTGCTCCTGGCAGAGGGGGTGGGCTGTGCCGGGCTCAACATATACCCCCCGGGGTGTTATTCCCAGCGGCGCGACGTCCGTCGTACCGGCGTTCCGAGCGGTATAGGCCGGACTTGGCTCCCCGTCGCAGGCGGGGCAGACTAAGCGTGACGCCCGCCGAGTTTCCCCCGTCTCGGCGGGCGTCTTCATGTCCGGCGGTCCCTTCGTTCTGTGATCAGCGGCCCCTGGTCCCCGCTCACCCCCTGGTTCCCGGTCGGCTCCGGGGCCCCAGCACCTCGACGGAGAACCGACGCCTGCGAGAACCGGGGCCTCCTCGACGGGAGCCAGGTCGGGGTCGACCGGAGGGGCGTGGCGCCGGGCACGGGAGGCCAAGGCAAATGAAAAAACGAAACGAAAAACGAAAAACCCGGCCGTTGCTGACGGGGGATACAACAACGACCGGGCACTGACAACGATACGGAGGGTGCGACGCTTCCTCAACAACGCAGCGCCGACGCCAACCAAATACCCCCGAATGGTCTAGTCATTTCACGTTCAACTGTTTCGCTCAGCGGATAGTGAGCTGGCGGTTCGCGAGTCCGTTGCGCGCCGACCGCTCCTCGGTCGACAGCGGCGAGCCGTCGGCCAGCGCGGCGTCGAGGTCCTTGGCGAACGCCGCCGCCGGCTCCTCGAGCACCTCGGCGCCGGTGCCCACCGGCAGGTCCCACACCGGCGCGAGAAGCCCGTGCGCACGGAACATCCCGACGAAGCGGGAGCCCTCGGCGATCTTGTCCTTGCCGGCGACGTGCAGCCGCGCCAGCGCACCGAGCAGCGTCTCCTCGTCGTGGGGCATCACCCAGCGCAGGTGCTCCTTGCTGCCCATGCGGGTCCAGTAGGCCGCGTCCACCGAGCTCAACCGAGCGGTCGGGAACGCCGCGGCGTTCGCGGTCTCCAGCGAGGCGGCGACCGTGCCGGTCGGGTCCTCGACGTCCGCGATCCAGAACTCGAACCCCTCGTGCACGGTGACGTCCAGTGGCCCCTCGGCCACCAGGTCCTGGAGCCGGGGGCCGCCACCGGGCGGGTCGGTCAGGCCGATCACCGAGCCGGGCTCGGCGGACAGGGCCTTCTCCAGGACAGCGGCGAGGTCGCGGCTCGGGTCGCCGAAGTTGTGCTGGACCTGCAGGCCGAGCCATACCGCGCCGTCCTGACGCACCAGCGCCGGCGCGGCCATCGGCAGCAGCGAACAGAGCACGGCCTCCCGGTCGCCGGGGTCGGTCAGCCGTAGCGGGGCGGTCGCGGCGGGCACCAGCTCGCGCATGGCGATGATGTCGGTCTCGCCGGGCAGCCCCTCGAACGGCCGGGCGACGTACGTCGGCACCGGGCCCGTCGTACTCCCGTGGCAGGCCTTGTAGCGCCGGCCCGATCCGCACGGACACGGCTGGCGTGGACCGACCTCACCGGGCTGGGGTGTCGACTGCCTGGCTTTGACGCGCGACTTCTTTCCCATGACGGGGAAGCCTACTGACCCGGGGACGTGAGCCCGGCACAGGCGGGTTCAGGGGAGCGAGAGGATCGCGTGCACCGTCGAGCGCGAGCGACCCTTCTCCGACCACCAGGTCAACGCGATCGTGTCGACGATCGCCATGCCGCGACCGGCCAGCGCGGAGGAGCCGGCGTGGACCTTGCGCGGACGCGTGCCGCTGCCGCCGTCGGTGACCGAGATCTGCAGGCCGCGACGCTCGATCGACCAGGCGACCAGGATCGTGCCGTCGGGCAGCGGCTGGGCGTGCCGGATGGAGTTGCCCACCAGTTCCGAGAGCACCAGCCGGGCGTCGTCGACGATCTCGCGGGAGCCGCCCACCTCGCCGAGCCACTCCTTGAGCTTCGTGCGGGTCACGGCAACCGAGGACGCGGCGAATGGCACGCGCAGCGTGACAGGCGCGCGCCCCGCTCGCAGCGAGCTCGAACCCACGAGGTGACTCCCAAGGGACTGTTGGCGGTGTGGTCGGAGGACCGTCATCGAACTGATGGTGCCCCCGCAACCATGGAGGCAAACACCCGTTCTCGGTGTCGGGGCTCACCCGGCCGGGCGGCCGATCGTCCTCCTCTCCAGGTGGTCGAGCGCCATCACGGGCTTGTCCGTGATGACCGCCTCTACCCCCAGCTCGAGGCAGAGCTCGAGGTCCTTCTCGTTGTTCACGGTCCACACGTGCACCCGCCGACCGAGCTTGGCCAGGCGCCGAACCAGCTTCGGGTTCTCCCGGAGCAGCGCGATGCCGGGACCGGCGATCCAGTCGTCCCCCACCAGGTTCTTGGTGACCTGCCAGGAATGCGGGCGCTCGATCAGTAATACCACCTCGAGTCCCGGTGCGAGCCGTTTGACCCGGTTCAGGGCTGCCCAGGAGAAGCTCATGACGCGCGCCGGCGACCCCTCACCAGCCCAGCCGAGCGCGTCGAGCGTCTCCACCAGACGGCGTTCGACGAGGCCGGCGTAGCGGGTCGGGTGCTTGGTCTCGATGGCCAGGTCGATCGGGCGGTCGTAGTCCGCGGTCGCCTCGAGAAGCCGGCGGAGGGTGAGCACCCGCCGGGTCTCCTCCAGCCCGGTCGACCGCTCACGCTCCGGGGTGGGCCACGGGTTCTTCCAGGCCGCGAAGTCGAGCTCGCTGAGCTGAGCCAGCTCCATCGTCGACACCACGCCGCGGGCGTTGGCGGTCCGGTCGATACGGCGGTCGTGCACGCAGATCAGGTGACCGTCGGCGGTCAGGCGTACGTCGCACTCCAGCGCGTCCGCTCCCTCGTCCAGAGCCGCGAGGTACGCACCGAGGGTGTGCTCGGGGTTCGACTCGCTGGAGCCACGGTGGGCGACGACCTGCGGGCGGCCGGCAACGCGGTGCATGACTCATATGGTGACATCCTCAGCGACTGCGAACACGCACCGGGCGGCGCCGAGGACCCGGTGGTTCGCCGAGCCCGGCCCGGTCAGCCGCGCTGCGCGCGCAGGAACTTGCCGAAGTGCGGGACCGTGAACGCGACCGTGCCCCGCTCGGAGGAGTAGACCAGCCCCTTCTTGATCAGGCCGTCGCGCGCCGGCGAGAGGCTCTGCGGCTTGCGGCCGAGCTCCTTGGCGATGTCGGCCGTGGTCACCGCGCCGTCGTCGTTGTTGGCGCCGAGGTCGGCCATCGTGCGCATGTAGTCGCGCTCGGCCGGCGTGGCCCGGTCGTAGCGCGCGCCGAAGAAGCCCACGGCGAGCTCGGCCTCCGCCTCCGGCGACGCCTCGTGGACGTCGCTCACCTGGATCGGGCTCTCCACCGCGGCGTCCCAGGTGACCTTGCCGTAGGCCTGCACGAAGTAGGGGTAGCCGTCGGTGAGCCGGTACAGCTCGTCCAGCGCCTCCGGGGCGTAGTCGACGTCCTCAGTGCCGGCCGGGACCAGCAGCGCGCGGTCGGCCATCGGTCGGGGCAGCCGGTCCACGCTGACGTAGCGGAACAGCCTCTCGGCGTAGGACTTGCTGGCCGCCAGCGCGACCGGCAGGTGCGGCAGTCCCGCCCCGACGACCACCAACGGGGCGCCCTGCTGGCTGATCTCGTGCCCGGCACCGCAGAGCGCGGCCAGCTCGGCGGTGGAGATGTCCTGCATCTCGTCGATGAAGATGCCGACCCCCACGCCGAGGTCGCGGGCGAGGTCGGCCACGTCGGTGAACAGCTCGACCAGGTCCAGCTCCAGGTCGCCGGAGTCCGCCCGGCCCTTGGTCGCCGGCACGTCCACCGGCGGCTGCCACCGGATGCCCTTGCGGTCCTGGTGCGGCGTGCGCAGCGCGAACGACTTCAGGACCCCGGCGACCGCGTCGACCCGGTCGGGGTCGCGGTGCCGGTGCGCGACCTCCCGGATCGCGGCGTGCACCGCCTGCGCCAGCGGCAGCCGCATCGACTGGTCCGGGCGGGCCTCCAGCTTGCCGGTCCCCCAGGCCCGCTTCACCGCCTGGCTCCGCAGAGCGTTGAGCAGCACGGTCTTGCCGACGCCGCGCAGCCCGGACAGCACCATCGAGCGCTCCGGCCGCCCCGCCGCGACGCGCTCGAGCGTCACCTCGAACTGCGTGAGCTCACGGTCGCGGCCGGCGAGCTCGGGAGGTCGCTGCCCGGCACCGGGGGCGTAGGGGTTCCTGATCGGGTCCACGATCTGAATGTATCCCGTTGTCTAGAGCAAACCCTAGATTTCGCTAGCGAGTCGTAGCGAGGCCTATCAACGGCCGGTCAACCCGCCAGCTCGCCGTCGAGAAGGGGCTCGGCGGCCGGGTCGCGCTGGTCGAGCAGCGCCCGGTGTCGCCCGTAGCCGCTGCGCAGCCCGCCCCGCAGCACGTCGACGAGGTCGGGTACGTCGTCCACGGCGAGCCGGAAAGTTCCCGCGCACACGCCGTCCCGCCACAGCGACAGCACCACGGTGTCCGCCTCCGCGTGCCAGGACACGCGCATGGTCCGCTCCTGGCCACGGGCGTCGACGAACACCTCGCCCTGCGTCGGAAGAGGAGAGGAGGCCACCATGCGGGTCATTCTTGTCCCAAACGCCCGCGGTTGTCAGGAAGAACACGCACGACGCGGCCGCGTCTCCGGCCGGTACTCGGGGCGCGGCACAAGCGCCGAGTCGGCGATGCAGGGCGCGGCACAAGCGCCGGGTCGGCGATCCACCTAGACTGGGCGGGTGCCGGAGCTGCCCGAAGTGGAAGGCCTCGCGCTCGACCTCGGGACACGCCTCGAGGGTCGGGCGCTCGTGCGCGTGGACATCGCCGCGATCAGCGCGCTGAAGACCTTCGACCCGCCGTTGTCCGCGCTCGGCGGCGCGTTCGTGGAGGGGGTCACCCGGCGCGGGAAGTTCCTCGACATCTCCGCCGGCGGCCTGCACCTGGTGCTCCACCTCGCGCGCGGGGGCTGGATCCGCTGGCGCGACGAGGTGCCCGCGCTGCCGCCGAAGCCGAGCAACAAGTCGCCGCTGGCCGCACGCGTGGTGCTCGACGACGGGTCCGGGCTCGACATCACCGAGGCCGGCACGAAGAAGAGCCTGGCGCTGTACGTCGTACGCGACCCCGACGACGTGCCCGGCATCGCCTCCCTGGGGCCGGACCCGCTCGCCGACGAGTTCACGCGCGACGTGCTCGGCGCGATCCTCCAGGACGCCGGGCGGGCCCAGGTCAAGGGCGTCCTGCGCAGCCAGTCGATCGTCGCGGGCATCGGCAACGCCTACTCCGACGAGGTGCTGCACGCAGCCCGGATGTCGCCGTTCAAGCCGGCCTCGACGATCACCGGCGAGGACCTGCAGACGCTGTACGACGCGATCCGCACCGTGCTCGGCGAGGCCGTCGCGCGCTCGCGCGGCCGGGCCGCGGCCGACCTCAAGGGCGAGAAGAAGAGCCACCTCGCCGTGCACGGCCGCACCGGGCTGCCGTGTCCCGTGTGCGGGGACACCGTGCGGGAGGTGTCGTTCGCCGACTCCTCGCTGCAGTACTGCCCGACCTGCCAGACCGGCGGGAAGCCGCTCGCCGACCGGCGGATGTCCAAGCTGCTGCGGTAGCGCCCAGCCACGTGCGGGCATAGGTTGACCGCCATGAGCTACGGCCCCATCCCCACCGTCGGCGTCGACGGCGTCCCGGACCCGCTGCCCGAGGGCCTGTGCGTCCTCGACGTCCGCGAGCTTGCCGAGTGGGTGCACGGCCACATCGACGGGGCCGTGCACATCCCGCTCAGCGAGCTGCCGGAGCGTCTCGAGGAGGTGCCGACCGAGCAGACCGAGCAGACCCTGGTGGTGTGCAAGGTGGGCGGGCGCTCGGCGCGCGCGGTGGCCTGGCTCCAGGCCCAGGGCCTCGAGGCGGTGAACCTCGACGGCGGCATGCTCGACTGGGCGGAGGCGGGCCGGCCGCTGGTCAGCGAGACCGGCCGGCCGCCGCACGTCGTCTGACCGGCCGTTGGCCCCCGCGCCGTCGGATCTAGGCGAACGCCGCCGGGAGCGGCAGGTCGAGCGCGTCGTCGAGCAGCTGCAGGTACGTCGGACGTGGCACCGTTGCCACCCCCAGCGACGCGAGGTGCGGGGTCTCCCACTGCACGTCGAGCACCCGCCGGTCGGCGTACTCGTCGCGCATCGCCGTCACCAGGCCGAGCAGCGCGACCTTGGAGGCGTCGCGCGCCCGGTGGAACATCGACTCGCCGGCGAACAGCCCGCCGATCGCGACGCCGTACAGCCCGCCGACCAGCTCGCCGCCCTGCCAGGCCTCCACCGAGTGCGCCCAGCCGAGCTCGTGCAGCCGGGTGTAGGCCTCGAGGATCTCCTCGTCGATCCAGCCGCTGTCCCGCGTGGGGTCACCGCAGGAGGCGACCACCTCGGTGAAGGCGGAGTCGATGCGGATCTGCATCTTGCGCGCCGACTGCCGCAGCGACCGGGAGACGCGGAAGCGGTCCAGCGGCAGGATGCCGCGCTCGATCGGCGACCACCACAGCATGCCCTCGGCGCCGACGTCGCCGGGCATCGGGAACAGCCCGCGCCGGTAGGCGGCCAGCAGCGTGCCCGGCTCCAGGTCCGCCCCCACCGCGACCAGGTCGTCGGCATGGCTGTCCCACAGGTCCGGGAAGACCCAGCCGGTGACAGGTGGTTCGAGCGGCACGCCGCCCATCCTCACAGGTGCGTCCCAGCCGTCCCGGGGAGCCGGACGGCCGCACCCGGTCGTCACCGGCGGTCACCACCGGCCGGCCTGCACCTGGCAGCGGACGGCACGGCGTTTTCAGGACGATCGGTAGAGTCGAGGCGAACCGGGCCACGGTCGCGACCTGCAGGAGGAACCATGGGCATCGGCGGCTCGCTCGGCAAGCAGCTCGTGCCGCATGTGCAGAAGCTCGCCCCCGAGCTCACCTCGAACTTCGTGCACCAGGCGCTGCACCGCGCCATCCACGGTGCCGGACCGCTGCCGCCCGCGGCGGTGGCCGCCGACAAGCAGCTCGCCGAGCAGCGCGGCGACGTGGAGCGGGCCGTGCACGAGGTCATCGAGAACCACGTGCGCTACGCCGGCGCCCAGGGCTTCGCCACGAACCTCGGCGGCCTGGTCACCGCGGCGGTCACCATCCCCGCCAACATCGCCGGGCTGGCGATGATCCAGTGCCGGCTGGTGGCCGGCGTCGCGCACCTGCGCGGCTACGACCTCGCCGACGCGCGGGTGCGCAACGCGATTCTGGCCTGCACGCTGGGCGAGGACTCGGTCACCCGGCTGGTGCGCAAGAGGCGGCTGCCGGCCCCGCCGATGGCGCTGGCCACCGCACCAGCGCACGATCCCGACCTGGACCGGGTGATCGCCGCGGAGGTGACCTCCGAGCTGCTCACCAGGGTGGCCGGCAAGCGGGTCGCCACCACCGTGGGCCGCCGGGTCCCGGTCGTCGGCGGGCTCGTCGGCGCGGGCGCCGACGGCTTCGCGACCTGGCAGGTCGGCCGCTACGCCGACCGCGAGCTGCTGCCGCGCACGCGTCGGTAGACCCGCAGCGCCAGCGCCGCGGCCCGGTTCTCGTCGGCCAGCCGGAGTAGCCGACGCTTCGTCCGGAACCACAGGGTGCGCGAGCGCTCCAGCTCGGCGTACACGCCCTCGAGCTCGCCGCGCAGGTCGTTCCCGACGTGCTGGAGCCGGGAGGACTCGAGCAGCAGCGCCACGATCGCGTCGGTGGCGGCCTCGGCGACCTGGGCCGGGTCGGGCCGGTCGGGGTCGGTGAACGCCGGAGCCTCCTCGTCGGGCAGCAGCTCGGCGAGGTCGCCGACCACGTCGTACCCCTTGCTCCCGAGCTCCCCGATCCACGAGCGGGAGAGGTCGACCGCCCAGGAGCGGACGTCCGGCGGCAGCCCGAGGCGGGCGGAGTCCCGGCGCGCGGACAGCGTCTGGTGGGCGAGCAGCTCGCGTACGAACTGGCGGTAGTCGTCGCCGCCGAGCACGCCGTCGTTGACGCGCTTGTTGACGCTGCGGAGCAGCGCGGTCTCCGGGACCCCCAGGGAAGGGTTGGTGCGCCCCGCCTCGTCGGGCAGGTCCGGGTCGAGTCCGAGAACGGCGGCGAACCGGCGCCAGAGCAGGTCCCGCGGCGCGCTCGGCTTGGGCACGGTGACCAGGTGCACCCGCTCGGGAGCCAGCGTGCCGCCCCAGCGCTCGAGGATGTCGGGGACCTCTTGGACGCCCCAGAACCAGGTGGCGAGCGCGCCGGTGCGTCGCGGGTCGGTGATCCTTGCCAGGAAGTCGGCGTAGCTGACGATCCTGCGGTGCTTCACGTTCTCCTGCCACTCGGCGGGGATCTGGCGGACCAGGTCGCGGGCGGAGAGCACGATGTGGATCTCGTCGGGGTCGCCGAGCGAGGCCAGCGCGCGGCGCACCTGCGGGCGTGAGGCGGTGGCGAGGATCTCGTGGGAGACGATCGCGGTGCCCTCCCAGGCGCGCACCCGTTCGGCGAGCCGGTCCCAGGCACCGACGGCCTGCCGCTCGAGCCCGCCCCACTGCAGCTCCATCAAGTCGAGCGCGGCCAGGAAGTGCTCGTCGAACCGGTCGGCGGGGTAGAGGATGCCCTGCGCCGCGAGCACGTCCCGGTTGCGGAAGAGCAGGTCCTGCACGAACGAGGTCCCGGTCTTCGGCGCGCCGACGTGCACCAGGACCTTCCGTCCCGCCGTCACTGCGCCTCCTGCCGCCGTGGGGCCCGGTCCGCCAGGGCCAGGCACGCGTCGAGCACCAGGTCGCGCACGTCGCGGTGCCGCGGCCGAGCGGTCCCGGTCCGGGGTCGGACGGCGAGCCCGTCCAGGTCGCCGTGCACAGCGTAGCCGCCGGCGCGCAGGTCGTCGGTGAGGCGGGCGGCGGCCGCCGTGGCCCAGTCCAGGTGCCGCTGCGGGAGGACAGGCGGATCGGGCGGCGGGTCCGCGCCGGGGGCGAGCACGGCCGCCGCCTCACGGGTCGCGGCGCGGGCGCGCTCGGGTGGCATCCGCACGGCCAGCACCGGGTTCAGCCGCCGCAGCAGGTCGATCGCGGGCAGGGAGAGGTCGCGCAGGGGCGGCTGGTCCGGCTCGCGTCCCCGCAGGACGAGCAGCTCGGAGACGGTACGGCGGGCCGCGACCGGGTCCGGCTCGACGACGACGTGCACGTGCTCCGGGCCGACGCGTCGCGCCCAACGTGCGGCGTGGCGATGCAGCCGCAGCGCCGGCGGCAGCTCGTCGCGCCGAGACCAGCGGTCCACGAAGCCGGCCCAGCGCACCGGCGCACCGCGCTGCACCCGCGCCGACCAGGCCTGCGCGAGGAGTACGTCGAACGGGGCGGCGAGCAGGACCACCTCCGGCCGGCGGCCGCCCTCGACGTGGCCACCGGCGGCGAGCCAGGACCGGGCTCCGGCGGCGGTGACCGGCGCGCCGAGCAGCCGGAACGGCCGGGTCCACGGCCGGCGACGGGCGCCTCGCGGGACGGGCGCCGGGCCGCGCAGCAGCAGCTCGGCGAGCGCGCCCGTGCCCACCCGGACGAGCTCCTCGGCGGGGACGTCGGCCGGGTCGGTGGCGGGCGCGCCGGTGCGCCGGGCCGGCGGGGCGTCGTACGGCCAGGAGAGCGGGAGCTGCGGCAGGCCGCGGCCCGGCCCACTGCGGGCCAGCACCACGTCTGCGAGCGGGGCGAACGCGTCGGGGGCCAGCGTGCTGCGAGCCGCAAGGCGCCGCACCAGCTCGAGCTCGGCGGCGCCCGGCAGCACCGCGCCGCCGGGCGCCGGCTCGTGAGGGCGGGAGACCCAGCGCGCCCAGGGCGTGGTGCCGCCGCCCCGCAGGTGCGCGACCCACGACCAGGCGGCGCCAGGGAGGTCCGGGGAGGAGGCCGGCGGGCGGTCGCTCACTGGCCGCGCAGCCGCCGCGCCACCCGGCCGATCTTGGCGGTGACCTGCTCTTCGGGATCGGGCCGGCGGGCCGCCTCCAGGGTCACGGCGACCAGCGCGTCGAGCGCGGCCTCGACCATCTGCGCGCGCCGCGGCTGGTCGGGGTTCTCCCACTTCGCGTCCTCCGGCGGCGCAGCCGGGCGCAGGTCCTGCACGTCGCCGACGACGTCGATGCCGGAGCCGACCACCCAGTCGATCCACTCCTCCGCCACCTCGGTGGCCCACGGGTAGGCGGCGGGCGGGAGGGTGGCCTTCACCATCCGCTCCCGGTGGGCGAGCGTCTCGTGGACCATGATCTGCCGGACCAGCCGGCGGTAGTCGTCGGAGGACAGGCCGGCCCGCTTCAGCCGCCGGTTGAGCTTGCGCAGCAGCGCAGCCTCGGCCGCGCCGATCGAGACGTTGACCGCCTCGCTCTCGTCCGGCGCCCACGACGACTCGATGCCGAAGGCCTGGCAGTAGCGCTGCCACAGCAGGTCGCGGGGGGCGCCCGCCTGGGGCACGGTCACCAGGTGCACGTGGTCGGGTCGCAGGCCGACGCTCCAGCGGCCGAGCACGTCGGGGAGGCCCTGCACCTGCCAGAACCACATCTTGGAGCGGCTGCGGTCGGCGTCCTGGACCTGGGTGAGGAACCGCGCGAAGGACCGGCTGCGCTGGTGCTTGACGCCCTCTTGCCACTCGGCGGGGATCTGCCGGGCCAGGTCGCGGGCGGAGTACACCAGGTGCAGCTCGCTGCCCTCGAGGTCGGCCATCGCGCGCCGGACCTGGGCGGGCTTGGCGCCGGCGAGGATCTCGTGGGAGACGATCACCGTGCCGTGGTGTCGGCGCACCCGGCCCATCAGGCTCTCCCACTCGCCGCGGACGTCCTCACGCTGCCCGCCCCAAGGCATGTCGATCAGGTCGAGCGCCGGCCGGAACTGGCTGGCGTGCAGGCCCAGCGGGTAGTGCACGTCGTGCTGCGCGAGGGCGCTGCGGTTGAGCGCGAGCCGGTCCTGGAGGTAGGTCGTCCCGGTCTTGGGCGCGCCCACGTGCAGGTAGACGACTCGGCTCATGCCGCGATTGTGCCCTATGCAGGAAGCGGTCCGGCCGGGCGCTACCCGGCCAGCGCCTTGACCACTCGCGAGGGGCTCGGCCGCCCGAGCCGGCCGGCCATCCAGGTGCTGGTGGCCACCAGCTTCTCGAGGTCCACGCCGGTCTCGACACCCAGCCCGTCGAGCAGCCACACCAGGTCCTCGGTGGCCAGGTTGCCGGTCGCGCTCTTGGCGTAGGGGCAGCCGCCCAGCCCGCCGGTCGAGGCGTCGAAGGTGGTGATCCCGGCCCGCAGCGCGGCCACCGCGTTGGACAGCGCCTGGCCGTAGGTGTCGTGGAAGTGGACCGCCAGGGACTCCGCGGGCAGGCCGGCCTCGTGGAACGCCGCGAGCAGGGCGGTCACGTGGCCCGCCGTACCCACCCCGATGGTGTCGCCGAGCGACAGCTGCGAGGCGCCGAGATCGAACAGCCGCTTGCCGACGCTGACCACCTGCTCGATCGCGACCTCGCCCTCCCAGGGGTCGCCGAAGCACATCGACACGTACGCGCGCACGTCCAGGCCGTGCTCGCGGGCCCGAACCACGGTCGGCTCGAACATCGCGAACTGCTCGTCGAGACTGCGGTTGAGGTTCCGCTGGGCGAAGGTCTCCGTGGCGCTGCCGAAGATCGCGATGTGTCGCACGCCCTTCTCCAGCGCCCGGTCGAGCCCGCGCTCGTTGGGCACCAGCACCGGCATGTCCCGCCCCGGCTCACCGAGCAGGTCGAGCAGGTCGGCGGCGTCGGCGAGCTGCGGTACCCACTTGGGGTGCACGAAGCTGGTGCTCTCGATGACCGGCAGGCCGGCGTCGGCGAGCCGGGAGATGAACTCGGCCTTGGTCGCGGTGGGGACCACCGTCTGCTCGTTCTGGAGACCGTCACGCGGGCCGACCTCGTAGATCGTCACGCGCTGGGGCAGCGTCGGGTCCTTCACCACCTGCGGGCTGCGCATCGCTCACTCCTCCTTGTCGGTGTTCGGGACGTCATACACCCCGGCCGTCCTAGCGCGCGCCCCGTATGACGTCACTCGGCGGCGTCCACCACGAACAGGGTGGCACCGAGAGCCACCTGGTCGCCCGCGGCGGCGTGGACGCCGGTGACGGTGCCGGCGACCGGTGCCTTCAGGGACAGCTCCATCTTCATCGCTTCCAGGACGCCGAGCACGGTGCCCTCCTCGACGGCCGCGCCCTCCTCGACGGCGACGCTGAGCACGGTGCCGGGCATCGGCGCGACCACGCTGCCGTCGGAGGTCGCCGCGTGCGCACCGGGGCCGAACGCGTCGGGGCGGTCGAAGGTGAAGGTGTGACCGAGGTGCGCCACGTCCACGCGGTGCGCCCCGATGCGGACGTTCGCCTCGTGGATCCGGTCGTCGATCTCCAGGCGCAGCACGTCGGAGTCGGTCGCGACCGGGTGCACCGCCCAGCTGCGCTGCCGGCCGTCGTACGTCGTCGTGACCTCGTGCCGGCCGACCCGGAAGACGCTCTCCGAGCCGTCGATGACCAGCTCGACCGTCGTCCGCGCGCCCGGGCCGGCCAGCCGCCAGCCGTCGCCGGTGCCGAAGGGCGTGCGGTCCTGCGCCTGGTGGGTGGCCAGCGCCCACGCGGCGAAGACCGCGGCCTCCTCGCGCCCGTCGGGGCGCAACGCCTCGGGGTGCGTGTCGAGCCAGGCGGTGTGCACCTCGTTGTCGCGGAACGCCTCCGAGGCCGCGAGCGCCCGCAGGAAGCCGAGGTTGGTGGTCAGCCCGACGATCGCGGTGTCGTCGAGGGCGTCGACGAGCGCGCGGCGCGCGGTCTCGCGGTCGGGTCCGGCCACGATGACCTTGCCGAGCATCGGGTCGTACGACGTGCTCACCGTCTGCCCCGACTCCAGGGCCGCGTCCACCCGGGCCCGCGGCGACCAGCGCACCGACTCGGCCACGCCCGCCTGCGGCAGGAACCCGTTGAAGGCGTCCTCGGCGTAGACCCGGGCCTCGAAGGCGTGCCCACTGCACGTCACCTGCTCCTGGGCGAACGGCAGCCGCTCACCGGCGGCGATCCGCAGCTGCAGCTGCACCAGGTCCAGGCCCGTCACCAGCTCGGTCACCGGGTGCTCGACCTGCAGCCGGGTGTTCATCTCCAGGAAATAGACACCCCGGGGGTCTCCCCCCGGGGGGCCCCCGACAGACCCGTCCGGCGCTGTTTCCACGAGGAACTCCACGGTGCCGGCGTTGGTGTAGCCGACCTGCTCGGCCAGCGCGACCGCGCTGTCGGTGAGCAGCTTGCGCACCCGCGGGGTGATCGTGGGCGCCGGGGCCTCCTCGATCACCTTCTGGTGCCGCCGCTGCGCGGAGCAGTCGCGCTCGAAGAGGTGCACCACGTTGCCGTGGTGGTCGGCGAGCACCTGCACCTCGACGTGCCGGCCGTGCTCGACGTAGCGCTCGACCAGCAAGGTGTCGTCACCGAACGCGCTCTTGGCCTCCCGCCGGGCGGCCGCCAGAGCCTCGGGCAGCTCGGCCGGGGTGCTTACGATCCGCATCCCCTTGCCGCCGCCCCCGGCCGCCGCCTTCACCAGCAGCGGGTACGCCACCTCCGGCGACACCTCGCCCTCGGCGGTCAGCTCCGCCGAGGGGACCACGGGGACCCCGGCGGCGATCGCGATCTCCCGGGCGACGTCCTTGCGGCCCATCTGGTCCATCACCGCAGCCGTCGGGCCCACGAAGGTCAGCCCCGCCTCGCTCACCGCCCGCGCGAACGCCGCCCGCTCGGACAGGAACCCGTAGCCGGGGTGCACCGCGTCCGCGCCGGTTCGGCGCGCCGCGTGCAGGATCGCCTCGATGTGCAGGTAGGACTCCGGCGCCGGGGTCGGTCCGATCCGCACCGCGTCGTCCGCGGCCCGCACGTGCGGCGCCTCACGGTCGGCGTCGGAGTAGACCGCGACCGTGCGGATGCCGAGCGCGCGCGCCCCGCGGATGATCCGCAGCGCGATCTCACCGCGGTTGGCGATCAGCAGCGTGGAGATCACTGGTTGTCCCTTCTCGTCCTTCGGTGGGCCAGCAGGTCGCGCGGCGACCGTGGGGGAACCACCGCTCACATCCGGAACACGCCGTACGACGGCGCGGGGATCGGCGCGTGCGACGCGGCGGCGAGACCCAGCCCGAGCACCCGGCGGGTGTCGGCCGGGTCGATCACGCCGTCGTCCCACAGGCGCGCGGTGGAGTAGTACGGCGAGCCCTGGTGCTCGTACTGGTCGCGGATCGGCGCCTTGAACTCCTCCTCCGCCTCCGGGCTCCACTCCTCGCCGCGGGCCTCGCGCCCGTCGCGGCGCACCGTGGCCAGCACCGAGGCGGCCTGCTCCCCGCCCATCACCGAGATCCGGGCGTTCGGCCACATCCACAGGAACCGGGGGTCGTAGGCGCGCCCGCACATGCCGTAGTTTCCGGCGCCGAACGAGCCGCCGATCACCACCGTGAACTTCGGCACCACCGAGCAGGCCACGGCGGTGACCAGCTTCGCGCCGTCGCGCGCGATGCCGCCGTTCTCGTACTCACGGCCGACCATGAACCCGGTGATGTTCTGCAAGAACACCAGCGGGATGCCGCGCTGGTTGCACAGCTCGATGAAGTGCGCGCCCTTCAGGCTGGACTCGCTGAACAGGATCCCGTTGTTGGCCACGATCCCGACCGGGTAGCCCCAGATCCGCGCGAACCCGCACACGAGCGTCTCGCCGTAGAGCGCCTTGAACTCGTGGAACCGGCTGCCGTCGACGACCCGGCGGATCACCTCACGCACGTCGTACGGCGTGCGCGAGTCGGTCGGCACCACGTCGTACAGCCCCTCGGGGTCCTCCGCCGGCTCCTCCGGCTCGTGCTGCGTGAGGAACGAGGCCCCGGCGTCCCGCTCGAACGTCCCCACGATCGACCGCACGATCGCCAGCGCGTGCGCGTCGTCCTCGGCGAGGTGGTCGACCACCCCGGACCTGCGCGCGTGCACGTCACCGCCACCGAGGTCCTCGGCGCTGACCACCTCACCGGTGGCCGCCTTCACCAGCGGCGGCCCGCCCAGGAAGATCGTGCCCTGCTCCTTGACGATCACGCTCTCGTCCGACATCGCCGGGACGTAGGCACCCCCGGCGGTGCACGAACCCATCACCGCCGCCACCTGCGGAATCCCCTGCGCCGACAGGTTCGCCTGGTTGAAGAAGATCCGGCCGAAGTGCTCCTTGTCCGGGAACACCTCGTCCTGCATCGGCAGGAACGCGCCACCGGAGTCGACCAGGTAGACGCAGGGCAGCCGGTTCGCCCGCGCCACCTCCTGCGCACGCAGGTGCTTCTTGACCGTCATCGGGTAGTAGGTGCCACCCTTGACCGTCGCGTCGTTGGCCACCACCACGCACTCCCGGCCGCTGATCCGCCCGACACCCGTGACGATCCCGGCCGAGGGAACCGCGTCGTCGTACATCCCGTAGGCCGCCAACGGGCTCAGCTCCAGGAACGGGCTGCCCGGGTCGAGCAGCCGGTCCACCCGCTCGCGCACCAGCAGCTTGCCGCGCTCGAGGTGCTTCGCCCGTGCCGACTCCGAGCCACCACCGCGCACCCGCACCAGCCGCTCCCGCAGCTGCCCGGTGAGCTCCCGCATGTCGCCGCCGCTGTCCGTCACCCTGACCCTCCGGTGTTAACGATCATTAACACCGGATGTTAGCGCAGGACGGCGGGCGGGCACAGCCGGCAGCGGACCGGCCGTCGCCGCGACGAGTGGTCACGAACGGGGCGTCGCCGCGCCGCAACGCTCAGTCTGTGACCACCCGCGGCGCGGGTCTAGCCGGTCAGCGGGAGTAGACGCACGTCCCCCCGGCGTAGGTCAGCCGCACCTCGGCCGCCGCGATCTCGTCCAGGGCGCCCGTGAACGGGTCCCGGTCGAGCACGACGAGGTCGGAACGGCCACCGACCTGGATGCCGCCGCCGTCGGTCTGATGGTTGACGTACGCCGAGCCCGACGTGTAGGCGCGGAACGCCTCGAGCAGGGTGATGCCCTGCTCGGGCAGCAGGGCCGGCGGCGGCTGGCCGCCGGAGACGTGCTTGCGCCGGTTGACCAGCACGTGCATCGCCTCGACCGGCTCCGGCGGGTTCACCGGCCAGTCGCTCCCACCGGCGAAGTCGGCGCCGGCGGCCAGGATGTCACCGAACGGGTAGTGCCAGCCGATCCGCTCCTCGTCGAGGTGGGGAAGCACCAGCTCGACGGAGCCGGTGTCCTTGCGCGCCCACATCCCCTCGACGTTGGCCACCACCGCCAGGCGCCGGAAGCGCGGCCGGTCCTCGGGCCGGACCAGCTGGAGGTGGGCGATCTGGTGGCGGGTGTCGCGCAGCCCGTTGACCCGGCGGGCGTGCTCGACCGCGTCGAGCGCGTCGTGGGCCGCGCGGTCACCGATCGCGTGGAAGTGGGCCTGGAAGTCCGCGGCGTCGAGCGCGACGACTGCCTCGTTGAGGGCGTCCTTGTCCATGAACGCCAGCCCCCGGTCGCCGCAGGGGCAGCCGTGCAGGTCCAGGTACGGCTCGGTGACCGCCATCGTGAACGTCTCGGAGATGCCGTCCACCATGAGCTTGACCGAGCCGGCGTCCAGGCCCGCCGCGGCCAGCCGGCGGCGCTCCTCGACCAGCTCCTCGACCTGCTCCACGCCCCGGTGCCGGTCCCAGAACTGGGCGGCCCGCACGCGGGCGGTCAGGGTTCCCCTCTCCAGCGCGTCGAGGTAGGCCTGCGTGGGGTCGTCGATCCCGGCGTAGCCGCCGATCAGCGCGTCCTGCCAGCCGGTGATGCCCCAGGAGTGGAGGTAGGACTGGGCCTCCATCATCGCCTGGTAGTACTCCTCGCGGCCGGTGGTCACGTGCTGCTGCACCATGGCCATCGCCGCCTCCCGGATCGCCCCGGTCGGGTTGCCGTGCTCGTCGCGGACGAACCATCCGTCGGAGGGGTCGGGGGTGTCGCGGGTGATCCCGGCGACCTCCAGGGCCTTGGTGTTCACCCAGGCGTCGTGGTGGTCGCTGCTCGGGATGAAGGCCGGCCGGTCCGGGATCACCTGGTCGAGCTGCTCGGCAGTGGGCCCGTCGGGCCCGAAGGCACCCACGGCCCAGCCGCCGCCCCGGAACCACTCCTGCTCGGGGTGCTCCTCGGCATGATTGCGGATCGCGCCGAGGTACTGCTCGGGCGAGCTGAGTCCGGTCATCTCGCAGCGGAGCCGCTCGAGGCCGCCGACCATCGGGTGCATGTGCGCGTCGGTGAATCCGGGGCTGAGCAGGCCGCCGTCGAGGTCCACCTCCTCCGCGCCCGCGCCGAGCACCTCGTCCACCTCGGCGCCGGTCCCCACCGCGGCCACCTGGTCGCCGTCGACGCCGACGGCCATGCGGCCGAGGTACTTGCGCCCGTCGAAGAGGGTCCCGTTCGTGAACTTGATCCGCATAGCGCGAGGGTTACCCGGGAACCAGGTTTCTACCGGGCGCGCTCGAGCGCGTCCTTCAGCGCGGCCAGCACCAGCAGCGCCGCGTCCGGTCGGGCGTTGTGGCCCATCAGGCCGATGCGCCACACCGAGGAGGCGTACTTCCCCGCGCCGGCGCCGATCTCGAGGTTGTGCCGCTCCAGCAGGATCTTGCGGACCTCGGCGGAGTCGACGCCCTCGGGGACCTTGACGGTGGTCAGCTCGGGCAGCCGGTCGCTCTCGGCGGCGAACAGCTCCAGTCCCATCTCCTGCAGGCCGTCTTGGAGCAGCTTGCCGGCCGCCTCGTGCCGGGCCCACACGTTGGGCAACCCCTCGTCGAGGATCCGGCCGAGCGCGGCGTGCAGGCTGGCCACCATCGCCACAGGCGCGGTGTGGTGGTAGGTCCGCCCGCCCTTGCCCGAGGCCTCCCCGACGTAGCCGCCCAGCAGGCCCAGGTCGAGGTACCACGACTGGGGCTTCTCGTTGCGCCGCGCGAACGCGCGCTCGTTGATCGTGAACGGCGCCAGGCCCGGCGCGACGCCGAGGCACTTCTGGGTGCCGGCGTAGCCGACGTCGATCCCCCAGTCGTCGGCGCACAGCTCGATGCCGCCGATCGAGGTGACCGCGTCCGCGACGAGCAGCGCATCGCCCTTCACCTCCGCGAGCGCGGCGAGGTCGGAGCGCACGCCGGTGGAGGTCTCGGCATGGACCGCGGCGATGATCTTCGGGTTCGGGTGGGCGTCGGCGACCCGCTCCGGGTCCACCGGGGTGCCCCACTCGTGCTCGACCGGGACCACCTCGGCGCCGCAGCGCGCGGCCACGTCGCACATCCGCTGCCCGAACAGGCCGTTGACCGCGACCACCACCACGTCGCCGGGGACGACGGTGTTGACGAACGCCGCCTCCATGCCGGCGGAGCCGGTGGCCGAGATCGGCAGCGTGCGCTGGTTCGTCGTACCCCACACCTGGCGGAGGCGGTCGCAGGTCTCGTCCATGATCCGCAGGAACTCCGGGTCGAGATGGCCGAGCAGCGGGAGCGCGAGCGCGGCCGTGGCCTCCGGGTAGGCGTTGGACGGTCCAGGGCCGAAGAGGTGGCGTTCGGGGATGGCAGTCATGGTTCCGAACCTACCCACCGCGTGGCGGCCCTACAGCACGGCGCCGGGGTTGAGGATGCCGTCCGGGTCCAGCGCGTCCTTGATCCGCCGGCTCAGCGCCATCACGTCGGCGCCGAGCTGGTCGGGCAGGGCGCCCTTCTTCGTCCGGCCCACGCCGTGCTCGCCGGTGATCGTGCCGCCGAGCCGGATCGCGGCCTGCATCACCTCGCCGAAGGCCTCGCGGGCACGCTGCTCGCAGCCGGGTTCGGCGGGGTCGAAGACGATGATCGGGTGGGTGTTGCCGTCCCCGGCGTGCGCGACGGTCGGGATCTGCACGTCGTACCTCTCCGCGATCGCGCCGATCGCCGCGAGCAGGTCGGGCAGCAGCGGCACGGGCGCACCGACGTCCTCGAGCAGCAGCGACCCGCGGGCCTCGATCGCCGGGAACGCGATCCGCCTGGCCTCGACGAACATCTCGCCCTCGTCCGGGTCGTCGGTGACGAAGACCTCGCTCGCCCCGGCTGTCTCGCAGGCGCTGCGGATCAGCGCGACCTCCTCGGTGCGGGCGGTGCCGGGCGCGTCGGACTGGGCGATCAGCAGCGCGCCGGTGGACCGGTCCAGGCCCATCGGCTTGTAGTCCTCGACCGCGTTGATCGAGGCCGAGTCCATCAGCTCGAGCATCGAGGGCCGCATCGCCTTGCGGATGCCCACCACGGCGCGGGCGGCGTCGTCGACGGTCGGGAACGAGGCGACCATCGTCGAGCGGGCCGCCTGGGCCGGCACCAGCCGGAGGATCGCGCGGGTCACGACGCCCAGCGTGCCCTCGCTGCCGACGAACAGCTTGAGCAGGCTCAGCCCCGCGACGTCCTTGATCCGCTTGCCGCCCAGGGTGATCAGCGTGCCGTCGGCGAGCACCACGTCGAGGCCGAGCACGTAGTCGGTGGTCACGCCGTACTTCACGCAGCACAGACCGCCGGCGTTGGTGGCCACGTTGCCGCCGATCGAGCAGATCTCGTACGACGAGGGGTCCGGCGGGTACCACAGGCCGTGCTCGGCCGCGGCCGCCTTGACCTCGGCGTTGAACGCCCCGGGCTCCACGACCGCCGCCTGGCAGCCGGTGTCGACCTCGATGGCGCGCATCCGCTCCAGGCTCAGCACGATGCCGCCGTCGACGGCGCTCGAGCCACCCGACAGCCCACTGCCGGCACCGCGGGGTACGACGGGCACGCGGTGCTTCGCGGCCCAGCGGACCGCCGCCTGCACCTGCTCGGCGTTCTCCGCGCGCACCACCGCCGCGGGCGTGCCGGCGCCCTGCTCGCGCGACCAGTCGTAGCGGTACTTCTCCACCACGTCCGGCTCGGTCAGCACGATCCCGGCCGGGAGAGCGGCGGTCAGCTCCTGCAGCGTCGAGGCCTCCATGTGCCTAGCCAACCACCCCGACCCCGGTCCGGGACAGGTCGGGACACCGCTCCCGGGACACCGGGACGCCCGGGTGACGAGGGTTGCTCGTGCCGGTCGCGGAACCGGCCCGAGCAACGGAGGCAGGACATGAGCGACAGCAACCAGGGTTGGGGCTGGACGGACTGGGCGGGTGCGGCCTGCGGGGCGGCGTACGTGCTCTTGATCGGCGTCGGCAACCAGATCGCGGGTTCGGGCAGCGACATGCACCCGACGGGAATCTCGGGCCCGCACGGCCTGCCGGGCGCTCCTTCCGAAGACGTGAACGTCCGTTAACCTGCGGCGGTACGCTCCAGGAATGACCGTCAGCCGGCGCGAGCAGATCCTCGCCACCGCCGCCGAGCTGTTCGCCGAGCGCGGCTTCCACGGCGTCTCGGTGACCGACCTCGGCCACGCCTGCGGCATCTCCGGACCCGCGCTCTACCGCCACTTCGCCTCGAAGGACGCGATGCTCGCCGAGATGCTCGTCGCGATCAGCCAGGAGCTGCTGTCGGTGGGTCGCGCCCGTGTCGCCGACGCCGGGGACCCCCGCGAGGCGCTGCACGCGCTGGTCGACTGGCACGTCGACTTCGCCCTGCACAACAAGCCGCTGATCGTGGTCCAGGACCGGGACTGGTCCTCGCTGCCGGACGATGCGCGCGAGCAGGTGCGCAGTCTGCAGCGGGCGTACGTCGAGCTGTGGGTGGCCCAGCTGCGGGCGGTCCACGCCGACCTCACCGGCCGGCAGGCGCGGGCGATGGCGCATGCCGCGTTCGGGCTGATCAACTCCACGCCGCACAGCGCGATGCTCTCCGAGCCGGCGATGCGCCGGATCCTCGAAGAGATGGCGCTGCGCGCGCTCGACGTCGGCTGAGGCAGGACTGGATAGGCTCCCGGGCATGACCTTGTTCGACATCCCCCTCGCCCGGCTCGACGGCACCGACGCGACGCTCGGCGAGATCGCCGGCCACGGCCCGGTGCTCCTGGTCAACGTCGCCTCGCAGTGCGGACTGACCCCGCAGTACACGGCGCTCGAGGACCTGTACGAGAAGTACGCCCCGCGCGGGTTCAGCGTGGTCGGCGTGCCGTGCAACCAGTTCGGCGGCCAGGAGCCGGGCTCGCCGGAGGAGATCGCGCAGTTCTGCTCGACGTCGTACGGCGTGACGTTCCCGCTCACCGAGAAGGTCGAGGTGAACGGCGCGGGCCGGCACGCGGTGTACGGCGGGCTCGTGGACCTCACCGACGAGCAGGGCCGCGCCGGCGACATCGGCTGGAACTTCGAGAAGTTCGTGCTCGACGCCGAGGGCCGGCCGGTCGCCCGGTTCTCCCCGTCCGTCGTCCCCGACGACCCGCGGGTGCTCGAGGCCGTGGAGTCGGTGCTGTCCTGACGCCGGTGCCTGCCGGCCCGCGGCGGGGACGCGCCAGGAACGTGCCGGACATCACGGACGCCCGAGTCCGTAATCCGATGGTGTCCAAGGTGAGCCTTACCTAGACTCTTCCGGTGACTTCCACCTCCTCCGCACCGCCCTCGGACAAGCTCGACGCGCGCGTGCTCACCGTCGCCGGCGTGGTCGTGCTCGGCGCGATCATGTCGATCCTCGACATCACCGTGGTCAGCGTCGCCCAGCCCACGTTCCAGCAGACGTTCAGCTCCTCGCCCGCGCAGGTGGCCTGGACGATGACCGGCTACACGCTGGCCCTCGCCACGGTGATCCCGCTGACCGGCTGGGCCGCGGACCGGTTCGGCACCAAGCGCCTGTACATGCTCGCGCTGACGCTGTTCACCGCCGGATCGGCGCTGTGCGCGGCGGCCAACAGCATCGAGATGCTCACCGTCTTCCGGGTGCTGCAGGGCCTCGGCGGCGGCATGCTGATGCCGCTGGGCATGACGATCATGACCCGCGCCGCGGGACCGGAGCGGATCGGCCGGGTGATGGCCGTGCTCGGCGTGCCGATGCTGCTCGGCCCGATCTTCGGCCCGATCCTCGGCGGCTGGCTGATCGACGCGGCTTCCTGGCACTGGATCTTCCTGATCAACCTGCCGATCGGGGCGGCCGCGCTGGTGTACGCCGCGCTCGCCCTCGACAAGGACTCCCCGACGCCGTCGGAGACCTTCGACTTCGTGGGCATGCTGCTGCTCTCCCCGGGCCTGGCGCTGTTCCTGTACGGCGTCTCCTCGATCCCCGAGGCCGGGACGGTCGCGGCCACCAAGGTGCTGCTCCCGGGCCTGGTCGGCATCGTGCTGGTCGTCGGGTTCGTGCTGCGCGAGCTGTTCCGGGCGCCGCAGCACCCGCTGATCGACCTGCACCTGTTCCGCAACCGGTCGCTGAGCGTGTCGGTGGTGGCGATGTCGCTGTTCGCGATCGCGTTCTTCGGCGCCAGCCTGCTGTTCCCGTCCTACTTCCTGCAGGTGCGCGGCGAGAGCACGCTGGACGCCGGTCTGCTGCTGGCCCCGCAGGGCGTGGGCGCGATGCTGACCATGCCGGTCGCCGGGGTGCTCACCGACCGGATCGGGCCGGGCAAGATCGTGCTGGCCGGCATCGCGGTGATCGTGGCCGGCATGGCGATGTTCACCCAGGTCTCGGTCGACCCGTCGGCGGTGCACCTGTCCGCCTCCGGGGTGAACGTCACCGACCCGTCGTACCTCTTCCTGCTCAGCGCGCTGTTCATCATGGGCCTGGGCATGGGCGGCACGATGATGCCGATCATGACCTCGGCGCTGCAGACGCTGAGCGACCACGAGATCGCCCGCGGCTCGACGCTGATGAACATCACCCAGCAGGTCGCCGCCTCCATCGGCACCGCGCTGTTCTCGGTGATCCTCACCAACGGGTTCAACGCCAGCGACGCGGTCGGCATGCTCCGGGCGGCGATGGAGACCCCCAAGGGCCTCGCCTCGCTGCAGGACCCGCGGATCATCCCGCAGGCGCTGTCGGACATGTCCGGGGCGTTCGGGACCGCCTTCCTGGTGGGCACGATCCTGGTCGCCGCCTGCCTGGTGCCGGCGTTCCTGCTGCCCCGGCGCAAGCCGGCCCGGACCGCCGCCGACGGGCAGTCCGAGGCGGCTCCGCTGCTGATGCACTGACCCCCGCCGCCGCGCCGGCCGGCGGTGGCCCGGCGGTGGCCCGGCGGTGGCCCGGCGGTGAGGGTATGTCGCGGATCTGCCGGTTCCCTCGTGTTGCTCCGCGAGGGGAGCGGCAGTTTCGCGTGGGAAGCGGGCCGGCTCCTCGAGCGCAACCGGTCCGCGGTGACCTCGCACGCCGTACCGGCGTTCGCGCCGTACGACGGGCCGGAGATCGTCCCCAGCCGCTGCTCGGTGGAAGCCGTCCCCAGCAGCCCAGGTCGTCGCCCCGTCGGCGGGCGGCCCGCGCCAGCCTCACGGCATGGACAAGTTGAGGACTCTGGCCGCGTCGCGCGGCTTCTTCACCCGGGCCGAGGCGTTCGGCGAGGGCCATGACGACAAGAGCATCGCTCGGGCACTGCGGACCCGGCTCTGGGTCCGGGTGCGGGTCGGCGCCTACACCTTTCCCGAGCACTGGGACGGAGCCGGCGAGCACGGCCGCCATCTCCTCCGTGCGCACGCGGTCACCCACCGCCTGGGCGACAGCGTGGCGCTCAGCCACACCTCGGCCGCCCTGGATCACGGCCTCGCCCTCTGGGACCCGAACCTGAACCTCGTGCACGTGACCCGGCTCGACGGCGCAGCGGGCCGGAACCAGTCGGGCGTACAGCACCACGAGGGCTTCTGTGCCCGCACGGACGTGGAGTATCGGCACGGCCACCTCGTCGTCAACCCAGCCCGCGCGGCGTTGGAAGCAGCTGCGCTGGGTGGCGGCGAGCGCGCCCTCGTGGTGCTGGACTCGTACCTGCACCTCGGCGGCAGCCGCGAGCGCCTTGACGCGGCCTACCTGCTCCTCGAGCAGTGGCCGCACTCCCGCGGTCTGCAGGTCCCGCTCCGTCTCGCCGACGGCCGCGCGGAGTCAGTGGGCGAGTCACGCAGCAGGTACCTCTTCTACGCGCAGCACCTCCCCATGCCCGAACTGCAGTACGAGGTCCGCGACGCCAACGGACTGCTCGTCGGCACCACCGACTTCGGGTGGCCCGGACGCCGCCTGCTCGGAGAGTTCGACGGCAGGACAAAGTACGGCCGCCTGCTCCGCCCCGGCGAGGACCCGAGTGACGCCGTGTTCCGCGAGAAGGTCCGTGAGGACCGGCTCCGGGAGGCCACGGGGTGGGGGATGGTGCGGCTCGTGTGGGCGGACCTGGCTTGTCCCGCCGCCACGGCCGCGCGGGTACGACGGATGCTGGGGCAGGACGCGGCATGACGAGCCGCTTCGTCGGCGACGGGACGGCGTGCGTCGTACTTCCCGAACAGAACTGCCGCTTCCCTCGCGGAGTTACACGCGGGGAGCGGCAGCTTCGCGACATACCCTGTTAAACCGCCGCGAAAGGCGCCCCCGCCCTACCAGATGCGCACCCGGTCCCCCGGCTCCAGCCACAGCCCGTCGCCGGGCTCGGTGCCGAACGCCTCGTGGAACTCGTCGAGGTTGCGCACGATGTTCGCGCGGAACTCCGCGGGGCTGTGCGGGTCCACGGTCAGCAGCTGGAGCATCTGCTCCTTGCGCCGCTTGGTCCGCCACACGTGCGCGAAGTTGTAGAACACCCGCTGCGCCCCGGTGAGGCCCTCGACCACCGGCGCCTCACTGCCCTCGAGGGAGATCTCATAGGCCTTCAACGCGATCGTGATGCCCCCGAGGTCACCGATGTTCTCGCCCACCGTCAGCGCTCCGTTGACGCGCTCGCCGGGCAGCTCGCGGGGCTCGAACCCGTCGTACTGCTCGATCAGCTTGTCGGCGCGCTCGGAGAACGCCGCGCGGTCCGCCTCGGTCCACCAGTTCTCCATGTTCCCGCGCTCGTCGTACTGCGAGCCCTGGTCGTCGAAGCCGTGGCCGATCTCGTGGCCGATGACCGCCCCGATGCCGCCGTAGTTCTCCGCGCTCTCCGCCTCGGCGTCGAAGAACGGCTTCTGCAGGATCGCCGCCGGGAAGCAGATCTCGTTCATCCCCGGGTTGTAGTAGGCGTTGACCTGCTGCGGCAGCATGAACCACTCGTCGCGGTCCACCGGTGAGCCGATCTTGCGCAGCTCGCGGTCGGTCTCGAACGCGGTCGACCGGCGCGCGTTGCCGATCAGGTCGTCGGCGCTGACCTCGAGCGAGGAGTAGTCGCGCCACTTGTCGGGGTAGCCGATCTTCGGCCGGAAGGTCTCCAGCTTGCGGTACGCGCGCTGCTTGGTCTCCTCGGTCATCCAGTCCAGCGCCTCGATGCTGCGCCGGTAGGCCTTCAGGAGGTTGTCGACGAGGTCGACCATCAGCTCCTTGGACCGCGGCGGGAAGTGCCGGGCGACGTACTCCGCGCCGACCGCCTCGCCCATCGCGCCCTCCACGAACGACACGCCGCGCTTCCAGCGCGCCCTCAGCTCCGGGGTGCCGTTGAGGGTGCGGCCCCAGAACTCGAAGTTCTCGTCGACGAAGTCCGAGGACAGGTACGGCGCGGCGGCGCGGACGACCCGTGCGGCGGCCCAGGTCTTCCAGTCCTCGAGGGGGACCTCCTCGACCGAGCGCGACAGGTGCTCGAAGTACGACGGCTCCCGCACGATGACCTCGGCCAGGGTCTGGTCGTCGGCGCCGAGCGCGGCGGCCCACTCGCCCCAGGCGAACGCCGGCGCCAGCGTCTTCACCTCGGCGAGCGTCTTGAGGTTGTAGGTCTTGAGCACGTCGCGGGTCGCGGCGCGCTCCCAGTGCCCCTTGGCCAGGCGCGTCTCGACGTCCATGACCTGCTGGGCGGCCCGCTCGTGGTCGGCCCAGCCGGCGAGCCGGAACATCGTCGCGAGGTGCGCGACGTAGGCGGCGCGGATGTCGGCGAACTTGTTGTCGCGGTAGTACGACTCGTCGGGCAGTCCGAGGCCCCCTTGCAGGACGTTCACGACGTAGCGGTCGGAGTTGCGGCTGTCGGTGTCGACGTACGCCGCGAAGAACCCGCCGCCGCCCTGGCGCTCCAGCGCACCCACGAACGCCGCCAGCTCGGCGTGGTTGCCGGCACCGGCGAGCCGCTCGAGGTCGGCCCGGATCGGGTCCGCACTCAGCGCCTCGATGCGCTCCTCGTCCATGAAGCTGGCGTAGAGGTCGCCGATCTTCGCCGCGTTCGAGCCCGGCTCCGGCGCACCTCCCGCCAGCTCATCGATGATGGCGCGGACCTGCTTCTCGGCCTCGTCGGCCAGGACCGTGAAGGTGCCCCAGGCCGAGCGGTCGGCCGGGATGTCGGTGGTGTCGAGCCAGCGTCCGTTCACGTGCCCGAAGAGGTCGTCCTGCGGGCGGATGTCGGGGTTCATGCCCGGTCGGGCGTCGTCGAGAATCGTCACGCTCGCCACCATAGCCAAGCCGCCGGCGCCGGCGCTCCGCTCACCGGGGGCGTGCCAGGATCGGGACATGAGCGAGCGCGCAGCCATCACCGTGACCGAGAACGCCGATCGCCACCGCTTCGAGGGCACCGACGACTCGGGCGTCGTCGCCGGCTTCGTGGAGTACGAGCGGCGCGGGGACACCGTCGACCTGGTGCACACCGAGGTCGACGACGCCTTCGAGGGCCGCGGCGTGGGCAGCGCGCTGGTCCGTGGGGTGCTCGACGAGCTGCGCGCCATCGACGCCGAGGTGGCCGTGGCCTGCCCGTTCATCAAGTCGTGGTTGGAGAAGCACCCCGACTACCAGGACCTGGCCACCGGCTGAGGCCGACCCCGCGGAGGCGCGGGCCGGTCAGCGAAGGGTGAGGACGGTCTTGCCGAGCACCTTCCGGTCGGCCATCTCCAGCAGCGCCTGCGAGACCTCGGCGACCGGGTAGACGGTCCCGACCGGCGGCGCGATCACGCCCGAGCGCATCATCGGTACCAGCTCGTCCCACTGCCGGCGCATGTAGCCCGGACGGGTCATCGCGTAGGCGCCCCAGCCGACGCCGCGCACGTCGATGTTGTTCAGCAGCAGCCGGTTCACCTTGACCTGGGGGATCGCGCCGGCGGTGAAGCCGACGACGAGCAGCCGGCCCAGCGGCGCCAGCGACCGAAGCGAGTCGATCATCAGGTCGCCGCCGACCACGTCGACGACCACGTCCACCCCCGCGCCGCCGGTCACCTTCTTGACGCCGGCGAGGAAGTCGTCGACGAGCACGGTCTCGTCGGCACCCGCCGCGCGCGCGACCTCGGCCTTCTCCTCGGTGGAGACCACGCCGATGGTGCGCGCGCCGTACCCCTTGGCGACCTGGATCGTCGCGGTGCCCACGCCACCGGCGGCGCCGTGCACGAGGACGGTCTCGCCCTCCCGGAGGCCGGCGCGGGTGGCGAGGGCGAACTGCGCGGTCAGGTAGTTCATCGGGATCGCCGCGGCGGCGGTGAAGTCGACCTCGTCGGGCAGCGGGAAGACGCTCTCGACGTCCACCGCGACGAGGTCGGCGCCCCCGCCGTACGGCAGGCAGCAGGCCACCCGGTCCCCCGCGGCGAGCCCGCAGCCCTCAGGCGCCGCGCGCACCACGCCCGCGAAGTCGACACCGAGCTGGAAGGGGACCTCCGGCTTGAGCTGGTACTCGCCGCGGCTCAGCAGCAGGTCCGGCCAGCTGACGCCGAGGGCGTGCACCTCCACGAGGACCTTCCCGTCGGCGTCCGGCTCGGGTACGTCGACCACCTCGACGCCGCGCGGGCCGACGAGCCGCTGGACCTGGACTGAGCGCATGGACCTTCTCCTCACCGATGACGACAACGGCCCGAGTATGCCCGCCGGGCCCGGGGCGGCCGTGGCAAGGTCCCCGAGCGGCGGCGGCGCGGGCGGCTCAGGGCCGCGTGACAGAATGGATGATCCCGGACTAGCAGCGACGCGGGTGTCCCGACCACCGATGCCCGTGAGCGGAGGCGAACAACGACGATGTCACCCTCACCGCCCCGCGAGACCGTCGACCTGTTTCGCAGCATGTCGGACGTGGTCTACGCAGGCGACGACTTCGCCCGCATCCACGCCGCCCTCTGCGAGGCGACCCGCCGCGTCGTGCCCGGCTGCGACCGGGCCAGCCTGATGCTGCGGGACCACGACCGGTTCACCACTGCGTGCGCCACGGACGACATCGCCGGCACCATCGACCGGATGGAGCGCGAGCTGTCCGAGGGACCGTGCGTGGAGGCGATCGAGGCCGACCTGCCCTACCTCGAGCCCGCCCTCGACGAGGCCTGCCGCTGGCCCAGCCTCGCCGAGCGGATCCTCGCCGAGACGTCGGTGCGCGGCATGGCCGGTGTGCAGCTGCGGATCAGCGACACGAAGGTCGGCGCACTGAACCTGCTCTCCGACCGGCCGCACGCGTTGAGCGAGGTCTCGCTGCACCAGGCGATGGTGGTGGCGTCGTTCGCCTCCGTGGCGCTGCAGGCGGCACACCAGCGCGAGGACGCCCGCACCCTGCGCGCCGGCCTGGAGAGCAACCGCGAGATCGGCAAGGCGATCGGCCTGATGATGGCCTTCCACGGCATCGACGACCAGGCCGCGTTCGGGCTGCTGCGCCAGGCCTCGATGGACATGAACCTCAAGATGGCCGACGTCGCCCGCCAGGTCGTGGAGCACCACAACCGCCGTTAGCCGGAGGGACAGCGCGGCGAGCTCTCCCGGGCGTCTCGACTGCGCATCGGGTCGGTGCCGGTCGCGCGACCGGGTCCGCGGCCCATCCCCGGGGAAGCCCGCACCGAACCGCACACATGAGCACCGTGCCGCCCCACCGCCCCAGCAGCACTCGCGTCACCCGCGCCGCCGGCGCCACCGCGGGTCTGCTCGCCGGCGCCGCCGCCGTGCTCAGTGCCCGGGCCGTGGCGGCCCCGCTGCCCGGCGTCACCTCACCGGTGCTCGCGGTAGCCGACCGGGCCGTCGACGCCACTCCCCGCCCAGTCAAGGAGTGGGCGATCGAGGCGTTCGGCTCCTCCGACAAGCAGGTGCTGGTGCTCGGGGTCGTGGCGACCGTCGCCGTGCTCGCCGCCCTCGCCGGCGGGCTCGGCGCCCGCCGGCCACGGGTCGCGGTGGGCGCGTTCGTGCTGCTCAGCGCGGTGGCCGCCGTCGCCACGCTCACCGACCGGGTCGCGACCGCGCGCCCGGCCGTGCGGCTGCTCCCGGTGCTCACCCTCGTGGTGGTCGGCCTCGGTGCCCTGCTCGCCCTGCTGCGCCCGCTGCGACGCCCCGCCGGCACAGGCCCCGACGCGCTCCCGGTCGCGGCCGGCTCGACCCGGACCGCGCTCGACCGGCGTGGATTCCTCCGGGCGGCGGTCGTGGTCGGCGCGGTGGCCGCCGCCGGCGGGGTGCTCTCCCGCGGGCTGGGCAGCGCGGCGGCCGCAGTCTCCCGGGCCGCGGTCCGCATCCCGCGTCCTGCCCGGCCGGCGCCACCGGTTCCGGCGGGCGCGAGCCTCGACGTGGCCGGCCTGACGCCGTACCTCACTCCGACCAAGGACTTCTACCGGGTCGACACCGCGCTCCAGGTGCCCGACGTGCCCCTCGACGGCTGGCGGCTGCGGGTCCACGGCCGGGTCGAGCGCCCGCTCGCGCTGGCCTTCGACGACCTGCTCTCCCGGCGGCTGGTCGAGCGCCGGATCACGCTGACCTGCGTGTCGAACCCCGTCGGCGGCGGGTACGTCGGGAACGCCACCTGGATCGGCGTACCGGTGCGGGACCTGCTCCGTGAGGCCGGCGTGCGCCCCGGCACCGACGCGGTCCGGTCCACCAGCGCCGACGGCTGGACGGCCGGCACGCCGCTGCCGGCGCTGCTGGACCCGGAGCGCGGCGCGATGGTCGCGGTGGCGATGAACGGCGAGCCGCTCCCGCTCGCGCACGGGTTCCCGGCCCGCCTCGTCGTACCGGGCCTCTACGGCTACGTCTCGGCGACCAAGTGGCTCGTCGACCTCGAGGTCAGCCGGTTCGCCGACTTCCGGGCCTACTGGACCACGCGGGGCTACGCCGCCCAGGCGCCGATCAAGACCGCTTCGCGGATCGACGTACCCCGGCCGTTCGCGCACCTGTCGGCCGGGCGAGTCCGGGTCGCCGGCGTCGCCTGGGCCCAGGACCGCGGGGTCGCCGAGGTGGAGGTCCGCGTGGACGGCGGTCCCTGGCAGGGAGCCCGGCTGGCGGCCGAGGACGGCATCGACACCTGGCGGCAGTGGGTCTGGGACTGGGACGCCACGCCGGGGACCCACGCCCTCCAGGTGCGCGCCACCGACCGGACCGGCCGCACCCAGACCTCCACGCGCACGCCGATCGCCCCCGACGGCGCCACCGGTTGGCACAGCGTCAACGTCACCGTCGGCTGACCCATCCATCCCGACAAACGGGACGAATCACCTGTAGCACAAGGAAGTTCCCCTCCCCCTCCCTCCCCAGAAAGGAAGCGCCATGCGCTCCATCAAGAAGGTCGCGACCGCCGTCGCCGTCGTGTCCGCCCTGTCCCTGACCGCCGCCTGCGGCAGCAGCAGCAGCGCCGATGAGTCCTCCTCCGCCGGTTCCACCATGTCGGCGGACGCCTCCCCCAGCACCGCGCCGGCACGACGATGGACCCCGCCGCCGACCTGGTGGGCCCGGGCTGTGCCGACTACGCGAAGCAGGTGCCGAACGGCGCCGGCTCGGTCCAGGGCATGGCGCAGGACCCGGTCGCCACCGCCGCGAGCAACAACCCGCTGCTCACCACGCTGGTCGCCGCGGTCTCCGGCCAGCTCAACCCGAAGGTCAACCTCGTCGACACGCTCAACGGCGGTGAGTTCACCGTCTTCGCCCCGGTCGACGACGCGTTCGCCCAGCTGCCGAAGAAGACCGTCAAGGCGCTGAGCCAGCCCTCGGGCGCCGACACACTGCAGACGGTGCTGACCTACCACGTGGTGCCGGGGCAGCTCTCACCGTCGGAGGTGACCGGTTCGCACAAGACCGTCGAGGGCGACGCGGTGAAGGTGACCGGCTCCGGTGACAACCTGATGGTCAACGACGCCCACGTCATCTGCGGCGGCGTGCACACCGCGAACGCGACCGTCTACCTCATCGACTCGGTGCTGATGCCCCCGAAGTGATCCCGCGCGGGCGGCAGCCGACCTGCCCGCAACCGACCCGAAGCCCGGGCGGCCCCGGCCCTTCTGCGTAGGCCGCCGGGGCTGCCGGGGCCGTTGAGCGTCCGGATACCCGGGTGCCGGGGGTGCGCGGCTGCCCGTGTGCCGGAGCGCCGTGCCGGAGCGTCGTGCCGGAGCGTCGGGCTCAGGCGCGCGGGCGCGGGCGTGACGGCCACCACGAGTGGGTACCGCTGCTCCATGAGCGACGCGAGCAGCGAGCGGGACCCGGAGCCGGGCATCACCGACGACCAGCTCCCGGAGGACCTGCGTCCCAGCGACGACAACCCGCTGGCGAAGAACCCGGGCGAGGACGACGACGCAGACGGGGCGACCGGCGGACCGACGGCCGAGAAGCTCGAGGGGATGCCCGACGCGGGTCCTCCGCCCGGGGCGACACCAGGCACCTGACGCCCGCCACCCGGCGCTCGGCACCTGGCGCCTCACGCCCGCCGGCTGGCAACCGGCCACGGGTCCGGGGTCGGCCGACTGCCGGAACCACCGACGCGCGACCGGTCAGGGGCCGCCAGCGGCGGGATCAGTGCGCGCGCCGCACCGGCCGGCCGAGCACCCGCGCGACGATCCAAGCCAGCCCGTCGCTGGTCGTCTCCGGGTCCGCACCCGGTTGCATCACGTGGCTGAGCACCAGCCGCACGATCGCGTCGATCGCGACGTCGAGCTCGGCGGCGTCGAGCCCGAGGTCGGGGTAGCGCCCCGGCACCCGCCGGGCGATCACCTCCTTGGCGGCGCCGATCAGCGGCTCGGCCTCGGTGGTGAGGAACGGCAGCAGGTCGGCGCTCCCACCGCCGCTCGACCCGGAGCCGCCCGCACCGTCGGGGGCCGCGGTGTGCGCGGAGGCGAGCACGGCGTGCAGCAGCGGGTTCGCGCGGGCCATGACCAGGATCCGGCGCGCCGCCGACCGGATCGCCTCGACCAGGTCGTCGTGGCCGTCGAGCTCCTCCTCCACCGCGGCGAGGAACCGCTCGAGCTCGCGCAGCACCATCGCCTGGCCGAGCGCCGGCTTCGAGCCGAGCTCGTTGTAGACGGTCTGCCGGCTCACTCCGGCCCGGCCGGCCACCTTGCCCATCGTCACCGCCGACCAGCCCGACTCGCAGGTGATGCCGGCGGCAGCCTCGACCAGTCGCTCCCGGACCGCATGCGGGACCGTGACGGGAGAGGACATGCCGCCGAGTCTACGGTCCGGGCCCGGTGCCGCCCGTAGGCCGGCGGTCACGGCGAGGGGTCGCAGAGGTGGTGACACGCCGGTGAGACAGGGCAGTTGGTGATGACCCCTCGGCGGGTTCAGACGGGCTCGAAGTCGACCTTGTCGCGTACGCCGCAGTCGGGGCAGAACCAGTCGTCGGGTACGTCGGACCAGCGGGTGCCCGGCGCGAAGCCCTCGCGCTCGTCGCCGCGCTCCTCGTCGTACTCGTAGCCGCAGCCGGGGCAGGCGTAGACGCTCATGCCGCGCGCCGCTCCTGCTCCGGACGCACGCCGTAGCGGCGCAGCACCTTCGTCCGCTTCGGCGGGTGGACGTTCGCACGGGAGATGTCGCCGTCGAAGTGCGCGAGCACCCGCTTGTCCATCACCCGGCGCCACAGCGGCGGAACCGTCGCCAGCAGGATCATCCCGGCATAGCCGGTGGGCAGCACCGGAGACTCCTCGAAGTCGCGCAGGCTCTGGTAGCGGCGGGTCGGGTTCGCGTGGTGGTCGCTGTGCCGCTGCAGGTGGTAGAGCAGCACGTTGGTCGCGATGTTGTTGCTGTTCCACGAGTGCGAGGGCAGCACCCGCTCGTAGCGACCGGTGCCGTCCGGGCCCGTGCGCTGGCGGCGCATGCCGTAGTGCTCGAGGTAGTTCACCACCTCCAGGAGCCAGATCCCGACCGCGGCCTGGATCACCAGGAAGGGCAGGATGCCCACACCGAAGACAGCCAGCAGACCGGCCCACAGCACCAGCGACATCAGCCAGGCGTTCAGCACGTCGTTGCGGATCGACCAGTGGCTCTTGCCCCGGCGCGCGAAGCGCGGCTTCTCCAGCCGCCACGCGCTGCGCAGCGAACCGGTGACCGTGCGCGGGAGGAAGGCGTAGAGCGACTCCCCCACCCGCGAGCTGGCCGGGTCCTCCGGGGTGGCGACCCGGACGTGGTGGCCGCGGTTGTGCTCGATGTAGAAGTGCCCGTAGAAGCTCTGCGCCAGCGCGATCTTGGCCAGCCAGCGCTCGTGGGACTCCTTCTTGTGCCCGAGCTCGTGCGCGGTGTTGATGCCGATCCCGGCGATCGTGCCGATCGAGAGCGCCAGGCCGATCTTGTCGGCGAGGCCCATCGAGTCCTGGGTGAACATCCAGCAGGCCCACACCAGCGCGGCGTACTGGATCGGCAGGAACAGGTAGGTGATCCAGCGGTAGTAGCGGTCCTTCTCCAGCGCCTCGAGCACGTCGTCCGGCGGGTTGCTGCGGTCGAGGCCGGCGACGAGGTCGATGACCGGGACGACGCCGAAGACCACGATCGGGCCGAGGTACCAGACCACCGTCCAGCCGGTGAGTGCGTGCAGGCCCCAGGCACCGAAGGCCAGCGAGGGCACCACCAGGCCGAAGAGCCACAGGTAGCGCTTCTTGTCCTTCCAGGTCTCGGTGGAGCCCGCGGGGACCGTGGCGCCGGTCCGGCTCGGGTTCAACGTCGTCATGGCTGCCTCCATGGTCTCGACGACCGTGCTTTACAAACACTGATGGTTTGTAAAGTAGCAGCGAGAGGCCGACCTGTGAACCCCCTCACTCGATCTGTCCGGACCGCCGCGGACGCCCCCCGGGACCGTCGCGTGGCGGGTTCGGCGCGGTGGCATAGGCTCCACCGCATGACCAGCCCGCGTCACGCGACCGACACCAGGCGCCGGGGGCTGCCGCTGTGGCTGGAGACCGTGCTGCTGCTGGTCGTGGCGCTGGTGGTCTCGGCCGTCATCAAGACGTTCTTCGTCCAGATGTTCTTCGTCCCGTCGGGCTCGATGCGGCCCCTGTTCGTCGACAACGACCGCATCCTGGTCGAGAAGTGGTCCTACTGGACCGGGCAGGTGCAGCGCGGCGACGTGGTGGTGTTCGACGACCCGGGTGGCCGCTGGCTCGGCGCCGAGGGCGTGCAGAACCTGACGCCGGTGCAGAAGGTGCTCTCCGACGTGGGGCTGTACCCGACCGGCGGTCACCTCGTGAAGCGGGTCATCGGCGTGGGCGGCGACCACGTCAAGTGCTGCGACGCCCGGGGCCGCATCACCGTCAACGGGGTGCCGCTGGACGAGAAGAGCTACGTGATGCCCGGGGCGAGGCCGTCGGACCGCAGCTTCGACGTGCACGTCCCGCGGGGCCGGCTGTGGGTGATGGGCGACAACCGGTCCAACAGCGCCGACTCGCGCTTCCACCAGGACCTCCCCGGCGGCGGCACGGTGCCGGACAACGACGTGGTGGGCAAGGTCTGGGCCATCGTGTGGCCGTTCGACCGGGCCACCTTGCTGCACCGGCCCGCGACGTTCGACAACGCCAAGCTCAACTAACGCTCCAGGCGCAACAGGGACTCCTCGAGCCGGGTGAGCAGGTCCGCGGGCGCGTCGTACACCTCGGCGGCGCCGGCATCGCGCAGCTCGTCCTCGGAGATCCCGCCGCAGCGCAGCCCGATGCAGGGCAGGCCGGCGTTCTTGGCGGCGCCGATGTCCCACACGGTGTCCCCGACGACCACGGTACGGTCCGGGTCGAGGCCGTGTTTGTCCATCGAGATGTGCAGGATGTCGGGATCGGGCTTGGACTGGTCGACGTCCGCGGAGCTGGTGACGCCCGCGACGGCGTCGCCGGCGCCGATCATCGGCAGCATCCAGTCCAGGTCGGACGCCTTGGCGCTGGTGGCGTAGACGGCGGTCCGACCCAGCCGGTCGCACGCGCGCACCAGCGCCCGGGCCCGCGGGAGGGCCTCGGCCAGCGGCTGCAGGTCCTGGAACCGCCGGGTGTGCGCCTCGACGGTGTCCTCGTCGGTGCGGCCAACCAGCCGCTCCACCAGCTCGGGGCTGGACTGCCCGATCGAGTGGTGGATCGAGGCCATGTCCACCTCGTCGTACCCGGTGTCGCGGAAGGCCCGCCACCACGCGACCACGTGCAGGTAGTTGGTGTCGAGCAGGGTGCCGTCGATGTCGAAGAGGACGCCGGGGGAGAGGGAGGGGCTCATGTCCGCACAGTGCCCACTTCCGCGCGCCGACATCCGCCGCCCTACCTCGGCTCGTCGGCGCCCGGTGCCGCTGGCGCGCGGTCGGGCCCCGACGGCCGGGGACCAGGTGTCAGGCGAGCTGGCCGCGCAGGTCCTTGAGGATGCGCGCGAGCAGCCGGGAGACCTGCATCTGGGTGACGCCGATGTCCTGGGCGATCTGCTCCTGGGTGCACTGCTTGAAGAAGCGGAGGTACAGGATCCGCTGGTCCCGCTCGCTGAGGGAGCGTACGGCGGGCGCGAGCATGACGCGCGCCTCGGCGGCCGACATCTCCTCATCGGTGTCGCTGATCAGCTCACCGAGGGTGCCGGACTCCTCGGCGCCGACGGGTGTGTCGAGCGAGGTGGGCGTGAAGCAGCCGTCGGTGGACAGCGCCTCGACCACGTCCTCGAGCGGGACCTCGAGGAACTGGGCGACCTCCCTGGGCTTAGGGCTCCGGCCGAGGTCCTGGGTGAGCTCCTCGAGCGCGGAGGAGACCTTGCCCTGGATCTCCTGGATGCGCCGCGGCGGGCGAACCGCCCAGCCGTTGTCGCGGAAGTAGCGCTTGATCTCGCCCTTGATCGTGGGCACCGCGTAGGAGAGGAAGTCGCGGCCGAAGGAGGGGTCGAACCGCTGGACCGCCTTCCACATGCCCAAGAAGGCGATCTGGGTCAGGTCCTCGCTGCCGACGCCGCGGCCGCGGTAGCGGGTCGCGATCGCGTGGGCGATGCCGGAGTTGAGGACGATCACTTCGTCGCGAAGACGCTTGCGCTCCACCTCGTCGGTCGTCGCGAGCGCCTGCTCGAGCAGGCGGTTCGTCAACGCCGTGCGGTCCTGGCGCGCCGCCGGCGCGCCACCGAGAGTGGATGCACTGTCCACTGCGCTGGCGGCAGTGGAGTCGACGGGGGACGTTGAAGTCATTCGGAAGCCGCTTCCTTTGTGAGGGGCGAGCACCGACCACGTTTTCTCGAGTCAGCCACCGGTGTGTGGTGTAGCCGGTCGTGTGTCCGACCGGCGTAGCCCCACGTCTGCCCGTCGTTCCGGGGGGCCAAACCACTTGTCCGGCGAAATTCCGGCCCGCCGGGGCAGAGAGCTTTCACACGTGCCCCCGCCCGGGGTCGGACGCCTTCCGGGCCGGCCGCGTCAGCGACGCCGGCCGAACAGCCCTCTCCGGGGTCCGGACCGCGCCTCAGCCGCCTCAGCCGCCCCAGTCGCCCCAGCCGGCCCAGCCGCCCCCGTACTCCGGGCACCACCGGCGCCCTTGCGCCCGACCGGATGGGCGACCAGCACCTCGGTGGGCGGCGCGTAGGGCTCCAGACCCTGCGCCAGCCGGTCGCGCAGCTGGTCGAGCGCGTAGCGGCACGTCGTCGAAGGCGATCCCGTCGAGCTGGTTGGGGGCGAACCGCCACCACTCCAGCTCACGCAGCGCATCCACAGTCGCGTCGTCGAAGCGCCGTCCGATCTCGCGCGCCGGCACCCCGCCGACGATGGAGTACGGCGCGACGTCGCGGGTCACCACCGCCCCGGCGGCAAGCACCGCACCGTCACCGACGCTCACGCCGCGCAGCACGGTGACCCCCGCCCCGACCCACACGTCGTTGCCGATGACCACCGGGCCCTTGCGGAAGGTGTCCCGTGGCCCGCGTTCCGGCTCGTGGATCCCGCAGTCGTCGGCGGCCAGGTGCCACCCGAACCGGTTGCCGTCGTACTGGAAGGGCGAGGTGCTCAGCCAGCGCACCGGATGGTCCGGCTCGCCGATGCGCACGTCGGCGGCCACCGAGCAGTACCGCCCGATCGAAGCGCAGTGGTCGACCACGCCGCCCATGAAGTAGCTGAAGGCACCGATCCGGGTCCGCGTCGCCGAGACCGTCGGGCCCATGAACCACACCGGCGGCTCGACGGTGACCTGTGAGGACCTCTTGTGCTGGAGGTTCCGGCGGCCGCGCACCACCGGGGCGTCGCTGGACCGGCCGGATGAGGCCGCCGCCGGGCGCGGCCGATCAGGCACCTCGGACAGCTCAGTCACGTCGGGCAGGTCGGACCGCTCAGGCATGGAGGGCATGCTCCCACAGGGGTCGTACCCCGGCGGCGTCCGAGCCGCCCCGGACGGAGCGGGGAACAAGCACCGGAACGAGTGAGGACCGGGCCCGCCGGGCCCGGTCCTCACTCGTTGTTCGTGCTATGTGCTGGTGCGCGAGGGGGGAGTTGAACCCCCACGCCCTTTCGGGCACACGGACCTGAACCGTGCGCGTCTGCCTATTCCGCCACTCGCGCTTGAAGCGGGCCTAGGCTATCCCACTTGCCGCGACGGCCCCAAACCGGGGCGGTCACCGGTGCGTTGCCGTGCCGGTCGGCCCGTTACGATCGTCGGGAGCGCCGGGGGCCGCCGGTGATGCTTGCCATGCAAGGAGTCTGGTTCGCGGCAGAACAGCAGGGTAGGACGCACGCACGAACAGAGAGGAGGGCCCATGGGAATGCTCCAGCGGTTCGAGAACCGTCTCGAGCAGCTCGTCTCGGGGGCGTTCGCCAAGGCCTTCCGCAGCAACGTCCAGCCGGTCGAGGTGGCCGCCGCGCTGCAGCGCGAGGTCGACAGCTCCGCGCAGATCCTCTCCCGCGACCGCCGGCTGGTCCCCAACCAGTTCCACGTCGAGCTCTCTCCGGCTGACCACGAGCGCCTCGCGCCGTACTCCTCGACGCTGGCCGAGGAGCTGACCGACATGCTGCGCGAGCACGCCGAGGAGCAGTCCTACGTCTTCACCGGCCCGGTCACCATCGACTTCACCGAGGGCCAGGACCTGACCACGGGGCGGTTCCGGGTGCGCAGCTCCGCGCTGGCCAAGGTCACTCCGAGCGCCGGCCACGAGGTCACCGACACCGCCGTACGGCGCGCCCGGGTGCTGCTCGAGGTCAACGGCATGCGGCACCCGCTCGACCCGCCGGGCCTCGTGGTCGGCCGCGGCCACGACGCGGACCTGCGCATCAACGACCCCGGCGTCTCGCGCCGGCACGTGGAGTTCCGGGTCTACCCGGGCTCGGGGGAGCTGAACGGGACTCCTCAGGTGAGCGTGGTCGACCTCGGCTCGACCAACGGCATGCTGGTCAACGGGCAGCGCGTGGAGCAGGCCCTGCTCGAGCACGGAGCCACCATCAAGATCGGCAACACCACCCTGCAGGTGCACTTCGTGCCGGACAGCGGGGGCGGTCGCGGTGTCTGAGCTGACGCTCATGCTGATCCGGTTCGCCTACCTGGCGATCCTGTGGATCTTCGTCCTCTCGGCGATCTCGGTCATCCGCTCGGACATGTTCGGGGCGCGCGTCGACTCGACACCGCGGGCCGACCGCCGGGCCGAGCGGCGCACCGACAAGCAGGCCGCCCGCAACCGGGCCCGGCCGCCCCGCCGTCCGCGCGGCGCGCCCACCCACGTCCTGATCACCGAGGGCGCCAACCAGGGCGAGACGTTCTCGCTCGAGGCCGCCCCGCTGCTGATCGGCCGGGGCACCGACGCGGCGATCCGCCTCGACGACGACTACGTCTCGACCCGCCACGCCCGCATCGCCGCCTCCGGCGACCAGTGGTTCGTCGAGGACCTCGGCTCCACCAACGGCACCTACGTCGGCGCCACCCGGCTCACCCAGCCCACGACGCTCACCCTGGGCACCCAGATCCGGATCGGCAAGACCACCCTCGAACTGAGGAAGTAGACGGCCCCTCATGGACCAGACGCTGACCCTCAGGTACGCCGCGCTCTCGGACGTGGGACGCGTGCGCAAGGACAACCAGGACTCCGGGTTCGCCGGCCCGCACCTGCTGATGGTCGCCGACGGCGTCGGCGGAGCGGCTCGCGGCGACGTCGCGAGCAGCACCGCGGTCCAGATCCTGCGCCGGCTCGACGCCCCGGCCCCGGAGGACACCCACGAGGCGCTGGCCGGGGCGATCCACCGCGCGCACGACCGGATCGCGGAGCTGGTCGAGGAGAACCCCGAGCTCGACGGCACCAGCACGACGGTCACCGCCGCGCTCTTCGACGGCCACAAGCTGACCGTCGGGCACGTCGGTGACAGCCGCGGCTACCTGCTGCGCGACGGGGTGCTGTCGCAGCTGACCAAGGACCACACGTTCGTGCAGAGCCTGGTCGACGAGGGCCGGATCACCGAGGAGGAGTCCCGGACCCACCCGCACCGCAACCTGATCCTGCGTGCGGTCGACGGCGTCCACGAGACCGACCCCGACCTGTTCGACGTCGAGCTGTCGGCGGGCGACCGGATCCTGCTGTGCAGCGACGGCGCCTCCGGTGTGCTGGACCCGGACCGGCTCACCGACATCCTCTCCAGCGGCAGCGTCGACTACGCGGTGGTGGAGCTGATCCGCGCCGCGCTGGAGGCCGGCAGCTCCGACAACGTCACCTGCGTGGTGGCCGACGTCGTCTCGGCCGACGAGGCCGTGGATCCCGAGGGCGCGGCCGCGGCGACCGGCCCGATGCTGGTCGGCGCCGCCGCGGACCAACCCCGTCGGGGTGCGGGCGGGGTGGCCAAGAGCCTGTTCCGCGGGCATCGCAGCGGGGACACCGGCGAGCTCGACCCCGTGCCCGGCGCCGACGAGGAGATCGACCCGGAGGAGCTGCGCTACGCCCCGCGCCCGCCGCGCCGCTTCAAGTGGGCCCGGCGGATCGCGCTGCTCGTCGCGCTGCTGGTGGTCCTGGCGGTGGCGCTGACGTTCGCCTACCGGTGGTCGCAGCGGCAGTACTACGTCGCCGCCGCCGGCAACAAGGTGGTGGTCTTCCGCGGCGTGGAGGCCGAGATCCCCGGCGTGACCATGCACACGCCGGTCGCCGCCAGTGAGATCACCCTGCAGTCGCTCGACGAGTACACCGCCGAGCAGGTCCGCGACGGCATCGCCGCCAAGAGCCGCAACGACGCCGACGACATCGTGGACCGGCTGCGCACGGTCGCCACCGCCTGCCCGTCCCCCGAGCCCAGCCCGACGGCGACCCCGAAGGCGAGCGACCTGCCGAGCGGCAAGGCCACCGCGAAGACCACGCCGAAGCCGACCGCGACGCCCTCCGGCTCGCGCACCGGGGTGCCGTCGTCGGCGCCGTCCTCGACCCAGGGCGCCACGCCCTCCGCGAGCCCGTCACCGACCCTCGCGCCGCCGGACTGCATCACCAAGGCGGCCCAGTGAGCGCCTTCAACCCCCCGACCCACCCCTCCCGCGGCTTCACGCACCGCCGGCGGCGCGGCGCCGAGCTGTTCCTGCTCGTGCTGAGCCTGGTCGTCGGCATCGGTGCCTACGCCGCGGTCGGCCTCGGCGTGAAGGGCGAGGTGCCGAGCGACATCGTCCGCTACGGCGGCTGGCTGGCCGCGTTGGTGATCGGCTGCCACGTCGTGGTCCGCTTCGTCGCGCCGTACGCCGACCCCGTCCTGCTGCCCATCGTGTCCGCGCTCAACGGGCTCGGGCTCGCCGTGATCCGCCGCATCGACCTGGCCAACCTCCAGGACAACAAGGACGCGCACACGTTCGCCGGGCCGCAGCTGACCTGGATGACCATCGGGGTGGCGCTCTTCGTGGCCGTGCTGCTCCTGGTGCGCGACCACCGGCAGCTCCAGGCGTTCACCTACACCTTCGCCTTCGCCGCGCTGCTGCTGCTGGTGATGCCGCTGATGCCGGTGCTCGGCACCAACATCAACGGCGCCCGGATCTGGATCCGGCTCGGCCCGATGAGCTTCCAGCCGGGGGAGATCGCCAAGGTCTGCCTCGTGATCTTCTTCGCCGGCTACCTCGTCGTGCACCGCGACGCGCTCGCCCTCGCCGGCAAGCGGTTCGCCGGCATCGACTTCCCCCGCGGTCGCGACCTCGGCCCGATCCTGGCGATGTGGCTGGGCAGCCTCGCGATCCTGGTCTTCCAGAACGACCTGGGCTCCTCGCTGCTGTTCTTCGGCCTCTTCCTGGTGATGCTGTACGTCGCGACCGAGCGGGCCGGCTGGCTGGTCGTCGGCGCCGCCCTCTTCGGGGCCGGCTCCTACCTCAGCTACCTGCTGATCGGGCACGTCCAGGCACGCGTGCACGCCTGGCTGGACCCGTTCCACACCGACAGCGCCTACCAGATCATCCAGGGGATGTACGGCATGGCCTGGGGCGGGCTCGTCGGCCGCGGTCTCGGCCAGGGCGACCCCACCCTGATCCCGTTCTCCTACTCCGACTTCATCGTGGCCTCGATCGGCGAGGAGCTCGGGCTGACCGGGGTGATGGCGGTGATCGTGCTCTACGGCGTGATCGTCGAGCGCGGCCTGCGCGCCGCGCTGGTGTGCCGTGACTCCTTCGGCAAGCTGATGGCCACCGGTCTGGCGGTCGTGTTCGCCCTTCAGGTGTTCGTGGTCATCGGCGGCGTCACCAAGCTGATCCCGCTGACTGGCCTGACCACCCCGTTCCTGTCCTACGGCGGCTCGTCGCTGGTCGCGAACTGGGCGATCATCGCCCTCCTGCTGCGGATCTCCGACCAGGCCCGCCGGCCGCTGCCCGAGCTGACCAGTCCCGACGACGACGCCACCGCGGTGGTGATGATGCGATGAACCACCCCACCAGGCTGCTTGCCGCGCTCCCACCGTGCCGGGGGCCCCGATGAACAAGCCCATCCGCACGCTGGCGATCTTCTGCATGCTGCTGTTCCTGGCCCTGCTGCTGAACTCGACCTACCTGCAGTACGTCGAGGCGGGCTCGCTGAACTCGCGGCCGGACAACAAGCGGGTCCGCGACGCGGAGTACTCCCGCGAGCGCGGGCCGATCCTGGTCAGCGGCAAGCCGATCGCGCGGAGCAAGCCGGTCAAGGACCAGTACAAGTACCTCCGCACCTACCCGGAACCGCTGAAGTACGCGCCGGCCACCGGCTTCTACTCCTACATCTACGGCCGCCGGGCCATCGAGGCCACGCAGAACGACATCCTGTCCGGCAGCGACCCGCGCCTGTTCGGCAACCGCGTCGTGGACCTGCTGCGCAACGACCAGACCAAGGGCGGCTCGGTCACGCTCACCCTCGACCCCAAGGCGCAGACCGCGGCGTTCGACGGCCTGCACAAGCTCGGCGACCACACCCAGGGTGCCGTGGTGGCGCTCGACCCGCGCTCGGGCAAGATCCTCGCGATGGTCAGCAGCCCGTCGTACGACCCGAACAAGCTCGCCTCGCACGACTTCGGCGCGGTGCAGAAGGCCTACAAGAAGATCAGCGGCAACCCGGACAACCCGATGCTCAACCGGGCGATCCAGGAGGTCTACCCGCCCGGCTCGACGTTCAAGCTGGTGACCGCCGCAGCGGCGCTGTCGAGCGGGAAGTACACCCCGGACACCATCGTCAAGGGCGGCGCCAGCCTGGACCTGCCGCAGACCACCACCAACCTGGTCAACGAGAACGGCAGCACCTGTGGCGGCGACCGCATCACGCTGACCCAGGCGCTGATGGTCTCCTGCAACGTCTCCTTCGGCTCCGTGGGGCTCCAGCTCGGCGCCGACGCGCTGCGCGAACAGGCCCAGAAGTTCGGGTTCGGGCAGCACTACCTCGAGGACCTGCCGGGGCAGGCGGTCAGCCGGTTCCCGCCCGCCCCGGACGCGCCGCAGACCGCGCTCTCCGCGATCGGGCAGTACGAGGTGGCCGCCAGCCCGCTGCAGATGGCGCATGGTGGCCGCGGGCATCGCCAACGGCGGCACGGTCATGCGGCCCTACCTCGTCGACGAGGTCCGGGCCCCCGACGTGTCCGTGCTCGACAAGACCAACCCCGAGCCGCTGCGCACGAACGCGGTCAGCGCGTCGGTGGCGCGCAACCTGACCCAGATGATGATCGAGGTCGTCGACCACGGCACCGGGACCACCGCCCAGATCCCGGGCATGAAGGTGGCCGGCAAGACCGGCACTGCGCAGAGCGCGCCGAACCGCCCGCCGTACGCCTGGTTCGTCTCGTTCGCGCCGGCCGACGACCCGCAGGTCGCGGTCGCGGTCATCGTCGAGGACGCCGGCGTGGCGCGGAACGCGATCTCCGGCAGCGGGCTGGCCGCCCCCATCGCGAAGTCGGTGATGGAAGCCGTGATCCACCAGTGAGCCTGACCCCGCCACCGCCCGGCACGCCGCGCTACCGCCTCGAGCGTCGCATCGCGACCGGCGGGATGGGCGAGGTCTGGTCCGCCACCGACGCGCTGCTCGAGCGGGAGGTGGCGGTCAAGATCCTCAAGCGCGAGTACGCCGACGACCCAACCTTCCGGGCCCGCTTCCAGAGCGAGGCCCGGCACGCCGCGGCGCTGGACCACCCCAACGTCGCCTCCGTCCTCGACTTCGGCGAGCTGCCCCCCGACGACGGCAGCAGCACGCCTCGCCCGTTCCTGGTCATGGAGCTCGTGCCCGGGGAGCCGCTGTCCGTGCTGCTGCGCGGCGAGCCGATGCCCCCGGCCACGGCCGCGGACCTGGTCGGCCAGGCCGGCGACGCGGTGGCGGCCGCGCACGCGATCGGGATCGTGCACCGCGACATCAAGCCGGCGAACCTGCTGGTCACGCCCGAGGGCGTCGTGAAGATCACCGACTTCGGCATCGCCCGCGCCGCCGACGCCGCGTCGCTGACCGCCACCGGCCAGATCGTCGGCACCCCGCAGTACCTCTCCCCGGAGCAGGCCGCGGGGAAGCCGGCGACCAAGGCCAGCGACGTCTACGCGCTGGGCGTCGTGCTCTACGAGGCCCTCGCCGGGCGCCGCCCGTTCGACGGCGACACCCCGATCGCGACCGCGCTCAAGCACCTGCGCGAGGAACCGCCGCCGCTCCCCGACGCGGTGCCGGAGCACCTGCACTACGTCGTGCGGACCTCGCTGGCCAAAGAGCCCGGTGACCGCTTCCCCTCGGCGGCCGCCTTCACCGCGGCCCTCCGTCGCGGTGCGGGCGCAACGCCGCCGCCGGGAGCCGACCCGGGCCCGCCGCCGATCCCCTCCGGGGCGGTGCCGGGTGCGGGCGCCGCGGGCGCGGCCGCCGCCGTGGCCGCCGAGCACGACCGCCCCGGCGGGGACGGCCACCTCGGCGCCGAGGAGGGGACACAGGTGTTCGGCAGGCCGGCGAGCAGCGCGCTCCCGGGTCGGTCGCGCCGCTTCCCCGGCTGGCTTCCCTGGGTGGCCGTCGCCGTGGGGGTGCTGCTGGTGGTCGGGACGCTCGCCGCGCTCGCCGGCGGGGACGGCGCGGCCGGCACGGCGGGAGAGCAGCGGCCCTCCACGAGCCCGGCTCGCAGCAAGGCGCCGGTGCCCGAGGTGCGGGTCCTCCGGTCCGACCTCGTCGGGATGCCGGTGGCCGACGCCGCCCAGCTGCTGCGGGACAAGGGTCTGAAGGTCAGCGAGACCACGGAGGCCAACAGCGGCGCCTACGTGGCCGGCACGGTGGGCGACGTCTCTCCCGTCGGACTGTTGCGGCGCGGGCGGACCGTGAGCCTGGCAGTCTGGGGTCCGCGGCCGGCGACGCAGCCGGCTCCCCCCACCGCCGCCCCGAAGCAGCAGCAACCGAAACAGCCGCCACCGAAGCACGCGAAGAAGCCTGCGAAGAAGCAGCCGGAGCACGGCCATCCCCACGGCAAAGGGAAGGGCAAGAAGAAGCGATGAGCAGCGAACAGTCCGAACGCCCCCGGGTCGGCGGGCGCTACGAGCTCGGCGAGCTGCTGGGACGCGGCGGCATGGCCGAGGTGCGCAAGGGCACCGACATCCGGCTCGGACGGGTCGTGGCCATCAAGCGGTTGCGCACCGACCTGGCCAGTGACCCCACCTTCCAAGCCCGCTTCCGGCGTGAGGCCCAGGCCGCCGCGTCGCTGAACCACCCGGCCATCGCCGCCGTCTACGACACCGGCGAGGAGATGTCCACCGACGGCACGCACGTGCCGCAGCCCTACATCGTGATGGAGTACGTCGCCGGGCGCACCCTGCGCGACATCGTCCGCGAGGGCCGCAAGATCCTGCCCGAGCGGGCGCTGGAGATCACCGCCGGCGTGCTCTCGGCGCTCGACTACAGCCACCGGGCCGGCATCATCCACCGCGACATCAAGCCCGGCAACGTGATGCTCACCCCCGCCGGCGACGTCAAGGTGATGGACTTCGGCATCGCCCGGGCGGTCGCCGACGCGTCGTCGAGCATGACCCAGACCGCGGCCGTGGTCGGCACCGCGCAGTACCTCTCCCCGGAGCAGGCCCGCGGGGAGACCGTGGACTCCCGCAGCGACGTGTACTCCACCGGCTGCCTGCTCTACGAGCTGCTCACCGGGCGTCCGCCGTTCGTCGGCGAGAGCCCGGTCGCCGTCGCCTACCAGCACGTGCGCGAGCAGGCGGCACCGCCGTCGAGCCTCGACCACGACCTCTCCCCGGAGATCGACGCGATCGTCATGAACGCGCTCGCCAAGCGGATCGAGGACCGCTACCAGAGCGCGGCCGCGATGCGTGCGGACATCGATCGCTACCTCGCCGGGCAGCCGATCAGCGCGCCCGCCGTACCCGTCGACGACGCGACGTCGTTCCTGCCGGGGGAGAGCCCCGAGGCGACCACCTCGATCCTCGGGACGGGGGCAGGTCTGCCGGAGGCCGAGGACAAGCAGAGGAAGTGGCCGCTGGTCCTCGTCGGCCTGGCCATCCTCGCGCTGCTGGTCGCCGCGGCCATCGTCGGCCCGAAGCTGTTCTCCTCCGCGCCGGAGACCGTCTCCGTGCCGTCCGTCATCCAGATGACCCAGGCGCAGGCCAAGAAGCGGCTCGCCGACGCGGGGCTGAGCCTGGGCAAGGTCTCGAAGGAGGCGTCGCAAGACGTCGCGCGCGGCCACGTCATCGCCCAGGACCCGCAGGCGATGCAGATGGTCTCGCCGGACCAGGCGGTCGACATCACGGTGTCGACGGGCAAGCCCGACGTGACCGTGCCGTTCGTCATCGGCGAGGACAAGGAGCAGGCCCGCCAGGAGCTGCAGGGCAAGGGCCTGAAGGTGAAGCTGGTCAAGCAGAAGTCCGACCAGGACGCGGGCACCGTGATCAGCACCGATCCCAACGCCGCCGAGAGCGTCTCCTACGGCACGCTGGTGACCGTCTACTGGGCGGCCGGCCCGAAGCAGGTGCCGAGCGTGGTCGGCATGAAGCAGGACAAGGCGACCGCCACGCTCAAGAAGGCCGGCTTCAACGTCGACATCGTCTACGACTCCTCGACCCCCGCGGAGAAGGGACAGGTCCTCAAGCAGAGCCCCGAGGCCTACACCTCCCAGCCGCAGGGCACCACCATCGTCCTCACGGTGTCGTCCTACGAGCAGCCCAGCGCGACGCCGACACCGACACCCACCCCCACGCCCAACCCCACGCCGAGCATCGGGCCGACTCCGACCCTGCCGACGCCGGGGGAGACCAGCACGCCGCCGCGTCGCAGTGACGGCTCAGCTCGGGCTTGCGGCCGGCCGGGCGTAGCGGAGCTCGGTCGAACCGGTGAAGCCGGGCATCTCCAGCTGCGGCTCGATCTGCACGTCCCAGCCGAGCCCGTAGATGTCGACGTACTGCAGGTAGTAGTCGATCTGGCGGCTGCTGTCGATGCTGGTCAGCATCTCGTCGGTCGGGCCGATCGCGCTGATCCGGTAGGGCGGCGCGTAGGGGACGTCGTTGAGCACCACGCTGTTGCCGACGCACTTGATGCCGGTGGTGGTCGAGACCCGCTGGCCCTGGATGGTCATCGCCTCGGCGCCGCCCGCCCACATCGCGTTGGCCACCGCCTGGATGTCCTGCTGGTGCACGAGCAGGTCGCTGACGTCGACGTTGGGGTCGTTCAGCGAGTTCAGCGCCTCCCGGGGCGCGTCGTCGAGGGTCACGGTCAGGCCCGAGCCCTCCACGGGGTCCAGACCGACCGGCCCGCGGAGCCGGTCGACCTTGGCCTGCAGCTTCTTCGGCGCCTGGCTGCCCAACGCCCCGGACAGGGCGTTGACCTGCTCGTTGAGCTTCGCGGCGCGGGCACGCAGCTGCTCGACCTCGCGTCGCTGCGAGCTGGCCAGACCAGCCAGGTCGGTGTAGCCGCCGGCCCGGAGGTCGGTGCCTCCGGAGCTGACGGCGCTGGTGACGAAGAGCAGTCCGGCCAGCACGAACACCGTCGGCGCGAGCAGCCGCCACGACACGCGGGCAGCCCGGAACGGGCGACGGGGTGCCTGGGCCATGTCGGGTGTGCTTTCGTGCGTGGGACGGTCGGCTACTACGCTAACCCAGAACCCGACGCACCACTTCCAGGAGCCACCCGTGGCAAGCAGCCCCCGCACCACCCGCAACAGCACCGGCCGGCCGGGCGCCGCGCAGGACGTCGGCGTCTCCGTCGTACGGACCGCGATCGCCGCGCTCCTCGCCGCGCTGGGCATTGCATGGATCGTCGTCCACCTCGTCGTCGCCAAGGGCGGGACGAGCCTGGCCTGGATGGGCGACCTCGGTCGCTGGAACTTCCTGATCGGCTTCCTGCTGCTGTTCGCCGGCCTGGTGGCCGCCGCGCACCCCTCGACCCCACTGGGCCGTGGGCGTGGTGTCGTGGTCGGGATGCTCGGCTGCTTCCTGCTCGGCCTGATCTGGATCGTCGTCTACTACGTCACCGGCCAGGACATGACCGTGCCGGTGATCCGTGACCTCGGGCAGTACAACCTGCTGGTCGGGATCGGCTTCATGGCGGTCGGCTTCGTCTACGCCACTCACTGGGAGTAGTCGCCGGCAAACCGGTGGAGTGGCCGCAGGGCGCTCGCGCGTACGTCGGACCGGGGTCCGGCTGCCTCTCCGGGGGCCGCCGCGCCCCGGTTTTGCACACCTGGGGACATGCATGTGCATACGAATGACAACGGTGGAATTTCGTCCACAGAACTTATCCCCAGTGTGGAAATCCTGTTCCGCGGCGACACCGTTGCGTGCGGCGTTGATACCCGGGAGGGGTCCCACCAAACCGCCCGCAGGGTAAAGACTGGCCACGGCGGGTGAGCAGCGCCGGGGGCGCGAGCTCAGGCCAGCGCGGCGGTGCGGGCCGCGATGGCCAGCGCCAGCACGACCACGAACGCGACCGAGCCCGCGCCCTGCCACAGCGACCGGTGCGCCCGCGGCGCGTAGACCATCAGCGCGGCCAGCAGCACACCGCCGAGGAAGCCGCCGAGGTGGCCCTGCCACGAGATGGAGGCGCCACCGAGGAAAGTGAAGGCGAAGTTGATCCCGATCCAGAGCAGGATCTGGTTGACCGGGCCGCGGACCTTCAGCACCACGACGAGCAGTGCGCCGAGCAGGCCGAAGATCGCCCCGGAGGCACCGAGGGTCGAGCTGTGCGGGGGGCTGAGCCAGTAGACGAGGGTGCTGCCGGCCAGCCCGGCGAGCAGGTAGAGGGTGAGGAAGCGGACCCGGCCGAGCACCGCCTCGAGCTGCGGGCCGAGGAACCACAGCATCACCATGTTGAAGCCGACGTGCCAGATCGCGGCGTGGGTGAACAGCGAGGTGAACAGCTGCCAGTAGGCACCGTCGGCGACCCCGGGGAACCACGCGGTGTTCGCGACCCGGGCGCAGACCGCCTCGGTGGCGCCCGGGTAGAAGCCGCCGGAGTGCGCGGTGCTCGCGCAGCGGCCGAGCGGCAGGAGGGCGAGCCGGTCGACCAGCGCGCTCAGCTGCCCACCGGTGGCGAGCAGCAGCAGGTAGACCCCGGCGTTGAGGGCGATCAGCACCTTCGTGGTCAGCGCCGGGTTCTCCGAACGGGTCCCGCCGTACGCCGTCCGCCCCGCGCGGGTGCTGCGCGCACCCTCGGCGACGCAGGACGGGCACTGGAAGCCGACGGCCGCCGACCGCATGCAGTCGGGACAGATCGGCCGCTCGCACCGCTGGCAACGGATGTGCGCCTCGCGGTCGGGATGCCGGTAGCAGACCGGGGCACCCCCATGGGGCGCCCCGGCCGGCGGTGTCTCTGGCGTGCTCAGCGCCGCTCCACCTCGACGGAGTCGATGGTGATCGGCTCGACCGGCCGGTCCCCGGCTTCGGTCTTGGCGGTGGCGATGGCGTCGACGACGGCCTTGCTGGCGTCGTCCTCGACCTCGCCGAAGATCGTGTGACGGTTGTTCAGGTGCGGGGTCTGCGTCACCGTGATGAAGAACTGGGAGCCATTGGTGCCCGGGCCGGCGTTGGCCATCGCGAGCAGGTACGGCTTGGAGAACTGCAGCTCGGGGTGGAACTCGTCCTTGAACGTGTAGCCCGGGCCACCGGTGCCGGTGCCGAGGGGGCAGCCGCCCTGGATCATGAACCCGTCGATGACGCGGTGGAAGCCGAGTCCGTCGTAGAACCGGCCGGTGGTCTGCTGACCGGTCTTCGGGTCGGTGTACTCCTTGGTGCCCTCGGCCAGCCCGACGAAGTTCTCCACGGTCTTCGGGGCGTGGTCGGGGAAGAGGTGGATGACGATGTCACCCTTGTTGGTCTTCAGCGTTGCGTAGGTCTCGGCCACCGGGGCGCCTTTCCAGATCGCGGTCGTCGTCGCGACGATCCTCCCACGAGCAGCAAGCGGCCGCGGGGGAGGGCGGCGGGAAGGAAGACAGAGCAGCCCGGGGGCGGCAAGGGCCGGCCAGGGTTTGCTCAGCGGCAGGATCCGGGCATGATCGGACCTAGATCGGGCATGAGATCAACTGGCGCGCACGACCGCTCCGAACAGAGAGGACTCCTGGCCACGATGAGGACCAAGAAGAAGAACCTGCGCACGCACGCGGACGACCTCGCGGGACGGATCGCGCCACACGTCGAGACCGCCCGGGAGAAGGCCGGCCCGATGCTCGCCGAGGCACGGGAGAAGACGATGCCGCTGCTGGTGGAGGCCCGCGAGAAGGCGGCCCCCAGGATCGCGGAGGCGCGGGAGAAGGCCGCACCCATGCTCGCGGACGCCCGCGAGAAGGCCGGTCCGCGGCTGGCCGAGGCCCGCGAGAAGGCGGGGCCCATGCTGGCCGAGGCGCGCGATCGGACGGCACCGGCGGTGGCCGAGGCCCGCGAGCGGTTCGCCACCGAGGTGGTGCCGGTCGTGACCGCGGCGCTCGCCGCCGCCAACGAGGCCACCGAGGACGTGCGCGAGGAGGGCCTCAAGCGCAGCCGCGCAGCGGTCGCGGCGCTCAAGGGCGAGGTCGAGCCGCCGAAGAAGGCGACGCACCGGGTCCGCAACAGCCTGCTCGTGGTCGGCCTCGGCGGCGCGGTGGCGCTGGTGGCCAAGAAGCTCTCCGACCGCCAGGCGTCGACCGCGTGGCAGTCGGCGAACACGCCCCCGGCGCCGGCGCCCGCTCCTGCTGCCGGCTCGCACCGGGCCGGCGCGGATGCGGCCGCCGCGGCGGACGCCGCGAACGACGAGGGAGGAGCCTCCCCGGACGTCGCCGTCGCGGACAGCGCGGCCGAGCCGCACACCGCCACTACCCCGGACAACCCGGCCGAGGAGGTCGACCTCAAGGAGAAGTGAGGTCCTGACCTCGCGAGCTGCCGTGGACCTGCTTCCCCCGCCGGGGAGGCAGGTCCACTGGTTTGTGGGCGTCGATCCAGGCGTCGATGCGTTCCCACCACGAGTACAGCCAGTCGATCCGCTCCTCGCGGCCCGCGGGGATCTCCTCGCGCGGCACCCGCCACCAGCGCATCACGATCTGCTTGTCCATCGGCAGCTCGCGCCACACGTCAGCCACGGTGAGCAGGTGGTCGAGCCCGGTGTGCGCGACCA
>CAWFKC010000025.1:0-23427 GCA_963816325.1 uncultured Actinomycetota bacterium | reverse complement strand
CACAGATTCGAGCGTTGTTTGAATCACGTCTGGGTTCTGTCGGTGGCCGGTGGTTGAGTAAGACCCATGACCAGCAACGCGCCCGCACCCCACACCCCGGCCGGGGTGCTGGAGCAGGCGCGTGCGCAGGTGCTGACCTTGACCGAGCAGCTGTGGGCCGCGAAGACCCCGGCCGACCTGCTCGAGGCCAACCTCGCGATCGAGAAGCTGCGCTCGACGCTGGCGGCGGTGCAGGCCCAGGTCGCGGTGGAGATCGACGCGGTCGAGGCGCAGAAGGCCGACGGGTGGGCCTCGGCCGCGGACTACCTGACCCGCACCTGCGGTGGACGGCAGTCCGCCGGACGCCGGTTGCTGCACACCGCGACCGCGTTGACCGCCGGCGGCCGCGACGCGACCCGTGACGCGCTCGCCGCCGGGCAGGTGTCCCCGGAGCATGCCGAGGTGATCGTGGCGTGCCTGGACCTGCTGCCGGTCGACGGGGAGCTACGCGCCGTGGGCGAGAAGTTCCTCCTCGAGCACGCGGCCGCCTTGAACGCCACCGAGCTCGACAAGCTGGGGCGGGAGCTGTTGGAGGTCCTCGACCCCGACGGGGTCGCCGCCCGGGAGGAGAAGAAGCTCCACCGCCACGAGCGCTCCGCGCACCTGAACCGGTTCCTGGCCTTCGTCGGCGACGGCCTCGGCGGCGTCCGCGTCAAGGGCCGCGGCACCGTGGAGGACGCCGCAGTCATCCAGACCGCCCTGCAGTCGCTGGCCGCCCCCGCCCCCGCCCCGGGACGGCAGAGGCAGCCTGCGCCGACTGCAGCAGCGACGACACGGCGAGCGGCCCGGGCGCCGACCCCGACCATGGCCTGGACGCCAAGGACCCCCGCGACCACGGAGCCCGCACCTGGGACGCGCTGGTCGAGGCCTGCCAACGCCTCACCGACGCCCAGGTGCTGCCCGCCGACCACGGCCGCAAGCCGCAGCTGCTCGTGCACGTGGACTGGGCGACCCTCAAGGATCAGGTCGGCACCGCGACGTTGACCACTGGCGAACGCCTCTCCGCCCAGGCAGTACGCCGGCTGGCGTGCGATGCCGAGATCCTCCCGATGATCTTGGGCGGTCCCTCCGGCGTGCTCGACGTAGGCCGCAGCCAACGGCTGGTCACCCTCGCCCTGTGGCTGGCGTTGATCGCCCGCGACAAGCACTGCGTCTTCCCCGGCTGCCGACGCCCCCCGATCGCCTGCGACGCCCACCACCTCATCCACTGGGTCGACGGCGGCCCCACCAGCCTCGACAACCTCGCCCTGCTCTGCAGGGCGCATCACACGATCATCCACGCCACCGCCTGGCAGATCCGGCTCAACCCCCTCGACGGGCGACCCGAGTTCAAACCACCACCCGGCCGCCACCGCCCCAACCCCCAAACCCACGAACGGGTCGCCGACCATGACGACTGGATCCGAGAACGACACCCCCGCGAATAGACGCGGGGACAGCACGCGGCGGGTCTCGACAAGCACGACCCCAGGCCGGAGCCCGACCCGGGGCGGAAGTGGGCCGTGCCTCAGAAGGTGCCAGCCGGTCCGGCACTCGCCATGTTCTGGTGCCAGAACCTCTTGCAGTGCGTCGTGTTCTTGCCGGTGCACACGAAGGCGCGTACCCAGTCACCGGTGCCGGCGCCGTCAGTCCAGTGCCACCGGTGGGTCTTCCCCTTGCCGCAGGTGCCGAGCCACAGTGGCCGGTTGACCTGCGTGGAGATGCGGAGGTACACGCACTTGCCGTCGGCGCGGGTGTCGGTGAGGTCGACGCGGAGCTCGGCCCAGGAGTTGAGCCCCGGCACCTTGCGCGAGGGGTACACCCGGTAGGCGATCCCGTTGACCTTTGCCCCCGGCCGGATGGTCGTCCCCTTGCAGCTGCGTTCCCACTGGTGGCTGAGCTTGATGTTCGTGCAGGGGAACTCCCCCGTGTGCCCACCTCCGGTGGGGTCGGTGTTGTTGGCGTAGGCGACGCTGCCGACGAGGCTGAGGGTCGCGACGAGAAGGGTGACGACCGCTGCGCGCAGCTTCATGGTGTTCCCCCTGGGGACGGGCCCGGCGGGACCTCACCGGGTCCCGGGCGCCTGGTTGGTGGTGGCGAGGAACCTAACACCGGCGCGGACGTGTGGTCTAGACCACACGACTGACGGTTGTAAAGGGCTCAAGGCGGCCCGACGTGACGCCGATCATCACCATGGCCTCCTCGGCGGACCGGACGGCGCGCCGCACACCACCCCGCCCGCCGGTGGACATCGCACCAAAGACCTGGATCTTCATGACTTCTCCCCTCCGTGGACGGGCGTTGCCTGCCCTGCTCGTGCTCGGCGTTCTCACCACCGGCTGCGCCGCCGTCCCCTCCTCTCCCGCCGGTGAGGACCTCGGCACCGCGCCGGTGGTCGCCCCGCGCGTGGCGCTGGCGCCGGCGTCGCCGCCGGAGGCCGGTACGACGACCCGCACGACAAGCCGTACGACGGGCACGCGCCCGACGTTGCCGCGGCCCGCGCTGGGCACCGGCGTACCGGTCCGCGCGGCCGAACCGCGGTCCACGGCAACCAAGCGCGCGTGGGACCGGCCCCGGCCGAGCCTCGAGGCCGCGCCGAGCAAGCTCCTCTCGCGCGCCCACGCCGGTTCCCACCGGCCGGTGCGGGTGGTCTCGGTGCGCAGCGTCGGTGGCCGCCCGGAGCTGGCCGTCGCGACCGCACGCGGCCGCGCGCAGGTGACCACCGCCATCAGCCGCGCGCAGGACGCCGCCGGCGCCGTCGCGGTCTCCGTGGACACGCGCGTGCACACCGCCGACACCGGCCCCGTCACCGTCCAGGCGACCGCGAACGACACCTACCGGTCCAGCCAGTGGGGGCTCACCCGTCTGGACGGCGAGCACCTGTGGACCCAGCAGGCCGGCCGCGGCACCGTCGTCGCGGTGGTGGACTCCGGCGTGGACGCCGCCCACCCGGACCTCAACGGCGACGTGCTGCCTGGTACCGACTACGTGGCCTCGGGAGGCAACGGCTTCGACGACGAGAACGGGCACGGCACGCACGTCGCCGGCATCATCGCTGCCACCGCGAACAACGGCCTCGGCGTCGCGGGGCTGGCGCAGGGGGTCAAGATCCTCGCCGTCAGGGCCCTGGACGGCAACGGGAGCGGCTGGGACTCCGACATCGCCAGCGGCATCGTCTACGCCACCGACCACGGGGCCTCTGTGATCAACCTGTCCGTCGGCGGCGCCCGCTCGGACGTGACCGCCTCCGCCGTGTCCTACGCGCTGTCGCACCACGTCGTCGTGGTGGCCGCCGCGGGGAACGCGCGACAGTCCGGCAACGCGGTGAGCTACCCAGGCGCCTACCCCGGCGTGCTCGGCGTGGCGGCCTCGGACTCCTCCGACGCGATCGCGGACTTCTCCAACACCGGCTCGTACGTCGACGTGGCGGCCCCCGGCGTGGGGATCCTCTCGACGTACCCAGGCGGCTACGCCTCGATGTCCGGTACGTCGATGGCCACCCCGTTCACCGCGGCGTCCGCAGCCCTCCTCGAGGCGGCAGACCCGGCGCTCACCCCCGACCAGGTCGACTCCGTCCTGGAGAGCACGGCCCACGACCTCGGTACCCCCGGCCGTGACGACGAGTCCGGCTTCGGTCTGATCGACCCGAGTGCCGCGCTGTGCGCGGTGACCGGCTGCGCGGCGGTCCCGGCCGGCTCCACGCCGACCAGTCCTGCGCCGACCAGTCTCTGCGCCGACCGACTCCCAGCCGTCACCGCCGACGACGACGGACCCCGTGCCCCCGCTCTCCCAGCCGGGCACCCCCGAGCCCACCACGCCGACTCCCGTCCCGAACGCACCGACGTCTCCTCCCGCGCCGAGCACCGACCCGGCGCAGGCGACGACCACGCGGATCCTCTCCCGGGCGAGGTCGGTGCGTTACGGGTCCGCCATCCGCTGGGTCGTCGAGCTCCGCGACGAGGCGGGCAGCCCCATCGCCGGCGTGCTGGTCGACATGTGCGTGAAGGTGGCGCCCGCAAGCGGCTACACCTGCCGCAGCGTGACCACCCGGAGCACCGGCCGGGCGGCCTACTCCGTGCATGCTCGCGCCGAGACGACGGTGCGCGCGTCGTACGGCGGTGACTCGACCTACGCCCCGTCCACCTCGGCGACCGTCGTCTACCCCGTGGCGCCGAAGCTCACCGTCCGCCGTCACCACCACGCGCTGACCGTGCGCCTGGCCGCCGGCCACCGTCGGATGGTCACGCTGCACCGGTGGCGGCACCACCGGTGGGTGCTGACGGCCCGAGCCCGGGTGGCACCCGGCCGGCGCCACGTGTTCCGGCACCTCGCCGCAGGTCGCTACCGGGTGCGCGTGGCCGCGACGCGCCGCCTGCCCGGGACCCACCTCCCGTTGCGGCTGCGCTGACAGGTCGCCGCCCGGATCGACCTCGGTGGCCGGCCTCGTCAGGGTTGCGCCGGGCTCACCCGCGCATCTCGTCGTGCAGCGCCTTGACCGTGGGCGAGCTCGGCACGGTGGCGGGGTCGGGATGGGTGCGAAGCAGCCGGTCGGCGGTCCCGGGCGTGGTGACGCCGAACCAGTAGTTCTCGTTCTTGTAGTGGTGCAGCCGGTGGTTGCGCCAGACGGCGCGGTAGGCGCGCGTGCGCGGCTTGTAGTCGCTGTGGATCAGGTAATGGGTCCACTCGTAGACCGCGCCGAGCACGCCGAGGAAGGTCAGGAAGGTCAGCCCCAGCCCGGTGCGCGGAAAGGCCAGCAGCGCGACGGCGACGTAGACCGGGATCGTCCAGGCGAGCACCTGCCACGGGATGAACACCAGCGGTACGTCGCGCGGGTCCGCGTGGTGCGCCCGGTGCTTGCGCGCCAGCAGCGAGTCGAGCGCCACCGGGCCCATGCGCCGCGGACGCCAGTGCAGCACGAACACGTGGATGACCCACTCGACGAACGGGAACAGCGCCACCATCACCACCGGCACGAGCGCGTCGGTCCACCGCCAGTCGCCGACGGCCACCCGTGCCGCGCCACCGCCGACGAGCATCGCGCCGATCATCCACGGCGACGGGTGCGCGAGGAACGCCCGCGCCGCGTCCCCGAGCGAGACCTGGCGTCGGCGGCGCCCGGTGACCGCGGCCTCGTCGGCTCGCAGCCGTGCCCGGGCGCGGCGCTCGACCTCGTCGCGGTAGCCGGCCGGCCGGGACCGGCCCGCACGCCGGGACCGGCCCGCACGCCGGGACCGGCCCGCACGCCGGGACCGGTCCGAACGGCGGGACGGGCGCGAAATGCGGGACGGGGCGGAAGGGCGGTGAGCGGGGGCGTCGGTCATCGTGGCTCCAGTTCCGAGAGGGCGGCGAGCAGGTCATGGGTGGCGGGCGCGAGCAGCCCGGTCGCGGCGGCACGGGCGGCGGCCTCGTCGCCGGCGCCCACGGTGGCGACCACGGCGCGGTAGTGGTCGACCCGGCCGACCTCCGCACCCATCACCGGCGCGAGCGCCTCCAGCGCCGGCTCGTAGGCGGCGCGCAGGCTGTTGAACATCAGCCGGAACACCACCGAGTCGGCGCCGTCGACCAGTCGGTCCCAGAACGCGAGCGCGTGGCGCTGGGCAGACACCGGGTCGGGCGCCCGCTCGAGTGCTTCCACCTCGTGGTCGAGCGCGGCCACCAGGTCCGCTGTACGGCGTCGAGCAGCGAGGGCGGCGACCTCAGGACCGACCGCGAGCCGGGCCTCGAGGATGGACCGGATCACCGCGACGTCGAGGCGGCCCCCGCGCAGCAGCAGCCGGGGCAGCAGGTCGAGCCCGGCGAACCGGCTGAAGTCGCGCACGGTGGTGGCGCCGCCGTGCCGGACCTCGACCAGACCGGCCTGGGCCAGCCGCTGGAGCGCCTCGCGCACGACCGGCCGGGAGACGCCGAGCAGCTCGGCCAGCCGTCGCTCCCCCGGCAACGTCGCGCCGGAGGCGAGCTCGCCGGCCACCACGTCGGTGAGGATCTGCTCGAAGACGTCGTCGGCGACGGACCGCCGCGTCACGGGGGTGAGTGCCATGACCCCGAAACTAGAATCGGTTCTCGCTGGTGGTCAAGTGGTCTGACCAGATGGTGGACCGCGCGATCTGGCAGGATCACGGCATGGAGCTTCTGCGCACCCCTGACGACCGCTTCGCCGACCTTCCCGACTTCGGGTACGAGCCGCACTACGCCACCGTTCCCGCCGGCGAACCCGGTGACACCGGCGTGGCCGAGCTGCGGATGGCCTACGTCGACGAGGGCCCCGCCGACGGCCCAGTGGCCCTGCTGCTGCACGGGGAACCGAGCTGGTCGTTCCTCTACCGGCACGTCATCGCCACGCTCACCGGAGCCGGGATCCGGTGCATCGCGCCCGACCTGGTGGGCTTCGGCCGCTCGGACAAGCCGGCCAAGCCCTCCGAGCACAGCTACGCCCGGCACGTCGAGTGGACGCGCGCGCTCCTCTTCGACGTGCTCGACCTGCGCGACCTCACTCTGGTCGGCCAGGACTGGGGCGGGCTGATCGGGCTGCGATTGGCGGCCGAGAACCCCGACCGCTTCTCGCGGATCGTCGCCGCGAACACCGGGCTGCCGACCGGCGACTTCGACATGCCCGAGATCTGGTGGCAGTTCCGCCGCGCGGTCGAGTCCGCCGAGGTGCTCGACGTGGCCCGGTTCGTGCAGTCCGGCTGCACCTCCACGCTGACCGAGCAGGTGCTCGCCGCCTACGACGCGCCGTTCCCCGACGAGTCGTTCAAGGCCGGTCCGCGGGCGATGCCCGGTCTGGTGCCGACCCGGCCGGACGACCCCGCCACCGAGGCGAACCGCGCGGCCTGGGAGCGGCTCACCCACAGCGACACCCCGTTCCTTGTGGCCTTCAGCGACAGCGACCCGATCACCGGTGCGATGGGCCCCATCCTGCAGCGCAGCATGCCGGGGGCCCGCGACCTCGAGCACCCGGTCATCGAAGGCGCGGGGCACTTCCTGCAGGAGGACGCGGGCCGGCAGCTCGGCGAGGTCGTGGCCCGGTTCATCCAGGAGTGAGCCGGCTGCCGGCCGCGGCGTGCGGCCGGCGAGTGCCTGCCTGGCGGGCGCCCGTACGCTGAGGGCGTGCTCCGCGTGCTGCTGTCCCCTCGCATGCTGGGCCTGCATCTCCTGGCCCTGCTGGCGATCGCGGCGACCGTGCTCCTCGGGCTCTGGCAGTACGGCGTGTGGCAGCACCACCGCGAGGACACCGCCCGCACGCTCGTCCACGAGAAGCCGGTGCCGCTCGACTCGGTGCTGACCAGTGACGCCCCGTTCCCCGCCGCCGGGGTGGGCCGGCCGGTCAGGTTCTCCGGGGCGTGGGTGCCCCGCAGCACCGTGTACGTCGCCGACCGGCTGCTCCACGGCCGCCGAGGCGTGTGGGCGGTCACCCCGGTCGCCGTCTGCACCCCGAACGCCGACTGCGGCCGGGCGCCGGCGATCCTGGTCGTCCGCGGCTGGTCGAGGTCGGTGGCGGCGGCCCCCGACCCCCCGCAGGGACGGGTCCGGGTGACCGGCTGGCTCCAGCCCGGCGAGGGCGCCGGCCTGTCCGACCCCCACCCCCGCGACGACGTGCTCCCGGAGCTGCGGATCGCCAGCGCCATCCAGCACGTCGACCAGGACCTGTACGGCGGCTACGTGATCGCGCACCGGCTCTCGACCGGGACCCAGGCGGCCCTCGAGGCGGTGACCCCGGCCTCGTTGCCGAAGCCGTCGTCGACGACCGCGCTGCGTAACCTGCTCTACTCCCTGCAGTGGTGGGTCTTCACCGGGTTCGCGGTGTTCCTGTGGGTCCGCTGGTGCCGCGACGAGGTGATCCGGGTCACCGGAGTAGGTTCGGACGCGTGAAGGCCACGTTGAACGTCTACCGAGTGCTGGCCACGGTGGTCGGCATCTCGATCATCATCTTGGTCCTGGTGGCGCTCCCGCTGAACGAGCTGCACCGGCTGAACCCCGCCTGGTTCCCCCTCGGCAGCGGGCCGCAGCGGTTCGGGGACGCGATCAACCTGTACCTCGGCACCGCCCACGGCTTCATCTACATGGCCTTCGTGTTCGTCGCGTTCGCCCTGTCCCGGCAGGCCCGGTGGAGCTGGACCTTCACGCTGGTGAGCCTCATCTTCGGGACGATCCCCTTCCTGTCGTTCTGGGCCGAGGCGCGGGCGATCCGCCTCACCGAGGCGCAGCTCGAGGCCCGCCAGCCCGCGGGGACGGACGCACGCTAGCCCGCCGCAGCGGGTGACATGATCGGGGCATGAGCCAGGGCCCGCGCACCGCCTTCGTGCTGGGCGGCGGCGGGCTGCTCGGCGCGGTCGAGGTGGGCATGCTCCGGGCGCTGATCGAGACCGGCATCCAGCCCGACCTGGTGCTCGGCACCTCCGTGGGCGCGCTCAACGGGGCGCTGTACGCCGCCGACCCCGAGGGGGTGGTGGAGCGGCTGGTCGCGCTCTGGCACAGCGCCGCGGAGTCCGGAGACGTGTACGGCGACGGGGCGGTGCGTCAGATGACCCGGGCGGTGCGCACCGGCACCCACCTGCAGTCCAGCCGGCCGCTGCGCGAGCGCCTGCACCAGGAGCTCGGCGAGCGGACCTTCGCCGACCTCGTCGTACCGTTCCAGTGCTGCGCGGCCAACATCGAGCACGCCAGCGAGCACTGGTTCACCGAGGGCCGGGTGGTCGACGCAGTGATGGCCTCGGCCGCGGTGCCGGGCCTGCTGCGCCCGGCGGTGGTCGACGGCCTGCACTACCTCGACGGCGGCGTCGTGAACTCGATCCCGGTCGGCCGCGCCGTCGAGTGCGGTGCGGAGCGGATCTACGTGCTGCAGGTGGGCCGGGTGGACCGGCCGCTGCAGCCGCCGACCAAGCCGTGGCAGGTGGCCCGGGTGTCCTTCGAGATCGCCCGACGCCACCGGTTCCACCGCGAGATGAACGCGCTGCCTCCGCAGGTCACCGCACACGTGCTGCCCACCGGCGGCGGCTCGGACCAGGACGACCGGCTGCTGGCCTACCGGGACTTCCGGGCGGTGCGCCGTCGCATCGACGAGGCCTACGCCGCCTCCCGCGCCTACCTCGAGCAGCCGCCGTGATCGGGCTCTTCCGGCGGCTGGTGCTGGCCCCGGCGCTGATCGCGCTCACCGTGCTCGCCTACGCGACGATCCCGCTGTGGCTGCTGGCCGCGATCGCCCTCTCGCCGGTCGTCCCCGGCCGGCTGCGGCCGCTGCGGGTCGCCTCGCTGGTGCTGGTGCACCTGACGCTGGAGAGCCTGATCCTCGTCGAGCTGTTCGGGCTGTGGATCGCGTCCGGCTTCGGGCACTGGGTCCGCCGGCCCTTCTTCGAGCGGATCCACTACGACATCGTGCAGGCCTACCTGGTGGTGGTCTTTCGCGAGGCCCGCCGCGTGGCTCGGCTGCGCATCGTCACCGAGGGCGAGACGCCGGACGCCTTCCCGGGCGAGCCGCTGCTGGTGTGCTGCCGGCATGCCGGGCCTGGTGACTCCTTCACGCTGATGTACGCGCTGATGCACTGGTACGGCCGCGAGCCCCGCGTTGTCCTCAAGGACACCCTCGCCTGGGACCCGGCCATCGACGTGCTCCTGCACCGGCTGCCGAGCCGGTTCCTCTCCCCCGGAGGCAAGGGTGACCTCGAGAAGGAGGTCGGCGAGCTCGCCCGCAACCTCGACGGGAACGACGCCTTCGTGATCTTCCCCGAGGGCGGCAACTTCACCCCGGAGCGCCGGGCGCGGGCGATCGGCAAGCTCCGGCGGCTGGGCCTCGAGGCGATGGCGCGCCGCGCCGAGCGGATGCGGAACGTGCTCGCCCCACGCCCGGGCGGCTTCCTCGCCGCGCTCGACGCCGCACCGGAGGCCGACGTCGTGCTGGTCGCGCACACCGGGCTCGACCACCTGCTCACCGCGGCCGACGTGTGGCGCGAGCTGCCGATGGACAAGCAGATCGTCATGCGCTGGTGGCGGGTGCCGCGCGAGGAGATCCCCGCGGGCCGCGAGGAGCGGATTGACTGGCTGTACTCGTGGTGGGAACGCATCGACGCCTGGATCGACGCCCACAAACCAGTGGACCTGCCTCCCCGGCGGGGGAAGCAGGTCCACGGCGGCTCGCGAGGTCAGGACCTCACTTCTCCTTGAGGTCGACCTCCTCGGCCGGGTTGTCCGGGGTAGTGGCGGTGTGCGGCTCGGCCGCGCTGTCCGCGACGGCGACGTCCGGGGAGGCTCCTCCCTCGTCGTTCGCGGCGTCCGCCGCGGCGGCCGCATCCGCGCCGGCCCGGTGCGAGCCGGCGGCAGGAGCGGGCGCCGGCGCCGGGGGCGTGTACGCCGACTGCCACGCGGTCGACGCCTGGCGGTCGGAGAGCTTCTTGGCCACCAGCGCCACCGCGCCGCCGAGGCCGACCACCAGCAGGCTGTTGCGGACCCGGTGCGTCTTCTTCTCCGGCGGCTCGACCTCACCCTTGAGCGCCGCCACCGCGGCGCGGCTGCGCTTGAGACCCTCCTCACGCACGTCCTCGGTGGCCTCGTTGGCGGCGGCGAGCGCCGCGGTCACGACCGGCACCACCTCGGTGGCGAACCGCTCGCGGGCCTCGGCCACCGCCGGTGCCGTCCGGTCGCGCGCCTCGGCCAGCATGGGCCCCGCCTTCTCGCGGGCCTCGGCCAGCCGCGGACCGGCCTTCTCGCGGGCGTCCGCGAGCATGGGTGCGGCCTTCTCCCGCGCCTCCGCGATCCTGGGGGCCGCCTTCTCGCGGGCCTCCGCCAGCAGCGGCAGCGTCTTCTCCCGTGCCTCGGCGAGCATCGGGCCGGCCTTCTCCCGGGCGGTCTCGACGTGTGGCGCGATCCGTCCCGCGAGGTCGTCCGCGTGCGTGCGCAGGTTCTTCTTCTTGGTCCTCATCGTGGCCAGGAGTCCTCTCTGTTCGGAGCGGTCGTGCGCGCCAGTTGATCTCATGCCCGATCTAGGTCCGATCATGCCCGGATCCCGCCGCTGAGCAAACCCTGGCCGGCCCTTGCCGCCCCCGGGGTGCTCTGTCATCCTCTCGGCCGCCCTCCCCCGCGCCCGCTTGCCGCTCGTGGGAGGATCGTCGCGACGACGACCGCGATCTGGAAAGGCGCCCCGGTGGCCGAGACCTACGCAACGCTGAAGACCAACAAGGGTGACATCGTCATCCACCTCTTCCCCGACCACGCCCCGAAGACCGTGGAGAACTTTGTCGGGCTGGCCGAGGGCACCAAGGAGTACACCGACCCGAAGACCGGTCAGCAGACCACCGGCCGGTTCTACGACGGACTCGGCTTCCACCGCGTCATCGACGGGTTCATGATCCAGGGCGGCTGCCCCCTCGGCACCGGCACGGGTGGCCCGGGCTACACGTTCAAGGACGAGTTCCACCCCGAGCTGCAGTTCTCCAAGCCGTACCTGCTCGCGATGGCCAACGCCGGCCCGGGCACCAACGGCTCCCAGTTCTTCATCACGGTGACGCAGACCCCGCACCTGAACAACCGACACACGATCTTCGGCGAGGTCGAAGACGACGCCAGCAAGGCCGTCGTCGATGCCATCGCCACCACCAAGACCGAAGCCGGGGACCGTCCGGTCGAGCCGATCACCATCGACTCCGTCGAGGTGGAGCGGCGCTGAGCACGCCAGAGACACCGCCGTCCGGGGCGCCCCACGGGGGTGTCCCGGTCTGCTACCGGCATCCCGACCGCGAGGCGCACATCCGTTGCCAGCGGTGCGAGCGGCCGATCTGTCCCGACTGCATGCGGTCGGCGGCCGTCGGCTTCCAGTGCCCGTCCTGCGTCGCCGAGGGTGCGCGCAGCACCCGCGCGGGGCGGACGGCGTACGGCGGGACCCGTTCGGAGAACCCGGCGCTGACCACGAAGGTGCTGATCGCCCTCAACGCCGGGGTCTACCTGCTGCTGCTCGCCACCGGCGGGCAGCTGAGCGCGCTGGTCGACCGGCTCGCCCTCCTGCCGCTCGGCCGCTGCGCGAGCACCGCGCACTCCGGCGGCTTCTACCCGGGCGCCACCGAGGCGGTCTGCGCCCGCGTCGCGAACACCGCGTGGTACCCCGGGGTCGCCGACGGTGCCTACTGGCAGCTGTTCACCTCGCTGTTCACCCACGCCGCGATCTGGCACGTCGGCTTCAACATGGTGATGCTGTGGTTCCTCGGCCCGCAGCTCGAGGCGGTGCTCGGCCGCGTCCGCTTCCTCACCCTCTACCTGCTCGCCGGGCTGGCCGGCAGCACCCTCGTCTACTGGCTCAGCCCCCCGCACAGCTCGACCCTCGGTGCCTCCGGGGCGATCTTCGGCCTGCTCGGCGCGCTGCTCGTCGTGGTGCTGAAGGTCCGCGGCCCGGTCAACCAGATCCTGCTCTGGATCGGGATCAACTTCGCCTTCACGCTCCTCGGTGGCGCCTCCATCTCGTGGCAGGGCCACCTCGGCGGCTTCCTCGGCGGTGTGCTGCTGGCCGCGCTGATGGTCTACGCGCCGCGGGCGCACCGGTCGCTGTGGCAGGGCGCGGGCTCGGTCGCGTTCGTGGTGGTGCTGGCGCTGGCCATCGCGGCGCGCACCGCCGCGCTGGCCTGAGCCCCCGAGCCCCCAGCCCCCGAGCCCGGAGCCGCTCAGCCGCTGTGGCCGGTCTTTGCCCTGCGGGCGGTTTGGTCGGACCCCGCCCGGGTATCAACGCCGCACGCAACGGTGTCGCCGCGGAACAGGATTTCCACACTGGGGATAAGTTCTGTGGACGAAATTCCACCGTTGTCATTCGTATGCACATGCATGTGTCCCCAGGTGTGCAAAACCGGGGTCGGCGGCCCCGGAGAGACAGCCGACCCCGGTCCGACGTACGCGCGAGCGCCCTGCGACCACTCCGCCGGTTTCCTGGCGACTACTCCCAGTGAGTGGCGTAGACGAAGCCGACCGCCATGAAGCCAATCCCGACCAGCAGGTTGTACTGCCCGAGGTCACGGATCACGGGCACGGTCATGTCCTGGCCGGTGACGTAGTAGACGACGATCCAGATCAGGCCGAGCAGGAAGCAGCCGAGCATCCCGACCACGACACCACGCCCACGGCCCAGCGGGGTCGAGGGGTGCGCGGCGGCCACCAGGCCGGCGAACAGCAGCAGGAAGCCGATCAGGAAGTTCCAGCGACCGAGGTCGCCCATCCAGGCCAGGCTCGTCCCGCCCTTGGCGACGACGAGGTAGACGACGATCCATGCAATGCCCAGCGCGGCGAGGAGCGCGGCGATCGCGGTCCGCACGACGGAGACGCCGACGTCCTGCGCGGCGCCCGGCCGGCCGGTGCTGTTGCGGGTGGTGCGGGGGCTGCTTGCCACAGGAGGCTCCTGGAAGTGGTGCGTCGGGTTCTGGGTTAGCGTAGTAGCCGACCGTCCCACGCACGAAAGCACACCCGACATGGCCCAGGCACCCCGCCGCCCGTTCCGGGCTGCCCGCGTGTCGTGGCGACTGCTCGCGCCGACGGTGTTCGTGCTGGCCGGACTGCTCTTCGTCACCAGCGCCGTCAGCTCCGGAGGCACCGACCTCCGGGCCGGCGGTTACACCGACCTGGCTGGTCTGGCCAGCTCGCAGCGACGCGAGGTCGAGCAGCTGCGCGCCCGCGCCGCGAAGCTGAACGAGCAGGTCAACGCCCTGTCCGGGGCGCTGGGCAGCCAGGCGCCGAAGAAGTTGCAGGCCAAGGTCGACCGGCTCCGCGGGCCGGTCGGTCTGGACCCCGTGGAGGGCTCGGGCCTGACCGTGACCCTCGACGACGCGCCCCGGGAGGCGCTGAACTCGCTGAACGACCCCAACGTCGACGTCAGCGACCTGCTCGTCCACCAGCAGGACATCCAGGCGGTGGCCAACGCGATGTGGGCGGGCGGCGCCGAGGCGATGACCATCCAGGGCCAGCGGGTCTCGACCACCACCGGCATCAAGTGCGTCGGCAACAGCGTGGTGCTCAACGACGTGCCCTACGCGCCGCCCTACCGGATCAGCGCGATCGGCCCGACCGACGAGATGCTGACCAGCATCGACAGCAGCCGCCAGATCGACTACTACCTGCAGTACGTCGACATCTACGGGCTCGGCTGGGACGTGCAGATCGAGCCGCAGCTGGAAATGCCCGGCTTCACCGGTACGACCGAGCTTCGCTACGCCCGGCCGGCGGCAGGCCCGAGCTGAGCCGTCACTGCGACGGCGGCGGCGTGCTGGTCTCCCCCGGGGTGGGCAGGGTCGGCGTCGGCCCGATGCTCGGCGTCGGGGTGGGCGTGGGGCTCGGTGTCGGGGTCGGCGTCGCGCTGGGCTGCTCGTAGGACGACACCGTGAGGACGATGGTGGTGCCCTGCGGCTGGGAGGTGTAGGCCTCCGGGCTCTGCTTGAGGACCTGCCCCTTCTCCGCGGGGGTCGAGGAGTCGTAGACGGTGTCGACGTTGAAGCCGGCCTTCTTGAGCGTGGCGGTCGCCTTGTCCTGCTTCATGCCGACCACGCTCGGCACCTGCTTCGGCCCGGCCGCCCAGTAGACGGTCACCAGCGTGCCGTAGGAGACGCTCTCGGCGGCGTTGGGATCGGTGCTGATCACGATGCCCGCGTCCTGGTCGGACTTCTGCTTGACCAGCTTCACCTTCAGGCCCTTGTCCCGCAGCTCCTGGCGGGCCTGTTCCTTGTCCTCGCCGATGACGAACGGCACGGTCACGTCGGGCTTGCCCGTCGACACCGTGATGTCGACCGCCCGGTCCGGCGAGACCATCTGCATCGCCTGCGGGTCCTGGGCGATGACATGGCCACGCGCGACGTCTTGCGACGCCTCCTTCGAGACCTTGCCCAGGCTCAGCCCCGCGTCGGCGAGCCGCTTCTTGGCCTGCGCCTGGGTCATCTGGATGACGGACGGCACGGAGACGGTCTCCGGCGCGGAGGAGAACAGCTTCGGGCCGACGATGGCCGCGGCGACCAGCAGCGCGAGGATGGCCAGGCCGACGAGGACCAGCGGCCACTTCCTCTGCTTGTCCTCGGCCTCCGGCAGCCCGGCTCCCGTCCCGAGGATCGAGGTGGTCGCCTCGGGGCTCTCCCCCGGCAGGAACGACGTCGCGTCGTCGACGGGTACGGCGGGCGCGCTGATCGGCTGCCCGGCGAGGTAGCGATCGATGTCCGCACGCATCGCCGCCGCGCTCTGGTAGCGGTCCTCGATCCGCTTGGCGAGCGCGTTCATGACGATCGCGTCGATCTCCGGGGAGAGGTCGTGGTCGAGGCTCGACGGCGGTGCCGCCTGCTCGCGCACGTGCTGGTAGGCGACGGCGACCGGGCTCTCGCCGACGAACGGCGGACGCCCGGTGAGCAGCTCGTAGAGGAGGCAGCCGGTGGAGTACACGTCGCTGCGGGAGTCCACGGTCTCCCCGCGGGCCTGCTCCGGGGAGAGGTACTGCGCGGTGCCGACCACGGCCGCGGTCTGGGTCATGCTCGACGACGCGTCGGCGACCGCCCGGGCGATGCCGAAGTCCATCACCTTGACGTCGCCGGCGGGGGTGAGCATCACGTTGCCGGGCTTGATGTCGCGGTGGATGATGCCGGCCCGGTGGCTGTAGTCGAGCGCCGAGAGCACGCCGGCGGTGATCTCCAGCGCCCGCTCGGGCAGGATCTTGCGGCCCTCGCGGACGATGTCGCGCAGGGTGCGCCCGGCGACGTACTCCATCACGATGTAGGGCTGCGGCACGTGCGTGCCGTCGGTGGACATCGCCTCGCCGGTGTCGTAGACGGCGGCGATGGCCGGGTGGTTCAGCGACGCGGCGGCCTGGGCCTCACGCCGGAAGCGGGCTTGGAAGGTGGGGTCACTGGCCAGGTCGGTGCGCAACCGCTTGATGGCCACGACCCGTCCGAGCCGGATGTCGGTGCCCTTGCGCACCTCGGCCATGCCGCCGCGTCCCAGCAGCTCGCCGAGCTCGTAGCGCCCGCCGACCCGGGGGCGTTCGGACTGTTCGCTGCTCATCGCTTCTTCTTGCCCTTCCCTTTGCCGTGGGGATGGCCGTGCTCCGGCTGCTTCTTCGCGTGCTTCGGTGGCGGCTGTTTCGGTTGCTGCTGCTTCGGGGCGGCGGTGGGGGGAGCCGGCTGGGTCGCCGGCCGCGGACCCCAGACTGCCAGGCTCACGGTCCGCCCGCGCCGCAACAGTCCGACGGGAGAGACGTCGCCCACCGTGCCGGCCACGTAGGCGCCGCTGTTGGCCACCGTGGTCTCGCTGACCTTCAGACCCTTGTCCCGCAGCAGCTGAGCGGCGTCGGCCACCGGCATCCCGATGAGGTCGGACCGGCGGACCCGCACCTCGGGCACCGGCGCCCTGCTGCGAGCCGGGCTCGTGGAGGGCCGCTGCTCTCCCGCCGTGCCGGCCGCGCCGTCCCCGCCGGCGAGCGCGGCGAGCGTCCCGACCACCAGCAGCACCCCCACGGCGACGGCCACCCAGGGAAGCCAGCCGGCGAAGCGGCGCGACCGACCCGGGAGCGCGCTGCTCGCCGGCCTGCCGAACACCTGTGTCCCCTCCTCGGCGCCGAGGTGGCCGTCCCCGCCGGCGCGGTCGTGCTCGGCGGCCACGGCGGCGGCCGCGCCCGCGGCGCCCGCACCCGGCACCGCCCCCGAGGGGATCGGCGGCGGGCCCGGGTCGGCTTCCGGCGGCGGCGTTGCGCCCGCACCCCGACGGAGGGCCGCGGTGAAGGCGGCCGCCGAGGGGAAGCGGTCACCGGGCTCTTTGGCCAGCGAGGTCCGCACGACGTAGTGCAGGTGCTCCGGCACCGCGTCGGGGAGCGGCGGCGGTTCCTCGCGCAGGTGCTTGAGCGCGGTCGCGATCGGGGTGTCGCCGTCGAACGGGCGGCGCCCGGCGAGGGCCTCGTAGAGCACGACGCCCAGCGCGTAGACGTCGCTGGCCTTGGTCGCCGGCTTCCCCGCGGCCTGCTCCGGGGAGAGGTACTGCGGGGTGCCGACGATCTGGCCGGTGGCGGTCAGCGACGCGGCGTCGGCGGCGCGGGCGATGCCGAAGTCGGTGATCTTCACGACGCCCTCGGGCGTGACCAGCAGGTTCGCCGGCTTGATGTCGCGGTGCACGATCCCGATCGCGTGCGCGGCCGCCACCGCGTCGCCGGCCTGGCCGACCAGGTCCGCGGCCGTGGCCGGGGGCATCGGCTCGCCGCGCAGCAGCACGGACAGCGGCTCCCCGGGCACGAGCTCCATGACCAGGAACGGGCGAGGCGTGCTGCTGCCGTCGTCGGGGGGCAGCTCGCCGAAGTCGAGGACGGAGGCGACGTTGGGGTGGTCCAGCGCCGCGGCGTGCCGGGCCTCGCTCTGGAAGCGGGCCCGGAAGGTTGGGTCGTCGGCGTACTCGCGCTTGAGGATCTTGACCGCCACCTCCCGCTCGAGCAGCGCGTCGGTGGCGGACCAGACCTCGCCCATCCCGCCGGTCGCGATGCGACGCTCGAGGCGGTAGCGCGGCGTGCCGGGCGGTGGCGGGGTCAGGCTCACTGGTGGATCACGGCTTCCATCACCGACTTCGCGATGGGGGCGGCCAGCCCGCTGCCGGAGATCGCGTTCCGCGCCACGCCGGCGTCCTCGACGATGACCGCGACCGCGACCTGCGGGTCGTCGGCCGGCGCGAACGAGACGAACCAGGCGTACGGCGGGCGGTTCGGCGCGCTCTGCGCAGTGCCGGTCTTGCCGGCCACCTTCATGCCCGGGATCTGGGCGGTGGTCCCGGTGCCGTGGTCGACGACCTCGATCATCATCTGGGTCAGGTTGCGCGCCACCGACGCGCTGACCGCGTTCGTGCGCAGCGGCTCGGGGTTGGTCTTGTCGAGCACGGACACGTCGGGGGCCCGGACCTCGTCGACGAGGTAGGGCCGCATGACCGTGCCGCCGTTGGCGATGCCCGCGGCCACCAGCGCCATCTGCAGCGGGCTGGCGGCCACCTCGTACTGTCCGATCGCGGAGAGCGCGGTCTGCGGCGCGTCCGGGGCGGGCGGGAACCGGCTGACCGCCTGCCCCGGCAGGTCCTCGAGGTAGTGCTGCCCGAACCCGAACTTCTGGGCCTGTTCGCGCAGCGCGTCGGCGCCGAGCTGGAGCCCCACGGAGCCGAAGGAGACGTTGCAGGAGACCATCAGCGCCTGGGTCAGCGTGATGCGGTCGCCGCCACAGGTGCTGCCGTTCTCGTTGACCAGGTTGGTGGTGGTCTGCGGCAGGTCCAGGCTGGCGCCGCCCTTGACGATCGTGTCCGGGGTGTACTTCCCGCTCGACAGCGCCGCTGCGGCGGTCACCAGCTTGAACGTCGAGCCGGGCGGGTAGACCTCCTGGATCGCCCGGTTGAGCATCGGGTTGTCCGGGTTGCCGCTGATCTTCTTGTAGGCCTTCTGCACCGCGCCGAAGTCGTGCGAGGCGAGCTTGTTCGGGTCGTACGACGGGCTGCTGACCATCGCGAGGATCTTGCCCGAGCGCGGGTCGAGCGCCACCACGGCACCCTGGGTGTGGTCGCCGAGCTTGTGCAGGCCGTCGAACGCCGCGGTCTGCGCCTTGGGGTCGAGGGTGAGCGTGACCGAGCCGCCCTTGGTCTGGTCGTTGCGCAGCAGGTCCACGACGCGGTTGCCGAACAGGCGCGGGTCGCTGCCGGACAGGATGTCGTTCTGCGTGGCCTCGATGGCCCGGCGGCCGTAGATGTAGGAGTAGAAGCCGGTGGCCGGCGCGTACTTCAGTGGTTCCGGATAGGTGCGGAGGTACTTGTACTGGTCCTTGACCGGCTTGCTCCGCGCGATCGGCTTGCCGCTGACCAGGATCGGCCCGCGCTCGCGGGAGTACTCCGCGTCGCGGACCCGCTTGTTGTCCGGCCGCGAGTTCAGCGAGCCCGCCTCGACGTACTGCAGGTAGGTCGAGTTCAGCAGCAGGGCCAGGAACAGCAGCATGCAGAAGATCGCCAGCGTGCGGATGGGCTTGTTCATCGGGGCCCCCGGCACGGTGGGAGCGCGGCAAGCAGCCTGGTGGGGTGGTTCATCGCATCATCACCACCGCGGTGGCGTCGTCGTCGGGACTGGTCAGCTCGGGCAGCGGCCGGCGGGCCTGGTCGGAGATCCGCAGCAGGAGGGCGATGATCGCCCAGTTCGCGACCAGCGACGAGCCGCCGTAGGACAGGAACGGGGTGGTCAGGCCAGTCAGCGGGATCAGCTTGGTGACGCCGCCGATGACCACGAACACCTGAAGGGCGAACACGACCGCCAGACCGGTGGCCATCAGCTTGCCGAAGGAGTCACGGCACACCAGCGCGGCGCGCAGGCCGCGCTCGACGATCACGCCGTAGAGCACGATCACCGCCATCACCCCGGTCAGCCCGAGCTCCTCGCCGATCGAGGCCACGATGAAGTCGGAGTAGGAGAACGGGATCAGGGTGGGGTCGCCCTGGCCGAGACCGCGGCCGACGAGCCCGCCCCAGGCCATGCCGTACATCCCCTGGATGATCTGGTAGGCGCTGTCGGTGTGGAACGGGTCCAGCCAGGCGTGCACGCGTGCCTGGACGTGCCCGATCAGCAGGTAGCTGAGGTAGGAGCCGGCCCCGAAGAGGGCGGCGCCGACGACCAGCCAGCCGGCCCGCTCGGTCGCGACGTACAGCATCACCAGGAAGAGGCCGAAGAACAGCAGCGAGGAGCCCAGGTCGTTCTGGAAGACCAGGATCGCGAGGCTGCCCAGCCACATCGCCAGGATCGGGCCGAGGTCGCGACCGCGGGGGAAGTCGATGCCGGCGAACCGCTTGCCGGCGAGGGCGAGCGCGTCGCGGTGCACGACGAGGTAGCCGGCGAAGAAGATCACGAGGCAGACCTTGGCGATCTCCCCCGGCTGGAAGCTCATCGGGCCCAGCCGGATCCAGATCCGGGCGCCGTTGATGTTGGTGCCGAGCACCGGCATCAGCGGCATCACCAGCAGCAGCAGCGCGGCGAAGGCGAAGGTGTAGGTGAACGCCTGGAGCTGCCGGTGGTCGCGCACCAGGAGCAGCACGGCCACGAAGAGCGCCACCCCGATGGTCATCCAGGTCAGCTGCGGCCCGGCGAACGTGTGCGCGTCCTTGTTGTCCTGGAGGTTGGCCAGGTCGATGCGGCGGATCACGGCGAGCCCGAGCCCGTTGAGCGCGGACACGATGGGCAGCAGGACGGGGTCGGCGTACGGCGCGACGAAGCGGACCACGACGTGGCAGCCGATCACCAACGCGGCCAGCCAGCCGCCGTAGCGGACGATGTCGCTCGGCACCTCGCCCTTCACGCCGAGGCCGACCGCGGCGTAGGCACCGATGCCGACGACCAGGCTCAGCACGAGCAGGAACAGCTCGGCGCCGCGCCGCCGGCGGTGCGTGAAGCCGCGGGACGGGTGGGTCGGGGGGGTGAAGGCGCTCACTGGGCCGCCTTGGTGATGCAGTCCGGCGGCGCGAGGGTCGGTGACGGGCTCACGGAGGGCGTGGCGCCCTGGGTCGAGGACGGCGCCGACGACGGCACCCCGGTGCGCGAGCCGGAGGGCGTCGTGGTCGGCTTCGGCGTGGTCTTCGCGGTGGCCTTGCCGCTCGGCAGGTCGCTCGCCTTCGTGGTCGCCGTCGGGCTGGGCTCGGGGGACGGGCAGGCGGTGGCGACCGTGCGCAGCCGGTCCACGATGTCGTCGGCGTCGTTGCGGCTCTTGGCGGCGATGCCGTCGCGGACCTGCTCGGCGGTGTACTCGTCGAGCGACTGCAGGGTGATCTCACTGGCGGCGACCGGCGTGTGCATGGTCACGCCGGGGATCTCGGCCTCCACGCCGCGGAAGACCACCACCTTGTTGCCGGCGGCCGCGACGTAGTACTGCCGCTGCGACCACCGGTAGGCGAACGTCAGCGCCACCGCCAGGACCACCAGCAGCGCGACGAGCAGCGCGATCCGCCGGGCCCACTTGAAGCGGCGCGGCGGGCGCGGGGCGTAGCGCAGCTCCTCCGGGTCGATCTCCTCGTCGGCGCCGGGCACGGGGTCGAGCTCGCCGGTGTCCCCGCTGCGATGCCCGCGGAACAGGCTCTTGGCCACCCCGCCCGCACCCCGACGGGGTTGGTCCGCGGCGGCGCCGACCAGCATCGGGCCGGTCGCCGCGGCCGCGCCCTCGGGATCCACGGCCTCGTCGGCCGAGACGACGTCGGCCACCACGCAGGTGACGTTGTCGGAGCTGCCGGCCTCCAGCGCGGCGCGGATCAGCTCCACCACCGCGTAGTCGACGCTGCCGCTGGAGAGGATGTCGGTGAGCCGGTCCGGGTCCAGCACACCGGAGGCGCCGTCGCTGCACAGCAGGATCCGGTCGCCCGCCGACAGCTCGACGTCGAACAGGTCGGGGTCGGTCTCGTGGACGCCGTCGACCGCACGCAGGATCAGGTTGCGGTGCGGGTGGGTCCGGGACTCCTCCTCGGTGATCCGGCCCTCGTCGACCAGGCTCTGCACGAACGTGTGGTCCTTGGTCAGCTGCGACAGCACCCCGTCGCGCAGCAGGTAGCCGCGGCTGTCACCGACGTGCCCGACGGTCAGCTTGTGGCCGTCGAAGAGCGCGGCGGTGACCGTCGTGCTGGTGCCGTCGAGCTCGGGGTTCTCCTCGACCAGCTCCGCGATCCGGTCGTGCGCGCGGTGGATCGCCCCGGCCAGCGCCTCGTGGGTGTCCTCCGGGGCCGGGGCGTCGAGCCGGCGCAGGATCTGGACCGCGGTGCTGCTCGCGACGTCGCCGCGAGCCGCTCCGCCGACGCCGTCGGCGACCATCAGCAGGTGCGGGCCGGCGAACCCGGAGTCCTGGTTGTCCTTGCGCACGCGTCCCACGTCCGAGAGCGCGGCGTACCTGAGGGTCAGCGTCTGGTCCATGAGGGGCCGTCTACTTCCTCAGTTCGAGGGTGGTCTTGCCGATCCGGATCTGGGTGCCCAGGGTGAGCGTCGTGGGCTGGGTGAGCCGGGTGGCGCCGACGTAGGTGCCGTTGGTGGAGCCGAGGTCCTCGACGAACCACTGGTCGCCGGAGGCGGCGATGCGGGCGTGGCGGGTCGAGACGTAGTCGTCGTCGAGGCGGATCGCCGCGTCGGTGCCCCGGCCGATCAGCAGCGGGGCGGCCTCGAGCGAGAACGTCTCGCCCTGGTTGGCGCCCTCGGTGATCAGGACGTGGGTGGGCGCGCCGCGCGGACGGCGGGGCGGCCGGGCCCGGTTGCGGGCGGCCTGCTTGTCGGTGCGCCGCTCGGCCCGGCGGTCGGCCCGCGGTGTCGAGTCGACGCGCGCCCCGAACATGTCCGAGCGGATGACCGAGATCGCCGAGAGGACGAAGATCCACAGGATCGCCAGGTAGGCGAACCGGATCAGCATGAGCGTCAGCTCAGACACCGCGACCGCCCCCGCTGTCCGGCACGAAGTGCACCTGCAGGGTGGTGTTGCCGATCTTGATGGTGGCTCCGTGCTCGAGCAGGGCCTGCTCCACGCGCTGCCCGTTGACCAGCATGCCGTTGGTCGAGCCGAGGTCGACCACGCTCACCTGAGGCGTCCCGTTCAGCTCCCCCGAGCCCGGGTAGACCCGGAACTCCACGTGCCGGCGCGAGACGCCGGGGTCGTTGATGCGCAGGTCCGCGTCGTGGCCGCGGCCGACCACGAGGCCCGGCGGGTCGAGCGGGTGCCGCATGCCGTTGACCTCGAGCAGCACCCGGGCGCGCCGTACGGCGGTGTCGGTGACCTCGTGGCCGGCGCTCGGAGTGACCTTGGCCAGCGCGGAGCTGCGCACCCGGAACCGCCCCGTGGTCAGGTCCTGGCCCTCGGTGAAGTCGATGGTGACCGGGCCGGTGAAGACGTAGGACTGCTCCTCGGCGTGCTCGCGCAGCATGTCGGTCAGCTCCTCGGCCAGCGTCGAGGAGTACGGCGCGAGGCGCTCGTGGTCAGCCGGAGAGAGCTCGACGTGGAACTGGTTGGGGACCAGCCGGCGGTCGCGGGAGAGGATCTGCGCGGAGCTGTCGACCTCGCGCTGCAGCGCGGCGGCCACCTCGACCGGCTGGACGTTGCTGCGGAAGGCCTTGGCGAACGCCCCCGAGACGAGTTGCTCGAGACGGTTCTCGAACCGCTGGAGCATTCCCATGGGCCCTCCTCTCTGTTCGTGCGTGCGTCCTACCCTGCTGTTCTGCCGCGAACCAGACTCCTTGCATGGCAAGCATCACCGGCGGCCCCCGGCGCTCCCGACGATCGTAACGGGCCGACCGGCACGGCAACGCACCGGTGACCGCCCCGGTTTGGGGCCGTCGCGGCAAGTGGGATAGCCTAGGCCCGCTTCAAGCGCGAGTGGCGGAATAGGCAGACGCGCACGGTTCAGGTCCGTGTGCCCGAAAGGGCGTGGGGGTTCAACTCCCCCCTCGCGCACCAG
>CAWFKC010000024.1:0-152359 GCA_963816325.1 uncultured Actinomycetota bacterium | reverse complement strand
CGCGGCGATGCAGGACGAGCTCCACTGGCGCCCGGTGCAGCGCGACGGCGCGTGGGTCTACCTGGTGGCTCCGCAGAACTGAGTCTGACGCGAGCGTGGCAGGATCCGCGAGCATGACGCGGGTCCGGGTGATGACCTACAACATCCTCATGGGTGGTCGGCGGGGCCGGCCCCTCCATCGAGGTGGTGCGTGAGGTCGCGCCCGACGTACTCCTCGTCAACGAGTCGCCGAAGGGCTTCTTCACCTGGCGCCGCGACTGCCAGCACCTCATGGAGGAGTGGGGCATGCGGATGGTCACCGGCGGGCGACCGGCCGGGTCGAACCTGATCGCGAGAACCGAGGACGTCGGCGTCAAGAGCGCCGGCAGCGAGGTGGTGCCACAGCCGCTGTTCCAGCCGCGCCGCGGGATCGCCTGGGCGCAGCTGCGGGTCCGCGGCAGCCTGCTCGGCGTGGTGTCGTGCCACCTGAGCCTCGACCGTGAGCGACGGGAGCAGGAGGTGCGACGCGTCATCGAGGTCGCGGACCGGTTCCGCGGGAGCGTCGTGGTGGCCGGTGACCTCAACGAGCCCCCGACGGGCCCTTGTTGGCAGGCGTTGCGCGGGGCCGGGTACGTCGACCACGGCAACCACGACTGGAAGACCTTCCCGTCAGACGCCCCTGCCAAGCGGATCGACGCTCTCCTGGTGCGCGGCGCCGCCCGCGTGCTGCAGCACGGCGACCCCGGCGGGCCGGCCGAGCGGCTCGCCGCCGCCAGTGACCACCGGCCTGTCCTCGCCGAGATCAGCCTCTGAGGCTCTCGCATGGCCCTCTCGGGCCAGCGACACACCCGCAAGCGGGTGGTTTGTGGCTCAGCCCTTCGGTCAGGTCCGAGAACCACCGATACCTGTAGAGAAGTCTTCAATGTCGCTTCTCGAAGGACTCAAGTCATGGGAACGGTTCCGGCAACCCGGCGCAGCGAGCGCGGCGCGGCCGCGCTCGAGTTCGCGCTGATCGCGCCCGTCGTCTTGATGATCCTGTTCGGGGTGCTCACCTGGGGCCTGTGGCTCAACGACGCGATGAACCTGCGTCAGGGCGTGCGGGAGGCCTCACGGCAGGGCGTCGTCAACAACTTCGGCTCGACCCTCGACTGCGGCGCGACGTACGACACCACGCCCTCCGACGACATCAAGAAGCTCATCTGCTCGGCGAAGGAGGCCGGCAAGGGCCTGACGGGGGAGACCTACGTGAAGGTCCTGCTGCCCCACAACTGGGTCCGCGGGCAGTCGCTGGTCGTGTGCACGATGATCAAGGCCGACCGGATCACCAGCATGATCCCGCTACCGGACGGCGGTGTGATCAAGTCCCGCTCGGAGATGGCGATCGAGATGGTGGCGCCGGGACAGACCGAGACGGCCGGCTGGGAACACCCGCCGACCGGGACGGACTGGTCGTGGTGCACCTGACCCCACGGCGGGGGAGGACGGAACAGAAGGGCGCGGTCGCCCTCCTGGTGGCGGTGATGTCGCTGGTCCTGTTCACGATCTGCGGCTTCGTGATCGACTTGGGGCAGGCCCGGGTGGTCCGGCGGCACGCACAGAACGCCGCCGACGCAGTCGCGCTCGCAGCGGGGAACGCGCTCTACCTCAACGGGACCAAGACGCCTGACTTCGACGCGGCCATGCAGGCGGCGAAGGACTACGCGGCGGCAAACTACGGCGTCACCGCGGACGACTGGGCCGAGTGCCACGACCCCCTCGTCGACCCGGACGCCTACCACCCCGACTCGTCGATCTCGTGCATCTCGTTCAAGCCCAAGGACGAGCCGCTCTACACGCGCGTCGTGATGCCGGTACGCAACGTTGCCACGCCGTTCGCCTCGATCCTCGGCGTCCACAGCATCGACATCGACGCGGGCTCGACGAGCGCGCTGCAGCCGGGCAGCATGGCCGACTGCGGCCTGTGCCTGGTCGGGGAAGGCCAGCACGCCCTGCAGAACGGCAACGTGACGATCAACGGCGCGAACATCGACTTCAACGGCAGCGTCACGCTGAAGAACCAGGGCGTCGTCGTCTCCGGCGGGTCGATCAACATCGAGGGCACCGCCACCACCGACCAGGGCACCTGGACGCCGACGCCCAAGGTGGGCCAGCCCCGCATCGACGACCCACTGGCCGGGCTCGTGCTGCCCGCTCCCAGCGCCGGCGGGTCGGCCAAGGCGGACCCGTGCACCGACGGACCGGGCACGTACGGCGCGATGAGCATGTCGAGCGGCAGCTGCACCCTCCAGCCGGGGCTCTACGTCATCACCGGCGAGTGGAGCCTCGCCGGTGGCGCCAGCCTGGACGCGTCGTCCGGCGTCACGTTGTACTTCGTGTGCGGCACGCCGGGAGCACCGACCACGTGCGCCGCGCCGGGCACGCAAGGCGGCTGGCTCGACGCCAACGGCAACGCGGTGGTCAAGCTCACCGCACCCGACACGGGAACGACGGCGGGGCTGGGGATTCTCTACGACCGGCTGAACACCAGCCCGCTGCAGCTGACCGGCAACGGCGCGTCGGCCTACCTGGGGACGATCTACGCCTACTCGGCCCAGATGCGGTTCACCGGCAACGGCTGCATGAACACCAACCAGGCGCTGATCGTCACCGGCGACCTCGAGTTCGACGGGAACAACGCGTGCCTGCAGTCGACGTACACCCAGAACCACAACGTCTACGTGCCGCCGTCGCAGCTGCACCTGTCCCAGTGAACCGGGACAGTGACGCTCAGGACCGCCGGCTGCTGTACTCCGGCACCAGCTCGACGGCCAGCTGCTCGAGGAACAGCCCCACGTCGGTGACGATGCCGCGCGCCTGCGAGGAGCCCCGGTCGGCGAGCTTGGTCACCGTCGCCGGGTTGATGTCCACGCAGACCAGCGGGATCGAGGCGGGCAGGATGTTGCCGGTGGCCACCGAGTGCAGCATGGTCGCCACCATGAGGCAGAACCCGACGTCCTTGAGCTTGGCGCGCATCGCCCGCTGCCCGTCGATGACGTCGGTGTAGACGTCCGGCAGCGGCCCGTCGTCGCGCACCGACCCGACCAGCACGAACTCCTTGTCGTGCTTGACCAGCGCGTGCATGATGCCGCCGGTCAGCACGCCCTGCTCGACGGCGTGCTTGATCGAGCCGGCCTTGCGGATCGTGTTCAGCGCGCGGATGTGGTGCTCGTGGCCGTGCTCCACGCCGCGGCCCTGGGCGAGGTCCACGCCGAGCGAGGTGCCGTAGAGCGCCGCCTCGATGTCGTGGGTGGCCAGCGCGTTGCCGGCGAAGAGCACGTCGACGAAACCGGCGTGCACCAGCGCGACCATGGCCGGCGCCGCACCGGTGTGCACCACGCCCGGACCGCCGACCCACAGGACCTTCCGGCCCTCCGCCTTGGCCTCGCGCATGCCGTCGGCGACCTGGCGGACGAGGACCGCCTGCGGCTTCTCGCTGGAGACGTCGGACTCCATGAAGCCGAACGACCCCCCGGCCTTCGGGGGCTCGGGGATGCTGACCTTGATGCCGGAGGCGCCGCAGACGACCTTCATGCCGGCCTTCACGTCGGCCATCGGCAGGGTGTAGATGCGCACGGATCTCGCCGGAGTCGTCGACGATCAGCCCGCAGTCCATCTCCGGGTTCTCCACGTGCACCCAGCGGCCCTGGTAGCGCACCCGCGTCGCGAGGTTGGTCGTGGAGTAGAAGAAGTCGGGGAAGACGCCGTCCTGCTCGCACACGGCGGTCTCGGCCTCGCCGGGGTGGACCTGGTTCACGCCGCGCGTCTGCAGGCGCATCAAGAGGCGCTGCAGGGCCTCGTCGTCCTCCGCGGAGACGGTGATCACCGCGGTGGAGAGGTCACCGGCGTCGTGCCCGACGTCGAATCGGTCGATGACGTAGTCCCCGTCGTACTCCCTGATGTCGTCGAGCACCCGCGACAGGATGCCGGTGTCCATCAGGTGGCCGGTGATCTCGACCGTCTCGCTCGTTGCGTGCACTCGTCGCCTCCTCGTCCGGTGTGGGTCGGAGGCGATCCTTACACAACGGCGCCGTCGTCGCCCGACCAGTCGTCGTGGCGGGAACGCGGCATGGTGGCCACCAGGTAGAGGAAGCCGCCGACGAAGGCGGCGACGAGCATGGCGATGCCCCAGGTCGGGAACGCCCAGCCGAAGATCACGGCGAGCAGCAGCATCAGCGGGGACCCGAACAGTCCCGCCCAGGCGACCTTCCGGCGCGGGTCCAGCCGGGGCAGCGGAGGCGGCTCGGGCGGCACGAAGTGACCCTCGTCCTCCCAGGTCGCCTCGGTGTTGAGCCCGTCGACGAAGCTGCGGTCGAAGACGTCGCGCGCGGGCGCGTCCTGCGCCGGCGGGGGAGCCGGCTCGGACGAGCCCATCGCCGGCCGGTCGCCGTAGTGCTCGACGATCTCGCGCCAGGCGGCATCCTCGTCGAGGGCGCCCTCGCCGTCCGGACCGGGCTGGTCCGGGTCGGGATGCTCGACGCCGTCCGGGAGGTGGTCGCGGTGCGGGTCGTCGGGGTGGTGGGTCATGGTCCCGTCACTCGGCGGATGAAGGCTGCGGACTCCTCGAAGATCCTCGGGGCGTCGTAGTCGAGCGTAGCCACGTGGTAGCTGTTCTCAAGGATCCGCTCGGTGACGTCCTCGGACGAGACCTGCCCGGCGATGATGCTCGCCGAGGAGGGGTCGACCACGTGGTCCTCGGCGGAGCGGAACAGCAGGATCGGCTGGGTGACCTTCGGCAGGTCCGCGCGCAGCCGCTTCCACTCGGTGAACATCGCGTGCGCGGCCTTGAGCGGGGTGCGGGTGTAGCCGTGCTCCTGCACACCCGGCTTCTTGATGTCCTCGGCGATGCCCGGGAAGGAGCCGATCAGGTGCTTGAGCACCGGCAGCGCCAGGATGTCCTTGCGGGTGGTGTTCACCGCGGCGTTGACGAGCACCACACCGGCGACCTCGTCGCCCTGGTTCGCGGCGAGGTCGAGCACCAGCCCGCCACCCATGGACAGCCCGCCGACCACCACGCGGTCCACGTCGGCGCGCAGCTTCTCGAAGGAGCGCTCGATCTCGGCGTACCAGTCGTCCCAGCCGGTGCGGTTCATCTCCTGCCAGGTGGTGCCGTGGCCGGGGAGGCGGGGTACGGCGACCCCGAAGCCCTGCTCGGCGAGGTAGCGGCCCCACGGCGTCATCGACGCGGGCGAGCCGGTGAAGCCGTGGCTGAGCAGCACGCCGACGCGTCGGCCGTCCGGGCCCGGGCGGGCGTCGGCGTAGAACGGCTCGGCGTGGGGTGCGACGGCCACGGGCTCTCCTCAGGACGGTGCGGGTGTCACAATGGTCCGGCCCCGACCGGCTCGGCCGACCGGGGGGACCGGACGGGCTCGACCAGCGCTTGTTCTGGACCGATGATGGGCCTGTCTGAATCGTCGCACGCAGCCTCGGTGAGGGCCAGGGTTTCCGGCGACAGAGGAGGTTTGCTGCGGTGTTCTACTGGTTGCTGAAGTTCGTCTTCCTCGGTCCCTTGCTCAAGCTTGTGTTCCGTCCGCGCGTCGAGGGGGCGCAGAACGTCCCGCTGGAGGGTCCCGCGATCCTGGCCAGCAACCACCTCTCCTACGCCGACTGGCTGTTCATGCCGCTCACGCTGCCCCGGCGGGTGACGTTCGTGGCCAAGGCGGAGTACTTCACCAGCCCCGGGATCAAGGGCTGGTTCCAGAAGAAGTTCTTCTCCGGCGCCGGACAGGTCCCGATCGACCGCTCCAGCGGGGGCGCCGCCGAGGGCGCGCTGCTCTCGGCCAAGCGGATCCTGGGCAACGGCGAGCTGTTCGGGATCTACCCCGAGGGCACCCGCTCGCACGACGGTCGCCTCTACCGCGGGAAGACCGGGGTGGCGCGCCTGGCCCTGGAGATGAAGGTGCCGGTGATCCCGATCGCGGTGATCGGCACCGACGCGATCGCCCCGCCCGGCAAGAAGTTCGGCTCGCTGACCCGCCCGCTGGTGCGCTTCGGTGAGCCGCTGGACTTCTCCCGCTACGAGGGTCTGGAGAACGACCGGTTCATCCTGCGGTCGATCACCGACGAGATCATGTACGAGATCATGCGGCTCTCGGGCCAGGAGTACGTCGACATGTACGCCTCGCGCGCCAAGGAGCTGGCCAAGAAGGGCGGCGACGACCCGGCCCCGACGCCGGCCGACCGCGAGCTGCGCGCCTCCTGACCGTGGCCGCCCCCGCCGCTGCGGCCCCCGCTCGGCCTGCGCAGGTCGACGCGACCCTGTTCCGCGCCCTGGCGGTCCTGCGCGTCGTCGTCGCCGTCTACGTCGTGGTGCTCAACGCCGTGCGCTGGCGGGAATTCGCCCACCCGGCGGCCGGCTGGGCCGTCGTCGGCGTGCTGGTCGCCTGGAGCGCCTTCGTCGTCTGGGCGTACGACGCGCCCGCCCGCCGTCGCCCGGCGCTGCTGGGCCTCGACATCGCGGTCGCGGTCGCCGCGCTGCTGTCCACGCCGTGGGTGGAGGGCGCCGCCCTGGTCGCGCGACAGGCTCCGACGGTGCCGTCGTTCTGGGTGATGGTGCCCGTGCTCGCCGTCGCGGTCGCCCGGGGCTGGGCCGGCGGGGTGGCCGCCGCGGTGGTCGTCTCGGTCTGCGACCTGTCGGTGCGCAACGAGGTGACCGGCCCGGTGTGGGGCAACATCTTCCTGCTGCTGCTCGCGGCCGCGATGGTCGGCTACGCCTCGGGGCTGGTGCACGACGCCGCCGAGGCGCGGGCCCGGGCCGAGCGGGCGGAGGCCGCCCTGCAGGAGCGTGCCCGGCTGGCCCGGGTCGTGCACGACGGCGTGCTGCAGGTGCTGGCCATGGTCCAGCGCCGCGGTCTCGAGATCGGGGGGGAGGTGGCCGAGCTCGGCCGGCTGGCGGCGGAGCAGGAGGTGCGGCTGCGGTCGCTGGTGCAGGGCGAGGCCCGGGTGGACAGTGGGCAGGCGCGGGTCGACAGCGGCACTGCGCGTGCCGCCACGGTCGACCTGGCGCGCGAGCTCGCGGCGCTCGGGTCGCGCACGGTCGCGGTCGCGGTCCCCGGCGGTGAGGTGCCGCTGCCCGCCCACGTGGCCGACGAGCTGGTGGCCGTCGTACGGGCCTGCCTCGACAACGTCGCGCGCCACGTCGGGGCCGACGCCCCGGCCTGGGTGCTGCTGGAGGACCTCGGCGGCAGCGTGCTGGTCAGCGTGCGCGACGAGGGGGAGGGCATCGCGGCCGGGCGGCTCGAGGAGGCTCGGGCCCAGGGACGGCTGGGGGTCAGCGAGTCGATCCGCGGACGGATGGCCGACCTCGGCGGGGCGGCGAGCCTGGTCACCGCCCCCGGCGCCGGCACCGAGTGGGAGCTGAGGCTGCCTACGGCGCCAGGTTCCGCGCGGCACTCTCCAGCGCCGTCTGGGCCTCGGTGAGCGACGGCGCCCACTCGAAGTAGCTGTCGAGGTCGTCGACGGTCACCAGCCGGAAGCCGCTCGCCTCGTAGAGCGCGATCGCCCGCGTGTTGCGGCGCGGCACCCGCAGCGTCACGCTCTGCCCGTTGCGGGCCGCCCGCGCCAGCAGGTCGTCCACGACGAGGCTGCCCAGTCCCCGGGAGCGGAACTCCGGCAGCAACGTCATCTCGAGCGCGTGCACCATCGTCGGTGTCTGGTGCAGGTACAAGCGGCCCGCGCGCCGGCCCCCCGACACGATCACGAACCGCTCGTAGCCGGGGAAGCGGCCGTCGAACCGCCGCTCCTGGGCCGTGTGCTGGATGCGCAGCACGTGCGCGGCCAGGTTCGGGTTCGGCAGCGCCGCCACCTCGTCCGCCCACGTCGTGGTGAACACGTCGAAGAGGAACTGCTCGTCGTCCTCCTCGGCGGGCCGCAGATGCGGCGAACTCCCCAGATCCTCCATGGTCCCCACTCCCTCCCCATGCCAACCCCATGCCAATTGTCCGATATGGACCGGTACGGGCGGATCATCCGTTCGGTCAGACCCACCGAGCCCGGCATGGTGCATCCGGTCTATGCCCGCCCGGCCCGGACGCCCCCACCTCGCGCCTCCGGCACCACCCAGGCTGCTCCCGGCCGGGCTCCCGGCATCCTCCTGCACTGGCGGACGCAGCCTAGCGGCGGCCGCCGACAGGCCGGCCGGGCGCGCGCCGGGAGGGGTGGCTACCGTCGCAGGGGTGACCATCCACTCCGAGCACCCGTTCCTCGACCCGGAGCCGGACCGGGACCCGGTTCGGCGGTTCCGCGGACGGCTAGGAGGCGCGGTGACGCTGTGGACCAGCGCCGACGGCGACGACCGGGCCGGCCTGACCGTGTCCTCGCTCATGGTGGCCGGCGGCGAACCGGCGCACGTCCTCGCGCTGGTCGACCCCGACTCCGACCTCGCCGACGTCGTACGGCGCTCCGGGACCGCGGTGGTGGCGCTGCTGGAGTGGCCGCACCGCCAGCTCGCGGACGCGTTCGCCGGGGTCGCTCCCGCGCCTGGCGGTCCGTTCCGGGCGGCCGGGTGGACCGAGAGCGACTGGGGCCCGGTCCCGGACGGCACCTCCGGCTGGGCCGGCCTGCGGATCGCCGAGGACCCGCCCGAGGTCGGCTGGTCGCTGCTGCTCGACGGTGTCGTCGAGCACGTGTGGCTCGGCGAGGAGGAGCAGCCGCTGGTGCACCGGCGTGGCCGGTACGTCCGGATGCGCCCGGATCGGTAGCCTGCGGGCACCGTACGACGGGAGGGGCCGGTGAGCGAGCGCACGAGGGTGATGGTGGTCGACGACCACCCGATGTGGCGCGAGGGAGTGGCCCGCGACCTCACCGAGGCGGGCCTCGACGTGGTCGCGACCGCGGCGACCGGCACCGAGGCGCTCACCCGCGCCGCCGCCACCCGCCCGCAGGTCCTCGTCCTCGACCTGCAGATCCCCGAGCCGAACGGCGTGGAGGTCACCGCCCGGCTGGTGAAGGAGGACCCCGCGCTGCGGGTACTGGTGCTCTCCGCCTCGGGGGAGCAGCAGGACGTCCTCGACGCGGTGAAGGCCGGCGCCACCGGCTACCTGGTCAAGTCCGCCTCGCGGGCGGAGCTGCTCTCGGCGGTGGCGCGGGTCGCCGAGGGGGACACGGTGTTCACCCCCGGCCTCGCCGGCCTCGTGCTGGGGGAGTACCGCCGGCTCTCCGACGGTCCCGAGGAGTCCGCCGACCCCGCGCACCCCCGGCTCACCGACCGGGAGACCGAGGTGCTGCGCCTGGTGGCCAAGGGCCTGTCCTACAAGCAGATCGCCGAGCGGCTGGTGCTGTCCCACCGCACGGTGCAGAACCACGTGCAGAACACGCTGCGCAAGCTGCAGATGCACAACCGGGTCCAGCTGGTGCGCTACGCGATCGAGCAGGGTCTCGACGAGGACGGCTGAGCCGCCGGCTCGCTACTCTCGATCGGGTGGTGAGCGCGCGCATCCTGCTGCTGGCGGACACGCACCTGCCCCGGCGCGCGAAGGACCTGCCCGCCCCGGTGTGGGCCGAGGTCGACGCCGCCGACGTCGTGGTGCACGCCGGCGACTGGGTGGAGGTCGGCCTGCTCGACCGGCTCGAGGCCCGGTCGCGCCGGCTGGTCGCCGTGCACGGGAACAACGACCACGGCGTGCTGCGCGAGCGCCTGCCCGAGGTCGCCCGCGCCGAGGTCGCCGGGCTCCGGCTGGCGGTCGTCCACGAGACCGGAGCCGCCCGGGGCCGCGAGGTGCGGTGCGCCCAGCGGTTCCCCGACACCGACGTGCTGGTCTTCGGGCACAGCCACATCCCCTGGGACACTGCCGCGGACACCGGCCTGCGGCTGCTCAACCCGGGCTCGCCCACGGACCGCCGCCGCCAGCCGCACTGCACCTACATGACCGCGCTGGTGCGAGACGGCGACCTGTACGACGTGACCCTGCACCGGCTTCCTCCCCGCGCGGGGGCGGCGCGGTGACCGACCTGCTGACGCTCGCCGACGAGCTGTACGCCCTGCGCCCGGGGGAGTTCACCGCCGCTCGGAACGCCCGGGCCAAGCAGGTCAAGGCCGACGGCGACAAGGAGCTGGCCACGCAGCTGAGCGGGTTGCGGAAGCCGGCGATGGCCGCCTGGGTGGTCAACATGCTGGTGCGCCACGAGAGCGAGCAGATCGGGCAGCTCCTGGCGCTGGGGGAGTCGCTGCGTGAGGCGCAGGCCGAGCTCGACGCCGACGCGTTGCGCGAGCTGACCCGGCAGCGGCGCCGGGTCATCGCGGCGGTGAGCACCCGCGGCCGCCGGCTGGCCGCCGAGCTCGGCGAGAGGGTCAGCGACGCGGTGGGCCGTCAGGTGGAGGACACGTTGCACGCGGCCATGGTCGACGCGGACGCCGAGGCGGCGGTGCGCAGCGGGCTGCTCACGGAGCCGCTGGCCTCCACCGGGCTCGGCACGCTCGACATCGCCGAGTCGGTGGCCGACGGGTCCGCCCTGGGCCGTGAGGCGGCGCCGGCGCGGACCGAGGGTGCGGACGCCGGGCTGCACGTCGTACCGGACCGCGAGCCGTCGGAGGAGGAGGCCGAGCAGGAGCGCGTCCGGGCGCGGGAGGAGGCCACCGAGGCGCTCCGCGAGGCGGAGGCGGACGCCGAGCGGGCCGAGCGCAAGCTCGACAAGGCCCGCAGGCGCGCGGAGAAGCTGGAGGCCCGCAGCCTCCAGCTGGCGGGGGAGGTGGAGGAGCTGCGCCGCCGGGTCGCCGAGCTCGAGCACATCCAGGAGCAGGTCGAGGACGACATCGAGGAGGCCGGGGCCAAGCGGGACCGGGCCGAGAAGCGGCATCGCAAGGCGCAGACCGCGCTGGACCGGGCGCGCGCCCGGGTCGAGGACCTCGGTTAGCAGCCCGCGGCGCCCACGGGATGGAACGATCCAATCGATGGGCTGCCTTACCCACCGGTCATGGCTAAGGTCGAGACGACGACTGACGAAGGAGAGCGCAGATGCGTGTGGGAGTGCTGACCGGTGGCGGCGACTGCCCGGGCCTGAACGCGGTGATCCGGGCCGTGGTCCGCAAGGGCGTGCAGGAGTACGGCTTCGAGTTCGTGGGCTACCGGGAGGGCTGGCGCGGCCCGCTGGAGGGGCTGACCACCGAGCTGACCCGCGAGGAGGTCCGCGGCATCCTCCCGCGCGGCGGCACCATCTTGAAGTCCTCGCGCACCAACCCGTTCAAGATCGATGGCGGCGTCGAGAAGATCAAGGACAACCTCGCAGCCACCGGGGTCGACGCGCTCATCGCGATCGGCGGTGAGGACACCCTCGGCGTAGCCACCAAGCTCGCCGGCCTCGGCGTCAACGTCGTGGGCGTCCCGAAGACCATCGACAACGACCTCAGCGGCACCGACTTCACGTTCGGGTTCGACACCGCGGTGAACATCGCCGTGGAGGCCATCGACCGGCTGCACACGACCGCGGAGTCGCACCAGCGCGTCATCGTGGTCGAGGTGATGGGTCGCCACGCCGGGTGGATCGCGCTGCACTCCGGCATCTCCGGGGGCGCCGCCGCGGTGCTCATCCCCGAGGTGCCGTTCGACATCGGCGAGGTGTGCAAGTACGTCGAGTCCCGGTTCGCGGACGGGTTCGCGCCGATCATCGTGGCCTCGGAGGGCGCGGTCCCCGTCGAGGGCGGGGACATGACGCTGCAGACCGGCGAGAAGGACGCGTTCGGCCACGTCCGGCTCGGTGGCATCGGCGACCGGCTCGCCGGCGAGATCGAGCAGCGCACCGGCAAGGAGTCGCGTGCCGTGGTCCTCGGGCACGTGCAGCGCGGCGGCACCCCCACCGCCTACGACCGCTGGCTGGCCACCCGATTCGGCCTGCACGCGATCACCGCGGTCCACGACGGCGACTTCGGCAAGATGGTGGCGCTGCACGGCACCGACATCGTCCGGATCCCGCTCATCGAGGGCACCGGCGAGCTGAAGCTGGTCAACGCCGACGAGTACGCCGAGGCGGCGGTCTTCTTCGGCTGACCGCCTGGCCTCACGGGGACCCCGCACGGCCCGCGGGGCGCCTTGCCCCTGTTGCTAGGGTCGCCACCGTCCGTAGTGGCGTGGTGGGGGTCCGCGCCACCCGAACCCGACCCGGTGGAGCCCTTCCGCATGCGTCACCGCCAGCCCGGCCCGCCCCGACTGGGGCGTCTGCCCGCCGTCCGCCCTGCCCGCGTCGGCAAGGCGCTGGCCGCCGGAGGAGCGCTCGCCGTCGCCGCCACCGTCGGTGGCTTCGTGGTGCTGGGTCCGGACGCGGCCTCCGACGGAGGTTCGACCGCCCCCACCCGTCGTACGTCGGTGCAGACGACTCCGGTCAGCACCCGCACGTCGCCGACCGCCCCCGCCACGAGCGTCGACCCGACGCCATCTGTGAAGTCCATCACGTCCACGGTGTCCACCCCGTCGTCGAAGGACTCGACGTCCACCACGTCGTCGGTGTCCGCGCCCACGTCCCAGCCCGCTGGCCCGACCGGTCCGTCCACTCCGGCCACCACGGCGCTCGCCCCGGCCACCTCGTCCGCGGCACCCTCCCCGTTGCAGGTCTCTGCGGCACAGCCCACGCCGCTGTCGCCGTCGACCACGCTGCTCACGCCCTCCTCACCGGCGGCTCCCGCCAGCACGACGCCCGCGAGCCCGGCGCCCAGCACCAGCACGCCGACCTCCAGCGGCTCGTCCCCCAGCCCGGCGCCGAGCACGACACCCACCCAGGGCGCGACGCAGGGCTCCAGCCCGGGTCCCGTGGGCGGCCTGCTCTCCGGGCTACTGGGCGGTTCAGTCGGCTAGGTCGGCGACGAGCGGCCGGTGGTCGGACATCTCCAGCCGCGGAGCGTCGGAGGAACGCGCGCGCAGCGAGCCGTCGACCAGCAGGTGGTCGAGCTGCTCCACCGGCGCCTGGGCCGGGAACGTCCGGTGCTCGGCCAGCGGATGCAGCCCGGTGACCGCGGTGGCGCGGCCCGGGCCCATGTTGAGGTCGCCCATCAGCACCAGCGGCCGCCGTACGTGCTCGAGGCCGGCCACCAGCCGGCGCAGCTGCCGACCGTTCCACCAGCGGATGAACGACAGGTGGGTGTTGACGAAGGCCACCTCCCCGCGCGGCGTGGCCACGCTCGCCACCACCGCGACGCGTGGCTCGTCGCGCACCCACACCGGCCAGGGCGTGTGCCGAAACTTCATCGGGAACCGGGTCGGCACCGGTGGCAGCCGGATCACCTCCCAGGCGGTGACCGGGTAGCGGGTCAGGAACGCGATCCCGTAGGCGGCCGCGTCCGGCTGCTCGTCGCCGGTGGCGGCGATCCACGCCGACCCGGGGCTGCCGGAGAGCGCGGCCACGAAGCGGTGCTCGACCGCGCCCATCGCCTCGGCGGCCACCGCGGTCAGGTCGGCGTGCGCCGAGCGTGGCTGGTTGCGGTCCACCTCCTGCAGCGCGAGCACGTCCGCGTCGAGTGCCTTCACGGCGGCGGCGAACCGGTCCACGTCCACCCGGTCGTCGACGGGGGACCGACCGTTGAGGATGTTGAAGGTCGCGACACGCATCACCGCTCCTGTGCCCGACCGCGGGCTGCGTAAGCCTCCGTGCGGCTGGGTACGGCGTCCCCATGACCGCAGATGGCGAGGACGGCTCCCCCGACGGCCTGCGCGAGGCGCTGAAGCGGGTCGGCGTCGCACTGAAGGAGACCGGGCTGCCGTTCGCGCTGAACGGCGGCTTCGCGGTGTGGGCCCGCGGCGGCCCGGAGTCGGTGCACGACGTGGACTTCCTCGTCGCGGCCGAGGACGCCGACAAGGTCGCCGAGCTGCTGGCCGAGAAGGGCCTGCAGGTCGAGACGCCGCCGGAGGACTGGCTGTTCAAGGTCTGGACCGACGGCGAGATGGTCGACGTGATCTTCCGCGACTCCGGTGAACCCGCCGACCGTTCGGTCTTCGACGAGGCCGACGAGATCGAGGTGCTCTCGGTGGCGATGCCGGTGCTCTCGGCGACCCGGCTCATGGTCCAGAAGCTGAACGCGATGGACGAGCACTACTGCGACTTCTCCTACCTGATCCCCGTGGCCCGGGCCCTGCGGGAGCAGGTGGACTGGGACCGGGTACGCCGGGAGACCGAGGACAACCCGTTCGCCGCGGCGTTGCTGTTCCTGCTCGAACGCCTCGAGGTGATCTGACTCAGCCTCGATGTTTCGTCTGGCTGCTCGGTGACTGGCTGAGCACTGCTGTGGTCGACCAAGCGGCTGAGTGGGCGCGGGTGTTTCCCGGCGCTGTGTCGCCGGTTCCCGCACGGCTCGGGGCTGCCACGTGGAGGTCGCCTCACCTCATGCAGGGTCGGCCATGACGACGGAGTTGGACAGGTACGCCTGGCCGTTCCAGTCGTCGCAGGTGATCAGGACGAGGCGGCCTGGGCCCCGCTGGGAGAAGAGCTGTGGCGCCTGCCGGGCCAGGGCGTCCTTGTGGTAGGTGGCCACTGTCGAGACCCTGTAGTTCAAGGTGCCGCGCGAGGTGCGCACTTTGACCTGGTCGCCGGGTCGCAGGGAGGCGAGGCGGTCGAACGCGCCACCTCCGGTATGGACGGTGTGGCCGGTGATCAGGGCGCGGCCGGTTGCGGCGCCCGGGACTGCTCCGGCGTTCCACCAGCCGACCTGTTGCGGGTTGGAGGGAGGCACCAGGACCCCTGCGCTGGAGCTGATGGGCACCACGGGGACGTCCACCCTCAGCGCGGGGATGACGATGTGTGTCGGCCGGCCTGCCGCCGGCTGCCTCAGCTCCTCGGGCCGCGTTGTCACCGGGTGCAGACGGACACCGGGCTCGGTGACGAACGCCGGCAGCGCGTGGGCGGCGGACGCATGGGGTGACGTGCCCGACCGAGTGGCCGCTGCCGGCGCGTCGGCGGGGGCGGTCCAGAACCAGACCGCCCCCGCCACTACCACTGCAGCGCCGAGCGCGGCGAGCCACCGGGTCGGCTCGCCGCGCCCGCTGCGTCGGGATGCCTCAGTGCTGCTTGGCACTCCGACGCCGCCCGATCTGGCCGAGGAAGCCGGCGCTGGCCAGCATCAGCAGTCCGGCACCGGTCAAGGCGATCGGCCACACGCCGCGGCTCCGTGTCGCGGCCGCCGGGGCACCGGGAAGCCCCGCGTCCACGGCGGTGGGCACCACGGCCTCGGTGCCGAGGACCTGAGCACCGGGTGCCTTCGTGCCGGTCGCGTGGTGGGCCGGCGGCTTGGCTGCCTCCGTGCCGCACACGATTCCGTCGACGAAGGTGTGCGTCCAGGTGGCGTCGAAGCCGGCCGGGAAGGTGTACCCCGGCTTCGGCGTCGCGGTGACCGTCACCGTGCCACCCTGCCGCAGAGCCCCGGTGCGGGTGTACTCCACCGCCTCGGTGTCGGCGTAGACCGCTGCCGCACCGTTGGGGTGCGTGCAGTCCGGCTCGGTGAACGTCGGTGCAGCAGGAGTGACCTGCTCCAGGCAGTCACCAGGACTGGTCAGGTCGACCTTGTAGGACGCGCTGGTGTCCGAGCTGGCCACCCAGCCCTCGGGCAGCTGCCCGGAGAGCTTGTGGGCGCTGTCGGCCGTCGCGGTGACCGTCGAGGACACCTCGTCGTAGCTGTAGGTCAGCCCCGGCGTGCTCGGCAGGTCGACCGCCGGCTGCGAGCTGGTCCCGGGGCCGATGCACACGGCCTGCGCGATGCTCGGCGCGGTCGGGGTCACCGTGCCGCGGCAGTCCAGGCCCTCCCCGGCGCTCGGCACGTGCAGGGTCCAAGACTTCGTGCCGGTCAGGGTGTAGCCCGGCGCCGGGACCGCGGTCACGGTGTGGGTCCCGGCCGTGTCCTGGGTGTCACCGGTCCAGGAGAAGAAGTCTCCGGCCGGCAGTTCCAGGTGGCCCGGTGCGGCGCAGGTGGCCGGGGTGACGCTCGGCGCCGTCTCCACCGACTTCTCCATCAGGCACGGGGGTGCGGTCCCGAGGTCGACCTCGTAGTACGCGCTTCGGCCGTCGATCGCCCACCCGGATACCTCCTTCGGGAACTGGTAGCCCTCCTCGAGGGTCGCGATGACCCGGTTCGACTCCTGGTCATACCGGTAGGTGAGGCCCGTGGTCTCGGCGGGCGTCACCGTCGGCGCGTCGGCCGTGCCCGGACCCGTGCACACCCACTGGCCGATCCCCGGTGCAACCGGCGTCACCGTGACAAGGCAGTTCCCCGGGTTCTGGTACTGCACCCTGTACGTCGCGACGCCCGGCCGCCCCTCCTCGACATGCCAGCCGTCGGGGAGCTGACCCCACATGTACTCGTCGGTGTTGAGGGTCGCGATCACCGTGTTGCCATCGCGGGTGTAGCTGATCCCGTTGCCGTCCGCCGGCAGTGTGAAGTCACCCTCACCCGGCTGGCCCGGCTGCCCCTGGACGCACTGCGGCTGCGTGATCGTCGGCATCACCGGCACGACGGTGCCCCGGCAGTCACCGGGGTTCTGGTAGGAGACGGTGTACGTGGCCTGCGTGTCGCTGACCCGCGTCCACCCGGTTGGCAGGTCGCCCCACTTACTCTTCGAACCGTTGATCGTGGCGGTGACGACGTTGCCGTTGCGGCTGTAGCTGATCGCGTCGTCGCCGGCCGGCAGCGTGAAGGTACCGCTACTCACTTGACCGGGCTGGCCGTCGACACAGTGTGGCTGAGTGATCTGGGGGCTGGTCGGCACCACCGTGGCCCGGCAGTTCGCCGGGCGCCCAACCGTGGCGCCGATGTCGTTCTGCGTGTAGTTGTCCGACCACGTCATCGTGCCGTGGGACACGGTGGTGGAACCGTCGGTGAACGACATGTGCCTCACCAAGGTCTTCGACTTGGACGTGCCGGATGTTCCATAGGTGCCATCCAGCGTGGTGCCGGTGCCGCTCAACGTGGCCTGGCCGTAGTTGCGGTCGTTGGTGACGCTGAAGGTTGCGTCCCACCCCGTGTTTGTGCACCATGCGTCCGTCGAGATCGTTGCCTCATGGGCGCTGGCGGCGGGTGCCGACAACATCACCGACCCCGCGGTCATCGTGACGACGCCCAGCGCCGCCAAGCTTGCTGTCAAGCGTGTTCGCAACATGCGGACACGCGGCAGCCGAAAGGCTGTTCTCACGTTTACCCCACCTTGTGTTGATGCGCTCTGGGCGCATGCCCCTCTGTTCTCGGGTCTCTGGTGCCCCACCTGACCCGTTGCGGGCGACAAGCACGGCCGGCGTTCTCCCCTCCAGGGAGAACGTCCGTGATGCTTGTCGCTCGTGTTGCCGTTTCTGCGTCACGTCGGACGGAAACGACTGTCTATTTCATGAATCATATATATCCCAGTCGCGGCGTTCTCGTAAATAGCTTCGATTGCGTAGCTGATAGGCAACCCAGCAGGGACGTTCCTCGATCGCCGCAGGCACGGCAGGGCTGTTCGAACAGTGGTGTACGTGGCTCGACACGCCGGCCTGAGGGTTGGCGGTGAAGGGTCACTGATGACCGAAACACTGGCGGGCGTGAGCCCATCGAAAGCTGAGGAGCTGCTCGAGCAGCCCTCGCTCGCGGAGGCGGACGCGGACGTGGCCGCCGTGGGCGGTGAAGAACCCGACGGTGCAGAACTACAGGCCGAGCCGTCGGAGCAGGAGCTGGCGATCGCGCGGGAGCTGGTCCGCTCGGCCCGCTCGCGTGGGGTCGCGATGACCGGGCCGGGCGGGATGCTGAAGGCCTTGACCAAGACGGTGATCGCGACCGCCTTGGACGAGGAGATCGAGCACCTCGGCTACGACAGGGACAACCCGGCGGGGCGTGGGTCCGGGAACTCCGCGATCTACCTCAAGGTCTGCGACGGGCAGGTCGCCAACCGCCCGTTCTACGCCGCGATCGGCGTCGACCTGGCCGGCCACAAGGACGTCTTCGGACTGTGGGCCGGCACCGGCGGCGGGGAGTCGGCGAAGTTCTGGCTGCAGGTGCTCACCGAGCTGCGCAACCGCGGCGTCGGAAAGGCCTGCTTCATCGTCTGCGAGGGCCTGCAGGGACTGCCGGACTCCGTCGGCGTGGTGTTCCCGCAGGCCACCGTGCAGACCTGTCGTCCACCTGATCCGCAACACCTTCAAGTACGTCTCGAAGAAGTACTGGGGCCAGATCGCTGCCGACCTGAAACCGATCTACCGAGCCCCCAACCGCGACGCCGCGTGGGCTGCGTTCGAGGAGAAGTGGGGCAAGCCCTATCCCGCGATCGGGCAACTGTGACGCAACGCCTTGGAACAGTTCGTGCCCTTCTCGGACTACCACCCCGAGATCCGCGCCGTGCTGTGCTCCACCCACGCCATCGCGAGTCGTTGAACGCCCGCTACCGGCGGGCGTCACCGTGCGCGGGCACTTCCCGACCGAGCAGGCCGCGTTGAAGTGTCTCTATCTCGTCACCAGGTCGCTGGACCCCAAGGGCATCGGCCAGACACGATGGACCATGCGCGGGAAGCCAGCGCTCAACGCCTTCGCTATCACCTTCGGGGATCGGATGCCGAAGGATGAACACCTCTCTGGAAGCCGCCGCTCACACCGTTAGTCGGACAGACCCGAGCTCGCCTGTCGGGGGCGGCGCCTACGGTGGGGCGCATGAGCCAGACCACGTCCGCCGGTCCCCTTCCGCTGTCCGAGTCGCGTGCCGCCGTCGCGCAGCAGGTCATCTCCGCGATGGCCGGTCCGCAGGCCCGGCTGCGGGAGGACCAGGAGACCGCGGTCGCGGCCCTGTGCGCCGAGGGCGCGCGGGTGCTCGTCGTACAGGCCACCGGGTGGGGCAAGTCGGCGGTCTACTGGGCCGCGACCGCGATCCGGCGCGCCGAGGGCGCCGGCCCGACCCTGGTGGTCTCCCCGCTGCTGTCGCTGATGCGCGACCAGGTGGCCGCCGCCGCGCGGGCCGGGCTGCGGGCCGCCACGCTGAACTCCTCCAACATCGACGCCTGGTCGACGGTGGAGGACGAGCTGCGCGCCGGGGCCCTCGACGTGCTGCTGGTGTCCCCGGAGCGATTGGCCAACCCGGGCTTCGGGCGCCGGGTGCTCGACGGGCTCTCCGGTCGGCTCGGGCTGGTGGTCGTCGACGAGGCCCACGCCGTCTCCGACTGGGGCCACGACTTCCGGCCCGACTACCGGCGGGTCTCGGACCTGCTGCGTCGGCTGAACCCGGCCACGCCGGTGCTGGCGACCACCGCGACCGCCAACGAGCGGGTCACCGCCGACGTCGCCGAGCAGCTGGGGGAGGAGGGCGGCACGCAGACGCTGGTGCTGCGCGGACGGCTGGCGCGCGCCAGCCTGGAGCTCTCGGTCGTGCCGGCGCTGTCACCGCTCGAGCGCTACGCCTGGGTCGTCGACCAGCTGCCCCGGCTGCCCGGTTCCGGCATCGTCTACACGCTGACCGTCGCGGACGCCGAGCGCCTGGCCGCGGCCGTGCAGGCCGTCCACGGCGCGGAGGTGCCGGTCGCCGCCTACACCGGACAGCTGGAGGCGGCCGAGCGCGAGCGGCTCGAAGACGCGCTGCGTGACAACCGGCTCAAGGCACTGATCGCCACCTCGGCGCTCGGGATGGGCTACGACAAGCCGGACCTCGGGTTCGTCGTGCACGTGGGCGCACCGCCCTCGCCGGTGTCCTACTACCAGCAGGTGGGGCGTGCCGGTCGGGCGATCGAGCACGCCCACGCGGTGCTGCTGCCCTCCGAGGCCGACACCCGGGTCTGGGACTACTTCGCCACCGCCACCATCCCGGTGCCCGAGCAGGTGCAGCGGGTGCTCGCCGTGCTCTCCACCGACGAGCCGCTGTCGGTGGCGGCGGTGGAGGCGCAGTCGGGCATCCGCCGGGGCAGGGTGGAGCTGATGCTCAAGCAGCTGGGGGTCGAGGAGGTCGTGGAGCGGGTCGACGGGGGCTGGCGGTCGACCGGGCGGCCCTGGGAGTACGACGCGGCCCACTACGACGGTGTGGTCGCGGTGCGCCGTCGCGAGGCGGACATCATGCGTGCCTACATCAGCGGCGACCAGTGCCTGATGGAGCTCCTGCAGGAGGCGCTCGACGACCCGCACGCCGAACCGTGCGGACGATGCTCGGTCTGCCGGGGCTCGCTGCCCGACGGGCTGACCGGGACGCCGTCGCCGGACACGGTGCGCGCGGTGACCGGGCTGCTGCGCGGCGAGGTGCACGTGCTCGAGCCGCGCAAGATGTGGCCCGGGGGCGCCTTCGGGCAACGGGGGCGGATCGCGCCGGGGGAGATGGCGGCGGCGGGCCGCACCCTGGTGTTCGCCGACGCGCCGGAGTGGCGCGAGACGGTGACGTCGATGTTCGCGCGGGACGCCCCGGCGCCGGCGGAAGTGGGGGAGGCATGCGTGCGGCTGCTCTCCGGCTGGCGCGGGTCGTGGCCCGCGCGGCCCGAGGTCGTGGTGGACCTGCCCGCGGCCGGTTTCCCGGTGCTGACCGCCTCGGTGGCCGACCACGTCGCCGAGGTCGGCCGGCTGGCCCGCGCGTCCTTGGGCGTCGGCCGGCCGCCGGCCGACCTGCGCGAGCTGAGCTCCGCGGAGGAGGCGGCGTTCTGGCGCGACGCCCTCGACGTCTCGGCCGCCGGGGAGGCGGTCGCGGGGCGCGCGGTGCTGCTCGTGGTCGACGCGACGTCGTCACTGTGGCCGGTCACCGTCGCGTCCGCGTTGCTGCGCCGGGCCGGTGCATCCGTCGTGCTGCCGATGCTGCTGCACCGACGCCCCTGAGGAGGGGGTCGGTACTCAGGCCAGCGCGCGCACGCGCGGGTTGCTCAGGGCGGTGGCCACAGCCGCCTGCACGCCACTGGGGCAGAGCGTGGGCGCGCCGACGGCGAACCGCTGACCGTCGAGCAGCGCGACCCGTTCGACGCCGGGCTGGACGGCGAGGCAGTCGTCGAGCTGGACCGGCGCCTGCTCGTCGTACAGCAGCCGGGCTTCCTCGCCGAGCTCGGCGACCCAGTGGTAGGGCCCGGTGCGCTGGCCCGAGAACGGCAGGTCCACCCAGGTCTCGGCGGGCAGCGCGAGGCGGGCGGTGAGCGCCTGCCGGTCCAGCAGCTCTCCCACCGTGGTGCTGCGGTCCGGGCCGGTGCCGGCGAGCCCGCCGTGGGGGATGCCCAGGTCACGCAGGTTCTCGACGTGCTGCTCGCAGCTGCAGGAGCCCAGCGACGGCGGTCGCCACGGCTCCTCGGGCGCGGTGCGCCAGCGGTCGAACAGTCCCATGCGTCGAAGATAGGGCTCGCCGGCGGTCGGCGAGGGGCAAATCGGGAGAGCCCGGGCACCGCCCGGCCGCGTCGGGCGCTCGGCATGGAGCCGCCGGGGATCGGGTACTCCTGCTCAGGAACCGACGAACACAGGAGGTCCAGATGCCTGCCAAGGACGACCTGCCCTCGACTCTTCAGAGGTCCCCGAAGAAGGCGCAGCGGACGTGGTCGAAGGCCCACGACTCGGCGGTCGACGAGTACGGCGACGGCGAGCGCGCGCACCGCACCGCGTTCTCCGCGCTGAAGCACAGCTTCGAGAAGGTCGGCGACCACTGGGAGCCCAAGGACGAGAAGGGCCCCTCCGACCGCCAGGCCGAGAAGGGTGGCTCCTCGGCGCGCAAGGGCGGCAAGACCGCCGCCGGCGTGGACGCCAACGCCTCCAAGAGCCATCTGTACGACGTGGCCAAGGAGCTCGACATCGACGGCCGGTCCAAGATGGACAAGGGCGAGCTGGTCGACGCGATCAAGAAGGCCAACGCCAAGGAGACACGCAAGAGCCGCTCCTGACCACGCCGACGAGTCGGCGCTTGTGCCGCCGGTGCGGTAGTTCAGATCGGCCCGGGCGCTCAGCCGGCCTCGGTGAGCAACTGCTCGTTCTCGACGATGTCGAGCGCGAGCGTGCGGTAGCCCGCCGCCTCGAACAGGACGGTGATCTTGTCGCTCTCCACGTCCATCACCGTCCCGTCGCCGAAGTCCGGATGGCTGACCCGCGACTGCAGTGCGTAGCGGGTGCCCTCGGCCCGCGGCGCGCGCTCGGCGATGCCCTCCTCACAGCGGTCGCAGTGCCCGCAGGGGGTGCCGGAGCCTTCGCCGAAGTAGCCGAGAATGAACTGCCAGCGGCAGCGCTCCGTCTCGGCGTAGCCGCGCATCATCTCGACCCGGGAGTGCTCCAGGGTGCGGTGCGACTCGCCCTGCTCGACCACGGCGTCGGCGAGGGCAGCTGCGGTCTTCTTCTCGTGGCCGCCGGCGGTGACCTCGTCGAGCAGGTTGAGGATCCGGCCGACCTTGCTCGGGCCCAGGCTCGTGGCGCGCCGTACCTCATTCCGGTCGACCTCGTCGTTCCCACGGACGGCGGCGAGCACCTTGCGGACGTCCGCCTTCCTCGGAGGCGCGCTCGTGAAGAACCTGCCGAGCGCCATGTCCTCGGGGCGGTAGAACAGCACCCCCGCGGCCGGCTTGCCGTCACGGCCCGCGCGTCCGACCTCCTGGTAGTAGGTGTCGAGCGACTCCGGGGCCTGGGCGTGGAAGACGTAGCGGATGTCGGGCTTGTCGATGCCCATGCCGAAGGCGGACGTGGCGACGATGACGTCGACACCTCCGCCCATGAATCGTTCGTGCGTGTGCTCCCGTGCCTTCTTCGACAGGCCCGCGTGGTAGGCGTCGGCCTCCACGCCGACGTCGGCCAGGGCGCCGACAAGCTCCTCGGTGGCCCTGCGGGTGCGGCAGTAGACGATGCCGGGGCCGGCGGTCTCACGCACGGCGTCGACGACCTGCGCGCGCTGGTCGGCCTCGTCGACGCACCAGCGCACGCTCAGCGTGAGGTTCGGGCGAGCGAACCCGGTCACCACGGTGTGCGCGTCCTCGAGCCGGAGCCGGTCGACGATGTCCTGGCGGACCGGGGGCGCGGCGGTCGCGGTCAGCGCGATGACGTGCGGGGAGCCCAGCTTGTCGATCAGCTCCCCGAGCCGGAAGTAGTCGGGCCGGAAGTCGTGGCCCCACGCGGACACGCAGTGTGCCTCGTCGATCGCCACCAGGCTGGGCTGCAGCGCAGCGAGCTGCTGCTGCATCTCCGGACGGGCGAGCTGCTCGGGTGAGAGGAACACGAACTCGCTCTCACCCGAGGCCACCGTCGTCAGCCCCTCCTGCTGCTGCTTGGCGGACTCCGCGGAGCTGATCCGCACGCCTTGGGTCTGCTCCCCGGCGCCGGAGAGGCTCTCGAGCTGGTCACGCTGCAGCGCCAGCAGTGGGGAGACCACCACGCTCGGCCCGTCGAGGAGCACCGCGGGCACCTGGTAGGTCAGGGACTTGCCCGCCCCGGTGGGTGCGACGAGAAGTACGTCGTGTCCGTCGAGCAGCGCGCCCATCGCCTCCTCCTGGCCGGGCAGCAGCGACGTGTGCCCGAACACGTCGCGGGCGATCTCGCGGACGCGGGCGACGGAGGAGGACTGCTGGGATGCCCCGCGCGGCGAGGGCTGGCGCGACGACTGGGCGGAAGACGGCTTCGGCGGCATGCGCCGAAAGTGCCCATCGCCGAGTCCGCCCATGCCTGCCGGCTTGGGCGGCACAAGCGCCGACTCGACGGGGAAACGGGCGGCACAAGCGCCGACTCGAGGGGTGGGGGAGCGGCATAAGCGCCGACTCGAGGGGTGTGGGAGCGGCGTAAGCGCCGGGTCGAGGTTCGGTCCGTGACCACGGCGTCGGGTGCTGCGGTGGGTCGACGTAGGCTGGTCCGGTGAGCCACACCCCCGTTCCTGACCTGCAGAGCCTGCGCGCGATGGGCGCCGCCCAGCAGCCGAGCTGGCCGGATCCCGCGGCCCTCGACGCGGCGGTCACCAAGCTCCGGGGCGTCCCCCCGCTGGTCTTCGCCGGCGAGTGTGACGACCTCAAGGGGAAACTGGCCGCGGTCGCGCGCGGCGAGGCGTTCCTGCTCCAGGGCGGTGACTGCGCCGAGACCTTCGACGGCGTGACCGCGGACAACGTCCGCAACAAGCTGCGGGTGCTGCTGCAGATGGCGGTCGTGCTCACGTACGCCGCGTCCGTGCCGGTGGTCAAGCTCGGGCGGCTCGCGGGTCAGTACGCCAAGCCGCGCTCGTCCGACACCGAGACCCGGGAGGGCGTGACCCTGCCGGCCTACCGCGGCGACGCGGTCAACGGCTACGACTTCACCACCGAGGCCCGCACGCCGGACCCGCAGCGGCTCGTCGAGATGTACCACTCCTCGGCCTCGACGCTGAACCTCGTCCGGGCGTTCGTGACCGGTGGCTACGCCGACCTCCGCCAGGTGCACACCTGGAACACCGCCTTCGTGCGCTCGTCGCCCGTGGGCCGTCGCTACGAGCAGATGGCGCAGGAGATCGACCGGGCGCTGACCTTCATGAAGGCGATCGGCGCGGACCCCGACGAGTTCCACCGCGTCGACTTCCACTCCAGCCACGAGGCGCTGGTCCTCGAGTACGAGCACGCGCTGACCCGCGTCGACTCCCGCACCCAGCAGCCGTACGACGTGTCCGGGCACTTCGTCTGGATCGGGGAGCGGACCCGCCAGCTCGACGGTGCGCACGTGGAGCTGCTCTCGCGCATCCGCAACCCGATCGGCGTGAAGCTGGGCCCGACCACCAGCCCCGACGACGCGATCGCCCTTGCCCACAAGCTGAACCCGGAGAACGAACCGGGCCGGCTGACCTTCATCACCCGGATGGGCGCGGGCAAGATCCGCGACCTGCTGCCGAACCTGGTGGAGAAGGTGACCGCCGCGGGGGTGAGCGTGGCCTGGGTGTGCGACCCCATGCACGGCAACACCTTCGAGGCGTCCTCGGGCTACAAGACCCGGCGCTTCGACGACGTGATCCACGAGGTGCAGGGCTTCTTCGACGTGCACCGTGCGCTCGGCACCTGGCCCGGCGGCGTGCACGTCGAGCTGACCGGGGACGACGTCACCGAGTGCGTCGGCGGCGGCGAGGCGTTGCTCGAGGGCGATCTGGGCAACCGCTACGAGTCGGTGTGCGACCCGCGGCTGAACCGCGTGCAGTCGCTGGAGCTGGCCTTCCTGGTCGCCGAGATGCTGCGCAACGTCGCGCCGGGCGACGACGCATGATCGACCTCCGCAGCGACACTGTCACCAAGCCCACGGAGGGCATGCGCGCGGCGATGGCTCGTGCCGAGGTCGGCGACGACGTGTACGGCGAGGACCCGACCGTCCGCGCCCTCGAGGACCGGGTCGCCGGGCTGTTCGGCAAGGACGCCGCGCTGTTCACGCCGACGGGCTCGATGGCCAACGTGCTCGCGGTCCGGTCACTGGTCGGCGTGGGCGAGGAGGTGCTCTGCGAGTCGTCGGCGCACATCGCCCGCGCCGAGCTCGGCGCGCACGGGGCGTTCACCGGCCTGACCATGCGCACCTGGACCGGCCGGCCGGTCGAGCTCGAGGCGATCGAGGCGATGTTCGCCCCGGACATGGGGCCGTTCTTCGTGTCCACCAAGGCGCTGTCGGTGGAGAACACCCACAACTTCGGCGGGGGAGCGGTCGTGCCTCTGGCCGACCTGCAGGCCGTGCGGGCCTTCGCCGACGAACGCGGCGTCGGGGTCCACCTCGACGGGGCCCGGGTGTGGAACGCCCACGTCGCCAGCGGGACGAAGCTGCTCGACTACGGCGCGGCCGTCGACGTGCTCGCCGTGTGCCTGAGCAAGGGGCTCGGTGCCCCGGTCGGCTCGCTGGTGGTCGGCACCGCCGACGCGATCGAGGAGGCCCGGGTCTGGCGCAAGCGACTCGGCGGCGGCATGCGCCAGGTCGGCGTGCTCGCGGCGGCCGGCGGCTACGCCCTCGACCACCACGTCGAGCGCCTTGCCGACGACCATGCGCATGCCCGGCTGCTGGCGGAGGCGTGCGGCGTCGACCCCGCGACCGTGGACACGAACATCGTGGTGGTCGACGTACCCGACGCCCTGGCCGTGGTCAACGCCGCCCGCGAGCAGGAGATCCTGGCCTCGGCGGTGGGTCCGCGGGCGCTGCGCCTGGTGACCCACCTCGACGTCTCGCGCGAGCAGGCCGAGCAGGCCGCGTCGGTCCTGGGCAGGCTTCTGCAGCGGTCCGCCTGACGGTTTCGGCTCCGGGACGAGGGGTAGTCCCTGGGTCATGAGCGACGACCAGCTGCTGGGCCTCTACCTCAACGACCACCTCACGATGGCCACCGGGGCGCTGGAGCTGTGCCGGCGCGCGGCCCGGTCCTTCGAGGACCAGCCGAGTGTCGCCGTGCTGCAGGACCTCGTCGAGGAGATCGGTGCCGACCGGGACGCCCTCGAGCAGCTGATGCGCCGCCTCGACGTCACCGAGAACCGTCCGCTGGAGGCACTCGGCTGGCTCGGCGAGAAGGTCGGCCGGTTCAAGCCGAACGGCTCCCTGCTGCGGCGCTCGCCGCTGTCGGACGTGGTCGAGCTCGAGGGTCTGCTGCTCGCGGTGCAGAGCCAGCTGGCCTGCTGGCGGGTGCTGCGCACGGTCGCCGACCACGACCCGAGGGTCGCCACCGGCGAGACGGACACGCTCGTACGCCGGGCCCAGGACCGGGCCCGGCGCGTCGAGGAGCTGCACCGCCGGGCCGCCGAGCGCCGGCTCGCCGTGCCACCGGCCTGACTCAGCGCTCAGGCGGCCTGACTCAGGCGGTCGTACCCTCCGGCGCCGCGGCCTGCGCGGCCGACCGGCCCAGCACCGGGGGCAGCTGGCGCACCGCCTGCGCCAGCGCCCGCAGGTCCGCGCCGAGCAGCGCCTGCGGACCGTCGCACAGCGCCGTCTCGGGAGTCGGGTGCACGTCGACGATGACGCCGTCGGCGCCGACCGCGATGCCGGCCCGGGCCAGCGGCACCACCAGGTCCTTGCGGCCGGAGGCGTGCGAGGGGTCGACGATGACCGGCAGGTGGCTGGTGGCCTGCACCACCGGCACCGCGGAGATGTCGAGCGTGTTGCGGGTCGAGGGCTCGAAGGTGCGGATGCCCCGCTCGCAGAGCACGACGTCGAGGTTGCCGCGCTGGGCGATGTACTCCGCCGCCATCAGCCACTCCTCGATGGTCGCGGTCATCCCGCGCTTGAGCAGCACCGGCTTGCCGGCCTCGCCGACGGCCTGCAGCAGCCCGAAGTTGGCCATGTTGCGGGTGCCGATCTGCAGCATGTCCGCGTGGGCGGCGACGACCGGGACGTCGCGTGCGTCCACGACCTCGGTGACGACCGGCAGCCCGGTCACGGCGCGGACGTCGGCGAGGATCTCCAGGCCCTCGACCCCCAGCCCCTGGAAGGCGTACGGCGAGGTGCGCGGCTTGTAGGCACCGCCGCGCATCAGCGTGGCCCCGGCCGCCCTGGCCATCTCGGCGGCCTCGAGCGTCTGCTGCCGGGACTCCACCGCGCACGGGCCGGCGATGAAGGTGAACGTCTCCGGGCCGATCGGCACTCCGCCGACCCACACCGTGCTGCGCTCGGGATGGTGCTGGCGGCTGACCAGCTTGTACGGGTCGGAGATGCGGTGCACGTCGGCAACCCCGGGCATGGTGCGCAGGTTGAGGTGATGGAAGGAGTCGATGTCCCCCACCAGGCCGATGATCGTGCGCACCACCCCCTTGCTGACGAAGGCCTCGCCGCCGACGTCCTGGACCCGCTCGACGACGCGGGCGATGTCCTCCTCGGTGGCCTCCGGTGCCATCACGACGACCATGGGTGTTCCTCTCGGTTGAGCGCTGAAGCACCTGGCCACGTCGTCGGGGCCCGACATGCGAAACGCCCCTCGGCTGGGCCAGGGGCGTGGACGTGCGGGCGCGACCTAGTCGTCGACTGCCTGCTCGGGAGCCCCGGGCGGGTAGCCGAAGAAATAGGTCGGGTGGTGCTGCACGTGCCCACCGTAGCCCTCGCCGTCCGGAGCCCGGCGCGCCTTCCGGCATCCGGACACCCTCCACCGGGGCGGCGCCGCCGCCGGAGCGGCCCCGGCCTCCGGCCTCCGGCGGGCCGCAGGTCCTGGTCTGCGGCCCGGTGGACGAGGACCTTGGTCCCTTGGGCCGGGGCTCACATATCGGGCACAGTTGAGTAATGCGACCCGCATCCACGCGGCCCGTGCGTGAGCCCTGGTTCCGGGAACGGCCCGAGTTCACGATCGCGCTCTCGGTCTTCCTGTTCCTGTCCATCTTCGTGCTCCGACTGCTCGCCGGCGACATCACCGACGGCTACACCCAGCTGTTCGCCCTGCCCGTCGCGCTGCTCGCCACCGCGTTCGGTCGCCGCTGGGGCTTCGTGTCCGCCGTCGCCGCGGAGCTCCTCGTGCTCGCCTGGGTGTTGATCAACGACGAGCCGATGAGCCCCAGCGGCTGGGTGTCGCGGATCGTGCCCATGGTGCTGCTCGGACTCCTGGTCGGGGACGCCTCCGACCGGCTGCGGCGGGTCGAGCGGGAGAAGCTCGAGCTCGCCGCCGCGGCCCGGATGCACCGAGAGGCCATCGAGATCAACGACTCGCTGATCCAGGGCATGGCGGCCGCGAAGTGGGCCCTGGAGGCCGGCCGCACCGAGAGCGGGCTGGCCGCCCTCGACGAGACCATCGTGCAGGGGCACAACCTGGTCTCCGGCCTGATCCGCGACGCGGGCCTCGGGGCGAAAAGCCGCGCGCTGCCCCCGAACTGACCTCACACCGCGATGTGCTGCACCTCGGCCTCGATCTTGCGCCGGGGGAGCAGCTCCACGATCAGCATCGCGGTCAGCACCATCGCGCCGCCGACGCCGATGCGCACCGTCATCGCCTCCCCGCCGACGAGGATCGCGAAGAAGGCCGCGAACACCGGTTCCATGCTCATGATGATCGCCGAGCGGGTGGGCGCGAGATGGGCCTGCGCCCAGGTCTGCCCGGCCAGGGCCAGCGCGCCCGGCACCACGGCCATGTAGGCCACCGCGGCCCAGTCGCCCGCGGAGCTCGGCAGCACCACGCCGTCCGGGACCGTGGCCACGAAGCAGACCGCGGTGATCACCGCGAGCTGGATCACGGTCATGCCCCACGCCTCGCGGGGGGTGCTCCAGGCCCCCAGGCCCACGATGTGCAGCGCGTAGAGCACCGCGGAGACCAGCGTGATCGCCTCGCCGAAGCCGAGGCTGAGCCCGCTGAGCGTCAGCACGCCGAGCCCGGCCATCGCGAGCGCCACCGCGCCCCAGGTCATCGCGGTGATCCGCTGGTGGAGCAGCAGCGCGGCCAGCAGCGGGGTGCAGATGACGTACATGCCGGTGATGAACCCCGACACGCTGGCCGGAGTGTGGGCCAGCCCGGCGGTCTGCAGGATCTGCGCCGCGCCGTACAGCAGTCCCAGGACCACCGCCGCTCGGCGGGCCGACGCCGAGAGCCGGAACAGCGTCCGGGGCGCGAGCAGGAACAGCACCACGCTGGCCATCGCGAAGCGCAGGGCCAGGAAGTCCAGCACCGGCAACCGGTCCAGCAGGTCCTTGATGAGGAAGAACGTCGAGCCCCACGAGGCCGTCAGGCCGAGCAGCGCCAGGGTGGCGAGCAGGGAGGTACGACGGTCCGGCGCGTGCCGCGAAGCGGACGCGTTCACGCCGCGCGCAGCTTCTTCAGCAGCGGGATCTGCGGGTCGTCGGCGTCGCGCGAGCCGGGCGTCTCGAGGACGAACGGGACGCCCGCGGTGGCCGGGTGGGCGAACAGCTCCTCGAACGCGCCCAGGCCGATGTGCCCCTCGCCGATGCGCTGGTGCCGGTCCTTGAACGCGCCGCGCACGTCCATGGAGTCGTTGGCGTGCACGAGGCGGAGCCGCTCGGTCCCGCAGATCTCCACGAGCCGGTCGACGGTGGCCGTGGTGCCGCCCGGCTCGTCGAGGGGCGCGCCGGCCGCGAAGACGTGGCAGGTGTCCAGGCAGATCCCGACCCGCGGGTGGTTCTCGAGCGCGGCGAGGTAGGCCTCGAGGTCGTCCACGCCCGCGCACAGGGAGCGGCCCTGGCCCGCGGTGGGCTCGAGCAGCAGCCACGGCGCCTCGTCGCTGAGCGTCTCCAGCAGCGGCAGCAGGCCGTCGCGGACCTGGTGCATCGCCGCCTCCAGCGTGCCCTCGTCGACGCAGGAGCCGGTGTGCACGACCACGCCCTCGGCTCCGATCTCGGCGGCCCGGCGCAGGTTGTGCGCGACGCTGGCGACCGATCGCTCGTAGGTCGCGGCGGTGGGGGAGCCGAGGTTGACCAGGTACGGCGCGTGCACGAACACCCGGAGCCCGGCCGCCTCACAGGCCTCGCGGAACGCGGCGTCCCCGGCGGGGTCACCGGGCGAGTGCGCCCAGCCGCGCGGGTTGCCGGCGAAGATCTGGATGGTCTCGGCGCCGGCCTCCTCGGCGTGCACGAGGGCGCCCTTGACCAGCCCCTTGCCGACCTTGACGTGGGTGCCGACCGGGTTGCGCAGGAGGGTAGGGACACGAGCAAGGGGCATGGCCGAAAGCCTACGTGGGCAGGGCGTGGTGCCCGGCACCGGCAGCGGCCCCTCGCGCCGTCTCCGGGCCGTCAGACCAGGGACAGCACGACCACGCTGCCTCGCGGCGCCCGGTCGCCGCCGCCCGGCTTCTGGCCGACGACGTACTGCAGCCCCACGTAGAGGCTCGAGTGCTTGGTCTCCACCTGGAAGCCGGCGCTCTCCAGCGCCGCGGTCGCGTCGGCGAGGCCCATCTGCACCACGTCGGGCACATCGACCATCACCGGGCCGCGCGAGACCGTCACCTGGACCGTGTCGCCCCGGAAGAGGGTGCCGCTGCTCGGGTCCTGGGCGATCACGTCGCCCTGGGGGACGTTGTCGTCGTGACGGCGGGAGACGTCCACCTTCAGCCCGAGCCGGCGCAAGGTCTTGATGGCCTCCGCCGCGCTGCCCCCGGTGAAGTCCGGGACGGTGATCGGGTGCGGGCCCTTGCTCACCATGAGGTCGACCACGCTGCCGCGCCGCAGCTCCTTGCCGGCCTTCGGGTCGGAGGAGAGCACGACCCCCTTGGCGACCTTCTCGTTGAACCGCCGCGTGACGTCGCCGACGGCGAGATGGTTCTGCTGCAGCGCCGCCTTCGCACTGTCGAGCATCTGCCCGCGCAGGGTCGGCACCTCGTAGCGCTCCGGTCCGCGGGAGAGCACCGCGGTCACCGTGCCGCCGTGCAGGATCCGCTCGCCCCCGCCGGGGTCGGTGCTCACCACCGCGCCCGCCGGCACGGTCTCGGAGTACGTCCGGCCGCCGACCCGGAAGCGCAGCCCGTCGGCCTCGACCTTCTGCCGCGCCTGCGCCGCGGTGAGGTCGAGCACGCCGGGTGTGGTCGTGTAGCGCCCGGCGCCGAACCACCAGCCGAGCACGCCCGCGCCGACCGCGAGCAGCAGCACGACCAGCAGCAGGACCGGGCCCTTGCGGGACCGGCGCGACCGTGCCGGGGGAGTCTCGGGGCCACTCGGGCCGGAGCCGCGGGCCAGCACGCTGGTGTGGTCGGCGCCGGCGCCGCGGTCGTCGGCGTGCGCGGCCTGGGCCGGGGTGAGGATCCTCGGTGCGTCCTCGCGGACGTAGTCGATGTCCTTGGTGTCGGTCACCGGCACCGCGGGGGTGAGGTCGGCGGTCAGCTCGGGGTCCTCGGTGACCCCCTGGTCGAGGGCGGCGCGCACCTGGCGGACCTGGCGCAGCAGCACCCGGGCGTCGGCGGGTCGCAGCCCCCGGTCGCGGGCGGTCGCGCGGGCGATCAGCGCGTCGACGTACGGCGGGATGCCGGGGACGGTCTCCGAGGGGGCGGGCACGTCCTCGTGCACGTGCTTGTAGGCCACCTGGATCGGCGAGTCTCCCTCGTGCGGCTTCCGGCCGGTGAGCATCTCGTAGATCATCACGCCGGCGGCGTAGACGTCCGAGCGCGCGTCGGCCTTGCCGTCCACGACCAGCTCGGGGGAGAGGTAGGACACGGTGCCGATCAGCACGCCTCCGGTCGCGGTGTGCTGGGTCTCTGCGCTGACCGCTCGCGCCAGGCCGAAGTCGGCCACCTTGACCCCGCCGTCGTCGGCGAGCAGGACGTTCTCGGGCTTCACGTCCCGGTGGATCATGCCGGCCTCGTGCGCGGCGGCGAGCGCGGAGAGCACGGGCTCGATCAGCGCGAGCGTGCGGGCCGGCGAGATCGGCGCCTCGGAACGAATCAGGTCGCGCAACGTGTGGCCGCGGACGTACTCCATGGCCAGGAACAGCGTGCCGTCGTCGTCCCCCTGGTCGAAGACGCCGACCACGTTCGGGTGCGAGAGCCGGGCCGCCGACCGGGCCTCCCGCACGAACCGGTCGGCGAAGTCGAGGTCGTCGCCGAGACCGCTGTGCATGATCTTGAGCGCGCACACCCGGTCCAGACGCAGGTCGGTGGCCTCGTAGACGGTCGCCATGCCGCCGCGGGCGATGCGCGGGCCGACGCGGTAGCGACCGTCCAGCACCCTCCCGATCATCGGGTCGGCGACAGTCCTGTCCACGTCGGTCGTCCTCCAGTCGTGGCCAGGCGCGGGGAAGAGCCCGGTCCACGTCGATTTTAGGCGGGCGGCCGCACCCGCCGCTGCTGGGACACCGGTCGGCGTGGCGCGCACCACGCCGCAGTGCCTGCCCTCAGGCGGGGTCCCAGCCGTGTCGGAGCCGCTTGCGCAGCGCGCTCACGCTTGCGACGTACCGACGGGTGGAGGGGTACGGGCCGTACCTCTGCACCGAGCCGAGCCCCTGGTAGTACCCGGCCATCGTCCCCCGAAGACCCGCCTGGGCGCGCAGCATCTTCAGCAGCAGCACGCCGGCGGTCACGTTGTCACGGAGTCGGCGCAGGTGCAAACGCCGGCCGATCGTGGAGGACAGCCAGCGTCCGGTGCCGGGCATCACCTGCATCACGCCCAGAGCGCCGGCCGAGGAGACCCGGTGCTGCTGCCACCCGGACTCGTGCCAGGCGATCGCCAGCGCCAGCTTCGGTCCCACCCCGTGGCGGCGTGCGGTCCGGGCGACGACCCCGCGCACCTGTGCGCGGGAGGCGTGCACGCCGCGCCAGTGCGACCGGTGCCGGGCGTGCGTGGCCCGGTGCGTGGCCCGGTGCGGGTGCCGGTGCGGGTGCCGGGTGCGCTGGTGCTGAGGGGTCCGGTGGTGCCGCGGAGCCGGGTGGGAGCCGACCCGGTGCCGGTGCGCCCGCCGGGCCGCGGAGACGACGACCGGGATCCGCACCCGCTGGCCGACGTGCAGCCGCGAGTGGAGCGTGAGGTGGTTGAGGCGGAGCAGTTCGTCGGTCCAGGCGTGGAAGCGCACCGCGAGGCCGAGGGCGGAGTCGCCGCGGTGCACCGTGTAGTGCCGGATCCGGCGGTCCGGGTGGCCGCGCCAGCGGTGCCTGCGGGGGTGGGCGGAGACGAGCCGCAGGTCGGCCGAGACGGCCCCCTCACCGAGCCGGCCCACCTCGGGCTGATCCACCTCGGCCTGCTGCACCGACCGGCCCGGGTGCGCCCGCTCCGCCGGATCGGCGTACTCGGCCAGCACCGGGGCGCCGAGCACCATCACACCGGCGGCGGTGGTCGCGGCGGTCGCCCGTCGCAGCCAGCGGCGCAGCCGCGCCGGCCGGTCGGTGCTCGCGGTCACGGGAGTCCCTTCGCCAGGGGGAGACGTCGGACGACGTCGGACAACATGGTGCAGGTGTGACTACAGCACACTCCAGCGACGTGTGTGCCGGAAACCCACCAGCACGTGCGTTCAGTCGTAGCTGCCGTCGGGCAGCGGCGGAGCCGGGTGCGGGGTCCGCAGCAGCGGCGGCAGCGGTGCGGCGCAGGCCCGGCCGACGCAGTTGCGCAGCACGTCGAGCTCGTGGGCCAGGGCGCGGCGCACCCGGCGCATCCCGGGGCGGTCGACGAGGTTGGTCACCTCGCGGGGGTCCGTCCTCAGGTCGTAGAGCTCGCGCTCGCGGCTGGCGTGCTCGACGTACAGGTAGCGCCCGGTGCGCACGCCCTGGGAGAAGCGCAGCGGCGAGGGACCCTGCTTGGCGACCAGGAAGTTGTCGCTCTCGGCCACGTCGCCGCCGACGGCGCGGGGACCGGTCTCGGTGAGGATCCCGCGGGTCCAGCCGCGGTCGCCGTGCTCGGCCACCCCGAGCATCCCGACGCCGTCGACCATCCGCGGCACCGGCGCCCCGGCGGCCTGCAGGAACGTCGGCGCGAAGTCGGTCATCAAGAACGGGTCGGTCCGCACCTGCCCGGCCGGGATGCCTGGTCCGCGGATCAGCAGCGGCACCCGCAGCGACGGCTCGTACGGCAGGATCTTGCCCTGCCGCATCCGGTGCTCCCCGAGGAAGTAGCCGTTGTCGGAGGTGAACACCACGTAGGTGTGGTCGAGCTCGCCGGTCTCCTGCAGCACCGCCATCAGGTGCGCGACCTCGTCGTCGAGCACGGACAGCGCCTCGGCCCGCTGGCGGGTGTCCGCCAGCACGGCGCTCTGCTCGGCCTGCGACAGGGGCGGGTTGTCGCGGATGAAGAACGGCTTGTCCGAGACCTGCTTCTCCCCGCGGTAGCCGGGGGCGTGGCGGATCACGTCGTCGAAACGGCCCCAGACGTCCGGTGGGCGGGCCGGGTTGCCGAACGTCTCCCGCTTGCCGTCGGAGCGCACCATCGGGGGCGGGTCGTCGGACTCGTGCGGCAGCCCGTGGTGCGGGGCGACGAACGACAGCCAGGAGAAGAACGGCCGCGGCGAGCGGGCCTCCCGGCGGAACATCTGCTGGGCGAGGTGGCTGTAGAGGTAGGTCTGGTACGTGCCGCGGTGCGGGACCAGCGTGCCGTTCATGTTGACCGTGGTGTCGTAGTAGCGGTAGGTGCCGCCGTCGAGCTGGGGGCTGGCCTTGACGCCCCCGTCGACCGAGCCCTCCCAGTCGGTCCAGCCGGGTGGGACGTAGCGCAGCGACGACTTGCCGTTCTTGAGCTGGGAGCCGTAGCCGTTGAGGTACTTCCCGAGGAACGTGGTGTCGTAGCCGGCGCGGTGCAGCCACACCGGCAGGGTCCGCCCGTCGCGCAAGGCGCGGAAGCCGTACGGCGAGACGTGCGACCAGACGTGGTGGTTGTGGGAGTACTGCCCGGTGTCGAACGAGGCGCGTGCCGGACAGCACAGCGGCTGGGGCGAGAACGTGTTGACGAAGCGCACGCCCTGGTCGCCGATGAGGTGGCGCACGTTCGGCATGAACCGCAGGTCGTCGTTGCGGGCGTCGTCGGCCATGATCACGACGATGTTCGGCCGGTCCCGCGTCCCCACCACCGGGTTCACCGTGAGCGACTTCTGCTCGGCCCCGTGGGCGGCCACCCGCCGGCCGTCGTACGTCGACGTGGCCGGCGCGGGGATGCTCGGCATGCCCGCGACGGCGGGGCGTCGCGAGGAGAGGGCCGGCCGACCCGGGTCCGACGCCGCGCTCGTGGCGAACGTGCACAGCAGGAGCAGCACACCGGCAAGGGCGGTGGGCAGGCGGGGCATGCAGGACTCCGGTGGGACGGGGTGCGGTGGTGGTCTCGACGGACCCGGACGGACGGAAACGGTCCGGGTCCGCTGCCATGCTACGGACCGTCGGGCGGCGTTTCGGCCGCTTCCGCGACATGGCAGAGTGGTGGCCGTGGACAACGTGACCAAGGACACCGCCGCCCACCCCGATCTCGACGCCCTGGTCGAGGAGTGGCTGGACTGGGCGGGGGCCGCGCGGGAGCTCGGGGTCAGCGTCAGCAAGGTCCGTCAGCTCATCCGCGAGCACCAGCTGGCGGCCGCCGTACCCACCCCCGGGGCCGGCCAGAAGGTTCCCGCCGCGCTGCTCATGGACGGCGAGATCGTCAAGGGCCTGCCCGGCGTGCTCACCGTCCTGCACGACGGCGGGTACGACGACCGCCAGTCCCTGGGCTGGCTCTTCACCGCCGACGACTCGCTGCCCGGCAGGCCCGTCGACGCGCTGCGGGAGAACCGCGGCCGCGAGGTGAAGCGCCGCGCGCAGGCGATGGCCTTCTGACCCTGTCCCGTCCGCCGCGAGACGACTAGTGTCGTGGGGGTGAAAGACAAGCGGGCGGTTCTGAGCCTTCTCGTCGCCGTGATCGCCGCACTCGCCGTGTGGTGGAGCCAGGCCGGTGGGAACGCACAGGGGTCGCCCGCGGACCACACGGGGGCCGCTGCCTCCGTGCACGTCTCGCCGCCGGGACCGGACGGCCTGCCGCGCGTCGCGGCCGCCGGCCTGCCCACGCAGGCCCGGGAGACGCTCCGGGAGATCGATGACGGCGGCCCGTTCGCGTACCCGCAGGACGGCACCGTCTTCGGCAACTACGAGCGCCACCTGCTGGACCGGCCTCGCGGCTACTACACGGAGTACACCGTCGACACCCCCGGCTCAGCCGACCGGGGCGCCCGGCGCATCGTGGCCGGGCGAGACGGCGACTTCTACTACACCGAGGACCACTACAACTCCTTCTCGAGGATCATCAGATGAGCGGTCTTGCAGCACTCCTTGCCGAGCACAACCCGCCAGACCTCTACCAGTGGCACAGCGCCGCCGCGGTCGCCGACGTCGAGCACGCCGTCGAGCACGCGGACTGGACGTTCGTGCACCTCGACGGGTGGACGATCGAGGACAAGCAGTCGTTCCTCAAGGCCGGCGCTGTCGCCTTCACCTTCCCCGACCACTATGGGGAGAACTTCGACGCGTTCGCGGACTGCCTCAGCGAGGTCGACTGCGGCGACAAGCACGGCGTGGTCCTGCTCTGGGACGGCTGGAGTCCGTTGGCCCGCCACGACGAGCAGGCCTTCGACACCGCCCTCGAGGTCCTGCGCCGCCGGGCCCATGCCGAGACGGGCTGCAAGTTCGCGGTGCTGCTCCGTGGCGAGGGCCCGCCGCTCGACCTGCCGGAGCTTCCGGTCAAGCACTAGGTCGCTAGACGTCGCGCCGGGTGGCCGCGTCTGCCAGCTCGCGCAGCGCGGCCCGGGCGGCGTCGCTGATCGGGGCCCGGTCCAGCGCGTCGACCGACCGGCGGGTGAGCGCGTCGATGCGCTTCTCGACCTCGCCGGCCGCGCCGGAGTCCTCGATGACCCGGCGGAGGTCGGCCACCGCCGCCTCGTCCAGAGGCGTGCCCAGCCCCGCGTCGAGCCGGGCGGCGTCGGCGGCCGGTGCCTGCCCGAGGGCGAGGGCCACGAGCACGGTGCGCTTGCCCTCGGAGAGGTCGTCGCCGGCCGGCTTGCCGGTGACCTCCGGGTCGCCGAAGACGCCGAGCAGGTCGTCGCGCAGCTGGAACGCCTCGCCGAGCGGCAGCCCGAACGCCGACAACGCCGCGAGCACGTCCTCGGAGCCGCCGGCCAGCGCGGCGCCGACGTGCAGCGGGCGCTCGACGGAGTACTTCGCCGACTTGTAGCGCAGCACGCGCATCGCCTGCTCGACGTCGGAGGTCCCGCGTGCCTGCACGGACACGTCGAGGAACTGGCCGGCGATCACCTCGCTGCGCGTCGCGTCGAAGTACCGCAGGGCACGTCCCACGGAACCGGCCTCGAGCCCGCAGGTGCGCAGCAGCTCGTCGGACCAGGCCAGCAGCAGGTCGCCGAGCAGGATCGCGCCGGCGACGCCGTACTCCCCGGCGTCCCCGGTCCAGCCGCTGGCGCGGTGGTGGCCCTCGAACGCGCGGTGGCTGGCCGGCCTGCCGCGCCTGGTGTCGGAGGCGTCGATGACGTCGTCGTGCACGAGGGCGCTGGCGTGCAGCAGCTCGAGGGCCGCACCGGCCGCGAGCAGCGGTCGCTCGTCGGCCACCGCCTCGCGAACCGCGCGGAAGCCCCAGTAGCAGAAGGCCGCGCGCAGCCGCTTGCCCCCGGTCACCGAGGCCCGCGCGCCGTCGACGAACCTCGCGGCGTCCTCGCCCAGCGGCGCGAGCCGGGCGGCCTGCTCGTCGACGAAGGCGTCGAGCGTGGACTGGATCGACGTACGGAAGGCTGCCGGGTCCCAAGTCACGGGCGCGAGCCTACTGGGCGGGCGGTGCCCGGCCGGGGCCGCCCGCGTCCGCTGTCCACCGTGCGGCTTCCGCGCCGGCCGGCGCGCCCGCCCTTCTATCCTGAGCACATGTCACTGGGTCGTTCCTCGCGAATGCCCGGCGGTGCCCGCACCGTCCGGGAGCTGATCTCCGCGGGGGAGCGGTCGTTCTCGTTCGAGTTCTTCCCGCCGAAGGACGCCGAGGGCGAGCGGCAGCTGTGGACCGCGCTGCGCGAGCTCGAGGTGCTCCAGCCGACGTTCGTGTCGGTGACGTACGGCGCGGGAGGCTCGACGCGCGACCGCACCATCGGCATCACCGCGCGCATCGCCCAGGACACCACGATGACGCCGCTGGCCCACCTGACCTGCGTCGGGCACACCCGCGAGGAGCTGCGCTCGGTGATCGGGGCCTACGCCGACGCGGGCGTGCGCAACGTGCTGGCGCTGCGCGGGGACCCGCCGGAGGGGCCGCGGGCACCGTTCCGCGCGCACCCCGACGGCCTGCGCTACGCCCTCGAGCTGGTCGAGCTGGTCAAGTCCCTCGGCGACTTCTGCGTCGGCGTCGCGGCGTTCCCGGAGGCGCATCCGTCCGCGGAGTCGCGCGAGGCCGATGCCCGCGTGCTGGCGGAGAAGGCGCGCGCCGGCGCGGACTTCGCGATCACCCAGCTGTTCTTCCGGCCCGAGGACTACTTCGCGCTCCGCGACCGGGTCTCCGCGCTCGGCGTGGACATCCCCATCGTCCCGGGCATCATGCCGATCACGAACCTGCCGCAGATCACCCGGATGACCGAGTTGTCCGGCGCCGCGCTCCCGGAGGACATCGTGGCGCGCGTCGCGCGGTTCGACGGCGACCCGGCGGCGGTCCGCGCCGAGGGCATCGCGATCGCCACCGAGCTGTGCGACACCCTGATGGCCGGTGGCGCGCCGGGCCTGCACTTCTACACGCTGAACCGGTCCCGGGCCACCCGCGAGATCTACGCCGGGCTGCGGGGACCGGTCGCCGCCCCGCGCCCGTAGCCGCGGCGGCCGCGAGGTCAGGGCTTCCCGATGCGCTCCGCGACCACCGCGGCGGTCAGCCCGACGAACGGCAGCCCGGTGGCCCCCGCCACGTGGGCCCCGGCACAGTAGACACCCGGCACGGGCGTCTCGGTGCCGAGCTTGTGCCTCAGCGTCGCGCGGCCCTGCCACAGCACGCCGTACGGCGAGCCGCCCCAGGCCTCGACCAGCTCGCGCGGGGAGCGGTCCACCCGGACCTGGACCCGGTCACGCGCGTCGAGGCCGCGGCGCGCCAGGTCGGTGAGGACGTCCTCGGACTGCCGGCCGCGGCCGAGCACCGTCCAGGCGGCTCCGCCCTCGGGGGCCGAGCCGTCGGTGCGGACCACGAGCGTGGCGTCCCCGTGCAGCACCACCTCCGCTGGCAGCGCCGGCACGTCGCCGGCCAGCCCGAGGTGGGTCACGGTCGGGGGTAGCGCGGGCATGGTGCGCTCGACGTAGCGGGCCAGCGCGGGCAGGCGCCGGGGGTCGACCGCGCACACGACGAGGTCGGCGTCGACGTCGCCGGCGTCGGTGCGCACCGCCACCGGCCGGCCGTCGCGCAGGACGAGGTCGCGGACCGTGGTGCCCAGCAGCACCTGGACGCGGCGCTCGCCCAGCCGCTTGGTCATCGCCGCGGCGAGCGCGCCGAGGCCGCCGGGCACCGTCCAGCGGCCGAAGTTCTGCTCGACGTAGTGCAGCATCCCCAGCCACGCGGGCACGTTGCGGGGGTCGTGGCCCTCCAGGACCGCCGGGGCCAGGGCCAGCTGCCGCAGTCGGTCGTCGTCGAACGCCTTGCGCGCCTGCTTGTGCAGGCTCGTCCGGCTCTCCAGCAGCGCCCGGGTGGGCTTGTCGAGGAGGGCCGGGTCGAACGGCCGCTCGAGGTAGCCGCGCCGCAGCAGGTCCCACGTCTCGGCGAACCCGTGCACGTAGTCCAGCCACTGTCGGCCGCGGCCGGCGCCCAGGCCGGCATCGATCGCCTCCAGCTGGGCCGAGCGGCTGCCCGACGGCAGCCGCACCGAGGTGCCGTCCTCGAAGCGGTGTTCGCGCATCGGGTCCACCGGGACCAGCTCCAGCTCGCGTTCCAGCGGGCGTCCCGACTTGCGGAACAGGTCCCGGACGACGGCGGGCAGGGCCGTGGACGCCGGCCCGGTGTCCCAGCGGAAGCCGTCCTGCTCGAGGAAGCCGACCGCGCCGCCGACGCGGTCCAGGCGCTCGACCAGCGTGACGTCGTGGCCGAGCTTGGCCAGGCGCGCCGCGGTCGCGGCACCGCCGAAGCCGCCCCCGACCACCACTACGCGCGCCATGGCGGCGAGCCTAGTGCGGGTGGTCGGCCGGCCCTTCCCCGGACGAGGCGGGCGTCCCGCCCTGGGCGCCGATCACCTTCTCCAGGGACTGCCGGTCGCGGCCGACGACCGTGGTGCCGTCGTCGGCGGTGATGACCGGCCGCTGGAGGAGGATCGGGTGCTCGGCCATCGTCTGCAGCCAGCGGTCGCGTGCGGCCGCCTGCCGGGGCAGCTCCACGCCGAGCTCGGCCGCCTCCTTCGGGCGGACGACGTCCCACGGCTCGAGGCCGAGCCGGTCCAGCACGGCGGCCAGCTCGGCGGGGCTCGGCGGCTCGTCGAGGTAGCGACGGACGGTGTAGTCGAGGCCCGCCTCGTCGAGTGCGGACGTCGCGGCCCGGCACTTCGAGCAGGCCGGGTTGACCCAGATCTCCATGCGGTCAGCTCACCTCGAGCTCGCGGGCGCCGGTCATCGCCAGCAGCTCGTCGTAGGTGGTGCTGAACACCGCGGCCGGGTGGCCGGCGGCGGCCCAGACCTCGTCGTACCCGCGCAGCGCGGGGTCGAGGTAGGTCGGGACCGGGGCCGGGTGGGCGAGCGGGGAGACCCCGCCGATCACCTGGCCGGTGTGCGCGCGCACGAACTCGGGCTTCGCCCGGCGCAGGTGCTCCACCCCGAGCTCGGCGGCGACCTTCGCGGTGTCGACCCGGTGGGCGCCGGAGGTGAGGATCAGCACCGGCGAGCCGTCGGCGTCGAACACCAGGCTGTTCGCGATGGCCCCGACCTCGCAGCCGAGGGCCTCCGCGGCCAGCGCCGCGGTGTGCACCGAGTCCGGCAGCACCACGATGCGACCCGTCCCGCCGGCGGCGGTGAGCGCTTCGCGGAACCGGGCGATCGAGGGGTGTTCGTCGGTCATGGTGCGGACTCTAGTGGCCTGCCGGGGACGGCCTGTTGACGGACTGTTGACGGACTGTCGGAGAGGAGGTGTACCGTGGTGATCGTTCGAACAGGTGTTCGAACAACCGCTTTGGCGGGGGTGACCTCGACCCCCACCTCCGCCAAAGCCTCCCCGGTGGCGGGGATCGTGCGGGAGCCCGATTCTGCCGCACGGGTGGGACAGGACGACCGGGGTCGAGGGGTCGAGCTGATCGGTGGAGCGAGCTCGAAGGGTGGGAGAGATGCGGCGGTACGACGACCCCGTGGACGTGCGCAAGGGGATGGTGGGTGGCCCGGACGGGGCCGCGGTGGAGGCGCCGGAGCAGTTCCTGTGGCGCGGCCGCCTGTGGAAGGTGCGCGACGTGGTGGCGCACTGGGTGGAGACCGGCCCGTGGTGGCAGTCGAGCGGGGTGCACGCGGTCCTCGGCGTCGACGACGGGGGACCGCTCGACGCGGACTGTCCGGGCAGCCGGGGTGGCCGGGCCGGCGCGGACCCCGGTGCCGAGCGGGAGGTGTGGCGTGTCGAGGCCGCCCGCGGCCGGACGGCCTCGACCGGGTCTGAGATCGGGCGCGGGGTCTTCGACCTGGTCTTCGACTGGACCGAGGGCAGCTGGCAGCTCGTCCGCTGCCTGGACTGAGTCCCGTGCCGAGCGCGACCGTGCGCCTGAAGGAGGAGAAGACGACCATGACGATCACGACGACCACGACGACGGGCACGACGACGACGACGACGGGTCCCCACCCCTTCCAGCTGCCGGCGTCGACCCACGCCTACCTCGAGCGGGCGGCCGCCTCGCTGCGCGAGGCGATCACCGCCACCGAGGTGTCGCAGCGCTACGCCCACGCCCACGTGGCCGCGTTGCGCGCGACCGCTGCTCTGCTCGCCGCTCGTGCCACCCCCGCGACCGGACGACCGGGTCGCGGCCGGGCCGCCCAGAAGAACGCCTGGGTGCTGCTCGCCGAGGTCGCGCCCGAGCTCGGCGAGTGGGCGACGTTCTTCTCCGCCGGTGCCGCCAAGCGGGCCGCCGCGGAGGCCGGTTCCACCCGGGCGGTCACCGAGCGCGAGGCCGACGACCTGGTCCGGGACGCCGACCGCTTCCTCGGCGTGGTCGAGGAGCACCTCGGCCTGACCCGGCACGTGCCGTTCCAGGAGGCGCTGCCGCTGTGCACGCCCGTGTCAGGCAGGACCTCCGGCCGTGTCGCCTGACCCCTTCGTGCACCTGCGGGTGGCGTCCGGCTACTCCCTGCAGTACGGCGCCTCCCATCCGCACACCCTGGTCGAGCGGGCCGTCGAGCAGGAGATGGACACCCTCGCGCTGACCGACCGGGACGGCACCTACGGCGCGATCCGGTTCGTGAAGGCCTGCCTGCAGGGCGGGATCCGGCCGGTCCTGGGGGTCGACCTCGCGGTGGCCCCGCTCCTGCCGGCGCTGTCGGGGCTGTCCGGGCTGCCGGGGCAGGCCGGCCTCCCCGGGCACGGTCCCGGGCAGGGCACCGGCCGGGGTCGTCCGCGCACCCCGGTGCGCGGCGGCGCGTTCCGGGAGCCGCGCCTGCCCCGGGTCACGTTCCTGGCCGGCAGCAAGCAGGGCTGGGCGGCGCTGTGCCGGTTGGTCTCCGCCACCCATCTGGCGGGGGAGCGAGGACAGCCGGTGTGCACGCTGGACCTGGTCGCCGAGCACGTCGCGGGCAGGGACGTGCTGGTGATGCTCGGTCCCGGCTCGGAGCTGGGCCGCGCCACCACCCTGCGCCGGGCGGACCTGGCCCGGGCGGCCCTCGCGCCGTGGCACCAGGTCGTCGGCGCCGCCGACCTGGTCGTGGAGGCGGTCTCCCACCGGCTGCCCGGCTCGGGCCCGGGCTCGTCCCCGCACGCCGCCCGGATGGTCGGCCTGGCCCGCGACCTCGGCCTTCGGGCAGTGCTCACCAACGCGGTCCGCTACGCCGACCGGACCGACGCAGCCACCATCGACGTGCTCGACGCGGCCCGACGGCTGGTGCCCCTGGGCTCCGTGGACCTCCGGCACGCCGACCCCACGGGCCTGCGTGGCAACGCCGAGGGCTTCTTGAAGTCCGGCAAGCAGATGGCCGAGGTGGCCGAGGAGGTCTGCCGGTTCGCCGGCCTCGACGGGGAGCGGGCGGGCCGCGAGCTGCTGGCCGGGACCCGGGTCGTCGGCGACCGCTGCGCGCTCGACCCCCGCGCCGACCTCGGTCTGGGCGAGGTGCACTTCCCCGAGCTCGGGTTCGCCGCCGGGCCGGGCGCGAGGGACGCCGGCCGGCCGGCTCGCGACGGGCGGGGGGCCGACGGGCTGTTGCGAGCGCGCTGCGAGGCAGCGATCGGCGAGCGCTACGGCAACGCGCCGAAGGCGCGCGTCTGGAAGCGGCTCGACGACGAGCTCCAGGTGATCGACGGGCTCGGCTACGCCTCCTACTTCCTCACCGTCGGTGACGTCACCGACCTGGTCAAGGACCTCGGCGTGCGCTGCGCCGCCCGCGGCTCGGGCGCCGGCAGCCTGGTCAACTACCTGCTCGGCATCTCCGGGGTGGACCCGCTGCGGCACGGTCTGCTGATGGAGCGGTTCCTGTCCCCGCTGCGCCAGGCCCTGCCCGACATCGACATCGACGTGGAGTCGGCCCGCCGGCTCGAGGTCTACGAGGCGATCCTCGACCGCTACGGCGGCGAGCGCTGCGTGTGCGTGTCGATGATGGACACCTACCGCGTCCGGCACGCCGTCCGCGACGTCGGGGCCGCCCTCGGCATGCCGGCCGGCGAGGTCGACGCGATCGCCAAGGCGTTCCCGCACATCCGGGCCCGCGACGCCCGGCTCGCGTTGCGCGAGCTCCCCGAGCTGCGGGCCTCGGGGCTCGGGGAGGACAGGCTCGACCTGCTGTTCCGGCTCGTGGAGAAGCTCGACGGCCTGCCGCGGCACATCGCCGTGCACCCGTGCGGCGTGCTGCTCTCCGATGCGACGCTGCTCGACCGGACCCCGGTGGAGGCGTCCTACGCCGGCTTCCCGATGAGCCAGTTCGACAAGGAGGACGTCGAGGACCTCGGTCTGCTCAAGCTCGACGTGCTCGGCATCCGGATGCAGTCGGCGATGGCGCACGCCGTCGCGGAGATCGCCCGGGTGGACGGCACCGAGGTCGATCTCGACGACGAGACCCAGGTGCCGGTCGACGACCCGCGGACCTTCCGGCTGATCTCGTCGGCCCGGACCCTCGGTTGCTTCCAGATCGAGTCACCGGGCCAGCGCGAGCTGGTCGGCAAGTCCGGGATCGAGACCTTCGCCGACATCGTCACCGACATCTCGCTGTTCCGGCCCGGACCGGTCAAGAGCGACATGGTGACGCCCTACCTCAACGCCAAGCAGGGGTGGTCGCTGCCGCGCTACCTGCACGAGGACCTGCGCCCGATCCTCGAGCAGACCCGCGGCGTGGTGGTCTTCCACGAGCAGGTGATCGAGATCATCGCCCAGCTCACCGGCTGCTCCCTCGCCCAGGCCGACGAGGCCCGGCGCGCCCTCGGCGACACCGAGGGGATGGCCCAGACGAAGCTCTGGTTCTTCCCGCGGGCGATGCGGCGCGGCTACTCCCGCGCGGTGACGGAGGAGGTCTGGAGGGTCCTGGAGTCCTTCGCCTCGTTCGGGTTCTGCAAGGCCCACGCCGCGGCCTTCGCGCTGCCGACCTACCAGTCGGCGTGGCTCAAGGCGCACTATCCCGCGCACTTCCTCGCCGGGGTGCTCACCCATGACCCGGGGATGTACCCCAAGCGACTGATCCTCGACGACGCCCGCCAGTTCGGCATCGCGGTGCTCGGTCTCGACGTGAACGCGAGCGCGAAGACCTACGGCGTCGAGCGGTGTCTCGAGGACGTGGAGGAAGCCGAGGAGCGAGCTGCTCTCGAAGGCCGGCCCGGTGCGCCCGGTGTGCCCGGTGTGCCCGGCGTCCGGGCCCACGACGCCGAGGCACCGTCCGACGGTCGCGCCTACGGCATCCGGCTCGCGCTCTCGGAGGTCAAGGGCATCTCGGAGGCCGAGGTGGACCGGATCGTCGCCGCGCGTCCCTACCACTCCCTCAGCGACTTCTGGCATCGCGCCCGGGTCTCGCGCCCGGTGGTCGAGCGGCTGGTGCTCGCCGGCGGCTTCGACTCGCTCTACGGCATCGGCTCCCCGGCCACGGTCCGGCGCCGGGGCAGGGTGACCCGGCGCGACCTGCTGCTGCAGGTGGCCGACCTGGACCGGCACAGCCGGGCCCTGGAGCGCGCCGGACGCCGGGCGGGCGGCGTGGGCAGACGCCGGCCGGCCGCGGAGCAGCCGCGGGCCGCCACCCGGGCCGCGGAGGCCGCCGGCCGCAATAGCGCGGACCCGGAGGCGCGCGCGCACGCGACCGCTCCTCCCGCCCCGGGCGTGTGGGCGCAGGCCTCCCGCCAGTCGAAGGCCACCAGGGCCCCGGCCCGCGTGGAGTCGGTGCAGCTCGCGCTCGACCTCGGGGACACCCCCGCCGAGGGTGAGGTGAGCGGGCTGCCGGAGATGACCGCCGCGGAGCGGGTCCGCGCCGAGCTCGAGGTCCTCGGCCTCGACGCCAGCCGGCACGTGGTGGACTTCTACAACGGCTTCCTCGACGAGCTGGGCGTGACCCGTTCCCAGGGCCTGCTGTCGCGACGCAGCACGTCCGACCTGCTGGTCGCCGGGGTCAAGGTGGCCACCCAGACCCCGCCGATCCGGTCCGGACGGCGGGTCGTCTTCCTGACCCTCGACGACAGCACGGGCCCGGTGGACGCGACCTTCTTCGAGGACGCCCAGGGGCCCTACGCCGCAACGGTCTTCCACTCCTGGCTGCTGGTGGTGCGCGGGGAGCTGCGGCGCACCGGCCGGCTCGGCGTCTCGCTGCGGGCCACCGGCTGCTGGGAGCTGCCCGCGCTGCACCGGCTGTGGGAGCACGAGGGGCTGGCCGCGGTCCGGGACTTCATGGCCCAGGTCCCGGCCGGGTTCGGCGATGGCGGTCCGGGCGAGCAGGCGGTCGCCGGGGCGGCGGAGAGCCGGTCCACGCGGCCGGTGATGGCCAAGCCGCCGGACTCCGGGTCGGCCGCCGGCGGGATGGGGCGCCGGCGGGTGCTGGTGCACTCCAGCGGGTTCGCGATGTCTCCCTACTCCGACGTGCGACCACCCGGCGAGGATGCGAAGTCCGCGCCCCGCAAGCTCTGGCACTCCTCTCCCGGGAGCTCCGGTGGCTAGGTCCTGCTGCTGCCGTCCCGGCCGGCGGGCGCCCGCAGCAGTCGGGGACGGCAGCGGCTCGGCCATGCGGGTCGCTCGAGTCGCGGGAGTGTGCTCGGAGCGCGCGCGTGGTGGCCTAGGGTGGGCGCCATGTCGGGTGAGCGATGGGGCAGCACCAGCCTGCAACGACGCAGTGCTGCGCGGAAGGCCGTGGTCTGGGACGCGCTGCGCGAGGTCGTCGGCGTGGTCCCGGACGCCCCGGCCGTGGCCGTCCTCGACGTCGGGGGCGGCACCGGTGGGTTCGCCGTGCCCGTCGCCGACCTCGGTCACCACGTCACCGTGGTGGACCCGAGCCCGGACGCCTTGGCGACCCTGGGCCTACGAGCCGAGGAGAGCGGTGTCGCCGACCGGGTCACCGCCGTCCAAGGGGGCGTCGCCGACCTGGACGGGCTGGTTCCCGAGGCGAGCATGGACGTGGTGCTCTGCCACGGCGTGCTCGAGATCGTCGAGGACCCGGCCGCCGCGCTGGACACCCTGGCCCGGGTGCTCCGTCCCGGCGGCACCCTCAGCCTGCTGGTCAACCAGCGGCACGCGGCGGTGGTGGCCCGGGCCGTCGCCGGTCACTTCGGCAAGGCCCGCGCGCTCCTCGACAGCCCGGTTGCCGAGGGCTCGGACCGCCGCTTCACCGCCGACGAGGTCTCCGCGATCCTCGACCGGGCCGGTTTCGACGTCCGGGCGATGCATGCGGTGCGGGTCTTCGTCGACCTCGTGCCCAGCTCGCTGGTCGACCTGGAGCCGGGGGCAGCCGGCGCGCTCGTCGAGCTCGAGCAGGCCGTCGCAGACCGCCCGGAGTACCTCACCCTGGCGACCCAGATCCACGTGCTGGCCACGCGCCGCTGACCTCGCCCACGTCCTCGCCTTCGTCGGCCCCCTGGCCGCCGGGGCGGCGTGATGAGCGCCGACCCCGAGACCCGGAGCGGTCCGCCGTGGTCGGGCCCCGCCCCCGAGGCGGCCCGTCTCGACCTCGCCTCGCGTGAATGCCCGATCCTGCACGTCGACATGGACGCGTTCTACGCCTCCGTGGCGACCCGCGACCGACCCGACCTCGCGCAGGTCCCGGTGATCGTCGGCGGCGGCCACCGCGGGGTGGTGCTCTCGGCCAGCTACCGGGCCCGCGAGCACGGGGTCCGCTCGGCGATGTCGATGACGCGGGCCCGGCGGCTGTGCCCGCAGGCGGTGGTGCTCCCGCCGGACTTCGAGACCTTCAACCGGGTCTCGTCGTCGGTGCGGGAGATGTTCCGCCGGGTCACCCCGGTGGTCGAGCCGCTCTCGCTCGACGAGGCGTTCCTCGACGTCTCCGGGGCGGTTCGCCGGCTGGGCACGCCGTACGCCATCGCCGAGCAGCTGCGCGCCCAGGTCTACGACGAGCAGGGCATCACCTGCTCGGTCGGGGTGGCCGCCACGGTGGCAGTGGCCAAGCTGGCGAGCCGGCGCGCCAAGCCCGACGGTGTGGTGGTGGTCCCCCCGGCATCGGTCACCACGTTCCTGCACCCGCTCGATGTCGGGGAGCTGTGGGGCGTGGGGGAGAAGACCGCCGCCCTGCTGCACCGGCTCGGGCTGCGGACCGTCGGTGACGTCGCGCACACGCCGATGGCCACGCTCCAGCGAGCGGTGGGACCGAGCCTCGGTGCGCACCTGCACCAGCTCGCCTGGGGGCAGGACCGTCGGGTGGTCACGGCGCGCCGCGGCCCCGACGAGCCCGACAAGAGCATGGGGGCCGACGAGACCTTCGGGCGGGACACCGACGACCCGGAGGTGGTCCTGCGGGAGGTGCTGCGGCTCTCGGCGAAGGTGAGCGCCCGGATGCGCACCGCGGGGGTGTCCGGGCGGACGGTCACGTTGAAGGTGCGGTTCGCCGACTTCACCACGATCACCCGGAGCCGGACGATCGCCGAGGCCACCGACGTGACGCAGGAGATCTACCGCACCGCAGCCGAGCTGTTCGCCTCGCTCGGTCTGCAACGGGCCCGGCTGCGGCTGGTCGGGGTGCGGGTGGAGGGGCTGGTGCCCCGGTCGGCCGTGCAGCACCAGCTGATGCTCGGCGAGCGCGAGCGTGGCTGGCGCGAGGCGGACCGGGCCGTCGACCGGGCCGCCCGGCGGTTCGGGTCCGCGGCGGTGCGCCCCGCGTCCCTGCTCCACGGCCACCGACCGTGACCGACTAGGTCCTCAAAAGTCCTTAAAGGGGACGGCCCCCGGTCCGTCTCGAGAACGGGCCGCGGGGCCGCCGGCCGGGCCATCGGGGGGCTGATGTTCCGGCTCCCAGGAGCGGCCGGGGGGCTGGTCGCTCTCGGGATACCTCCACGTGCGGCCGGGGGGCTGGTCGCGCGGGGAGGCCAGCTCGAAGTCACCGTCGCCCCTCCCAGGGCGACGGCCTGACGAGCAGGCACCAAGAGCATCGGACGGGCAAGGGGCCATCCTTGATAGCCCGAACGGACTATTTGTGGTTTATCCCGTTTTGACCAGGCCACCGAGGGGACACCATCGGCAGTGTGTCCGGTTCGATTCCTGCTACGAACTAGGTCATGCTTGGACGGAAATGACGCCTCACCGAACGGCGTCAGGACGACAGGAGCGGAGAGGCATTCGCGAGGATGGATCCGAGCCACCAGCAGCCGCTCTCCCTGTCATCCGTCGCAGGAACCGAGCTCGCGCTCGCCGACCTGCCCCTCGACGACCTGCGCGGCTACCGCCGCCGGCTGACCGACGAGGAGGAACGGGTCTCCTACTGGCGCCGGCTGGTGCACGCGCGCCTCGACGTGCTGGAGGCGGAGGCGCACCACGAGCGGCCGCTGCGCCTGCACGAGCTGGTGCGAGTGCTCGGCGACACGGGTGCCGGCCGGGGGCGCTCGGCGCTGCTGCGGGTGCGCGCCGAGGAGCCGCTGCCCGAGCTGCCCGTCCTCGAGGAGATGTGGGTCACCGAGCTGGAGCCCAACGACACCGAGGCGGTCCAGGAAGCGGTGACGCGGCTGCGCGCCGCGGAGCGGCAGCTGACCGCCTACCGCCGGGCGCTGCACGACCGCATCGACGAGGCGACCGCCGAGCTGATCGGCCGCTACCGGGAGTCGCCGGTCAGCGCGCTGGTGGCGCTGCGCCGGCCGCACAGCCACCCGGGGGGACGACTCTCATGAGCACTCCGGCCGAGGACATCGTGGACATCTGGCGCGAGTTCCGCGCCACCAGAGACGCTGGGATCCGCAACCGCCTCGTCCTGCAGTACGCCCCCCTGGTGAAGTACGTCGCCGGACGCGTCCGCACCCGGCTGCCCGACAACGTCGACGCCGACGACCTGGTCTCCGACGGTGTCCTCGGGCTCATGGACGCGATCGAGCGCTTCGAGCCCGACCGTGGCCTGAGCTTCCAGACCTTCGCCGTCCCGCGCATCCGTGGCGCGATCATCGACGGCATGCGGGCGATGGACTTCGTGCCCCGCTCCGTGCGCGACAAGCTGCGGACCGTCCAGCGTGCGCAGCTCGCGCTCGAGGAGCGGCTCGGCCGGGCGCCCGACGAGGGCGAGCTGGCCCGTGAGACGGGGTTGTCGGTGCCCGCCCTTCGCGACCTGAGCCGGCAGGGCTCGAGCAACCACGCGAACCTCGACGACTTCGACCTCGCCGACGAGCTGTCCAACGCCGCGGAGCACCGCATCGAGGACGGCGCGGTCACCGCGTCGGTGATGCAGGCCGTGGAAGGCATGACCGAGCGGGATCAGGTCCTCATCGCGCTCTACTACTTCGAGGGCCTGACGCTCGCCGAGATCGGCCAGGTGCTCGGGGTGACGGAGTCGCGGGTGAGCCAGCTGCACCGGCGCGCGATGACGACACTGCGGGGCAAGATGGCCGAGCACACCTGAGCTCGGATGATTTTTCTGTGGCCGGGTACCGGTCCGCCATACCGCTGCCTAGACTAGAAGCACGATCGTAGGCGGGAGGAAACCGTGCCGCTCTCGGAAGAAGAGTTGCGTCTGCTCGAGCAGATGGAACGCGCGCTCGTGGCTGAGGACCCGAAACTCGCCTCGACGTTGCGGGGGACGTCTCTCCGCGCCGCCGCGCGCCGCCGCTCGTTCCTCGCAGCAGGGGTCTTCCTTCTAGGCGTCGGCGTGCTGATGGCCGGCGCGATTCTGCAGCTCACCGTGGTGGGCATCGTCGGTTTCGTGGTGATGCTCGGCTCGGCGTACGTCGCGCTGGCGTCCTGGCGCGGCCAGAACCAGACCGTCGAGGAGCGCCAGGCGGCCGGTGGCCACACTCCGTTCACGGTGATCCAGGGCGGCCGCTCCCGCAAGCGGGGGACCCGCAACCGCGGCTCCCGCGACCGTGGCGCGCAGCACTCGATGATGGAGCGGTTCGAGGAGCGGTGGCGCCGGCGCCGCGAGCGCAACGGCTTCTGACCCGACACTGCCCACACTGCCGCGACTGCTGACCCGCCCGCCGGCCGGACCCGGCTAGACCGCGTGGTCGACGCCCGGCTCCGCCGCACCCGTGGCCCGGACCGGGCGGAACCGGCGCCGCGCGCCGGCGCCCGGGCCACCCCACACCGACGCGGGGAACCAGCGCGCCCGGGTGCGCTGCCGCCGGCCGGCGCCGGCTCGTAGCGCCGCCACGCAGGCCTCGGTGTCGCGGCGCACCGCCTCCTCGGACGCGGCGGGTGCCGACGCGCCGCGGGCGTAGCGCGCGCGCTCGACGAGCTCGACGAGCCGGTCGAGGGCCCGGACCGCGTCGGGGTTCGCGTGGACGCCGCGGACGGCCGCCCGCGACAACGCATCCGGGTCGCCGTCCGGGTGTCCGAAGGAGCGGGTCAGGTCGCGGGCGCGCCGGCGCAGAGTGACCGTGTCGTCCCAGGCGATGCCGAGGTCGCGGGCGCTGTCGCGCAGCTCCGCCCAGCCGGCCTCGGCGAGACCGGCCGGACCGGGTGCCTGCGACCACCGGCGGTGTCGCCGCCACGTGCGCAGCAGCCGGGGGAGGGCCAGGAGCAGCAGCACCAGCACGGAGCCGGCGAAGCCCTGGAGCACGCGCACTGCGACGCTGCCGGAGGACGCCGAGGCCGCGCCGGCCTGCTTCCCCGGCGCGGGCGTGGGCCGGTCGGAGTGCCTGCCCACGGGCAGCGCCTCCGAGCTGGTGCCGCTCGGCAGCGCCGGCTCGGTGAGGGCGGCGCGGTGGGTGTAGGCGGGCGCGCCCCCGGTCCGGGCGGCCGGCGTGGGCTCGAAGCGCACCCAGCCCACGCCCTGGAAGTAGAGCTCCGGCCAGGCGTGCAGGTCGTGGGCGCTGTAGACCCACACGTTCGGCTCCGCGCCCGGGTCCGGGCGCAGGAAGCCCACGGCGACGCGCGCCGGGATCTTCAGGCTCCGGCTCATCACCGCCATCGCCGCGGCGAACTGCTCGCAGTAGCCGACCCGGCTGCCCTTCCCCGTGCCGAGGAAGTGCGTCAGGTCGTCGACCCCGTTGCCCGAGGAGCGCTGCAGCGAGTAGCGGAAGCCGCCGGCCACCCGGAACCAGCGCTGGAGCCGGACCGCCTTGTCATAGTCCGTGTTCGCGCCCTGGGTGACCGACTCCGCGAGCTTGTGCACCGAGGCGGGCACCGAGTCCGGCAGCTGGGTTCCGGCGTCGTACACCGCCGACGGTGCGGCGCCGGCGCCGGCGAGGTCCGCGGCGCTGGGCGTGATGTGCAGGCTCTGCACGTCGTAGGTGAGCCCGGCGGCGGTCTGGTTGTCGGCGGCGCTGATGAAGTCCAGGGTGTTGCGGTCGTAGCGCCAGTCGCCCGGCGCCTGGATGGAGTGCACCGGGTAGGGCACCGGCAGCCACCGGGACCGGAAGCTGGCGCTGGTGGAGATGGTGGCGGTGTCGCTCCTGATCGGGATGCCTGCCTCCAGCCCCGGGGGGCGCGCGACCAGGCCGTCCGCGCGCTGCGTCACCGGGATGTCTCGCCCGGAGGGTCGCCACGTCTTCCCGTCGAACTCGTCGAGCACCGTGATCCGCAGGTACGACGGGTCCGGGTCGTTGGTGCGCACCCGCACCAGGTCCACGTCGTCGCCCCGGGTCAGGTCGCGCTTCATGTCGACGATCGGGTTCGAGATGCCGACCGCCTCGCCGTTGCCCCCGGGCCCGTTGCCGTGCCCGTCGAAGATGCTGGTCGGCAGCGTCGGCACGAGCAGTGGGACCACGACGGCCAGCCCCGTCGCGGTCAGACCGATCTTGCGCGCCGAGGACCAGACCGCCTGGCTGCCGACGGAGGTGGCCTGGGAGTCGAACACCTGCTGGGACAGCTGCTGGCCCCAGCGGCCGAGCCGTTCGGCCTCCTCGGCCGCGACCAGCGCGAGGAAGCACACCGCGGCGACCGCGAACGTCAGCCACGACACGCCCCCGTCGAGGATGCTGATAGGCGCGGTGTAGGCCGCCAGCAGCGGGAGCCCGGCCAGCGGCGCCCGCCGCAGCCCGCAGGCAAGGAAGTCCACGAGCAGCGCGACCGCCACCCCGAGCAGGATCATGATCGGGGAGAAGGCGGTCACGCTCTTCGGCACCGGGGCGGCGTACTGCCCGGCGGCGACGACCGACTGCTGCAACGTGCCGGCGGCTTGCTGCAGCGACGCGCCCGTGGGGAACCAGCCGGCCCAGGCGAGGTCGGCCGCCCAGAGGTGGTGCAGCCACGTCGCCACGACCGCGACCTGCCCGAGGAGGACCAGCAGCGCCGGCGCCCGGGTCGCGCGCAGCAGCATCCCGGTCACCGCCACCAGGAGGCAGCCGCCGAGCAGCGGGACCAGGTAGCCGCTGGAGCGCTCGGCGAACCCGGACCAGGTCAGCAACGTGACCCAGGTGGCCAGCGCGGCGAGGCCCGAGGACAGTGCCGTGCCGGGCCAGTGCGGGCGCTGCGCGCTCATCGGTGGCGTCCCGGGGAGACCGCCGGTCCGCGTCCGGCGACCTGACCGCGACCGGCGACGGCCAGCTCCTGCCACACGCCGGCGAACGGGTCCGCCGGGCCCGCGCCGACCGCGCGCCAGCCGTGCGCGACCAGCCACGGGGCGGCACCGCCGGAGCCCTCGCCGGCACCGCCGCGCAACCACGCGGAGACGTCGAGGGCGACGGCCATCGCCTCCGAGGAGGAGTGCCGCAGCCGGTTCAGCGCGGGCTTGTCGTGCGCGGAGACCTCCCCGAGCACCGCGATCAGCAGCCCCGTGTGGCCGGTGTCGTTGAGCCACCGGAGCTCGAGATGGGGATGGCCGGTCTCGCCCACCACCGCCAGCGACTCCAGCAGCGGGCCGGTCTCCGCGGTGCGGGCACCGTGCTCGTGCCAGACGCCGCCCTGCTCCTCCCCGAGCGCGGTGACCAGGCGCACAGCGAACCCCCGCTGCACGAGGTGGACCGCAACCGACGCGGCGAGCGAGACGGCGTGCTCCAGCGACGAGGCCGCCCCCGCGCCCCGGTGGGCGATCTTGCGGTTGTCCAGCAGCAGCGTCGCCCGCGACTGCCACGGCTGCTCCTCGCGCCGCACCATCAGCTCCCCGGCGTGCGCGCTGCTGCGCCAGTGCACCCGCCGCAGGTCGTCCCCGCGGCGGTACTCGCGGACGGTGACGTCCTCGGCGCTGCCGCTGGCGAAGGCGCGGGGCCGGTTGTCGCCCGAGCCGGTCCACACCCCCGAGAGCGGGATCGGCGGGAGCGGCAGCACCCGGGGCGTGACCACCAGCGGGGAGGTGCTCTGGAAGTGACGGTCGAGCTCGACCATCCCGAACGGGTCGGAGAGCCGCACGCGCATCGGTCCGATCTCGAACTTGCCGCGCACGTCGGAACGTACGACGTACCCCACGGTGCGCTTCCACCGCGGCCCCATCCGGTCCACCACGAAGCGGGGCCGGGTGCCGAGCACGAAGGGGATCTCGTCCTCGAGCAGCAGCAGTCCGGTCGGCATCCGCCCGTCGTTGGTCAGGTCGAGCTGCACCCGGGTCTGCTGGCCGGCGCTGACCTGGGTGGGCTGCAGCGAGCGCACGAGGCCGAGCCGGTAACGGCTGCGGCCCAAGAAGAACGCGGTGACCAGCGGGACCAGCACCAGCAGGCCGCCGACCCTCAGCAGGGCGCCCTGGCCGAGCAGGACCGCGCAGAGCAGGGCGGTCCCGCCGGCGGCGAGGAACGCCCGCCCGCGGGTGGTCAGCGCCGAGAGTGCTTCACGCATGATCGGGGTCCTCAGCTGGAGCGTCGGCTCTCGGGCATCGGCACGTTGGTGACGATCTGCGCCAGCGTGCTCTCCGCGGTGCGGCCGCTCATCGAGGCCTCCACCGTCGGCAGCAGCCGGTGGCCGAGGACCTGGGGCGCGAGCTCGGCGACGTCGTCGGGGATCACGTAGTCACGTCCGGCCATCGCCGCGGCGGCCTTCGCCGCCCGCACCAGGTGCAGGGTCGCGCGGGGCGAGGCCCCCAGCACCAGCTCGGAGGACTTGCGGGTCGCGGTGCTGAGGGCGACGGCGTAGCGCTGGACCGCCTCGGAGACGTACACCCGCCCGACCACGCCGATCAGGCGGTGCACCTCGGCCGCGTCGGTCACCGGCTCGAGCTCGTCGAGCGGGTTGGTCCGCGTGTGTGAGTCGAGCATCGCGATCTCGGCCGACTCCACCGGGTAGCCCATCGACACGCGGGCCATGAACCGGTCGCGCTGGGCCTCGGGCAGGGCGTAGGTGCCCTCCATCTCGATCGGGTTCTGGGTCGCGATCACCATGAACGGGGTCTCGAGGTGGTGCGTCGAGCCGTCGACGGTGACCTGCCGCTCCTCCATGCACTCCAGCAGCGCGGACTGGGTCTTGGGGGAGGCCCGGTTGATCTCGTCGCCCACCACGATGTTCGCGAAGATGCCGCCGGGCCGGAACTCGAACTCGCGGGTGTCCTGGTTGAACACCGACACGCCGGTGACGTCGGAGGGCAGCAGGTCGGGGGTGAACTGGATGCGCCGCACCGAGCAGTCGATGGAGCGGGCCAGGGCCTTGCTCAGCATGGTCTTGCCCACGCCCGGCACGTCCTCGATCAGCAGGTGACCCTCGGCGAGCAGGACCACCAGCGCGAGCCGGGACACCTCCGGCTTGCCCTCGATGACCTTCTCGACGCCGGCCCGGACCCGCCCGACCACCTGGGCCAGCAGGTCGAGGTCCGCCTCCCCCTGCGCCACGGCCTGCACGGCCGACACCGGGCGCTGCACTGAGCTCACGCGCTCCTCTTCCTCCCACTCTCACCCACGGGCACGCTCCGTCCGGAGCAGCCGGGCCCGGGCCCGGCACGCCGCGCGGGCCGTTCGGTCCCTGTAGTCAACCTCATGCGTCGCGGGCTGTCACCGATCTTCGGGCCCGGCGCCCACATCCGAGGCCGGATCGTGCCCTGGATGGGCGCGTTCGCCCCGGCTTGGCCGCGCCGCGCGCCCCGAGTCTTCCCCACCCCGGCCCGCCCGGTCCCACGACCCCCGCGCCACCGAGCTCCTCCACCGTTCCCCCACCTTTCCCCCACTCCGCCCCACCGGCGGGGCCGCGCTCCCTCCACCGCGCCCCACGGACGCACCGTTCCGGCAAGAAACCGCAGGTCAGACCGGTGGTGCCGGTTCAGCGGGCACGGCCGGCAACCACGGCGACCCGACCGGGAAACGCCGGGAAGACACGGTGCGGGAATGCCGAAAATGGTTGACCGTGGAGGGAAGTGGCGTAGAGTGGAGCGCAGTGGGGGAGATGGGTCGACTCTCCCAGCGAAGGTGGGAGGTGGCCGATGTTCTTCGGCACCTACACGCCCAAGCTGGACGACAAGGGCCGGCTCTTCCTCCCGGCGAAGTTCCGAGACGAGCTTGCGGAGGGGCTTGTGGTCACACGTGGACAGGAGCGATGCCTCTACGTGTGGTCGATGGAGGAGTTCGGGAAGCTCACCGAGCGCCTCCGGGAGATCCCCGTGACCAACAAGGGCGGTCGGGACTACGTCCGCATGTTCTTCGCCGGCGCCTCTGACGAGACGCCGGACAAGCAGGGGCGGATCACGATCCCGCCGATGCTGCGCGACTACGCGTCGCTGGCGAAGGACTGCATCGTGATCGGCGCGATGAACCGGATCGAGATCTGGGACGCAGCGGCGTGGCAGCGCTACTCCGACGCCCAGGAGCAGGCCTTCGCGGACCTGTCGGAGGAGATCCTCCCGGGCATCTGACGGGAGCAGCACACAACTGAACAGGGCCGGCGGAGTCGTAGGACGAGGTCTCAGTCCGCTCCTCTTTGCCTTCTGGCACACCTTCCCCGGTGCCAGACGGCACTTCCCAGGGAGCGAGCGGACAGGGACCTGGTCAGGCGAAGCCGCCGGCCCGGCCACCACACGTCATCTCGAGGGGTCGAGTCCATATGAGCGTCACGTTCTCCGGACAGCTGTCCGGGCAAGCCGCGCGCAGGGTGCGCGACGAGGTGCGGGACGGGGTCGCGGTCATCGCGTTCTCCGCCGCCGCCTCGTCGGCCCTGGCGCTGGCGCTCATGCTGCTCGCCCACCTGGTCGGCTAGGCGCGCGATGAGCAGCACCCCCCACGTCCCGGTCCTGCTCGACCGGGTCGTGTCGTTGTTGGAGCCGGCCCTCGCCGCGCCCGGCTCCGTCCTGGTCGACGCCACCCTCGGCCTGGGCGGCCACACGGAGGCGGTGCTGACCCGCTGCCCGAACGCCCACGTGGTCGCGGTCGACCGCGACGTCCACGCACTCGAGCGCAGCCGCGAGCGGCTCGCTCCCTTCGGCGAGCGGGTGCATTTCGTGCACGCCGTGTACGACGAGATCGCCGGCGTGCTCGCGGGGGAGGGGCTCGACCACGTCGACGGGGTGCTGTTCGACCTGGGCGTCTCCTCCATGCAGCTCGACCTGCGCGAGCGAGGGTTCGCCTACGCCGAGGACGCCCCGCTGGACATGCGCATGAACGACACCGCGGGCCGCACCGCCGCGGACGTGCTGAACACCTTCTCCGCCGGCGAGCTGGCCCGGATCCTGCGCGACTACGGCGAGGAGCGGTTCGCCCGCCGGATCGCTGAGGCGGTCGTGCGCGAGCGCGAGCGGGAGCCGTTCACCCGCTCGGCCCGGCTCGTCGAGCTGCTCTACGAGGTGATCCCCGCACCGGCCCGTCGTACCGGCGGCCACCCGGCCAAGCGCACCTTCCAGGCGCTGCGTATCGAGGTCAACGACGAGCTCGCCGTGCTGCGCCGGGCGCTGCCGGCCGCGCTCGACGCGGTCGGCGTCGGCGGGCGGGTGGTGGTCATGTCCTACCACTCGCTGGAGGACCGGATCACCAAGCAGGTGCTCGTGCGCGCCACCACCAGCGACCTGCCCCCCGACCTGCCGTTCGTCCCCGAGGGGCACGAGCCGCCGCTGCGCCTGCTCACCAGGGGCGCGGAGAAGGCGTCGGCGGCGGAGGTCGCGCAGAACCCACGTGCAGCCTCGGTGCGACTTCGCGCCGTGGAAAGAGTCAGAACGGGAGCAGTCGCATGAGCGCATTGGTGAACCAGGCCCGCAGCAGGGTCCCGCGATTCGCCGAGGCGGCGGTCGAACGCGCACGGCTCACCGTCGTCCCGCGCGCCGCCCGCCGCGCGCCGCGGATGCCGTTCGTGGTGCTGGTCTTGCTGGTCTTGGTCCTCGGCGTCGTCGGCCTGCTGCTGTTCAACACCTCGATGCAGCAGGCGTCCTTCCGTGCGACCGCGATGCAGGACCGGGCCGAGGCGCTGACCGCCAAGGAGCAGGCGCTGCAGATGGACCTGGCCCGGCTGCGCGACCCGCAGCGGGTGGCCGAGCGCGCCCGCCACCTGGGAATGGTCCCGCCGAGCAGCCCGGCGTTCCTGCGGCTGTCCGACGGCAAGGTGCTCGGCACCCCGGAGCCGGCCTCGTCGGCGAACGCGCTGCGGATCACGCCGCTCCCGACCCGCAAGCCGCTGGACCTGCGTCCCGCACCGGTGGTCGTCAAGCCCCCGGCCCTCAAGAAGCACCGGTCGGGGCAGGGGCAGGGAACCGCCCACCGGTCCGGCGCGGCATCCGCGGAGAAGCCGGTCCAGACAGGTAGAACTGCTCCCAAGGCCCGGTCCGCCCGGGCCGACAAGCCGGCGAAGCACGCGAAGAAGAAGCAGGCACGTCACCACGGGAGACAGCGTTGACGCAGGGAGCACGACCGCGGCCGGGACCCCCGCGGCGCGGGCGCGGGAAACCGGCCCGCCGGCCCCGGCGGTCCCTGCGCGGCGCGTCGCAGCTGCGGCTGCGGGTCGCCTTCGTCGTCATCGCGATGGTGGTCTCCGTCTTCGCCGCGCGGCTGTTCCAGCTCCAGGGCGTCGACGCCGCGGCGTACGTCGCCCGCGCCGAGGCCGAGGGTGTCGTCACGGTCACCCTGCCCGCGAAGCGGGGGGCGGTCACCGACCGCAACGGGGTGCCGCTCGCCGAGTCGGCGGACGGCCTGATGCTCGTCGCGGACCCCACCATGACCCACGCGCACGCCGGCGCGATCGCCACCATCCTCGCCCGGCGCCTCGACGTGGACTACTTCGAGGTGCTGGACCGGCTGCGCCAGCCCGACACCCACTTCCAGTACCTCGCCCGCCGGGTCCCCGCGGCCAAGGCGCGCGCCGTGCTCGCCGAGATCGACGCCCGCGGGTTCCAGGGGGTCGACACCGAGCGGGACCCGATCCGGGTCTACCCGGCCAAGGACGTGGCCGCGAACCTCGTCGGGTTCATGAACGCCGAGGGCGACGCCGCCGAGGGCGCGGAGCTGATGTTCGACAGCATGCTCAAGGGCACTGACGGCTCGGCGACCTACGAGCAGGGCGGCGGGAACCGCCTCCCGCTCGGGGACAACAGCACGGTGCCGCCCAAGCCCGGCAAGGACCTCCACCTGACCATCGACCGCGACGTGAACTGGTACGCCCAGCGTGCCCTGCGCGACGCGGTCCAGGGCTCCGGCGCCGACTCCGGTGCCGCGGTGGTGATGGACGTGCACACCGGCCAGCTGCTCGCGCTCGCCGACTACCCCACCTACGACGCCAACCGCCCCACGCTCTCGCCCGCCGACGACCTGGGCTCGCGCGCCGTGCGCGACGCCTACGAGCCGGGCTCGGTGGAGAAGGTGCTCACCACCGCGGCACTGCTCGACGCCGGCAAGGTGACCCCGCAGACGCAGATCGTGGTCCCGCCCGACGTGCACTCCAGCGACCGCGTGATCCACGACGACTACAGCCACGGCACGCTGCACCTGACGCTGACCGGGGTGCTGGCGAAGTCGTCGAACATCGGCACCGTGCTCGCCGACCGGCAGTTCACGCCGAAGCAGCTCTACACCTACCTGCACGCGTTCGGGCTGGGCAACCGGACCGGGCTGGGCGTGCACGGCGAGTCGGCGGGCGTGCTCCCGAACTGGCGTGACTGGCGCCAGATCAACCAGGACAACATCGCGTTCGGCCAGGGCGTGGCGGTCAACGCCGTGCAGATGGCCGCCGCCGTCAACACCATCGCCAACGGCGGCGTCTGGGTGCAGCCCAGCGTGGTCAAGGGCAGGGCCACCACCACGCAGGGACAGACCGTGGGCTCGGGCACGTCGACCCGCCACCGGGTGGTCAGCAAGCGCGCCGCCGCCGAGGAGACCCGGATGATGGAGGCGGTCGTCGGCCCGGGCGGCACCGCGCCGATGGCGGCCGTGCCCGGCTACCGGGTCGCGGGCAAGACCGGCACCGCCGAGCGCGTCAACCACCAGTGCCACTGCTACGACGGCAGCCACACGGTGTCCTTCGCCGGCTTCGCGCCGGCCGACGCGCCCCGGTTCCTCGTCTACGTGGTCGTCGACAACCCCCGCAACGGCGGGTTCGGCGGCACCACCGCCGGACCGGTGTTCAAGCAGGTCATGACCTACCTGCTGCAGAAGTACGCCGTCCCTCCGAGCGGTCGTCCCGCGCCGAAGGCGAAGCTCGAGTGGTGAGCCCGGGCCCGGGCCGCAACCGCGCGCCGGGTCCGGCCGGGTCTCCTAGTACCCTCTCCGGCGTGCCCGACGTGACCCAGACGCGACCCGCCGCGCCACCGGAGACGCCGTTGGGCACCGTCACCGACTGGCTCGGCCCGGCCCTGCGGGAGGTCCGCCACGACCGCCCGGGCACCGTGGTCACCGGCGTCACCTTGAGCTCGCAGCGGGTGTCCCCGGGCGACCTGTACGTCGCCTCGCCCGGTGCCCGCGCGCACGGCGCGGGATACGCCGCCGACGCCGTGGCGGCCGGAGCGGTCGCGGTGCTCACCGACGCCGAGGGTGCGACGCGCTGCGAGGACCTCGACGTCCCGGTGCTCGTGGTCGAGCGACCGCGCGGGGTGGTCGGCAGCCTGGCCGCGCGGGTCTACGGCGAGCCGGCGCGCGACCTGACGATGCTCGCGGTGACCGGCACCCAGGGCAAGACGACCACCACCCGGCTGGCCGAGGGAGCACTCTCCGCCGCCGGCCTGCCCGCCGCCGTGATCGGCACCGTCGGCACCCGCGTCAACGGGCGCGACGTGCGCACGAGCCTCACCACCCCCGAGGCCCCCGACCTGCACGCGCTGTTCGCGCTGATGCGGGAGGAGGGCGTGCAGGTGTGCGCCATGGAGGTGTCCAGCCACGCGCTGGTGATGGGCCGGGTGGACGGCGTCGTCTTCGACGTCGCCTGCTTCACCAACCTCGGGCGCGACCACCTCGACTTCCACGAGACCGTCGAGGACTACTTCCAGGCCAAGGCCACGCTGTTCAGCCCCGAGCACGCCCGCCTCGGGCTGGTCAACGTCGACGACGCGCACGGCCGCCGGCTGGTGCACGAGGCGCGAGTCCCGGTGCGGACGTTCTCCGCCTCCGGCGCCGACGCGGACTGGCGGGCGTCCGACGTACGCCTGGAGCCGGAGGGCTCCACCTTCACCGTCCACCCGCCGGCGGGGGAGCCGTTCGAGGCGCGGGTGCCCTTGGCCGGGCAGTTCAACGTCGCCAACGCCCTGTGCGCGATCGCCGGGTTGGCCGAGGCCGGCCTCGACCCTCGCGTGGTCGCGGCCGGGATGGCCGCCTCGACGGGTGTGCCCGGCCGCCTCGAGCGCGTGGACACCGGGCGGGACTTCCTCGCTGTGGTCGACTACGCGCACAAGCCCGACGCGGTGGCGGCCGCCCTCGAGGCGCTGCGTCCGATGACCGCCGGCCGGCTGGTCGTCGTGATCGGCGCCGGCGGGGACCGGGACACCGGCAAGCGCCCCCTGATGGGGGAGACCGCGGCACGCCTCGCGGACGTGCTGGTGGTCACCGATGACAACCCGCGCACCGAGGACCCGGCCGCGATCCGCGCCGCGGTCCTGGCCGGCGCCGCGCAGGTGCCCGAGGGCCGGCGGGCCGAGGTGCACGAGGTCGGCGGCCGGCGCGAGGCGATCCGGCTCGCGGTGTCGCTGGCGGGCGCGGGCGACACCCTGGTGGTGGCCGGCAAGGGTCACGAGACCGGCCAGGAGATTGCCGGCACCGTGCACCCGTTCGACGACCGCGTCGTGCTGGCCGAGGAGATGAGGGCCCGTTGATCCCGATGACCCTGCCGGAGATCGCCGAGGTCGTGGGCGGCACCGTCCACGACGACCCCGGCGTCACCGTCACCGCCCCGGCCTTCGTCGACAGCCGGGTCGTCGAGATCGGTGGCCTGTTCGTGGCGATCGCGGGGGAGCGGGTCGACGGCCACGACTACGCCGAGGCGGCGGTCGCCGCCGGCGCGGGCGCGGTCCTCGGCTCCCGCCCGGTCGGCGTGCCGGCGGTCGTGGTCGACGACGCCCGGCAGGCGCTCGCCCTGCTCGCGCACCACGTCGTCGGGCGGCTCGTGGACACCCGGGTGGTGGCCCTGACCGGCTCCCAGGGCAAGACCAGCACCAAGGACCTGGTCGCCCACGTGCTCACCGACGCCGGCAGCACGGTCGCCACCGTGGGCTCGTTCAACAACGAGCTCGGCTTCCCGCTGACCGTGCTGCGGGCCGGTCCGGACACGGAGTACCTCGTGCTCGAGATGGGCGCCCGCGGCATCGGCCACATCCGCGACCTGTGCGCGGTGGCCCGTCCAGACGTCGCGCTGGTGCTCAACGTCGGCAAGGCCCACCTCGGCGAGTTCGGCAGCCAGCAGGCGATCGCCCGGGCCAAGGGAGAGATCGTCGAGGCGCTGACGCCCGACGGCGTCGCGGTGCTCAACGCCGACGACCCGCTGGTTGCGGCGATGGCCTCCCGTACGACGGGCGCGGTGCGGACCTACGGGACGGGTGAGGGGGTCGACGTACGCCTCGGCGAGGTGACGCTCGACGACCTGGGCCGGCCCGAGTTCGACCTCACCGCCGAGGACACCACGGCCCACGTCGCCCTCCGGCTGGTCGGCGAGCACCACGCGGTGAACGCGACCGCGGCCGCCGCCGTGGCGCTGGCGGTGGGCGTGCCCCTCGACCGGGTCGCGGCCTCGCTGGGCGCCCTCACCGCGATCTCCGGGGGCCGGATGGAGGTCCGCGAGCGCGCGGACGGGGTCACCGTGATCGACGACGCCTACAACGCCAACCCGGACTCGGTGCGCGCGGGGCTCAAGGCGCTGGCCGCGATCGGCCGCCGCCGCCCGGGCGCCCGCACGGTCGCCGTGCTGGGGGAGATGCGCGAGCTCGGGCCGACCAGCATGGAGGAGCACGACGCCGTCGGCCGGCTCGCCGTCCGGCTGGACATCCACAAGCTGCTGGTCGTGGGAGAGGCCGCGCGCCCGATCCACCTCGGTGCCTCGCTGGAGGGGTCCTGGGGCGAGGAGTCGGTGTTCGTCCCCGACCACGAGGCTGCGCTCGCCTGGCTGCGCGCCGAGCTCACGCCCGGCGACGTGGTCCTGTTCAAGGCCTCGAACGCCGCCCGGCTCAGCGACCTGGCGGCCGCGGTGCTCGCGGACCTGGACGACCGCGAGGGGACCAGTCGATGAAAGCCATCCTCCTCGCCGGCGGCCTGTCGCTGGTCTTCACGCTGCTGGGCACCCGGGTGGCGATCCGGTTCCTGGTCGCCAGGGGCTACGGCCAGCTCATCCGCGACGACGGGCCGACCACGCACCACACCAAGCGGGGCACGCCGACCATGGGCGGTCTGGTGATCATCTGCTCGGTAGTGGTCGCCTACTTCGCGGCCAAACTGCTCACCGGTGACGTCCCCTCGTGGTCGGCCATCCTCCTGCTGTTCCTGTTCGTCGGGCTGGGCACCGTCGGGTTCCTCGACGACTACATCAAGATCGCCAAGCAACGCAGCCTGGGGCTGCGCAGCAAGGCCAAGATGCTCGGGCAGACCGTGGTGGCGGTCGCCTTCGGCGCCCTTGCGCTGACCCGTCCCGACTACCGCGGCCAGACGCCGGCCTCCCACAGCATCTCGTTCATCCGCGACCTGCCCGGGTGGACGCTCCCCACCGTCGCCGTGGTGATCCTGATCCTGGTGATGACGGCCGGCGCCAGCAACGCGGTCAACCTCACCGACGGGCTGGACGGCCTGGCCACCGGCGCCTCGACGATGGTGTTCGCCGCCTATACGCTGGTGAACATCTGGCAGAACAACCAGTGGTGCCCGCTGAGCCCGGGCCCCAAGTGCTACGAGGTCCGCGACCCGCTCGACCTGGCCGCCGTGGCCGCGGCGCTGACTGGTGCCTGCTTCGGCTTCCTGTGGTGGAACGCCTCGCCGGCCAAGATCTTCATGGGCGACACCGGGTCGCTGTCCCTCGGCGGCGCGCTGGCCGGCCTGGCGATCCTGACCCGCACGGAGTTCCTGCTGGCCATCCTCGGCGGACTTTTCGTCGTGCAGACCCTGTCGGTGATGCTCCAGGTCGGGTACTTCAAGATCACCGGCGGCAAGCGGATGTTCCGGATGGCGCCGCTGCACCACCACTTCGAGCTCAAGGGCTGGGACGAGATCACCGTGGTGATCCGGTTCTGGATCATCACCGGCATCTGCGTCGCCGCCGGGCTCGGCATCTTCTACGCCGAGTGGGTGGTCGGCACATGACCCGCAACGCCCCTGGGGGACCGCATGAGCACCTCTCCTGACCTCGACGGCCTGGGCCGGCACACCCCGTGGGAAGGCGTCCGGGCGGTGGTGATCGGCATCGGGGTCTCCGGCTTCGCGGCCGCCGACAACCTCGTCCACGTCGGCGCGACGGTCGCCGTGCTCGCCGAGTCCGCGACCGAGGAACAGCGCGAGCGTGCCGCCCTGCTGGAGATGCTCGGCGCCGAGGTCCGCATCGGCACCGGCGCCACGTCCACGCTGCCCGAGCAGGTGCACCTGGTGGTCACCTCACCGGGCGTGATGCCGACCGCGTCGGTCCTGACCGCCGCGGCGGCCCGCGGTCTCCCGGTGTGGGGCGAGGTCGAGCTGGCCTGGCGGCTGCGCGACACCGACCGGCCGGGCGCCTGGCTGTGCGTGACCGGCACCAACGGCAAGACCACCACCGTGGAGATGCTCGACGCGATCTTGCGGTCCCACGGCTCGCACAGCATCGCCTGCGGCAACGTCGGGCTGCCGATCGTCGAGGCCGTCATGGACCCCGAGCCGTACGACGTCTACGCCGTCGAGCTGTCCAGCTTCCAGCTGCACTACACGCAGAGCATGGCCGCGCAGTCCGCGGCGGTGCTCAACGTCGCCGAGGACCACCTCGACTGGTACCCCTCCTTCGAGGACTACAGCAAGGACAAGGGCCGCATCTACGAGCGGGTCGAGCGCGCCTGTGTCTACAACGTCGCCGACCCGGTCACCGAGCAGCTGGTCCGCGACGCCGACGTGGTGGAGGGAGCCCGCGCGATCGGGTTCACCCTCGGGGTCCCGGGCGTGGGCATGGTGGGCGTGGTCGACGACGTCCTCGCCGACCGCGCGTTCATCGAGGAGCGCGACCGCAACGCCGCCGAGCTCTGCCAGGTCTCCGACCTCGCCTCGCCCGCTCCGCACTTCGTCGCCAACGCGCTGGCCGCCGCCGCGCTCGCCCGGTCCCACGGCGTCTCCACGCTGGCGGTCCAGGAGGGACTGCGGGGCTTCCGCCCGGGGGCACACCGGATCTCGGAGGTCGCCGAGGTCGACGCGGTCCGCTACGTCGACGACTCCAAGGCCACCAACCCGCACGCCGCCCAGTCCTCGCTGGCCGCCTACGACGCGGTGGTGTGGGTGGCCGGCGGGCTCGCGAAGGGGGCGACCTTCGACGCGCTCGTCTCCGCGGTGCGTGGCCGGCTGCGCGGCGTCGTGCTGCTGGGCCGCGACCGGAGTGTGATCGCCGACGCCCTTGCACGACACGCGCCCGAGGTCCCCGTGATCGAGGTGACGGAGGCGGACACTTCTGCCATGGACCGCGTCGTCGGAGCGGCCGCCGAGCTCGCCCGGCCGGGCGACACCGTGCTGCTGGCTCCGGGGTGCGCGTCCATGGACATGTTCGCGAACTACGGCGCTCGCGGGGATGCCTTCGCGGAGGCGGTTGGCCGGCTGCGCGACCGCTGACGCGGTGGAGGCGTCTCCCGGCCGGGCTGGGAGGCCTCTGTGACCACCACGGCGGGCGAGCCGCGAGGTGCCGCCGGTGCCCCGGCGCGCGGCACCGGCTGGGCCGCCTCGACGCGGCACTCCGTCGGCCACCTGCTCGACCGGCCGCTCACGTCGTACTACCTGTTGCTGGGGGCCTCGACGCTGCTGCTGACCATCGGTCTGATGATGGTGCTCAGCGCCTCCAGCGTCTACTCCTACAAGGAGTTCGACGGGAACAGCTACCACGTCTTCTTCCGCCAGCTGACCTGGGTGACGCTCGCCCTGCCCGCGGCGCTGGTCGCCTCCCGGCTGCCGCAGCGGGCGCTGCGGGCGCTGGCCTGGCCCGGCCTGATGGTCTCCATCGTGCTGATCTATCTGACCCACACCGGCCTCGGCATGACGGTCAACGGCAACCGCAACTGGCTCGCGCTGGGCCCGCTGACCATGCAGCCCTCCGAGCTGGCGAAGCTCGCGATCATCCTGTGGTGCGCCGACCTCTACGCACGCAAGGAGAAGCTGCTCGACGACTGGCGGCACACGGTGGTGCCGATGGTGCCGGCCATGGGCGTCGTGATCGGCCTGGTCGTGCTGCAGGGCGACCTGGGCACCGCGCTCGTGCTGTTCGCGATCGTGCTCGGCATGCTGTGGGTGGTCGGGGCGCCCGGGCGGCTGTTCACCTTCTCGCTGGTCAGCGTCGCCGTGTTGGCGCTGTACCTCGCCAGCACCAACGCCGAACGGCTGCAGCGGCTGACCAACTTCGCCGATCCGTTCAAGGACTACCAGGGCGCCGGCTGGCAGCCCGCGCACGGCCTGTTCGCGATGTCCAGCGGCGGCCTCTTCGGCAAGGGCATCGGCGCCAGCCAGCAGAAGTGGGGGAGCCTTCCGGAGGCGCACACCGACTTCATCTTCGCCGTCCTGGGCGAGGAGCTCGGGCTGGTCGGCACGCTGCTCGTGCTCGGCCTGTTCCTCACCATCGCCTACGCCGGCATCCGGGTCGCGGTCCGCACCCGCGACCCGTTCGCGCGCTACATGGCCGCCGGCGTCACGATCTGGCTCGCCGCGCAGATGATGATCAACATCGGCATGGTGCTTGCGCTGCTGCCGGTCATCGGCCTGCCGCTGCCGCTGGTCTCCTACGGCGGCTCCTCCCTGCTTCCGGAGCTGGTGGCGCTCGGGCTGCTGATCTCCTTCGCCCGCAACGAGCCCGGTGCCCGCGCCGCGCTGCGGGCACGGCGGCGCCGGCGGTCCGCCGCGGGGGTCACCGCGGGGGGTCTGGCGAGGCGGGGAAGATAGGCGCCATGAGAGCCCTTCTCGCCGGCGGCGGCACCGCCGGACACACGTCTCCGCTGCTCGCCACCGCCGACGCGCTCCGCCGGCTCGACGCCGCGGTCGAGGTCACCGCCCTGGGCACCCCGCGGGGCATCGAGGGCCGCGTGGTGCCCGAGGCCGGCTACCCGCTGGAGCTGATCCCGCCGGTTCCGCTGCCCCGCAAGCCGTCCGCGGACCTGCTGCGCGTGCCGGGCCGGCTGCAGGGCGCGATGCGCGCCGCCCTGGAGGTCCTCGACCGGCTGCGCCCCGACGTCGTGGTCGGCTTCGGCGGCTACGTCTCGGTGCCGGCCTACCTCGCCGCGCGGCGCCGGCACCTGCCGATCGTGGTGCACGAGGGCAACGCCCTGCCCGGCCTCGCGAACAAGGTGGGCGCGCGCTTGACCGGGCACGTCGCCACCAGCTTCCCCCGGACCCCCCTCCGGCACGGCGTCTACGTTGGCCTCCCGATCCGGCGCATGATCTCCACCCTCGACCGTCCGGCGCTGCGCGAGGAGGCCCGTCGCGCCTTCGGCCTGGTCCCCGACCTGCCCACCGTGCTGGTCACCGGGGGATCGCAGGGCGCGCGTCGGCTGAACCAGTCCGTCTCCGCGGCCCACCAGGCCTTCGCCGACGCCGGCGTGCAGGTGCTGCACGTCGTCGGCCCCCAGGGCGAGGCAGCGGTCGACCGCGGTCCTGGCAGGCCGCCCTACGTCGTGCTTCCGTACGTCGACCGCATGGACCTCGCCTACGCCGCCGCCGACCTGGCCGTCTGCCGCTCGGGCGCCAACACGGTCACCGAGGTCGCGGCGGTCGGCCTGCCCGCGGTGTTCGTGCCGCTGCCGCACGGCAACGGCGAGCAGGAGCTCAACGCACGACCCGTCGTGGACGCCGGGGGAGGCCTGCTGGTGCGGGACGCGGCGCTGACGCCCGAGTGGGTCGCGGCCACGCTGCCGGAGCTGGCCTGCGACGAGAAGCGGCTGGCGACGATGTCCACCGCCGCCTCGGACCTGATTCCTCGCGACGCCGACGAGAAGCTGGCGCGGATGATCCTGGACGCCGTCCGATGAGGGTCCCGGTCCCCGACGAGCTCCTGCCCGCCGACCGGCTGGGGCGGGTGCACTTCGTCGGCATCGGCGGCGCCGGCCTGTCCGGGATCGCCCGGATCATGCTCGCCCGTGGCCTCACGGTCTCCGGCAGCGACGCCAAGGAGTCGCGCGCCCTGGAGGGCCTGCGCGCCCTCGGTGCCCGCTGCTACGTCGGACACGACGCCGCGCAGGTGCGCGACGTGGACACGGTCGTGGTCTCCACCGCGGTCCGCGAGGACAACCCCGAGGTGGTCGAGGCCCGGCGGCAGGGATTGCGGATGCTGCCGCGCTCGGCCGCGCTCGAGTCGGTCATGCAGGGCCGGCGCGTGGTCGCGGTCGCCGGCACCCACGGCAAGACGACGACCACCTCGTTGCTCACCGTGGCGCTGCAGCACTGCGGGGCCGACCCGTCCTTCGCGATCGGCGGGGAGCTCAACGAGTCGGGCGCCAACGCCCACGACGGCAGCGGCGACGTCTTCGTCGCGGAGGCCGACGAGAGCGACGGCGCCTTCCTCGTCTACTCCCCGCACGGCGCGCTGGTCACCAACGTGGAGGCCGACCACCTCGACAACTGGGGCACCGAGGAGGCCTACCGCGCGGCGTTCACCGCCTTCCTCGAGCGGATCGACCGCGACGGGTTCCTGGTCGCCTGCGTCGACGACCCCGGTGCGGCGGAGCTCGCGGCGACGGCGCGGGCCCGCGCGCTCACCGTGGTCGGCGTCGGCGAGTCCGCGTCCGCCGACGTGCGGGCGGAGGAGCTGGCCTTCGACGGCCCGCGGTCCGCGTTCACGGTGGTCGCCGAGGGCCGCACGCTCGGCCGGGTCGTGCTGCAGATCCCCGGCCGACACTACGTCCTCGACGCGCTCGCCGCGCTGGCGGCCGGGCTGCGACTCGGCTTCGCCTTCGACGACCTCAAACGGGGCCTGGAGGCGTTCACCGGCACCCGCCGGCGGATGGAGCTCAAGGGCGAGGCCGGCGGGGTGCGGGTCTACGACAGCTACGCCCACCATCCCAACGAGATCGCCGGCGACCTCCAGGCAGCCCGCGCCCTGGCGGGTGCGGGACGCGTGGTGGTCGCCTTCCAGCCGCACCTGGTCTCGCGCACGAGGATCTTCGGCCCGGCGATGGGGGAGGCGCTGGGCGCGGCCGACGAGGTGGTGGTCATGGACGTCTACGTGGCCCGCGAGGACCCCGAGCCGGGCGTGAACGGCGCGCTGGTCGCCTCCCACGTCCCGCTGCCTCCCGAGCACGTGCACTTCGAGCCTTCCTGGGCGGAGACGCCGGCGGTGCTGGTCGAGCGGGCGCGACCGGGGGACCTGGTGCTCACGCTGGGCGCCGGCGACGTCACGCTGGTGGGTCCCGAGGTGCTCGAGATGCTCGCCGCGCGCGCCGGAGGGGCGGGCGCCGGTGGCTAGGCAGACCCGGACGGAGGCGCGGGCGGCCGCGCCGGACGAACGCACGGTGGCGCTGGCCCGGCGCCGCTTCGCGCGCCGGCAGTGGGCGCGCCGCTGGCTGGACTGGCGAGGTGGCGCGCTGCTGCTCGCGGGCCTGCTCGGAGCGGCCGTGCTGGTCTGGCTGGTGTTCTTCTCCTCCGTGCTGGCGGTCTCCGGCGTCGCGGTCGGCGGCACCGACGTGCTCAGCCCGCGCGCGGTGCGGCAGGCCGCGCAGGTGCCGATGGGCACCCCCCTGGCCACCGTGGACCTGAAGGCGGTCTCGGCGCGGGTCGACGACCTCCCGGCGGTCGCGCGCGTGGACGTGTCGCGGGCCTGGCCGGACACCGTGCACATCCAGGTCACCGAGCGCGACGCGGTGGCGGTCGTGGACCGGGACGGCTCCCTGCGGGGAGTCGACGAGCACGGAGTGCTCTTCCGCGGCTACCGGACGCGTCCGGACCTGCCGCTGATCAGGACCCGCGCGGGGACCCGCAGCGACGCGCTCGCCGAGGCCGCGCGGGTGGCCGGTGCGCTGCCGTCCCGGTTGAGCGCGCGCGTGGACTACGTCGAGGTGCACACCGTCGACACGATCGCGCTGCAGCTGCACGACGGCCGCACGGTGCGGTGGGGGAGCGCCGACGACTCGGCGCAGAAGGCCAAGGTCCTCGACGTGCTCCTCCGGCAGAAGGCGTCGACGTACGACGTGTCGGTGCCCGGCCAGCCGGTTCTCCGGCGCTGAGCCGTCGGCGTCGCAGCGGCGCGGTCCGACGGGCCCCGAGCCGGAGAAATCCCTTCGCGGCAAGAGAATTCTCGAAAGTGTCGCGCCGCGTGCGCGTGTCGCTTGTAACGCCTGGGGCGTTCACCTAACTTCATGGACAAGCACGAGGTTGACATAACTATAACCCTCTACTTCAGGGTTAGGGTTCATGGAAGCCCGGCGACTTCCCCACCGAGACGTACACCGCCTGCCCTGCCGAGCCACCCTCGGAGCACAGAGCAGCCAAGCAGCGAGAGGCACCTGCCGTGGCAGCACCGCAGAACTACCTGGCCGTGATCAAGGTCGTAGGTATCGGTGGAGGTGGAGTCAACGCCGTCAACCGGATGATCGAGGTCGGCCTCAAGGGCGTCGAGTTCATCGCGATCAACACCGACGCCCAGGCCCTCCTGATGAGCGACGCGGACGTCAAGCTCGACATCGGCCGCGAGCTCACCCGGGGCCTCGGCGCCGGCGCCAACCCGGAAGTCGGCGCGCAGGCCGCCGAGGACCACGGCGAGGAGATCGAGGAGGTCCTCAAGGGCGCCGACATGGTGTTCGTGACCGCCGGCGAGGGCGGCGGGACCGGCACAGGCGGGGCGCCCGTGGTGGCCAAGATCGCCCGCTCGCTGGGCGCGCTGACCATCGGCGTGGTCACCCGCCCGTTCGCGTTCGAGGGTCGCCGCCGCGCCAACTCCGCGGAAGAGGGCATCGCGTCGCTGCGCGAAGAGGTCGACACGCTGATCGTGATCCCCAACGACCGGCTGCTGTCGATCAGCGACCGCAACGTCTCGATCCTCGACGCCTTCAAGCAGGCCGACCAGGTGCTCCTGCAAGGTGTCTCCGGCATCACCGACCTGATCACCACCCCGGGCCTGATCAACCTCGACTTCGCCGACGTCAAGTCGGTGATGGCCAACGCCGGCTCCGCGCTGATGGGCATCGGCTCGGCGCGCGGCGAGGACCGCGCGGTGGCGGCCGCCGAGATGGCGGTCTCGAGCCCGCTGCTCGAGGCCTCGATCGACGGCGCCCACGGCGTGCTGCTGTCCATCGCCGGCGGCTCCGACCTCGGCCTGTTCGAGATCAACGAGGCCGCGGCGCTGGTGTCGCAGGCCGCGCACGCGGAGGCCAACATCATCTTCGGCGCGGTCATCGACGACGCGCTCGGCGACGAGGTGCGGGTGACGGTGATCGCCGCCGGCTTCGACGGCGGCATGCCGAAGCGTCGCGACTCCGGCACCGTGCTGCGCCGCGAGCCGGCCCCCCAGCAGAGCCAGGCCGAGACCAGGGACGAGGCCTCGCAGGCGGCAACCCGTGGCCCCGGCCAGTCGGTTCCGCAGCAGCCCCAGCAACCGCAGCAGCCGAGCCAGCCTGCCGCCCGACCGGTCGCCGGCTCGCCCGCGGGCGGCAGCGTCCGGCCCGGTGGCGACCAGCCCGGTGCCCGGTCCCCGCAGCCGGCACGCCCGGCGCACACCCAGCAGTCGCAGCCGGCCCAGCCGCAGCGCCCGGCGCGCCAGGTCCAGTTCGACGACGACGACCTGGACGTCCCGGACTTCCTCAAGTAGCGGGTTGTTCGCCTATCGCGACGCCCGGGGACGGGCGGAGATCGCCTTCACGGACCGGCACGGAGGAGTCAGTGCCGGTCCGTTCGGCACGCTCAACCTCCAGACCGGCGGACCCGACGACCCGGGCGCGGTGGCGGAGAACCTCCGCCGGGTCGCGGCCGCCTTCGCCGGGGTGGGCGCGCCGGCGGACGTCGGTCCCGGCTCCGGAGCGGCGCCGCCGGTCGCGCTGATGCGACAGGTGCACGGCGCCGACGTGGCCGTGGTCGACGCTCCTGTCGAGCCGCTCCCCGAGGCCGACAGCCTGGTCACCACCCGGCCCGGGCTGCTGCTCGTGGTCCGCGCCGCCGACTGCGTGCCGGTCCTGCTCGCCGACGCCGAGCGCGGCGTGGTCGGCGCCGCACACGCGGGACGCCCCGGGCTGGCCGCCGGCGTCGTCCCGGGCGCGGTGGCGGCGATGCGCGACCTCGGCGCCCGGCGGCTCACCGCCTGGGTCGGGCCGCACGTGTGCGGGCGGTGCTACGAGGTGCCCGCGGCGATGCGGGACGAGGTCAGCACGCTCGTGCCGCAGGCGCGCGCGGAGACGTCCTGGGGGACCCCGGCCCTCGACCTCGGCGCCGGCGTCCGCGCCCAGCTCGAGGCCGAGGGCATCGAGGTCGTGGACGGCTCCCGCTGCACCCGCGAGGACGAGGACCTCTTCTCCTACCGCCGCCAGGGCGCCGAGTCCGGCCGCCTCGCCGGCCTGGTGTGGGTGCGGCCGTGAGCAGCGGCGAGACGCTCGTGAACGGCTCGGACCGCCGCGCCGAGCTCGAGGCCAACCTCGGACGGGTGCGGGAGCGGATCGCCGCTGCCTGCCGCGGCAGCGACCGGGACCCCGGCGAGGTCACGCTCACCGTGGTCACCAAATTCTTCCCTGCGTCCGACGTACGCCTGCTGGCCGGGCTCGGGGTCGCCGACGTGGGGGAGAACCGTCACCAGGAGGCGCAGGCCAAGGCCGCTGACTGCGCGGACCTCGGGCTGCGCTGGCACTTCATCGGGCACCTGCAGAGCAACAAGGCGGCCGCGGTGAGCGGCTACGCCGAGGTGGTCGAGTCCGTCGACCGGGTGAAGCTGGTCGCGCCGCTGTCCCGCGGCGCGGACCAGGCCGGTCGGCCCGTCGACTGCCTGGTGCAGGTCAGCCTGGACCCGCCGGGACGCGCGGGCGAACGCAGCGGCGTCGACCCCGCCGGAGCGGTCGCCGTCGCGGAGGCCCTCGCAGCGGCCGAGGGGCTGCGGCTGCGGGGGGTGATGGCGGTCGCGCCGCTCGGCGAGGACCCCCGCCCGGCGTTCGCGCGGCTGGGGGACGTGGCCGACCGGGTGCGCCGGGTCGAGCCCACTGCCACCTGGGTGTCGGCGGGGATGAGCGCGGACCTGGAGGCGGCGATCGAGGCCGGTGCGACACACGTGCGCATTGGCAGCGCGGTGCTCGGGACGAGGCCCGCGCTCAGGTAGTGTCAGCGACGTAGCAGCGTTCCATCCGGGGGACGCGCAGTATCGGAGGACAAGAGTCATGGGCGGCGCGATGCGCAAGATGGGTGTCTACCTGGGCCTGCTCGAGGACACCGAACGCTACGAGGACGAGTACTACGACGAGTACGACGAGCAGCCGGCCGCCCGTGAGCGGTCCGAGCCGGCGCGTCCCACCCCGGTGGCCAACATCGCCGAGCGCCGGCGGCCGCAGCCCGCGCCCGCTCCGATGCCGATGGTCGCCGAGCTGTCGCGGATCACCACGCTGCACCCGACGACGTACAACGAGGCCCGCACCGTGGGGGAGAACTTCCGCGAGGGCGTGCCGGTGATCATGAACCTCTCGGAGATGGACGACGCCGACGCCAAGCGGCTGGTGGACTTCGCCGCGGGCCTGGTGTTCGCGGTGCGCGGCACCATCGAGCGCGTCACCAACAAGGTCTTCCTGCTCTCCCCGCCGAACGTCTCGGTGGCGGCCGAGGACAAGCAGCGCATCGCCGAGGGCGGCTTCTTCAACCAGAGCTGAGCCCCGGTTTGCCCGGTGCCCCGTTCCGGCGACCACCGATGAAATAGAGTCTGAGACGTGCGACTGGCCGGAGCGATCCTCGACGACATCCTGTTCGTCTTCTTCCTCCTGCTCATGGTCCGCCTGGTGGTGGAATGGGTGCAGATGTTCGCCCGCTCCTGGCGTCCCCGTGGGCCGATCCTCGTGGTGCTGGAGATCGTCTACACGATCACCGACCCGCCGATCATGTTCGTGCGCCGATTCGTCCCCCCGCTCCGGCTGGGCAGCGTCATGCTCGACACCAGCTTCCTGATCGTCCTGGTAGCGGTGTACCTGCTCCGGCTGCTGGTGGCGGCGATCTTCTTCCGCTGACTCCTGCGCACCCGGCCGGCCGGACGTAGACTCGCCGTCGTGGTGGCGACCCGGCCCGAGCGCGGCCCGTCCTCCGCTCGCCGGGAGACCACCGCCCCACCGCCCCCGACATTGAGCAGTCGGAGTACGGTGGGCGGACACGGCACCCGTTGCCGCTCAGATGACGACTACGAACAAAGGGTGAGGTCATGCCGCTGACGCCTGAGGACGTGAGCAACAAGCGCTTTACTCCCGTCCGCCTTCGCGAGGGCTACGACATGGGTGAGGTCGACCAGTTCCTCGACGAGGTGGAGTCGGAGCTGGCGCGGCTCACGCGGGAGAACGAGGACCTCCGCAGCAAGCTCTCCGCCGCCCAGCAGGCCGGTCCCGCACCCGTCCAGGAGAAGGCCCCGGAGCCGGCCAAGGCCCCCGAGCCGGTCAAGGCACCCGAGCCTGCGCCGACGCCCGCCCCGGCCCCGGCTGCTGCGCCGACCGAGACCATCAAGGTCGCCACGGTCGCCGACGCCTCCAGCGCCGCCGCGCGGCTGCTCGAGATCGCCACCCGCAACGCCGACGAGCTGGTCAACGAGGCCAAGGACCAGGCCGACAAGATCATCGGCGAGGCGCGCACCAAGGCCGAGCGGCTCGAGTCCGAGTCCAAGGTCAAGGCCGACCGCCTCGAGTCCGACGCGCGCACCCGCTCGCAGATGCTCGACTCCGAGACCGCCGAGCGCCGCCAGCAGCTCTTCGGCGACCTGGAGAAGGAGAAGGACAAGCTCAGCGCCGAGGTGGAGAACCTCCGTTCCTTCGAGCGCGAGTACCGCTCGCGGCTGCGCGGCTACTTCGAGCAGCAGCTCGCCGCCCTCGACGGGACCGGCGAGGGCGGGGTGCTCGCCAGCAGCAACGAGCACGCCCCCAAGCGGCTCCGCTCGCTGCTCGGTGACGAGGAGTCCAGCAACGGCTGAGGCCGCCCGCGGCACGATCCACACAGCAGCGAGGCCGGTGACCCCTGGGGGTCACCGGCCTCGCCGCGTCCGGTCCGGCCGGCCGGGTCAGGCCTTCGCGACCGAGAACGCCAGGCCGAGGTCCTCGTCGCGGACCGAGGACCCCTCTGGACCGTCCTCGTCCGGCGTGCCCTCGTTCATCTGCACCGCCAGCACCTCCCCGGCGACCAGGTCGCCGTTCTCGCGCAGCGCCTCGGCGGTGTCACCCGTCGCGGTCCAGGTCAGCACGATCCGGTCGCTGACCTCGAAGCCGCTGCTCTTGCGGGCCTCCTGCACCAGCCGCACGACCTCCCGGGCCAGGCCCGCGCGCACCAGGTCGGGGCTGAGCTCGAGGTCGAGCGCGACGGTCTCGCCCTGCTCGTTGACCACCGACCAGCCCTCGCGGGGCCGCTCGGAGACGATGACCTCGTCGGCCAGCACCTCGACGTCCTCGCCCTCGACGCACACCACGGCGCGCCCGTCCTCCTGCAGCGTGCGGGACAGCGCGGCCGCGTCCGCGGCGGCGATCGCGCCGGCGACCAGGGGGGTGCGCTTGGCGAACCGCTTGCCCAGCGCCCGGAAGTTCCCCTTCGCGGTGTGGTCGACCAGGTCCGCCCCGGCCGAGGACAGCGGTTCGAGCGCACCGATGTTCAGCTCGTCGGCGACCTCGGCCCGCAGCTCCTCCGACAGCCGTCCGTGGGCGGTCGACCCGACCAGCGCGCGGCGCAGGGGCTGCCGCGTGCGCACCTTGGCGTCCGCCCGCGCCGCTCGGCCCAGCTCGACGAGGCGGCGGGCCAGGGCCACGGCCGCCGACAGCTCCTCGTCGACCGCGCTCTCGTCGTACGACGGCCACGCCGCCAGGTGGACCGACTCCTGCACGGACTCGTCCACCGGACGCACCACGTCCTGCCACACCCGCTCGGTGATGAACGGGGTCAGCGGCGCCATCAGCCGGGTCACCGTGTCCAAGGTGGTGTGCAGGGTGGCGAGCGCGGCCGGGTCGCCGTCCCAGAACCGGCGGCGTGAGCGGCGGACGTACCAGTTGGAGAGGTCGTCGACGAACCCGGCGATCAGCGTTCCGGTGCGCTGGGTGTCGAAGCCCTCCATGGCGGCGGTGACGTCGCGCACCAGCCGGGCGGTCTCCGCGTGCAGCCAGCGGTCGAGCACCGGGCGCTCGGCGACCGGCGGCGCGCCGTCGGCCGGCGTCCACCCCGCGGTCCGGGCGTAGAGCACGTGGAAGGCCACGGTGTTCCAGTAGGTCAGCAGCACCTTGCGGACCGTCTCCTGGATGGTGTTGTGCCCGACCCGACGAGCCGCCCACGGCGAGCCGGCGGCAGCCATGAACCACCGCACCGCGTCGGCGCCGTGCCGCTCCATCAGCGGCATCGGCTCGAGGATGTTGCCGAGGTGCTTCGACATCTTCCGGCCGTCCTCGGCCAGGATGTGGCCCAGGCACAGGACGTTGCGGTACGACGACCGGTCGAAGACCGTGGTGCCGACCGCCATCAGGCTGTAGAACCAGCCACGGGTCTGGTCGATCGCCTCGCAGATGAAGTCCGCGGGGTAGGCCTGCTCGAACCGCTCGGCGGATCCGGCGAGGTGCGGGTAGCCCCACTGGGCGAACGGCATCGAGCCGCTGTCGAACCAGGCGTCGATGACCTCCGGCACGCGCCGTGACTCCGCCCCGCAGGTCGGGCAGGCGAACGTCACCTCGTCGACGTACGGGCGGTGCGGGTCGAGCTCGGACTGGTCGGTGCCGGTCAGCTCCGAGAGCTCGGCGAGCGAGCCGACGCAGACCTGGTGGTCGTCCGCGCACCGCCAGACCGGCAGCGGCGTGCCCCAGTAGCGGCTGCGCGAGAGTGCCCAGTCGATGTTGTTGTTCAGCCAGTCGCCGTAGCGGCCCCACTTGATCGTGTCGGGGAACCAGTTGGTGTTCTCGTTCTCCCGCAGCAGCTCGTCCTTCACCTTGGTGGTCCGGACGTACCACGACGGCTGGGCGTAGTACAGCAGCGCGGTGTGGCAGCGCCAGCAGTGCGGGTAGCTGTGCTCGTAGGCCAGGTGCCGGAACAGCAGCCCGCGCTCCTCGAGGTCCTTCACCAGGTCCGCGTCGGCGTGCTTGAAGAACTGCCCGCCGACCAGCGGCAGCTCCGCCACGAAGTGCCCGTCCGGCTGCACGGGTACGACGACCGGCAGACCGTAGGACCGGCACACCAGCATGTCGTCCTCGCCGAACGCGGGGGACTGGTGCACCAGCCCGGTGCCGTCCTCGGTGGTCACGTACTCGGCGAGCACCACGAAGTGCGCGCCCGCGTCGCTCTCCGGGAACTCCACCAGCTCGAACGGCCGCTGGTAGCTCCAGCGCTCCATGTCCCGACCGCGGACCCGGTCCTCGACCGCCCAGCCCTCCCCGAGCGCGGCCTCCAGCAGCGGCTCGGCGACGATCAGCGTCTCGCTGCCGTCGGTGGCCACCACGTAGTCCACGTCGGGATGCACGGCGACCGCGGTGTTCGACACCAGCGTCCACGGCGTGGTGGTCCACACCAGCAGGGCGGCCCTGCCGGCGTAGGGGCCCGAGGTCAGCGGGAACCGGACGTAGACGCTCGGGTCGGTGACGGTCTCGTAGCCCTGCGCGAGCTCATGGTCGGAGAGCGCGGTGCCGCAGCGGGGGCAGTACGGCGCGACCCGGTAGTCCTCCGCGAGCAGGCCCTTGTCGTGGATCTGCTTGAGCGCCCACCACACCGACTGCACGTAGGAGGAGTCCATGGTGCGGTAGGGGTCGGTCATGTCGACCCAGCAGCCCATCCGTTCGGTCATCTGCTCCCACAGGTCGACGTGGCGCTGGACCGACTCGCGGCACTTCGCGTTGAACTCCGCGACGCCGTACGCCTCGATGTCGCCCTTGCCGGAGAAGCCGAGCTCCTTCTCGACGGCCAGCTCGACCGGCAGGCCGTGGCAGTCCCAGCCGCCCTTGCGGCTGACCTGGTAGCCCTGCATGGTCTTGAACCGGGGGAAGGCGTCCTTGAACGTCCGCGCCTCCACGTGGTGGGTGCCCGGGCGGCCGTTCGCGGTCGGCGGGCCCTCGTAGAAGGTCCAGCGCTCCGCGCCCTCGTTGTGGGTGAGGGACCGGGTGAAGATGTCGTGCTCGCGCCAGAAGTCGAGCACCTCGTGCTCGAGCGCGGGAAGGTCCACCTGCGGGGGAACCGGGCGGTACTCGCTCACGTCGTCGTCCTTCGTGCCTGTCGGCGCCGGGTCGCGGCCGCCGAGGGAACCAGGGGCGAAGGGACGAGATCGCCGGCGTCTGCTGCCGGCCCTCCCGCGGTACCACCCTCCTTGACGGTCCGGCCCCGGTCGGGTCGGTCCGTCCTCTCGTCAGGTCACCGCTGCCGGTTCTACCCACCTCCCGGTCAAGGGAGGTGCTCTTCCGGCGGCTCGGGGGTGATCTTCGCTCCGGACAACACCCCTGGGCTCACACCGTCCCCAGGTCGCTGCCGGCTGTGCTCGGAGCTACTCGTCCCGTCCACGCCTTGCGGTGGTCCCAGTCTGCCAGACCGCGCCAGCGGCGTTCATCCCGGTTTCGGCGCGGCGCGCGCCCGGAGACGGGGCCGTTGGTCCTGAATCCTCCCTCGTTGGTCCCGAAACGCGGCGAGGCCTGTTGTCTGGACCGGATCAAGGGCATATTCTCGCCGCACCGTGTGGCAGAGGCCACACGTTCTTTCGCTTTTCTGGCTGTGAGGGGGCCGTCGGTCATGGCACGCACGACTGCGAAGAAGATCGCCAGCAAGACCGCCGCCGCGGCCAGGCGCGTCACCTCCCGTGCCGGTCGCCGGACCTCCAGCGGCGGCGCCGGGACGGCTGTGGCGACCGCCCCGGCCGCCAAGAAGGCACCGGCCAAGAAGGCACCGGCCACGAAGGCACCGGCCTCGAAGGCACCGGCCAAGAAGGCGCCCACGAAGAAGGCCCCCGCGAAGCGGGCACCGGCGACGACTGGGGCGAAGAGAGCACCGGCGAAGAAGGCACCGGCGACCGCGAAGCCGGCCACCAAGCAGGCCGCGGCGAAGAAGGCACCCGCGAAGAGGGCGGCCACCAAGAAGTCGGCCACCAAGGCGGCACCCGCGAAGAAGTCGGCTGCGAAGCAGGCCTCTGCCGGCGCTGCCAGGACCACGAGCACCGCCAAGACCACGAGCACCGCCAGGACCGGCGCCACCGCGAAGAAGACGGCCGCCAAGGCCACCAAGGCCACCAAGGCCACCAAGGCCACCAAGAAGGCCTCGCCGGCCAGCTCGTCGGCCAAGCCGAGCAAGCAGACCACGCACCCGAAGCAGCCGAAGCGGAACAAGCAGTCCACGACGCAGGCCGCGACGAAGAAGACCACGACGCAGGCCAGCACGTCCGCCGCCCGCCGGGCGGCGGCCACTCCGGCACCGGCAGTCAGGACGTCCGGTGCCTCGACCACAGCGAAGAAGGCAACGGTGACCACCACAGCGAGCAAGAAGACGACCACCAGGGCGGCCTCTGCGAAGAAGGGGCCCGCGCCGAAGAAGCTGGCGGTGAAGGCAGATGAGAAGCCGTGGACCGCCAAGGAGCTCGACGAGGTCCGCACGGAGCTGCACGACGAGCGTCAGCGGCTGCGCTCCGAGCTGAACCTGGCCGAGAACGAGCTGCACGACCTGATGCGCGACGCCGGCGACGGGGCCGGCAACGACCAGGCCGACGTCGGCTCGACCACCTTCGAGCGAGACCACGAGATGAGTCTGGCCGACAACGCCCGGCACATGCTGCTGCAGACCGAGCACGCCCTCGAGCGCATCGAGAACGCCACCTACGGCCTGTGCGAGAGGTGCGGTGAGCCGATCGGCAAGATGCGGCTCATGGCGTTTCCGCGTGCAACACTGTGCCTGTCATGCAAACAGCGCGAGGAGCGTCGCTGACCAGCGGCCCAGCACCCACCAGGAACCCCCAGCCACGCCGGAGACGTTGCCTCGGCCTGTTCGCCGCCGTCGCGGTGCTCGGCTACCTCGCCGACCTGGTGAGCAAGAGCCTGGTCGTCGCGCACCTCACTCCCGGGCGCTCCGTGTCCGTGGTCGGGGACCTGCTCACGCTCTACATCGCGCGCAACCCCGGGGCCGCGTTCAGCACCGGGACGTCGTACACCATGGTGCTCTCGTTCGTGGCGATCGCCGCGGCGGTCGTGGTGATCTGGGTGAGCCGGCGGCTCGGCAGCGTCGGCTGGGCCCTCGGCCTCGGCTTCCTGCTCGCCGGCGTGCTCGGCAACCTCACCGACCGGCTCTTCCGTGAGCCGGCTCCGCTGCGCGGCCACGTCGTGGACTTCCTGCGACTGCCGCACTGGCCGATCTTCAACGTCGCCGACGTGTGCATCAACGTGGCTGCGGTTTTCATCATCGTCCAGGCGCTGCGCGGGGTGAGCGTCAGCGGGACCCGGCACCAGGCCGATGCCGGCGCTGGAGGCGGTTCCCACTCGTGATCGAGGACGGCATGGACCGGCGCACCGTGCTCGTCCCCGAGGGCCTGGCGGGCGAACGCGTGGACGCGGCGCTGGCACGGATGTTCGGGCTGTCGCGCACGCGTGCGGCCGACCTGATCGGTGAGGGGCACGTGAGCGTCGACGGCGAGGCGCCCGCGAAGTCCGCCCGGGTGGTCGCGGGCTCGATGCTCGAGGTGGAGATCCCCGCGCTCGCCGACCCGGTCGCGGTGGTTCCCGAGGCGGTCGACGGCATCAAGATCCTCCACGACGACGAGTCGATCGTGGTGATCGACAAGCCGGTGGGCGTGGCCGTGCACCCGAGCCCCGGCTGGTCGGGGCCCACCGTCGTCGGGCACCTGGTCGCGGCCGGCTTCCGGATCGCCACCAGCGGTGCCGCGGAGCGGCAGGGCATCGTGCAGCGCCTCGACGTCGGCACCTCCGGCGTGATGGTGGTGGCCAAGTCCGAGCACGCCTACTCGGTGCTGAAGAACGCCTTCCGCGAGCGCACCGTCGACAAGACCTACCACGCGCTGGTGCAGGGGCACCCCGACCCGCTGCGGGGCACCGTCGACGCACCGATCGCGCGCCACCCCAAGCACGACTACAGGTTCGCGGTGCGCGCCGACGGCAAGCAGAGCGTCACCCACTACGACACCCTCGAGGCGCACCGGTTCGCCAGCCTGCTCGAGATCCACCTCGAGACCGGGAGGACCCACCAGATCCGGGTGCACATGGCCGCGCTGAAGCACCCGTGCGTCGGTGACCTCACCTACGGTGCGGACCCGGCGCTGGCCCGGCGGCTGCAGCTGGAGCGGCAGTGGCTGCACGCCGTACGCCTCGGCTTCGAGCACCCGGAGAGCGGGGAGTACGTCGCCTTCGAGTCGACCTACCCCGACGACCTGCAGCACGCCGTCGACGTCATCCGCGATGAGGCCTGAGCCGCAGACCGCCGACCTGCTCGTGCGCCCGGGCGGCACCGAGGACAGCGCGCCGCTCGCGGACCTGTTCCTGCGTGCGCGCGAGGCGGCCTGGCCGGCGATGCCGCGGCCGGTCCGCGACGCTGCCTCCGTTCACGCCTGGTTCCGCGGCTGGTACGACGGGCCGGTCGACGGCACGCCGTCGCGCGAGGTGTGGGTCGCCGAACGTGCCGCGGCGCCGGTCGGCTACGCGCTGCTGGAGGACGCCTGGCTGCACTCGCTGTACGTCGAGCCGGAGGTGACCGGCCACGGGATCGGGACGGTGCTGCTCGACGTGGCCAAGGCCGTGCGCCCCGACGGCCTCGGGTTGTGGGTGTTCGTGAGCAACGAGCGGGCCCGGCGGTTCTACGCCCGGCACGGCTTCGCGGAGGTGCGCCGTACCGACGGCTCGGACAACGAGGAGGGGGAGCCGGACATCGAGATGCGCTGGCCGGGCCCCGCGTCCACCCCGGCGGAGTAGGCAAGTCGGAATAACCGGGTCGAGCCCGGACGTTCTGGGCCTGACGCAGCCCGCGAAGGAGGAGCCCGTGCAGGTCGAGATCTGGTCCGACGTCGTCTGTCCCTGGTGCTACATCGGCAAGCGCCGCTTCGAGCAGGCGCTCGCGCGCTTCTCGCACCGCGACGAGGTCGAGGTGGTCTGGAAGTCCTTCGAGCTCGACCCGGGCGCTCGTTCCCAGGAGGGCCCGGTCGGTCCCGACTACGCCGACCGCCTGGCCCGCAAGTACGGCACCACCCGCGCCGGCGCGCAGCAGATGCTCGACTCCATGACCGCCGCGGCCGCCGCCGAGGGCCTCGAGCTCCACTTCGAGCGCGCCGTCGCCGCCAACACCTTCGACGCCCACCAGGTGATCCACCTCGCCGAGGCGCGCGGCGTCCAGAGCGCCGTCAAGGAGCGTCTGCTGCGCGCCTACTTCACCGAGGGGGAGCCGGTCGGGGACCGCGACACGCTCGTCCGGCTCGCCGCCGAGGCAGGGCTGGAGGCAGCCGAGGTCGCCAAGGCCCTCGAGGAGCAGGAGTACGCCCGGGCGGTGCGGGCCGACGAGGAGGAGGCCGGCGGCCTCGGCATCAGCGGTGTGCCGTTCTTCGTCCTCGACCGGCGGTACGGCGTCTCGGGTGCCCAGCCGCCTGAGCAGCTCCTGGCCGCCCTGGACCGGGCGTGGTCCGACGCGCACCCGGGTATGACAGTGCTGACCCCGCAGCCCGGGGACCAGGGCGACGCCTGCGGGCCCGACGGCTGCGCACTCTGACCCGTCGTACCCGCCAGGAGGCCCCGATGCCCAAGCCGCCTTTCCCCGAGGACGTGCGTGCGCTCCTCGCCAAGCCGAACCCCGCGGTGATCACCACGCTGCGCGCCGACGGCCAGCCGGTATCGGTCGCCACGTGGTACCTGCTGGACGGCGACCGGCTGCTGGTCAACATGGACGAGGGCCGCAAGCGGCTCGAGCACCTCCGCCGCGACCCCCGGGTCACGCTCACGGCCCTCGACGAGGCCAGCTGGTACACCCACGTCAGCGTCCAGGGCCGGGTGGTGGAGCTCGCCGACGACCCCGACCTGGCCGTCATCGACCGGCTCTCCGAGCACTACACCGGCAAGCCCTACGCCAACCGCGAGCGCCGCCGGGTGAGTGCCTGGATCGAGGTCGACTCCTGGCACGGCTGGGGCGCGGCCGCCACCGACTGAGAACTGTCGGTGCCGGCCGCCAGGATCGGTGGCGACCGGTTCGGAGGGTTGCCGCCATCGGCGCCCCTGGGTGCCGTAGGCTGACGTCCTTCCCCAAAGCGTTCGGCCGCGGTCCTTCCCGGCCGGCTGCTGCATGTCTTCGTTCGGGTTGGAAGGGGCGAACGCGCCGATGTCAGGGTCCGACTCCTTCGTCCACCTGCACGTGCACACCGAGTACTCCATGCTCGACGGTGCCTCGCTGCTCGACGGGCTCTTCTCGCGGGCGGCCGACCTGCAGATGCCGGCCATCGCCATGACCGACCACGGCAACCTGCACGGGGCCTTCGACTTCTACTCCAAGGCCCGCAAGCACGGCGTGAAGCCGATCATCGGCATCGAGGCCTACGTCACCCCGGGCACCCACCGCGGCGAGCGCAAGCGGGTCCGGTGGGGCAAGGGCGGTGGGGCCGAGGAAGGCGGCGACGACGTGGCCGGGGGTGGCGCCTACACCCACATGACGATGTGGGCGGAGAGCACCGAGGGCATGCACAACCTCTTCCGGCTCTCGTCGCTGTCCAGCCTGGAGGGCTACTTCTACAAGCCGCGGATGGACAAGGAGCTGCTGCAGACCTACAGCAAGGGCCTCATCGTCAGCACCGGCTGCCCCAGCGGTGCCATCCAGACCCGGCTGCGGCTGGGCCAGTGGGACGAGGCGGTCCGGGAGGCCGGCGAGCTGCAGGACATCTTCGGGCGCGACAACGTGTTCCTGGAGCTGATGGACCACGGCATCTCGATCGAGAAGCGGGTCCGCGACGACCTGCTGCGGCTCGGCCGGGAGCTCGGCATCCCGCCGCTGGCCACCAACGACTCCCACTACAACAACCCCGAGGACGCCGACGCCCACGACGCGCTGATCTGCGTGGCGTCCGGCAAGCGGCTCTCCGACCCCAACCGGCTGAAGTTCGACGGCGGCGGCTACTACCTCAAGTCCGCAGCCGAGATGCGGGAGCTGTGGGCCGACAAGCACGGTCTCCGCGAGGCGTGCGACAACACCCTGGCCATCGCCGAGCGCTGCGAGGTGGACTTCGTCGAGTCCACCGGCGGCTACATGGCCCGTGCCGAGATCCCGGCCGGCGAGACCGAGGAGAGCTGGTTCCGCAAGGAGGTCTGGCGGGGCATCGAGTCGCGCTACCCCGGCGAGCGGCTGACCCCGGAGGTCAAGGACCGCGTCGAGATGGAGCTCGCGATCATCTCGCAGAAGGGCTACTGCGGCTACTACCTCGTGGTGGCCGACTTCATCCAGTGGTCCAAGCGCAACGGGATCCGGGTGGGCCCGGGACGCGGCTCCGGCGCGGGCTCGATCGCGGCCTACGCCCTCCGGATCACCGACCTGTGCCCCCTCGAGCACGGGCTCTTCTTCGAGCGGTTCCTCAACCCCGAGCGCCCGTCGATGCCGGACTTCGACATCGACTTCGACGACCACCGGCGCGGCGAGGTCATCGCCTACGTCACCCAGAAGTACGGCGCCGACCGGGTCGCGCAGATCGCCACCTTCGGTCGGTTGAAGTCCAAGGCCGCGATCAAGGACGCCGCGCGCGTGCTCGACCACGGGTTCGCGATCTCCGACCGCATCACCAAGGCGCTCCCGGCCGACGTCATGGGCAAGGGCGTGCCGTTGAAGGAGATCTTCAACCCCGAGCACAAGCGCTACGCCGAGGGCGGGGAGTTCCGCGCGCTGCACGAGTCGGACCCCGACGTCCGCACCATCTACCAGACGGCGCTCGGCCTCGAGGGGCAGATCCGCAACTGGGGCGTGCACGCCGCCGGCGTGATCATGTCCAGCGAGCCGCTGATCGACATCGTGCCGATCATGGCGCGTCCGCAGGACGGCTCGGTCATCACCCAGTTCGACTACCCGATGTGCGAGTCGCTCGGGCTGGTCAAGATGGACTTCCTGGGGCTGAGCAACCTCCACATCCTCGAGGACGCCCTGGCCAACATCGCGGCCAACCGTGGCGAGGAGGTGGTGCTCGAGGACCTGCCCTTCGACGACCGGGCCACCTACGACCTGATGGGACGCGGCGACACGCTCGGCGTCTTCCAGCTCGATGGTGGTGGCATGCGGGCGCTGCTGCGCTCGATGCAGCCCGACCAGTTCGCCGACATCACCGCGGTCAGCGCGCTCTACCGCCCCGGCCCGATGGGCGCCGACTCGCACAACAAGTACGCCCGCCGCAAGAACGGCCGCGAGCCGATCGAGCCGATCCACCCGGCCCTCGCCGAGGCGCTCGAGTCTGTCCTGGGGGAGACCTACGGCCTGATCGTCTACCAGGAGCAGGTGATGGCGATCGCCCAGGTCCTGGCCGGGTTCACCCTCGGCGCCGCGGACAACCTGCGCCGGGCCATGGGCAAGAAGAAGAAGGAGGAGCTCGACAAGCAGTACGCCGGCTTCCAGGCCGGGATGCTCGAGCGCGGCTACCCCCAGGACGCGATCGACACCCTGTGGGCGATCCTGCTGCCGTTCTCCGACTACGCGTTCAACAAGTCCCACTCCGCGGCGTACGGCGTCATCACCTACTGGACCGCCTACCTGAAGGCCAACTACCCGGCCGAGTACATGGCGGCGTTGCTGACCTCGGCCAAGGACGACAAGGACAAGCTGGCGATCTACCTCAACGAGTGCCGGCGCAAGAAGATCCAGGTGCTGCCGCCCGACGTCAACGAGTCCGCCTCGAACTTCACCCCCGTCGGGCGCGACATCCGCTTCGGCCTGTCCGCGATCCGCAACGTCGGCAGCAACGTCGTCGACGGCATCGTCGCGGGCCGGGAGGAGAAGGGCCGCTTCGAGGACTTCAACGACTTCCTCGCGAAGGTGCCCGCCCACGTGTGCAACAAGCGGGTGGTGGAGTCGCTGGTCAAGGCCGGCGCGTTCGACGACATGAAGCACAAGCGGCGCGCCCTCGTGGCCGTCCACGAGACCGCGGTGGACCAGTACGTCGACATCAAGAGGAACGAGGCGATCGGCCAGGACTCCCTGTTCGGCGGTCTCGACGAGGACGACGGCGGCGGCTTCGGCATCTCGGTGGCGATCCCCGACATCGACGAGTGGGACAAGACCACGCTGCTCGCCCACGAGCGCGACATGCTCGGCCTCTACGTCTCCGACCACCCGCTGCTCGGTCTCGAGCACATCCTGTCCACCGGCACCGACTGCACGATCGGCCAGCTGCTCCTCGACGAGGACCGGCCCGACGGCGGCACCGTCACCGTCTCGGGGCTGGTGACCGCGTTGCAGCGCAAGATCACCAAGCGCGGCGACGCCTGGGCGATGATCACGCTGGAGGACCTCGAGGGTGCCATCGACGTGCTGCTGTTCCCCAGCGCCTACCAGCTGGCCAGCACGCTGCTGACCGAGGACGCGATCATCACCGTCAAGGGGCGGCTGTCCCGGTCCAAGGACCAGCCCGAGCTGCACGGCCAGGAGGTCAGCAAGCCGGACCTGACCGAGGGACCGTCCGGACCGGTGGTCATCTCGATGCCGTCGACGCGCTGCACCGTGCCGGTCGTCGAGCAGCTCAAGGACGTGCTCGGCACCCACCCTGGGGTCACCGAAGTACGGTTGCGGCTGATGAGCAAGACCTCGACCACCGTCCTCAAGCTCGACGACCGGCTGCGGGTCTCGGCCTGCCCCGAGCTCTACGCCGACCTCAAGGCACTGCTGGGACCGCACTGCCTGGTCGGAGCCGGGTGAGCCCGGTCCGCGGCCGCGCGGCCGGTGTCGACGCGCTGGTCGTGGTGGGCTCCCTGGCCCTGCTCGGTGTGGTGTGCGGGCTGCTGTGGTGGCTCGCGGTCAACCCCGCGGAGTTCACCGAGCTCAAGGGCGGCGGGGCGATGGGGGAGGTGCAGCTCGGGAAGCGGTTCAACGCCGACGGCTGGTACGTCGTGCTGGCGCTGGTCCCCGGGTTCCTCGCCGGTCTCGCGCTGAGCTGGTGGCGCTCGCGCGACCCGCTGCTGACCAGCGGCCTGCTCCTCGTCGGCGCGGTGGCCGCCGCCGCGGTGATGGCGCTCGTCGGTCACCTGGTCGGCCCGCCGAACCCCGACGCCGTGCTGGCGGGCGGCAAGATCGGGGCCCATGCCCCGGTCCAGCTGGCAGTGACCGCCTGGTCGGCCTACCTCGCCTGGCCGATCGGGGTGCTGGCCGGTGCGCTGCTGGTGCTCTGGTCCCAGCCCGGGCCGCAGCACGACTGACCGAACCGCCGAGCGGTCACCAGATCCTCCTGACACGCCGGGGCCACGCCACTTGGTGACCCCTCGGCGCGGGCCGGCCGCGAGTCAGCGGAAGACGACGGTCTTGTGGCCGTTGAGCAGCACCCGGGACTCGACGTGCCAGCCCACCGCGCGCGAGAGCACCTGGCTCTCCACGTCGCGCCCCGCCGCCGCGAGACGGCCGGGGTCGTGCCGGTGGTCCACCCGGGTCACGTCCTGCTCGATGATCGGGCCCTCGTCGAGGTCCGCGGTCACGTAGTGTGCGGTGGCCCCGACCAGCTTCACGCCGCGGTCGAACGCCTGGTGGTACGGGCGCGCGCCCTTGAAGCTGGGCAGGAACGAGTGGTGGATGTTGATCGCCCGGCCGGTCAGCGCCCGGCAGGCGTCGTCGGAGAGCACCTGCATGTAGCGCGCCAGCACGACCAGGTCCACGTCGAGCTCGTCGACGAGGCCGAGCAGCCGCGCCTCGGCCTCCGGCTTGGTGTCGGGGGTGACCGGGACGTGGTGGTAGTCGACGCCGTAGGCCTTCGCCAGCGGCTCGCAGTCGAGGTGGTTGGACACCACGCCGACCACGTCGATCGCCAGCGCGCCGTTGCTCCACCGGAACAGCAGGTCGTTCAGACAGTGGCTGAACCGCGAGACCATGATCAGGGTGCGGTACGGCGTCGCGGCGTCCCGCAGCTCCCAGCTCATGCCCCACCGGCTCGCGACCGGGCCGAACGCCGCCCGCAGCGCCGCAAGCGTGCCGGCACGGTCCGCGCCGGCCACCTCGAACGTGACGCGCATGAAGAACCGCTGCTGGGCGAGGTCGCCGAACTGTTGGCTCTCCAGGATGTTGCCACCCTGCTCGACGAGCACGCCGGTCACCGCGTGCACGATGCCGGCGCGGTCCGGGCAGGCCAGGGTCAGGACGTACTCGGCACTCATGCCCGGAATTGTCCCACGCGGCCACCACGACCCCGAGGGCCCGTCGGCCCGTTCCGGACGTCGGGCCCCGCCCGTCGAGCCAGCGGACGTCGAGCCCGTCGAGACGCCTCCCCCACTACGCTCGTCCTCCGTGGCGAAGAAGCAGGCTGCCGGCGGGACGCCCGCCACCGTGGCGCTCACCCGGGCTCGCGTGCCGTTCACGGTGCACACCTACGAGCACGACCCGGCGGCCACCTCCTACGGCCGCGAGGCAGCCCGGGCCCTCGGCCTCGACCCCGAACGCGTCCTCAAGACGCTGTTCACCAGCGTCGACGGAGCCCTCGTCGTCGGCATCGTGCCGGTCTCCGGCCAGCTCGACCTCAAGGCGGTGGCCGCGGCGGTCGGCGGCAAGAAGGCCACGATGGCCGACCCCGCGGTGGCCGAGCGGGCGTCCGGGTACGTCGTCGGGGGGATCTCGCCGGTCGGCCAGAAGCGCGCCCACCCCACCGTGCTCGACGCCACCGCGACCGGCCACGAGACGGTGTTCGTCTCCGGGGGCAAGCGGGGCATGGACCTCGAGGTGGCCCCCGAGGACCTGGTCCGGGTCACCGGGGCGGTGCTGGCACCGATCCGGCGGTGAGGGAGCAAGGCGCCCCGCCCGGCTCGACGTACGGGCGCGTCAGTTGGGGGACCAGCCGGTGCGCGAGACGTCGGTTGCCGGCAGCGAGGGGAGGGCGCGCATGGCGCGCAGCTCCTCGCGCAGCAGGTGGCGAAGGAGCGCCAGCCGGTCGTGGGCGCTGCCGGCCTCGAGCAGCGACTGCCGCTGCTGCAGGGTGAGCAGGGAGACCGCCGAGAGCGCGTAGGACAGGTAGGCGGGGTCCTTCGGCAGCCGGTCGGCGACCACCTCCTGGCCCCGCAGCTCGCCGAGCCGACGCTGGTACTCCCGGAACGTCTCGCGGACGCGGGCGGCCTCGGTGGCGGTCACGTCGTCGACGCGCGTGTCCTCCGGGACGGTCTCGACCTCGCCGACCAGGAAGCTGCCGCTCGTGTCGAGCCGCTCCAGGCGCAGCCGCTGGCGGCCGACCACCTCGATGTCGAAGCGGCCGTCGGGGTAGGGCTCCACCGAGGTCATCTGCACCACGCACCCGACCCGGTGCAGCGACTGGGCGCCGTGGGCGCCGACCTCGTAGCCCTCCCGGATCGCGACGATGCCGAACAGCCGCAGCGACTTGTCGGGAATCGAGAGCAGGTGGTGCACCAACGCGCGGTAGCGCTCCTCGAACACGTGCAGCGGAACGGTCATCCCCGGGAACACCACGGTGTTGAGCGGGAAGATCGGCAGCTGCTCGAGCACGGGCCCCAACCTACCCACCTGCCCGCCCCGGCTGCGGACACCCCACGGGGAGGGGCCGGCGCGGCCCTACACTGGAGGGCATGATTCGCCGGATCGACCTCAGGGGCCAGACCCTCTCCGACAACGAGAGTGTGGTCCCGCGCGCCGACTTCGACGTCGAGGCGGCCCTCGACGTCGTGCGCCCGATCTGCGACGACGTTCGCCATCGCGGCGTCGAGGCGATCTACGACTACTCCCGCACGTTCGACCGGGTCGACCAGAGCGACATCGTCGTGCCCGCGTCCGCGCTCACCGACGCGCTCGAGAACCTCGACCCCAAGGTCCGCGCGGGGCTCGAGGAGTCGATCGCCCGGCTGCGCAAGACGTGCGAGGCCGAGCTGGAGTCCGACGTGGTCACCCAGGTCGTGCCCGGCGGCACCGTGACCCAGCGCATGGTTCCGGTCGGCCGGGTCGGGCTCTACGTCCCCGGAGGGGTCGCCCCCCTGGTCTCCAGCGTGGTCATGAACGTCGTCCCCGCGCAGGTGGCCGGGGTCGAGTCGATCGCGCTGACCTCCTCGCCCCAGGCCGACCACGACGGCCTGCCGCACCCGACGATCCTGGCGGCGTGCGCACTGCTCGGCATCGACGAGGTCTACGCCGTCGGCGGCGCGCAGGCAGTAGCGATGTTCGCCTACGGCGCCGGCCCCTGCCGCAAGGTCGACCTCGTCACCGGACCGGGCAACATCTACACGGTCTCCGCCAAGCGGCTGCTCAAGGGCGTGGTCGGCATCGACTCCGAGGCCGGGCCCACCGAGATCGCGATCCTGGCCGACGACAGCGCCGAGGCCGCCTACGTCGCCGCCGACCTGGTCAGCCAGGCCGAGCACGACCCGATGGCCGCCTCCGTGCTGGTCACCCCGTCCGAGACCCTGGCCGCCGACGTGGAGGCCGAGCTCGACAAGCAGGTCGCCGCCACCAAGCACGTCGAGCGGATCCGGACCGCGCTGTCCGGGCAGCAGTCCGCGATCGTGCTCGTCGACGACCTGCCGCAGGGGCTCGACGTGGTCAACGCCTACGCCGCCGAGCACCTCGAGATCCAGACCGAGGACGCGACCACCTGGGCCGGCCGGGTCCGCAACGCCGGGGCGGTCTTCGTCGGGTCGTTCGCGCCGGTCTCGCTGGGCGACTACTGCGCCGGCTCCAACCACGTGCTCCCCACCGGGTGCGCGGCCTGCCACGCCTCCGGCCTGTCGGTGCGGTCCTTCGTCAAGGCCGTCCACGTGGTGGCGTACGACGAGCGGGCGCTGCGCGACGTCGCCGAGCACGTGGTCACCCTGGCCGAGGCCGAGGACCTGCCCGGTCACGGCGCGGCGGTGCGCGTGCGCCTCGAGGAGCGGTGAGCGTGCTGCCTCTGCGCGAGGAGCTGCGTGACATCGCGCCGTACGGCGCCCCGCAGCTCGACGTACCCGTCGCCCTCAACGTCAACGAGAACCCCTACCCGCCTAGCGAGGCCGTCGTCGCCGACGTCGCGCAGGCGGTGGCCGAGGCGACGCGCACCCTGAACCGCTACCCCGACCGGGAGTTCACCACGCTGCGCACGGCGCTCGCGGGCTACCTCGGCCACGGCGTCACCCCGCAGCAGGTGTGGGCCGCCAACGGGTCCAACGAGGTGATGCTGCAGATCCTGCAGGCCTTCGGGGGGCCGGGCCGGGTCGCGGTGTCGTTCGCGCCGACCTACTCGATGTACCCCGAGTACGCCCGGGACGCGATGACCGGGTGGGTGGTCGGTCACCGGGAGGACGACTTCCACCTCGACGTCGACCACGCGCTGGCGGTGCTCAAGGAGCACCAACCGTCGGTCGTGCTGCTGCCCTCGCCGAACAACCCCACCGGCACCGCGCTGCCGCTGGAGACGGTGCGGGCTGTCTGCGAGGCCGCGCCCGGCGTGGTCGTGGTCGACGAGGCGTACGGCGAGTTCCGGCGTGCCGGCACCCCCAGCGCGCTCGAGCTGCTGCCGACCACACCGAACCTCGTGGTCACGCGCACGATGAGCAAGGCGTTCGCGCTCGCCGGGGCGCGGCTGGGCTACCTGGCGGCGTCGCCGGAGGTCTGCGACGCGCTGCGGGTCGTCCGGCTGCCCTACCACCTCTCGTCGGTGACCCAGGCCGTGGCGCTCGCCGCGCTCCGGCACGCCGAGGAGCTGCTCGGCAAGGTCGACGAGCTGCGGGCCGAGCGGGACCGGACCGTGTCGTGGCTGCGCGAGCAGGGCCACCAGGTGGCGGAGACGGATGCGAACTTCGCCCTGTTCGGCACGTTCGAGGACCGGCATGCTGTCTGGCAGGGGCTGCTCGAGCGGGGGGTGCTGATCCGCGAGACCGGTCCCGACGGCTGGCTGCGCGTCTCGATCGGGACCGCGGAGGAGATGGCGGCGTTCAAGAGCGCGCTGCTGCAGGTGACAGGACGGGAGAAGTGAGGCGCTGATGAGCCGGACCGCACGCATCGAGCGGGCGACCAAGGAGTCCAAGGTCGTCGTCGAGCTCGACCTCGACGGCAGCGGGCGCGGCGACGTGTCCACCGGCGTGGGCTTCTACGACCACATGCTCGAGTCCTTCGCCCGGCACTCGCTGATCGACCTCACCGTCCGCACCGAGGGCGACACCCACATCGACGCCCACCACACCGTCGAGGACACCGCGATCGCGCTCGGTGACGCGCTGCGCGAGGCACTCGGCGACAAGCGGGGCATCCGCCGCTTCGGCGACGCGCTGGTGCCGCTCGACGAGGCGCTGGTGCAGTGCGCCGTCGACGTGGCCGGCCGGCCCTACTGCGTGCACACCGGCGAGCCGGAGGCACAGGCGTTCGTGCAGATCGGGGGCGCCTACCTCGGCTCCCTCACCCGGCACGTGTTCGAGACGCTCGCCTTCCACGCGCAGGTCGCGCTGCACGTGCGCGTGCTGTCCGGCCGGGACCCGCACCACCTCGTCGAGGCCCAGTTCAAGGCGGTCGCGCGGGCGCTTCGCGACGCGGTCGCCCTCGACCCCCGTGAGACCGGAGTGCCCAGCACCAAGGGCACCCTGTGACCCCACCCGCGGACGTCGCGCAGCCGGACGCCGAGCCCGTCGAGACCCAGCACCGCCCCGGCTCCCCGGCCGTCGTCGTCTTCGACTACGGCTCCGGCAACGTCCGCTCGGCGGTGCGCGCCCTCGAACGTGCCGGCGCCGACGTGACGTTGACCGCCGACCGGGAGGCCGCCACCGAGTGCGACGGGCTTGTCGTGCCGGGCGTGGGCGCGTTCGCCGCCTGCGCCACCGCCCTGCGCGCGGCCCACGGGCACGAGATCATCGGCCGGCGGCTGGCCGGGGGCCGTCCGGTGCTCGGCATCTGCGTGGGCATGCAGATCCTGTTCGGCCGCGGCGTCGAGCACGGCGTGGACACCCCCGGTCTCGACGAGTGGCCGGGGGTGGTGGAGCGGCTGCAGGCCCCCGTCGTACCCCACATGGGGTGGAACACCGTCGAGGTCCCGGCCGGCTCGCGGCTGTTCGCAGGCGTCGAGGACGAGCGGTTCTACTTCGTGCACTCGTACGGCGTGCGCGAGTGGATGCTGCGCACCTCCGGCCGCACCCGGCCGCCGCTGGTGACCTGGGCCTCGCACGGAGGGGACCGGTTCGTGGCCGCCGTGGAGAACGGGCCGCTCGCGGCCACGCAGTTCCACCCCGAGAAGTCCGGCGACGCCGGGGCGGCGCTGCTGCGCAACTGGGTCGACGCGCTGTGAGCCGCACCCGCTCGTGAGCAAGGAGCGAGCCCACCGCCGCGCCGAGCGCGAGCGTGAGGCGGCGATCAGGGCTGCCGCCCGCGCCGCGGAGGCCGAGCGTCGCGAGCGGCGGCTGGCCCGGCGTCAGGCGCTGCGGCGGGCGACCACGGGCCGACTGCCGCTGGCCACGCCGAGGGGACGGCCGACGGGCCACCTCGCGCACCGGCAGCGGGTCCGGACCTCGCTGCTGTTGGGAGTCCTGCTGGTGCTGAACGTCGTGGTCTGGGTCGTCCGGCCGGACTGGCCGGCCCGGCTGTTGGCGCTCGTGGTCTCGGTGCTGGTCGCGCCGGTGCTCGTGGCCGTGCTGCTGCCGCGACACCGCTGAGCCGATCCCCACCTTCCTCGGATCGGCTCCTTGAGGCACTCCGGAGGCCTACGGGCCGGTGAGCGCCGCGCTCAACGCACCGGGTGGCCCGCCTCGGCGAGCGTCCTCTTGACGTCGGCGATCCGCAGCGTGCCGAAGTGGAAGACGGTCGCGGCCAGCACCGCGTCGGCGCCCGCCTCGACCGCCGGCGGGAAGTGCTCGACCTTGCCGGCGCCGCCGCTGGCGATCACCGGGATGGTGACCTCGCGGCGCACCGCGCGGATCAGGTCCAGGTCGAACCCGTCCTCGGTGCCGTCGGCGTCCATCGCGTTGAGGAGGATCTCCCCGGCGCCGAGACCGGCGGCCCGGTGCGCCCACTCGACCGCGTCGACACCCGCGCTGCGGCGGCCGCCGTGCGTGGTGACCTCGAAGCCGCTCTCGGTGCCCGGGGCGCGGCGGGCATCCACCGAGAGCACCAGGACCTGGCTGCCGAAGCGGTCCGCGATCTCGCCGACCAGCTCGGGCCGGGTGATCGCGGCGGTGTTCACCGCGACCTTGTCCGCGCCGGCACGCAGCAACCGGTCGACGTCCGCGGTGCTCCGCACGCCGCCGCCGACGGTGAGCGGGATGAACACCTGCTCGGCGGTCTGCGAGACGATCTCCAGCGTGGTCGCGCGGTCCTCGTGCGAGGCGGAGATGTCGAGGAAGGTCAGCTCGTCGGCGCCCTCCGCGTCGTACACCTTGGCCAGCTCGACCGGGTCGCCGGCGTCGCGCAGGTCCTGGAAGTTGATGCCCTTGACGACGCGACCGGCGTCGACGTCGAGGCAGGGGATGACCCGGACGGCGAGGGTCATGACGCGTTCGGCAGGGTCAGGGCGAGCGCGTCCTCGAGGGTGAACCGGCCCTCGTAGAGCGCGGTGCCGATGATCGCGCCCTCGACGCCGACGGAGACCAGGCCCTGCAGCGCCTCCAGGTCGGAGAGCTCGGTGATGCCGCCGGAGGCGACGACCGGCCGGTCGGTGGCCGCGCACACGCTGCGCAGCAGGTCGAGGTTCGGGCCCTGGAGCATGCCGTCCTTGTTCACGTCGGTGACGACGTAGCGCGCGCAGCCCTCGGCGTCGAGGCGCGCGAGCACGTCGTACAGGTCGCCGCCCTCGGAGGTCCAGCCGCGCGCCGCCAGCGTGCGGCCGCGCACGTCGAGGCCCACCGCGACGCGGTCGCCGTACGACGCGATGGCCGCGGCGCACCAGGCGGGCTTCTCCAGCGCCGCGGTGCCGATGTTCACCCGCCGGCAGCCGGTCGCCATCGCCGCCTGGAGCGACTCGTCGTCGCGGATGCCGCCGCTCATCTCGACCTTGATGTCGAGCGTGCCGACGATCCGGGCCAGCAGCTCGCGGTTGTGGCCGCGGCCGAACGCCGCGTCCAGGTCGACGAGGTGGATCCACTCCGCGCCGCGGCGCTGCCAGTTCAACGCGGCCTCGAGCGGGTCGCCGAACCGCTTCTCGGACCCGGCTACGCCCTGGACCAGCTGGACGGCCTGGCCGCCGGCGATGTCGACGGCCGGCAGCAGCTCGAGGTAGTCGCTCATGGGCCCAAGCCTAGGAGCCGGCCAGGTGTGACCCGCGCCGCGTCTCACCCCCAGCACCCGTCCGCACGCGGGTGACGACCCTCGGCGGACAGGCGGGCGTCAGGGCAGGCGGGCCACCAGTGGCAGCCGTGACCGGGCTGCCAGCCCGACCACCGCGGCGGTGACCAGCGGCAGCAGCACCACCACGCCGACCACCAGCAGCCACGGCACGTCGACGAAGTGGTCCGGCAGCGGCGCGCCGTTCGTATCCAGGGTCCCCGCTGGCTGCCACGACGTCGAGGTCAGCGGGTAGGTCACGGCGATCCCGGGGACGAAGCCGACCGCCGCGCCGAGCAGGCCGCCCACCAGGCCGATCACGCCGGCGTAGCCCGCCGCCACCCGGCGCCGTAGGCGCGGGGCGGCCCCGACCGCGGCCAGCGTGGCCAGGTCGGGTCGCGCCTCGGACAGCGCCAGGAACGTCGCGGTCAGGGTCCCGCCCAGCATGAGCAGGCCCCCGACGCCGCCGAGGATGAGGAGGACGACGGTCGTGGCATCGTCGTGGTAGCCACGCTCGACGTAGACGTTCGCCGTCGGCGTCACCGCGGTCACCGCCTCCCGCAGCGTCTGCTCCGCCCGGTCGTCCACCGTCGCTCCGGTCAGCAGCAGGCCGATCGGCTGCACCGGCACGCCGAGCCGCTCGGCGACCGCGGGCGCCACGACGGCCGCCGCGGGCTGGGTCTCGCCGGGCACGGTCAGGAAGAGGGCGGTCACCCGCGTCCTGGCACGACCGGTCGGACGGCCGCTGCGCGTGGAGTACTCGCGCACCAGCGCGGTGGCCGGGACCGCGTGGTCCCGAGCGCCTCCGAAGGCGATCGCCCCGCCGCGGGCCAGCACGGCGTCGCCGCGACGCGCCTGCGCGGGGGTCAGCCGCAGGCCCAGGCGGGACGTGCCGCCGTCGGCGACCAGCATGCTGCCGCCGTAGCTGCTGCTCCACCCGTAGCCACCCGCCGGTCGGCTGTGCGACCGGAACTCCACGTCGAAGCCCGTGGTGGGCGTCGTGGTCGGCAGCCCCCGGAGGACGGTGAGCCGCGCTCCGGGCAGCGCGCGGTGCGCCGAGGTCCGCAGCCGCGACCAGGTGCGCGCCAACGCGTCGGGGGCCAGGGCGTCGGTCGTGACGACCGCAGCACCTACGGGGGCGCGCGGGGCGTACGTTCCCGCCCGCTCCGCGGCGTCGCTGCTGGCGCCGATGCCCAGTGCCACGACACCGGCCACCGTGGCGGCCACCGCCGCGACCGCGGGAGCGGTGCGCGCCCGCTGGCGCGCGGCGTCGCGCAGGGCGTAGCGCGCCGTGAGCGGCAACCGGTGCGCGAAGCGGCCGAGGACCGCGACGACCAGCGGCACCAGCAGCACCACGCCGAGCACGGCGACCACCGACGCGGCCGCGATGACGTTCTCACCGCCCGACGGCTTGTGTGCCCCGTGGACCGCGCCCAGCACGCCGGTGGCGAGCAGGGCCAACCCGAGGACGGGGGAGCGGCGGGACGGGCGGCCCTCGCCGCGACGCCCGCCCAGGACGGCGACCACGTCCATCCGGGTGGCGAGCCAGGCCGGTGCGAGCGCGGCCAGGAAGGCGCTGAGGAGGCCGCAGACGGCCACCGCGACGGTGTCGCGCGGCGAGACCTCGAACGGGCCGAACCAGGTGTGCGAGAACTGCTGGACGAGCGGTTCGACCAGGCGCGCGACCCCGATGCCGAGGCCGGCACCGAGCGCGGCGCCGGCGCTGCCGAGCACCAGCCCGTTCGCCAGGACGGTACGACGGACGTCGCGAGGTCGCGCGCCGGTGGCGGTCATCAGCGCGAGCGCGCGCTGCTGGCGTCGCGCGCCCACGGCGAAGGCCGGCCCGGCCAGCAGCACCACCTCGAGCAGGGCCATCGCCGCGACGAGAGCGACGACGGCGAGGGTGTCCGAGGACGGCCCGCCGGTGTCAGCGGTCGGGTCGGGCGGCGGGTCGGCGAGGACCTGCCGTGAGATCGCGACCATGCCGGCCTTGTTGAGCGCGCGCACGTCCGCCCAGGAGACCCCGCCCCGGTGGCTGACCAGGAACGTCCCCGTGTCGGATGCCTGCCGGAGCCCGAGCGAGCCGGGCGCGCCGACCACCAGCAGCGTGTCCCGCCGCTCGGCGGACTCCACCGTGCCGACCACGCGCAGGGCGGTGCCGCGCCCTGCCCGTCCGAGGGTCGGCAGCGTGCTGCCCACCGGGAAACCGCGCGCCGCCAGCCCCGGTGAGACCACGACCTCGGTCACGCCACGGGGCAGCCGGCCCTCGACCAGCCCGAAGGTCCCTTGCGTGACGGGGTCGGTGAGGTCGAGCTCGGTGGCCTCGGGGGTCGCGACGCCGGCGCGGGTGCGCACCAGGACCTCGCCGTCGGTACGACGTACCGTGCGGGTGCCGGGGCCGAGCACCGCACGGATGGTGGCCGCCGTGGCCGGCGGGGCCTTCCCGTTCCCGTCCCAGGCGACGCGCCGGCCGTCCGGCGACTGCTGCACCGGTCCGGAGGCACCTTGGAACTCCACGAGCGCATCGGCCGCGCCCAGGTTGCGGTCCAGGCCCTCGACGACCGACACGTCCGAGGTCCGGTACAGCGTGTCGAGCGCGACCACGCCGGTGACCGGCAGCGCGATCATCGCCAGCACGAGGGCGCTGCGGCCCCGTGCCCGCAGCGCCTCCCGGCGAGCGATCCGGAGCGCGGGCCGCCACCCCCGCAGGAGGCCCATCAGCGCGTTCCGGAGTCGAGCAGGGCGTCGGCGTCGTCGTTGCGCGCCTCGTCGACCACGACGCCGTCGCGCAGGAACACCACCCGGTCCGCCCAGGCGGCGTGGCGGGCCTCGTGGGTCACCAGCACGCCCGCGGCGCCCGCGTCGCAGCGACCGCGCAGCAGCGCGAGGATCTGCTCGCCGGTCTCGCTGTCGAGGGCGCCGGTCGGCTCGTCGGCCAGGACCAGGCGGCGGTCGCCCACGACCGCGCGGGCGATGGCGACCCGCTGCTGCTGCCCGCCGGACATGTCGTCGGGGAAGCGGTCGGCGAGCTCAAGGATGCCGACCTCCTCCAGGGCGGCGAGCGCGGCCCGCCGGGCCACCGCGGCGCGGTCGCCGTCGAGCTCGCGGGGGAGCGCGACATTCTCCACCGCGGTCAGCGCAGGAATCAGGTTGAAGTCCTGGAAGACGTAGCCGACCGACCTCCGCCGCAGCGCCGCGAGCGCCTTCCGGGACAGGGACCCCAGGTCCGTGCCGTCGACGGCGACGGTGCCCGAGGTGGGGGAGTCCAGGCCGCCGGCGATGGTCAGCAGCGTCGACTTCCCCGACCCCGAGGGGCCCATCACGGCGACCAGCTCGCCCGCGGCGACCGACAGCGACACGCCGCGCAGCGCGTGCACCTCGGTGGCCCCGCTGCCATGGACGCGGGTCAGGTCGCGGATGTCCAGCGCGCCGCTCATCGCCGTGCCTCCCGGGCGCGCGGCGCGGGGGCGACCGCGGGGCTCGCCGTCCGGGCGGCCCTCGCCAGTCGGGTCTCGCAGTGGTCGAGCCAGCGGATCTCGGCCTCGGCGGCGAACACCAGGGAGTCGAGCACCAGTGACCAGGCCAGGTCCTCGGGCGCGCTGCTCCGCGCGGCGGTCCGCTTGAGCTTGGTGTAGTCCTGCAGCGCCCGCAGGGTGGCGGTGCGCTGGGCCTGGATGACGGCGGGTACGTCGACCCCGGGCACGGTCACCGCCAGGGCGAGCTTGATGGCCAGCTCGTCGCGCGGCGGCTGGGTCCGACGTACCGGCGTGGTGAACCAGGTGCTCAGCTCCTGGCGACCGGCGTCGGTGAGGGAGTACAGCGCGTGTCCCTCCTCGTCGGTGCCGGCCGCCTCCACGAGCGCGTCCCGCTCCAGGCGCGCCAGGGTCGTGTAGACCTGTCCCACGTTGAGCGGCCAGGTCGACCCGGTCCGCGCCTCGAACTCCGCGCGCAGCTGGTAGCCGTACTTCGGCCCCTGCTCCAGCAGCGCCAGCATCGCCTGTCGCACCGACATCCCGGCCTCCTCGCCACGTAGTTACGCGGTATGTATATACCGAGTAACTACCGTGGTGCCAGCAGAACCGCCGAGGAGTTCAGCGACATCGCCGTCTCGCCGGCGTGTCGCGCCCCCGTGACCTCCCGGTCCCGCGGCGGTGGTCAGACCCCCAGGTCGGCGCCCCGCAACGCGGCGACCGCGTCCTCGGGGCCCTCGAGGTCGACACGCGCCTGCTGCTTGCGCCCGTAGACGAACAGCGTCACCTCGGCCGGCAGGCCGCGGACCACCACGGTCGACGTACCACTCTTCAGCTGCGCCCGCTCACCGGTGTCGGACCGCTCCAGCACCACGCCCGGCTCCGCCGAGCGGACCAGTCCCTTGCCGGCGACACGGACGGTCTTCCACAGCGCGTCCTGGGCCTTGTCGGGCAGTGCGCGTGGCTCCCACGACGGCTGTGCCCGCCGGATGTCCTCGTGGTGGACGAAGAACTCGATGGTGTTCGCGAGCGCGTCGGCCTTCGGGAGTCGGAAGGGCGACCACGGCGGCGGCCCCTGTCGCAGCCGCTCGACGAGCACCGTGAAGTCCTGCCGGCCGTAGCGGCGGGTCTCCCGCTCGAGCAGGCCGGCCAGCGGCTTGACCACGATCCCGGCGGAGGCGACGTTGCGCTCGCGCAGCAGCAGGTGCACCACCAGGTCCTTGACCGTCCACCCCGCGCACAGGGTGGGCTGGTCCTCGCCCACCTGCAGGGCGGTGTCGCACAGCTCGGTTCGCTCGGTCCTCGCCATCGTCGTCATGTCCCGATCGTAGGGTGGTGCCCGGTAGGGCGGGAATCGGCGAGAGGGCGGACGGCGGTGGCGGGGAGCAGAGGCACGCTGCGCGACGGGTTCGCCGTGCTGGGCGTGGCCATCCGGCGCGAACCCTGGATCTTCACGCTCTCCACCCTCGGCAGCGTCGTCTTCGGTGCGCTGACGGTCGCCGACGCGTGGGTCCTCGGGTGGTCCACCAACCACGTCGTGGTGCCGGCGTTCAAGACCGGGCAGGTCCCCGCGGGTGGGGCGTGGGCGATCCTCGGACTCTTCGTCGCGGTCGCGCTGCTGCGCGCGGTGGGTATCGTCGCCCGCCGGCTGGGCGCCGGACTGATGCAGTACCGCATGCAGGCGCACTACCGCCGGGCGGTCACCCGCAAGTACCTCGAGCTGCCGATGGCCTGGCACCAGCAGCACCCCACCGGCCAGCTGCTGTCCAACGCGAACTCCGACGTCGAGGCGGCCTGGGCGCCGATCGCGCCGCTCCCGATGGCCGTCGGCACGGTCGCGATGATGGTGGTGGCGGTCGGCCAGATGCTCTTCACCGACCTGGTGATGGCCCTGGTCGGGTTGGCGGTGTTCCCGGTGGTGATCGTGACCAACATCATCTACCAGCGCCTGCAGTCACCGCTGATGACCCGTGCCCAGGCGCTGCGCGCGGAGGTCAGCGAGGTCGCCCACGAGTCCTTCGACGGCGCGCTGGTGGTGAAGACCCTCGGCCGCGAGCGCGAGGAGACGGCACGCTTCGCCGAACGCGCCCACCAGCTGCGCGACGTCAACGTGAGCGCCGGCCGGGTCCGGGCCGCGTTCGACCCCGTGCTCGAGGCGCTGCCGAGCCTCGGCGTGCTCGCGGTGCTGGCGGTCGGGGTCGCCCGGGTGCTGCACGGCCAGGCCGACGCCGGGGCCGTGGTGACCATCGCCTATCTCCTGACGGTGGTCGCGTTCCCGATCCGGTCCCTCGGCTGGCTGGTCGGCGAGTTCCCGCGCAGCGTGGTCGGCTACGACCGTGTCTCGGCGGTGCTGGAGGAGACCGGCCGGATGTCGTACGGCGCGCAGCGCCTGCCGGCCGCGGACGGCGGCGCGCGCCTCGACGTGCGCCACGTCGGGTTCCGCTACCCGGACGCACCGCCGCTGCTCGACGACCTCACGTTCGCCGTGGAGCCCGGCCGGACCGTGGCGGTGGTGGGTCCCACCGCGAGCGGCAAGAGCACGCTCACGACCCTGCTGTTGCGGCTGGTCGACCCCGACGAGGGCGAGGTCCGGCTCGACGGCCAGGACCTGCGCGACCTGGCGTCCGGCGCCCTGGCCGAGCACCTCGCGCTGGTGCCGCAGCACGCGTTCCTCTTCGACGACACCGTCCGCGGCAACGTCACGCTCGGCGCCCCCGCGTCCGACGAGGAGGTGTGGACCGCGCTGCGCACCGCGCAGGCCGACGGGTTCGTGGCCGCGCTGCCCGACGGCCTCGACACCCGGCTGGGGGAGCGCGGGGCCAGCCTCTCGGGCGGGCAGCGGCAGCGGCTGAGCCTGGCGCGGGCGGTGGTGCGGCGACCGCGGCTGCTCATCATGGACGACGCCACCTCCGCGGTCGACCCCGAGGTCGAGGCCCGGATCCTGGCCGCGTTGCGGCAGGGGACCGGTGGGACGGTGCTCGTGGTCGCCTACCGCAAGGCGACGATCGCCATGGCCGACGAGGTGGTCTACCTCAGTGACGGCCGGGTGGTCGACCAGGGCACGCACGCCGAGCTGCTGGCCCGCGACGCCGGCTACGCCGACCTCGTCAACGCCTACGAGGCGGAGCACGCCGACGACGCCGTCGAGGAGGTCACCCGGTGAGCACGCTCGACACCGGCGAGTCGATCTCCGCCTGGCGCACCATCACCCGCGGCGTGGAGCTGTCGCCCGAGCTCAAACGCGGCCTGGGCGGGACGATCGTGCTCGCGGTCGTCGCGACGCTCGGACGGATCGTCGTACCCGTCACCGTGCAGCAGACCCTGGACAAGGGCGTCAACGCCCCCGGTGGCCCGGACGTGGCGTTCGTGGTCGGCGCGGCGGTGGTCGCGGGGGTCGCGGTGCTGGCCACCGGCCTCGCGTCGTACGCCATGACCTACCGGCTGTTCTCCAGCGCCGAGCGCGGCCTGGCCACCCTGCGGATCAAGGCGTTCCGGCACGTCCACGACCTGCCGGTGCTGACCCAGAGCACCGAACGGCGTGGCGCGCTGGTGTCCCGGGTGACCTCCGACGTCGACCAGGTGAGCCAGTTCCTGATCTTCGGCGGCGTCATCGCGATCGTCAGCGTCGGGCAGATCCTCGTGGCGACCGTGGTCATGCTGGTCTACAGCTGGCAGCTGACGCTCGTGGTGTGGATCTGCTTCCTGCCGCTGTTCGGTTCCCTGCGGTTCTTCCAGCGCAAGCTGTCGGAGGCGTACGGCGTGGTGCGGCGGCAGATGGGCGTCATGCTCAGCGCGGTCAGCGAGCCCGTCGTGGGCGCGGCGGTGGTGCGCTCCTACGCGATCGAGGGACGCACCCAGGAGCGCATCGACACGGCGATCGACCGGTTCAAGGACGCCAGCACCCGGGCGCAGGGCCTGACCGCGTTCTCGTTCTCGCTCGGCGGGGTCTCCGCGGGGCTGGCGAACGCGGGCGTGCTGATCATCGGCGTGCTGCTCGGCGTGGACGACAAGATCACCGTCGGGCAGGTGCTCGCTTTCGCGTTCCTGGTCACGCTCTTCGTCGGCCCGGTGCAGATGGGCACCCAGGTGCTCACCGACGCGCAGAACGCGATCGCCGGCTGGCGCCGGGTGATCGGCATCCTGGACACCCCCGCCGACGTCGTCGACCCTGGAGCGGCCGGCACCCCGCTGCCCCACGAGGCGGTCGCGATCGAGTTCGACGGTGTCTGCTTCGCCTACCCGGGCGGTCCGCCCGTGCTGCGCGACGTCGACCTGCGGATCGAGCCGAACACCCGGGTCGCGGTGGTGGGCGAGACCGGGTCGGGGAAGACCACGCTCGCCAAGCTGCTCACCCGGCTGATGGACCCGACCGGCGGGGCGGTGCGTCTCGACGGCGTCGACCTGCGCGAAGTGCCCTTCGACTCGTTGCGCGAGCGGGTCGTGATGGTCCCGCAGGAGGGCTTCCTGTTCGACTCCACGCTGCGGGCCAACGCCCGCTACGGGCGGCTCGACGCCACCGACGACGTCATCGTCGCGGCCGCCGCCGAGCTCGGGCTCGCGGACTGGCTCGAGTCGCTGCCGCGCGGCCTGGACACCCGGGTCGGTCAGCGGGGTGAGTCGCTGTCGGCGGGGGAGCGGCAGCTGGTCGCCCTGATCCGGGCGCACCTGGCCGGGCCGGACCTCTTGGTGCTCGACGAGGCGACCAGCGCGGTCGACCCGGCGCTGGAGATGCGGATCGGCCGAGCGCTGGAACGGCTGCAGACCGGCCGCACGTCGGTGACGATCGCGCACCGGATGTCGACCGCCGAGAACGCCGACGAGGTCGTGGTCGTCGACCAGGGCCGGATCGTGCAGCGCGGGCCGCACGCCCGGCTGGTGGCCGAGGGCGGCGTCTACGGCCGCCTCCACGCCAGCTGGGTCGCCCAGCAGGCGCCTCGCCCTCCTGACCCCGGTTCCTGAGCCAGATCCGGACGGGGCCACCTGAGCGGGGGAGTGGTCAGTCGACGAGGTCGGTCTGGTGCGGCATCAGCAGCAACAGCGCCAGGTAGGTGTGGCGCTGCTCGCCCTCCGGGGGCGGGGACTGCTGGCCCCGCTCGAGCCACTTCCACAGCACCGCGAGGAGCTCCTCGTTGCACGCGCGCGCCTCGGCGTCGGTGAGCATCATCGGTACGTCGCTGCTCGTCCAGAGCTCGTCGCTCTCCTCGTGCGCGGCGAAGAACCGGGCGACCAAGGCCTGCCACCGCGCCACCACGGTCGACTTGAACACCTCGAGGCTGCTGCGGCCCTCGGGAGTGGCCGCGAGGTCCCGGTCGTGCACGCGCAGACCGGAGCTCATCGCGGGGCGCCACCAGCGCTGGCGGGCGTCCGAGCCCACGTCCGTGGCCTCCTCGATGAGGCCGTATTTCGCCAGCTGGCGCAGGTGGAAGCTGACCGAGTTGACCGGCTGGTCGACCGCCTCGGCCAGGATCGTGGCGTTCGCGGTCCCCCGGGCGAACAGCTCGTAGAGCAGCGTCGCCCGCAGCGGATGCGCGATCGCCCGCAGGATGCGGGGGTCGGCGTCGATGAACTCCTCGGCCATGGGGCCAGCCTAGCCAGAAAGGCAACAGAAATTGCGCAAGATCACTTGCGCAAGCTTCGTTGTGCATGCGAGCCTGCTGGCGTGACGGAACCGACCGATGCGCCCCGCGCCCGGGCCTCGCTGTGGCGCAACCGCGACTTCATGCTGCTCTGGAGCGGGCAGACGGTCTCCGTCGTCGGCAGCTCGATGAGCTTCTTCGTGTTCCCGGTGGTCGGCCTGGCGCTGACCGGGTCCACCACCCACGCGGCACTGGCCGGCGCGGCGTACTCCCTCGGCTCGGTCGGGATGCGGCTGCCGGCCGGCGCGCTCGTCGACCGCTGGGACCGCAAGCGCGTCATGATGGCCACGCAGCTGGTCGGCGGCCTTGCCTACGCGAGTCTGGCGGGCGCGTCGCTGCTGCACGCGCTGACGCTCGCGCACCTGGTGCTCGCGGCCCTGCTCACCGGCGTGGTGTCCTGCTTCTTCGAGCCGGCGGAGATCGCAGCCCTGAAGGTCATCGTGCCCGCCGAGGACCTGCCGACCGCGTTCAGCCAGAACCAGGCCCGCCAGCACGTCGGCGTCCTCGTCGGACCGCCGCTCGGCGGGGTGCTGGTCGCGGTCCGCACCTGGCTGCCGTTCCTGGTGGACGCGGCGACCTACCTGGTCTCGGCCGCGGCGCTGGGCCGGGTACGCGCTCGCCTGGACGCACCGACTCGCCGGCAGGGCGCCGACAGGTCGGTGCGCGGCGCCTGGACCGACACCCTCGAGGGTCTGCGGTTCCTGCTGTCCCGGGGGTTCCTGCGCGCCGTCCTCGCCTTCGCGACCCTGGCCAACTTCGCCGTCAACGGGCTGTTCCTGGTGCTCACGCTCAAGCTGCTGCGCGCCGGGGTCGCCCCGGGGCTGATCGGGGTCATCGACACCATCGGCGCGGTCGCCGGCCTGGTCGGCTCGGTGCTGGCTCCCGCGATCATCCGCCGGGTGCCCAGCGGTCTGCTCGCGATCGGCGGCGCGGCGCTGATCACCGCAGCCGTGGTGCCGATGGCGTTCACCGACAACGTGGTCGTGATCGGGCTGCTGCTCGCGGTCGGCCTGCTCGCCAACCCCGCCGGCAACGCCTGCATCTTCTCCTACCTGGCCGCCACCACGCCGGACCGCCTGCAGGGCCGGGCCAACGCGGCGCTGATGTTCTCGGCGATGGCGCTGACCCCGCTGGCCTCCGTGGTCGGCGGCTGGGCGCTGGCGGCGTACGGCGGTCGGGCGACCATGCTCGCGGCCGCGGCGCTGACCGCCCTCGCCGCCGTACCCCTCCTGGTCAGCCGCGACGTACGCACCCTCTCCACCCCGGACCGGTGGCCCATCGCCGAGCCCTCGACGCCCGCCCCGACCCCCGGGCCGACCGACCCCGACCGACCGGCGGCGATACTGGAGGGGTGAGCTCCCCGCAGACCCCGACCAGCAACCCCACCAGCAACCTGGACCCCGAGATCGCCGCCAGGCTCAAGCGCGACACCGACGGCCTGGTGCCGGCGGTCGTGCAGCAGCACGACACCGGCGAGGTGCTGATGCTCGGGTGGATGGACGACGAGGCGCTGCACCGCACCCTCACCACCGGGCGCACGACGTTCTGGAGCCGCTCGCGCCAGGAGTACTGGGTCAAGGGTGAGACCTCCGGCAACCGCCAGTGGGTCAAGGACGTGCGGCTCGACTGCGACGGGGACACGCTGCTGGTCAGCGTCGACCAGGAAGGTGCGGCCTGCCACACCGGCGACCGCACCTGCTTCGACGCCGGCCCGCTCCCGGTGGTGAGCCCCGATGCGTGACCGCACCTACGCGCCCACGGTGCTGCTCGGCCTCGCCGGGGGCGCGCTGGCCGCCGTGGCCGGCACCAAGGACTGGGCCCGCGCCGCGGGCGACGCCGCCGGGGTAGCCGTCCACGCGGCCGCCCCGGGCTCGGAGGCCGCGCCGCTGGTGGTCGCGCTGGCCCTGGTCACGCTCGCCGCGTGGGGCGTGGTGCTGGTGCTGCGCGGGCGGGTGCGCCGCGCGGTGGCCGTGGTCGGCGCCCTCGCCGGCCTCGGCGTGGTGGCTGCCGCCCTCGCCGCGACCGGCACCGCCCGGCGCGCCGCGCTGAGCGCGCTGACCGGCAAGGGAGCCACGGGCGACGTCCACGCGGACCTCACCGCGTGGTTCTTCGTCGCGGTCGTCGGCGGCCTGCTCTGCCTGGCCGCGTTCGCGGTGGCCGTCGTGCGCGCCCCCGGCTGGCCCGCCATGGGCAGCAAGTACGACGCGCCCGCGGCACGCGCCCAGCGGCCGGAGAGTGACCAAGACCTGTGGCGGGCGCTCGACGAAGGGCGTGACCCTACCGTCTGAGCGGCCCCGCGGACCGTCATAATGGGAGCGACCGCCCACTGGCACCCCGAGGAGTTCTCCGCATGTCTGCTCACCACGGCAACACACCCGCCGCCTGGACCGCCGTGTTCATCATCCTGGTCGGGTTCATCGTCGGTGGCATCGGGCTCCTCGTCGGCAGCTGGCCGACGTTCTGGGTCGGGGTCGCCCTGGTCCCGGTCGGCGGCATCGTCGGCAAGATCATGCAGAAGATGGGCCTCGGCGCGGAGCCGGTCGGCGGCTGAGCATGGCCACGGCGCTGCCCGCATCGCTGCCGGCCGACCCTCGGGGGGTCCGGATGCGGGCGCCCGTGCTGTTGGCCGCCGGGATCCTGGTGGTCAGCGTCGCGCTGCACGTGCGCGACCCGCACCGCGGCGGCAGCTGGGGCTGGTGCCCGTGGCTGCTGCTCACCGGCACCTACTGTCCCGGCTGCGGCGGCCTGCGAGCGGTCAACGACCTCACCGACGGTCACCTCGGCGCCGCGGCCTCCAGCAACCTGCTGTTCGTGGGCAGCCTCCCGCTGCTGCTGTTCTTCTGGGGGCGCTGGGTGCGCGACCGCTGGCGCGGCGTGCACCGCTCGGTGAGCACCCGCGCGGCGTTCCTCTGGTCGGGGGCGTTCCTGACCCTCGCCGTGGGGTTCGCGGTGCTGCGCAACCTGCCCGCGGGCGCCTGGCTCGCGCCCTGACCGGTCAGTAGCCGTAACCGGACGCGCCGTACCCGCCGGAGACCACCGCGAGGATGATCACCGCGACCGCGGCGAGCCCGATCAGCACCGCGAGCGCGCCGGTCACGATGCCGGCCACCGCCATCCCCTCGCCGGTCTGCCGGCCCTGCGACGCCTGGACCTCGCCGCGGGCGCGCACCCCGAGCACGATCGCGACCACCCCGAGGACGCCGGCGCCGCAGCACCACGACAGCACCAGCGTCGCGATGCCGACGATCAGCGCGGCGGTCGCCTTGCCGTTGGTCGGCACCGGCGGGTAGCCGTAGCCCGGCTGCGGGTAGCCGGGCTGCCCGTAGCCCGGGCCGTACGGCGGCTGCCCGGCGCCCGGCTGCTGGCCGTAGGGGGCCTGGCCGTACGACGGTTCGCCCCCGCCGTACGGCGGCTGACCTTCTCCGCCCGGGTAGGGGGCGGTCGGCTCCGAGGGCGGAGGAGTCCCCGGCTCCCGGTCGCCGTCGTCCGGCGCGCCGTGCTCGGGCGGGGGTGGGGGGTAGCTCATGCGGAGGCTCCGTGGATCCGTCTGGTGGCCGGTGCGGGGCGGGGACCGTCCGCGGACGGACCTCCGTTCCGGGACACGACCTGGCTCGTGAGAGTCTAGGGGGTGGCGGACGCCACGACGCAGGGTTCGCCGGCAGCCCGGACGGCCCGGTCCGGCAGCGCACCGCAGCGGGCGGACGTAGAGGGGAGCGACACGTGGGCGGGTCCGTTCTTGACGAGATCATCGACGGGGTGCGGCTCGACCTCACCGAGCGCGAGGCCGCGGCTCCCCTGGAGGAGCTCAAGCAGGCCGCCCGCCGCGCCCCCGAGGCGATCGACCCCCTGCCCGCCTTCCGGGCCGACGGGATCAGCGTGATCGCCGAGGTGAAGCGCTCCAGCCCGAGCAAGGGCGCGCTGGCCACCATCACCGACCCCGCCGCCCTGGCCGCCGACTACGCGGCCGGTGGCGCGGCCACGATCAGCGTGCTGACCGAGCGTCGCCGCTTCGGCGGCAGCCTCGACGACCTGAGGGCGGTCCGCGCCGCGGTGGACGTCCCCGTGCTGCGCAAGGACTTCATCGTCACCTCCTACCAGCTGTGGGAGGCCCGGGCCGCCGGCGCGGACCTCGCCCTGCTGATCGTCGCCGCGCTGAGCCAGAACGAGCTCGAGTGCCTGATCGACCGGGCCGTCTCCATCGGCCTGACCCCGCTCGTCGAGGTGCACGACGAGGAGGAGGTCGAGCGTGCGGTCGCCGCCGGTGCGAGGCTGGTCGGCGTCAACGCCCGCAACCTGAGGACCCTGGAGGTCGACCGCGACACGTTCGCGCGGCTGGCCCCGCGGATCCCGGACAGCGTGGTCCGGGTTGCCGAGTCGGGGGTGCGGGGACCCCACGACGTGTTCGAGTACGCCAAGCAGGGCGCCCACGTGGTGCTGGTGGGTGAGACGCTGGTGACCGGCACGGACCCGCGGGCCGCGGTCGCCGACCTGGTCGCCGCGGGCGCGCACCCGGCGCTCAAGCAGCCGCACCCCGAGTCGCACTGAGAGCCCCCTTCCCGAAAGCAGCAGGATGACTGTCCTTCCCGAGACCGTCGGTCGGTTCGGTCGCTTCGGCGGCCGCATGATGCCCGAGGCGCTGATGGCCGCCCTCGACGAGCTCACCGCCGCCTGGCGGGACGCGATGGCCGATCCCGCCTTCACGGGCGAGTTCGAGCGGATGCTGCGGGAGTACGCCGGCACGCCGAGCATGCTGTACGACGCGACCAAGCTCTCCGAGCACGCCGGCGCCCGGATCCTGCTCAAGCGCGAGGACCTCAACCACACCGGCGCGCACAAGATCCGCAACGTGCTCGGCCAGGCGCTGCTGACCAAGCGGATGGGCAAGACCCGGGTCATCGCCGAGACCGGAGCCGGCCAGCACGGCGTCGCCAGCGCCACCGCGGCCGCCTACCTGGGCCTGGACTGCACGGTCTACATGGGCGAGGTCGACACCCAGCGGCAGGCGCTCAACGTCGCCCGGATGCACCTGCTCGGTGCGGAGGTCGTGGCGGTGAAGTCCGGGTCGCGCACGCTCAAGGACGCGATCAACGAGGCGATCCGCGACTGGGTGGCCACGGTCGACCGCACGGCGTACCTCTTCGGCACCGCCGCCGGCCCGCACCCGTTCCCCTCGATGGTGCGCGACTTCTGCCGAGGCATCGGCGACGAGGCGCGTGCCCAGTGCCTGGAGCTGACCGGCGCCCTGCCCGACGCGGCGGTGGCCTGCGTGGGTGGCGGGTCGAACGCGATCGGCCTGTTCGCGGCGTTCCTCGACGACCCCGAGGTCGCGCTGGTGGGCTGTGAGGCCGCCGGCGACGGGGTGGACACGATGCGCCACGCCGCCACGATCTACGCCCGCGAGTTCGGCGTCCTGCACGGGGCTCGCACCTTCGTGCTCCAGGACGAGGACGGCCAGACCCGGGAGTCGCACTCGATCTCCGCGGGGCTGGACTACCCCGGCGTCGGCCCGCAGCACGCCTACCTCGCCGAGTCCGGCCGGGCCAGCTACCGCCCGATCACCGACGAGGACGCCATGGACGCGTTCGCGCTGCTCTCGCGGACCGAGGGCATCATCCCCGCCATCGAGTCCGCGCACGCGGTCGCGGGCGCACTGGAGCTGGCCAAGGAGCAGCCGGGATCGACGATCCTGGTCAACCTGTCCGGCCGCGGTGACAAGGACATGGGCACCGCGATCGAGTGGTTCGGACTCGGCGCCGCGACCGCCGACGAGAGCGCCGGGGAGACGGACGCATGAGCAGCACGGGCACCGCGTTCGCCCGCGCGAAGGAGGAGGGCCGCGCCGCCCTGGTCGGCTACCTGCCGGCCGGCTTCCCCGACGCGGCCGGATCGGTCGATGCGCTGAAGGTGATGGTCGAGAACGGGTGCGACGTCATCGAGGTCGGGCTGCCCTACAGCGACCCGGTGATGGACGGCCCGACCATCCAGGCCGCCGCCCAGCAGGCTCTCGAGCAGGGCACCCGCACCGCGGATGTGCTGAGCACCGTCGAGGCGGTCGCCGGCACGGGCGCGCGGGTGGTCGTGATGACCTACTGGAACCCCGTCGAGAGGTACGGCGTCGAGCGGTTCGCCGCTGACCTCGCCGCCGCCGGCGGCTGCGGGCTGATCACGCCCGACCTGGTCCCCGACGAGGCCGACGAGTGGGCTGCGGCCGCCGACGCGCACGACCTGGACAAGGTCTTTCTCGTCGCGCCGTCGTCGACCGACGCCCGGCTGAAGATGACCGTGTCCGCCTGCCGCGGTTTCGTCTACGCGGCCGCGGTGATGGGTGTCACCGGCGCCCGCGACGCCACCAGCGACCTCGCCGGGCCGCTTGTGGCCCGCACCCGCGCGTTCACCGAGCTGCCGGTCGGGGTCGGGCTCGGGGTGTCCAACGGCGCGCAGGCCGCGGAGGTGGCCCGGTTTGCCGACGGGGTGATCGTCGGCTCGGCGTTCGTCCGCCGGCTGCTCGACGCGGGCTCGGACCGCAAGGCGGGGCTGGAGTCGCTGGCCGCGCTGACCCGGGACCTCGCGGAGGGCGTCCGTGCCTAGCCTCCGGCACGCGGCGCCGGCCCTCGCCCTGGCCGCGCTCCTCCCGCTGGCCGGCTGCGGCGGCGGGTCGACCTCGGGCGCGCCGGTGGAGCGGGTCTCCCTGGCCGCCGACGACGGCCTGAACGGCGTCGTGCTGCCGACGCCGTACGACGTGCCGCACGTCCGCCTCACCGACACCGCGGGCACGCCGTACACCCTGGACCGCGACTCGACCGCCCCGCTGACGCTGGTGTTCTTCGGCTACACCAACTGCCCGGACATCTGCGGGGTGGTGATGGCCAACCTGGCCTCGGCGGTCAACCGGCTCGACGCCGCCGACCGGACCAGGGTCAGGGTGCTGTTCGTGACCACCGACCCGGCCCGCGACGACCCGCGCACCCTGCGCGCCTACCTCGACCGGTTCGACCCCGCCTTCGAGGGCCTCACCGGGCCGCTGCCGCGGATCGTGGCCGCCGGCGAGGCCATGGGCGTCCCGATCGAGAAGGGCGCTCGGCTGCCCTCGGGCGGCTACGAGGTCGCGCACGGCACCCAGGTCGACGGGGTACTGCCCGACGGCACCGCGCCGGTGGTGTGGACCGGCAGCCGCTCGGCCGCCGAGATCGCCGACGACCTCACCACGATCCTCCACCACGGGGTCCCAGACACAGGAAGCCGCCAGTGATCCTCGCCTCCATCCCCAGTCCCGGCCAGGGCGTGTGGCACCTCGGTCCGCTGCCCATCCGCGCCTACGCGCTGTGCATCATCGCCGGTGTCGTCGTCGCCATCTGGGTGGGGGAGCGGCGCTGGGTGGCCCGCGGCGGCGCCAAGGGGCAGGTCGGCGACATCGCGATCTGGGCGGTGCCGTTCGGGCTGGTCGGCGGCCGGCTCTACCACGTGATCACGGACCCGGAGCTCTACTTCACCAAGGGCGCCAACCCGGTAGCCGCGCTCTACGTCTGGCAGGGCGGGCTGGGCATCTGGGGAGCGATCGCGCTCGGCGCGGTCGGTGCCTGGATCGGCTGCCGTCGCGCCGGCATCCGGCTGCCGGCCCTGATGGACGCGCTCGCACCCGGCGTGGTCCTCGCCCAGGCGATCGGGCGCTGGGGCAACTGGTTCAACCAGGAGCTGTTCGGCAAGCCGACCACGTTGCCGTGGGGCCTCTACATCGACCCCGCCCACCGGCCGCTGGGCTATGCGAACGTCGCGACGTACCACCCCACCTTCCTCTACGAGTGCCTGTGGGACATCGGGGTGGCGCTGCTGGTGATCTGGGCCGACCGGCGGTTCCGGCTCGGTCACGGCCGGGCCTTCGCCCTCTACGTGATGGCCTACACCGTCGGGCGCGGCTGGATCGAGTACCTCCGCATCGACCACGCCAACCACGTGCTGGGGCTGCGCCTGAACGACTGGACCTCGATCGTGGTGTTCCTCGGGGCGCTCGGCGCGTTCCTGGTCTCCGCGCGCCTGCACCCGGGCCGCGAGGAGTCGGTCTACCTCCCCGGCCGGGCCCCAGCCGAGCGGGAGGAGACACCGCTCGACCACGCGTAGTGTGATGTTCACCGTTCCGTCGCGGGAGTGACGAGCGCGTGACGTGCGGTACGCTTTCACTTCCGCATGGGCCAATGTCGTCCCGCGCAATCTTTTCTTGAGAGCACGGCTGACTCGTTTTCGAGTCGGTGCCACGACGACGGGAGGATGCCGCATGCAAGCGTTCCCGCCGCCCCAAGGGCTGTACGACGGACTTCATGAGCACGACGCCTGTGGTGTCGCGTTCGTCGCCACCCTGACCGGCGTCGCCAGCCACGACATCGTCGCCAAGGCGATCACCGCCCTGCGCAACCTCGAGCACCGCGGGGCCACCGGCGCCGAGCCCGACTCCGGCGACGGGGCGGGCATCCTGCTCGGCGTGCCGGACCGGTTCTTCCGCGAGGTCACGGCCGAGCTCGGCTTCGAGCTGCCGGTCGCCGGGGCCTACGCCGTGGGCACCGCCTTCCTGCCCGGTGCCGAGGACGAGGTCGCCAAGACCCGCCAGCGCATCGAGGAGATCGCCGCCGAGGAGGGCCTCACCGTCCTCGGGTGGCGTGACGTGCCCACCGACCCGTCGATGCTGGGCGCGACCGCCCTCAGCGTGATGCCGACGTTCAGCCAGCTGTTCGTCACCGCCGCCACCGGGCGGCTGGTCGGGATGGCGCTTGAGCGACTGGCGTTCTGCCTGCGCAAGCGCTCGGAGCGGGAGACCGACGTGTACTTCCCGTCGCTGTCCTCGCGCACCATCGCCTACAAGGGCATGCTCACCACCGACCAGCTCGACCACTTCTACCCCGACCTGCTCGACGAGCGGGTCGAGTCCGCGGTCGCCGTCGTGCACTCGCGGTTCTCCACCAACACGTTCCCGAGCTGGCCGCTGTCGCACCCGTTCCGCTTTATCGCGCACAACGGTGAGATCAACACCGTGATGGGCAACCGCAACTGGATGCGGGCCCGGGAGGCGCTGCTGGACAGCGACGTGATCCCCGGTGACCTCAGCCGGCTCTACCCGGTCTGCGCGCCGGGGGCCTCGGACTCCGCCTCGTTCGACGAGGTGCTCGAGCTGCTGCACATGGGCGGCCGCTCGCTGCCGCACTCGGTGCTGATGATGATTCCCGAGGCGTGGGAGAACCACACCGAGATGGACCCCGCGCGACGCGCGTTCTACGAGTTCCACGCCTCGATGATGGAGCCGTGGGACGGTCCCGCCGCGGTGGTGTTCACCGACGGCACCCAGGTCGGTGCGGTGCTCGACCGCAACGGCCTGCGGCCCTCGCGCTACTGGGTGACCGAGGACGGCCTGGTCGTCCTGGCCTCCGAGGTCGGCGTGCTCGACCTGGACCCGGCGACCGTGGTGCGCAAGGGCCGGCTGCAGCCGGGCCGCATGTTCCTGGTCGACACCGGCGAGCACCGGATCATCGAGGACGAGGAGATCAAGGGCGGGCTCGCCGCCGAGCACCCGTACGACGAGTGGCTGCACGCCGGGCTGATCCGCCTCGAGGACCTGCCCGACCGCGAGCACATCGTGCACACGCACGCCTCGGTGACCCGCCGCCAGCAGATCTTCGGCTACACCGAGGAGGAGAAGCGGATCATCCTCACGCCGATGGCGAAGACCGGCGCGGAGCCGATCGGGTCCATGGGCACCGACACGCCGATCGCCGCGCTGTCGGACCGGCCGCGGCTGCTCTTCGACTACTTCAGCCAGCTGTTCGCCCAGGTCACCAACCCGCCGCTGGACGCGATCCGCGAGGAGCTCGTGACCTCGCTGTCGGGCACCATCGGCCCGGAGACGAACCTGCTGCAGCCGACGCCGGCGTCCTGCCGCCAGGTGGTGCTGCCGTTCCCGGTCATCGACAACGACGAGCTCGCCAAGATCCGGCACGTGAACCGCGACGGCGACATGCCGGGGCTGATGGCGCACGTGGTCCGCGGGCTCTACGACGTGGAGGGCGGCGGCAAGGCGCTCGCCGCGCGCATCGACCAGGTCTGCGAGGAGGTGTCGACCGCGATCGCGGACGGCGCCCGCATCATCGTGCTCTCGGACCGCCACTCCACCGCCGAGCTCGCGCCGATCCCCTCGCTGCTGCTGACCGGGGCGGTGCACCACCACCTCGTGCGGGAAAAGACCCGCACGCAGGTCGGCCTCGTCGTCGAGGCCGGCGACGTGCGCGAGGTGCACCACGTCGCACTGCTGATCGGCTACGGCGCCGCGGCGGTGAACCCCTACCTGGCGATGGAGACCGTCGAGGACCTCGCCCGGGACGGCTACTACGTCCAGGTCGAGCCGCAGACGGCGGTGAAGAACCTGGTCAAGTCGCTCGGCAAGGGCGTGCTCAAGGTGATGAGCAAGATGGGCGTCTCGACCGTCGCGTCGTACACCGGTGCCCAGATCTTCGAGGCGGTGGGTCTGGCCCAGCCGCTGGTCGACAAGTACTTCACCGGCACGACCAGCAAGCTCGGCGGTGTCGACATCGACACGGTCGCCGAGGAGGTGGCCCGCCGCCACCGCACGGCGTACCCGGTCGACGGCCTGCCGCCCTCGCACCGCTCGCTGGAGATCGGCGGGGAGTACCAGTGGCGCCGGGAGGGCGAGCCGCACCTGTTCGACCCCGAGACGGTATTCCGTCTCCAGCACGCGACGCGCACCGGCCGGTACGACGTGTTCAAGCAGTACACCTCGCGGGTCAACGAGCAGTCCGAGCGGCTGATGACCCTGCGCGGGCTGTTCCGGTTCCGATCCGCGGACCGGCAGCCGGTGCCGATCGAGGAGGTGGAGCCGGTCTCGTCGATCGTGAAGCGGTTCTCCACCGGCGCGATGTCCTACGGCTCGATCAGCCAGGAGGCGCACGAGACCCTCGCGATCGCGATGAACCGGCTGGGCGGCAAGTCCAACACCGGTGAGGGCGGCGAGGACCCGGACCGGCTGCACGACCCGGAGCGTCGCAGCTCGATCAAGCAGGTGGCCTCCGGCCGCTTCGGCGTGACCGCGGAGTACCTCACCAACTCCGACGACATCCAGATCAAGATGGCGCAGGGCGCCAAGCCCGGCGAGGGCGGCCAGCTGCCCGGTCACAAGGTCTACCCGTGGGTGGCCAAGACCCGGCACAGCACACCCGGTGTGGGCCTGATCTCGCCGCCGCCGCACCACGACATCTACTCCATCGAGGATCTCGCGCAGCTGATCCACGACCTTAAGAACGCCAACCCCTCGGCGCGGGTGCACGTCAAGCTCGTCTCCGAGGTGGGCGTCGGCACGGTGGCCGCGGGCGTGTCGAAGGCGCACGCGGACGTCGTACTCATCTCCGGGCACGACGGCGGCACCGGCGCCTCACCGCTCACCTCGCTCAAGCACGCCGGCGGGCCGTGGGAGCTCGGACTGGCCGAGACCCAGCAGACGCTGCTGCTCAACGGCCTGCGCGATCGGATCGTGGTGCAGACCGACGGCCAGCTCAAGACCGGCCGCGACGTGGTCGTCGCCGCGCTGCTCGGCGCGGAGGAGTTCGGCTTCGCGACCGCGCCGCTGGTGGTCTCCGGCTGCATCATGATGCGGGTCTGCCACCTCGACACCTGCCCGGTGGGCGTGGCCACGCAGAACCCGGTGCTGCGCCAGCGGTTCACCGGCAAGCCGGAGTTCGTCGTGAACTTCTTCGAGTACATCGCCGAGGAGGTCCGCGAGCTGCTCGCCGAGCTCGGCTTCCGGTCGCTCGACGAGGCGATCGGCCACGCCGAGGTCCTCGACGTGGAGCGGGCGGTGGACCACTGGAAGGCGGCCGGGCTCGACCTGACGCCGGTCCTGTACGTGCCCACGCTGCCCGAGGGGGCGGCGCTGCACCACACCAGCGCCCAAGACCACGGTCTGGAGAAGTCGCTGGACGTCACCCGGCTCGTCCCGCTGGCCCAGCCGGCGCTCGAGCGCGGTGAACCGGTGCGTGCCCAGCTCGAGATCCGCAACGTCAACCGCACCGTGGGCACGATCCTGGGCCACGAGGTGACCAAGCGCTACAAGGGCGAGGGGCTCCCCGACGGCACGATCGACCTCACCTTCACCGGGTCCGCGGGCCAGTCCTTCGGCGCATTCCTGCCGCGGGGAATCACCCTGCGCCTGGAGGGCGACGCCAACGACTACGTCGGCAAGGGCCTCTCCGGGGGCCGGATCGTCGTCCGCCCGGTGCGCGAGGCCGCCTTCGACGCCGCCGCGCAGATCATCGCCGGCAACGTGATCGGGTACGGCGCGACCGCCGGCGAGATCTACCTGCGCGGCCAGGTGGGCGAGCGTTTCTGCGTCCGCAACTCCGGCGCCACCGCGGTGGTCGAGGGCGTCGGCGACCACGCCTGCGAGTACATGACCGGGGGCCGCGTCGTGGTGCTCGGCCGCACCGGGCGCAACTTCGCGGCCGGCATGTCCGGGGGAGTGGCGTTCGTGCTCGACCTCGACGAGAAGCGGGTCAACCCCGAGCTCGTGGAGCTGGCTCCGGTCACCGGTGAGGTCGCCGAGGAGCTGCAGGGCATCGTCCGCCGGCACCTGGAGGAGACCGGGTCGGCGGTGGCCGAGGAGCTGCTCGCCGACTGGGCTACCGCGCTCGGCCGGTTCACCGAGATCATGCCCGCCGACTTCAAGCGGGTGCTGGCGGCCAAGGCCGAGGCCGAGGAGGAAGGTCTGTCCGAGGACCAGACCGCGACCAAGATGATGGAGGCGCTCCATGGCTGACGCGACTCTGTGTCCTGCTGCGGCCCAGCCGCACCCCACCGCGATGATGGAGGGCTCTGTCAATGGCTGACCCCAGAGGCTTTCTCAAGCACGGCCGCGAGGTCGCCACGCGGCGCCCGGTCGAGGAGCGGGTCCACGACTGGAACGAGGTCTACCCGGACGGGGCGGGCCGCTCGCTGCTGCCGATCATCAGCACCCAGGCCAGCCGTTGCATGGACTGCGGCATCCCGTTCTGCCACCAGGGCTGCCCGTTGGGCAACCTGATCCCGGAGTGGAACGACCTGGTCTGGCGCGACGACTGGGAGGGCGCGATCGAGCGCCTGCACGCGACGAACAACTTCCCGGAGTTCACCGGCCGGCTGTGCCCGGCGCCGTGCGAGACCGCCTGCGTGCTCGGCATCAACCAGGACCCGGTGACGATCAAGAACGTCGAGGTCGCCATCGCCGACAAGGCATGGGACTCCGGTTTCGTGCGCCCGCAGCCTCCCGAGTGGCTGACCGGCAAGACCGTGGCCGTGGTCGGCTCCGGCCCCGCGGGCCTGGCCGCCGCGCAGCAGCTCACCCGCGCCGGGCACACCGTCGCGGTCTACGAGCGTGCGGACAGGGTCGGTGGCCTGCTGCGCTACGGCATCCCCGAGTTCAAGATGGAGAAGAAGTACCTCGAACGGCGGCTGGACCAGATGCGGCGCGAGGGCACCGTCTTCCGGGCCGGCGTCGACGTCGGCAATGACGTCACCGGCCGGCAACTGGCCGAGCGGTTCGACGCGGTCGTGCTGGCCGTCGGCGCGACCAAGCCGCGTGACCTGCCGATCCCCGGCCGCGAGCTCGGGGGCGTGCACCAGGCGATGGAGTTCCTGCCGCAGAGCAACCGCGTGTCGCTGGGCGAGGAGGTGGCCGACCAGATCGTGGCCGCCGACAAGCACGTGGTGATCATCGGCGGCGGCGACACCGGCGCGGACTGCCTCGGCACCGCGCACCGCCAGGGTGCCGCGTCGGTCACCCAGCTGGAGATCATGCCGCATCCCGGCGACGCGCGGCCGGCCAACCAGCCCTGGCCGACGTACCCGATGGTCTTCCGGGTCTCCTCGGCCCACGAGGAGGGCGGCGAGCGGGTCTACTCGGTGTCCACCAAGGAGTTCCTCGGCGACGAGGACGGCCACGTCCGGGCGCTGCGCCTGGTCGAGGTGGAGATGAAGGACGGCTCGTTCGTCGACGTCGAGGGCAGCGAGCGGGAGATCCCCGCCGAGCTGGTGCTGTTCGCGATGGGCTTCACCGGACCCGAGCAGGAGGGCGTCGTGGCCCAGCTCGGCGTCGAGCTCGACGCGCGCGGCAACATCAAGCGGGACAAGGGCTACATGACCTCGGTCCCGGGCGTGTTCGTCGCCGGTGACGCCGGCCGCGGGCAGTCGCTGATCGTCTGGGCGATCGCGGAGGGCCGCGCTGCTGCCGCGTCGGTCGACACCTTCCTCACCGGCGCCACCACGCTGCCCTCGCCGATCCTGCCGACCGAGCGCCCGCTGGTGGTCTGACCCCCGCCCGCTTCGGCGCCGGTTTAACAGGGTATGTCGCAGATCTGCCGCTTCCCCAGTGTTGCTTCACGGGGGGAGCGGCAGTTTCGCGGCATACCCTGTTGATCCTCCACCCACCCGCACCACCCGGGCCGCATATTGGAACGTTCCAGTCCCGCCCTCGGCAACCCGTCGGTAGCCCAGTAGGGTCGAGCGCGTGCGTAGAGCAAAGATCGTCTGCACCCTCGGCCCCGCGACCTCCAGCCCTTCCCGGATCCGCGAGCTCGTCGACGCGGGCATGGACGTGGCCCGGATGAACCTCTCCCACGGCACGTACGACGACCACGAGAAGGTCTACCGGATGGTCCGCGAGGCCTCCGACGCGACCGGGCACGGGGTGGGCATCTTCGCCGACCTCCAGGGCCCGAAGATCCGCCTCGGCACGGTGGAGGGTGGACCGCTGCTGCTCGAGGAGGGGCAGCAGTTCACCATCACCACCCGCGACGTCGAGGGCGACGCCTCGGTGTGCTCCACGACGTACGCCGGCCTGCCCGGTGACGTCGCCGAGGGCGACCAGGTCCTCATCGACGACGGCCGGGTGCACCTGGTCGTCGTGTCGGCGGACCGGACCGACGTGGTCACCCGGGTCGTCGTACCGGGCCCGATCAGCGACCACAAGGGCATCAACCTGCCCGGCGTGGCGGTGTCGGTGCCTGCCCTGTCGGAGAAGGACAAGGCCGACCTGCGCTGGGCACTGCGCCTGACCGTCGACTTCGTCGCGCTGTCGTTCGTCCGCTCCGCCGCCGACGTCGACGACGTGCGCGAGGTGATGCGCGAGGAAGGCGTCTTCCTGCCCGTGATCGCGAAGATCGAGAAGCCGCAGGCGATCGAGAACATCGAGGAGATCGTCGACGCCTTCGACGGCTTCATGGTGGCGCGCGGCGACCTCGGCGTCGAGTGCCCGCTCGAGGACGTCCCGTTCCTGCAGAAGCAGGTCATCGACGTCGCCCGGCGCCACGCCAAGCCGGTGATCGTGGCCACCCAGATGCTGGAGTCGATGATCTCCAGCCCGCGCCCGACGCGCGCCGAGGCCTCCGACGTCGCCAACGCCGTCCTCGACGGCGCGGACGCGGTGATGCTCTCGGGGGAGACCAGCGTCGGGCAGTACCCCATCGAGACCGTCGAGACGATGGGGCGCATCATCGAGTCCACCGAGGACCACGGGCTGGCCCGGATGACGGCTATCGACTGGCAGCCCCGTACGCGCGGCGGCGTCATCGCCAAGGCCGCCGCCGAGGTCGCCGAGCGGGTCGGCGCGAAGTACCTGGTCGCCTTCACCCAGAGCGGTGACTCCGCGCGCCGGCTCTCGCGCTACCGCGGGCCGGTGCCGATGCTGGCCTTCACCCCGGTCGACGTGGTGCGCTCCCAGCTCTCGCTGTCCTGGGGCATCGAGACCTTCAAGGCGCCGCCCGTCGAGCACACCGACGAGATGGTGCGCCAGGTCGACGAGGCGCTGCTGCGCATCAACCGCGTCACGGAGGGCGACCTCGTGGTGATCATCGCGGGCAGCCCGCCGGGCATCCCGGGCTCCACCAACGCGTTGCGCATCCACCGCATGGGCGATGCGATCAACGGCGTGGCCCCCGCCTACCGACGCCCGGGCTGACCAGGCGGGTCGCACGCGGGTCGCGAGGCGGCGAGGGCCGAGACGCCGTACCGCTGGTGTCTCGGGCCTCGCAGACGTGCCCCGGGTGGGACTCGAACCCACACTGGATGGTGTTTGAGACCACTGTCTCTGCCGATTGGACTACCGGGGCCGGGCCGGCCCTACGGGCCGCGCCTACCGTACAGCAGGCGCCACGAGCGTCCCGCGCGAAGGCCGACACGCGTGAGGGGTTTTCGCGGTCTGGACAGTTCGCCGCACAAGCCCGGAGAGGCCTAGACTGCGTGCGGAGATCATGTTCTGACGGGGATTGCGGTGACTGCGATGTTCAGGTTCCTCGAAGCGCTGTTCGGGCCGGGCCGATCCCTCGCCAACGCCCGTACGGCGGCCACGGAGCTGTCGCAGCGGCTGGTGGAGCGCCAGGAGGTCGAGATCTACCTGGCCGAGCGCCAGGAGCGCATCAGCCGCAGCGCGTGACCGCTCCGCGCCCGGGGGACGGCTGCCGTTAGCCTTGCGGTGTGACTGAGCCGACCGACCGACAGCCCCGCCGCGTCGTCATCGCCGAGGACGAGGCGCTGATCCGCCTCGACCTGGCCGAGATGCTCGCCGAGGAAGGCTACGAGGTCGTCGGCCAGGCCTCGGACGGGCAGAGCGCCGTGGAGCTCGTCGAGCGGCTCCGCCCGGACCTGGTGATGCTGGACGTCAAGATGCCCAAGCTGGACGGGATCGCGGCCGCCCAGCGGATCGCCGAGCAGCGCATCGCGCCGGTGGTCATCCTGACCGCGTTCAGCCAGCGTGACCTCGTGGAGCGGGCGCGCGACGCCGGCGCGATGGCCTACCTGGTCAAGCCGTTCAACAAGCACGACCTGCTGCCGGCAGTGGAGATGGCAGTGAGCCGTTTCGCCGAGGTGCAGATGCTCGAGGTCGAGGTCGCCGACCTCACCGAGCGGCTCGAGACCCGCAAGGCGGTGGACCGCGCGAAGGGCGTGCTGCAGCAGCAGCTGAGCCTCAGCGAGCCCGAGGCGTTCCGGTGGATCCAGAAGACCGCGATGGATCTGCGCCTCTCGATGCGTCAGGTCGCCGACGGTGTCATCACCCATGGGCCCTCGCTCGGCGGGTCCGCCTCGGGGGTCTGAAGCGCCATTCCGGTCCGTGACCAGGTTCACAGGTCACGAAACGGCAACGACCGGGGGCCAAAACCGCCTCATGTCCCCGACAACCATGGGTTTTGCAGATAGGTTCACACCCATCATGCAAGGCGGTGCTCCGTACCGGAGGGGGGAACACCGCTCAGACTCCCGTTACGGAGGCTCCATTGATTCGTTCTAACCGCACCTGGCGCGCGGCCATGGTCCTGGCGACGGCGTCGCTGGCCCTGACCGCGTGCGGCGGCAACAACAACAGCTCGAACAACGCCGGGGGTACGGGGAGTGCGTCGTCGTCTCCAAACGCGTCTCAGAGCTCTCCCACGTCCACCAAGGGCAACGGGGTTCTGACCATCGGCACCTTGCTGCCCCAGACCGGTGACCTCGCCTTCCTCGGCCCGCCGGAGTTCGCGGGTGTCGACGCGGCCGTCACGGACATCAACGACGCCGGCGGCGTCCTCGGCAAGCCGGTCCAGCAGAAGAAGGCCGACTCCGGTGACGGCACGCCCGACATCGCCGGCGCCCAGGTCGACAAGCTGCTCGCCGCCAACGCCGACGTCGTGGTCGGCGCCGCGGCCTCCGGCGTGTCGCTGTCAGTGATCAACAAGATCACCGACGCGGGCGTCGCGGAGTTCTCCCCGGCCAACACCTCGCCGGCCTTCGACGACCCGAAGACCGACCCGCACAACCTGTACTTCCGCACCGCGCCCTCCGACGTCCTCCAGGGCGCCGTGATGGCCAACACGGTCCTCGGTGACGGGCACAACAACGTGGCGATCCTGGCCCGCCAGGACTCCTACGGCGAGCTGCTCGCCAAGCAGGTAGCCAAGGGCATCAAGTCCGGCGGCGGCAACGTCGCGGCCAAGGTGCTCTACGCCGCGGACGCCACCAACTTCACCGCTGAGGTGAACAAGGTGGCCGCGACCAGGCCTGACGCCGTCGTGCTGATCGCGTTCAACGAGACCACCAAGATCATCCCGACGATGATCGCCAAGGGGATCGGTCCCAAGGACCAGCAGATCTACTTTGTGGACGGCAACACGGCCGACTACTCCGGTGACTTCCCGAAGGGCACGCTCACCGGCGTCAAGGCGACCTACCCCGGCGCGGAGCTGACCAGCAGCTTCAAGAAGCGCATGCTACAGGCGAACCCCAAGCTGACGGAGTTCACCTACGGTCCCGAGTCGTACGACGCGACCACGATGGTCGCGCTCGCCGTCGAGGAGGCCAAGTCCGACGACGCGACGGTCTACGGTCCGCACATCATCGACATCTCCAAGGACGGCACGAAGTGCTCGTCGTTCAAGGAGTGCGACGCGCTGATCAAGCAGGGCAAGAACATCGACTACGACGGTGTCTCCGGCCCCTGCGACCTCGGCGACACGGGTAGCCCGACGAAGGCGACGATCGGCATCTTCGAGTACGGGAAGAACAACACGTACCACAACCTGAAGTACGTCACCGGCGTCATCTGATCGACTGCACGACGAGAAGGGCCCGGCCGAGAGGTCGGGCCCTTCTTCGTGCGCCGCGCCGGACGCCGGCCGCACCGGTCCCCGCCGTCTCGGCCCTCCCGTGTCGAGCGAGTCACTTCCCCTCGGTGCTGAGCAGCACGAGCACGGCCTCGGGTCCGATCCCGAGCGCGGTACGACGGTCGGGCTCGGTGAGCGCGGCGCGGACGCCGGCCAGGGCTGCGGCACCGCAGGGACCGGAGGACACGCCGAGGACGCCGAGGTCGTCGACGGCACGCAGGGCGTCCCCGTCACTCACGGCGACGGCCGCGTCGAGGCCCGCGCACAGCACCGGCCACGCTGCTTCGGAGACGGTCCCGCAGTTGAGACCGGCCATCACGGTGTCCCCGGTGGGCACCCTCGTACGGTGGCCGCCGGCCAGGCTCTCGAGGACGCACGCGGCGGTGTCGGGCTCGACCGAGAGCACTCGCGGCCGTGGCCCGTCCGGCTGCCGGTAATGGCCCACCACGGCCTCGGCAAGAGAACCGACGCCGACCGGCACGGCCACCAAGTCCGCGGCAGCCCCCGCCGCGGCGAGCTCGTCGTCGACCTCGTGCAGCAGGGTCCGGTAGCCCTCGACGATCCACCTCGGGACCTCGGTGTAGCCCGCCCAGGCGGTGTCCTGCACCAGGGCGCGCCCGGGCTGGTCGGCGTACGAGGCCGCGCGGTGCACCGCTTCGTCGTAGTCCCCGTCGACTCGGACCACCTCCGCGCCCTCGGCGAGGATCCGCTCGACCGTGTCGGGCAGCATCACCGCGGGTACGAACACCGTTGCGCCGACCCCGAGCTGGGCCGCGGTCCGGGCGACAGCGCGGCCGTGGTTGCCGTCCGTCGCGGTCACCAGGAGTACGCCGGGATGCCGCCTCAACACCTGACGGCATGCCCACGAGGCACCGAGCACCTTGAACGCGGGCAACCCGAGGCGCGCAGACTCGTCCTTGACCAGCACCCGCCCCACCCCGAGCTCGGCCGCGAGGACGGGGAGGTCGACCAACGGGGTGAGTGCGTAGTCGGGCAGGGAACGATGGAACTCGAGGGCCCCGGTCGTCAGGGCGGGTCCGGTCCAGCACCGGGCGTCGTCCGAGTGGTACCACGTGGTCACGGGCCCATCGTCCGGTGTGGCGATCGTGCACGTCCAGCCGTCAGACGTCCGCACGCGCGCCTGGCGTCGGGGGTGTTCGCGGGCGGGCGCAGGAGACCGCCTTCGACGCAGCGTCTCACCACCGCGTACCCCAAGCCCGGTGATCCACAGCAGCCGGCAGGGCAGGGCCAGCAACGCCAGCCATCCCGAGGTCGCCATCTGGGACCGGCGTCGCGAGCGCCGGCTCAATGCGGGGACCGGGCGCCGTACTCCGCGTGCTCCCGACCGAAGCTGCTGTCGCCACCCCAGCCGCCGGGGTTCGCCAGCACCCAGGCGGCACACGCCACGGCAAGCGCGCCGACCACGAGCAGGACCAGCCCGCGACGGGCGGGACCGGGGACACCGGAGCCAGGGGGCCAGATCAGCTGCCAGGCCGGAAGGACGCGGGCCAGCACGTGCAGCCCGGTAGCCGCTGCCCAGGCGAGGAAGGCTCCCTTGTGCAGTGTGAGTACGTCCACCTGCTGGCCGACGACGGTGAACAGCGGCTGCCGGCTCTGCGTCGCGCCGACCAGCACGAGCGCCAGGCCGGTGCCCAGAAGCGCCAGGGTGGTGAGCACGACCAGCGGTCCGAGCACCCGCAGCAGCAGCGGGGGCGGCCCGGCCGACTGGTACGCCGCGTTGCCCGTGTAGTAGCGCAGGATCCGCCAGCCGGTGGTCCCCGTCTTCAGCAGCGCGGGCGGAACCAGGATGATGCCCAGTGCGAGATGCCAGCTGATCAGCCCGCGGACGTCGAGCAGTGTCACCAGCTCGGCCAGGAACAGCACCAGCAGGCTCAGACCGGTCCAGGCTGTCAGTCGCGCGTTGCCGGCCGGACCGCCGGTCCCGGCCAGCACCGGGTCGGCGCGCTGCTCGTGGCCGAGGGCGGTGGCCACGGTGCCCTCGATGGCCGCCGCCAGGTTCTCTTGCACAGAGGTACTCAACCAGCCGGAGACGTCGGCGGCACCCGTTCCTGACATCTCACAGGAGACCCTCAGGCGGCGCCGCCTCGGGAAAACCGAGCTCTCGGCGGCGTCCGCTCAGCCCGGCTTTGCGGGCGACCACGGCAGCGAGTGCGATGACGCTCGGTGGTCTGATCAAGCACGTGGCGCTGATCGAGGCAGACTGGCTCGCTGTCAAGCTCGCCGGGCAGGAGTACGGCGCCCCCTGGGACGCAGTGGACTTCGACGCCGATCCAGACTGGGAATGGCGCACCGGCGCGCTGGACGCTGCAGAAGACCTCGACGCGCGGTGGAGAGACGCGGTGGAGCGGTCCCGTCAGCTGGTCGCCGAGGTGCTTGACGAGCGCGGGCTCGACGGGCCCGCCTCCCTCATCTGGCCGGACGGGCGCACTCCGACTGTCCGCGCAATGCTGTGGGACCTGATCGAGGAGTACGCACGTCACACCGGCCATGCAGACCTTCTGCGTGAGGCAGTGGATGGTCGGGGGTGAAGGTGCTCCCCGGGACTTCACCCTCTGGCGCAGGGCCGCCGGCCGACGTGCTCGAGGGTCGCGAGCGGATCCGGCAGCGACGGATCAGTCGAACGCGTCGCCGACCGGTGGACCGGGCGGCGACGCGTTCGTCGCGCTACTTCGCCAGCGTGCCGAGGTACAGCTGGATCACCTTGGGGTCGGTGGCCAGGTCCTTGCCGCTGCCCGTGTAGGCGTTGCGGCCCTGGTCCAGCACGTAGCCGCGGTCCGCGATCTGCAGGCAGCGGCGGGCGTTCTGCTCGACCATGATCACCGAGACGCCGGCGCGGTTGATCCGGCGGGTCTGCACGAAGACCTCGTCCTGCATCACGGGGGAGAGGCCTGCTGACGGCTCGTCGAGCAGCAGTACCGAGGGCTCCATCATCAGGGCACGGCCCATGGCCACCATCTGCCGCTCGCCTCCGGAGAGCGATCCCGCACGCTGGTTCCGCCGGTCGATGAGCGCGGGGAACAGGTCGCCCACGAACTCGAAGCGCTTCTTGAACAACTTCGGGCGCTGGTAGACACCCATCTCCAGGTTCTCCTGGATGGTCAGCGACGGGAAGACGTTGTTGGACTGGGGGACGAAGCCGATGCCCTTGGTGACGAGGCTGTCGGCCCGCTGGTTCGTGATGTCCTCGCCCTTCAGCGTGACCGTGCCGGAGCTGATCTTCACCAGGCCGAACAGTGCCTTGAGCAGCGTCGACTTGCCCGCGCCGTTGGGGCCGATGATTCCGACCAGCTCGTTCTGCTGGCAGTACAGGTCGGAACCGTTGAGGATGTTCACCCCGGGCAGGTAGCCCGCGATGAGGTTGTCGGCCCGCAGGACGGCCCCTTCGGCCGCCTCGAGGTGGGCGCCGCGGTCGAGGGCCTCGGGTGCCTCAGTCATGGTGGTCCTTCTTCCCGGAGGAGGTGTCGTGGCCGATCTCGGACTCGGCCTCGGTGAGGATCTCCTCCTCCATCTCGACGCTCAGGTCCTGGTCGTGGTGGGAGCCGAGGTAGGCGTCGATGACGTGCTGGTCGCTCATCACCGAGTCCGGTGGTCCTTCGGCGATCACCTTGCCCTGGGCCATCACCACGACCCAGTCGGAGATGTCGCGCACCATGTCCATGTCGTGCTCGACGAACAGCACGGTCCGGCCCTCGTCACGCAGCGACTTCACGTGCCCGAGAAGCGACTGCTTCAACGCAGGGTTCACCCCGGCCATCGGCTCGTCGAGCATCACCAGCTCGGGGTCGGCCATCAGCGCGCGTGCCATCTCGAGGAGCTTGCGCTGGCCACCGGACAGGGTGCCGGCGAAGTCCTCACGCTTCTTGATCAGCATGAACCGCTCGAGCAGCGCGTCGGCCTTCTCGGTGATCTTGCGCTCCTGGCCTCGCCAGATCTGGAACAGGCCACCGAAGAAGCGCTCCCCGGCCTGCCCCGTCGCGCCGAGCCGCATGTTCTCGATCACGGACAGCTTGGCCAGCACCTTGGTCAGCTGGAAGGTGCGGATCATGCCCCTGCGGGCGACCCGGTAGGCCGAGACGCCCGCCAGCGAGCGTCCGTTGAAGGACCAGGCACCGGTCTGCGGCTTGTCGAAGCCGGTCAGCAGGTTGAAGAACGTGGTCTTCCCGGCGCCGTTGGGCCCGATCAGGGCGGTGATCACGCCTCGCTGGATCTCCAGGTGCTCGACGTCGACCGCGGTCAGGCCGCCGAACTGGCGTGTCACGTGGTCGGCGACCACGATCGGGTCCGGCTTCGGCACGCCGGGCACGCGGTCGATGTCGGCGAGCGCCGCGCGGGCCGCGTTGATCGACACGGTCTGCGTCACGCCGTCGTCCTCGCCGGTGGGTGTGGTGGTGTCAGCGGGCATCGAGCGCCAGCTCCCTTCGGTCGCCGAAGATTCCCTGTGGTCGGTAGATCATCAGCAGCATCAGCGCCAGGCCCATGAAGATCAGTCGCATCAGGCTGGCCTGCTGGTTGTTCATCAGCCAGTCCGGAATGATCGGGTTCGCGCCGGACGTCCCGGCGTCGAAGATCAGGTCGAGGGCGCTGATCAGGAACCAGAAGATGATCGAGCCCGCCACCGGTCCCAGCACTCGGGCGGCGCCACCGAGCAGCAGCACCGTGTAGGCGAAGAAGGTGGTGTCCGTCGCCACCCACGTCGGGTTCATGTTGGTGTGCTGCAGCGCCACGAAGAAGCCAGCGACCGCGCCGAAAAGGCCACCGAGCACCAGGGACTGCATCTTGTAGGCGTAGACGTTCTTGCCGAGGCTTCGGACCGCGTCCTCGTCCTCCCGGATGCCCTTGAGCACCCGTCCCCACGGCGCCCGCATCAGCAGCCAGACGACCACGCAGCCGAGCGCCACGATGATCCACCCGATGAACAGCACCCAGAAGTCGTACTGGCGCCACGAGACGATGCCGAGGTTGATCCTGCCGTGGAACGGGTTCGCGTTGGCGAAGGCCTGCTCGAAGTGGATCAGGCCGTCCTGGCCGCCGAACCACTTCAGCAGCGTCACCGACCCCAGCGTGAACCGGATGATCTCGGAGGCGGCGATGGTCACGATCGCGAGGTAGTCCGCACGCAGCCGCAGGGTCGGGATGCCGAGCAGGAACGCCAGCACCACCGTGAAGAACAACCCCGCAAGGATCGCCAGCCAGAACGGGAGGTTCCAGGTGGCGATGAAGGCGGCCATCGTGTAGCCGCCGATGGCCATGAAGCCGGCCTCACCGAAGTTCAGCAGGCCGGTGTAGCCGAAGTTGATGTTCAGCCCGATCGCCGCGAGCGCGTAGACGACCGCCGTCGGGCCCAGGCCCTGCTGGAGGGCCTGGCTCATGATGTTTCCCCAGTCCATGTTCTCTCTCCTCGCCTCAGCCGACCCGCTCGGCGCGGCCGAGCAGGCCCTGCGGACGGACCAGTAGCACCAGGATGAGCACGAGAAGCGCGCCCACGAACTTCAGCTCCGCCGGGATGAACAGCGTCGAGACCTCGATGAAGATGCCGATGATGAACGAACCCAGCAGCGCACCCCAGATGCTCCCGAGGCCGCCGAGGATGACGGCGGCGAAGACGAGCAGGAGGATCTTGAACCCGACCTGGTAGTCGAAGCCCTGGGTCATCCCGAGCAGCACGCCCGACAGGCCGGCCAGTCCCGCTCCGACGGACCAGACGACGGAGATCACCCGGTCGACGTTGATCCCCGAGGACGACGCCAGGGCCGGGTTGTCGGCCACCGCGCGGGTGGCCTTGCCGATCTTGGTCTTCTGCACCGCGAGCGAGACCAGCACCAGCACGACCGCCGAGAAGACGATCACACCCACGTCCTTGGGGGTGATCAGGATCGAACCGATGTGCCAGGGCGCCGGGCTGGTCCACTGCGAGTAGTTGTGGTTGGCCGCGCCCGCGAGGTACTGGTACACGTTCCGCAGGAAGATGGACAGGCCGATGCTGACGATCATCGCCGCGATCAGGCCGGTGCCGCGACGGCGCAGCGGGCGCCACAGCACCTTGTCCTGGGCCCAGCCGAACGCCGTCGACGCGGCGAGCGCCACGAGTATGGCGGTCGGCATGGTGATGTTGACCCCGGCCACCGTGATGTCGCCGGGCAGGGCGTCGATCCCGAAGGCGACGATCGCCCCGAAGGTGATCAGCTCACCATGGGCGAAGTTCGTCAGGCCCGTCGTGCCGAAGATCATCGACAGCCCCAACGCCGCCATCGCCAGCAGCAGGGAGAACACCAGGCCGCCGACCGCGAGCTGGATGCCCTGGGTGAACTCGCCGGTGCCGCCCGCCCGCGCGTTGCCGATCGGGAAGGTGACGTAGACGTCGGACTGGATCTGGAGCCGGACCTTGAGCGAGACCTGCTTGGGCTTGGCCAGCGCGGCGCCCTCCGGCAGCGTCTTCGTGTCGATGTTGATCTCGTAGGTGTTGCCGAGCACGTCGATCGACTTGCCGGGCAGCGGGATGTCGAACGTTCCGGTCTGGTCGCTGGTGCCGGTGCCGACGACCTTGCCGCTCGAGTCCTTGACCGAGATCTTGACGTCCGGCACGGGCTTGGGCGGCGTCTCCCGCCGGTCGGTGAGACAGCCCTGGATGTGGATCGTGTCGTCGTTGCGGGGTGGTGGCTTCACGCAGGCGTCGGCCTTGGCAAGCGGCACGGGAGCCGCTGAGGCTGTGCCGCCTCCTGTCGTGAGGAGAACGGTGACCACCAACGCGAACAACAGCGCGGCGATGCGTTTCGGGCGGGCGTGCATGGGACTCCTGTCGCCTCGTCTGTCACTTCGGCTCGCGAAACCATAGCGACGTTGCGCGCCGTGCGCGCGTCACTCTGGAAGATCCCCCCGGCTCCACTCGCTAGACGAACACCCTAAAGCCATGCGTGTGACCTGCGCCATATTGGGGTCGGCGAGGCGTGGCGCCGGTGCGCCGAGGGGGCTCCGCGGCTCAGCGCAGCGCCGCGACCACGGCGGTCAGGGCGGGCGCGATCACCAGGCCCGGGAGCAGGTCCCCGACCGGCAGCTGCTTGATCCGCAGCAACCGCAGCGCGACGCCGACCAGCATCAGCCCGCCGGTGGCGGTCAGGGCCGCGATCGGCGCCGCCGGCAGGACGTTGCCCAGCAGCGCCCCCAGCACCGTCAGGGACCCCTGCACGACGAGCAGGGCGAGCGCGCTGGCGGCCACGCCCCAGCCGAGCGAGGCAGCGAACGCGATGGCCGCGAAGCCGTCTAGCGCGGCCTTGAGGAAGAGCTGGTCGGCGCCCTGGCCGAGGCCGTCGCTGATCGACCCGAGCACGGTGAGCGGGCCGACGCAGAACACCAGCGAGCTGCTGACGAAGCCCTCGATGAACCGCTGGCGGTCCGCGCTGACCTCACGATCCGGCCCGCCGCGCATCAGCCGCGCCTGCAGCCAGCCGCCGAAGTTCTCCAGACCCGCCTCGATCCCGAGCACCGAGCCGAGGATGCCGCCGAGCAGCAACGAGGCGAGCACGATCAGCGTGGGGGCGCTGCGACCCACCGCGGCGGACCACGCGGCATCGGTGATCGCACCGGCCGAGGACGCCGCGATCAGCAGGGTGACCAGGCCGAGCCCGTCGGTGACGACGTCGCGGGTGCGCTGGGCGAGCCGGTGGCCGACCAGCACGCCGATCGCGGAGCCGATCAGCACCGTGCAGATGTTGACCAGCGTGCCGACTCCGGGGAACACGGGACCTCCTCCACCAGGGGACGGGGTGGGCTACCGGTCCGTCCGTTCTAGGCGTAATCTCTCATCCGGTTCGATTCCCCCGGTTCAGGGGGCCCGCGCCAGCTCGGGTGGCCGGGGATGGACCGCACTCTTCGTTGATGCCGTCATGTCGGTTGGAAAGGGGCCTGCCCGTTGTCCCGCAACCCGGTGCTCGTTCGTGACGCCACCCCCGACGACGCGGTCGCCCTGCTCGAGATCTGGTCCGGCCTGGCGCGCGCCTGCGGCCGGGAGTCGGTCGCGCCGGTGGCGGAGGCCAGCGCGGCGGTCGCTCGCTGCGCAGCCGAGTCCGACCGGCGCCTGGTCGTGGCGATGCTCGGCGACGAGATCGTCGGGGCCGCGCAGTTCATCCGGGCGCCGCTGTCCCCGATCCACGCCGAGATGGCCGTGCACGTGGCCCACCTGCAGGTGCGTGAGGCTTGGCGCCGGCACGGCGTCGGCCGTGCGCTGATGGAGGCCGCGGTCTGCTGGGCCGAGGAGAAGGACACCGTCCACGTGATGGCGGCGGCCTCGGGCGCGTCGCGCGACGCCAACCGGTTCATGGCCCGGCTCGGGCTGGTCCAGGTCGCGGTGGTGCGTGCGGCGACGGTCGCCTCGCTGCGCACCAAGATGCCGGTGGAGCCGCCGGCCGCCGCGCGGATGGGCGCCCGCAGCCACCGCAGCGTCGGGCAGGTGCTCGCCCAGCGCCGTTCGCAGCGGCGTTCGCAGGCCCGCGTCTCCTGAGGGCCCGCCTCCTCGCTCAGTCCCGGGGGTGGTGCCTACTAGGGTGGTGGCCGTGCCCGCACAGACCTCCCCGCACGCGTCCGACCGGCCCCGCCTGCTGCTGCTCGACGGGCACTCGCTTGCCTACCGGGCCTTCTTCGCCCTGCCGATCGACAACTTCTCCACCAGCACCGGTCAGCACACCAACGCCGTCTACGGCTTCACCTCGATGCTCATCAACGTGCTGCGTGACGAGCAGCCGACCCACGTCGGGGTGGCCTTCGACGTGTCCCGTGACACTTTCCGCGCGGAGGAGTACGCCGACTACAAGGCCAACCGCTCGGCGTCGCCGCAGGAGTTCAAGGGGCAGGTCTCGCTGGTCAAGGAGGTGCTCGACGCGCTGCGGATCACCACGGTGGAGAAGGCGGGCTTCGAGGCCGACGACGTCATCGCCACGCTGACCACCCAGGCCGTCGAGCAGGGCATGGACGTGCTGATCTGCACCGGCGACCGCGACTCGCTGCAGCTGGTGGGGGAGCGTTGCACGATCCTCTACCCGCGCAAGGGCGTCTCCGACCTGGCGCGGATGACCCCCGAGGCGGTCGAGGAGAAGTACGGCGTCCCGCCGTCCCGCTACCCCGAGCTGGCCGCCCTGGTCGGGGAGACCTCGGACAACCTTCCCGGGGTGCCGGGGGTCGGTCCGAAGACCGCCGCCAAGTGGATCAACACCTACGACGGGCTCGACAACGTCATCGCTCAGGCGGACAAGATCAAGGGCAAGGCGGGCGACTCGTTCCGCGAGCACCTGTCCGACGTGATCCGCAACCGCCGGCTCAACGCCCTGGTGTGCGACCTGGCGCTCGACGCCGGACCGGCCGACCTCGGCGTGCAGCCGTGGGACCGCCAGGAGGTGCACAAGCTCTTCGACAGCCTGGAGTTCCGGGTGCTGCGCGACCGGCTGTTCTCGACGCTGGAGTCGGTCGAGGAGGTCGAGGAGGGCGGGTTCGACCTCGACGGCACGAGCCTGTCCGCCGGGCAGCTGGAGGGCTGGCTGGGCGAGCACGCCGAGCCGGGCACCCGGCTGGGCGTCCAGGTCCAGGGCACCTGGCGTGCGGGCACCGGTGACGTGTTCGGGTTGGCGCTGGCCTCGCCCGACGGTGCGGCGGCGTGGCTCGACGTCGAGCAGCTCACCCCGGAGGACGACGCGGTCCTCGCGCGCTGGCTGGCCGACTCGTCGTACCCGAAGGTGCTGCACGACGCGAAGGGCCCGATGCTCGCGATGTGGGCACGCGGCTGGACGCTCGCGGGGCTGCAGCGTGACACCGCGCTGTCGGCGTACCTCGCGCGTCCCGACCAGCGCAGCTACGACCTGGCCGACCTCACCCTGCGCTACCTGCGCCGCGAGCTGAAGGCCGAGGGCGCGGCCGACGACGGCCAGCTCACCCTCGACAGCGTCGGCGAGGAGACCGCCGGGGAGACCGCCATGCTCCAGGCCCGCGCGGTGCTCGACCTGGCCGCGGCGCTCGACGACGAGCTCGAGGAGCGCGGCGGCACCCGGCTGCTCGCCGACGTCGAGCTGCCGCTGGTGCACGTGCTCGCCGAGCTCGAACGGGTCGGCATCGCGGTCGACTGCGACCACCTCGACGCGCTCGAGGCACACTTCGCCGGGGAGGTGAAGAAGGCCGCCGACGAGGCCTTCGACGTGATCGGCAAGGAGATCAACCTCGGCTCGCCCAAGCAGCTGCAGGTGGTGCTCTTCGACGAGCTGAGCATGCCCAAGACGAAGCGCACCAAGACCGGCTACACCACCGACGCGGACGCCCTGCAGCAGCTCTACGTCAAGACCGAGCACCCGTTCCTGCTGCACCTGCTGCGGCACCGCGACGTGGCCCGGCTCCGGCAGACCGTGGAGGGCTTGCTCAAGACGGTCGCCCCCGACGGGCGGATCCACACCACGTTCAACCAGACGATCGCGGCCACCGGACGGCTCTCGTCGACCGACCCGAACCTGCAGAACATCCCGGTCCGCACGGAGGAGGGGCGGCGGATCCGCCAGGGCTTCGTCGTCGGCGGGGACTACGCCTCGCTGATGACCGCCGACTACAGCCAGATCGAGATGCGGATCATGGCGCACCTGTCCGAGGACGCCCTGCTGATCGAGGCGTTCCGATCCGGTCGCGACTTCCACTCGGTGACGGCCTCGCGGGTCTTCGGCGTCGCCGCCGCCGAGGTCACCCCGCAGATGCGCGCGAAGATCAAGGCGATGAACTACGGCCTCGCCTACGGCCTGTCCGCCTACGGGCTCTCCCAGCAGCTCGCGATCGAGGCCGCCGAGGCCCGCGGCCTGATGGAGGAGTACTTCGAGACCTTCGGCGGCGTGCGTGACTACCTCGCCGGGATCGTCGACGAGGCCCGCAAGTGCGGCTTCACCGAGACGATCCTGGGCCGGCGGCGCTACCTGCCCGACCTCACCAGCGACAACCGGCAGCGCCGCGAGATGGCCGAGCGGATGGCGCTCAACGCGCCGATCCAGGGCTCGGCGGCCGACATCATCAAGGTGGCCATGCTGAAGGTGGACGCCGCGATCCGCGACGCCGGGCTGCGCTCGCGCATGCTCCTGCAGGTGCACGACGAGCTCGTGCTCGAGGTGGCGGCCGGCGAGGCCGAGCAGCTCGAGCGGCTGGTCCGCGAGCAGATGGGCAGCGCCGCCGAGCTGACCGTGCCGCTCGACGTCTCGGTGGGCACCGGCCGCAGCTGGCACGACGCCGCGCACTGAGCCGGGCCGCCGGTGCCGCCGGTGCCGCCGACGGCCGGTGAGGACCTCAGCGCCGCATCGGGCGGTGGCGCAGGCTGGCCAGCAGCAGTACCACGAACAAGGTGGTGTCCAGGCACATCACGGCCACGAGCAGTCGGTCCACCGAGCCGAGCAACGGCACCGAGGCCACGAGCGCGGCGAGCGCCCCCCAGATGACGTAGACCGTCCTCTGGTGCTGCCGCGCGACGACGTTGTAGACCATCAGCTGCAGGAGGGCCAGGACCGTGCCGAGGGCCGCGAACGCCCACAGCCGGCCCTGGAGGTCGGCGTACTGGGACCCGCCCACGAAGAGCACCGCGATGCTCGAGAGCACCGCGGTGCCCACCACGGTGGCGGCCCCGATCGCCAGCACGGTGGCCACGCTGAGCAGGTGCATCCGACGGGCGGCCGGCCGCCGCGACATGGACGGGAACGCGATCACCACCACGAACTGGGGCAGGAACAGCACCGCCTTGGTCAGAATCAGCCCGCCTGCGTAGAGGCCTGCGCTGTGCTCGTCGAGGGTGGTGCGGGCGATGATCACGTCCGCGTTCGACAAGGCGAAGAAGGCCAGCAGGGCGTGCGAGTTGTGCAGCGTCTCGTGGAGGACACCGCCACGGGCCCAGCGTGACGGGAGCGGCTCGGAGGGGGCGGGTTCCGGCGCCCGACGCCGGTCGCGGAGCGCCCACCAGCCGATCGTGACCGGCAGCAGGGCGCCGAGCATCACGCCGAGCATCGCGCCGCCCGCGGTGGGTCTCAGCAGCATCGTTCCCGTGCCCACTGCGATCCGCCCGACGCCGACGCACACGTAGACCGCCGCGAGCGGGTACCACCGCTGCTCCCCCTGGAGGATCCCGGCCTGCCCGCCCATCACGGTCAACGGCACCGCGGTGACCGCGATCAGGGCGGCGATGACCCACGTGCTCAGGTCCAGCGCCGCGGTGATCACCGGGGTCAGCGCCAGGGCCAGCACACCCAGCGCCGCCGCGGACCGGTAGGTGGCCGACATCACCTCGGCGTGCAGCCTCGGGTCGTGCGTCGAGGAGGCGGAGACCCGCCGGGCACCTGTTGCCTGGAGGCCAAGCGACAGCACGTTCACCACCAGCAGCAGTCCCATCACCGCGGCAAGCGCGCCGTACTCGGCCGGACCGAGCAGCCTGGCCGCGAGGATGGTGAAGCCGTACGTCGTGACGTTCATGACCGCCATCGCCAGCGCGATCGCGCTGCTGCCGACCAGCCACGCCGGGAGCCGTGGCCGACGCCGGGCAGTGGTGCGCGAAGAGGGCATGGCTCCGTCCTGGCGGCGGGATCGAGGGTGGGGGCTCCGGGTTCGAGGATAGGTGCTCGGGCGGACCGAGCGGCGGCAGCCGGGCCGTTCTCCGAAGTGCGCCTCGCGCCGGCGCGGCCGGAGCTACGTTCGTCATGTCAGTTCCGGCCCGGGGATGGGTGGGCGCCGTGACCAGTCGTCAGCGCGTGGCCGTGCGCGCGTGGCCGTGGGTGCTGGCCCTGCTGGTGCTCGCGCCGACGCTGGGCGGCGGCTACCTGCTGAGCTACGACATGGTGTTCGTGCCACAGCTCGATCTGCGCTCGGACTTCCTCGGACTCGGTTCCGGGCTGCCGCGCGCCGTGCCGTCCGACGCGCTCGTCGCGCTGCTCGACAACGTGGTTTCCGGAGCGGTGCTGCAGCGGGCGGTGCTCCTCGGGGCGCTGCTCGCCGCCGGCGCCGGGGCGCGGCGTCTCGGCCCGGCTCGCTCCATGACCGGCCAGCTCGCCGCGACCTCCTTGTACGTGTGGAACCCGTTCGTGGCCGAGCGCCTGCTGCTCGGCCACTGGACGGTGCTGCTGGCCTACGGCGCGCTGCCGTGGATCGTCGACGAGGCCACCCGGGTGCGCCGCGGTGAGCAGCGGTGGTTCCCGCTCCTGCTGTGGCTGGCGGTCGCGGCGACGAGCGCCTCGGGCGGGTTGACCGCCGCCGTGGTGGCACTCGCGTTCGGGGCCGGTGGCCTGCGCGCTGGCGGCGGTCGCCGGCGCACGGTGGGGGTGATCGCCGCGGTACTGGTCACCAATGCGCCCTGGCTGGTGGCTGGACTGCTGCACGCGGGCATCGCGACCACCGCGCGTCAGGGCGTCACCGCCTTCGCGACGGCGCCCGAGGGCAGCCTGCCGGCACCGCTGGCGGCGCTCGGCCTCGGCGGTGTCTGGAACAGCGAGGTGGTGCCGGCGAGCAGGCTCGGCGCCTCCGGCTGGGTCTCCCTCCTCGTCGTCCTCGGGGTCTGTGCCCTCGGGGCCCGGGCCTGGTGGCGGGTCACCGAGCGCCGCGTGGCGGTCGGGTTCCTCGCGACGGCCGCCGTGGGGCTGGCCGTGGCACTGGCCGGCGTCCTGGTGCCGGCCACCGTGGCGGACCTGGTCCACGCGGTCCCCGGTGCGGGGCTGCTGCGCGACGGGTCCCGCTACCTCGGGCTCCTCGCGCTGGTCGAGGCGGCCCTGTTCGGGGCGGGTGCCAGGGTCCTCACGCAGGCCTCTCGCGACCGTCTGGTCGCGGCCACGCTGGCCGTGGGCCTGGTCCTCGCGCCGCTGGCACTGCTGCCGGACCTGGCCTGGGGAGCGTGGGGCCGGCTGCGGCCGGTCGCCTACCCGGCTGCCTACGCACAGGTGCGTGAAGCCCTGGACCGCGCCGCCCCCCGCGCGGAGGACATGCTGGTCCTGCCGTTCACCCCCTACCGAGCGCCGTCCTGGAACGCCGGGCGCAAGGTCCTGGACCCGCTCGGCAGATACATGAGCCCCAACTACGTGGCCAGCGACCAGCTCAGCGTCTCCGGTCGCCTGCTGCCCGGGGAGGACCCCAAGGGGCGCCCGGTGCTGGCTGCCCTGGCTCGCCGGACGGGTGCGGAACGGGCTGCCGGCCTGCGGGCGCTCGGTATCGGCCTCGTGCTCGTCGACCGCAGCGCGCCCGGCGCGCGGAGCCCGCGTCTGGACCCGCCCGTCCCGGGACGCCGGGTCGCCGTCGCCGGCTCGTTGCGGCTCGTGGCCCTGCGCGGACCGGTGACTCGCGAGCGTGTTCCCGCCGTCCGTCGGGTCGCTGTCGGGCTCGGCTTCGGCGCCCCCGTGGCCTCTGTCCTGGTCGGGGCGGTAATGCTCCTGGCCGGGCGTGTCCGACGCCGCACGCGTCGGTAGGCCCGCTGCTACAGTCGAAAGTGGAGAGGGAGGGGGATGACCGTGGGCATACTTCTGCGCGGCGGAATCGCTCTCGTGGTGGGGGGCGGCCTCGCGGCTGCCACCATCCTGGGGATCGTGGCGTCACAGTCGGGCGAGGGTTCGGCCCCCGCGAACGGTGTCGAACAGACCGTGATGGACTACGGCACCGGCCAGTAGCCCGTCGCCGTAGTCGGAGGCGGACGTCCGGACGGTTGGTGTCAGGCGTCGGGGTCTTCGGCGTCGGTACGACGGCCCGCGAGCGCCTCGCCGAGGACGGCGGCGAAGCTGGCTTGCGCGTGCGCCCACGTGAACCGGCGTGCGGCCTCCCGTGCGCCGGTGCTCAACGTGCCGCGCAGCTCGCCGTCGGTCAGCACGGCGCGGACCGCTGCGGTGAACCCGTCCAGGTCCTCCACGAGGAACCCGGAGCGGCCCTCCACGATCGACTCCCGCGTGCCGCCCGCCGACGCGTACGCCACTGTCGGCGTGCCGTGCATGCCCGCCTCGGTGACCACCAGCCCCCAGCCCTCCTTGAGCGAGGGCAGCGCCAGCAGCCAGGCCTGGTGGTAGATCTCGTGCTTGCGCCGCTCACTGACCTGGCCCTCGAACGCCACGATGTCGGACACGCCCGCCTCGGCGGCGTACTTGCGCACGTTCTCCGACCACCAGCCGCTGCCGACGACGCGCAGCGAGAGCCTGGGAAGCTCCGGACGCAGCGCCTTGACGACATCCACGGCGTGCTCCACCTGCTTGTGCGGGACGAGCCGCCCGACGACGCACAGCAGGGGAGTGGGTGAGCGGGGCACGCAGACGGCGAGCGGTGGGTCGGTGCCGTTGTGCACCACGGCCACCCGCCGGCGCTGCACCCCCAGCTGCACGAGCTCGTCCCGGGTCGCCCGGGAGACGGCGACGTACTGGCTGTGGCGGTAGAGCAACGGTGCGGCACGACTCTCCAGCCACCATCCCACCTTGCCGACGGCCCCTGGGTAGACGACCGGCCACTGCTCCCGGTGCACGTGGTGGACCAGGACCACGACGGGTCGCCGGGTGGCCAGCGTGGTGAAGAACGGCAGACCGTTCTGCACGTCGACGACCGCGTCGACGGGTCCGAGGGCGTGTCGGGCCAGGTGGAGCAGGCCCTGCACGTAGACACCGGTCTTCGTGCCCCGGCGGACGAACCGGACGCCTTCGACGACCTCGTCGGCAGGGGACCGCTCGTGGGCGGCGCAGAAGATCGTGACGCTCGCTCCGCGGGCGACGAGACCTCTGGCCATGTTCTCGACGTAGCGCTCCGAGCCGCCCCCCTCGGGGTTGGCGGTGTCTCGCCAGTTGAAGAAAACGATGTGCCTACCCGCGAGTGCGGGTCCCCCTACCTGCACACTTGCGACGCTAGCAGCGCCGGCGGACGGCCGGTTCGTTTTCCCGATGTGGCCGCGCTCCCGGCGGTACCGTCGACAGATGGGGAGCGGGGCGAGAGCCACGAGCCGCCCCTGGACGCCGAACCTCCGACGGTCCGTGGGCCTGTTTCGTGAATTCCGGAGGGAGCAGGTCGAGCCGGCGCGTTTCTACGGGGTGCTGGCCGCCGACTCCGTCGGGCAGGTCGCGCAGTACGTCGACCTCGCCGAGCGGACCGTGCTCGACGTGGGGGGCGGGCCGGGCTACTTCCGCGACGCGTTCGTCGCGGCGGGCGCACGCTACGTCTCGCTCGACGTCGAGGCCGGCGAGCTCGGCGGTCTCGGCCCGGCGGTCGCCGGCTCGGTCATCGGCAACGGCATGCAGCTGCCGTTCGCGGACGAGTCTGTCGACGTCTGCTACTCGTCCAACGTGCTGGAGCACGTGCCGGACCCGTGGCGGATGGCCGACGAGATGTTGCGCGTCACCAGGTCCGGTGGGGTCGCGTTCCTGTCCTACACGCTGTGGTTCGGGCCGTGGGGAGGGCACGAGACGGCGCCGTGGCACTACCTCGGGGGACGGCGCGCTCGCGAGCACTATCGACGCACCCACGGTCACGAGCCGAAGAACAAGTACGGCGAGTCGCTGTTCCCGGTGACCCTGCGCGGCGGGAGAGCCTGGGCCGCCCGGCAGCGCGCAGCCGACGTGCTCGCGCTCGTGCCGCGGTACAACCCGCGTGGCACCTACTGGTTGTCCCGGGTCCCTGGCCTGCGCGAGGTGGTGACGTGGAACGCCGTGATCGTGCTCGCCAAGCGCTGAGCACTCCGGCCACGAGCCGGCTGCGCATGGTCGGCTACTGCCTGGTGCTCACCGCTGCCGCGTTCGTGCAGCAGCCGGGCAAGGTGGTCGGGGACACGAAGTTCGACCTCGTCGTCGCGCCCCTGCGGTTCCTCTCCCGCGGCTGGCACCTGTGGGACCCCGTCGCCGCCTTCGGCCAGGTCCAGAACCAGGCCTACGGGTACTTCTGGCCGATGGGGCCGTTCTTCGCGCTGCTGCACGGGATCTCCCTTCCCGGCTGGGTGGTGCAACGCCTGTGGTGGTCGGTGCTGCTCTGCGTCGCCTTCGTCGGTGTGGTCCGGGTCGCGAGGGCACTGCGCCTGGGCACGCCGGGCTCCCAGGTGCTGGCCGGCTTCGCTTTCGCCCTCTCGCCGCACGTCCTCACCCTCATCGGGCCGAGCTCCGTCGAGGTCTGGCCGACTGCCTGGGCACCGTGGGTGCTGCTCCCCCTGGTGCGCGGCGCCGAGGAGGGCAGTCCTCGGCGCGCCGCGGCGCTGTCCGCGCTGGCCGTGGCCATGTGCGGTGGCGTCAACGCGGCCGCGGTGCTCGCCGTGCTCCCGGCCGGTGCGATCTGGCTGCTGACCCGTCAACGCGGAGCGCGGCGCCGGGCGCTCCTGCTGTGGTGGCTCCCGCTGACCGCCGCGGCCACCGTGTGGTGGTCGGTCCCGCTCCTGCTGCTGGGCCGGTACAGCCCGCCGTTCCTCGACTACATCGAGAACGCGCCGGTCACCACCAGCACGACGAGCCTGCCCGACGTCCTGCTGGGCACGTCGGACTGGGTGGCCTACGCCTCTCCGGCGGACTGGGTCGCCGGACACCTCCTCGGGACCACAGCGTTGCTGCTGGTCGACGCGGCCGCGGTGGCGGCGCTCGGGCTCGCCGGCATCGCCCGCCGCGACAACCCGCATGCGCGGTTCCTCTTCCTGACCCTCACCCTCGGCCTCGTCATCGTGACCTTCGGCTACACCGGTCCGGTCCACGGCTGGCTCGCCGACGTGCGACAGGGGCAGCTGGACGGGCTGCTCGCACCGCTGCGCAACCTGCACAAGTTCGACGTGGTGCTCAGACTGCCGCTGGTGCTCGGACTCGCGCACCTGGTCGCCACGGTCCGTGCCTCACCCCGCGACTTGGGCTCACGGGCGCTGCGCGCCGGCGTGCTGCTGGGGGCGGTCTCCGCGGTGGCCGGTGTGGCCATCCCCGTCTACTCGGCGCAGCTGGCGCCGGGTGCTCCCGTGCAGGACGTCCCGCGCTACTGGTACGCGACCGCGGACTACCTGGCCGCCCACGCCGCCGACGGTACGGCGCTGGAGCTGCCCGCCGCACCTTTCGGTGACTACCTGTGGGGCAGCCCCCACGACGACGTACTCCAGGGCCTGGCGCGCAGCCCGTGGGCAGTGCGCACCGTGGTGCCCCTGGCCCAGCCCGGCAACGTGCGGATGCTCGATGCGGTCACCCGGGCGACGGAACTGGGCCGGCCACAGCCGCGGCTGGCCGGCTTCCTCGCCTCGAACGGCATCGGCTACCTGGTGGTGCGCAACGACCTGCAGGCCTTCCGCTCCGGCGCTCCCGACCCGGTGGTTCTGCACCAGGCCCTGGACCGTTCGCCCGGTCTGCACCGAGTCGCCACGTTCGGGCCAGGAGTGGGCGCGGGCGCGGTGTTGTCCACGGGCGGGAGACGGCTGCTCACCGATCGGGGCCGGTCGTCGGTCTACCCGGCTGTCGAGATCTACCGGGTCGACCCCGTCGGCACCCAGGACACCCCGCGGGTCACCGCGCTGGCCGCGCCGTCGGTGCCGGTGGTCTCCGGCGGTCCCGGCTCGAGGCTGGCAACGCGGGCGTCGGACACGCCCGTCGTGCTGGCGGGAGACGTGCCTCGCGGCCGTCGGTTCGGAGCCTCCTACCTCACCGACGGGCTGACGCGGCACGAGACCGCGTTCACCTCTGTCCGTGAGAACCGGTCCGCCGTGCTCGCGCCCACGGCGCCGTGGCGGCTGGCCTCGGTGGAGCACAACCACCGGTTGTACGCCCACCAGCTGCGCTGGTCCACGACCCTCGCCTGGGTAGGCATCGCGGGCGTGTCCGCCTCCTCCTCCCAGGCCTACGCCGATGCGGGACCGCCGATCCGGACGGCAGAGTCGCCCGCAGCGGCCGTGGACGGACGGCCACGCACCGAGTTCGTCTCCTCCTCTCGCACCGGAGCGGCGGGTCAGTGGTGGCGGATGCGCCTGCTGGCTCCGGTGGATCCAGGTCAGGTGACCATCACGATGGGCCGCACGGGGACGTCGGCGGTGACCGCACTGAGGCTGGTCACCGATGCCGGGACCAGGGACGTCTCCGCACCGGCCCCCGGGGCGACCGGCACGTTCTCCCTGCCTCCGGGCGCCACCCGAGTCGTCGAGATCCGCGCGCGACGGGCCGGTCACGCTTCTGGGGGCGGGCAGCTGGCGCTGGCGGAGGTGGCCGTCCCGGGCGTGGAGGCCCAGCGGGTGCTGTCGCTTCCGCAGGCGTTCGCGGCCGCCCCCGACCACATCGTGCTGACGCGTGATCCTCAGCGGTCCGCCTGCTCCCTGGTGGGCACGACGACCGTCTGTGACGACTTCCTCGACACCCGCAGCCAGGACTCCAACACCCTCGACCGGCGCGTGACTCTGGGCCAGGCTGCGACCTACGCCGTGCACCTGCAGGCCCGGATGGCGTTCACGGCGCGGTCCGCGCAGGCACTGGACAAACAGCTGCCGGTGCAGGTGACCAGCAGCCGGCCCCTGTCGTCGAACCCGGCCGCCGGCCCGCTCGCGGCCGTCGACCAGGACCCCGGCACGACGTGGGTCGCCGCCGCGACGGGAACGCCTCGGCTGCGGATCGCCTGGCGCCGGCCGGCACGGGTCAGCCGCATCCAGCTGGTGCTGGGCCGCGCGGCCGGCGCCTCCGCGCCACGCCGGATCACCGTGGTCGGGGGAGGGCAACGCCGGGCGGTCGACCTCGACGTCCACGGGCATGGGTCGTTCCGGCCGCTGCGCGCGGCACACCTCACGATCCGCTTCGGTGCGGTCCACCCGGCGTACTCGTTGGAGCCGGGCGGACCGGTCAGGCTGCCGGTGGGGGTCTCCGAGGTCCGTCTGCCCCAGGTCACGGAAATGCGCGCACTGTCGCCTTCCACCCGGCTCCGGCTGCCCTGCGGCAGCGGCCCCCTGTTGCGGGCGGACGAGCAGGTCGTGCGGACGCGGGTGGTGGGCCCGTTGCGGGCCCTGCTCTCCGGTCGGCCGGTCGCGGTCGGCGTGTGCGACGGGGGACGTCTCGATCTCGCCGCCGGCACCCACGACCTCCTCGTCGGGCGCACCGCCGTGAGCGTGCCCGAGCGCATGGTGCTGCGCAACATCCGGCCCCAGGGGCCGGCGACCGCGCAGCCCGTCCCGCTGGACGTGCTCCGCTGGGGGACCGCGAACCGGGCGGTCCGGGTGCCCGCCCGCGCCACCCCGACGCTGCTGGTGGTGAGCGAGAACCTGAATGCCGGTTGGCGTGCCAGCCTGGGCGGACACGTGCTCGCGGTGCAGCGGGTCGACGGCTGGAAGCAGGGCTGGCTCGTGCCCGCCGGTTCGGGGGGCGTCGTCACCATGACCTACGTGCCGGACCGCCTCTACCAGGGCGCCCTGGTGGGGGGAGCGGCCGCCGCTCTGGCGGTGCTGCTCATCGCCGCCCGTGGCTCCTCGCGGGAGCGTCGTCACCCGCCGCTGTCTGCTGCCCGTGGTGGCTGGCCGGACGCGCTCCTGCTTGTCGTGGCGGGCGGGTTGCTCGCCGGCACGGTCGGAGCGGTGGTCGGTCTCGCCGCGCTGGCGGCCAGTCGGAGCCGAGGCCTGCAGGAGGCGGCCGGATGGGTGGCGGCGCTTCTCGTGCTTTCCGCCGGGCTTGCTCTGGCGCTGCTCCGTGCCCAGAGCGTTTTCCATCCTCACTCGACCGTGGCTCAGGGCCTCGCGCTTCTCGGACTGGGGGTGGCCTTGGTGGGAGTGAACGGACCGACGTTCTTCAGGCGCAGGAAGGGTCGCTCGAGGAGGTAGAGGCTGAGGGACGCGAGGACCAGGGTGCCGCCCACGGTCACCACGAACACGGTGCCGAAGTCGCCGGTGAACACGGGTATGCCGAGAAACCGCAGCACGGAGTCCAGCACGATGAGGTGCAGGCAGAAGATCCCGTAGGAGACGTCACCCAGCCACACCGCGGTCCGGCTGCTCAAGGTCCGGCGCCAGAACCCCTCGCGCTCCGGCCCGAACATCAGCGGGAGCAGGAGGAAGGCCGCCGAGGCGCCGTACAGGCTGCTCTTCAAGAAGGCCTCCCAGTAGCTCGGCGGCAGCAGCACCCGGGGACCGGTGAGCGGCGTGCAGGCGAGGGCGAAGAGCGCGCCTCCGACGAGCCAGCACCCGAGCAAGTCACCGCCCCAGCTGTCCAGCAGGTGCCACCGTGACCCCTCCGGCTGCTGGACAGCGTGTGCGCTGACGAGCGCGAAGGCGATGCCCACGCCGAACCACGGCACGAACCCGGGAAGCCACTGGTGGTAGTGCTGCCGGGTCGCGTCGCTGGCTACCGCCACCACGGTCTGCCAGGCGAGTCCGAGGACGCTTACGACCGCAAGTGTCACGAGCCCCCGCACGGCCCAGTCGTGGCGCCGACGGCCCTGCCTCACCATGGCCCAGCACAACAACGGCAGCAGCAGGTAGAACAGCGCCTCGGTGCACAGGCTCCACATCTGGGTGAGCCCGAAGGAGAGCAGGCCCCCGGCGTACACCTGGGTCAGGGTCAGGTCCCGGACCCAGGTGCCCGGGCCGACGCCGTGGTTGCCCGGAAGCAGCAGCAGCGCCAGGACGACCGTCACCCAGTACAGGGGCAGCACGCGCAGGGCACGCTTCCACAGGTAGTGCCGGTACGCCGGGCCACGCCGCCCGGCCTCGCGCGCGGCGAAGAACGGTCGACTCAGCAGGAACCCCGAGATCACGAAGAACAAGGCGACACCGAAGTCCAGGCGGGACAGCACCGCTCCATGCGCGCCGACCCCGATCTCGCCGGTGTCGAACGCGGTGTGCGTGGCCACGACGGCCAGCGCGCCGACGGCCCGCACCGCGTTCAGGGCGGGAAAGGAGCGGTCGGTGGCATCGGTCATGGTCTCGGTGCTCCGCCACGGGGGTTAGGCACCGGGTTGCCCAGCTGGATGTCGTCGGTGCACAGCCCCACCTTCGGGGTGAGGACCCGGAGGGTGATGGCGTCGTAACGCCCATCGGCCTGCACGAAGAGGTTGTGCAGGCCCCGGCGGATCGGCTGGTCGAACACCGTGTGCCCGAGCCTGATCCGCAGGGTCCCCGCGCCCGAGGCCAGGTAGCCGATCCGGGTCCACCAGCCGGCGCCCATGACCGGGCCGTCGAACGGGATGGTCCTGGGACGCTGCCGCACCCAGTAGCCGCAGCCGGGCCGCGGGCCCGGCGCCGTCGTACGCACGGGGGACACCAGCGCCTGCCGGAAGTGTCCGTGGTCGTCGATGACGGCGAGGGCGTCGGTCGACCTCGGGAACCGGAGCTTCGCGCCGAACATCGAGAGCATCCGCTTCGGCTGGTTCTCCGGGAAAGCCAGCCCCCACAGGACATAGTCGGGCACCGCCGTGTTGGCCAGGTCGACGGGCGTGTGCCGGGCCGCGACCTCGGCGCGGAGGTTGGAGAAGTACACCCGGGGAGCGTCGCCGCCCTGCCAGCGCACGGCGTACTGCAGGCCCGACACCATCGAGAGACCCACCACGACCGCCGTCGCGGTCGCCACGTAGGCACGTGAGTCGAGGAAGTTGCTGCGCGTCTGGTGCACCGTCTCGGGGGCACCGAGCAGCGGCATCGTGGCAAGTCCCAGCGCGATGGCCACGAACGCGGAGATCTCGCCCTGGTAGCGGTACTCCAGAGCGATGGCCGGGCCGACCACGAAGGCGCGGGCGGCAGCCAGCAGGAGGACGTCGGCGCCCAGCACGGCCACGACCAGCAGCCCGGCCCGCCGGGCGCCGGCCCGGCTCCGACTGATCTCCCACGCGAGCGCGGCGATCCCCAGCCACGCCAGGAGCACGAGCATGTCGGGGGGGTCGGGGGTGTGGCTGAACGATGACCGGTCCAGCCAGCGCAACGGTCCGCCGACGATGCCGGTGCCGAAACCGACGCCGATGAGCTTGGCGGCGATCGGACCCAGCGGGTACTCGTTCGCCGTGTTCGGGTCGAAGTTCAGCGCCAGGCGGGCGTAGACCGCCAGATAGCCGACCGCGACGGCGCCGTACATCACGATGCCGGCCCGGTAGGACCGCCACAGGGACACCACCCGCGCCATCCCCCACCCGGTGGCGAAGTAGCCGAGCGCGACGATGGCGTAGGCGAGGAAGACGTAGAGCGTCTTCTCGAAGAAGACCAGACCGAAGAGCGTCCAGGTCATCGTCGCCACGCCGAAGCGCAGCCGGCGGGTGCGCAGGTAGGACACGTGGCTGTGCAGTCCGAAGAACAGTGCGACCTGGAACGGCAGGGCGTTGACGCCTGCGGCCCACCACATGAAGGACGGCAGGCTCACGACGGAGAACAGGTAGAGCGCCAGCGGCGGAAGGATCCCCAGGCGGTTGCCGAACAGGTGCCACAGCAGGCGCAGGCAGCCGATGCTCGCCAGTGCCTGCAGGGCCAGCAGCGTGCTCGCCACCGGCCAGAACTCCAGGGTTGCGACCCGCGCGAAGACCCAGCTGAGCAGGAACCCGGCCGGCATCAGGTGCCCGGCATAGCTCTGCGACACGAAGTCCCACGACAGCCGGTGGTGCAGCGACATCGACATCCACGCGAAGTCGTCGAACTCGAACCAGGAGCCGAAGACGGCCCACCCCCGGAACGCCAGCTGCAGCACGATCAGGCCGATCCCCGCGACCAGAACCGGCTGCCTCACCACCCGGTCCCGGACCCGGGGCGGGAGCGCTGTGCCCATGCCTGGAGGGTGGCACAGCCGGGTGGTTTCCCGAGGCAGTTTCGTCGCGCGCACCCACGGGGGGCCCGCTGGGCGTAGCGTCGTTGGTACAGGGGAAATGGGGTGCCTGGCATGGGCAGGAAGACCGGCTTCGCCTTGGTGGGGATTGGTGTTTTTCTGGTGGTCCTCGGCCTGATGTCGAGGTTCTACGCCTATGGGAAGCTGGCTGTGGTGCCGGGGGACCAGAACACGGTGTCGCGTTCGTCCGCGACGAACGCGACGGTCTTCGACATCGCCAAGCAGCGACAGATCGTGACCGATCTGCAGTCGACCCAGAACGTCGTCGGCGCACCCGGTGCGAGCGCCGCGGCCTCCAAGCAGATGGGCCGCCCCATCGCCGTCTGGGAGACGCTGGTCTATACCACCAGAAGCGGCGCGGTCGTCGACAACGCGAACCCGCCCTTGTCGGCCAACCACGACCGGGTCGCGTTCGATGCGCACACGGGTCAGACGGTCAACTGCTGCGGCGCCTACATCGCCGCGGGCGCCAGCGTCTCGACGGGCGCCGAGCAGCGCGACACGAGCACACCGATCACCGGCCTGTACTTCAAGCTTCCTTTCAACGCGCAGAAGCAGACCTACAAGTTCTGGGACGGTTCGCTCAAGAAGGCCACCGACATGAAGTACCAGGACACCGGCACCATCCAGGGTCTTACGGTGTACCGGTACCAGCAGGTCATCAAGCCCACCAAGGTGTCCACCGTGGTGGCGCCGGCGTCATTCTTCGGCATCGACAAGCCGGGCGACGTCAAGCTTGACGAGATCTACGCGAACACCCGTACCGTGTGGGTGGAGCCAGCGACGGGCGTCATCATCCGCGGCCAGGAGGCCCAGTACGTCGTCGCGCGCTACCAGGGCAAGCAGGTCGGCACGCTGGTCGACGCGACCGTCGGCTACGACCACAGCACGATCACCGACAACGTCGACGAGTACGCACCCCTGGCGACGCAGCTCAACCTCGTGCGCTTCTGGCTACCGATCGGCGGCACGGTCCTCGGTGGGCTGCTGGTGGCCCTGGGCGTCTTCCTTCTTCTCCGTTCTCGTACCGGCCGGGCCCGAGTAACCGCCCGTTGACGGCCGTGGCTGTCACACATGCTCATGCCCGTCCGGGGGTCTCGCTTGCCCTGGTGCGCGGGATGCGCCCGCGGCAGTGGGTCAAGAACCTACTGGTGGCGGCGGCGCCGCTGGCTGCGGGAGCCCTCACGGAGCCCGGGGTGGCGGCGGCCACGCTGCTCGCCGTGGTGTCGTTCAGCCTCGCCTCGGGTGCGGTCTATCTGGCCAACGACGTCGCCGACGTGGAGGCCGACCGGCTGCATCCCCGCAAGCGGCTGCGACCCGTCGCGGCCGGGCAGCTGTCCGTCCCTGCGGCACTGACAGCCGCGGCCCTGCTCGCCGTGGCGTCCCTGGCCGTCGCCGCCCGGACCGGCTGGCCGCTCGTCGTGCTGATGACGGGCTACCTGGCGCTGCAGGGCTGCTACGCGGTCTGGCTCAAGCACCTCTCCGTGATCGACATCGCCGTGGTCGCCAGCGGTTTCCTGCTCCGCGCCGTCGCGGGCGGCCTGGCCGCCGACCTGCCGATCAGCGAGTGGTTCCTGCTCGTGGCCGGCTTCGGCTCGCTGTTCATCGTCGCCGGCAAGCGCTACTCCGAGATCCACGACCTCGGCCACGAGTCGACCACCCGTCGGTCGCTGGCCGCCTACACGGAGGGGTACCTGCGGTCCGTCTGGAGCATCGCGGCGGGGACGACGATCATGTCGTACAGCCTGTGGGCCTTCGCCGCGCCGAAGAGCGACGGTGTGCCCTGGACGGCGCTGTCGATCGCGCCGTTCGTGCTCGGCCTGATGCGCTACGCCGTCGACGTCGACGCCGGGCGGGCGGGGGAGCCGGAGGAGATCATCTGGCACGACCGGGTGCTCCAGGTCATCGGCGTGGCCTGGCTGCTGCTCGTCGGTATCGGGGTGTGGAGTGCCTGAGCGGGTGTCCCTGACCGGCTGGGGGAGAACCGCGCCGTCGGTGGCGACCTTGCACCGGGTCTCGGAACGTGAGGTGGGCGCCCGGGTTCGAGCCGCGGGGCCTCGCGGGGTGCTGCCGCGCGGTCTCGGCCGCTCGTACGGCGACGCGGCGCAGAACGCGGGCGGTGAGGTGCTGCTGCTCGACCCGGACGGCGCCGTTCGGGTCGACGCGGACGCGGCCCTCGTCGACGTGGGCGCGGGAGTGAGCCTGGACCGGCTGATCCGGGTGCTGCTTCCCCTGGGCCTCTTCGTGCCCGTCACGCCGGGCACGCGGCAGGTGACCGTGGGCGGTGCGATCGCCTGCGACATCCACGGCAAGAACCACCACGTGGACGGGACGTTCGGCCGGCACGTCGTCGACCTCGACCTGGTGACCGCTGACGGGCGGGTCCGCCGGGTGTCTCCCGAGGGCACGCCCGAGCTGTTCTGGGGCACCGTCGGCGGGATGGGCCTGACCGGCATGGTGCTGTCGGCTCGGCTGCGGCTCAAGCGCGTGGAGACCTCACGGATGCGCGTCGACACCGACCGGGCGGGAAGTCTCGACGAGGCGCTGGCGCTGATGGCCGGCGACGACGCCTACACGTACTCCGTGGCCTGGATCGACCTGGTGGCGCGCGGCCGGTCGCTGGGTCGCTCGGTGCTCACGCGCGGTGAGCACGCCCGCCTCGACGAGCTCCCTGCCCGCCGTACGGCGTCTGCGCTGGCGTTCGATGCCCGGGAGCGGCTGCGGGCGCCGCGCTGGGCGCCGAGCGGGCTGATGAACCGCTGGTCGGTGCGTGCCTTCAACGAGGCGTGGTTCCGCAAGGCGCCGCGCAGGCGGCGCGGCGAGATCCAGGACCTGGCCACGTTCTTCCACCCGCTGGACGGCGTCGGAGGGTGGAACTCCCTCTACGGGCGGCGGGGCCTGATGCAGTACCAGTTCGTCGTGCCGCTCCACGCGACCGAGGCGTTGCGCGAGGCCGTGGACCGAATCTCCGTGGCGGGGCACGCCTCCTTCCTCGCGGTGCTCAAGCGCTTCGGGCCGGGCAACGACGGGCTGCTGTCGTTCCCCGCCGAGGGATGGACCCTGGCGCTCGACCTGCCCGCGTCTCCAGCGCTCTCGTCGTTGTTCGACGCCCTCGACGACGTCGTCGTCGCCGCGGGCGGTCGCGTCTACCTGGCCAAGGACGCGCGCACGTCGGGCGCGACCTTGGCCCGCATGTACCCGCGGCTGGAGGAGTTCCGGAAGCTGCGCCGGGAGATCGACCCCGACCAGGTCTTCCGCTCCGACCTCGCCCGACGCCTGGACCTCTGACCCGACGCACCACGGAAGGCACTCATGCTCAACGCTCTCGGCCTGCCGCAGAACCTGCTCCTGCTCGGCGGAACCAGCGACATCGCGCTCGCGGTCGCCGAGGAGTACGCCCGTGCCGGCCGGCCGCATGTCGTGCTGGCGGCCCGGCCCGGTCACCGGCGGGACGCGGCGGTGGCGCGGCTCGCGCGCGCGGGCCTGGACGTCGAGGCGGTCGACTTCGACGCGCGCGACACCGCCGCCCACCCCACGGTCGTGAAGCAGGCGGCGTCCGATGGCGACATCGACGTCGCCGTGGTCGCCTTCGGGCTCCTCGGCGACGAGGAGCAGGCGTGGCGCGACCACGGCGCGGCCGTCGAGCTGGCCGAGGTCAACTACGTCGGCGCGGTCAGTGTCGGGGTGTGCCTGGCCGAGCTGATGCGCGAGCAGGGCCACGGCGCGATCGTGGCCCTGTCCTCGGTTGCGGGGGAGCGGGTACGTCGCTCGAACTTCGCCTACGGTGCCAGCAAGGCAGGGATGGACGGCTTCTACCTCGGGCTGGGCGAGGCGCTGCGCCGTGACGGGGTGCAGGTGCTCGTCGTGCGGCCGGGCTTCGTCCGCAGCAAGATGACCCAGGGCCGGGACGCTCCGCCGCTGTCGGTCACCCCCGCACAGGTCGCCACTGCCGTCGTCGAGGGTGTTGCGGACCGCCGGGAGCTGATCTGGGTGCCCAGGCCCCTGCGGGCGGTGATGTCCGGACTGCGCCACGTGCCGCGCCCGGTCTTCCGCAAGCTGCCCCTCTGATCCGAGGTTGCCCCGGGCTTCCCCGGGCCGGGGACGGGTCCGGCAGAGCCGTGGGCCCCGCCAAAGACAAAATGACGTGCGCCACCCGCAAAGACAAAAGATCTGCGGAGAAGGCCCAAGTTACCGAAAAGTAGATACGCTCCGGTCACTTGCCCGCAGAAGGGACAAGGTGCCGGGCGCGAGGGAGCGACCCGGTGGCCTCTGGGGAGGGGGCGCGCCAACATGCGCAAGACATTGTTGGCCGGGCTGCTGCTTGCCGTCGCTGCCGTCGTGGTGGTGTGGGTGAGTGCCGTCTTCGGCCTTGAGCTCGAGTCGGTGGCCCTGCTGGGCGCGGCTCTCGGCGCCGTCGTGGCGCTGGTTCCGGACCGGTCGCCGGCGGCGCGGCTCGGGGGCTTCGCGGCTGGGTTCGTCGCCGCCTGGCTCGGTTACATCCTGCGGGCCGCGGTCCTTCCGGACACCGCCGGCGGCCGCGCCGTCGCGGTAGGCCTCGTGGTCCTGCTGTGCGTCGGCGCCACTGCCGTCAGCATGAACCGGCTGCCGCTGTGGTCGACCCTGCTTGGCACCGCCGCCCTGAGCGGCGCCTACGAGTTCACCTTCGCTGCGGCACCGCCGGAGGTGATGAGCACCTCGATGAGCACGGCGACCACGCTGCTGTTCAACGTCGCGGTCGGCTTCCTGGCCGCCGCCCTCGTCGCGCCGCCCGCCGCGACCGGAGAGCACAAGGCTCCCCGCGCGCCGCGCCGAGTGGAGACCGACGGCGAGACCAGCAAGCTCGACGACCTGATGAGGGAGAAGACCCAGTGAGCGCCCGGTTCCAGCTTCCGCTGCGTGTCGCCGCAGTCGGCGCGGCCTGCGCCGTCGTCGGCGTCGTCGCCGCCGCCCCGGCCGGCGCCGCCGGCAACGGGGACGTGAAGGTCGTCAACACCGAGACCGTGCAGGTGTACACCTCGCCCACCGGCCAGGTGCAGACCCGCCGGGTCTACGAGCAGCTCGCTCT
>CAWFKC010000023.1:0-181774 GCA_963816325.1 uncultured Actinomycetota bacterium | reverse complement strand
GACACCAACCCGCAGAAGTACGGCAACCACCCGATGGCGACCGGTCCGTACATGTTCAAGTCCTTCCAGCCCGGTCAGTCGCTGACCCTGGTGAAGAACCCCAACTGGGACCCGAGCACCGACCCGGGCCGCCACCAGTACGCCGACAAGTTCGTCTTCAACTGGAACCAGAACCAGGCGAAGGAGGACAACGTCCTCATCAACGACTCGGGCAGTGCGCAGACCGAGCTGAGCTACACCGACGTGCTCACCGCGAACTACGCGAAGGCGAAGGCGACCGGTCGCCTGACCGTCGGGACCTCGCCGTGCACCTACATGTGGTACATCGACAACAAGAAGATCACCGACGTCAACGTCCGTAGGGCGCTCGGCTGGGCCTACCCCTACCGTGCCGCTTGGCGTGCAGCCGGCTACATCGAGGGTGTGAACCGTCAGGCTGCCAACACCCTGCTGCCTCCGGGCACCGCCGGCCGCACCGACTACCAGGCGATGCCCGGCCAGGACGGCAAGACCACCGACCCCGCCAAGGCCAAGGCTCTGCTGAAGAAGGCGAACGCGCTCGGCTTCGAGATCCGGTTCCCCTACCAGACCAACGTTCCCGAGTCGGTCAAGGCCAAGGACCAGATCGTCCAGGCGCTGACGGCGGCCGGCTTCAAGGCGACCCCGGTCGCGGCGACGTCGGACACCATCCGTGACCTGCAGTCGGACGCGAAGGCCAACATCAACATCCGCTCCAGCGGCTGGTGCTCGGACTGGCCGTCCGGCGGCTCGTGGTTCCCGGCGATCTTCGACGGCAAGCTCGTCGGCCAGCCGGGCATGCCGAACGAGGCGCAGTTCGACCAGCCCGAGATCAACAAGCAGATGAACAACATCCTGGACACGATGTCGGGCGAGGAGGCCAACAAGGCCTGGGGCGAGCTCGACAAGCTGATGATGCAGAAGTACTACCCGGTCGTGCTCACCGGTTACACCGGTGTTGCCTACCTCCACGGCAGCAAGATCGGCGGCATGAGCAACAGCAGCGTCTTCGGTATGCCGAACTTCCAGGACCTCTACGTGAAGTGAAGCGCTGACGCTTAGCACTACCTAGTCGTCGTGGGGGCGGAGACCCCTCCGCCCCCACGACGACGCCCTCGCATCCCGAAGGGAACCCCCCGTGTTTGGCTACCTGTTGCGACGAGTGGTGTCGGGCATTCTGGTGCTCGTCGCAGTGACTCTGAGCGTGTTCATGCTCTATTTCTACGGTCCGAGCGATCCCGCCCAGGCCTACTGCCCGAAGAACACCTGCACCCCGGCCCAGCTGGAGCGCATCAGTGCCAACCTCGGCCTCGACCAGCCCGCCCTCGTGCAGTACGGCGAGTACATGAAGGGCATCGTCGTCGGCCGCGACATCCAGGCCGGGGCGACGTCGCAGCACTGCGACGCGCCGTGCCTCGGCATCTCGTTCAAGCAGGACGTCCAGGTGCGGCCGTTCCTGTTCGACCTGTTCCCGGCAACGCTGTCCGTGGCGCTCGGAGGTGCGGTCGTGTTCCTCACCATCGGGGTCTCGGTCGGCATCGCCTCGGCGCGCAGGCGCGGGTCCGCGGTCGACCGCGGGCTGGTCGGCTTCACCATGGTGGCCACCGCGGTGCCCTACTACCTGGTGGCGCTGCTGGGCTACCTCCTCCTGATCAGCAAGTGGGGTCTGTTCCCGGAGTCCGGCTACTTCTCGCCGTTCACCGACGGTCCGGTGGCCTGGGTCAAGGGCATGCTCCTGCCCTGGCTGATCCTCGGCTTCTTCTACTCCACGGCGTACGCCCGCTACTCGCGCGGCTCGATGATCGAAGCGCTGAACGAGGACTACGTGCGCACCGCTCGGGCGAAGGGCCTGAGCGCCCGCAAGGTGGCGCTCAAGCACGCCCTGCGCGCGGCGATCGTCCCCGTGGTGACGATCTTCGGCATCGACTTCGCCACCCTGCTGGCCGGCACGATCTTCACCGAGCAGATCTTCAACATCCATGGCATCGGCCTGCAGGGACTGATGTCGATCGGCACCAAAGACCTGCCGCTGATCTCGGGCACGGTCCTGATGGCCGCGACCTTCGTCGTTGTCGCCAACGTCCTGGTCGACCTCGCCTACGCGGCGCTCGACCCCCGAGTGAGGCTCTGATGACCACGCCTGAGCGCACCCAGCCCTACCTCGAGGTCGACGGCCTCAGCGTCCGTTTCCCGACCCGCGACGGCGTCGTGCGGGCCGTCACCGACCTGTCCTACACGCTGCACCTGGGCCAGACCCTGGGCATCGTCGGCGAGAGCGGCTCGGGCAAGAGCGTCTCGTCGATGGCCGTCATGGGCCTGCACGACATGAAGAACACCGTGATGGAGGGCTCCATCCGGGTCGGCGACCGGGAGATCGTCGGCCGCGGCGAGAGCGAGATGCAGAAGCTCCGCGGCAGCGAGGTCGCGATGATCTTTCAGGACCCGCTCAGCTCGCTGCACCCGTTCTTCACGATCGGCGACCAGATCAGCGAGGCCTACCGCGCCCACAACGAGGTGTCGAAGAAGGCAGCCCGCACCAAGGCGATCGAGATGCTCGAGCGGGTCGGGATCCCGCAGCCGCGCAACCGGGTCGACGACTTCCCGCACCAGTTCTCGGGCGGCATGCGGCAGCGCGCGATGATCGCGATGGCCCTGGTCAACAACCCGAAGCTGCTGATCGCCGACGAGCCGACCACCGCGCTCGACGTGACCGTGCAGGCGCAGATCCTCGACCTGCTCCAGGAGCTGCAGCGCGACTTCAACTCCGCGATCATCATCATCACCCACGACCTCGGGGTGGTCGCGGAGATGGCGAACGACGTCCTGGTGATGTACGGCGGCCGTGCCGTGGAGCACGGGCCGGCCAACGAGATCCTGACCCATCCCGAGATGCCCTACACCTGGGGCCTGCTCTCGAGCGTGCCGGACGTCACCGCCGACACCGACGCGCCGCTGGTGCCGATCCCGGGCAACCCGCCGAGCCTGCTGAACCCGCCGAGCGGCTGCCCCTTCCACCCGCGGTGCGCGCACCGCAGCAAGGTGCCCGGCGACCTGTGCCGCACCACGCTGCCGGAGCTGGTGCCCGGCAAGCGCGGTCCCGGCCATCTCAAGCGGTGCCACCTGGCCGACCCTGAGACCATCTACGAGACCGAGGTCGTGCACGAGCAGGCGGTGGCCTCCGGGGAGTCGACCGACGTTCCCGTCGCCGCCGACGGACACCGCGCATGAGGACGAGATGACATCGATGACTGAAACCAACCTGGTGCCGGGTACCACGCTCTCCGAGGGCTACTCGAAGGAGCCGGTGCTGCAGGTCACCAACCTGCGCAAGTACTTCCCGGTCAAGGCCAACGGGATCGTCCGCCGCACCATCGGCCACGTCCAGGCGGTCGACGGCGTCTCCTTCGAGCTGCACCACGGCTCCTCGCTGGGGCTGGTGGGGGAGTCCGGCTGCGGCAAGTCGACCACCGGCCGGCTGATCACCCGGCTCTACGACCCCACGTCGGGTTCGATGCAGCTCGAGGGTCGCGAGATCGGCAACCTGTCGAACAAGCAGATGCTCCCGCTGCGCAAAGAGATCCAGATGATCTTCCAGGACCCCTACAGCTCGTTGAACCCGCGGCACACCGTGGGCTCGATCGTGGGCACGCCGCTGCGGGTGCACAAGGTGGTGCCGGAGAAGCAGGTGCTCAACCGGGTCCGCGAGCTCCTCGAAGTGGTGGGTCTGAACCCGGAGCACTACAACCGCTACCCGAGCGAGTTCTCCGGTGGCCAGCGTCAGCGCATCGGCATCGCGCGGGCGCTCGCGCTGCAGCCGAAGGTGCTGGTGGCCGACGAGCCGGTCTCCGCGCTCGACGTCTCGATCCAGGCCCAGGTGGTGAACCTCCTGCAGGACGTGCAGAAGGAGTTCAACATCGCCTTCCTGTTCATCGCCCACGACCTGGCGATCGTCCGGCACTTCTGCCCCGAGGTGGCGGTGATGTACCTCGGCAAGATCGTCGAGATCGCCGACCGGGAGACGCTCTACCGGCACCCGCACCACCCCTACACCCAGGCACTGCTCTCTGCGGTCCCGGACGTGAAGCAGGCCTCCGTCGGTGGGCGCCGCGAGCGGATCCGCCTCGAGGGCGACGTGCCCAGCCCGGTCGACCCGCCGTCGGGCTGCCGGTTCCGCACGCGCTGCTGGCGGGCGCAGGAGATCTGCGCCAAGCAGGAGCCGCCGCTGCTCCAGATCGGCCGGACGCACAAGGTGGCCTGCCACTTCGCCGGTGAGCTGGAGGCGGCGCCGTCGACGCCGGTCACGCTCTCGGCGCTGGGCGTGGACCGCCAGGGGACCCCGGTGCCGGGCGCCTCAACCACCACCGAGGACCTCGGGAAGCCCGGTTTCTCCGAGACCTGGACCCCGCTGGAGGAGCACCGTCGCGCGTCGGCAGCGCTGCTCGGCCACGGCGGACAGGCCTGAGCCGACCCGGGTTGGGCAGCACGGCCCCGGATAGGGTGGCGGGCGTGGACGGGCTGTTCGAGATCGGTACGACGGAGGGCGAGCCGTCCCGCGCGCAGGGCTCCGGTGGGACGCTCGCCGGGAACACGCACGCGTCGGCACCCCTGGCCGTGCGGATGCGGCCGCGGCGCCTCGAGGAGCTCGTCGGGCAGCAGCACCTGCTGGCGCCGGGGGCGCCGCTGCGCCGTCTCGTCGAGGGCGACCAGCCGATGTCCCTGCTGCTGTGGGGGCCGCCCGGCACCGGCAAGACCACGATCGCCTCGATCGTCAGCCTCCAGACCAACCGCAGCTTCGTCGAGGTCTCTGCGGTCGCCGCGGGCGTGAAGGAGGTGCGGGCCGCGATCGACGGGGCGCGCAGCCGGCTGGCCCGCACCGGCGAGGAGACGGTGCTGTTCGTCGACGAGGTGCACCGCTTCACCAAGGCCCAGCAGGACGCGCTCCTGCCGGGAGTCGAGAACCGGTGGGTGACCCTGGTGGCCGCGACCACCGAGAACCCGTTCTTCTCGGTGATCTCGCCGCTGCTCTCGCGCTCGCTGCTGCTGACCCTGGAACCGCTCACCGACGACGACGTCCGCGGTGTGATCGCCGAGGCGCTGACCGACGAGCGCGGGCTGGGCGGCGCAGTCCGGCTCGACGACGAGGCGCTCGAGCACCTGGTCCGGCTGGCCGGCGGCGACGCCCGCCGCGCCTTGACCTACCTGGAGGCGGCGGCCGGGGCGGCCCAGGCGCAGGGCCTCGACTCGGTGGACCTGGCGACCACGGAGACCGCGGTGGACCGGGCCGCGGTCCGCTACGACCGCCAGGGCGACCAGCACTACGACGTGACCAGCGCCTTCATCAAGTCGGTGCGCGGCTCCGATGCGGACGCCGCTCTGCACTACCTGGCACGGATGATGGAGGCCGGGGAGGACCCGCGGTTCATCGCCCGCCGGCTGATCATCCTGGCGAGCGAGGACATCGGCCTGGCCGATCCCTCGGCGCTGACCACCGCGGTCGCCGCCGCCCAGGCGGTCGCGCTGATCGGTATGCCCGAGGCACGCCTCAACCTCGCCCAGGCCACGATCGCGCTGGCGCTGGCCCCGAAGTCCAACGCGGTGATCAAGGCGATCGACGCGGCGAGCGCCGACGTGCGCGCCGGCAAGATCGGACCCGTCCCCTCACACCTGCGCGACGCCCACTACTCGGGCTCGAAGAAGCTCGGCCACGGCAAGGGCTACCGGTACGCCCACGACGAGCCGTTCGGCGTCGCCGAGCAGCAGTACGCCCCCGATGTGGTCGCCGAGGCGGCCTACTACCAGCCCACCTCGCTGGGCGCCGAGGCGGCGGTCAAGGAGCGGTGGGAGCGGCTGCGCCGCCTGGTGCGAGGGGACGCGTCGCCGGGTGAGGGCGGGAGGTAGGGTCACCTCCTATGGATCCGGCTCTTCTGGTGACGGCTGCGGCGGTCGTGGGCGTGGCGCTCGTCGTCGTGCTCGGCGTGCTGCTCGTGGTCCTGTCGGGTCGCCGGCGCCTGGCAGCCGAGCTGGCCGAGTCCCGGGGCCGCCTCGAGGAGCTCGACCGGCGGCTGGAGTCGCTGCAGGCACCGCCGAGCGCCCCACCGGTGCACGCGGAGCGGGAGTACCTCATCACCTCGGTGGGCGGGCCCACCGAGGTCGAGCCGCCCGCCGAGCAGATCTCGGCGCAGCAGTTCGCCTCGCTCGCCTTCGGCGAGTCACTGGTGCGCCTCCTCTCCTTCGGGTACGGCGTGCGCCGGGCGCTGTCCGCCGAGAGCCGCAACCGGATCCGGTTCCAGATGCGCCAGCAGGTCAAGGCCTCGCGCCGGCAGCGTCGCCGTGACCTGCGCGAGGCGCGCCGTACGCTCCGGAACCGGACCGCCGCGACCGAGGACGCCGCATGAGCACCCCCCGACCGGGCCCGCGCCTCTGCGGGGACCCGCGATGAGCCGCGCCGCCTGGTTCGTCGCCGGTGCGGGAGCGGGGGTCTACGCCATGGTCCGCGCCCGGCGCGCCGCCGAGGCGTTCACCCCCGACGGCCTCGCCGACCGGCTGGCCGGCCTGTCCGTGGGCGCCCACCTCTTCGGCGAGGAGGTCCGCGCCGGCATGGCCGAGAAGGAAACCGACTTGCGTGAACGCCTCGGCCTCGTGCCTCATGGGACCCCCGAGCTGTCGGCGGCCCGACATGCCATAGGCCCGCAGGGTGCCGGCCACGACGGCCCGGGCCCCGATGACCCGAATGCCGAAGAGCCGAGACCAGACGATCGAGTGGGAAGAGAGGGCGACAACTGATGGACACCGCGGAGATCCGCCGCCGGTTCATTGCGCACTTCGAGGCGCGTGGCCACCAGGTGGTGCCCTCGGCCTCGTTGCTGCTCGACGACCCCAACCTGCTGTTCGTCAACGCCGGCATGGTGCCCTTCAAGCCCTACTTCCTGGGCCAGGAGACGCCGCGCTTCAAGCGCGCGGTGAGCGTGCAGAAGTGCGTGCGCACCCTCGACATCGAGGAGGTCGGCAAGACCACCCGGCACGGCACGTTCTTCCAGATGAACGGCAACTTCTCCTTCGGCGACTACTTCAAGGAAGGCGCGATCGAGTTCGCCTGGGAGCTGGTCACCAAGCCGCAGGACGAGGGCGGCTACGGCCTCCCGGAGGACAAGCTCTACGCCTCGGTCTATCACGAGGACGAGGAGGCGATCGCGCTGTGGAAGCGGATCGCCGGCCTCCCCGACGACCGGATCGTGCGACTGGGCAAGAAGGACAACTACTGGAACATGGGCGTGCCCGGCCCGGGCGGCCCGTGCAGCGAGATCCTCATCGACCGCGGCCCCGAGTTCGGCGCCGAGCGCGACTGGGAGGCCGGCGACCGCTACCTCGAGTTCTGGAACCTCGTGTTCATGCAGGAGGAGCTCAGCGACGTCCGCAGCAAGGAGGACTTCGACATCCTCGGCCCGCTGCCGAGCCGGAACATCGACACCGGCATGGGCCTCGAGCGCGTGGCGTACCTGCTCCAGGGCAAGGACAACATGTACGAGATCGACGAGATCTTCCCGGTGATCGAGAAGGCCGCCGAGCTCTCCGGCAAGCGCTACGGCGCCGACCCGCAGGACGACGTGCGCTTCCGGGTGGTCGCCGACCACGTGCGCAGCGGCATGATGCTGATCGCGGACGGGGTGACCCCGGGCAACGAGGCCCGCGGCTACGTGCTGCGCCGGCTGCTGCGTCGCGCGGTCCGCTCTATGCGCCTGCTGGGCGTCGAGGACCGCACGCTGACCGAGCTGCTGCCGGTCAGTCGCGACAAGATGGCGCTGTCCTACCCCGAGCTGGTCACCGACTGGCAGCGGATCTCCACGATCGCCTACGCCGAGGAGGACGCGTTCCGGCAGACGCTGCGCACCGGCACGACGATCTTCGACCTCGCCGCGCAGGAGGCCAAGGCGGCCGGTGAGCCCCGGCTGTCGGGCAGCAAGGCGTTCGCCCTGCACGACACCTACGGCTTCCCGATCGACCTCACCCTCGAGATGGCCGGCGAGCAGGGCCTGGCCGTCGACGAGGAGGGCTTCCGCCGGCTGATGACCGAGCAGCGGGAGCGCGCGAAGGCGGACGCGAAGTCCAAGAAGGGCAGGCACGCCGACGCCGGTGCTTACCGCGAGGTCGCCGACACCATCGGCCGTGCGGTCGAGTTCACCGGCTACGACGAGGTCGTCACCGAGGGGACCGTGCGCGGCATCGTCGCGGGCGCCGGGGTGGCCGGCTCCGCCCACGAGGGCGACGAGATCGAGCTGGTGCTGGACCGGACCCCGTTCTACGCTGAGGGCGGCGGCCAGCTCGCCGACCAGGGCGTGATCGAGCTCGCCAACGGTGCCACCGTCCAGGTCCTCGACGTGCAGTCGCCGATCTCCGGGCTGATCGTGCACCAGGCGAAGGTGCTCTCCGGCGAGGTCGTCCTCGGCGCGCAGGCCCAGGCGCTGGTGAACCTCGAGCGTCGCAAGTCGATCAGCCGCGCGCACACCGCCACCCACATGGTGCACAAGGCGTTCCGGGAGGCGCTGGGGGAGACCGCGACCCAGGCCGGGTCGGAGAACGCGCCGGGCCGCTTCCGGTTCGACTTCTCCGCCTCCGGAGCGGTGCCGCCGTCGGCCATGGCCGACGTCGAGGCCAGGGTGAACGACCTGGTGCTCGCCGACCTCGGCGTGCACGCGGAGATCATGACCCAGGAGGAGGCGCGCCGCTCCGGCGCGATGGCACTGTTCGGGGAGAAGTACGGCGACGAGGTGCGCGTGGTCTCCGTCGGCGACTGGGCTCGCGAGCTGTGCGGCGGCACCCACGCGGGCCGCTCCGGCCAGCTCGGGGTGATCAAGCTGCTCGGCGAGTCCTCGATCGGCTCCGGCGTACGCCGCGTGGAGGCGCTCGTCGGCTCCGACGCCTACCACTTCCTGGCCCGCGAGCACGTGCTGGTCTCCCAGCTCAGCGAGGCGCTCAAGGTACGCCCCGAGGAGCTGCCCGAGCGGGTCAACGACATCGTCGAGCGGCTGCGCGACGCGGAGCGGGAGATCGAACGCGTCCGCGTCCAGCAGCTGCTCGCCGCCGGAGGCCGGCTGGCCGAGGACGCCCGCGACGTCTACGGCGTCGCGTTCGTGGGCCACCGCGCGGAGGGCGCCTCGGCCGGCGACGTGCGCAAGCTCGCCCTCGACGTCCGCGGCCGGCTCCCGGCCGGCCGGCCGGGGGTGGTGACGATCATCGGCTCCAGCAACGGCAAGCCGGCGGTGGTGGTCGCCGTCAACGACGAGGCCCGCGCGTGGGGCGTGTCGGCCAACGCGCTGGTGAAGATCGCCGCGAGCGCGCTCGGCGGCAGCGGCGGCGGCAAGGACGACGTGGCCCAGGGCGGCGGCGCCGACCCGGCCAACGCCGAGCAGGCGCTGCAGGAGGTCGAGCACGAGGTCGGCAGGGTGGCTACCACCCGGTGAGGCGCGGTGTGCGGCTCGGCGTCGACGTGGGCGACGCCCGCATCGGGGTGGCGCGCTCGGACCCGTCCGGGATGATCGCCACGCCGGTGGAGACCGTCCGTCGTGGCCCGGGCGACCTGCGCCGCCTCGCCGAGCTGGCCCGCGAGGAGGATGCGCTCGAGGTCGTCGTCGGGCTGCCGCGCTCGCTGTCTGGCGGCGAGGGGCCCGCGGCGGCTAAGGTGCGCGAGTTCGCCGCGCGGATCGCCGGAGCCGTCACGCCGGTCCCGGTGCGCCTGTGCGACGAGCGGCTGTCCACGGTGACCGCGGAGGCGGTGCTGAGAGGGCAGGGCAGGAAGGGGCAGAAGCGCCGGGCGGTGGTCGACCAGGCCGCCGCCGTGGTGATCTTGCAGAATGCCCTGGACACGGAACGCAGCACGGGGGCCGCGCCCGGCGAGATTGTCGTGACGCGCGAACAGACCGCACGGGGCGACGAGAGTGAGTGAGTGAGCCACACGTGAGCGATGTGGGACTGGAGCTCGGGCACCACAAGAAGCCTCGGCCGCGCAAGCGCGCCTTCGGCTGCCTGGCGGTGCTGCTGTCGTTGGCCGTGCTGGTGGGCGGCGCTTTCGCGGTGTACACCGTGGGCGTCTCCGCGCTGAAGGAGAAGCTGAGCCCGCCCCCCGACTACAGCGGAGCGGGCACCGGCTCCGTGGTGGTCGAGGTCAAGAAGGGCGACGCGTCCTCCGACATCGCCGCGACCCTGAAGGAGAAGGACGTCGTCAAGAGCGCCCAGGCGTTCATCGACGTGGCGCGCAAGGACCCGCGGTCGGTCGGCATCCAGGTCGGCTTCTACCAGCTCAAGCACAAGATGTCGGCCAAGAACGCCCTGGGCGTGCTGGTGAACCCCGACAACCTGGTGCAGAGCGCGGTCACCATCCCCGAGGGCCTCACCGTCAAGCAGATCGTCGCCAAGCTGGCCCAGGGGTCGGACTTCTCGAGGCGGGCCTTCCGCAAGGTCCTCGACAAGCCCGCGCGCATCGGGCTGCCTGGCTACGCCCACGGCAACCCCGAGGGCTACCTCTACCCGGCGACCTACATGCTGCCGCCGAACGCCACTCCGCGCTCCATCCTGAGCAAGATGGTGGACCGCTACGAGCAGGAGGCCGCGCACCTCGACCTCGCCGCCAAGGCCAAGGAGCTCGGGCACTCCCCGCACGACGTGATGGTGGTGGCCAGCCTGGTGCAGGCCGAGGCCCGCTTCGACAAGGACTTCCCGAAGGTGGCGCGGGTCATCTACAACCGCCTCGACAAGGGCATGCCGCTGCAGTTCGACTCGACCGTGCACTACGCGGTCGGCAAGGACGGCAGCGTCGGCACCAGCGACAGCGACCGCGGCTCGGACTCGCCGTACAACACCTACAAGTTCCCCGGCCTGCCGCCGACGCCGATCTCGGCGCCGGGGGAGAAGGCGATCCGCGCCGCGCTGGCGCCGGCGAAGGGCACCTGGCTGTACTTCGTGACCACCAACCCCGACACCGGCGTCACCAAGTTCGCGACCAGCTACGCGCAGCACCTCAAGAACAAGGCCGAGTTCGACCGGTGGTGCGCGCAGTCGGACCACTGCTGAGCCGATGACCGAACCGGCCATGCGGAGCAGGGGGGCGATGCGCTGCGCGGTGCTGGGCAGCCCGATCGCGCACTCGCTGTCGCCGGTGCTGCACCGCGCGGCCTACGCCGAGCTCGGCCTGGGCTGGGCCTACGAGGCGGTCGAGCTGACCGAGGGCGGGCTCGCGGAGTTCCTCGACGGGCTCGACGCGTCGTGGCGCGGGCTGTCGCTGACCATGCCGCTGAAGCGGGCGGTGGTCCCGCTGGTCGACGAGCTGAGCGACCGTGCGCGGCAGGCGCAGGCGGCCAACACCGTGGTCCTCGACGGCGGCCGGCGCAGCGGTCACAACACCGACATCCCCGGCATCGCGGCGGCGCTGCGCGAACGGTACGACGGGCCGGTGGACGCCGCGCTGGTGCTCGGCGGCGGTGCCACCGCCGCCTCGGCGGTGCTTGCCCTGGCCGACCTGGGCTGCACGACGGTCACGCTCGTGGTCCGTGACGAGGTGCGTGCGCAGGAGACGCTGGCCGCGGCGGCCCGGCACCCGAGCTCGCCCGCCGTCGACGTACGTCCCTTCGGCGCGCCGGTCCCGGGCGCGGACGTGCTGGTCTCCACGATCCCGGCGGCCGCGCAGGACGACGGCGTGCTCGGTCTGCTCGACGGTGTCCGGGCGGTCTTCGAGGTGATCTACGAGCCGTGGCCGACGCCGCTTGCCGTCCGGGCCCGCCGGGACGGGCGGGTGCTGGTCGGCGGGCTGGACCTGCTGGTGCACCAGGCGGTGCTCCAGGTCGAGCTGATGACCGGGTGCCGGCCGGCGCCACTGGCGGCGATGCGTGCCGCGGGGGAGCGCGAGCTGGAGCGCCGCAGCGGCTAAGGTCGCCGCGTGACGTGGTCCCTGTCCGCCGCGCTGGCGTGTGCGGCCTACGGCTTCCTCACCGGCCTGCTGGTCCCGGCGCTGATCGCCCAGGTGCCCGAACCTGCCCCCGAGCCGGTGCCCGAACCCGTGGAGGGCCCGGAGGTCGCGCCGCGGGAGGCCGTCGAGCCGGTGGTCGAGGAGCCCAAGGAGCTCTACACCGACATCGCGCGGCGGCCCGGGCTGCGCGGGCGGACGGCCGTCGCCGCCGCGGTGGTGGCCGGGTTGCTGGGCGCCCGCACCGGGTGGGCCCCTGAGCTGACGTTCCTGCTCTACCTCGCGCCGGTCGGCGTCGCCCTGGCGGTGATCGACTGGCGGACCCGGCTGCTGCCGACGAGGATCATCGCGCCGTCGTACGTCGTGGTCATCGTGCTGGCCGTGCTGTCCGCGGCGGTGACCGGCGACTGGCACGCGCTGGTCACCGCGGGCTGGGGGTGGCTGGTCTCGGGCGGCACCTTCTTCGTGCTGTGGTTCGTCTACCCGCGCGGGATGGGGTACGGCGACGTGCGGCTCTCCGGGGTGCTCGGCCTCGCGCTCGGCTACCTGGGCTGGGCGGTGCTGCTGACCGGGGTCTACGCCGGCTTCCTGCTCGGCGGCGTCGGCGGGCTGCTGCTCTCGCTGTTGCGCCTGGTCGACCGCAAGGCCTACCCCTTCGGGCCGTTCATGCTGGTGGGCGCGGTGGTCGGCGTCCTCGCCGGGCCCTATGTCGCTGCGTGGTACGCCTGACCGAGCGCCGGGAGCGCCGTGAAACACTGACCGCATGCTGCGTTGGCTCACTGCGGGCGAGTCCCACGGCCCGGCCCTGGTCGCCGTACTCGAAGGTCTTCCTGCCCACGTCGAGGTGTCGTCGCGCGACGTCATCGACGCGTTGGCGCGGCGCCGGCTCGGCTACGGCCGTGGCGCCCGGATGAAGTTCGAGCAGGACGAGGTCGAGCTCATCGGCGGGCTGCGGCACGGGCGCACGCTCGGCAGCCCGGTGGCCATCCGCGTGGGCAACTCGGAATGGGCCAAGTGGGACAAGGTGATGGCCGCCGACCCGGTCGACGAGGCGGAGCTGGAGTCCCTGGCCCGCAACGCCGCGCTGACCCGGCCGCGACCGGGACACGCGGACCTGGTCGGCATGCAGAAGTACGACTTCGAGGAGGCCCGGCCGATCCTGGAGCGGGCCTCGGCGCGGGAGACCGCGGCGCGGGTCGCGCTCGGTGCGGTGGCGACCGCGTTCCTGCGCCAGTCGGTCGGCGCGAAGGTGGTCTCCCACGTCGTCGAGCTCGGCGGTGTGGCGGCGCCTCGGGGCTCCGTGCCCGGTCCTCAGGACGTCGGCTACCTCGACGCGGACCCGGTGCGGTGCCTGGACCCGGACGCGAGCAAGGCGATGGTCGCCGCGATCGACCAGGCGCACAAGGACGGCGACACCCTCGGGGGCGTCGTCGAGGTGGTCGTGGACGGCCTGCCGCCGGGGCTCGGCTCCCACGTGCACTGGGACCGGCGGCTCGACGCCCGGCTGGCCGGCGCGCTGATGGGCATCCAGGCGATCAAGGGCGTCGAGGTCGGCGACGGCTTCGACCTCGCCGCGGACCCGGGCTCGAAGGCCCACGACGAGATCGTGAGCACCCGGGACGGCATCCGGCGCGCCTCCGGCCGCTCCGGGGGCACCGAGGGCGGCATGTCGACCGGCGAGGTGCTGCGGGTGCGGGCGGCGATGAAGCCGATCGCGACCGTGCCGCGCGCGTTGCGCACCGTCGACGTGGCCACCGGCGAGGGGGCCGTCGCCCACCACCAGCGCTCGGACGTCTGCGCGGTCCCCGCAGCCGGCATCGTCGCGGAGGCGATGGTCGCGCTGGTGCTCGCCGACGTGGTGCTGGAGAAGTTCGGCGGCGACTCGGTCGGCGAGACCCGCCGCAACGCCGAGAGCTACCTGTCCCACCTGCGGATCCGATGAGCGCCGGCGGGGTGACCGCCCGGCCGCCGGGCCCTCGGGTGGTGCTGGTCGGGCCGATGGGGGCAGGCAAGAGCACGGTCGCCCGGCTGCTCGCGGCACGGTGGGGCGCGGCGGTGCGCGACACCGACGAGGACATCGAGGCAGCCGAGGGCCGGTCGATCTCGGAGATCTTCGTCGACGACGGCGAGGAGCACTTCCGGGCCCTCGAGCGCTCGGCGGTCAACGAGGCGCTGCGCGACCACCCCGGCGTGCTGGCGCTCGGCGGGGGAGCGGTGCTGGACCCGGGCACCCGCTCCGCGCTGGCCGAGCACCGCGTGGTCTTCCTGCGGGTCGGGCTCTCCGACGCGGTCAAGCGCGTGGGCCTCGGCGTCGGGCGGCCGCTGCTGCTCGGCAACGTGCGCGCGCGGGTCAAGGCAATGCTCGACGAGCGGACACCGGTCTACGAGGGAGTGGCTACGTTCGTGGTGGAGACGGACGGGCGCAGCCCCGAGGACGTGGCCGAGGAGGTCGCGACGATGGTCGAGAAGGGTGAGCAGCCGTGAGCGAGCAGGGGTCGCAGGGTTCGCACGTTGAGCAGTCGGTGCTGCACGTCGGCGGCGCCTCGCCGTACGACGTACGTGTCGGGACCGGGCTGCTCGGTGAGCTGTCGGCGATGCTCGGCGAAGGTGTGCAGCGAATCGCGGTGATCCACCCCCACGCGCTCGCCACCACCGGCGAGGCGGTGCGGGACGACCTCGCCGCGCAGGGCTACGACGCGCACGCGATCGAGATCCCCGACGGCGAGGAGGCCAAGCTCGCGCCGGTGGCGTCGTTCTGCTGGCAGGTGCTCGGGCAGACCGGTTTCACCCGTTCCGACGCGGTCGTCACCGTCGGGGGCGGCTCCACCACCGACATGGGTGGCTTCGTCGCGGCGACCTGGCTGCGGGGCGTCAAGGTGGTGCACATGCCCACCACGCTGCTGGCCATGGTCGACGCCGCGGTGGGCGGCAAGACGGGCATGAACACCTCGGAGGGCAAGAACCTCGTCGGGGCCTTCCACGAGCCGGCCGGGGTGCTGTGCGACCTGGCGACGCTGGAGACCCTTCCGCGCAACGAGCTGGTGAGCGGGCTGGCCGAGGTGATCAAGTGCGGCTTCATCGCCGACCCGGCGATCCTGGACCTGGTGGAGGGCGACCCGGACGCGGCCACCACGTCCGGCTCCCCGGCCCTGCGCGAGCTCATCGAGCGGGCGATCCGGGTGAAGATCGACGTGGTGGTCTCCGACCTGAAGGAGACCGGCGGCTCCGCCGGGCACCCGGGCCGTGAGGTGCTCAACTACGGCCACACGCTGGGCCATGCGATCGAGAAGGCCGAGCGCTACCGGTTCCGGCACGGAGCGGCGGTGGCGATCGGGATGCGCTACGTCGCCGAGCTGGCGCGGCTGGCCGGGCGGCTCGACGAGGCCACCGCCGAGCGGCACCGGTCGGTGCTCGAGCTGGTCGGGCTGCCCACCACGTACCACGGCGCCACCTGGGGTCAGCTGCACGAGGCGATGAAGGTGGACAAGAAGACCCGCGGGGACCAGCTGCGCTTCGTGGTGCTCGAGGGCCTGGCCCGGCCGACGGTGCTGCAGTCGCCCGACCCGGCGCTGCTGACCGGGGCGTTCGGCGAGATCTCCGCCTGACCGCTTCCGCTGGCGTCATGCGAAGTGGTCGCCTGGGCCGCCGGGGCGTATGACGTCCGGCGGTGCGTCATACGGGGTGGTCGCCTGGGGCGCCTGGGTGTATGACGTCCGGCGGTGCGTCATACGGGGTGGTCGCCTGGGCCGCCGATTCGGAGGACGGCCGGGCGCTGACCTAGACTTGGCCGCTGTTCCCACGACGAAAGAGCAGGATCACACGCGCATGGCAACGACCAACGACCTCAAGAACGGCATGGTGCTCAACCTGGACGGCCAGCTCTGGTCGGTCATCTGGTTCCAGCACCACAAGCCCGGCAAGGGCGGCGCGGTCGTGCGCACCAAGCTCAAGAACGTGGAGTCGGGCAAGGTCGTCGACAAGACGTTCAACGCCGACGTGAAGGTCGACGTGGCCAACGTCGACAAGCGCACGATGCAGTACCTCTACAACGACGGCACCAACTACGTCTTCATGGACACCGGCACCTACGACCAGATCGAGGTCACGCCGGACCTCGTCGGGGACGCCAAGAACTTCATGCTCGAGAACCAGGAGGCGATCGTCGCCACCAACGAGGGCCGGGTGCTCTACATCGAGCTGCCCGCCTCGGTCGAGCTGAGCGTCGAGTACACCGAGCCCGGCCTGCAGGGCGACCGCTCCACCGGCGGCACCAAGCCCGCGCGCCTCGAGACCGGCCACGAGATCCAGGTCCCGCTGTTCATCACGACCGGCGAGAAGATCAAGGTCGACACCCGCGACAGCAGCTACCAGGGCCGAGTCTCCCAGTGAGGGGCCCAGTGAGGGGCGAGAGGCTGATGGCCGCTCGCTCCAAGGCCCGCAAGCGCGCGCTGGACATCCTCTTCGAGTGCGAGGTGCGCCGGCTGCCGCTGGGCGAGACGCTCGACGAGCGGGTGATCGCCGGTGAGCCACCGGTCAACGAGTACACCGTCAAGCTGATCCGCGGCGTGGTCGAGCACCAGGCGCGCATCGACGAGCTGATCTCGACGTACGCCCAGGGCTGGACGCTGGAGCGGATGCCGACCGTGGACCGCAACGCGCTGCGGCTCGGCGTCTACGAGATCCTGTACGTCGACGAGCTGCCCGACGCGGTCGCGGTCAGCGAGGCGATGAGCCTCGTGCGCGACCTGTCCACCGACGAGTCGCCGGCGTTCGTCAACGGCGTGCTCGGCAACATCGTCCGCGACAAGGCCGCCCTCACCGCCTGACCGCCCACGGGAAGTTTCGCAGGGTATGTCGCGAAACTGCCACTGCCCTCGTGAAGCAACGCACGGGAACCGGCAGTTCTCGTGGGGAAGCGCACGGTTGACCGTGGTGGTTGGCTGGCAGCATGGCAGCTGAAGACGTCGACGTGGTGGTGGTGGGTCTCGGACCGGGCGGGGAGGCGCTGGCGACCACGCTGGCCCAAGCCGGCCTCAAGGTGGTCGGGGTCGACGAGCGGCTGGTCGGCGGCGAGTGCCCTTACTACGGCTGCGTCCCGACCAAGATGATGGTCCGGGCGGCCGACGCGCTGGCCGAGGCACGCAGGGTGCCCGACCTGGCGGGGGAGAGCACCACCACGCCGGAGTGGGAGAAGGTCGCCCAGCGCATCCGCGAGGAGGCCACCGACGACTGGGACGACACCGTCGCCGTCGAGCGCCTCGAGAAGGCGGGGGTGAGCTTCGTCCGCGGTCACGGGCGGCTGACCGGCGAGCGGACCGTCGAGGTGGACGGCCGCACCTTCCGGGCGCGCCGCGGAGTGGTGCTCAACACCGGCACGGCGCCGGCGGTCCCGCCGGTGGACGGGCTGGCCGGCACGCCGTACTGGACCAACCGCGACGCCGTTCCGGCCGAGTCCGTGCCCGCCTCCCTGGGTGTCATCGGCGGCGGTGCGATCGGCGCCGAGCTCGCCCAGGCGTTCGCCCGGTTCGGTTCCAAGGTCACCGTGCTCGAGGTGGCCCCGCGCATCCTCGCCCCCGAGGAGCCCGAGGCCAGCGCGGTGGTCACCGACGTCTTCGCGGGCGAGGGCATCCAGGTGCTGACCGGCGTGCAGATCTCCACGGTGGCGTACGACGAGGGGCGCTTCACCGTTTCCGCCGACGGCCAGGAGCTGACCTTCGACCGGCTGCTCGTCGCCGCCGGCCGAAGGCCGAACCTCTCCGACGTCGGCCTGGAGACGGTCGGCCTCGACCCGTCGGCGCGCTCGCTCGATGTCGACGAACGGATGCGGGTCGTCGACGGGCTGTGGGCGATCGGGGACATCACCGGCAAGGGCGCGTTCACGCACGTGTCGATGTACCAGTCCGCGGTCGCCGCGCGTGACCTCCTCGGTGAGGAGGGTCCGGCGGCCGGCTACCGCGCGGTGCCGCGGGTGACCTTCACCGATCCGGAGGTCGGGTCCGTGGGCATGACCGAGCAGCAGGCCCGCGATGCGGGGCTGTCGGTGCGCACGGGGACGGCGCAGCTGGGGTCCTCGTCCCGCGGCTGGATCCACAAGGCCGAAGGGCTCATCAAGCTCGTCGAGGACGCCGACCGCGGCGTCCTGGTCGGCGCCACCTCCGTCGGGCCCACGGGCGGCGAGGTGCTCTCGATGCTCACCACGGCGGTGCACGCGGAGGTCCCGACCGGGACCCTGCGCTCGATGATCTATGCCTACCCGACGTTCCACCGGGCGGTCGAGGACGCGCTGCGCGACCTCGGCTGAGCAGGCGCGGCTCAGGACGGCTTCAGCAGCACCCGCGACCACAGGTCGGTGAGGAAGGCGGCGAAGCGGTCCGGGTCCCAGCCGCGCGCGGTGAGCAGCTCGTAGAACTCCACGGCGTTGGTGGACCAGACGATGTCCGCGACCTCCAGGTCGGTGAGGTCGTCGCGCAGCCGGCCGGTCTCGCGCAGGTCCTCGGCGAGGCGCAGCATGTTCTCGGCACGCCGGTAGTTGACCTGTCGCCACACCGTCGCGCAGCCGGGCTCGGTGCGGGCCGCCTCGCGGAGCGCGGCGAGCAGGGGCGCGGTCCTCGGCAGCAGGACGCCGAGGGCGGTCGCGTACGTCGCGATCTTCTGCTCGGCCGTCGCGGCGGCGCGGACGGCGCGCACGTAGTCGCGGTCCTCGGCCGCCACCGGCTCCTCGGCTCCGGCGAGCACCATGTCGAGCACGGCGAGCAGCAGCTGCGGCTTGCGGCCGACGCTGGCGTAGACGGTGTCCACCGCGACCCCGGCCCGGGCCGCCACGTCGGCGACCGAGGTGCTCGCGTACCCACCCTCGCGGAACAGGTCGCCGGCGGCGGCCAGCACGGCCCGCCGGGTCTGCCGGGCCCGCTCGGCACGCACCCGCGAGCGGTATGGACGGGTCTTGACCGGCTCTGCCACGCCTTCTAGCGTAGCGGTATTCACCCGAATCGGCTTCGGGCGAAACTCTCAGGAGGTCGTCATGACCATGGACCAGATCTCCGGCACCGGAGTGGTGCACCGCCCCGCCGGCACCGGCCCGATGACGTGGGCGATGGGCTCGCTGTTCGAGCACCTCGTGAACGCAGAGCAGACCGAGGGGCTGCTCGGGCTGGCGGTGGTGACCCAGCCGCCGGGCGTGGCCACACCGCTGCACCGGCACACCCGGGAGGCGGAGGCGTTCTACCTCCTCGAGGGCGCGATGACCTACCGCGCGGGGGAGGAGACCTTCGAGCTGTCCACCGGCTCGTTCCTCTACCTGCCCAAGAGCCTTCCGCACGCCTTCCGCATCCGCGGCGAGCGACCGGCGCGCATCCTCGCGCTCACCGCGCCCGGCCACCTGCTCCACCTGTACGACGAGGTGGGGATGCCGGCCGCCGAGCGGAGGCTGCCCGGCGACGACGGCCTCCCGATGGCGGAGGAGATCGGCCGCTGGAACGAGGTCGGCGCGCGCTACGGCCTCGAGGTCGTCGGCCCGCCGATCCCCGCCTGACCCGCGCCGCTCCCCCTGGCCCCGCCCGCTGAGGGCTCCTGGACTGCCCGACACGTCGGCCAGCTGGGTGAGTTGGTGACTCCCTTGCGGAACCTCTCTCGTGACTGCTGTAGAGTCAGACACGTTCGACATCCTTTAACGAGCCGTCCCGTGAGGCGGAGAAGGAGGTCCGGCCGCCTGTGGCTGCCCAGCTCTCGGCCCCCCGAGTGGTCCTCGACGCGCGTGACATCTCCCGCGCACTGACCCGCATCGCCCACGAGATCCTCGAACGCAACAAGGGCGCCTCCTCCCTGGTCCTGCTCGGCATCCCGTCGCGCGGTGTGCCCCTGGCCCGGCGGATCGCCGAGAAGATCGCCTCCGTCGAGGGCGTGGACGTCCCGGTCGGCTCCCTCGACGTCACGATGTACCGCGACGACCTCCGCATGCGTCCGGCGCGGGCGCTGCTGCCCACCGACATCCCGCCCGGAGGCATCGACGACAAGGTCGTGGTGCTCGTCGACGACGTGCTGTTCTCCGGGCGCACCATCCGTTCCGCGCTCGACGCGCTCAACGACCTCGGCCGCCCCCGGGCCGTGCGGCTGGCGGTGCTGGTCGACCGCGGCCACCGCGAGCTGCCGATCCGGGCCGACTTCGTCGGCAAGAACCTCCCGACCTCGCTCGTCGAGACCGTGGCGGTCCGGGTGCGCGAGTTCGACGAGGAGGACGCGGTCACGATCACCGACGGCGTCGCGACAGGTTCGACATCCGAGGAGGTGGCGAGGTGAAGCGCCACCTGCTGAGCGCCGCGGACCTCACCCGCACCGACGCCGAGCTGGTCCTGCGCACGGCCGAGGAGCTGCGGTCGCTGGCCGACCGGCCGATCAAGAAGCTGCCCGCGCTGCGCGGCCGCACGGTCGTGAACCTGTTCTTCGAGGACTCCACGCGCACGCGTACGTCGTTCGAGGCGGCCGCCAAGCGGCTCTCCGCCGACGTCATCAACTTCTCCGCCAAGGGCTCGAGCCTGAGCAAGGGCGAGTCGCTGAAGGACACCGCGCTGACCCTCGAGGCGATGGGCGCCGACGCGGTCGTCGTACGCCACTGGGCCTCCGGCGCTCCGCACATGCTCGCGCACGCGGGCTGGTCCCGCTCGAGCGTGGTGAACGCCGGCGACGGCACTCACGAGCACCCGACCCAGGCGCTGCTGGACGCGTTCACGATGTGGCGCCACCTCGGCGACCTCGACGGCCGCAAGGTGGCGATCGTCGGAGACATCCTGCACAGCCGGGTCGCGCGGTCCAACGCGCTGCTGCTCAAGACGCTCGGCGCGGACGTGACGCTCGTGGGCCCGCCGACGCTGCTACCGGTCGGCGTGGAGGGCTGGGACGTCGAGACCAGCTACGACCTCGACGCCGTGCTGCCCAAGTGCGACGTGGTGATGATGCTGCGGGTGCAGCGCGAGCGGATGAACGCCTCCTTCTTCCCGACCGTGCGGGAGTACAGCCGCCGCTACGGCCTCGACGGACGCCGGATGGCCGCGCTGCAGGACCACACCCTGGTGATGCACCCCGGGCCGATGGTGCGCGGCATGGAGATCACCGCCGACGTGGCCGACTCGCCGCGGTCGGTGATCGTGGAGCAGGTGACCAACGGTGTCGCCGTGCGCATGGCCGTGCTCTACCTGCTGCTCGGCGGCAGCGAGCCGGCACTGTCCACCGTCGCCGAGACCGGCGCCCCCACCGACGAGGACGGAGCCAGCGAGTGAGCAGCTACCTGATCAAGAACGCCCGGGTGCTCGGCGGCGAGCCGGCCGACCTGCTGCTCGCGGACGGCACGATCGCCGCCATCGGCAGCGACCTGGCCGCCCGGGACACCGAGGTGGTCGACGCCGACGGGCTCGTCGCCCTGCCGGGGCTGGTCGACCTGCACACCCACCTGCGCGAGCCCGGCCGCGAGGACGCCGAGACCGTGGAGACCGGCACGCTGGCCGCGGCGATGGGCGGCTTCACGGCCGTGCACGCGATGGCCAACACCGACCCGGTCGCCGACACCGCCGGCGTGGTCGAGCAGGTCTGGCGGCTCGGCCGCGAGGCCGGGCACTGCGACGTCTTCCCGGTCGGCGCGGTGACCGTCGGCCTCGAGGGCCGGCAGCTCGCCGAGCTCGGCGCGATGGCCGACTCCGCCGCACGGGTGCGGGTCTTCTCCGATGACGGCAAGTGCGTGGCCGACCCGGTCCTGATGCGCCGGGCGCTGGAGTACGTCAAGGCCTTCGACGGCGTCATCGCCCAGCACGCGCAGGAGCCGCGGCTGACCGAGGACGCGCAGATGAACGAGAGCGAGCTCTCCGGCCGGCTCGGCCTGCGCGGCTGGCCCGCGGTCGCCGAGGAGGCGATCATCGCCCGCGACTGCCTGCTCGCCGCCCACGTCGGCTCCCGGCTGCACGTGTGCCACGTCTCCACCGCCGGCTCGGTCGAGATCGTCCGCTGGGCGAAGAGCAAGGGCTGGCCGGTCACCGCCGAGGTGTGCCCGCACCACCTGCTGCTGACCGACGAGCTGGCCGCGACGTACGACCCGATCTACAAGGTCAACCCGCCGCTCCGCTCGGCCGCCGACGTCCAGGCGCTGCGTGGCGGCCTGGCCGACGGGACGATCGACGTGGTGGCCACCGACCACGCGCCGCACCCGCACGAGGACAAGGACTGCGAGTGGCAGGCCGCCGCGTTCGGGATGCTCGGCCTGGAGACGGCACTCTCGATCGTGCAGGCCACCATGGTGGAGACCGGACTGCTCGACTGGGCCGGGGTCGCGGAGCGGATGTCCGCGGTCCCGGCGCGGATCGGGGGGCTCTCCGGCCACGGGCGCCCGCTCGCCGAGGGGGAGCCCGCCAACCTCGTGCTGCTCGACCCGGAGGTGCACCGTGTCGTCGACGCCGGGGCGCTGTCGTCGCTGTCGCGCAACACGCCCTACGCCGGCATGGAGCTGCCGGGGCAGGTGGTCGCCACCTTCCTGCGCGGCCGGGCCACCGTGCTCGACGGGAAGCCGCAGTGACGCCGGTGCTGGCCGCCGACGCCGGCCAGTCCGGGATCGGCGATGTCTGGCCGTCGGTGCTGATCCTGGCCGCGGTCCTGGTGCTGGCCTACGTCGGCATGTGGCGCGGCTGGCACCACCGGGTCCGCCGCCACGACGTACCGCCGCTGGTTCCGGTACCCGATCACGACGGGGAGCCGACACTGACCGCCGACGGCCGCTACATCGGTACGACGGTCAGCGGCGACTGGCTCGACCGGGTGCTCGCGCAGGGCCTCGGCGTGCGTGGCGGGTGCCGGCTCGAGCTGTCCGAGGACGGCGTCGACGTGCTGCGCGAGCGGGGGTCGTTCCGGATCCCGGCCACCGCGCTGCGGGGCGCCCGCCACGACCAGGGCATCGCCGGCAAGGTGGTGCCTCCGCACGGCCTGCTGGTGCTCACCTGGCAGCACGGCGACCTGCTGCTCGACACCGGCTTCCGCCTCAGCGACTCGTCCGGCCCGCACGGCGCGACGGCGCCGCCGGGCACCGACCGGTCGGTGACCGCGGCCCACGACCACTGGATCCAGACCATCAGCAAGCTCGCGAAGGAGAACACCAAGTGAGTGGTCCCGAGACGCTCGACCACCCCGTCTCGCGGCGCCGGACCCCGGCCCTGCTCGTCCTCGAGGACGGTCGCTGCTTCCGCGGGGAGTCGTTCGGTGCGGAGGGCGAGACGTTCGGCGAGGCCGTGTTCTCCACCGGCATGTCCGGCTACCAGGAGACGCTCACCGACCCGTCGTACCACCGCCAGGTCGTGGTGATGACCGCGCCGCACGTCGGCAACACCGGCATGAACGACGAGGACCCCGAGTCGCGCAAGATCTGGGTCAGCGGCTACGTGGTGCGCGACCCCGCACGCGTGCCGAGCAGCTGGCGCGCCCGCCGCTCCCTCGGCGACGACCTGCGCGCCCAGGGCGTGGTGGGCATCGCCGGCGTCGACACGCGCGCGCTCACCCGGCACCTGCGCGAGCGTGGCGCGATGCGGGTGGGGATCTCCACCGTCGAGACCGACCCCGAGGCGCTGCGCCGCCGGGTGCTGGACTCCACGGAGATGGCGGGCGCCGAGCTTGCCGGCGAGGTCTCCACGGCCGAGCCTTACGTCGTCCCGGCGCAGGGCGAGAAGCGGTTCACCGTGGCCGCGGTCGACCTCGGGATCAAGTCGATGACCCCGCACCGGATGGCCGAGCGGGGCATCGAGGTGCACGTGCTGCCCGCGCTCTCGACGGTCGAGGACGTGCTCGCGGTCGCCCCCGACGGCGTGTTCTTCTCCAACGGTCCCGGCGACCCGGCCGCGACCACCTCGCAGGTCGAGCTGCTCAAGGGCCTGCTCGAGCGGGGCGTGCCCTACTTCGGGATCTGCTTCGGCAACCAGCTGTTCGGGCGCGCGCTGGGGCTCGGCACCTACAAGCTGAAGTACGGCCACCGGGGCATCAACCAGCCGGTGATGGACCGTACGACGCGCAAGGTGGAGGTCACCGCGCACAACCACGGGTTCGCGGTCGGGTGGCCCGAGGGCACCCCGCTGGACCAGCCGGTGAGCACGCCGTACGGCCGGGCAGGCGTCTCCCACGTCTGCCTCAACGACGACGTGGTCGAGGGCCTCGAGCTGCGCGACGAGAGCGGCGCGCTGAAGGCGTTCAGCGTGCAGTACCACCCCGAGGCGGCGGCCGGGCCGCACGACGCGGCGTACCTGTTCGACAGGTTCTCGTCGCTGATGGAGTCGAGGCGAGGAACCAGCCGAGCGACTGAAGCGACCATCCAGGACAGCGCTGACGGAGGGGCCAACTAGTCATGCCGAAGAGAACCGACATCGAGTCCGTCCTGGTCATCGGCTCCGGGCCGATCATCATCGGCCAGGCCGCCGAGTTCGACTACTCCGGCACCCAGGCGTGCCGGGTGCTCAAAGGCGAGGGCCTGCGGGTGGTCCTGGTCAACTCCAACCCGGCCACGATCATGACCGACCCGGAGTTCGCCGACGCCACCTACGTCGAGCCGATCACCCCGGAGTTCGTCGAGAAGGTCATCGAGAAGGAGCGGCCGGACGCGCTGCTGGCGACGCTGGGCGGGCAGACCGCCCTGAACGCCGCGATGGCACTGGACAAGGCCGGTGTCCTCGAGAAGTACGGCGTCGAGCTGATCGGTGCGAGCATCGAGGCGATCGAGCGCGGCGAGAACCGCGAGTCGTTCAAGAAGATCGTCGACGAGCTCGGTGGGGAGTCGGCTCGGTCGGTCATCTGCCACTCGATGGACGACTGCCTCGCCGCCGCCGAGCAGCTCGGCTACCCGATGGTGGTGCGGCCGTCGTACACCATGGGCGGCACCGGGTCCGGCATGGCCTACGACGAGGGCGACCTGCACCGGATCGCCGGCGCGGGCCTGCTCGCCAGCCCGACCACCGAGGTGCTCCTGGAGGAGTCGATCCTCGGCTGGAAGGAGTACGAGCTGGAGGTGATGCGCGACAAGGCCGACAACGTCGTCATCGTCTGCAGCATCGAGAACCTCGACCCGATGGGCGTGCACACCGGTGACTCGATCACCGTCGCACCGGCGATGACGCTCACCGACCGCGAGTACCAGTACATGCGCGACCTCTCGATCGGCATCATCCGCACGGTCGGGGTGGACACCGGCGGGTGCAACATCCAGTTCGCGGTCAACCCCGACGACGGCCGGGTCGTGGTGATCGAGATGAACCCGCGCGTCTCGCGGTCCTCGGCGCTGGCGTCGAAGGCCACCGGCTTCCCGATCGCGAAGATCGCCGCCAAGGTCGCGATCGGCTACACCCTCGACGAGATCCCCAACGACATCACGCTCGAGACCCCGGCCAGCTTCGAGCCGGCGCTCGACTACGTCGTGGTCAAGGTGCCGCGGTTCGCGTTCGAGAAGTTCCCGGCCGCCGACCCGACCCTGACCACGCACATGAAGTCGGTCGGCGAGGCGATGGCGATCGGCCGCAACTTCACCGAGGCGCTGCAGAAGGCGCTGCGCTCGCTGGAGAGCAAGAGTGCGCCGTTCGACTGGCACCACCAGTGGGTCGACCTCGACAAGGACGCGCTGCTCGAGGAGATCAAGGTCCCCCACGACGGGCGGCTGAAGAAGGTCATGGACGCGCTGCGCGCCGGGGCCACGCCCGCGGAGGTCCACGCCTCGACCGCGATCGACCCGTGGTTCGTCGACCAGCTGCTGCTGATCAACGAGGTGGCCATGGAGGTGCTCGAGGCCGAGGAGCTGACCCCCGACCTGCTGCGGCTCGCGAAGCGGCACGGCTTCTCCGACGTGCAGATCGGCAAGCTGCGCGGGATGAGCGGCGACGTGGTCCGCGGCGTGCGGCACGCGCTGGGCATCCGCCCGGTCTACAAGACCGTCGACACGTGCGCGGCCGAGTTCGCCGCCCGGACGCCGTACCACTACTCCTCCTACGACGAGGAGACCGAGGTCCGGCCGCGCGCCGAGGGCAAGCAGGCGGTGCTCATCCTCGGCTCGGGGCCGAACCGGATCGGCCAGGGCATCGAGTTCGACTACTCCTGCGTGCACGCGAGCCTGGCGCTCTCGGCGGCCGGCTACGAGACGATCATGGTCAACTGCAACCCCGAGACGGTCTCGACCGACTACGACACCTCCGACCGGCTGTACTTCGAGCCGCTCACGCTCGAGGACGTCCTCGAGATCGTGCACGCTGAAGCGCAGGCCGGTCCGGTGGCCGGGGTGATCTGCCAGCTCGGCGGGCAGACCCCGCTCGGCCTCGCCAAGGGCCTGCAGGAGGCGGGGGTGCCGATCCTGGGCACCACCCCCGACGCGATCCACCTCGCCGAGGAGCGGGGCGCGTTCGGGCACGTGCTGGCGCGTGCCGGGCTGCCGGCGCCCAAGCACGGGCTGGCCACCTCGTTCGAGGAGGCCCGCGCGATCGCGGCGGAGATCACCTACCCGGTGCTGGTCCGCCCGTCGTACGTCCTGGGCGGGCGCGGCATGGAGATCGTGTACGACGACGAGGCGCTGCGCGGCTACATCCAGCGCGCCACCGAGGTCAGCCCCGAGCACCCGGTGCTCGTCGACCGGTTCCTCGACGACGCGGTCGAGGTCGACGTCGACGCGCTCTACGACGGGGAGCAGCTGTTCCTCGGCGGCGTGATGGAACACATCGAGGAGGCCGGCATCCACTCCGGCGACTCCTCGTGCGCGCTGCCGCCGATCACGCTCGGCCGGGAGATGATCGAGCGGATCCGCGCCTCGATGGAGGCCATCGCGGCCGGGGTCGGGGTGCGCGGACTGCTCAACGTGCAGTACGCCATCTCCTCCGACGTGCTCTACGTCCTGGAGGCCAACCCCCGGGCGTCGCGGACCGTGCCGTTCGTGTCCAAGGCGACCGGCACCTCGCTGGCCAAGGCCGCCGCGCGCGTGATGGTCGGGACCCCCATCGCCGCCCTGCGCGAGGAAGGGGTGCTGCCCGCCGAGGGCGACGGCGGCGACCTTCCGCCGGACGCGCCGATCGCGGTCAAGGAGGCCGTGATGCCGTGGAACCGGTTCAAGACCCCCGACGGTCGCAACGTCGACACCGTGCTCGGGCCCGAGATGCGCTCGACCGGCGAGGTGATGGGCTTCGACGCGGTGTTCGGCACCGCGTTCGCGAAGGCCCAGACCGCGGCCTACGGCTCGCTGCCCACCGAGGGCAAGATCTTCGTCAGCGTCGCCAACGTCGACAAGCGGCACATGATCTTCCCGATCAAGCGGCTGGCCGACCTCGGCTACCAGATCCTCGCCACCGCCGGCACCGCGGAGGTGCTGCGCCGCAACGGCGTGGAGTGCCAGGTCGTCCGCAAGCACAGCGAGGGCCTGGGTCCCGACGGGGAGCAGACGATCGTCGGCCGGATCCTCGACGGCGAGGTCAAGCTGGTGGTGAACACCCCGCACGGCACCACCAAGGGCGGCTCGCCGCGGATGGACGGCTACGAGATCCGCACCGCGGCGATCCTGACCAACATCCCCTGCATCACCACGGTCCAGGGGCTGGCCGCGGCGGTGCAGGGCATCGAGGCGGTCCGCGCCGGCGACATCGGGGTCCGCTCCCTGCAGGACTGGACGAAGTGAGCCGGGTCTACCGCTGGCTGTTCGACCACGTCGCGGTGCGCGTGGACGCCGAGAAGGCGCACCGCCTGGGGTTCGGGGCGGTCCGCGCGGCCGAGCCGGTGCTGCGCCGGTCGGGCCTGGGGGCAGCCCGGGCGGGGACGGTGCGGGCGATGGGCATCGACTTCCCCGGGCCGCTCGGGCTGGCCGCCGGCTTCGACAAGAACGCCGAGGGCATCGACGCGCTGGCCGCGCTGGGGTTCGCGTTCGTCGAGGTGGGCACCGTCACCGGCGAGCCGCAGCCGGGCAACCCCAAGCCGCGGCTGTTCCGGTTGCCGGCCGACCGGGCCGTGGTGAACCGGATGGGCTTCAACAACGACGGCGCCGAGGTGGTGGCCCGGCGGCTCGCCGCACGAGCGGCCGGTCGGGACAGCGGCGCTTCCACGGGCGCGGGACCTCACGTCGTGCTCGGCGTCAACATCGGCAAGAGCAAGGTGGTCCCCGAGGAGCGGGCGGTCGAGGACTACGCGAAGTCCGCGCGGCTGCTGGCGCCGTACGCCGACTACCTCGTCGTCAACGTGTCCTCGCCCAACACCCCCGGCCTGCGGGACCTGCAGGCCACCGAGAAGCTGCGCCCGATCCTGGAGAGGGTACGACGCGAGGCCGACGGCGCCACGGGCCCGGATCGCCGGGTCCCGTTGCTGGTGAAGATCGCCCCCGACCTGTCCGACGACGACGTGCTCGCGGTCGCGGACCTCGCCCTCGAGCTGGGCCTGGACGGGATCGTGGCCACCAACACCACGGTCAGCCGGGAGGGGCTGCGGTCCACGCCCGCCGAGGTCGAGCGGGCCGGGGCCGGCGGGCTGTCCGGGGCTCCGCTGAAGGCCCGCGCGACCGACGTGCTGCGGCTGCTGCGCGGCCGGGTGGGGGAGCGGCTCACCCTGGTCGCGGTCGGCGGCATCGAGAACGCCGAGGACGCCCGCGCCCGCCTCGAGGCCGGGGCCACCCTGGTGCAGGCCTACACCGCGTTCGTCTACGAGGGCGCGCTCTGGCCGGCGCGGGTGCAGCGCGGGCTGGCCACCGCGGGCGCGACGCGGGGCGTCTCGGCAGGCTCGCCCTCCGGTGGCGGCACCGCATGAGCGGACCCGTGCAGGTCAGCGGGGAGGTGCTCAGCGTCAAGCGCGCCGGGGCGTTCCACCACCTGACGCTGGTCGCCGCGGGGCTGGCCGAGCGGTTCCGGCCCGGGACGTTCGTGAGCGTGACCGTCGGCGGACCGATGTCCGACCGCGTCCTGCGCCAGAGCCTGCCGGTGCACCGGGTGCGTCCGACCGGTGCTTACGGCGGCACGCTGGAGGTCGTGTTCGAGGCCGTCGACGCGGGCCGATCCTGGCTGGCCGCGGCGCCGGCCGGCACCCGGCTCGACGTGGTCGGCCCGCTCGGCCGGCCCTACGCGCTGCCGAAGGAGCCGGTGGCCTGCGTGCTCGTCGGCGACGGTGCGTCGGCGGCCCCGCTGTTCGCGCTGGCCGAGCGGCTGCGCGAGCGCGGGTGCACGGTCCACATGCTGCTCGGCGGCGACACCGAGGCGCACCTGTTCGGGGTGCTGGAGGCCAAGCGCGCCACTCGCGGGGTCAGCGTCGCCACCCGCGACGGTTCGGTGGGCACCCGCGGCACCGTCGTCGACGTGCTCCCCGACCTGCTCGCGCGGACCTCCGCCGACGTCGTCTACGCCGCCGCGTCGAACGCCCTGCTCCACGAGGTCGCCGCGGCCGCCGAGGCCCACGGCGCTTGGAGCCAGACCGCCGTCGAGCTGCCGATGTCGTGCGGCACCGGCCTGTGCCTGGGCTGCGTGCTGCCGGTCGTGGGCGAGGACGGCGTCACCCGCATGGTCCGCGCCTGCACCGAGGGCCCGGTGCTGCGCGGCGACCGGGTCCGCTGGGCCGACCTGGGCCGGCTGCCGCAGGACACCTCCGGCGCCGCCGCGATGGAGGCGCACCCGTGACCGCCGTCGACCTGGCCACCGATCTTGCCGGGCTGGCGCTGCCCACCCCGGTGCTGACCGCGGCCGGCTGCGGCGGCACCGGCCGCGAGCTGGCACGGCTGTGCGACCTGGCCGCGCTGGGGGCGTTCGTCACCCGCACGGTCACGCTCGACGCCCGCTCCGGCTGGCCGATGCCGCGGCTGGTGGGCACCAGCAGTGGCGTCCTGCACGCGGTCGGGGAGCAGAACCCCGGACTGCTGGGCTTCCTCGCCACCGAGCTGCCCTGGCTCGCCCAGCAGCGGGTCCGCACCGTGGTGTCGGTGGCCGGCGGCACCCTGGGCGAGTTCGGCGAGCTGGCCCGCCGGGTCGGCGAGGCCCCGGGCGTGACCGCGGTCGAGGTGGACCTCTCTGCCCGCAACCGTGAGCGCGAGGGCCGGCCCTTCGGCGCCGACCCGTACTCGGTCGGCAAGGTGCTGGGCGTGGTCCACCGGGAGGTGCCGCGCGGGGTCCCGGTGCTCGCCAAGCTGCTGCCGGAGACCTCGGTCGTCGACGCAGGGGAAGCCGCGGTCGAGCACGGTGCGGAGGCGCTGGTGCTGTCCCACGGCTATCCTGCGCTGGCCCTGAACCGGTCCACGTGGCGGCCTGCGCTCGCTGCCGGCACCGGACGGCTCAGCGGTCCGGCCGTGCACGCGCTGGCCGTCGAGCGGGTCTGGCGGGTGCACGCCGCCCTGCCCGCCGTACCTCTCGTCGGGGTAGGCGGCATCCGCACCGGGTTCGACGCGCTGGAGATGCTGCTGGCCGGCGCGACCGCGGTGCAGGTCGGCAGCGCGCTGCTGCAGGATCCGTCCGCGGCCGCCCGCGTGAGCGACGAGCTCCGCGACGAGCTCGCCGGCAAGGGCGTCACCCGCGTCGCCGACGTGGTCGGCTCCGCCCATCCAATCCCAGGAGGACCGTGATGACGTTCGGCAGCAGGCTGCGCGAGGCCATGGAGACCCGCGGCCGGCTCTGTGTCGGCATCGACCCGCACCCGGCGCTGCTCGACGCGTGGGGGATGACCGACAGCGCCTTCGGGCTCGAGCAGTTCTCGATGACCGCGGTGGAGGCCCTCGCCGGTGCGGCGGCCGTGGTGAAGCCGCAGTCGGCGTTCTTCGAGCGGTACGGCGCGCAGGGCATCGCGGTGCTGGAGAAGGTGGTCGCCGGCTGCCGCGAGCAGGGCGCGCTGGTGCTGCTCGACGTGAAGCGCGGCGACATCGGGTCCACCGCCCAGGCCTACGCCGACGCCTACCTGGACCCGAACTCCCCGCTGGCCGCGGACGCGATCACGGTCAGCCCGTTCCTCGGGATGGGGTCGCTGGACCCGGTCTTCGAGACCGCGCGCCACCACGACGCGGGCGTGTTCGTGCTCGCGCTGACCTCGAACCCGGAGGGGCCGCAGTTCCAGCACGCCACCACCGCCGACGGGCGCACCGTCGCCGGCACCGTGCTGGCGGCCATCGCCTCGCTGAACGCCGGGTCCACGGACCTCGGGTCGGTGGGGGCCGTGGTCGGTGCGACGATCGGCGAGACGCACGAGAACCTCGCGGTCAACGGGCCCCTGTTGGTGCCCGGCATCGGCGCCCAGGGCGGCACCGTGTCCGACGTACGCCGCATCTTCGGCGCGGCCGCCCGCAACGTCCTGCCCAGCAGCTCGCGGGAGATCCTGCGCGCCGGCCCCGACAAGCCCGCGCTGCACGAGGCGGCGCAGCGGGTCGCCGCGTCGTTCGCGGACCTGGGCACCGTGTAGAACTGAGCCCATGTCACTGGACCAGAGCAACCCGTTCGCGGCGGCCAGCACGCTGCCCTACGCCTTCCCGCCGTTCGACCGGATCCGTCACGAGCACTACCGGCCGGCCTTCGACGCGGGCGTGGAGGAGCAGCGCGCCGAGATCGAGGCCATCGCCACGAACCCGGAGCCGGCGACGTTCGCGAACACGCTGGAGGCGATGGAGCGGTCCGGCCAGCTGTTGGAGCGGGTGCTGGCCGTGTTCTGGAACCTCACCAGCTCGATGGCCGACGAGGATCTTCAGGCGCTGGAGCGCGAGATCAACCCCGCCTACTCCGCGCACCTCGACGAGATCCGGCTCGACCCGCGGCTGTTCGCCCGCATCGACGCCGTGCACGCCGCGCGCCACACGCTCGGCCTGACCGAGGAGCAGCTGCGGCTCGTCGAGCGCTACCACCTCGACTTCGTCCGCGCGGGCGCCGCCCTCGCGCCGGCCGACCGCGAGCGGCTGCGCGAGCTCAACGCGCGGATCAGCACGGCCAGCACCGAGTTCGGCAACCGGCTGCTGGCCGCCGCCAACGCCGCCGCGGTGCACGTCACCGACCGGGAGGAGCTCGCCGGCCTGGCCGAGGACGCCGTCGAGGCGGCCCGCGCCGCCGCCGAGTCGCGGGGCCTGGAGGGTTACCTGCTCACGCTGGCCTCGCCGACCATCCAGCCGTCGATGACGTCGCTGTCCGACCGTGACGTGCGGCGCCGGCTGTTCGAGGCGGCCAGCACCCGGGGCATGGACGGCGGCGAGCACGACACCCGCGACCTGCTGACCGCGCTGGTGCGGCTGCGCGCGGAGCGCGCCGCGCTCCTCGGGTACGACGACCACGCGAGCTACGTGGTGGCCGACCAGACCGCCGGGTCGAGCAAGGCGGTCCTGGAGATGCTGCACGCGATGGTCGAGCCCGCGATGCGCAACCTCGAGACCGAACGGCAGCAGATCGAGGAGGCGATGCGTGCCGACGGCGTCGACGGGCCGGTGGAGCCGTGGGACTGGACCTACTACGCCGAGAAGGTCAAGGCCGCCACCCACCGCATCGACCCTGGTGCGCTGCGCCCGTACTTCGAGCTGGAGCGGGTGCTGCACGACGGGATCTTCTTCGCGGCGGAGAAGCTCTACGGCGTCACGTTCGCCGAGCGCACCGACCTGCCCGTCTACGCCGACGGCGTGAAGGTCTTCGAGGTCTTCGACGGCGACACCGGCGAGGGCAGCAGCCTGGCGCTGTTCGTGTGCGACTGGTTCGCCCGCCCGACCAAGCGCGGCGGCGCCTGGATGTCGAACTTCGTCGAGCAGTCCCGTCTGCTCGGCACCAAGCCGGTCGTGGTGGTGTGCCTCAACGTGCCGCGGCCGCCGGCCGGCCAGCCGGCGCTGATGACCACCGACGAGGTCGAGACCGCCTTCCACGAGTTCGGCCACGCGCTGCACGGCTTCTTCTCCGACGCGACGTACCCGCGGCTGGCCGGCACCGCCGTTCCCCGCGACTTCGTGGAGTTCCCCTCGCAGGTCAACGAGATGTGGGCCTGGTGGCCGGAGGTCACCGCCCACTACGCCAAGCACCACCGCACCGGGGAGCCGCTGGCCCAGGACGTCGTGGACCGGCTGGTCGCCGCGCAGCACGACGGCCTCGGCTTCGACACCGTGGCGATGCTCGGTGCGACGCTGCTCGACCAGGAGTGGCACCGGCTGACCGCCGGTGCCGCGTCGGTGGCCCCGGGCGAGGTGGAGAAGTTCGAGGCGGAGGCGCTGACCCGGCACGGGGTGCGCTCGCCGCTGGTCCCGCCGCGCTACCGCAGCGGCTACTTCGCGCACGTCTTCGCCGGCGGGTACGACGCGAACTACTACTCCTACCTGTGGAGCGAGGTGCTCGACGCCGACATGGTCGACTGGTTCACCGAGAACGGCGGCCTGCGCCGGGAGAACGGCGAGGTGTTCCGCAGCCGACTGCTCGCGCGCGGCGGCACCGTCGACCCGATGGAGGCCTTCGCCGCGGTGCGAGGCCGCGAGCCGAGCACCGAGCCGCTGCTGCGCCGTCGTGGTCTGGCCGGCTGAGCCGCGGCGGCTGGCCGGTGCGGTCGCGGGCCTGCTGCTCGTGACCGCGCTCGGCGGCTGCGCCTCCCAGAAGGAGAAGTACTGCTCCACGCTGCGCGAGGACAAGGCCGCGCTGTCGAAGCTGGCCGGCGCCTCGTCCAAGGGCGACGTGCTCGGTCGCAGCCTGACGCTGTTCACCGACCTGCGCGACCAGGCCCCGCCGGACGTCAAGCAGGACTGGACGCAGTTCGTCGACGCCTGGAAGGCCGTCGTGGACGCCTTCCACGCCGCCGGGGTGGACCCGCGCTCCTTCGACCCGGCGCACCGGCCGGCCGGCGTGAGCACCGGCCAGTTCCAGTCCATCAAGCAGGCCGCGGCCGCGCTCGAGTCCGAGGACGTGCGGCTCGCGGCGGCCCGCATCGAGGACCACGCGCGCGTGGTGTGCAAGGTCGACCTCGGGGGCGGGTTGCCCGGCTGAGGGAGCCCGGCCGGCACGCCGTACCCTCATTGCGACCCGCTCGGCGGCATGGCTAGATTTCGACTACCGCCCGCCCACGACCAGACGAGGACCGCACAGTGGCTTTGCCGCGACTCACCCCCGAACAGCGTCAGGCGAACCTGGAGAAGGCCGCCGCCTCCCGGAGGGAACGGGCCGAGGTGAAGAACCGCCTCAAGCACTCGGGCGCCTCGCTCGTCGACGTGCTCGAGCAGGGGCAGGAGAACGAGGTCATCGGCAAGATGCGCGTGCTCGACCTGCTGCAGGCGATGCCGGGGCTGGGCAAGGTGCGCGCCCGCCAGCTGATGGAACGGCTGAGCATCTCCGAGAGCCGCCGGGTCCGCGGTCTCGGCGCGAACCAGATCGCCGCGCTGCAGCGCGAGTTCGGCGACAAGTGACCTCACGCACGCGGCTGGCGGTGCTCGCCGGTCCGACGGCGGTCGGCAAGGGCACCGTGGCCGCCGAGATCCGCCGGACCCACCCGGAGATCTGGATCTCGGTGTCGGTCACCACGCGCAAGCCACGGCCGGGTGAGGTGCACGGCAAGCACTACTGGTTCGTCACCGACGAGGAGTTCGACAGGCTGGTCGCGGAGGACGCCCTACTGGAGTGGGCGGTGGTGCACAAGAACGCGCGCTACGGCACGCCGCGCGGCCCGGTGGAGGCGGCGCTCGCCGAAGGACGGCTGGCCCTGCTGGAGATCGACCTGCAGGGCGCACGGCAGGTGCGCGGCACCATGCCCGAGGCGCTGTTCGTGTTCCTCAAGCCGCCGTCGTGGGAGGAGCTGGTGCGGCGGCTGGTCGGCCGCGGCACGGAGACCGAGGAGGAGCGGGCCCGCCGGCTGGAGACCGCCCGCGAGGAGCTGGCCGCGGAGTCGGAGTTCGACGTCACGGTCGTGAACTCCGAAATTCACGTTGCCAGCGAGGAGTTGGTAGCCTTGATGAAGAGTTCGCGAACAAATCCCTGACCTTTGTGAGGCTGTAACAGCGTGTCCGGAACCGTGCCTGCCCCGGAGGGCATCACCAACCCCTCCATCGACGAGCTGCTGACGAAGACCGACTCGAAGTACAAGCTGGTCCTCTACGCCGCCAAGCGTGCCCGGCAGATCAACGCCTACTACAGCCAGCTCGGTGAGGGCCTGCTGGAGTACGTCGGCCCGCTGGTCGACACCCACGTGCAGGAGAAGCCGCTCTCGATCGCGCTGCGCGAGATCAACGCGGACCTGCTCACCGCCGAGGAGATCGACCCCGACGCCGAGCCGGCCGCGTCCACCGCGGACACCGGCGACACGGGCAGCTCCGAAGCCGGTCTCTGAGGCCTGCCTTGACCCGGGTCGTGCTCGGTGTCAGCGGCGGCATCGCGGCCTACAAGGCCTGTGAGCTGCTGCGCCGTTTCACCGAGTCCGGCCACGACGTCACCGTCGTACCCACCGCCGCGGCGCTGGAGTTCGTCGGCGCGCCCACCTGGGCGGCGCTGTCGGGCAAGCCGGTCTCGTCGGAGGTCTGGTCGTCGGTGCACGAGGTGCCGCACGTGCGGATCGGCCAGTCCGCCGACCTGGTCGTGGTGGCTCCGGCCACCGCCGACGTGCTCGCCAAGGCGGCCCACGGGCTCGCCGACGACCTGCTCACCAACACGCTGCTGACTGCGCGCTGCCCCGTGGTGTTCGCCCCGGCGATGCACACCGAGATGTGGGACCACCCGGCCACACAGGCCAACGTCGCGACGCTGCGGGACCGGGGCGCGCTGGTGATCGAGCCGGCCGAGGGCCGGCTGACCGGCGCCGACACCGGCAAGGGCCGCTTGCCCGATCCGGCGGAGATCTTCGAGCTCGCCGTCGCCGTCCTCGAGCGCTGCGACGCCCCCAACGTGCTCGACCTCGCCGGCCGCCACGTGGTGGTCTCCGCAGGCGGCACCCGCGAGCCCCTGGACCCGGTCCGCTTCCTCGGCAACCGCTCCTCGGGGCGGCAGGGCTACGCGCTGGCCCGCAGCGCCGCGGCCCGCGGGGCCGAGGTGACCCTGGTGGCCGCGAACACGACGCTGCCCGACCCTGCGGGGGTCAAGGTGGTGCGCGTGGAGACCACCGCGCAGCTGCGGGAGGCGGTGCTGTCGGCCGCCGCCACCGCCGACGCCGTGGTGATGGCCGCCGCGCCCGCCGACTTCCGGCCCAGCATCGTCAGCGACAGCAAGATCAAGAAGGCCGGGGACGGGTCCGCGCCGACCGTCTCCCTCGAGCAGAACCCCGACATCCTCGCGGAGCTCTGTCGGGACCGGCCGCGTCCGGGCACGGTCGTGGTCGGCTTCGCCGCCGAGACCGGCGACGCCAGCGGGACCGTGCTCGAGCACGCACGCGCCAAGCTGGCCCGCAAAGCGTGCGACGTACTCGTGGTCAACGACGTCAGCGGCGGCCAGGTCTTCGGCGCCGACCAGAACGAGGCCGTCATCCTCGAGACCGCCGGCGAGCCGGTCCCCGTGCCGCGGGGCACGAAGACCGCGCTGGCCCAGGTGGTCTGGGACCGGGTGGCGGCGCGCTTCGAGACACCCTGAGGGCGCGCGCACCCTCGCGATATCGTGACCTGAGAGGGCCGCCCCGGCACGTCTACGCCGGCGCCCCGACCGAGTAGCAGACGACGACAGGGGTTACCGCAAGTGGCTGGACGTCTTTTCACCTCCGAGTCCGTGACCGAGGGGCACCCGGACAAGATCGCCGACCAGATCAGCGACACCGTCCTGGACGCCATGCTCGAGCAGGACCGGAACAGCCGGGTCGCGGTGGAGACGATGCTGACCACCGGCCTGGTCGTCGTGGCCGGCGAGGTGGACACCACCGGCTACGTCGACATCAAGGAGAAGGTCCGCGAGCGGATCCTCGAGATCGGCTACGACTCCTCCCTCAAGGGCTTCGACGGCCACTCCTGCGGCGTGATGGTCGCGATCGGCGGGCAGTCCGGGGACATCGCCCAGGGACTGAGCGCCGGCTACGAGGCCCGCAGCGAGGCCTCGGTCGACCCGCTGGACAAGCAGGGCGCCGGTGACCAGGGGCTGATGTTCGGCTACGCCTCCGACGACACGCCCGAGCTGATGCCGCTGCCGATCATGATCGCGCACCGGCTCGCCGAGCGGCTCTCGACCGTGCGCAAGGACGGCACGCTGTCCTACCTGCGGCCCGACGGCAAGACCCAGGTCACCATCGAGTACGACGACGAGGACCGACCGGTCCGCATCGACACGGTGGTGGTGTCCACGCAGCACGCCAAGGACATCGACCTCGACCAGATGCTCACCCCGGACCTGAAGAAGCACGTGGTCGACCACGTACTCGCCACCTTCGACATCCCGTGCGACGGCTACCGGCTGCTGGTCAACCCCACCGGCCGCTTCGAGGTCGGCGGGCCGATGGGCGACGCGGGCCTGACCGGCCGCAAGATCATCATCGACACCTACGGCGGGATGGCCCGCCACGGCGGCGGCGCGTTCTCGGGCAAGGACCCGTCGAAGGTGGACCGCTCGGCCGCCTACGCGATGCGCTGGGTGGCCAAGAACGTGGTGGCGGCCGGACTCGCGAAGCGCTGCGAGGTGCAGGTCGCCTACGCGATCGGGAAGGCCCAGCCGGTCGGCTTCTACGTCGACTGCTTCGGTACCGAGCAGGTCCCGGTCGCCACGATCCAGAAGGCCGTCCTCGAGGTGTTCGACCTGCGTCCGGCCGCGATCATCCGCGACCTCGACCTGCTGCGGCCGATCTACGCGATGACCGCCGCCTACGGTCACTTCGGCCGCGAGCTGCCCGAGTTCACCTGGGAGCGCACCGACCGCGTCGACGCCCTGAAGTCCGCCGCCGGCATCTGACCCCCGGCCGACTCGGCGGGGTCTGCGGCGGCGTAAGCGCCGAGTGGGCGGGGGAGCGAGGACTGTCCGCGGCGGCTGGGAGACTGGTGCCATGGACCAGGACGAGCGCGACGAGGCAGGCCAGCTGGCGCTGATGCCCGAGCTCGCGCGGTCCCGGGCCCGCGAGGCACGGCAGCGGGCGGCCGCCAAGGACAAGGGCCCCAAGCCGGTCGACCCGGCGCCGTCGCGGCCGGTCGCCCGGGTCCTGGTCGACATGCCGCTGGCGCACCTCGACCGCCCGTTCGACTATCTCGTGCCGACGAAGATGCACGAGCAGGTGCACGCCGGTTCCCGGGTGAAGGTCCGCTTCGCCGGGCAGGTCGTGGACGGCTTCGTCTTCGAGCGGGTCGACCGCAGCGAGCACGAGGGCCGGCTGGCGCCGCTGCAGCGCGCGGTGAGCCCCGAGCCGGTGCTCACCCCCGAGATCGCCCGGCTGTCGGAGCTGGTCGCCGCGCGCTACGCCGGCACTCGCTCCGACGTGCTCCGGCTGGCCGTCCCCACCCGCCACGCCACCGTCGAGAAGCAGCCCGCGCCCGCGCCGTCCGAGGCCGCCCCGCCGCCGGACCTCGGCGCCGCGCACAGCGCGTGGGCGTCGTACACCGGCGGCCCCGCGTTCCTGGCCGCGCTGGCCGAGGGCGCCTCGCCCCACGCCGTGTGGAGCGCACTGCCGGGCGTCGACTGGCCCGACCTGCTCGCCCACGCGGCCGCGGCGACCGAGGCGTCCGGCCGGGGTGCGCTGCTGTGCGTGCCCGACCACAAGGACGTTGCCCGCCTCGACGCCGCCCTCAGCCGGGCGCTCGGCGCCGGTCGGCACGTGGTGCTCACCGCCGACCTCGGCCCGGCCGAGCGCTACCGCAGCTTCCTGGCCGTCTCCCGTGGCACGGTGCGGGTGGTGGTGGGCACCCGCGCGGCCGCGTTCGCGCCGGTGCACGACCTCGGACTGGTCGCGATGTGGGACGACGGCGACGACCTGTACGCCGAGCCCCGCGCGCCTTACCCGCACACCCGCGAGGTGCTGCTGCTGCGCGCCGCCGAGCAGTCCACGGCGGCCCTGGTGGGTGGGTTCGCGCGCACCGTCGAGGCGGAGTACCTCCTCCGCACCGGCTGGGCGACCGAGCTCGCCGCCGACCGGGCCACCCTCCGGGCGGCCGCGCCGCTGGTCGGTGTCACCGGGGCCACCGACCGGGAGCTGGAGCGAGATCCCCTGGCGCGCAGCAGCCGGCTGCCCCGCAGCGCGTACGACGCGATCCGCGACGGCCTCGCGCACGGGCCGGTGCTGCTGCAGACGCCGAGGCAGGGCTACGTCACCAGCCTGGCCTGCGGGCGCTGCCGCACGCACGCCCGCTGCCCGTCCTGCACCGGCCCGCTGCACCTGCCCGCCCCTCACCTGCCACCGACCTGCCGCTGGTGCGGCCGGCAGGAGCGCGCCTGGTCGTGCCCGGAGTGCGGGAGCCACGGCCTGCGCGCCCCGGTGCTGGGTGAGCGACGCACCGCCGAGGAGCTCGGCCGGGCCTTCCCGAAGGTCCCGGTCCGCACCTCCGGCGGTGACCGGGTGCTGGCCACCGTCGAGGACCGGCCGGCGGTGGTGGTCGCCACACCGGGGGCGGAGCCGGTCGCTCCGGGCGGCTACGCCTGCGTGGTGCTGCTCGACACCTGGCTGATGCTCTCGCGCACGGACCTGCGCACCGAGGAGGAGTCGCTGCGCCGCTGGCTCAACGCGGCGGCGCTGGCCCGCTCCGCGGCGCAGGGCGGCCGGGTGGTGGCGGTGGGGGAGCCGTCCCTGGCGCCGCTGCAGGCGCTGGTGCGCTGGGACCCGGGCGGGTTCGCGCACCGCGAGATGACCGAGCGCCAGTCGGCGCACCTGCCGCCCGCCTCCCGGCTGGCGACCGTCACCGGACGCCGAGGAGGCGGTCGCCGAAGCCGTCGCGGCACTCAGCCTCCCCGACGGGGCCGAGGTGCTCGGGCCGGTCGCGGTCCCCGTGGACCCCAAGGCCGTCGCGCCGGAGGAGCGACAGGTCCGCGTGGTCGTGCGGGTGCCTCGCGCCGCCGGTCAGGCGCTGTCGCGTGGCCTGGTGGAGATGCAGGGCGTGCGGGACGCCCGCAAGCTGCCCCGGGTCCGGGTGCAGGTCGACCCCGTCGGGCTGGAGTAGCCGGCCCGGGTTCGTAGACTGGGCAGTCGTCCCTCGTCGTACCCGTCAGGAGCACTGAGCCCGTGGCCATCCAGCCCATCCGCCTGTTCGGTGACCCCGTGCTGCGCACGCCGGCCACCGAGGTCGTGGACTTCGACAAGGAGCTGCGCCGGCTCGTCGCCGACCTGACCGACACCATGCAGGACGCCCCGGGCGCCGGCCTGGCAGCCCCGCAGATCGGCGTCGGGCTGCGGGTGTTCACCTGGTACGTCGACGGCGAGCTCGGGCACCTGGTCAACCCCAGCCTCGACCTCTCCGAGGAGGAGCAGGACGGCCCCGAGGGCTGCCTGTCCCTGCCGGACCTGACCTTCGACTGCAAGCGCGCGCTGCGCGTGGTGGCCAAGGGCTGGAACATGCACGGCGAGCCGGTGACCGTCGAGGGCAGCGAGCTGCTGGCCCGCGCGATCCAGCACGAGACCGACCATCTCGACGGCGTGCTGTTCATCGACCGGCTCGACAAGGAGACGCGCAAGCAGGCGATGCGGGCGATCCGGGAGTCGGAGTGGTTCGGCGCCCCGCCGACGGTGAAGGTCTCGCCGCACCCGACCAACGGTCTCGGTCTCTGATGCGGGTGGTGTTCGCGGGCACGCCGGAGGTGGCGGTGCCCGCGCTGGACGCGGTGGCCCGCTCCTCCCACGACCTGGTCGGCGTGGTGACCCGTCCCGACGCCCCGGCCGGTCGGGGCCGCAAGCTGGTGGCGTCCCCGGTGGCCCGGCGGGCCGAGGAGCTCGGCGTGCCCGTGCTCAGGCCGGAGCACCCCCGAGACCCGGACTTCCAGGCCGCGCTGAGGGCGCTCGACCCCGACTGCTGCCCGGTGGTGGCCTACGGAGCGCTGATCCCGCAGAGCGCCCTGGACATCCCCCGCCATGGCTGGGTCAACCTGCACTTCTCGCTGCTCCCTGCCTGGCGGGGCGCGGCGCCGGTCCAGCACGCGCTGTGGGCCGGGGACGAGATCACCGGCGCGACCACGTTCCGCATCGTCAAGGAGCTCGACGCCGGGGCGACGTACGGCGTGATGACAGAGGCGATCCGGCCCACCGACACCGCGGGCGACCTGCTGGGCCGGCTGGCGGAGGGCGGGGCGGAGCTGCTGGTCCGCACGCTCGACGGCATCGAGACTGGCGAGCTCGAGGCGCGCGAGCAGCCGACCGACGGCGTCAGCCTCGCCCCGAAGCTCACCGTCGAGGACGCCCGGGTGGACTGGGCCGAGCCCGACGTGGCGGTGGACCGGCGGGTCCGCGCGTGCACGCCGGCGCCCGGGGCGTGGACGACGTACGACCGGGACCGCGTCAAGCTCGGCCCGGTGACCCCGGCCACCGACCGTGAGCCGCTCGCGCCGGGGGTGCTCGAGGTGACCAAGAACGCGGTGTACGTCGGCACCGGCACCCTGCCGGTCCGGCTCGGCGAGGTGAAGGCGTTCGGGAAGAAGCAGATGCCGGCCGCCGACTGGGCCCGGGGCGTGCGCGTGGAGTCCGGCGCACGGTTCGTGTGAGCGCGCCTCGGCGCCGCCCGTCCCGCTCCCACCGCCCGGGACCGAATGCCGACCCGGCCCGGGAGGCCGCCCTCGACGTGCTCACGGCGGTCCGCGAGCAGGGCGCCTACACCAACCTGGTGCTCCCGCAGGTGCTGCGCGGTCGAGGCCTGGCCGGGCGCGACGCCGCCTTCGTCACCGAGCTCGCGTCGGGCACGGTCCGCGGGCAGGGCACGTACGACGCGGTGCTGGCGGCCAACCTGGACCGGCCGCTGGCCAAGGTGCAACCGGCGGTCCTCGACGTGCTGCGGCTCGGTGCCCACCAGCTGCTCGCGATGCGGGTGCCGGCGCACGCCGCGGTGGGCACCTCGGTGGACCTGGTCCGCGCGCGGGTCGGCCGGGGCCCGGCCGGGTTCGTCAACGCGGTGCTCCGCAAGGTGGCCGCGCACGACCTCGCCGGCTGGGTACGACGCGTGGCCCCCGCCCCGGACGCCGACCCGGTCGGCTACGCGGCCGTCGCGCACTCCCACCCGCGGTGGGTGATCGAGGCGCTCACCGAGGCGCTCGGGCCGGCCGCCGGGGAGATCGACGACCTGCTCGCCGCGGACAACCTGCCGCCGAAGGTCACGCTGGTGGCCCGTCCCGGTCTGGCCACCGTCGAGGAGCTCGTCGCGGCCGGCGGCACGGCGTCGGTGCGCTCGCCGTACGCCGTCGAGCTCGGCGGCGGCGACCCCGGAGCCGTGCCCGCGGTCCGGGAGGGCCGCGCCGGCGTCCAGGACGAGGGCTCCCAGCTGGTCGCCGAGGCGCTGGCGGCGGCCCCTCTCGACGGGCGCGACGAGCGCTGGCTCGACCTGTGCGCAGGTCCCGGCGGCAAGGCTTCGCTGCTGGCCGCGCTCGGCGCCCGTGGCGGTGCCCGGGTACTGGCCGCCGAGGTGCAGCCGCACCGTGCCGCCCTGGTGGCGAACGCGACCGCTGCGGCGGGGGACGGCCTGCTCGGTGTGGTCGCCGCAGACGGCCGGCAGCCGGCCTGGGCCGCAGCGTCCTTCGACCGGGTGCTCCTCGACGCGCCCTGCTCGGGACTGGGCGCGCTGCGTCGCCGTCCCGAGGCCCGGTGGCGCAAGTCCCCGGAGGACGTGCCCGGCCTGGTCGCGCTCCAGCGGCAGCTGCTCGCGTCGGCCCTCGACTCCGTGCGGCCGGGTGGCGTGGTCGCCTACGTGACCTGCTCGCCCGTGCCGGCCGAGACCACGGGCGTGGTGTCCGACGTGCTCGAGGAGCGCGACGACGTCGACCTCGAGGACGCGACCGGGTTGTTCCCCGACGTACCGGACCTGCGGGCGCAGGAGATGCCCCTGCCCGGGACCGTGCAGCTGTGGCCGCACCGGCACCGCACGGACGCGATGTTCCTGGCTCTGCTGCGCAGGCGCTGAGCAGCGGCCACAATCACCGGGTGCATCCGCGTACCGCCCGGGCCGTCGCCGCGCTCAGCGCCGCGTTCTGGGTGCTGCCGTTCTTCGGGCTCATCGACCTGGTGGTGATCTTCCTCAACGACCCCGAGTGGAAGGCGGACTACCTGCTCGAGCTCGGCTGGGGGCTGCTGTTCACCGTCCTGGTCGGCGCGCCGTTGCTGGCCGGCGCGGTGCGCGGGGTCACCGGGCTGCTGGTCGCCCAGCTGTTCGCGGTGGCGCTCGCCGTCGTCGCCGCCGCGCTGTGGACCGGGTACCTGCCCCAGCTCGTCCCGGCGGCGGTGCTGGCCCTCGACGCCGCACTGCTCGCCTGGCTCGCCGGGCTGCGCGGAAGGGGCGTCGCCCTCGACCCCTGGCTCCGCGTGGTCGTGGTGGTCGGCGCCGTGGGTGCGGGCGCCTTCGCCGCCGCGACCGTGGCCGCCTTCCCGGCATCCGAGGCCGACGTCACCTGGGGGCTCGACCACGAGCCGATGCAGGTGGGGCTGCGCTCGCCCTGGTCACCGTCGGCGCCGTCGCGACCACGGGGCTTGGCGGCAAGGTGCCCGGCTGGCGGGTGCCGGTCTGGACGTTGGGCGTCGCGACGGCCGGTGTCGGGGCGGCCTCGGTGCTCTACCCGGACGTGGCCGGCAGCACGGGCCGCGGGCTCGGTCTGGCCGCGGTCGCCTGGGCGGTGGTCTTCGTGACCGTCGCGGAGCTGCGAGCGCGCGTCGCTGCGACCGGGGTGACCCGGTGGCCGGCTGAACCGGTGACCGGTGCGCCCGTTGCGGGTCCGCACCGGGCGTGGACAGGATCCGGGCCGCCGTGGGGAACTCCTCTGGCCCGACACCTGCGAGCTGTCCGCCGTGCCGGTGCGGCAGCCGGCCCGGGACCTGGTCGGTCGCGACCGGTGGTTCCTGCACCTGCGGCCGTGACTAGGATCGTCGCCACCATGGGAATCCAGATCTCTCCGAGCCTGCTGGCCTGCGACTTCGCCCACCTCGCCGACGAGGCGGCGCGGGTCTCCAACGCCGACTGGCTGCACGTCGACGTGATGGACAACCACTTCGTGCCCAACCTGACTCTCGGCCTGCCCGTCGTGGAGGCGCTCGGCAAGGCCGCGGACACCCCCCTCGACTGCCACCTGATGATCGAGGACCCGGACCGCTGGGCGCCGGCGTACGTCGAGGCGGGGGCCGGGTCGGTCACCTTCCACGTGGAGGCGGCCGCGGCCCCGGTGCGGCTGGCCCGCGAGCTGCACGCGAAGGGCGCCCGTGCCGGGATGGGCCTGAAACCGGCCACCCCGATCGAGCCCTACGAGGACCTGCTGCCCGAGCTCGACATGATCCTGGTGATGACGGTGGAGCCCGGCTTCGGCGGCCAGTCGTTCCTCGACGTGTGCCTGCCGAAGATCCGCCGCACCCGGCAGCTGCTCGAGAAGCACGGGCTCGATCTGTGGCTCCAGGTCGACGGCGGCATCTCGCTCGAGACCGTCGAACGCTGTGCCGAGGCCGGTGCCGACGTGTTCGTGGCCGGCTCGGCGGTCTACAAGGCCGAGGACCCGAACGCGATGGTCGAGGACCTGCGCGCCAAGGCGGTCGCGGCGCTCGCCCACGAGGCGTGACCCCCGGCCGCGACGTCATGCAGCGCGGCGGCTCGGACCGCCGCCTCGTATGACCACCTATGGGGTCGAGTGTCAAGGGCTTGATGTCTTGATGGTGGTCATGGGTGATCGGCTCGCGGGGCTCGCCGGCGAGCTGGTGGTGTTGGTGGGGGTGTGCTCGTGGGATGGGTCGGGGGCCACGCGCCCGGCTCCTGCCCTACGTAGCGTTCAAGCGGGGTAGTCCCGACAGCCTTCATCCGGGCTTTGGTGGAGCCGGGCGGGGCTGCCCATGGTCATACGCGGGTTGTGGTTCCCGACGTCAAGGCGGGCTCGCCCCGTTCGGTCGCGCGAGCAGGTGGGGTCAGGCGGCGGTTGCGGCCTCCTTCGCACGCGCGGTGAGGCCGGCGGCGATGGCGGGGTCCCACGCGGTGCCGGTGGTGGTGACGGCGTGGAGTTGGCGCAGCAGGCTGCCGGCGACCGCGACGCGGGCTTGGGCGTCGGTGAGCTTGTTCTCGGCTCGGCCGGTCAGGTGCGCGTAGCGGGCAGCGAACACGGGATTGTGACGCAACGCTGCGTAGACCGCTCGCCAGGCCGCCAGCCGCAGCTGGGGGCGGCCCCGGCCGCTGATGCGGGTCTTGCCCTGGTAGCTGCCCGAGGCGTTGTCGCGGGGACAGAGCCCGGCGTGCTTGACCAACGCGCGGGCGCTGGTGAACCGGGCCGGGTCCCCGGTTTCGGCGAGGATCGCGGCCGCGCCGACCGCGGACAGTCCCCGGATGCTGGTCACCAGCTCGGTCAGGCCCAGCTCGTCGAGCACCTGCACCATGCGTGCCTCGACAACGGCGGTCTCGGTACGTGCGTGGGCCAGGTCGGCCAGCGCGAACCGGACCCGTTCCAAGGCGCCGGAGCGCTGGTGGGCAACTCCGGCGGCGGCCCGCGTCGGGTCGGTCGCGGCCTCGAAGAGGGCCCGCACGATCGGCGGGTACCAGCGGGTGGCGCCGTGGCGGGGCAGCTCGCGGCGGACCGCCGCAGCGAACCGGCTCCATCCCCAGCGGCGGATCACACTCAGGTCACCGGTGGAACCGACCCGCTCCAGCAGCACCGTCATCGCGGCCAGCCAGCTCTTGGCCTCCAGCGGTTCGGCTGCGGTCGCCAGCGCCGCCGGCCAGGCGCACTCCAGCAGATCGCGGACCTGCTGGCGCGCGGTGCCGGCGTCGGTGACCAGGCCAGCGCGGCGCGCGTCGCGGGGTACGTCATGCGGCCTGGTTGCGCGGACCGCCGCTTCCTATGACGTCCGGGAGCGCTGCGGGTGGGCATCCTCACATTCCCGCAGGCGGCGGGGTGTGGCAGGCTTGCCGTGACGAGTGACGAGCTCGCGTGCTCTGGGGTCGGTGCAATTCCGAACCGGCGGTGACAGTCCGCGACCCGGTTGCAGCCAGCAGCCGGTTGACCAGGTGAAACTCCTGGACCGACGGTGAAAGTCCGGATGGGAAGCGCACGCAGCCGTCCCGGCGTCCGGTGCCCGCCCGCGCGAGCCTCGGTACGACGTCGGGTCGGCCCGCCTTTCGAGCCCCGGGGTCCGCGACAGGACGAGAGGGGCACCCCCGCGATGACCGGCGACGGCTTCAGCGCTGCGGAGCGTGCCGCCATGTCCCGCGCCCTCGAGCTGGCCCAGACGCCCGGCGTGCCGCACGGCCCGAACCCGCGGGTCGGGTGCGTCCTGCTGGCCCCCGACGGTACGACGGTCGCCGAAGGGTTTCACCGGGGAGCCGGCACGCCGCACGCCGAGGTGGACGCGCTGACCCGCGCCGGGGACCGGGCCCGCGGCACCACCGCGGTGGTCACCCTCGAGCCGTGCAACCACACCGGCCGCACCGGGCCCTGCGCCCGAGCGCTGGTCGAGGCGGGGGTGGCGCGGGTGGTCCACGCCGAGCGCGACCCGAACCCGCTGGCCGCCGGGGGAGCCGACACGCTGCGCGCGGCCGGGGTCGCCGTCGCTGCCGGGCTGATGGCCGAGCAGGCCCGCGAGGTGAACCGCGACTGGACGTTCGCGGTCGAGCACGGGCGGCCCTACGTCACCTGGAAGTTCGCCACCACGCTCGACGGGCGCAGCGCGGCCTCCGACGGCACGTCGCGCTGGGTGAGCTCGCCGCCGGCCCGCCGGGACACCCACCGGCTGCGCGGGCTGTGCGACACGATCCTGGTCGGCACCGGGACCGTGCTGGTCGATGACCCCGAGCTGACCGTTCGGGACGAGGACGACCGGCCGCTGCCGCGCGAGCGCCAGCTGCTGCGGGCCGTGATGGGGCTGCGCGAGGTGCCCGAGGGCAGGCGGGTCCGCAACGACGCCGCCGAGACCGTGCTGCTGCGCACCCGGGACCCGCACCAGGCCCTCGTCGACCTGTTCGAGCGCGACCGGCAGCACGTCTTCCTCGAAGGCGGGCCGGTGCTCGCGGCCGCGTTCGTGCGCGCCGGCCTCGTCGACGAGGTGGTCGCCTACGTCGCCCCGATGCTGCTCGGCACCGGCAGCGCGGCGGTCGGGGACCTCGGCATCGGCACGATCGCCGAGGCCCTCCGCCTCACCGTCAGCGACGTGAGCGTGCTCGGCGAGGGCAGCGACACCAACGTCCGCCTGACCATGCACCCGCCGGCTTCCGCCGGCCCAGGCACCGGCACCCACCAGGCAGGGGAGTGAGTTGTTCACCGGAATTGTCGAGGAGCTCGGCACCGTCGAGGCCATCGAGCACCAGGGCGACGCACTGCGGCTCACCGTGCGCGGGCCGCACGTCGTGACCGACGCGTCGCTAGGGGACTCGATCGCGGTCAACGGCTGCTGCCTGACCGTCGCCGAGCGCGACCACGAGACGTTCACCGCCGACGTGATGCGCGAGACGCTGGAGAAGACCTCGCTGGGCGTCCTCGAGCCCGGCGCGCGCGTCAACCTCGAGCGCGCGGTCACCGCGTCCGGCCGGCTCGGCGGGCACATCGTGCAGGGCCACGTCGACGCCACCGGCTCCGTCGTACGTCGTACCCCCTCCGCGCACTGGGAGGTCGTCGAGATCACCGTGCCGCCGACCCTGGCCCACTACCTGGTGGCGAAGGGCTCGGTCGCCGTCGACGGGATCTCGCTGACCGTGGTCGACGTCGACGACACGACCGGCACGTTCACGGTCTCCCTGATCCCCGAGACGCTCGCGCGCACCACGCTCGGCTTCAAGCAGTCCGGTGACCCGGTCAACCTCGAGGTGGACGTGATCGCCAAGTACGTCGAGCGGCTGGTCAGCACCGGCCGCGGCGGCGCGGGCGACCGACCTGACGGAAAGGACGACGCATGAACCCCCTGCAGTGGCTCCTGGAGGGCACCTGGGAGATCCCGCAGTGGTCGCTGCTGGGCGCCGGTGTCCCGGCCAGCGCGATCCTGGTGCGCGAGGTGGTCGGCAACGCCTTCGGCCTGGCCAGCGCCGTCGGCGGCATGCGTCGCCGCGTGTGGGCGTGGCCGGCCGGCATCGTCGGCAACCTGCTCCTGTTCACGGTCTTCGTCGGCGGCATCTTCGACAAGCCGCAGGCCCACGACCTGTGGGGACAGGCCGGCAGGCAGGTGTTCTTCCTGCTGGTGTCCGCCTACGGCTGGTGGCGCTGGCGCACCGTCCGCGACGAGGGCCCGGCCTCGGCGGACCAGGGCGCGATCGTGCCTCGCTGGGCGGGTCCCCGCGGCTGGGCGCAGCTGACGGGCCTGGCCGTGGTCGGGACCGTGGTGTTCTACTTCGCGCTGAAGGCGCTCGGGTCCTGGGGCCCGCTCGCCGACGCCTGGATCCTGACCGGCTCCGTCCTCGCCACCTACGGCATGGCGCGCGGCTGGACCGAGTTCTGGCTGGTCTGGGTGGCCGTCGACGTGGTCGGCGTGCCGCTGCTGTTCCGGGCCGGCTACTACCCCTCGGCGCTGCTCTACCTGGTCTACGGCGGCTTCTGCGTCGCCGGGTTCGTCACCTGGTGGCGCACCCAGCGCGCGCTCGCCGTGGAGCCGGCCCCTGTTCCCGCGGGGGTGGCGGCGTGAGCGCCCCGAAGGTGCGCCTCGACACCGTCGAGGACGCGGTCGCGGAGATCGCCGCCGGCCGCGCGGTCGTCGTCGTCGACGACGAGGACCGAGAGAACGAGGGCGACCTGATCTTCGCCGCCGGCAAGTCCACCCCCGAGCTGATGGCGTTCACCATCCGCTACTCCTCGGGCGTGATCTGCGTCCCGGTGACCGCCCCGACGCTGGACCGGCTCGGCATCCCGTTGATGACGCCGCACAACCGCGAGCGGATGCGCACCGCGTACACCGTCTCGGTCGACGCCCGCGACGGCGTGAGCACCGGGATCTCGGCCGCCGACCGCTCGCACACGGTGCGCACGCTGATCGACTCCGCGACCGAGGCCTACGAGGTCGTGCAGCCCGGGCACGTCTTCCCGCTGCGCTACACCGAAGGCGGGGTGCTGGTCCGCCCCGGCCACACCGAGGCGGCTGTGGACCTCGCCCGCCTCGCCGGCCTGGAGCCGGCCGGGGTGATCTCGGAGGTCGTCAACGACGACGGCACCATGAAGCGCGGGAAGCAGCTGCGCGAGTTCGCCGACGAGCACGGCCTGAAGATGATCTCCATCGAGGACCTCATCCACTACCGCCGCCGGCACGAGCGGCACGTCGAGCGGGTCGCCGAGACCCGGCTGCCCACCGCGCACGGCGACTTCACCGCCTACGGCTACCGGATCACGATCGACGACAGCGAGCACCTGGCGCTGGTGTACGGCGACCTCGGTGACGGCACCGACGTGCTGACCCGGGTGCACTCCGAGTGCCTGACCGGGGACGTGTTCGGCTCCCGCCGTTGCGACTGCGGCCCCCAGCTCGACGAGGCGCTCGCCCGGGTCGTGGCCGAGGGCCGCGGCGTGGTGGTCTACCTGCGCGGGCACGAGGGCCGTGGGATCGGGCTGGTCGCGAAGCTGCAGGCCTACCAGCTCCAGGACGGCGGCCGCGACACCGTCGACGCGAACCTCGACCTGGGCCTGCCCGCCGACGCCCGTCACTACGGCGCGGCTACGCAGATCCTGCGCGACCTCGGGGTGCGGTCGGTGCGGCTCCTGACCAACAACCCGGCCAAGACCTCGAGCCTCGAGGACTACGGCGTGCCGGTGGCCGAACGGGTGCCGTTGACGCCGCACCCCAACGACCACAACATCGGCTACCTGATGACCAAGCGGGACCGGATGGGGCACGACCTGCCCGACCTCCTCGAAGGGAGCGAGCGATGAGTGGTGAGGGTGCGGCCGGCATCGAGCCGATCGACTGCCACGACCTGCGGGTCGCCGTGGTGGCGGCGAGCTGGCACGAGGCGGTGATGGACGGGCTGCTGGCCGGGGCGCGGCGGGCACTGGCCGCCTTCCGGGTGGAGGCGCCGAGCATCGTGCGGGTGCCGGGCTCTTTCGAGCTGCCGGTCGCCGCCAAGGCGCTGGCCGAGACCGGCTACGAGGCGGTCATCGCGCTCGGGGTGGTGATCCGCGGGGGCACCCCGCACTTCGACTACGTCTGCTCGGCGGCCACCGACGGGCTCACCCGGGTCACGCTGGACTGCGGCGTCCCGGTCGGGTTCGGCCTGCTCACCTGCGACGACGAGCAGCAGGCCCTCGACCGGGCCGGCCTTCCCGGGTCCCGCGAGGACAAGGGCTACGAGGCGGCTGCCGCCGCGCTGACCACCGCGGTCACGCTGCGCAAGATCCGCAGCGGCTACCACGACCTGTAGCCGGCGCGAGCCCGCCGCCGAGTGGCGGCGTCTCGCCGGACGAGGTGCGCGCGGTCGGTGCAACGCCGTACGCCGTAGGGTTGGGGTCGGGGCCGGCAGGGCCCCGCGAGGCGACGAGAAAGCGTGCGATGAAGACGTTCGAAGAGCTCTGGGCCGAGCTGAACGAGAAGGCGCAGACCCGGCCGGAGGGGTCCGGCACGGTGCGCTCCCTCGACGCCGGGGTCCATGAGATCGGCAAGAAGCTGGTCGAGGAGGCCGCGGAGTCCTGGATGGCTGCCGAGCACGAGGGACGCGAGCGCACCGCCGAGGAGCTCAGCCAGCTGCTCTACCACGCCCAGGTCCTGATGATCGCCAGCGGCCTCACGCTCGCCGACGTCTACGCCCACCTCTGAACCGACAGGAACCGACAGGTCCCCTCATGTCCAGCACGTCCAGCAGCCCGTCGACCGACACCCCCGTGCTGCGGGTGGCGATCCCGAACAAGGGGTCGCTGTCGCAGGCGGCCTCCGACATCCTGCGCGAGGCCGGCTACAAGCAGCGCAGCGACGCCAAGCAGCTGACCCTGACCGACCCCGGCAACAGCGTCGAGTTCTTCTACCTGCGCCCGCGCGACATCGCGCTCTACGTCGGCGAGGGCACCCTCGACGTCGGCGTCACCGGCCGGGACCTGCTGCTCGACTCCGGCGCCAAGGCCGAGGAGGTGCTGCAGCTCGGCTTCGGCCGCTCGCGGTTCCGCTTCGCCGCGGTGCCCGGCACGATCTCCACGGTCGAGGACCTCGCCGGCAAGCGGATCGCCACCTCCTACGCCGGCGTCGTCCGCCGCTTCCTCGAGGAGCGCGGCCTCGACGCCACCGTCACGCGGCTCGACGGGGCGGTGGAGACCAGCGTGCAGCTCGGCGTCGCCGACGTGATCGCCGACGTGGTGGAGACGGGCAGCACCTTGCGCAGCGCCGGCCTCGAGATCGTCGGCGACACCATCCTGGAGTCCGAGGCGGTGCTGATCACCCGCTCGGGCTCCGACCTGCCGCCCGGTTTCGAGGTGTTCCAGCGCCGGCTCCAGGGTGTGCTGGTGGCCCGCTCCTACGTGATGATGGACTACGACGTACGCGGCGAGCGGCTCGAGGCGGCGATGGCTCTGACGCCCGGCATCGAGAGCCCGACGATCGCACCGCTGCACCGCGAGGGCTGGTACGCCGTGCGCTCGATGGTGCGTCGCGATGAGGCCCAGAAGGTCATGGACGATCTCTACCAGCTCGGTGCCCGCGGCATCCTGTCCACCGACATCCATGCCTGCCGCCTCTGACCGCGCCGAGCTGCGCCTGCCGCGGACCTTCCGGCCGCTCGGCGTGCGGCTGGCGATCTACGTCCTCGGGGCGATGCTGCTGGCCGTCTGCGTGGTGACCTGGGTGCTGCTGCCCGCGCAGACCCGGGCCTCGTTCAGCGCCATCGAGAAGGCCACGCTGGTCCTGCTCGGGCTGATGTTCGGCGCCGCCGGCTACGCCCTGGCGCGCAGCCGGCTCGTCGCCCGGCCCGACAGCCTCATAGTCGTCAACGGCTACCGCAAGCGGCGCTTCGAGTGGAACCAGGTCCTCGGCGTCTCCCTGCGCGGCGGCAGCCCGTGGGCGGTGCTGGACCTCAGCGACGGTACGTCGACCCCGGCGATGGGCATCCAGGGGTCCGACGGGGCCCGGGCGACCCGGCAGGTCCGCGAGCTGCGCCGGCTCATCGAGGTGATCACGCACCCGCCGGTGGACAACTGACCGTGTCCGCGGGCACCGAGGCGTTCGAGGGCTACCGGGCCGGCGACCGGGGGTACCTCCGGGTCGCGGTGGCGCTGTTCGCCGCCGGGGTGGTGACCTTCGCGCTGCTCTACAGCACGCAGGCGCTGCTGCCCGAGCTGGCCCGGGCGTTCGGGGTCTCGGCGACCGCGAGCACGCTGAGCCTGTCGCTGACCACGCTCGGTCTCGGGGTGTCGCTGCTGGTGGCCGGTGCCGCCTCGGAGGTGCTGGGCCGCACCCGGCTGATCCACCTCTCGGTGGCGCTGTCGGCGCTGGTCGCCCTCGCCTGTGCGGCCGCACCCTCCTGGCACCTGCTGCTCGGGCTCCGGCTGCTGCAGGGGGTCACGCTGGCCGGCCTGCCGGCGGTGGCCACGGCCTACCTGCGGGAGGAGGTGCACCCGGAGTCCCAGGCGCGCGCGGCCGGCCTCTACATCGGCGGGACCGCGCTGGGTGGCATGACCGGACGCCTGATCACGGGGCTGGTCGGCGACGCCGCCGGGTGGCGGTGGGCGCTCGCCACCGTCGCGGGCGTGGGGCTGGTGTGCGCACTCGTGGTGCGGCTGACGCTGCCGGCCTCCCGCAACTTCGTCGGCGCCCCGGCCAGGCTCGACGTGCTGGCGCGGATGACGCGGCGGGCGCTGGCGGACCGCGGGCTGCTTGCGCTCTACGGGGTGGGAGCCTGCGCGATGGGCGCGTTCGTCGCCGTCTACAACGCGATGGGTTTCCGGCTGACCTCTCCGCCGTTCGGACTGAGCCTGGGCGCCGCCGGGCTGGTGTTCCTGGTCTACCCCGTCGGCACGATCAGCTCCACGGTCGCCGGCCGGCTGGCCGACCGGCTGGGCCGGCGGTCCGTCGTACCCGCCGGTTGCCTGCTGACCCTGGCCGGCGTGCTGCTCACGCTCGCCGGGTCCCTGGCCGCTGTGGTCGCCGGCCTGGCGGTGATGACCGCGGGCTTCTTCGTGGTGCACGGCGTGGCCAGCGGCTGGGTGCCCGCCCGGGCGCACGCCGGGGGAGTGGGCGCGGGGCAGGCGGCGTCGCTGTACCTCTTCGCCTACTACCTCGGCTCCTCGGTCTTCGGCAGCCTGGCCGGCCGCGCCTGGAGCGCCGGCGCGTGGCCGGCCGTGGTGGCCCTCGCCTCCGGACTGCTGCTCGTCACCGGCCTGCTCGCGCTGGGCCTGCGCCGGCTCCCGTCCCTCGACCCCGACCGCCGCTGACCCGCCGCTGACCCGCCGCTGACCCGCCGAGGGTCACCAGCTAGGCCCCTCACCGGCGTGTTGCCCAGGCCGTGACCCCTCGCTGCCGCGCGCCGGGTCGCTCAGCCCAGCAGCCCGTGCTGGGTGAGGAACTCCCGGGCGACCTGCCGGGGATCGCGTCCCTGGACGCTCACCTCCTCGTCGAGGCGGCTGACCGTCTCATGGGTGAGCAGCGTGGCCAGCGGCGCCATCAACGCGAGCACCTCCGGATGGGTCCGGGCGGTGTCTGCGCGCACGGTGGGCGCCGGGTTGTGCGGTGTGAAGAAGTTCTTGTCGTCCGCGAGCACCGTGAGGCCGAGCGCCTCGCTGCGGGTGTCGGTGGAGGGCACCTCGCCGAAGTCGCACTCGCCCTCGTGGGTGGCAGCCGCTACCTCGGCCTGGGACAGCGGCTCCGTCCGGCCCTCGCCGTCGGTGATGCCGTAGGTCTCGGTGAAGCCCGGGTAGCCGACGGGCACCGCAGCGAACTCCGCGGTCATGCAGACCGTGGACTCAGGGTGCGCCGCCAGGTAGGCGGCCATGTCGGAGTCGGTGCTCAGCTTCTCCCCGCGGGCGGTCTCGCCGCTGACGACGAAAGCGGGGGAGGGGTCGACGGGCGCGAGCGGCCCCCAGACCACGTCGTTCTCGGCAAGGTCCTCGGTCTTGACCTCCTGGTAGAGCTGCTGCGCGTCGTGGCCCGGATCGCTGTGCCCGAGCTCCGCGGTCCAGACCGTGTCCAGGTGCGCCCAGTAGAGGTCGACCTCGCGGTCGACGAGCTGCTCCCGCAGGGCCAGCGAGTGCGCACTGGCCTGGACCGGTACGACGTGCGCGCCGGCTGCGCACAGCACGTCCATGGTGAGCCGGCGCACGAGCAGCGACTCGTCGTCCCCGGTCGTGCCGACCCGGACCGTGACGCCGTCGAGCGCGTGCGGCTCCACGGTGCCGGCGACCACCCCGCGACAGGGCTGCGACGTGGAGGCGAGGGCGCCGCTGCCGCAGCCCGTCAAGGCGGCGGGCGCCAGCAGCAGTCCCGCGGCCGCCGCGAGCCCGCTGCGGCGCGTGAGTCCCGGCCTGCGCATCGCTCTCCTTCCGTCGCCGCAGGCCCTTACCCATTCCACGGGCCGGCTATCGCGCGTCCTCGACGGCGAGGAGAGCCATCTCACCGCTGTCCGATTTGCCCGTCAATCAGGATCGTGGTTGGTTGGTGGTCAAGAGCAACTAAGCGACCGTGTGGGGGCGCGGGTCGCTGCACGCGGACCGAGCGAGGGGATAGCTGGTTGCCTGCCATACAGGTCGAGCATGTCTACAAGGTTTTCGGGCGCAAGCCGCACGAGGCGGTCAAGCGTCTGCACGAGGGGGTCACCGGCGAGGAGCTGCAGAAGCGCGGCGCCACGGCGGCGGTCATCGACGCCTCCTTCACGGTGGAGGAGGGTGAGATCTTCGTCGTCATGGGCCTGTCCGGCTCGGGAAAGTCCACCCTGATCCGCACGGTGAACCGGCTGCTGGAGCCGACCAGCGGCACCGTCCGCATCTACGGCGACGACATCACCACGATGTCGCCGGCGCAGCTGCGCGACGTGCGCCGCAAGCGCATCAGCATGGTGTTCCAGCACTTTGCGCTCTTCCCGCACCGCACCGTCGTGGAGAACGCGGCCTACGGACTGGAGACCCAGGGGGTGTCCAGGGCAGAGCGGCGCGAGAAGGCGCTGCGGGCTCTGGAGCTGACCGGGCTCGCGGACTGGGCCGACCATATGCCGGGCGAGCTGTCCGGCGGGATGCAGCAGCGTGTCGGCCTGGCTCGGGCGCTGGCCGCGGACACCGACATCCTGCTGATGGACGAGGCGTTCAGCGCCCTGGACCCGCTGATCCGGCGCGAGATGCAGGACCAGCTCGTGGAGCTGCAGGAGCAGCTGGGCAAGACGATCCTGTTCATCACCCACGACCTCAACGAGGCCATGCGGCTCGGTGACCGGATCGCGATGATGCGCCACGGCCGCATCGTGCAGATCGGCACCGCCGAGCAGATCCTCACCGATCCGGCCAACGACTACGTCGCCCAGTTCGTCCAGGACGTCGACCGCACCCGTGTGCTGACCGCGGCCACCGTGATGGAGAAGCCCGTCGCCGTGCTGGGGATGGAGCAGGGGCCCCGCGCTGCCCACAAGCTCATCCGGGAGAACCAGCTCGGATCGCTGTTCGTCGTGGACCGGCGCCACACCCTGTGCGGTGTCGTGCGCGAGGCAGACGTCGCCGAGGCGGTCCGCGCGGGGGAGGAAGGGCTCGACCGGATCCTCGACCGCGACGTGCCGTCCGTGGCCCCCGACACCGTCATCGGCGACCTGTTCACCGAGGCGGCGCAGAGCTCCGCGCCGCTGCCGGTGGTGGGCGAGGGCGGTCGGCTGCTGGGCGTGATCCCGCGGGTGACCCTGCTCAACGCCCTCGGGGAGGGGTTGGGCACCTCGCCCTCGCCGGCTGCCACCGACACCGAGGAGGTCAGCCTGTGATCGCCGCCGCTGCCAGCAGCCTGCCCGAGATTCCGGTCGGCTCGTGGTTCGCCAGCCTCGTCGACTGGATCAACAGCCACTTCGGCCCGCTGCTGGACTTCATCGACTGGCTGCTGCGTCCGGTCCTCTACGACAACATCGACGGCGCGCTCCTGTGGGTGCCGCCGATCGTGATGGCGGTGGTGCTCGCGCTGCTGGCCGCGCTCGCCCGCAGCTGGCGGTTCGGCCTGTTCTCGCTGGTCGGCCTGCTGCTGATCCAGAGCATGGGCATGTGGAAGGACGCGATGGACACCCTCGCGCTGGTGCTCATCGCGGCCGCGCTGGCGATGCTGCTGTCGGTCCCGTTGGGCATCCTCGCCGCCCGCAGCCGCATCGCGTCGACCATGCTGCGCCCGGTGATGGACCTCATCCAGACCATGCCGGCCTTCGTCTACCTCATTCCCACGCTCTTCTTCTGGGGCATCGGGGTCACCCCCGGTGTGGTCGCCACCATCGTGTTCGCGATGGCGCCGGGTGTGCGGCTCACCGAGCTGGGCATCCGGCAGGTCGACAAGGAGATGGTCGAGGCCGGCCACGCGTTCGGGGCGCGACCCGCGGACATCCTGCGCAACATCCAGCTGCCGCTGGCGATGCCCACGATCATGGCGGGCGTCAACCAGGTGATCATGCTGTCGCTGTCGATGGTGGTCATCGCCGGCATCGTCGGGGCCGGCGGGCTCGGTGGGGTGGTCTACTCGGGCATCACCCGCCTCGACCTCGGGCGGGGCTTCGAGGGTGGCCTCGGCGTGGTCATCCTCGCGATCTTCCTGGACCGGCTCACCGCCGCCTTCGGCGCCCGCAGCACCACGCGGCGCCCCAGCCGGAGCCTGCGGCGCGCACGCCCGGCCGTCTCCAGCGGCGCCTGAGCCGACCGGCCCCACCGCCTCAGCTCCATGCCCATCGAATAGTCGAGAATCAAGGAGAGACATGCTCAACCGCACAAAGCGCGTGGCCGCCCTGGCCACCTCGCTCGTGCTGGCAGCCGGCGCCCTCGCCGGCTGCGGCACTCGCAGCAACGACTCAGCGGACACCTCGGGCAGCTCCGGCAACAGCGCGGGCTCCGGTGGTGGTGGGGACAAGTCCGTCACCATCGGGATCGCCGCCGGCTGGGACGAGGACGTGGCGGTCAGCCACCTGTGGAAGCAGGTGCTGGAGGACCACGGCTACCAGGTGACGCTCAAGGAGCTCGACGTGGCCCCGGTCTTCGTCGGTGTCTCCAAGGGCAACCTGGACCTGTTCTTCGACACCTGGCTGCCGGTCACCCACGCCGACTACTGGAAGAAGTACAAGGACCAGGTCAAGGACCTCGGCGTCTGGTACGACCAGGCCACGTTGAACATCGCGGTCCCCAAGTACGTGAAGGCCAACTCGATCGCGGACCTGAAGGGGATGGCGGGCACGTTCGACGGCACGATCACCGGCATCGACCCGGGCGCGGGCCTGACCCGGATCACCCACGACAAGGTGATGCCGGCCTACAACCTCAGCGACTACCAGCTCAAGACGTCCTCGACCACGGCGATGCTGGCGGCGCTGAAGAAGGCCACCGACGAGAAGAAGCCGATCGTGGTGACGCTGTGGCACCCGCACTGGGCCTACAGCGCCTTCCCGATCAAGGACCTCAAGGACCCCAAGGGCGCCCTCGGCAGCGCGGAGAAGATCCACACCATCGCCAGCAAGCAGTTCGCGGCGAACAACCCTGCCGTGGTGAAGTCGGTGGAGAACTTCACGATGGACGACGCAACGCTGGCCGACCTCGAGAAGGTTGTGCTGCAGGACCACTCCGACAACCTCGACGCCGGCGTGAAGGCCTGGGCCCAGGACAACCAGGACTTCGTGAACTCGATGTACCAGGGCTGACCCGAACGGTTCACAAGGGCGGGGCAGCGGTGGCTGCCCCGCCCTTGCCGCGTCCGCACCCGACCAGGACGCCGATTTTTTGACCAGCGCGACCGCCGCGTCGGGCTGCGCCGTCCGGGTCTTTGGTGCACAGTGACCCTGACCCGCGTGACTTGGATCACTCACCTGCGCCGCTGCGGTCAGCGTCGCTCGGCAGAGAGGCCTGCGATGGCTATTGGTTGGAAGCTCGTCTACGACGGAAGGACGCCGCCGCCCGGCAAGGCAGTCGCTCCCGACGAGCGGCTTTCCTGGGGGAGGACGGTCGGCCTGGGCGCACAGCACGTGGTCGCGATGTTCGGCGCCACGTTCGTGTTCCCGATCATCATGGGGCTCAGCCCCCAGCTCGCGATCATGATGAGCGGGATCGCCACGATCTGCTTCCTGCTCATCGTGCAAGGCAAGGTGCCCAGCTACCTCGGCACCAGCGCCTCGTTCGTGGGTGGGGCGGCCGCCATCTACGGCCTGAAGGGCAACCCCGCCGACGTCACCGGCGCCGTGCTCGTCGCCGGCCTGGTGCTCGGCCTGGTCGGTGTCCTGATCCACTTCGCCGGCACCGCCGTGCTGCACAGGGTGCTGCCGCCGGTCGTGACCGGTGCGGTCGTGATGCTGATCGGCTTCAACCTGGCGCCGGTGGTGGCGAATATCTACTGGCCGCAGGACCAGTGGGTGGCGCTGCTGACCATGGCCGCGGTGATCCTGATGGCCGTCGGGCTGCGCGGCTTCCTCGGCAGGATCGCGATCTTCCTGGGCCTGATCTTCGGCTACCTGATCTCCTACGTCTTCGACAAGGCCTTCGGCCAGATCACGGCGTACGACGCGGGCGCCGACAAGGTGACCACGCACTGGCGGGTCAACTGGGACGGCGTGAAGGCCGCGGACTGGATCGGCTTCCCGCCGCACAGCGACTTCGCCAACGGCGTGGTCGGCTGGCACCTGCCGTCGTTCAACCTGGCTTTCATCCTGCTGATGCTCCCCGCCGTGATCGCCCTGGTCGCGGAGAACACCGGCCACGTGAAGGCGGTGGCGGAGATGACCGACCGCAACCTCGACCCGGTCATGGGACGCGCGATCACCGCGGACGGGTTCGGCACCGTGCTCGCCAGCGTGTTCGGCGGCTCGCCGACCACGACGTACGCCGAGAACATCGGGGTCATGGCGGCCACCCGGGTCTACTCCACCGCCGCGTACTACGTGGCGGCGTTGGTGGCGATCCTCTTCGGGCTCTGCCCGAAGTTCGGTGCGATCGTGTCCGCCACCCCCGGGGGTGTGCTCGGCGGCATCACCGTCGTGCTCTACGGCATGATCGGCCTACTCGGTGCGAAGATCTGGAAGGAGAACCAGGTCGACTTCGCCAACCCGGTCAACCTGGTCCCGGTCGCCGCCGGCATCATCATCGCCATCGGCGACACCCAGCTGAAGTTCACCGACAACTTCACCCTGGGCGGCATCGCGCTCGGCACGATCGTCGCGATCGGGGCTTACCACATCGCGCGGGCCGTGGCACCGCCCGACCTCAAGGAGGACGTCAGCCTCATCGTGGTCGAGCGCCCGGGCGTCCAGGAGGACGAGGAGGAGTACGCCGGCCGCCACCAGCACCGGCCGGACGCGCCCACCGCACCCTGAGCCCGAGCGCACCGGACCGAGGGCCGGCCACGCCGCGGCGTGGCTGGCCCTCGGCCGCTCCCGGCGGCAGACTGCCCCGATGAGCACCCTCGACGTCTACAGCACCGCCCGCACGATGGCCGCCGCCGTCCGGGCCAAGGAGGTCTCCGCCCGCGAGCTGCTCGACCTGCACCTGGCCCGGATCGCCGAGGTGAACCCGGAGGTGAACGCGGTCGTCAGCCTCGACGAGGACCGGGCCCGGCAGGCCGCGGCCCGCGCCGACGAGGCGACCGCCGGCGGCGAGGAGACCGGGCCGCTGCACGGGCTGCCGTTCGCGTTCAAGGACACCCACGAGGTGGCCGGCTGGCGCACCACGTTCGGCTCGCCGCTGCGCGCCGACCACGTGCCGCGACGCGACGAGCTGGTCGTGGCACGCATCCGGGCCGCCGGCGTGGTGCCGATCGGCAAGACCAACGTGCCGGAGTGGGCGGCCGGGTCGCACACGTTCAACCCGGTCTTCGGCACCACCCGCAACCCCTACGACCTCGCGCGCTCGGCAGGCGGCTCCAGCGGCGGGGCGGCCGCCGCCCTGGCAGCGGGCATGGTCCCGCTGGCCGAGGGCAGCGACATGGGTGGCTCGCTGCGCAACCCCGCGTCGTTCTGCAACGTGGTAGGGCTGCGCCCCAGCGTCGGCCGGGTTCCGAGCTGGCCGGCCACCAACGCCTGGGACCTGACCTCGGTCGGGGGCCCGATGGCGCGCAACGTCGAGGACCTCGCGCTGCTGCTGTCGGTGCTCGCCGGGCCAAGCACGCGCAGCCCGCTCTCGCTCGAGACTCCGGGCAGCGCCTTCGCCCCGCCGTTGCACGGCTCGCTGGCCGGGGCGCGGGTGGCGGTCTCGGCCGACCTCGGTGGTGCCTTCGACGTCGAGCCGGACCGTCGCCGAGGTGGTGGCCGCCCAGGCGCGGGTGCTGGCCGGCCAGGGCGCCGACGTGGTCGAGGACCATCCCGTCCTGCACGGCGCCGACGAGGCGTTCCGCATCCTGCGCGCCTGGGTCCTCCACGACCGCTTCGCCGGCCTGCTCGCCAAGCGCCCGGAGGCGTTCAAGGCGTCCCTGCGCGCCAACATCGAGGACGGGGCCACGCTCACCGGTGCGGATGTGGCCCGCGCCTACCGGCGGTGGACGTCGGTCGCGGACCGGGTGCGGGCCTTCTTCGAGGACCACGACCTGCTGGTCCTCCCCGTCAGCCAGGTGCCGCCCTTCAGCGCCGAGCTGGAGTTCCCGACCAGCATCGCCGGCCGCGCCCAGGCGACGTACCTGGACTGGATGCGCTCGGCCTACCTGATCACCGTCACCGGCTGCCCGGCGATCTCCGTGCCGGCGGGCTTCACCCCGGAGGGCTGGCCGGTGGGGGTGCAGCTGGTGGCGGCACCGCGGCAGGAGCGCCGGCTGCTCGAGCTCGCCCACGCGTTCGAGCAGGTCACGCGAGTCGGCGACCGGCGGCCGACCTTCGCGAATGCCGGAGGCGCGCTCGAACGGTGATCACGCAGCCGGCGGTCCCCGGGCCGCGGTCCTCGGGTCAGCGGTCCTCGGGTCAGCGGTCCTCGGGCCGCGTGGAGGAGGCGATGTAGTCGTCGGGGTCCTTGTCCTTCGGCGCGACGCCCTCGGCGGCGTGGGTGGACTCGAAACGCAGGAAGTCCACGGCGATCCGGTGACGCAGGTCGAGGTCGGCGTGCTGCCGGAAGTCGGCGAGGTCCTGCCGTTCCTCCTCGGCCATGTGGTCGGAGTTGCTCACCCGCGCCTCGACGACCGCCCCCCACCAGGCGTCGCTGCCGACCTCGTGCTCGGCGACCTTGCGGACCGCGTCGCGGATCTCGTTGTGGTCCTTGACCGCGTCCTCGACCTCCTCGTCGGCGTCGTCGGCGTCACCGGCGCCCTTGCCCAGCTTCAGCAGCGCGGGGTAGAAGAACCGCTCCTCGCCCTCGGCGTGCGTCTCCAGCAGGATCTCCAGGCGCTTCCAGATCGCCGCCAGCGCCTGCTTGTCCGAGCGCGGCACCTCGTCGAGCATGGCGAACATCCGTCGCTGCTCGGCGTGCTGGTGCAAGATCACCTCGGTGATGTCCATCGACCCTCCTGGTCGTTCGTTCGGTTGTTCGTGTCTGCGGTGTCGTACCCAGCGGCGGGCGGCGGACACCCGGAAGGTCACGGGACACTGGTCACCGGGCAGAGGCCGCGGGCCAGGAGGTCACAGGGCGCGGATGCCCCACGAGGACGAGTGCTCGTCGCCGTCGCTGCCCGCGGGAGAGAGCACCACGAGGTCCTCGCCGGTGTTGAACGCGTTGGGCGGCGCGGTCATCGGCTCCACGGCCAGCGACCGGCGGCGCAGCGGCTCGGGCAGCGAGTCCCCGGTGAAGACCTGCACCCACCCGTGCGCGGCATCCATCCAGACCGCGACGGCCCGCCCGGAGGCCGCGTCGCGCACCTGCACCTCGGCGGTGCCGTCGTCGGCGCGCTCGAGCCCGGTGAATGGGGTGTCGAGCCTGGTGCCTCGGATCGGCCGTGAGACCCGGAAGTCGAGGTCGGTGCCGTCGACCTCGACGCGGCCGTCGGGGATCTTGTGCTCGTCGACGGTGAGCCGGGTCGACGCGGGCAGGGTCAGCTCCCAGCCGTCGACGGGGCCGTCCCCGACGACGAGGTAGGGGTGAGCGCCCTGGGCGTACGGCGCCGGCCGGTCGCCGACGTTCGTCGCGGTCACGGTGACGGTCAGGCCGTCTGCGGAGACGTCGTAGATCACGTGCAGGTCGAGCACGCCGGGGTAGCCGGGCTGCGCCGGCAGCCGGTAGAGCAGCGAGACCGACTGCGGGGTGCGCTCCTCGAGCGTCCACGTGGCCCAGCGGGTCAGCCCGTGGCTGGCGTTGCCGAGCTCGGGCTCGCTGAGCGGCAGCTGGTGCTCCTGGCCGTCGAAGGAGTAGCGGCCCCCGGCGATCCGGTTCGGCCAGGGCAGCAGCAGCTGCCCGCGCCCGCCGGCGGCACGGTCGTCCTCGCCGAAGCCCGCCACGACCGGCTGCCCGTCGTACTCCAGGACGCGGATCCCGGCGCCCGCCTCGGTGACCACGGCGCGGTAGCCACCGCCGGCGATCTCGTGCTGCTCCCCGCTGGGCGCGACCACACCCCACCTCCTCCTCGAACGGTGGGTCCACCCTGCCACGGAAACCGCCGTGCGTCCGCGACCGGCGCGGCCCTGCACTCGCGGCGTGCACGACGGGCTGCGGCCGCTGGCGCGCGAGGACGTCCCCGCCTGGAACCGGCCGCTGGCCTCACGACCTGAGCACCGGGGCGGCGACGCCGGTCCCGTCGACGAGCACGTCGGCGCGCTCGCGGGTGCGCTCCCGGGCAAGGTGCACGTCTTCCTCGGCCAGCCAGGCCAGCCACTCACCGCGGAGGGACTCGCCGTCGCGGGCCAGCCCCCGACGCAGTCGCAGGTCACGTGGCGCGGTGACCCACACCAGCGTGGTGATCGCCTCGACGTACGCCGACCCGCCCGACCCCACCCCCTCGACGACCAGCAGGTCGACCGGCGCCACCACGTGCTGCTCGGCGAGCCGGCCCGCGTGCCAGTCGTAGCGGCGGTAGCCGCCGGGCCGGCCCTGCCGCAGCGGGTCGACCACGTCGCGGCTCACCCGGATCACCGCCTCGGCCAGGCCGTGCCAGCCCTCGTAGACGTCGTCCATGTGCACCAGCGCCACCGAGCCGTGGTGGCGCGCGGCCTCGACGACCGCGTCGGCCAGCGTGGTCTTGCCGGAGCCGGCGGGACCGTCCACGCAGACCAGCCGGCCGGCGCCGAGCGTGGCGGGCCGCTCCAGGGTCCGTCGTACGACGAGGTCCGCGAGCGCCCCGGAGCCGGTCGCGGGACCGCTCACCACGGACCGCCGCAGCCGCGGTAGGTGGGCACCCGGTCGACCACCCGGTCGCCGGAGACCAGCAGCGCCTCGCGCACGTGCTCCGCGGGCTCCCCGGACTTCGCGTGCCGGAACCACACCAGGTCCCCGACCCGCAGCGACGCGGCGCCCGGGCCGGCCAGCGGCGTCTGCACCTCGCCGGCACCCTCGAGCCCGGTCAGCCGCAGCCCCGGCGGGGCCCACGGCAACGGCAGCCGGTCGCGGCCCGCCGCGCCGGAGGCGACGAGTCCACCGCCGGCCACCGTGGCCAGGGCAGGGCCCGGACGGCGGGCCACCGGGACGCCGAAGAACGCGGCCGGCCGTGGCCGGAAGCTGCGGTAGTGGTCGAACAGCCCGGGCACCAGCAGGCCCGAGCCGGCGCTCACCTCGGTCACGACCGGGTCGGCGGCGCTGGCCTCCACGCTGCCGGAGCCGCCGGCGTTCCAGAACCTCAGCTCCGCGAGGCCCGCCAGTGCGGAGGCCAGCTCGGCCCGGCGTGCGACGAGCTGGCGCACCGAGGCCGCCTTCAGCCGGCGCACCACCGCCGAGCGCGCGGCCTGCCCCGGCACCTCGTCCGGCACGCCGGCCACCTGGCCCTCGTAGGTCATCACGCCGACGAGGTCGAAGCCGGGGCGGTCCACGACCAGGCGGGCCAGTGCGAGCACGTCGGCGGGGGAGCGCAGCGGCGAGCGCTTCGGGCCCACGTGAGCGCGGCCCACGCGCAGCCCGGCGTCCACGTCGATCGCCACCCGGACCGGACGAGCAGTGGAGGTGCGGACCGCGTCCACCACGTCGAGGTGCGCCGGGTCGTCGACCATCAGCGTGATCGCCGCGGCGGCCGCCTCGTCGGCGCACAGCCGGCGCAGCGCCGGCCGGTCGACGGTGGGGTAGCCGAGCACGAGGTCGTCGGCGACCTCGTGCTCGTGCAGCCACAGCGCCTCCCCGAGGGTGTAGGCGAGCACCCCGTCGAACCCGGGGGAGGCGAGCGCCCGGGACAACAGCGCGGGCACGCGAAGCGACTTCGAGGCGACGCGCAGCGGCTTGCCCCGCGCCCGGCGCGCGAGGTCGGCGGCGTTGTCGTCGAAGGCGTCCACGTCGACGACGTAGACCGGGAACGGCGGTGGCTCGGCCAGGCCGGCCAGCGCCGCGGAGAGCCGCCGCCCGAGCCGGTGCCGCGCGGGGTCCTCCGCGCCGCTCACGAGATGCCGTGCTTGCGCAGGATCGCCTCGATGTCGGCCAGGTCGTCGGGGTCGTCCGGCCGACGGTCTGGACCAGTTGTGGGGGCCCCGCCGGCGCCTCGCGGGGACACCGCGCGGCCCGGCTCCGGCCCCGGCGCGCGGCGACGGAGCAGCCCGGAGACGACGTACAGCACGACCGCGAGCCCGGCCAGGCAGATCCCGGCCCAGACCACCGGGCTGAACACCAGTCGCAGCGCCCAGTCGCCGACGTCGCCGACGATCTCGGCCAGCAGTCGCAGCACCCCGGTGAGCGCCGCGGCCAGCGGCAGCAGCGACCAGGCCACCGCGCGCAGGCCGGAGCCGGCGCCGTGGCGGCGCCACACCAGTGCGCTGGCCACCAGGCCCAGCAGGGTCAGGGTCAGCCCGAGCGCGTTCCACGTCGTCGCGTCGATCACGAGACCAGCGTAGGCCCGGGGGGCCGGCCGTCGGGGACGACGCCTACCGTGGCACCCGAGGCGACGGGTCCGTCCCGGATCGAGCAGCCGGCTCGACCGGACCCGACCACAGGAGGTGCACATGGGATTCCTCGACGACGCGAAGGACAAGCTCGGCAACGCGGTGGACGAGCACGGGGAGAAGATCGGGCAGGGCATCGACAAGGCCGGTGACGCCGCCGACCGGAAGACCGGCGGCAAGTACGACGACCAGATCGACTCCGGCGCCGAGCGGGCCAAGGACGCTCTCAAGGACCTCGACGGCAAGGACGACGACATCCGCTGACCGCTGTTGCGGCCGCGCTGGCAGGATGGCCGGATGCGCGCCATCCCCGACCCCGGCTTCCCCGACGACGACGGCTCGGCCGACGCCGCGCTGACCGCGGCGCTGGAGGCGTACGCCGCCGAACCGGACCGGCGCCACGCGGCAACGCTCGCGGTGCTGCAGCACACGCGGCTGCTGGTGCCGGTCGTCGCGGTGCTCGGCGAGGTCGAGCACGACGAGCAGGGACGGGCCCGCGACAAGACCTCGGACATGGCGACGGTGCTGATGCGCGGCCAGGACGGTCGCACCGCCCTGCTGGCGTTCACCGGCGAGCGGTCGCTGCGAGGCTGGGACCCGCAGGCCCGGCCGGTGCCGGTGCCTGCGGTGAAGGCGGCGCAGGCGGCGGTGCAGGACGGGGCGGACGCGATCGTGGTGGACGTCGCCGGTCCGGTGCTGTTCGTGGTCGAGGGGGAGGACCTGCGCGCGCTGGCCGGCGGTCACACCCTCGTGGAGCTCAACGGCCGCTACGGGTGGGTGACACCGGGCCGGTGAGCTTCTCGCCCGGGGCCTCTCCGGGCGCGTCCTGCACCTCGGAGGCCTCCCGGAACGCCAGCTGCAGCGTGCGCAGTCCGTCGCGCAGGGGCGCGGCGTGGTGGTGCCCCAGCCGGGGCGCGGCGGCGGTGACCATCCCCGCCAGCGCCTCGATCAGCGTGCGGGCCTCGTCGAGATCCTTGTGCTCGGGCAGGTCCTCGGCGAGGCCGAGGTTGACCGCCGCGGCGGTCATCAGGTGCAGCGCGGCGGTGGAGACGATCTCGAGGGCCGGCACGTCCGCGATGTCACGGGCGCTGCCCTCGCCGCCGGCAGCGGGAGGCAGGTCAGTCATGCGTCCCAGCCTGCCACGCGCCGCGGATGTGCACGGCACGGGCCGTCCTTGCTATCCTGGTCGGGACCGATCAGTTGGGTCGGCCGTCAGTGCGCCCCAGGAGCCACCTTCGTGGAATGCCTGGAGCGTGCCGCAGGTTGAGACCAACGTGATCTGACAAGCGGAGACGAGTCTCCCACCCGCATCGACCGCCACAGGTCGTCGGGTCCCGGTCACGAGTGGTGTGCTCCGCCCACGCTGGGTGCGCCCCTCGTCCAGGCTGGCCTCCGCTTGTGTGTGACGCGGGGGCCTTTTCGTTTTTCCGGGCCCGAACTGATCACGTCGTACGCCAGAACTCAACCCAGGAGGACCCATCAGCACTGAGCTGCGAATCAACGACCGGATCCGGGTGCCCGAGGTCCGTCTCGTTGGACCCAACGGCGAGACCGTCGGCATCGTCCGCATCGACGACGCCCTGCGACTCGCGCAGGAGGCCGACCTCGACCTGGTCGAGGTGGCGCCGACCGCGCGTCCGCCGGTCTGCAAGCTCATGGACTACGGCAAGTTCAAGTACGAGAACGCCCAGAAGGCCCGCGAGGCGCGCCGGAACCAGACCAACGTCGTGATCAAGGAGATGAAGCTTCGTCCCAAGATCGACGCGCACGACTACGAGACCAAGAAGGGTCACGTGGTCCGGTTCCTCAAGCAGGGCGACAAGGTGAAGATCACGATCATGTTCCGCGGTCGTGAGCAGCACCGCCCGGAGCTGGGCTTCCGTCTCCTCCAGCGGCTCGCCGAGGACGTCGACGAGCTCGGCTTCGTCGAGTCGGCGCCCAAGCAGGACGGCCGCAACATGGTGATGGTCCTCGGCCCGCACAAGAAGAAGGCCGAGGCCAAGGCGGAGGCCAAGGCCGCCAAGGTGGAGCGGGCCGCGGAGCGTGACGCGGAACGCGCCGCCGAGCACGCCGAGCGCACCGCCACCGCGCCGACGGCTCCGGAGGACCGCAAGCCCAAGCGGCGCTCCGAGAGCCTCGACCCCGACATGTGACAGCGAACGAGTAGACAGGACACCCTCACCATGCCGAAGAACAAGACGCACTCCGGGGCCAGCAAGCGCTTCCGGGTGACCGGCTCGGGCAAGATCCGTCGCCAGAAGACGGGCCTGCGCCACAACCTCGAGCACAAGGCCACGAAGGTCACCCGCCGGATGTCCGGCACCACCGAGGTCTCCAAGGCGGACAACAAGAAGGTCCGCAAGCTCCTCGGCCGCTGAGCCGATCCCGGGCTCGGCCCGGCACCATCCCCAAGACTTTCGATCAAGGAGTAACACGTGGCACGCGTCAAGCGGGCAGTCAACGCCAACAAGAAGCGCCGGGTCACCCTGGAGCGCGCCTCCGGCTACCGCGGGCAGCGCTCCCGGCTCTACCGCAAGGCCAAGGAGCAGGTCACCCACTCGCTGGTCTACAGCTACCGGGACCGCAAGGCCAAGAAGGGCGACTTCCGCAAGCTGTGGATCCAGCGCATCAACGCTGCGGCCCGCGCGAACGGCATCACCTACAACCGCTTCATCCAGGGCCTGAAGGCCGCCGGGGTCGAGGTCGACCGCAAGATCCTGGCCGACTTGGCCGTGAACGACGCCCCGGCGTTCGTCGCCCTCGTCGAGACCGCCCGCGCGGCGCTCCCCGAGGACGTCAACGCGCCGAAGGCCGAAGCCACTGCGTGACGAACCGATCTCGGCCGGCCCTGCGGGGCCGGCCGAGTCGCGTCCGGACCGCTCCATCCCCGCGGGTGTCGAGCGTCCGGCGACCGAGCCTGCGGAGACGCCGGCCGGCCCGCCCCCGCCTCCCCTGACCGCGCGCAGCGGCCGGGTCAGGGCCGCCCGCAAGCTGCAGCGCCGGGCCGCCCGCACCGAGACCGGGCTGTTCCTCGCCGAGGGGCCGCAGGCCGTCCGCGAGGCGCTCGCGCTGCCCGGCTGCGTGCGCGAGGTGCTCGCCCTCCCCGGGGCAGCCGGCACCCATCCCGACCTGGCCTCCGTGACCGCCGCACAGGGGCTGCCCTGGTTGCTCCTGGACGAGGCGGCGCTGGCCTCCCTCACCGAGACGGTGCACCCGCAGGGCGTGGTCGCGGTCTGCCGGCTTCTCGACGTACCCCTCGACGAGGTGTTGGCGACGAGCCCGCGGCTGCTCGCGGTGTGCGCCGACGTCCGGGACCCGGGCAACGCCGGCACCGTGATCCGCTGCGCGGACGCCGCCGGTGCGGGCGGCGTGGTGCTGGCCGGACACACGGTGGACCCCTACAACGGCAAGACGGTCCGCGCCACGGTCGGATCGCTGTTCCACCTCCCGGTGGCCCTCGCCCCGGACCCGGCGGCGGTCGTCGCTGCGGTGCGCGAGGACGGCCTGACGGTGCTGGCCGCCGACGGTGCGGGAGAGGTCGACCTCTACGACGCCGAGGACCGAGGACTGCTCGCCGGCCGCACCGCGTGGCTGTTCGGCAACGAGGCCTGGGGCCTGCCGGAGGAGCTCGCCGCGCTCGCCGACCACCGGGTGCGCATCCCGCTCCACGGCCGCGCGGAGAGCCTCAACCTGGCCACCGCGGCGGCGGTCTGCCTGTACGCCTCGGCGCGGGCGCAACGCGCCTGAGGGGGCGAGAACGGCTAACCTGTCGTGAATGGGCGCTGAGGGGACCGACGAGGGGCTGTTCGACGTACTCCCGGACGGGGTCGTCGTCGCTGACGAGAACGGCCGCGTCACCCGGATGAACGACAACGCCTGCCGCCTGCTGCACCTCGACGACGGCGTGGGCAAGCACCTCGCCGACGTGGTGGCGCTGGAGGACCTGACCGGCAACGACTGGTTCGGCTGCACCCGCCCGTACGACGGGCTCGCCACCCGCACCCACCTGACCGAGCAGGCGTGGTACCTCGCCGACGGCACCGAGCTGCTGGTCACCGCCCGCATCGTCCGCGACGGGCCGCGCAGCCCGGTCCGCCAGGTGCTGGTCTCGCTGCGCTCGGCCCGCTCCCGCGAGCGGCTGGACCGCGAGCGCTCCGACCTCGTCGCCACCGTCGCGCACGAGCTCCGGTCGCCGCTGACCGGAGTGAAGGGCTTCGTGGCGACCCTGCTGTCGAAGTGGGACAAGCTCAACGACGAGCAGAAGAAGATGATGCTCGAGACCGTCAACGTCGACGCCGACCGGCTGACCCGGCTGATCGCCGAGCTGCTCGACGTGGCCCGCATCGACACCGGCCGGCTCTCGCTCTACCCGCGCCCCCTCGAGCTCACCACCGTGGTGGAGCGGGTGCTGGCCTCGGTCCGCGCTGGCACCGGCCGCGAGATCAGCCTCACCGTGCTCGACGAGCTGCCCACGGTCAGCGCGGACCCCGACAAGCTCGCTCAGGTGGTGACCAACCTGGTCGACAACGCGGTCCGCCACGGCGAGGGGCAGATCAGGCTGACCGCGGCCGCCATCCCCGACGGTGGCCCGTTCTCCGGGGTGGTCCTCCACGTCGACGACGAGGGCGAAGGGATCAGCCCGGCGATCCGGAGCCGGGTGTTCACGAAGTTCTGGCGGCACGGCAGCCGCGGCGGCAGCGGCCTGGGCATGTACATCATCCACGGGCTGACCCGCGCCCACGGCGGTGCCGTGGAGATCGGCGACTCCCCGGCGGGCGGAGCCCGGGTGACGATCCTGTGGCCGGAGGACGCCCCGCCCGAGTGAGGCGCCGACGCACGCGGGCCGAGCGAACGCGAACGAACGGGCAAACCGGGTCGCGGCCGTTGACGGCCACTTCCTAGACTTCGGGGTGTCCACCCTGGCTCGCTCCCCTCGAAAGGCACCGATGTCCGGTCCGAACAGCGACTACGACCCCGTAGAGGTCACTCCCTTGCAGGCCGCGGAGGTCGACGCGATGCGCGAGGTGGCGCTCGCTGCCATCGCCGCGGCCCCCGACCTCGCGACGCTGAAGAAGGTGCGGACCGAGCATGCGGCGGAGCGCTCCCCGCTGGCGCTGGCCAACCGGGAGATCGGCGCGCTGCCCCCGCAGGCCCGCAAGGAGGCCGGCATGCGGGTCGGGCAGGCCCGGGGGGCGGTCAACCAGGCGCTCGCCGCCCGGCAGGCCGAGCTCGAGGCCGAGCACGAGCAGCGGATGTTGGTGGAGGAGACCGTCGACGTCACGCTGCCCTGGGACCGGAGCCCGCGGGGCGCCAGGCACCCGATCACCACGCTGTCCGAGCGGATCGCCGACGTGTTCGTGGCCATGGGCTGGGAGGTCGCCGAGGGGCCGGTGGTCGAGGCGGAGTGGCTGAACTTCGACGCGCTGAACCTCGGGGCGGACCACCCGGCGCGCACCATGCAGGACACGTTCTGGATGGACCCGCCGGAGAACGCGATCGTCCTGCGCACGCACACCTCGCCGGTGCAGGCGCGCACCATGCTGACCCGCCGGCCGCCGATCTACATCGTCTGCCCGGGGCGGGTGTTCCGCACCGACGAGTACGACGCGACGCACAGCCCGGTCTTCCACCAGGTCGAGGGCCTGGTCGTCGACGAGGGCATCACGATGGCGCACCTCAAGGGCTCGCTGGACCACTTCGCGGAGTCGATGTTCGGCGAGGGCATCACGACGCGGTTCCGCCCGTCGTACTTCCCGTTCACCGAGCCCTCGGCTGAGGTCGACCTGGCCTGCTTCGTGTGCCGCGGCGTCGAGCCGCTCGTGCAGTCCTGCCGCACCTGCAAGGGCGAGGGCTGGATCGAGTGGGGCGGCTGCGGGATGGTCAACCCGCGGGTGCTCACCGCGTGCGGCATCGACCCCGAGCGCTTCACCGGCTTCGCGTTCGGGATGGGCATCGACCGGACGCTGATGTTCCGGCACGGTGCGGAGGACATGAGGGACATGTTCGAGGGCGACGTGCGCTTCACCTCGGCGTTCGGGACGGAGATCTAAGGCATGCGCACCCCTGTTTCGTGGATCCGCGAGTACGTGGACCTGCCCGCCGACCTGCCCACCGAGGACCTGGCGGCCCGGCTCACCGCGCTCGGGCTCAAGCTCGAGGCGCTGGAGAAGCACGGCGCCGACATGACCGGCCCGCTGGTGGTCGGCCGGGTCCTGACCATGGAGCCCGAGCCGCAGAAGAACGGCAAGACGATCAACTGGTGCACCGTCGACGTCGGAGACGCCAACGGCACCGGTGAGCCACAGGGCATCGTCTGCGGTGCGCACAACTTCGCGCCCGGCGACCTGGTGGTCGTGGTGCTGCCCGGCGGCGTGCTGCCCGGGGGCTTCGAGATAAGCGCCCGCAAGACCTACGGCCACGTGTCGGCGGGGATGATCTGCTCGGCCACCGAGCTCGGCCTGGAGGACCCGAAGACCAAGCACGGCATCGTCGTCCTCCCGCCCGACGCCGGGCAGCCGGGCGACGACGCGTTCCCCATCCTCCCGCTGCGTGAGGACGTGATCGAGTTCGAGATCAACCCCGACCGCGCCTACGCGCTCTCGGTGCGCGGCGTGGCACGGGAGGCCGCGCTGGGCTTCGGCGCCCCGTACACCGACCCGGCCGACCGCCCGACCCCCGCCGCCAACGACTCCGGCTACCCGGTCGTGGTCGAGGACCCGGCCGGCTGCCCGGTCTTCGTGACCCGCACCGTGACCGGCTTCGACCCGGCCGCGCCCACCCCGGCCTGGCTCGCCCGGCGGGTGCAGCTGGCCGGGATGCGGCCGATCTCGCTGGCCGTCGACGTCACCAACTACGTGATGCTCGAGCTCGGCCAGCCGATCCACGGCTACGACGGCGACCGGCTGTCCGGCCCGATCCGGGTCCGGCGCGCGGGCGCGGGGGAGAAGCTCACCACCCTCGACGGCGTGGTCCGCTCGCTCAGCGAGGAGGACCTGCTGATCACCGACGACTCCGGGCCGATCGGCCTGGCCGGCGTGATGGGCGGGGAGACCACCGAGCTGTCCGCGACGACCTCGCACGTGGTGATCGAGGCGGCCTACTTCGACCCGGTGTCGATCTTTCGCACCCAGCGGCGCCACAAGCTGCCCTCGGAGGCGTCGAAGCGCTTCGAGCGCGGCGTCGACCCGCGGCTGGCGGCGGCGGCCGCGGACCGGGTCGCCGAGCTGCTGGTGCGCTTCGGTGGCGGCACCGTCACCGACGGCGTGACCCAGGTCGGCGAGGCGCCGCAGCCGCGCCGCGTCACGATCCCCGCGGACCTGCCGGCCCGGGTGACCGGCATGGACATCTCGGCCGCGACCACCGCCGACCACCTGCGGGCCGTGGGCTGCGAGGTCTCGGTCACCGAGGGTGCGGTCACCGCGGTGGTGCCCAGCTGGCGTCCGGACCTCAACGACCCCTACGACCTCGTCGAGGAGGTCGCCCGGATCGTCGGCTACGAGGACATCCCCTCGGTGCTGCCCACCGCGCCGCCCGGCCGCGGGCTCACCGCCGCGCAGGCGCTGCGCCGGCGGATCGGTCGCACGCTGGCCGGGGCCGGCTTCGTGGAGGTCATCGACTTCCCGTTCGTGGGCACCGGCGACTTCGACCGGCTCGGCCTCGAGGGCGACGACGAGCGCCGGGGCGCGATGCGGATCGCGAACCCGATCAGCGCCGAGGAGCCGCTGATGGCGACTACGCTGCTGCCCGGCGTCCTCAAGGCGGCGGCCCGCAACACCGGCCGCGGGCAGCCCGACGTGGCGCTGTTCGAGACCGGCACGGTGACGCTGCCGCGCGGCGAGTCCGCCGCGCCGATCCTGCCCGTCGACCGCCGCCCCAGCGAAGGGGAGTGGGACGACCTGCAGAAGGCGCTGCCCGACCAGCCGCTCCATCTCGCGCTGACCGTCTCCGGCAACCGGGAGGCCCCCGGCTGGTGGGGCCCGGGCCGGCCGGGTTCCTGGGCCGACGCGATCGAGGCGGTGCGCGAGGTGGCGCGCGCCCTCGGTGTCGACGTCGAGGTGCGCGCCGCAACCCGCGCGCCTTGGCACCCGGGCCGCTGCGCGGAGATCGTCGCCGACGGGGCGAGCATCGGCCATGCCGGCGAGCTGCATCCGCGGGTGTGCACGGCCTACGGCGTCCCGGCGCGCACCGCAGCGGCGGAGGTCGACCTCGACGCGCTCATCGAGCGGGCGACGCTGATCGTGCCCGCGCCGTACTTCTCGACCTTCCCGGTCGCCAAGGAGGACGTCGCGCTGGTCGTGGACGCCGCGCTGCCGGCGGCCACGCTGGCCGCCACCCTGCGGGAGGGCGCCGGAGCGCTGTGCGAGTCGGTGCGGCTGTTCGACGTCTACACCGGGGAGCAGATCGGCGCGGACAAGAAGTCCCTGGCGTTCGCGCTGCGGTTCCGGGCGCCGGACCGCACCCTGACCGAGGCGGAGACCGGCCGGTTCCGCGACGCCGCGGTGGCCCTGGCCGGCGAGCGGCACGGGGCCGTGCAGCGCAGCTGACCTGTCCCGAGGCGCGAGTGCCTCGCCGCCGCCGTCCGCCAAGTGGCGCAACTATGCATCAATCTGTATAGTCATGCACATGTCGAAGCGGAGAGTCGCCGTCGCCGGAGCCAGCGGGTACGCCGGTGGGGAGGTGCTGCGGCTGCTGCTCGGCCATCCCGAGGTCGAGATCGGCGCGGTCACCGCCGGGTCGAACGCGGGAGAGCGGCTCGGGTCGCTGCAGCCGCACCTGTTCCCGCTCGCGGACCGGGTGCTGGAGGAGACCACCGTCGAGGTGCTCTCCGGCCACGACGTCGTGGTCCTCGGCCTCCCGCACGGCCAGTCCGGCGAGATCGCCAAGCAGCTGCCCGACGACGTGGTCGTCATCGACTGCGGCGCGGACTTCCGGCTCACCGACCCCGCCCTGTGGGAGCGGTTCTACGGCGGCGAGCACGCCGGCTCCTGGCCCTACGGCCTGCCCGAGCTCGCCGGCCAGCGCGCCCAGCTCACCGGCGCCACCCGGATCGCGGTCCCCGGCTGCTACCCGACGGTGTCCACGCTCACCCTCGCCCCGGCCGTGGCCGCCGGCATCGTCGACGCGGCGGGCGTGGTCGTCGTCGCCGCCTCCGGCACGTCCGGCGCCGGCAAGGCGGCCAAGCCGCACCTGCTCGGCTCGGAGGTGATGGGCTCGACCAGCGCCTACGGCGTGGGCGGCGTGCACCGGCACACCCCCGAAATCATCCAGAACCTCCGGCTGCTCACCGACGCCGACGTCAAGGTCTCCTTCACGCCGGTGCTCGTCCCGATGCCGCGCGGCATCCTGGCCACCTGCTCCGCGCCGACCACGGTGAGCGCGGAGGAGGCTTACGACGCCTACGCCCGGGCCTACGCCGACGAGCCGTTCGTGCACGTGCTGCCGCCGGGCCAGTGGCCGCAGACCAAGGCCGTGGTCGGCTCCAACGCCGTGCACCTGCAGGTCACCGTCGACGAGCAGGCCGGCCGGCTGGTCGCGGTCGGCGCGGTGGACAACCTGGCCAAGGGCACCGGGGGCGCGGCGGTCCAGTGCATGAACCTCGCGCTCGGGCTGCCGGAGACGACCGGCCTGACCACGGTCGGGATCGCCCCGTGAGCGAAACCTTCACGCTCGCCCGGCACGCCGACGCGCTGGCCGTGGTGCGGCTGGGCCCCGGGTCCGACGTACCCGACTGGGCGACCGCCTCGACGCTGTTCTCGGTGACCGCCACGGCCACGGAGACGTCGCTGGTCTGCCACGCCTCCTCCGTGCCCACCAAGGCCCGCAAGCAGGGCCCGTTCGTCGCCTACGAGGTGGCCGGGCCCCTCGACTTCGCCCTCACCGGCGTGCTCGCCACCCTGCTGGCGCCGCTGGCGGAGGCGGGCGTCAGCGTCTTCACCCTCTCCACCTTCGACACCGACTGGATCCTGGTCCCCGCCCAGCACGCCGGCACCGCCGACGAGGCCTGGGCCGCGGCCGGCCACACGGTGCACACCCCCGAGGAGCACGCATGAGCGTCACCCATCCGCAGGGCTTCCGTGCCGCCGGCGTCACCGCCGGCCTCAAGGACTCCGGCGGCAAGGACGTGGCCCTGGTGGCCAGCGACGGCCCCGACTACGCCTCCGCGACGGTCTTCACCGCCAACCGGTGCAAGGCCAACCCGGTGCTGTGGAGCCAGGAGGCCGTCAAGGACGGCGTGGTGCGCGCGGTCGTGCTGAACTCCGGCGGCGCCAACTGCTACACCGGTGCCGACGGGTTCCAGACCACGCACGCGGTCGCCGAGAAGGTGGCCGAGGGGCTGGGCGTCGGCGCGATCGACGTCGTGGTCTGCTCCACCGGGCTGATCGGCCTCAAGAACGACCGCGCCACGGTGCTCTCGGGTGTCGACGCGGCACTCTCCGGCCTGTCCTACGACGGTGGCGCCGACGCCGCCGAGGCGATCATGACCACCGACTCGGTGAGCAAGCAGGTCGTCGTGGACGGCGGCGGCTGGAGCATCGGCGGGATGGCCAAGGGCGCCGGCATGCTGGCCCCGCAGCTGGCCACGATGCTGGTGGTGCTGACCGCCGACGCGAAGGTCGACTCCGCCACCGCCGACCGGGCGCTGCGGGCCGCGACCCGGGTCAGCTTCGACCGGCTCGACTCCGACGGCTGCATGTCGACCAACGACACGGTGACGCTGCTGGCCAACGGCGCGTCCGGGATCACGCCGACGGAGCAGGACTTCACCGAGGCGCTCACCCGAGCCTGCACCGACCTGGCGATGCAGCTGCTCGCCGACGCGGAGGGCGCCGAGCACGAGATCGCGATCACCGTGCTCAACGCCGCCTCGGAGGACGAGGCGGTCGAGGTGGGCCGCTCGGTCGCCCGCAGCAACCTGTTCAAGGCCGCGGTCTTCGGCAAGGATCCCAACTGGGGGCGGGTGCTGGCCTCGATCGGCACCACGTCCGCGCAGTTCGACCCCGCCGACCTCGACGTGGCGATGAACGGGGTCTGGGTGTGCCGGCGCTCCGAGCCCGACGAGGACCCGGACAAGGTCGCCATGAGCAACCGTGAGGTCACCGTGACCATCGACCTCAAGGCCGGCGACGAGCGCGCCACGGTGTGGACCAACGACCTCACCCACGCGTACGTCCACGAGAACTCCGCCTACTCGAGCTGAGGGCCGATGAGCGACCAGACCCCCGACGACGTCAGGTGGCGGCAGGCCACCACCAAGGCGCGCACGCTGGCCGGCGCGCTGCCGTGGCTGATGCGCTACCACGACAAGACGATCGTGGTGAAGTACGGCGGCAACGCCATGACCGACGACACCCTCAAGCGCGCCTTCGCCGAGGACATCGTGTTCCTGCGGATGGCCGGGTTCCGGCCGGTGGTCGTGCACGGCGGCGGGCCGCAGATCTCGGCGATGCTGGACCGGCTCGGCATCGAGAGCGAGTTCAAGGGCGGGCTGCGGGTCACCACGCAGGAGACCATGGACGTGGTCCGGATGGTGCTCGTCGGCCAGGTGCAGCGCGAGCTGGTCGGCCTGATCAACGAGCACGGCCCGCTGGCGGTCGGCCTGTCCGGCGAGGACGCGGGGCTGTTCACCGCCGAGCGCACCAACACCGTCGTCGACGGTGAGGAGGTCGACCTCGGCCTGGTCGGGGAGGTGGCCCAGGTGCGGCCCGAGGCGGTGCAGGACATCGTCGACGCCGGGCGCATCCCGGTGATCTCGTCGGTCGCCCCCGACGCCGAGGGCGTGGTGCACAACGTCAACGCCGACACCGCCGCGGCCGCCCTGGCGGTCGCGCTGGGCGCCGAGAAGCTGCTGGTGCTCACCGACGTCGAGGGGCTCTACCGCGACTGGCCCGACAGCGACGACGTGATCGGCGAGATCAGCCCCGAGGACCTGGAGAAGCTGATGCCGACGCTGGCCAGCGGGATGGTCCCGAAGATGGGGGCCTGCCTCAGCGCGGTCAAGAACGGCGTGCCTGGCGCCACCGTGGTCGACGGCCGCGAGCCGCACGCGGTGCTGCTGGAGATCTTCACCGACGAGGGCGTCGGGACCCAGGTGCTGCCGGGCGTCCCCACGAAGATCCGCACGGCCCTCTACACGACCTCCAAGACCAAGTGACCGGGAGCGAGCGATGACCACGAGCCAGGAGCTGCAGCAGCGCTACGCCGGCGCGCTGATGAATACCTTCGGCCCGCCGAAGCTGGTGCTCACCCGCGGCGAGGGCGCCTACGTGTGGGACGCGGACGGCAACCGCTACCTCGACCTGCTCGGCGGGATCGCCGTCAACGCGCTCGGCCACGGTCACCCGGCGCTGGTGTCGGCGGTGAGCGAGCAGCTGGCCACCCTCGGCCACGTGTCGAACTTCTTCGCCACCGAGCCGCAGATCGAGCTGGCCGAGAAGCTGCTCGGGCTGCTCGGCGCCTCGGCCGGCTCCACGGACTCGACGTCCGGGGGCGGCAAGGTGTTCTTCGCCAACTCCGGGACCGAGGCCAACGAGGCGGCGTTCAAGCTCACCCGGCGCACCGGCCGCGCCCACCTGGTGGCGATGGAGGGCAGCTTCCACGGGCGCTCCATGGGCGCGCTCGCACTCACCTCCAAGGCGGCCTACCGCGAGCCTTTCGAGCCGCTGCCTGGCGACGTCACCTTCGTGCCGTACGGCGACGCGGAGGCGCTCGCCGCGGCCGTGACCGACGAGACTGCCGCGGTCGTCGTGGAGCCGATCCAGGGCGAGGCCGGCGTGGTGTTCCCGCCGGCGGACTTCCTGGCCCGGGCCCGGGAGATCACCCGCGCGCACGGCGCGCTGCTGTGGTTCGACGAGGTGCAGACCGGCATGGGCCGCACCGGCGACTGGTTCGCGCACACCGCCGGCGGGGTGACCCCCGACCTCGTCACGCTGGCCAAGGGGCTGGCCGGCGGGATACCGATCGGCGCCTGCGTCGCCCTGGGCACGTCCGCCGACCTGCTGCAGCCGGGCAACCACGGCACCACGTTCGGCGGCAACCCGATCGCCGCGGCCGCCGCGCTCGCCGTCATCGACACGATCGACAAGGAGGGCCTGCTCGCGCACGCCACCGAGGTGGGGGAGCGGCTCAAGGCCGGCCTGGCCCACCCGCACGTCACCGAGGTCCGCGGCCGAGGCCTGCTGATCGGTCTCGACCTGGACGCCGAGGTTGCACCGCGGGTGGTGGCCGTGGCGCAGGAGCGCGGCTTCATCGTCAACGCCTGCGCGCCGGACCGGATCCGCCTCGCCCCGCCGCTGGTGCTGACCGCCGAGGAGGCGGACACGTTCCTCGCGGCCTGGCCGCAGATCCTCGAGGCCGCCTACACCGAGGACGCCCCGTGACCCGGCACTTCCTGCGCGACGACGACCTGACCCCCGCCGAGCAGGCGGAGGTCCTCGCCCTCGCGAAGAAGCTCAAGGCCGACCGGCACGGCACCACGCCACTGGCCGGACCGCGCACCGTCGCCGTGCTCTTCGACAAGCCCACGCTGCGCACCCAGGTGTCGTTCACCGTCGGCATCGCCGAGCTGGGCGGCTACCCGATGCTCGTCGACGGCAAGCTGGCCCAGGTCGGCGTGCGCGAGTCGGTTGCCGACACCGCCCGGGTGCTCGGTCGCCAGGTGGCGATGGTGGTCTGGCGGACGTTCGACCAGTCCCGCCTCGACGAGATGGCCGCCTACGCCGGCGTCCCGGTGGTCAACGCGCTCACCGACCAGTTCCACCCCTGCCAGCTGCTCGCCGACCTGCAGACCATCGAGGAGCACAAGGGCCGCCTGGCCGGTCTCACCGTGGCCTTTCTCGGCGACACGGCGTGCAACATGGCGCACTCCTACCTGCTCGCCGGGGCCACCGCCGGCATGCACGTGCGGGTCAGCGGGCCGGCCGGCTTCGCTCCGGAGTCCGACGTACTCGTCCGGGCGCAGGAGATCGCCGGCGGCACCGGCGGCTCCGCTGAGTTGGTCGCGGACCCGAAGGAGGCGGTGGCCGGCGCCGACGTGCTGGTCACCGACACCTGGGTGTCGATGGGAAAGGAGGACCAGACCGAGCGGCGGCAGCAGTCACTGGTGCCGTTCTCGCTGACCGAGGGGCTGCTCGGCCAGGCCCCCGACGACGCCATCGTGCTGCACTGCCTGCCGGCCTACCGCGGCAAGGAGATCGCCGCGGAGGTGCTGGACGGGCCGCGCAGCGTTGTCTGGGACGAGGCCGAGAACCGGCTTCACGCGCAGAAGGCGCTGATGACCTGGCTGCTCGACCGCCGGGGGAGCGACGCATGAGCCCGGCGATCCCGACCACCAAGGGCGCCAGGCAGCAGACGATCGTCGAGCTGCTCGCCAAGCACGAGGTGCGCTCGCAGACCGAGCTGGCCGACCTGCTCGCCGACGCGGGGGTGCACGTCACCCAGGCCACGCTCTCGCGCGACCTGCTGGAGCTCGAGGCGGTCAAGATCCGCGTCGCCTCCGGGGCGCTGGTGTACGCCGTACCCGCCGAGGGCGGCGACCGCACGCCGCAGGCCGCGGTCGACTCGGCGGTCTCCGAGGGCCGGCTGGCCCGGATGCTGGCCGAGCTGCTGGTCTCCGCGGACGCCTCGGCGAACCTCGCGCTGCTGCGGACCCCGCCGGGCGCCGCGCAGTACCTCGCCTCGGCGTTCGACAAGGCCGGCGTCGACGACATCCTCGGCACCGTCGCCGGCGACGACACCGTGCTCGTGATCAGCCGACGACCCGACGGCGGGCACGCCCTCGCCCAGCGCTTCCTCGCGCTCGCGAACGGCACGCACCCCACGCCCGCCGGGGAACCGACCACCCACCGCTAAGCACCCGAACCTGAAGAGGGAACTCTCGTGAGCAAGGTCCTGACCTCCCTGCCCGTCGGCGAACGCGTCGGCATCGCCTTCTCCGGCGGCCTCGACACCTCCGTGGCCGTCGCCTGGATGCGCGACAAGGGCGCGGTGCCGTGCACCTACACCGCCGACATCGGCCAGTACGACGAGCCGGACATCGACGGCGTACCCGAGCGCGCGCTGCAGTACGGCGCGGAGATCTCGCGCGCCGTCGACTGCCGCGTGATGCTCGTCGAGGAGGGCCTGGCCGCGCTGGCCTGCGGCGCCTTCCACATCCGCTCCGGCGGCCGTGCCTACTTCAACACCACCCCGCTGGGCCGGGCGGTCACCGGCACCATGCTGGTGCGCGCCATGCACGAGGACGGCGTGGACATCTGGGGCGACGGCTCGACGTTCAAGGGCAACGACATCGAGCGGTTCTACCGCTACGGCCTGCTCGCGAACCCGGCCCTGCGGATCTACAAGCCGTGGCTGGACGCGGAGTTCGTCAGCGAGCTCGGCGGCCGCAACGAGATGAGCCAGTGGCTCACCGAGCACGGACTGCCCTACCGCGACAGCCAGGAGAAGGCCTACTCCACCGACGCCAACATCTGGGGCGCCACCCACGAGGCGAAGACCCTCGAGCACCTCGACACCTCCCTGGAGTCGGTCGAGCCGATCATGGGCGTGAAGTTCTGGGACCCCTCGGTGGAGATCGAGACCGAGGACGTCAACGTCCAGTTCGTCCAGGGCCGCCCGGTGGCGGTCAACGGCAAGGACTACTCCCAGGACCCCGTCGGCCTCGTGCACGCGGTCAACGAGATCGGCGGCCGGCACGGGCTGGGGATGTCGGACCAGATCGAGAACCGGATCATCGAGGCCAAGTCGCGCGGCATCTACGAGGCGCCCGGCATGGCGCTGCTGTGGAGCGCCTACGAGCGGCTGCTCAACGCCATCCACAACGAGGACACGCTGGCCAACTACAGCCAGCAGGGCCGGCGGCTGGGCCGGCTGCTCTACGAGGGCCGCTGGCTGGACCCGCAGGCGCTGATGCTGCGCGAGTCGATCCAACGCTGGGTGGCCTCGGTGGTGACCGGCGAGGTCACACTGCGGCTGCGCCGGGGCGAGGACTACACGGTGCTGGCCACCGCGGGGCCCGCGCTGTCCTACCACCCCGACAAGCTGTCCATGGAGCGCGTGGAGTCCGCCGCGTTCGGGCCCACCGACCGGATCGGCCAGCTGACGATGCGCAACCTCGACATCGCCGACTCGCGCTCGATGCTCGAGCTGTACGCCGCCCAGCCGCAGGATCAGGGCCACGTCCTGGTCGAGCACGGGAACCTGCTCGGGACGCTGGAGCCGGGCGGCGGGGACCGGATCGCCAGCAACCCCGACGCCGCCGAGGCCGAGGCGCTCGACGCGGTGGCGATGGAGGAGGGCACCGACTGACCGACTGACCGCCTGACCGCCCCGCCGGACGTCATACGGTGCGGCGGCCAGGACGACCCCCCCGTATGACCTCCCCGCGGACGTCATACGCGCAGAGAGGACAGCACGTGAGCACCAACACCGGGGCCCTGTGGGGTGGACGGTTCGCGGGCGGGCCCAGCCCCGAGCTGGCCGCGCTGTCGAAGTCGACGCACTTCGACTGGCGGCTCGCGCCCTACGATCTGGCCGGGTCGAAGGCGCACGCCCGGGTCCTGCATCGCGCCGGGCTGCTCACCGACGAGCAGCGCGACGCCCTGCTCGCGGGTCTCGACTCGCTGGCGGCCAAGGTGGCCGGCGGCGAGGTGGTCGCCGACGAGTCCGACGAGGACGTCCACGGAGCGCTGGAGCGGCTGCTGCTGGAGGAGGTCGGCGCCGACCTCGGCGGCCGGCTGCGGGCGGGCCGCTCCCGCAACGACCAGATCGCCACGCTGTTCAAGGTCTTCCTGCGCGAGCACGCCCGGGTGCTCGGGTCCCGGCTGCTCGACCTCGTCGAGGCGATCGCCGGGCAGGCCGAGCGTCATGTCGGGGCGATCATGCCGGGGCGCACGCACCTGCAGCACGCGCAGCCGGTGCTGCTCTCGCACCACTTGCTCGCGCACGCCTGGCCGCTGGTGCGCGACCTGTCCCGGCTGCGCGACTGGGACGCGCGCGTCGCCGTGGACTCGCCGTACGGCTCCGGCGCCCTGGCCGGCTCCAGCCTCGGCCTGGACCCGCAGCGGGTGGCCCGCGAGCTGGGCTTCGAGGACTCCAGCCCCAACAGCATCGACGGCACCGCCGCGCGCGACTTCGTGGCGGAGTTCGCGTTCGTGGCCGCGATGGTGGGCGTGGATGTGAGCCGGCAGGCCGAGGAGGTCATCCTATGGGCCACCAAGGAGTTCGACTTCGTCCGGCTCGACGACGGCTACTCCACCGGCTCGAGCATCATGCCGCAGAAGAAGAACCCCGACGTCGCCGAGCTGGCCCGCGGCAAGGCCGGGCGGGTGATCGGCAACCTCACCGGGCTGCTGGCCACCCTCAAGGCGCTCCCGCTGGCCTACAACCGCGACCTCCAGGAGGACAAGGAGCCGGTCTTCGACTCCGTCGACACCCTGGAGGTGCTGCTGCCCGCGTTCACCGGCATGGTGGCCACGCTCACCTTCAACACCGAACGGATGGCCGCGCTGGCGCCCCAGGGCTTCTCGCTGGCCACCGACGTCGCCGAGTGGCTGGTGCGCGAGGGCGTCCCGTTCCGGGTGGCGCACGAGGTGGCGGGGGAGTGCGTACGGCGCTGCGAGGAGCTCGGCGTCGACCTGCCGGAGCTCACCGACGAGCAGTTCGCGGAGATCTCGCCGCACCTGACGCCCGGCGTCCGCGACGTGCTCACCGTCGAGGGCTCGGTCGCCTCGCGCAACGGCCGCGGAGGCACCGCCGAGGCGCGGGTCCGTGAGCAGCTCGACGAGCTGCGCCGCGTGGTTGCGGAGCACCGTGGCTGGCTGTCCTGACGAGCTGCGCGGGTTGCTGAGCCACCCCGCGGCCGAGGTCGCCCCGGCGCTGCTGGGCTGGAGGCTGAGCCACACCACGGACGAGGGCACGGTCACCGTCGCGCTGAGCGAGGTGGAGGCCTACATGGGCGCCGACGACCCGGCCAGCCACGCCTACCGGGGTCCGACGCCGCGCAACGTGGTGATGTTCGGCCAGGCCGGCCGCCTCTACACCTACCTCTCCTACGGCATGCACTGGTGCTGCAACGTGGTCACGGGCGTGGACGGGCACGCCTCGGCGGTGCTGCTGCGCGCCGGCCGGGTCGTGGAGGGCGCCGACCTGGCGCGGACGCCGCCGCGGGGAGCGCACGAAGGACCGGTCGCTGGCCCGCGGCCCGGGCTGCCTGGGGCAGGCGCTCGGCCTCGGCCGGGACCACAACGGCGCCGACCTGCTCGCCGGTGGCCCGCTGACCCTGCGGCCGGGCGGGCCGGTCGAGCCGGCGCTGGTCACCGCCGGCCACCGGGTCGGGGTCAGCGTCGCCCACGACGTGCCGTGGCGGTTCTGGCTGGCCGGCGACGAGACGGTCTCGGCCTACAAACGCAGCCCGCGGGCCCGTTGAGTCGGTTCGGGAAGCATCATCCGGGAGAAGAAGCCATGCTTCTCGAACCGAACCGGTCTCCTACGACACTTCCTCGCGGCGCAGCTCGGCGATCTCGCGCCGCAACGCCGTGATCTCCTGGTGCAGCAGCGCGATGTCGCGCCGGGTGGCGGCCTGCGACTCGTCCTCCACCTCCGAGACCCGGTCGAGGAACCACGACGCCAGGGAGGCCGTGACCACACCGAGCAGGGCGATGCCGGCGACCATCAGCCCCGCGGCCACCAGCCGCCCCGTCTCGGTGACCGGGTAGCGGTCGCCATACCCGACCGTGGTCACCGTGGTCAGGGCCCACCACAGCGCCCCGCCGAAGGAGTGGATCGTGGACCCGCGCGCGCCACGCTCCGCGTCGAGCACCGCCAGCGCCGCGACCACGAGCACCAGCAGCGTCGAGCCGCCGACGTACATCGCGACTCGCCCACGCAGCGACGAGCCGGCGTAGCGGTTCAGCACGCTCAGCAGGGAGACCAGCCGCAGCAGCCGCAGCGGCCGCAGGATCGGCAGCACGACGACCAGCAGGTCGAGCACGTGGCTGCGCACGAAGCGCCAGCGGTCCTCGGCCAGCCACAGCCGGACCACGTAGTCCACGGCGAACAGTCCCCAGGCCGCCCACGCGACGACGTCGCAGGCCGTCACCCACGAGGGGCTCAGGTGCGGGTCGAGGATCGGCCAGGGCGTAGGCCCCGAGGAACACCAGGGCGGCCGCAGTCAACGACCACTCGGCCCGATGCTCCCACCGCTCGCTTGCTGAGGAGTCCATGGATCCATCCTCTCCACCGGGCGCCGCGGCTAACGTCGGGAGGGTGGGCGAGCACGGTCTCGCTGATGCTCTCAGGCCCCCTGGGCCCGGGGGCCCGGGACCATCGCCCCGTCCGCCGGGGTCCGCGCGTCACTAGCGTGAGATCTCGGGAGACGAGGAGGTACGGCATGACCGTCTCAGAGTCCGCCCTGTTCGAGGGCAGCGTCCGGAAGGCGCGGGAGTGGGTGCACGAGCTGGCGGGGGAGCTCGGCCGACCCGACGACCCGCAGTACGCCTTCAGGGTGCTGCGTGGCTTCCTGCACGTGCTGCGCGACCGGCTGCCGGTCGTCGAGACCGCCCAGCTCGCCGCCCAGCTGCCGGAGCTGCTGCGCGGGGTCTACTTCGAGGGCTGGCGGCCGAGCTCGACGCCGCACCCGTACCACGACCTCGACACGTTCCTGCTGCGCATCGCCGACGAGGCGCTGCTGGCGGGGGAGACCGAGGCGGCCTACGCCGGTGAGGCGGCGGTGCGCGTCCTGGCCCGCCACGTCGGCGTCCACGAGGTCGCGAAGGTCCGTCTCGTGCTGCCGCGCGACATCGCCGACTTCGTCACCCCGGACACCGAGGTGCACCATGTCGGCTCCTAGGGCCAGCGTCCAGCGCGCCGAGGTGCGGGTCACCACCCGCGGCGACGTACCTCAGGCGATGAGCGACCACGCCAAACGCAAGGTCCGCGAGGTCTACCGCTACACCACCGAGCCGGTCCACTCCGCCCACGTCGTGCTCACCCGGTCCGCCGACCCCGCCCGGGAGCGGTCCGCGGTCGTCGAGGCAAGCCTGGAGTACGACGCGACCAGCGTCCGGGCCCAGGCCGGCGCCAGCGACATGCACGCGGCCGTGGAGATGGTCGCCGACCGCCTGCAGCGGGCGGTGGTCCGCCAGCAGGACCGGCAGCAGACCCGGCACCGGTGGCTGGCCGAGCCCGAGGCGCACGAGTGGCGGCACGGCGCCACCCCGGCCGCGCACCCGCCGCACTTCCGCCGACCGGTCGCGGAGCGCGAGGTGGTACGGCGCAAGGCGTTCGACCTGGCACCGATGACGATCGACGAGGCCGCGTTCGACCTGGAGCAGATGGACTACGAGTTCTACCTCTTCACCGAGCTGGGGTCCGGCCGCGACGCCCTGGTGCACCGGGGCCACGAAGCCGGCTATGCGGTCCTCGGCGACGTGGGCGACACCGAGTCGACCGCGGGTGCGGTGGTCCTCGAGGGAGCGGCGCCGGTCATGTCCGAGCAGGAGGCCCGCGCGCACCTGGACCTGGCAGGGCAGCCCTACGTCTTCTACCTCGACCGCGACACCGGCCGCGGGCGCGTCCTCTACGTCCGCTACGACGGGCACTACGGGCTGATCCTCGCCGCCTGACCGGCCCCGGAGCGCCGAGCGCCCGAAGCGGCGCGGAGCCCGCCGGCCGGGCCTCGATAGGGTCCGGGCATGCCCGAGCTCCACGAGACGACCACCCGTGCCCTGCACCGCATCGCCCTCGGCCGCCAGACCAAGTACCGCGTCCCCGGCCTCTACGCCGGCGTGGTCCGCGGCGGCGGTTTCGTGTGGCAGGAGGGGCTCGGCGCGGTCGACGTCTCCGACCCCGGGCACGCCCCCGGCCCCGACGACCAGTTCCTGATCGCCTCCAACAGCAAGACGTTCACCGCGGTCCTCGTCATGCAGCTGCGCGACGAGGGCAGGCTCTCGCTCGATGACGGCCTCGACCGCCACGTGCCCGAGGTGCGACACCCAGGCCTGACCATCCGGCAGTGCCTCGCGCACGTGTCCGGCATGCAGCGCGAGCCGGTCGGCGACGTGTGGGAGACGCTGCGCAACCCCGACCGCGCGGAGCTCGTGGCAGGGTTCAACGAGGCGGAGCGGGTGCACCGGCCCCACCACCTGTGGCACTACTCCAACCTGGTCTTCTCGATGCTCGGCGAGGTGGTGGCCCGGCTCGACGGCCGCAGCTGGTACGACGCGCTCAAGGCCCGCATCCTCGACCCGCTGGAGATGGCCCGCACCACCGTCGGTCCGAGCGGGCGCGCGGTCACCGGCTACTACGTCCCGCCGTGGTCCGACGTACCCGTCGTCGAGCCGGTCATCGACGTCAAGGCGCTGGACGCATGCGCCGGCCTCGCCAGCACGCCCGCGGACCTGGCCCGGTGGTCGTCGTTCGTCGCCGACCCGGTGGCCGACGTGCTCGACCCCGCCACGCTCGAGGAGATGTGCGAGCCGCAGGCGGTCATCGACCGGCAGCGCTGGAGCGCCGCGATGGGGCTGGGCTTCATGCTGGTCCGCTCCGCCGACCGCGTGTACGTCGGCCACACCGGCGGCATGCCCGGCCACATCACCGGTCTGTTCACCCACCGCGAGAGCAGCACCGGCGCGATGGCGCTGATGAGCTCGACCTCCGCACCGGACCCCGCGGCTTTCGCCGTGGAGCTGGCCGGCCACGTCATCGAGCACGACCCGGTCGAGCCGGAGGTGTGGCGGCCCGGGACTGCGGTGCCCGCCGAGCTCGAGAGCGCGCTCGGTCCCTGGTACTCCGAGGGCTCGCCGTTCGTGTTCACGGTCCGGCAGGGCCGCCTCGAGGCCCGCGCGCAGGGCCTGCCCGAGCACAAGCCGTCCTCGACGTTCGAGCGGGTCGCCGAGGACGTCTACCGCACCACCGGGGGCCGGGAGGCCGGTGAGCTGCTCCGGCTCACCCGTGACCGCAGCGGCCGGATCTCGAAGATGAACTGGGCGACGTACCTGTTCACCCGCGAGCCCTACGCCTTCGGCCAGTGGCTGGAGTGAGCCGGGCCGGTCGGAGTGCGCCGCCGCACCCGCGATGAGGCAGGCTTGGATCTGCACCCGCCCGTGACGACCCGGAGAAGGACCCCCAGGTGACCAGCCTCGAATCCGTCCTCGACGACCTCGAGTGGCGCGGCCTGATCGCGCACTCGACGGACCTCGACGCCCTGCGCGCCGAGATGGCCGAGGGACCGGTCCGGTTCTACGTCGGCTTCGACCCGACCGCGCCGAGCCTGCACATGGGCAACCTGCTGCAGATCCTCACCGCCCGCCGGCTCCAGGACGCCGGGCACGTCCCCTACGCGCTCGTCGGCGGGGCCACCGGCATGATCGGCGACCCCAAGGAGACGGGGGAGCGCACGCTCAACACCCTCGACGTGGTCAAGGACTGGGTCGAGCGGGTGCGCCGCCAGATCGAGCCGTTCCTGTCCTTCGAGGGCGACAACGCTGCCACCATGGTCAACAACTACGACTGGACCGCCAGCCTGTCGACCATCGACTTCCTGCGCGACATCGGCAAGCACTTCCCGGTCAACCGGATGCTCTCGCGCGAGGTGGTCAGGACGCCGTCTCGAGGCGGGCATCAGCTACACGGAGTTCAGCTACGTGCTGCTGCAGTCGATGGACTTCCTCAACCTCTACCGCGACCACCGGGTGACGCTGCAGTTCGGCGGCAGCGACCAGTGGGGCAACCTCACCGGCGGCGTCGAGCTGATCCGCCGGGCCGAGGGCGGGCACGCGCACGCGTTCGCGACCCCGCTGATCACCCGCGCCGACGGCACGAAGTACGGCAAGACCGAGGGCGGCGCCCTGTGGCTCGACCCGGAGATGATGTCGCCGTACGCCTTCTACCAGTTCTGGCTCAACGTCGAGGACGAGAAGGTCGGCGAGCTGCTGCGCGCGTTCACGTTCCTCTCCCGCGAGGAGGTCGAGGGCCTCGATGCGCAGACGGCGGAGAAGCCGTTCCTGCGCGCCGGGCAGAAGGCGCTCGCCGAGCACGTGACCACGCTCGTGCACGGCGCGGCCGAGACCGAGCGGATCAAGGCCGCCTCGGCGGCGCTGTTCGGCACCGGTGACCTTCGTGAGCTCGACGTGGCCACGCTGGGAGCGGCGCTGCGCGAGGCCGGCTCGACCCAGCTGCCCCGCAACGACGGCCTGCCGGGCATCGTCGACCTGCTGGTGCAGTCCGGCCTGTCCAAGAGCAAGGGCGAGGCCCGCCGCACCGTCGGCGAGGGCGGCGCCTACCTCAACAACGAGCGCGTCGAGGACGTCGACTACGCGGTCACCGCCGACGACCTCGTGGGCGGCAGCTGGCTGGTCCTGCGCCGGGGCAAGAAGCACATCGCCGGCGTCGAGGTCGTGTAGCCGTGAGCGAGCGGTTCCTGGACTCCCTGGAGGAGCGGGCCCGCGAGGTGCTGCCGGAGGCGGTCTTCCGCTACTTCCGGCAGGGCTCCCGCGACGGTGTGAGCGCCGCCGAGGCGGTCGCGGCCTGGGACCGGTTCCGCTTCCTGCCGCAGGTGCTGCGCGACGTCACCGACGTGGACACCTCCACCACGCTGCTCGGCACCCACGTCGAGACGCCGGTCGCGGTGGCGCCCTCGACCATGCAGCGCGCCGCGCACGTCGACGGCGAGGTCGCGATGGCCCGAGCGGTCCGCGAGGCGGGCTCCCTGCTGGTGCTCTCGAGCAACGCCGGCTCGACCTTCGAGGAGGTCGGGGAGACCGGCGTGCCGTGGTGGTTGCAGATGTACGTCACCGCCGACCGGCCCACCTGCGCGCCGCTGGTGGGGCGCGCCGTCGACGCGGGCGCGCGGGCGGTCGTGCTGACCGCGGACACCCCGGTCGTGGGCACGAAGTACGACGTCGGGGAGACCGTCTGGGACCTCGTCCGGCCGGGCTGGCTGCGGGTCAACTTCGCCGAGACGTACGGCGAGCAGCCCGGCGACGAGAAGGCCCACGACCTCGGCCCCCAGGACGTCGCCTGGCTCGCCGAGACCAGCGGCGTGCCGGTCGTGGTGAAGGGGGTGCTGCAGCCGGCCGACGTACGCCGCTGCATCGACGCCGGCGCGGCCGCGGTGTGGGTCTCCAACCACGGCGGCCGGCAGCTGGACTACGCCGCGGCCACCGCCGACGCGCTCGAGGCGGTGGTGGAGGCCGCGGGCACCGACGCGGAGGTCTACGTCGACGGAGGCGTGCGCTCCGGGCGGCACGTGCTCGCCGCGCTCGCGCTCGGCGCCCGCGCCGCGTTCCTGGGCCGGCCGCCGCTCTACGCACTTGCCGGCGGCGGCCAGGACGGCGTCGCCCGGATGTTCCGGGAGCTCAGCGAGGAGCTCACGGAGGCCCTGGGCCTGGCCGGCTGCTCCTCGGCGATGCTGGTGCCCAGGCGGGTGGTGACCCGCCGGTGAGGCGGGTCCCGTTCGTGGCCGCCGGTCTCGCCCCGCTGACCCGGCGGCTGGTCTACGCCGCGCGGCAGACCCGGCTGCCCGCCGACGGCACCACGCTGCGGCTGCGCGCGGGACGCGTCGAGCTGCGCGGCTGGGAGGTCAACGCCGGGCAGGAACGCGCCCTGGTCTACTTCGGCGGCAACAGCGAGGGCGTCGAGTGGCTCCGCCCGGTGCTCGCCGAGCACCTGCCCGGCCACACCAGCTACCTGCTGGCCTACCGCGGCTACGGCGCAAGCGGCGGGCGGCCCAGCCAGCGCGTGCTGACGGCGGACGCCGTGGCGCTGCTCGACCACGTCGCCAGGCGGCACCCCGGCGCACCCGTCGACGCCCTCGGCCGCAGCCTCGGCAGCGGGGTGGCGATGCAGCTCGCCGTGCGCCGCCCGGTCGGCCGGCTGGTGCTGGTCACGCCGTTCGACAGCCTGGCCGCGACCGCGGCCGACCTGTTCCCGCGGCTTCCGGCGCACCACCTCGTGCACGACCGCTGGGACTCCGCGGCCGTGGCGCACCGGCTGCGGGTCCCGGTGCTGGTGGTGCGGGCCGGGCGCGACGAACTGGTCCGCCCGGCCCGCACGGACCGGTTGCTGGAGGCGCTGCCGGCCGGGACGCGGGTGGTGGACCTGCCCGAGGCCGACCACGGCGACCTCGTCGACGACCCGGCCTTCTGGCCGGCGGTCGCCGGCTTCCTGCGCTGAGCGCGACCTGCGCGGCGAGGGGTCACGAACCCGCCGACACGCCGGTGAGGTGCAGGTGCTGGTGACTCCTCAGCAGTCGCGCAGGTCGCGCATCACCACGCCCATCCGGGGTTTGGGCGCGAACGAGGTGGACTTGCGCGGCATCCGGATGCCCTCGGCCGCCGCGGCCATCACCTCGCCGAGGGTGGGCGGGCACACCGCCACCACCACGCCCGGCTGCCGGGAGATGGTCTGCAGCGCCTGGTCGAGGCTGTGGTGGTAGCCGACCTGCTCCTCGGCGATGCTCCAGCCGGGCAGCAGCACCTCGTGCAGGACCGCCGCGTCCACCGGGCTCGTCCGCGGGGTCCGCAGCACCGCCCACGCGCGACCGTCGGAGAGCACGAAGCCGGCCTGGGAGCGGTCGGCGATCCGCGCGTTGAGCGCGGCGAAGGCGGCCTCCCTGTCCGGGTAGGTCGCGAACTCCTCACCCCGGTCGGCGGCGAGATCCTGCACGTCGGACATGGTGAGTGAGGCCACTGAGCGGTGGATGGGGCCGACCCGCATCGGGTGGTCGTGCTGGTCGACGAGCATCGCGAGGCCGTAGTCCCAGGGCGACTCGCCGGCCGGCGTGGACGGGTCGCGCAGCTCGCGCTGCAGCCGCAGGTAGGCGGCGTAGCGGTGGTGCCCGTCGGCGATCAGCGCCTGGGTCGGGGCCAGCTCGTGCGCGACGGCCGCCAGCGTGCCGAGGTCGGTGACCGCCCACAGCCGGTGCTCGCTGCCGTCGACGGCGACGAAGTCGGCGACCGGTTTCTCGGCCGCCGCGTCCTCGGCGATGGTGCGCAGCGCCGGGGAGCCCTCGTGCACGAGCAGGATCGGCTCCAGGTTCGTCTCGGTGGTGCGCATCAGCACGGCACGGTCGTCGACCGGCGCGGGCATCACGTCCTCGTGCGGCAGGATCACCCGCTCGACCTCCTGGCGCAGGCCGGCCAACCCGATCAGCCCACGGACCGTGACCTGGTCGACGCGGTACTCGTACAGGTAGAGCGCCGGCTGCTCGTCCGCGCACAGGTAGCCCTTGTCGCGCCAGCCCTGCAGCCGTTCGCGCACGGCGCGGTAGGGGCGCTCGAAGTGGCGTGAAAGAATCAACCGGACGATGTTGCGGCGGTTGGCGCTCTCGAGGTCGCGCACCGTGTCGGCGTCCAGGACGTCGTACGGCGGCGAGATGACGGTGCCGAGGTCGCCGACGACCGCGGCGTCGAAGCGGAGTCCCCGGAACGGTGCGAGCGCGAAGGGCCGTGCGTCCATCTGGGCGTCCATCTGGGCATCCATCTGGGCATCGTACGAGACCGGGCTACCACCGACCGAGACCGGAGGCCGACCTTGCTCAAGCCATGCGACGCGCCGCTGTGGGACCGCTACGACCTGGCGATGCTGGACCTCGACGGCGTGGTCTACATCGGTCCTGAGGCGGTGCCCGGGGCGCCCGAGCACCTCGGGAAGGCGCGCTCGGCCGGCCTGCACCTGGCCTACATCACCAACAACGCCGCCCGGCCTCCGGCCGTGGTGGCCGAGCACCTCACCGATCTAGGGGTCCCGGTGACCGCCGCGGACGTGGTCACCTCCGCCCAGGCAGCGGCGCGGCTGCTGGCCGAGCAGCTCCCGGAGCGCGCGCCGGTCTACGTCATCGGCGGCGCGGGCCTGGTTGAGGCGCTGCGGGAGCAGTCGCTGACCCCGGTGCAGGAGATCGCCGACCAGCCGGTCGCCGTGGTGTCCGGGTTCCACCGCGACCTGCGGTGGGGCACGGTGATCGACGGGGCGATCCTGGTCCGCCGCGGCCTGCCCTGGGTGGCCACGAACACCGACCTCACGGTGCCCACCCAGCAGGGCCCGGGCCCCGGCAACGGCGTGCTGGTCGGCGTGGTGGCCGACTTCGCCGAGCGGCAGCCGGTGGTGGCCGGCAAGCCGAAGTCACCCCTGTTCGAGGAGACCATGCTCCGCGTCGGTGGCGAGCGGCCGCTGGTCGTCGGCGACCGGCTCGACACCGACATCGCCGGGGCGGTCAGCGCCGGCTACGACAGCCTGCTGGTCCTCACCGGCGTGACGGGGCTCGAGGAGCTGGTCGCCGCGGGGCCCGGGGAGCGTCCGACGTACCTCGGCGCCGACCTGGGCGCCCTCGGCCGCCCTCAGCCCGCGCCGGAGGTCCGGGAAGGTTCCGCGACCCTGGCCGGTTGGAGCGCCGAGGTGCGCGAGGGCCGGCTTGCGGTGAGCGGGTCGGGGGAGCCCGACGACTGGTGGCGGGCGGTCGCGGCCGCTGCCTGGACCCACCTCGACGACACCGGTCGGCCCGTCGCGCTCGACGGGCTGGAGGTTCCGAGTAGCGTTGCTCCCGGCCGATGAGACCAGCCCTGCCCCCGACCGGGAGTCCGACGTGAGCGAACCGCAGCCCGAGCCCACTGGCAACCCGACCGTCGACGCGGTCCTGGCCTCCCTCGACTGCCTGGAGGAGCGGCCGGTCGCCGAGCACGTGGCGGTCTTCGAGGCGGCGCACGAGGCGTTGCGCGGCGCGCTGGCCGACGCCGGCAACCATCCGACCGCCTGACCGGCCGTCCCGGGATGCCCCGCCGACTACGGCTGGACGCCGAGCTCGTGCGCCGGGGGCTGGCCCGTTCCCGCGAGCACGCCGGCGAGCTGATCGCGGCGAAGCGGGTCAAGGTGGCCGGCGTCGTGGCGACCAAGCCGGCGACCGGGGTGACCACCGACGTGGCGCTGGTGGTCACCACGGACCCGGACCGTCCCGACTACGTCTCGCGCGGCGGCCACAAGCTGGCCGGCGCCCTGGCGGTGTTCGAGCCGCTGGGCCTGCGGGTCGCGGGGCGGCGCTGCCTCGACGCCGGCGCGTCCACGGGCGGGTTCACCGACGTGCTGCTGCGCCACGGCGCGGCCGAGGTGGTCGCCGTCGACGTCGGCTACGGACAGCTCGCCTGGAGCCTGCGCCAGGACCCGCGTGTCGTAGTGCACGACCGCACGAACATCCGCCAGCTGACCCCGGAGACGGTCGGTGCGCCGGTCGACCTGGTCGTCGGCGACCTGTCGTTCATCTCCCTCGGGCTGGTGCTCGACGCGCTCCTCGCGGTGACCGCTCCCGGCGGGGACCTCGCCCTTATGGTCAAGCCCCAGTTCGAGGTGGGCAAGGACCGGGTCGGCAAGGGCGGGGTGGTGCGCGACCTCGGCCTGCGGGCGGAGGCGGTGTCCGCGGTCGCCGACGCCGCCGCCCGGCGCGGCTGGGGCGCCCGGGCGGTGACCACCAGCCCGCTGCCCGGCCCCTCCGGCAACGTGGAGTACTTCCTCTGGCTGCGGCACGGCGAGCGCCGGCTCGGCGCCGACGAGATCGAGGCCGAGGTACGTCGCACCGGCCACCTGGGGGTGCCGGGTGAGAGGGTGGGCCCGTGACCAGCAGCGACAGCGCCCGCACCGTCTTCGTGATCGCCCACACCGGCCGCGAGGACGCCCGAGACGTCGCGCGCCGGGTGTGCGAGTCCCTGCACAAGCACGGCCTGGGCGTGCGGATGCTCGCCGAGGAGGCGGCTGACCTCGACCTGGACATCACGCTCGAGATCGTGGAGGGCGGTGACGGCGCGGCCGAGGGCTGCGAGCTCGCGGTGGTGATCGGCGGCGACGGCACCATCCTCCGTGCCGCCGAGCTCACGCACGAGAGCGGCACCCCGCTGCTCGGCGTCAACCTCGGCCACGTCGGCTTCCTCGCCGAGGCGGAGCACGAGGACCTCGAGTTCACCATCGACTCGATCGTCAACTGCCGCTACACCAGCGAGGAGCGGCTCACCATCGACGTCAGCGTCTACCACGACAAGGAGCTGGTGGCCTCCACGTGGGCGCTCAACGAGGCCAGCATCGAGAAGGCGGCCCGCGAGCGGATGATCGAGGTGGTCGTGGGGGTCGACGGCCGGCCGTTGTCGCGCTGGGGCTGCGACGGGGTCGTGTGCGCGACCCCGACCGGCTCGACCGCCTACAACTTCAGCGCCGGCGGGCCCATCGTCTGGCCGGGGGTGCAGGCGCTCCTGATGGTCCCGATCAGCGCCCACGCGCTCTTCGCACGGCCGCTGGTGGTAGCGCCGACCTCCCGGCTCGCCGTCGAGCTCATCGCCCGGACCAACGGCTCGGGGGTGCTGTGGTGCGACGGCCGCCGCACTGTCGACCTGCCGCCGGGCGCCCGCATCGAGGTCTCCAAGGGCAGCACGCCGGTGCGCCTGGTCCGGCTGCACCAGGCCCCGTTCACCGACCGGCTGGTGGCCAAGTTCGGTCTGCCGGTCAGCGGCTGGCGCGGCGCGGCCGAGCGGCGGCGCCGCAACGCCGGCCGTGCGGTGCCGCCGGCGGACGGCGAGCCGGACCCCGCGCACAGCACCCTCGGCACCAAGGAGGACCCCGATGCTTGAGGAGCTGCGGATCAGCTCGCTAGGCGTGATCGAGGAGTCCGTCCTCGAGCTCGGGCCGGGGTTCACCGCGATCACCGGCGAGACGGGCGCCGGCAAGACCATGGTGGTCACCGCCCTCGGGCTGCTGCTCGGCGGGCGGGCCGACTCCGGCGCGGTGCGCACCGGCGCCCGGAACGCCCGCGTCGAGGGCCTGGTGCGACTGCCCGACGGCCCGCCGGGGGAGCACCTCGCCGCTCGGCTCGACGAGGTCGGCGGTGACGTGGAGGACGAGCGGCTCGTGCTCGGCCGGCAGGTCTCGGCCGAGGGACGCTCGCGCGCGTTCGCCGGTGGAGCCTCGGTGCCGGTGGCGACGCTCGCGTCGCTGGCCGGGCCGCTGGTCGCGGTGCACGGCCAGTCCGACCAGCACCGGCTGCTGCAGTCCGCGGCGCAGCGTGAGGCGCTCGACAGCTTCGCCGGCACCAAGGCGCTGCGGCTGCGCGAGCGTTACGCGGAGACGCACCAGCGCCTGCGCGCGACCGAGGAGGAGCTGGCCGCGGTCGTCGAGAGCGCGCGAGAGCGGGCCCGCGAGGCGGACCTGCTGCGGTTCGGGCTCGGCGAGGTCGAGGCGGTCGACCCGCGTCCCGGCGAGGACGGCGAGCTCGCCGCCGAGGAGGCCCGGCTGGGCTTCTCCGACACGCTGCGCACCGCCGCCGCGCAGGCACGCGAGGCGCTCTCCGCCGAGGACGGCGGCCCCGATGCGCTGGGCCTGGTCTCGTCCGCGCGCAAGCTCCTCGACGGCGTCCGCGAGCACGACGCCGAGGCCGGGTCGCTCGCCGACCGGCTGGCCGAGGTCAGCTACCTGCTCTCCGACGCGGCGGCGGACCTCTCCTCCTACGCCTCCTCGATCGAGACCGACCCCGCCCGGCTGGCCGCGGTGTCCGAGCGGCGTGCCGCGCTGGTCGCCCTGACCCGCAAGTACGGCGAGACCATCGACGACGTGCTCGCGTGGGCCCAGGAGTCCGCCGCGCGGCTGCTGGAGCTCGACGGCACCGACGAGCGGATCGAGGAGCTGCGCGCCACCCGTGAGCGGCTCCGCGAGGAGCTCGCCGTGGCGGGGTCGGCGCTGAGTGCCGAGCGCGCCAAGGCCGCGACGAAGCTGGGCAAGGTGGTCACCGCCGAGCTCTCGTCGCTGGCGATGCCCCACGCGGAGCTGAGCGTCGCGGTCCGGCAGGTCGAGGACGCCGACGGCCTGGACGTCGACGGGCGCCGGCTGCGCTTCACCGCCTCGGGCCTCGACGAGGTCGAGCTGCTGCTCGCCGCGAACCGGGGCGCCGAGCCCCGGCCCCTGGGCAAGGGGGCCTCCGGCGGCGAGCTGTCCCGCGTGATGCTCGCCGTCGAGGTGGCGCTCGCGGCCACGAACCCGGTGCCGACGTTCGTCTTCGACGAGGTGGACGCCGGGGTCGGCGGCAAGGCCGCGGTCGAGGTCGGGCGACGGCTGGCGATGTTGGCCCGGCACGCGCAGGTCCTCGTGGTCACCCATCTGCCGCAGGTCGCTGCCTTCGCCGACCAGCACGTCGTGGTGGTCAAGAGCAACGACGGCTCGGTCACCACGTCCGGGCTCACCGCCCTCGACGATGAGCACCGGGTGAAGGAGCTCTCGCGGATGCTCGCCGGGCTCGAGGACTCCGAGACCGCGCTCGCGCACGCCGAGGAGCTCCTCGCCACCGCCCAGGAGTCCCGCTCGGCCTGACCCCCGAGTCGGCGCTTGTGCCGCCCCGCTCCCGGCCGACCCGGCGCTTGTGCCGCCCCCGGACCAGCCGAGTCGGCGCTTGTGCCCCCGCGGCGCGCGACTGCTGAGGCGCCGGTCACAGCCCGGGCACACGCGCAACTGCCTCCCCGGTTCCCTGGTCGCTGCGTGCGAGGATTGCCGGGCCATGAGATTCCCCAGCCGTCACGCCGTCGACGAAAGCAAGCCGGGCACCACCGGCACCGCGCGCCTCGACCGCCGTACCAGCTCGCTCGTCCGGCGGCTGCGCCCGGGCGACGTGGCCGTGATCGACCACCTCGACCTGGATCGGGCCGCCGCCGAGGCGCTGCTGGAGTCCCGCGTCGCGGCAGTGGTCAACGCCTCGCCGTTCATCTCCGGGCGCTACCCCAACCTTGGCCCGGAGCTGCTGGCCCGGTCGGGGGTGGTGCTGGTCGACTCGGTCGGCACCGACATCTTCCGCGACCTCCACGACGGCAACCAGATCCGCATCCACGGCGGCGAGATCATCGCCGGAGACCGCACGGTCGCCTCCGGCCGGCAGCTCGGCCTCGACGAGGTGCAGGCCCAGATGGAGGAGGCCCGGGCGGGCCTCGCCTCGCAGCTCCAGACCTTCACGCACAACACCACCGAGTTCCTGCGCCGCGAGCAGGACCTCCTCCTGCACGGGCAAGGCGCGCCACGCACCGGCACCGCCATCGACGGCCGTCCGGTCGTGGTGGTGGCCCGCGGCTACGACTACCAGCAGGACCTGCGGCGGCTACGGCGCTTCATCCACGAGCAGCGCCCGGTGCTCGTGGGGGTCGACGCCGGTGCGGACGCCATCCTCGCCGCCGGCCACCGGCCGGACATCGTGGTGGTGGGGGAGCAGGGGCTGGGCCAGGTCTCCGGCGACGGGGACCGCAGCCCGCGCAGCGTCTCGGACAAGGCGCTGCGGGCGGCCCGCGATGTCGTCCTGCACGCCGACACCTCGGGGCGCGCGGTCGGCTCCGGCCGGCTCGAGCGGCTCGGTGTGCGCACCCGGACGATGTCGGCGTCCGGCACCAGTGAGGACATGGCGCTGCTCCTGGCGGACATCGCCGGCGCCACCCTGATCGTCCCGGTCGGCACCCACGCCACGCTGGACGAGTTCCTCGACCGGCAGCGCTCCGGGCTCGCCAGCACCTTCCTGACCCGGCTCCGAGTGGGGTCCAAGCTCGTCGACGCCAAGCTGGTGCCCCAGCTCTACTCCGGCCGGGTCCGCGCCTGGCACCTCGCGCTGGTACTGCTGGTGGCCATCGCCGCGCTGCTCGTGGCGATCGCCACCACGGCCGTGGGCGGGCAGTGGTGGTCGTCGATCAGCGCCGGCTTCGCGGACCTCCTCGACTGGATCCAAGGACTTCTCTCGTGATCTCTTTCCGCTACCACATCGTCTCCATCGTCTCGGTCTTCCTGGCTCTGGCGATCGGCATCGCCCTCGGCGGCGGGCCGCTGAAGGGCGAGGTGGACAACACCCTTGTCGACCAGGTGAAGATCGACCGGTCGGTGAAGGCGGACCTCCGCGGCCAGATCAAGCAGCTGAAGTCCACCAACCAGTTCACCGACGACTTCGCCAAGCAGGTCGCGCCGACCTTGCTCGACGGCTCCCTGAAGGGCCACACCGTCAACCTCGTGGTGCTGCCCGGCGCGGAGGCGGCCAGCGTCACGTCGTTGACGGACCTGGTCACCACCGCCGGGGCGACGGTGGGCGGCACCCTGCGGGTGGGCAACGGCCTGCTCGACGTCGGCAACAAGCAGCTCGTCGACGAGCTCGGGAGCCAGCTCGAGGGCAGCGCGTCCGGCGTCGACGTGCCACCGGACGCCAGCGGCTACGAGCGGATGGGGATCCTGGTCGCCCGCGCGATCGGCACCCAGGACGCCGGGGGTGCCAAGGTCGACGGCACCGCGGACAGCATCCTGGCCGGGTTGAGCACCGCGGGGATGATGTCGGCCGAGGGCGACCTCAACCGCCGCGCGGACCTGCTGCTGTTCGTGGCGGGCCCGGGGAAGACCGGGGCCGGCGAGGGCGACGGCACCGACGCGATCGTGACCACGCTGGTCACCGAGGCCGATGCCGGCACCAACGGCGTGGTGCTCGGCGGGCCGGTCACCTCCGCCCAGCCGGGGGGTGTCGTCCGCGCGGTCCGCGACGACGTCACCGCGGCGCGCGACGTCTCCACCGTGGACACGATCAGCCGTACGGCGGGCCAGGTGGTCGCGGTGATGGCGCTCAACGGGCAGGCCCACGGCGAGGCCGGCCAGTACGGCTCGGTCGACGCCGCGGACGGCCCGATGCCGGGCGCGAAGAACAACTCGGACTGAGCCGGGTCGCCCGACGCCCGGGCGACACGTCCCCGTCCCGGAGGGCCCGGCGTTGCGGGCCGGAGAGGCGCCATCGGTTTGGTAGGCTAGAACCCCGTGGACGGGTGAGTTTCTCTCATCGCACATCTATCGAGCCACGGGAGTTCACTTGGCCGCATCGCAGCCGACCAAGCACGTTTTCGTCACCGGGGGAGTCGCCTCCTCGCTGGGCAAGGGCCTCACCGCCTCCTCGCTGGGCCGGCTGCTGCGGTCGCGCGGGCTCCGGGTCACCATGCAGAAGCTCGACCCCTACCTCAACGTCGACCCGGGCACGATGAACCCGTTCCAGCACGGCGAGGTGTTCGTCACCAACGACGGCGCGGAGACAGACCTCGACGTCGGCCACTACGAGCGGTTCCTCGACACCGACCTTTCCGGCATCGCCAACGTGACCACCGGCCAGGTCTACTCGCAGGTGATCGCCAAGGAGCGCCGCGGCGACTACCTCGGCGACACCGTCCAGGTGATCCCGCACATCACCAACGAGATCAAGGAGCGCGTCCGCGCGATGGCGGAGAGCTCCGACGGGACCCACATCGACGTGGTCATCACCGAGATCGGCGGCACCGTCGGCGACATCGAGTCGCTGCCCTTCCTCGAGGCCGCCCGCCAGGTCCGCCACGACGTCGGGCGCGACAACTGCTTCTTCCTGCACGTGTCGCTGGTGCCCTACATCGGCCCGTCCGGTGAGCTGAAGACCAAGCCGACGCAGCACTCGGTCGCCGCGCTGCGCTCGATCGGTATCCAGCCCGACGCGATCGTGTGCCGCTCCGACCGCCCGATCCCCGAGTCGGTCAAGCGCAAGATCTCGCTGATGTGCGACGTCGACGACGAGGCCGTGGTCAACGCCAGCGACGCCCCGTCGATCTACGACATCCCCAAGGTGCTGCACTCCGAGGGGCTCGACGCGTACGTCGTACGCCGGCTGAACCTGCCCTTCCGGGACGTGGACTGGACCGAGTGGGACGACCTGCTCCGCAAGGTGCACCAGCCCGCGGAGGAGGTGACCGTCGCCCTGGTCGGGAAGTACGTCGACCTGCCCGACGCGTACCTCTCCGTCGGCGAGGCGCTGAGGGCCGGCGGCTTCGCGCACGACGCGAAGGTCAACCTGGTCTGGGTGCCGTCGGACGAGTGCGAGACCAAGGAGGGCGCCACCCGGCTGCTCTCCGAGGTCGACGCGGTCTGCGTCCCCGGTGGCTTCGGCATCCGCGGCATCGAGGGCAAGGTCGGCGCCCTGGAGTACACCCGGACCCACGGCATCCCCACCCTGGGCCTGTGTCTGGGTCTGCAGTGCATGGTCATTGAGTGCGCCCGGCACCTGGCCGACCTGCCCGAGGCCGACTCCACCGAGTTCCACCCCGACTGCAAGGAGCCGGTCATCGCCACGATGGCCGAGCAGCAGGACATCGTGGCCGGCGAGGGAGACATGGGCGGCACCATGCGGCTGGGCCTCTACCCCGCCGAGCTCAAGCAGGGCACCATCGTGCGCGACCTCTACGGCGACGCCAAGGTCGAAGAGCGGCACCGCCACCGCTACGAGGTCAACAACCACTACCGCGACCGCCTGGAGAAGGCCGGTCTGGTGTTCTGCGGGACCTCACCGGACAACAACCTCGTCGAGTTCGTGGAGCTGCCGCGCGAGGTGCACCCGTTCTACGTCGGCACCCAGGCGCACCCTGAGCTCCGCTCCCGCCCGACCCGGCCGCACCCGCTGTTCGCCGGGCTGGTCGGCGCGGCGCTCCAGCGGCAGCGCGAGCAGCGCCTGGAGATCGATGAGTCCTCGCTGCGCCGGCCCCGGGTGGCCGACGTCGCCGAGGCGGTGGCAGCCGCCGAGGACGCCGTCTCCTGAGGGCGGCCGTTCCCCGGCGCACGGCGGGTCCGGCATGCGCCGACGGTGGCGCGGGTACGTCCCGGTCATGGATCCCGAGCCCGGTGACGGTCTCCCGTCGGTGTGCGTCTTCGCGCCGTCGCCGCTGCTGACCACCACCATCCAGGACGGTCCCGACGGACCGGACGTGCACGTGCATCCGGGGGCCAGCGACGCGATGACCGCCGGGCGTCTCACCGAACGGATCGTGGTCGCACCCGCGAAGACGGCACCGGGCGAGTCCAGATGAGAGTATTGGTCACCAACGACGACGGTATCGACAGCCCCGGCCTGCACACGCTCGCGAGAGTCGCCGCCGGAGCGGGCCTCGAGGTCACGCTCGCCGCCCCGCACGTGGAGCGCAGCGGCAGCAGTGCCGCTCTGGTGGCGACGGCCGCCGAGGAAGGCCGGCTGGTCGTGCGCGAGACCACCCTTGAGGGCCTGGAGCAGGTCCGGTCGTACGGCGTCGAGGCCACACCGGCCTACATCACGTGGGCCGCCGTCCGGGGTGCGTTCGGGGACCCGCCGGACCTGGTGCTCTCCGGGATCAACAAGGGCCCCAACACCGGACACGCGGTGCTGCACTCGGGCACCGTGGGCGCGGCCCTCACCGCCACCGCGCACGGCGTCCCCGCGCTGGCGGTGTCGATGACCGCGCCCGCCCCGACGCACTGGGACACCGCCGCGCGGGTCACGCGGCGCGCGTTGGACTGGCTGCTCGGGCGCGACGAGCTCCTGCCCGTGGTGCTCAACGTCAACGTGCCCGACGTACCCCCGGACCGGCTGCGCGGGATCACCGAAGCCCCGTTGGCCAGCTTCGGCGCCGTGCAGGCCGACGTCGCGGAGGTCGCCCAGGGCTGCGTGACGCTGACCTTCAGCGAGATCGACGCCACCAGCGAGCCGGAGACCGACGCCGCACTCCAGCTGGAAGGGTGGGCGACGGTCACCCCCCTGGGAGGCGTCCGGTCAGTGGACCTGCCCCTCGACGGCCTGGTGGCCCACCGCCGCGGGCCCAGTGCCGACTGCTGAGGCATCTGGGGCGCGCCGTCGATTGCGGCGCCCCGCTACGTTCGGCACATGGAGCCGCTGCGTGACGACCCCCAGGCCTGGCCGGTGCACGAGGTGGAGCACATCTGGAAGGGCGAGGCACCGTTCTCGGTGCGCCGCGACCTGATCTCCGCACCGGGCCGACCCGAGGAGCGCTTCGGGCGCCTGGTGCTGGAGCACCCCGGCGCCGTGGTGATCCTCGCCGTCGACGAACGGCAGCGTGCGCTGGTCCTCGAGCAGTACCGGCACCCGGTCGGGCGCCGCCTCGTGGAGCTCCCCGCCGGTCTGCTGGACGAGCCGGGGGAGGACCCCGCCGAGGCGGCCGCGCGCGAGCTGCGCGAGGAGGGCCTCGTCCTCGCCGAGCGCTGGAGCGAGCTGATGACGACGTACGCCTCGCCCGGACTGTCCAGCGAGCGGATCACCTACTTCCTCGCCGAGGAGCTCTCCGAGGCGCCCGACCGCGGCGGCTTCGAGCCGGCTCACGAGGAGGCCGAGATGACCACGCGCTGGGTGCCGGTCACCGACCTGCTCGACGGCGTCTTCGCCGGGCGGCTCGCCGACGCCCCGCTTGCCCAGGCCGTGATGGCCTACATGCTGGGCCATCGCTGACGGGTCCGGTGTCCCGCGACGGGCGCCGGGCAATACACTCGCGGAGGTCGCCCCGAAGACGTGGCGACGGTCACACCGAGAGGGAGTCTGGGTCGATGAAGGTCGGCGTTCCGAAGGAAGTCAAGAACAACGAGTTTCGCGTGGCACTCACGCCGGTGGGCGCCCACGAGCTCACCGAGCACGGCCATGAGGTGTACGTCGAGAAGGGCGCCGGCGCCGGCTCGCTGATCCCCGACGAGGAGTACGTCGCGGCGGGCGCGACCATCCTGGACTCGGTCGACGACGTCTGGGGCAGCACCGACATGGTGTGCAAGGTCAAGGAGCCGGTCGAGGAGGAGTACGCCCGCATGCGGGACGGGCAGGTGCTGTTCACCTACCTGCACCTCGCCGCGGACAAGCGGCTCACCGAGGAGCTCGTGGCGCGCAACGTCACCGCGATCGCCTACGAGACCGTGCAGCTGCCCTCCGGCGCGCTGCCGCTGCTCTACCCGATGTCGGAGGTGGCCGGCTGCCTCGCGCCCCAGGTGGGCGCGCACGCGCTGATGCGCGCCCAGGGCGGCCGGGGCGTGCTGCTCGGCGGCGTCGGCGGTGTGGCCAACGCCAAGGTCGTCGTGATCGGTGCGGGCGTGGCCGGGCAGAACGCCGCGAACATCGCGATGGGCATGGGCGCCGACGTGGCGCTGCTCGACACCGACCTGGACAAGCTGCGGATGTCCTTCTGGCGCTACAACAACCGGGTGCACGGGCTCGCCTCCTCGAAGCTGGCGATCCAGCAGCAGGTGCAGGAGGCCGACCTGGTCATCGGTGCGGTGCTGATCCCCGGCGCCAAGGCGCCCAAGCTGGTCAGCAACGAGCTGGTCTCGCAGATGAAGCCAGGCTCGGTGCTGGTGGACATCGCCGTGGACCAGGGCGGCTGCTTCGAGGACACCCATGCCACGACGCACGCGGACCCGATCTACCAGGTCCACCAGTCGATCTTCTACTGCGTGGCCAACATGCCGGGCGCGGTGCCTAACACCTCCACCTACGCGTTGACGAACGCAACCCTGCCCTACACGGTCGCGCTGGCCAACAAGGGCTGGCAGCAGGCGTTGCGCGACGACCACTCGTTGGCCCTGGGCCTCAACACCTACGCCGGCTCGGTCACGTACGCCCCGGTCGCGGAGGCGCACGGCATGGAGAGCACCACCCTGGAAGGAGCGCTCGCCTGAGCGTCGCCGCCGTGAGCCCGCTGCAGCGCGCGGTGCGCACCTACCTGGACCACCTGGTGGTCGAGCGTGGGCTCGCGGACAACACGCTGCTGTCGTACCGGCGCGACCTGCGCCGCTACCTGGGCTATCTCGCCGGGCACGGCGTCGCGGACCTCACCGGCGTGCGGGAGGAGACCATCACCGGTTTCCTGATGTCGCTGCGCGAGGGCGACGCCGACCACCCGCCGCTGTCCGCGGGGTCGGCGGCCCGGGCCGTGGTCGCGGTGCGGGGTTTCCACAAGTTCGCGGTCCGCGAGGGTCTGGTCGACCAGGACCCGTCGGCCACCGTGCGCCCACCGGCCCCGGCCAAGCGGTTGCCGAAAGCGCTGCCGGTCGCGGACGTGGAGAAGATCCTGGAGGCCGCCGGCGCGCCTGGCACCACGCTCGCCCTGCGCGACCGGGCCCTGCTGGAGCTGCTCTACGGCACCGGGGCGCGGATCTCGGAGGCGGTCGGGCTCGACCTCGACGACCTCGACCTCGACGAGGGCACGGTGCTGCTGCGCGGCAAGGGCAGCAAGGAGCGCCTGGTGCCCGTGGGTACCTTCGCGCTGGAGGCGGTCGACGCCTACCTGGTCCGCGGCAGGCCGGAGCTGGTGGCGGCCGGCAGGGGCCTGCCGGCGCTGTTCCTCAACGCCCGCGGCGGCAGGCTCTCGCGGCAGAGCGCCTGGACCGTGCTGGCCCGCGCCGCGGACCGGGCCGGCGTCCATGCGGAGGTCTCGCCGCACACCCTGCGGCACTCGTTCGCCACGCACCTGCTCGACGGCGGCGCGGACGTGCGGGTGGTGCAGGAGCTGCTCGGCCACGCGTCGGTGACCACCACCCAGGTCTACACGCTGGTCACCGTCGACAGCCTGCGCGAGGTCTACGCGACCGCCCATCCGCGCGCACGGGCCTGACCCGCCGGTCACACAACGAGGAGGGCCGCGAAATGTCGACATGTCTACGGCGTGCCTGCATCGGCGACCGGTGCCCGAGCGTTTTACTGAGCGTGCAAGAGTCGTGCTCCGACCGTGTCGCCGGGGCGCGGCAGGGCCGGCAACGAGAGGCAGCAGCGTGAACGACGTCGAGACAGGCACCAGCGCTTACGAGATCCCTCCGCTGTTCCCGGCGGCTCGCCCCGGCACCCCTTCCCCCGAGGCCACAGGAGATCCCGCCCGCGTGAGCGAACCGATCCCGTTCCGTCGTCCCGAACCACCGGCCCTCGAGCTGGAGCCGCAACCGGAGCCGGCGGTCGAGGTCGGCCCCACCGGCCGGCCGATGCCGAACCTGCCGGAGCCGCGCCCGGTGTCCACCCACGGCAACGCCCGGATCGTCTCGATGTGCAACCAGAAGGGCGGCGTCGGCAAGACCACGACCACGATCAACCTCGGGGCGGCACTGGCCGAGTACGGCCGCAAGGTGCTGCTGGTCGACTTCGACCCGCAGGGCTCGCTCTCGGTCGGGCTGGGGCTGAACCCGCACGACATGGAGCTGTCGATCTACAACGTGCTGATGCAGCGCGACATCACCCTCGGCGAGGTGATCGTGCCCACCAACGTGGCGGGGATGGACCTGCTGCCGTCGAACATCGACCTGTCCGCGGCCGAGGTGCAGCTGGTGCACGAGGTGGCGCGCGAGCAGACCCTGGCCCGCGTGCTGGCGCCCGCCGTCGCCGACTACGACGTGATCCTCATCGACTGCCAGCCCTCGCTGGGCCTGCTCACCGTCAACGCGCTCACCGCCTCCGACGGTGTGATCGTGCCGCTGGAGTGTGAGTACTTCGCGCTGCGCGGGGTGGCGCTGCTCAAGACCACGATCGACAAGGTGCAGGAGCGGCTGAACCCCAAGCTCCACATCGACGGCGTGCTCGGCACCATGTACGACGGCCGCACGCTGCACGGCCGCGAGGTCATGGAGCGGCTCGTGCAGGCCTGGGGCGACACGGTGTTCCACACCGTCATCCGCCGCACCGTGAAGTTCTCCGACTCCACCGTCGCCGGCGAGCCGATCACGACGTACGCCGGGACCTCGGCGGGCGCGCAGGCCTACCGACAGCTGGCCAAGGAGGTGCTGGCTCGTGTCGAGACGGGTGAGTCTGCCCGCGGCTGAGGACCTGTTCCGCCCGACCGTCGTACCCGACCCTCCCGAGACCGACGCGCCGGACGTCCAGCCCGAGGCTGTCGCCGTCCGGTCCGACACGCGGGAGGCGCCGGAGCCGGCACCGGGGACGCGTAAGCGGAAGCCGAGCGGGCGGGTCCGCCACGACGAGAAGATGACCGTCTACGTCACCTCGGAGGAGCTGCTCGACCTCGAGCATGCCCGGCTCACGCTGCGGCGCAGCGAGGGACTGGCCGTGGACCGGGGCCGGCTGGTGCGGGCTGCCATCGCGATGGCGCTCGCCGACTACGAGGCCAACGGTGAGGACAGTGTCCTGGTCCAGCGACTGACCGGACCATGACGGCGGTGGCAGCTCCTGCCAAGGAGGTCGGCGAAGGCGCCGCCTCCGGGTTCGCGGTCCGGCTCGACAACTTCGAGGGCCCGTTCGACCTGCTGCTCAGCCTGATCGCCAAGCACAAGCTCGACATCACCGAGGTGGCGCTGTCGAAGGTCACCGACGAGTTCATCGCCCACATCAAGGCTGCCGGGCCCGCGTGGGACCTCGAGCAGACCTCGTCGTTCCTGCTCGTCGCCGCTACTTTGCTCGACCTCAAGGCCGCCCGGCTGCTCCCGCAGGGCGACGTCGAGGACGAGGAGGACCTCGCGCTGCTCGAGGCGCGCGACCTGCTGTTCGCGCGGCTGCTGCAGTACCGCGCCTTCAAGCAGGTCGCCTCCGTGCTCGAGCAGCGGATGGCGGGGGAGGAGCGCCGGTTCCCGCGCGCGGTCGGGCTGGAGGAGCGGTTCGCCACCCTGCTGCCCGAGGTGCTGATCGGGCTCGGCCTGGAGGAGTTCGCTGCGCTGGCGGCCAGGGCGATGCAGCCCAAGCCGGTGCTCGAGCTGTCCCTGGCGCACATCCACGCACCGACCGTGAGCGTGAAGGAGCAGGCGGCCGTCGTGGTGGACCGGCTGCGCCGCGCCAGGACCATGACGTTCCGCTCGCTCGCCGGCGACAGCCCGGACACCTTGACCCGGGTGGCACGATTCCTCGCGTTGCTCGAGCTGTTCCGCGAGGGGGCGGTCTCCTTCGACCAGGTGACGCCGCTGGGCGAGCTCACGGTCCGGTGGACCGGCGGTGAGAGGGGCGAGGTGGAGATCACGGACGAGTTTGACGGACACACGGGGGGCAAGCCCCCCGTGGACCCCCCGAAAGACCACGCCCCGGAGGCCGGGCCCCCCGTGGACCGGCAGAGCACCGACGAGAAGGCAGAGGAATGAGCGAGCAGGACGACCAGCGCCCACCGGACGTCGAGCCTGTCGATACGACGACCTCCGAGGCGACCTCCGAGCCGACCTCCGAGCCGACTGCCGAGACGCTCGAGGTCCCGATCGCCGAGCTGCGCCCCGCGCTCGAGGCGGTGCTGATGGTCGCCGACCAGCCGCTCGATCACCTGTCGCTCGCCTCGGCGGTGGGCTACCCGCCCGACCAGGTCACCGAGGCCCTCCACGGCCTCGCGCAGGAGTACGCCGAACAGGGCCGGGGGTTCGACCTGCGCAACGTCGCCGGGGGCTGGCGCTTCTACACCCGCGACGAGTACGCCCACGTGGTGGAGCGCTTCGTCCTCGAGGGGCAGCAGGCCCGGCTCACCCAGGCGGCGCTCGAGACGCTCGCGGTGGTGGCCTACAAGCAGCCGGTCAGCCGGGCGCGCGTCTCGGCGATCCGCGGTGTGAACGTGGACGGCGTGATGCGCACGCTGGTGGCGCGCGGACTGGTCGAGGAGGCCGGGCACGACCAGGAGACCACCGCGCTGCTCTACCGCACCACGAGCTACTTCCTCGAGCGCATCGGCATCACCTCGCTGGACGAGCTGCCCGAGCTGGCGCCGTTCCTGCCCGAGATGGGCGACCTCGACGACCTGCAGGCCGAGCAGCCGCGTGCGGCCGAGGTGCGCCCGGCAGCCGCGGCCGATCCCACGTGACCCGGCCCGAGGACCAGGTCCCCGGCGGTCCGCCCGACGACGAGGGGCTGGTCCGCCTGCAGAAGCTGCTCGCCCAGTCCGGCGTGGCCAGCCGGCGCAAGTGCGAGGAGCTGATGCTCGCCGGTGAGGTGGAGGTCGACGGTGAGGTGGTCACCCGGCTCGGCACCAAGGTGGATGCGAGCACAGCCGTGATCCGGGTGCAGGGCAAGCGGCTGCCGCCGGTCAGCCCGAACGTCTACCTGGTGCTCAACAAGCCCCGTGGCGTCGTCTCGACGATGTCGGACCCGGAGGGACGCCGTACCCTCTCCGACTTCGTCGCCGACCGCCCGGAGCGGCTGTTCCACGTCGGCCGGCTCGACACCGACACCGAGGGCCTGATCCTGCTCACCAACGACGGCGACTTCGCGCAACGGGTGGCGCACCCGTCGTACGAGCTCGACAAGACTTACGTCGCGGAGGTGACCGGTGTGGTGTCGCGCGCGACGGTCCGGCGCGTCCTCGACGGCGTCACCCTCGACGACGGGCCGGTCGAGGTCTCGTCGTTCAAGGTGGTCTCCCACACCGCGGACCGCTCGATCGTGGAGCTGGTGATCCACGAGGGTCGCAACCGGATCGTGCGCCGCCTGCTGGAGGCGGTGGGCCACCCGGTGACCCGGCTGACGCGTACGGCGATCGGGCCGGTCGTGCTCACCGGTCTGAAGCGTGGGGGGCTGCGTGAGCTGACCCGCGACGAGCTCGGCACCCTGCTCGACGCGGCCCGACTCTGACCGGGCTTCGCGCACCGGGACTTCCGACCCCTGGGACGCGGGGGAGTCCGGCCCTGGCAAATCCGGCAAAGAGCGCCCATGATCGAGGTGGCCGACCGGGGGAGGCACCCATGGCAACCATCACGCGGGACCAGATCATCGCCGAGCTGGGGGACTACAAGCACATCGCGTCCCGGCTCACGATCGCCGACGAGGAGTACCCCGTCGTGCACGCCATCCTCAACCAGCTCCTCGACGAGCTTGAGAAGATGACCCTGGACGAGCAGCGCCCCTGACGCCCCGGAGATCGAGCCCCCGGAGATCTCCCGCGACCGCGCACCGGCCCCCGCTGCCACCGCCGCCACCGCCCGACCGAGTGCGCCCGTAGGGTTGTGCCTGACGCCAGGCGCGACGGAAGGCAGGCAGACGGTGGCGGTACGAGCGGTGCGGGGCGCGACCCAGCTCGATGAGGACGTGCGCGAGCACATGCTCGAGCGGGTGGCGGAGATGGTCGGTGGCGTGATGAGCGCCAACGCCCTCGCGGTCGACGACTTCATCAGCGTGATCTTCACCGCCACCTCCGACCTGCACTCGGAGTTCCCCGCGTACGCCGCCCGCCGGCTGGGCTTCGGCGAGGTGCCCCTCATCTGCGCCCGCGAGCTGGAGATCGAGGGGTCGATGCCACGCGTCGTCCGGATGATGGCGCACGTGGAGACCGAGCTGTCTCGCGGCGACATCACGCACGTCTACCTGCACGGGGCCGCGAACCTGCGTCGCGACCTGATCAAGGTCCACGAGGTGCCCGATGAGGCTTGAGGGCCCGGTGCACATCGTCGGCGCCGGCCTGCTGGGTACGTCGATCGGGCTTGCGCTGCGCGCGCACGGCGTCGTCGTGACGCTGGCCGACGTGAGTGGGGAGAACCTCCGGATCGCCGAGGGGGTCGGCGCCGGCAGCGCGACCGGCGGCGACCCGCAACTGGTCGTGGTGGCGGTCCCGCCGGACCACCTCGGCGTCGAGATCGCGAAGGCCCTCGCCGAGCACCCCGACGCGGTGGTGACCGACGTCGGCAGCGTCAAGAGCGCGCCGCTGGCCGAGGCGCGACGCCTGGCGCCGAAGCAGGACCTGCCGCGCTACGTCGGCGCCCATCCGATGGCCGGCAGCGAGCGGTCCGGTCCCTTCGCCGCCTCCGCCACGCTTTTCGACGGCCGTCCCTGGGCGGTGACGCCGCACGAGGACGCCGACCCCGACGCCGTCGCGCTGGTCACCGAGCTGGCGCGGCTCTGCGGTGCCGTCCCGGTGGGGTTCGCCCCCGAGGAGCACGACCGCGCCGTGGCCCGTACGTCGCACCTGCCGCACCTGCTTGCCTCGCTCGTCGCCGGTCGCCTCGCCGACGCGCCGCCCGAGCAACTGGCGCTGTCCGGCCAGGGCGTGCGCGACGTCACCCGCATCGCGGCCGGCGACCCGGGCCTGTGGCAGCAGATCGTCGCGGCGAACACCGACGCCCTCACCGTGCTGCTGCGGGAGGTCCGCCAGGACGTCGACGTCCTGCTGGACGCCCTGCGGGCGGGCGATCGCGGCAAGGTGGGGACCGTCCTCGCCAGGGGGGTGGCCGGCACCGCCGCGATCCCGGGCAAGCACGGCGGACCGGTGGCCGCCGAGGCCGTGGTGTTCGTCTCCGTGCCCGACCACCCCGGCGAGCTGGCCCGGCTGTTCTCCGACGCCACCACTATCGGGGTCAACATCGAGGACGTGCGCATCGACCACGATCCCGGCCGCCCGGTCGGGCAGGTCGAGCTCACCGTGGCCGCCGAGCAGGCCGACCACCTGCTGGCCTCGCTGGCGGAGCGAGGCTGGACCGGCCACCGGTAGGCTTCGCTGCGATCTGTCGGGAGCGAAGTGGGAGCGAGGGAGCACGTGGGCGTGGTCGTGGCGATGGACGGGCCGTCGGGATCCGGGAAGTCGAGCACGTCCCGTGGTGTGGCGACGCGGCTGGGGCTGCGCTACCTCGACACCGGTGCGATGTACCGCGCGATGACCTGGTGGATGCTCGAGCACGGCGTGGACGTCAACGACGCCCCGGCGGTCGCCGCACACGCCGACCAGCCGGTGCTCGTGTCCGGGACCGACCCTCAGGCGCCGGCCATCACCGTCGACGGCGTGGACGTGGCCGGCCCGATCCGCGGGCCCGAGGTCACCGCGGCGGTGAGCGCGGTCAGCGCCGTGCCGGAGATCCGCCGGCGGCTGCTGGTCGAGCAGCACGACCTCATCGGTGAGGGCGGCATCGTGGTGGAGGGCCGCGACATCGGCACGGTCGTCGTGCCCGACGCCGCGGTCAAGGTCTACCTCACCGCGGACCCCGAAGCCCGCGCCGCCCGCCGCAGCGCCGAACTCGCCGGCGGGACCGACGTGCACGCCACCCGCGCGGACCTCATCCGGCGGGACAAGGCCGACTCCGGCCGGGCCACGTCGCCGCTGGCGATGGCCGTGGACGCCCACCACATCGACACCACGCCGTACACCCTCGAGGAGGTCATCGACCAGGTCGTGGACCTGGTCGAGCAGGCCCGCCACAGATGAACCGCTCCGCGCACTGGGACCTGCCGCGCACCTACGACGCCGCGCACCCCTCCCACCGGTTGCTCCGGGTGCTGCGCCCGCTGGCCCGAGCCGCGTTCCGGCGGCGCTACGACATCCATATCCACGGTGAGCACCTGGTGCCCGCGAGGGGTCCTTACGTGATCGCCTCCAACCACATCGGCGTCCTCGACGGCCCGCTGATGGCGGCCTTCGCGCCCCACCCGGTGCACGCGCTCACCAAGAAGGAGATGTTCGAGGGCGCGTTGGGCCCGGTGCTGCGCGCCGTCGGTCAGATCCCGTTGTCGCGGTTCGATGTCGACCCGAGCGCGGTCAAGGACTGCCTGCGGGTGCTGCGCGACGGGGGAGTGGTGGGCGTCTACCCCGAAGGCACACGCGGGGACGGCGAGTGGGGCCGGTTCCGCAACGGCGCCGCCTACCTCGCGCTGGTCACCGGCGCGCCCGTCGTGCCGCTGTCGATGTTCGGCACCCGCGAGCCCGGCGCCCCCTCCGGCTCGATCCCGGACGCGGGCGCCCGGTTCGACTTCGTCTACGGTGCTCCGATACACGTGGAGCCGCAGCCCTGGCCACGTACACAGGCGGAGATACGGCGGACCGCGGCCGAGATGCGGAAGATCCTGCAGGCCCATCTTGTTCAGTCCAAGGCCCTCACCGGCCGTACCCTGCCCGGCCCGTTGCCGGCGCTCACCCATGACGATGTGCTCGCGGCGCGCCACGCCGCACGAAGGAAGAAGCGATGACCACCGAGTTCGAAGCCCACGACGCGGCGCCGTCGGTCGCCCAGCCGGTGCTGGCGGTGGTCGGCCGCCCCAACGTGGGCAAGTCCACGCTGGTGAACCGGATCATCGGCCGCCGTGAGGCCGTGGTCCAGGACATCCCGGGGGTCACCCGCGACCGCGTGTCGTACGACGCGACCTGGAACGGCCGCGCCTTCACCGTCGTGGACACCGGAGGCTGGGACCCCGATGCCCGCGGGCTGGCCGAGCGGATCGCCGCACAGGCCGAGGTGGCCGTCGCGGTCGCGGACGCGGTGCTGTTCGTGGTCGACGCGACGGTTGGGATCACCGACGCCGACGAGGCGGTCGTCAAGATCCTCCGCAAGTCCGGCAAGCCCGTGGTCCTCGCCGCGAACAAGGTCGACGACCAGCGCACGGAGGCCGAGGCCTACGGGCTGTGGAACCTCGGCCTCGGCGAGCCCTACCCGGTCTCCGCCCTCCACGGGCGTGGCTCCGGCGACATGCTCGACGCCGTGCTCGCCGCTTTGCCCGAGGCGCCCGAGGACTCCTACGGCGAGGTGGGCGGTCCCCGCCGCGTCGCCATCGTGGGGCGCCCGAACGTGGGGAAGTCCTCGCTGCTCAACAAGCTGGCCAAGGAGGACCGGGTCGTCGTCGACAACGTCGCCGGCACCACGGTCGACCCGGTCGACGAGCTGATTGAGCTCGGCGGGCGACAGTGGCGCTTCATCGACACCGCCGGCATCCGCAAGCGGGTCAAGGAGGCCTCGGGCCACGAGTACTACGCGAGCCTGCGCACGCACAGCGCCGTCGAGCGCGCGGAGGTTTGCGTGGTGGTGGTCGACGGGTCCGAGCCGATCTCCGAGCAGGATCTGCGCATCGTCACCTCCGTCGCCGAGGCCGGCCGAGCGCTGGTGATCGCGTTCAACAAGTGGGACCTCGTCGACGAGGAGCGCCGCTACTACCTCGACCGCGAGATCGAGCGCGACCTCGTCCGGGTGCAGTGGGCCCCGCGGGTGAACATCACCGCGCGCACCGGCTGGCACGTCGACAAGCTGGTGCCGTCGCTCGACGCCGCGCTCGGGGGCTGGCAGACCCGCATCGGCACCGGCGCCCTGAACTCCTTCCTGGGCCGCCTCGTGGCCGAGCATCCGCACCCGGTCCGGGGCGGCAAGCAGCCGCGGGTGCTGTTCGGCACGCAGGCCTCGACCGAGCCGCCGACGTTCGTGCTGTTCACCACCGGCAAGCTCGAGGCGTCCTACCTGCGCTTCATCGAGCGCCGGCTCCGCGAGGAGTTCGGCTTCGTCGGCACGCCGATCCACCTCGAGCAGCGGCCGCGCAAGCGGGACAGGAAGTAGCCGCGCCTGCTGGGCGCCCCGATTCTGCGTTGGCACGCCGCTACGGTAGGGTTCAGTCGCCTGGTGATCGCACCATGATCGCCGCGGGCATCGGGCTGTGGCGCAGTTTGGTAGCGCACTTGACTGGGGGTCAAGGGGTCGCAGGTTCAAATCCTGTCAGCCCGACCCTGTGATGTCTCAAGACATCGTGGAGGGCCGAACCCAATAGACGTGGGTTCGGCCCTCCTTCGTTTCAGCGGGTGTGGCCGGGTGGTCGGCCGGTGCCCTGGTAGCGCTTGGATGGGTCGGGGGTGAGCTCGCGGAGCAGTTCGCCGGTGGCGGCGTCGATGATGGGGATGTCGAGGTCCTGGGCGAAGTCGAGGACGCGGGTTCCGGTGTGGGTTCGGCTGATGCCGATGGAGTACATCTGGCCCTGGTAGCGCCAGGTGATCTTGCCGGCCTTGTCGACGATGTCGCGTCGGAGGCGGTCGTGGGTGTCTGCGTCGCGTTCCCCTGTCGCGGGAGCTGCCTTGGGTCGGGTCGTGTAGACGGTCGCCGGGGTGGCCCGGTGCTCGAGGGACCGGTGGGGCCGGTGCTCGTTGTACTCCTCGACGAAGGCGTCGAGGAGTGGCTGGAGGTCATCGATCGTGCTCGGCTGTTCGGGCTGTGCGCGCAGCCACTTCTTCAGTGTCTGCTGGAACCGCTCGACACTCGACCTTGCCTTGGGTGGTGGGGTGGTTCGGTCGCCCGTTCTTCTGAACCACGTTGAGACGGCGCAGCTCGGTCTCCAGGTGGTTGCGGCCACCCTTGCCGCCGGAGAGTCGGGTGGTGAACACCATTCCGTTATCGGTGAGCGTGGAGGCGGGGATCCCGTGTTCTGCAACGGCTTGGCGGAAGGTGGCCAGCACGATCGGGCCGGTGACCCGGACGTGCGCGGTCACGGAGAGTGCGTACCGGGAGCAGTCGTCGAGCCAGTTCAGGATCTCGGTGTCGGCGCCCGGGCGGCCGTCGGACCGGGTAAGCCGGTAGTGGGTGAAGTCGCTCTGCCAGGTCTCGTTGGGCATCTCGGCGGCGAAGCGGATGTAGGACGACTTCGGCTTCTTCTTCGGCTCCGGGACAACCAGGCCGTGACGGGTCAGGTAGCGCGAGATCGTCGCCCTGGACACCGCGGCGGAGTGGTGGTGCTCCAGGTGCCACTTGATGGTGTCGGGGCCGGCGTCCAGGCCGGTGGCGGTCAGCTTCTCGCGGAGCTCGAGGATCAGCTCGACGACCTCGGCGGGTGTCGTCCGCGGAACCGTCTTCGGGCGACGGGAGCGGGGTTCGAAGGCAGCCTCGCCCTCGGCCTTGTAGCGGGCCACGAGCTCGAACAGCCAGGACTGGGAGACGCCGTACTGGGCGGCGACGTGGGCAACCGATCGGTTCTCGACCACCACGGCGGTGATCAGCAATCTGGTGAGTGACATGCCCGCACGCTGGTGGGTTTCAGCTGGTTATTCCGGGATGACTCGCGACATCAGTCCGGAATGTCTTGAGACATGGCTCCGGGATGTCCTGAACCAGCACACTGTCAGCCCGACCAAAATAATGGCTCTGACCTGCGGGAACGCAGGTCAGGGCCGGTCGGCATTTTGAATGGTTCCGCAGGTGGTCGCAGCATCGAGTCGTGGGAGGTTGCCGTCTCACCTGCGTAAACGCAGGTGACGGCCCGCACGGGAGCGCCGACGTGCCGCGCTTATTCCCCAAGTATTGCGCAGCCACAACATCGGGACGGCACTCAGGCCGCTGCCACCGGGGACTTCGGGGCCGCCAGTCCGGCGCCCGTTGATAAGATCGGCTTATGTCTCTGCCGGATGCTTACCGCGCTGCCAGGCGCGACGAGGAGCTCGCGCGGCTACGCCGCGTTCTGGCGCTTCGAGCGATGGTGGCCACCGGCATGAGCCAGCGCCAAATCGCTGAGGCGCTGGGCATCACCCAGCCAGCCATCAGTCAGCAACTCAAGTCCGCTCCTGCGCTCGACGAGGTCCACCCCGAAGTCCTCGTCGAAGCTGCTGCGCCGATCCTGAAGGTGCTGGCCAAGGACCATGGCTACTCCCGCCTCGCGGTGTTCGGGTCCGTGGCGCGTCATCAAGCGCGACAGGACTCCGACATCGACCTTCTAGTAGAAGCACCGGGAGGCACGTCGTCGTTCGACTTCATTGGCTTCAAGGAACTCATCGAACAGGTCCTTGAACGCGAGATCGACCTTGTGTCCTACGGCGGCCTAAACGCGAGACTCGATGAGGACATCCGTCACGAGGCGGCGCCGCTGTGATGAACCGCAAGGCCGCCAAGGAACTGCTGCACATTCAAGGCTGGCTCGAGCGTGTCGACGAGATCATCCGGCGGGGCGAGAGGGCTTACCTTGCCGACGACCTGCTTCAAGAGGCCGGCGACTCGCTGATGATGAAACTGGGGGAGGCCGCCAACCGGCTATCCCGGCTCGGGGTGCTCGCACCCGAGGGCGTCGAGTGGGCACTCGCCGTCGCCAACCGCAACTTCATCATCCACCAGTACGACGAGATCGACCGAGAGCTGACCTGGCTCACCCTCTCTCGTGACCTGCCCGCATGGAACGTTCTCTCTGACGCTGCTCTTCGAGGAAGCCTCAACGACTATCCACAACGAGTTCGACTGACGACGCTCCCACGCCCCGGTCGACGCGCCGACACGCGGCGAAACGACGCGGGTCGGCAGAGCCGCCGCCAACGCGCGGTCGGAGGCATGAGAGTGAAACTTGGCGCAGTCGGCATCTAAGTCGACGCCGGCACCACTCAGGGGGACGCGCGTCTCGCGGAGCGGTGGAGTTGCCTGACGCCGCTCACGGCAGGTACCGAGCCTTCGCAGCGTCGAGGTTGGCGCGCCGCCCGGTGGCCGGTCTCGTGTCACCGGTCGCCGCAATCACCTTCCCGTCTTTGCCGTCGACGTAGATGAGGTCGGGGTTCTCGGTCGCGTCCTTCCACAACGTCGTGTACCCCTCCTGCTTCTCGGCTTTGGCGCGCGCGGAGGATCTGAAGGTGAGGATTAGACCCACTGCGAGGAGCACGACCGCCACAAACAAGAAGCTGCCGCCCCAGGCCCACCAGGGGCCAGGCAGGTAGGACTCGAGGACGATGGGGACCACACACAAGAACGCGGCGACTTCGAAGGCGTAGCCGCGAACCAGCAGCGCACTGGCCGGCGCGCCGGGCAGGGTCTTCAGGGTCACCATCAGTCAGACACCGTCCCTCTTCCGCTGCCGAATGGCCGAGCGGGGGGTGGCTGGCGTCTGTGCGCCACGAGCCATCCATCGAAACTGCCTGCGTTCTTGAGTGCCTTCAACGACAGTGGTGGCTTTGAGTGCGGGTCGATGTCGTAGCGTCGGCAGATCTGTTTGGTGACAGAGAACATGGTCGCGGCCGCGACGAACATCAAGGGGACCAAGACGAGAAATGCCACCGCCAAGGCCGCCACCGCGATGCCGTGCCAACCCGCCGTGCTACAGGCCATGAAGACCAGGAGCATCGCCACAGTGCCCAAGGCCCCGACCGAGTACAGGGTGCCGACGCGGTCGTACTTGGCAGCGGCTTCGGGACCCCACCGCTCGACCAGCTCCGGGTTACGTCGCGCATAACGGCGGTGCAGGCCTCCCGGTTGAAAGGTCGTCAACAGTCCTGCTCCATCGACACCTGCATTTCCTTGCTCACAAGCGCGTACGCGTCCAGGGCAGTCACGCTGCCAGCGATCATCATCGCCAGGATGTCAAACCCCTTCGCGAGAAGTTCCGTCCCTTCGAACGCCCAGAAGCGACCCAAGGCATAATCTGCGCCGCCATGCAGAGAAACGACCCCTCCCATCATGAGGTCTCCGCGAGCTAAAGACTCGAAAAACGGTCATAGAGCCCTCGTCTGTGGACCGGCTCCATGGCCGTTGGGCCGCCGCCAACTGTGCGGACCTGGACGCAAGATCCGTGAAAGTTGACGCGCCCCCTGGCGGCGGAGTGACGCAGGTCGGTCGTCCCCGTTGCCGACGATCTTCCGCCGTGGACACCGCAAGCTGCTCCGCTCAACCTGGATCCACCGATGAGGGTGTCGGTGTGAGCGTGGCGTAGAACGAGAATGCCCTTGCTGGGCGGGAGAATCGGGCTTGCTGAAGGACCGATCTGCTGCCGAGCAAGGGACACCTCGTAAGTGAAAGCCTCTCACACGATCCGGCCTGTCTTCGATGATCCGAACCTGGTGTCGGACGCGGGCCTGGTGCCCGTGCTCCGTCTGGCCGAGTCGGCCGGACTGCATGACCTCCTCGAGGACCAGTTGAGCGTGGTCTCGGCCAACGCGGCGGCGAAGGCGAGCAGCGTGGTGGGCGGGATGCTCGCCGGCGCGGACAGCATCGACGACCTCGACCTGCTGCGGCACGGCGGGATGCCGCGGCTGTTCTCGGGGGTCCGAGCGCCCTCGACTTTGGGCACGTTCCTGCGCTCGTTCACCCACGGGCACGTGCAGCAGCTGGACGCCGTCGGCGGTGATCTCCTCGCGGGGCTGACCGCTCGGGTACCCGGCATGGTCGCCGGCGCTGAGTCCGCCGATGGGTTCGCCTGCATCGACGTCGACGACACCATCCGCGAGGTCCACGGGTACGCCAAGCAGGCTGCCACCTACGGCTACAGCGGGGTGCGGGGGCTGAACATCCAGCTCGCCACGATCGCCACACCGCTGACCGCGCCCGTGATCGCCCGGGCCAGGCTGCGCAAGGGCAGCACAGCATCGGCCAAGGGTGCGGGTCGGTTGCTGGCCCAGGCCATCACCACCGCCCGGGCCGCCGGGGTGAGGGGCCGGATCATGTGCCGGGCCGACTCTGCCTACTACGGGTGGGCCTTCGTGGGCACCGCGATCCGAAACAAGACCTGGTTCTCGGTCACCGCCCGGATGACCAAGACCGTGACCACCGCGATCGCCAGCATCGCCGAGGACGACTGGGTCGCGATCAAGTACCCCCACGCGATCTGGGAGGAAGCCGAGCAACGCTGGATCTCCGACGCCGAAGTCGCCGAGGTGCCGTTCACCGCGTTCACCGGACGCCGCAAGGCCGAGCACGTGACCTGCCGGCTGATCGTGCGCCGAGTCAAGCGGCTGCAACCGCTGGCCTGCGATGGCACCGAGCAGGGCGAGCTGTTCGCGACCTACCGCCACCACGCCTTCATCACCAACAGCACCCTCGGCCTCGTCGAGGCCGATCAGCGGCACCGTGACCACGCGATCGTCGAGCAGGTCATCGCCGAGCTGAAGGACAACGCGCTCGCGCACCTGCCATCAGGCAGGTACACGGCCAACGCTGCCTGGGTCTCCCTGGCGGTGATGGCGTTCAACCTCGCCCGCGCCGCAGCGGTCGCCGCCGGCCTGGCCAAGGCCCGATGGGCGAGCCTGCGCCGCAAGATCATCCGAGTCGCTGGCCGCATCGCCTCCACCAGCCGTCGACTCGACCTGCACCTGCCAACCCACTGGCCATGGGCCCACGGCTGGCACAACATCCACGCCATCGCGACCGGCCCACCGCTGACCTCGATGACCTGACCACCCAGCCCCAACGGGCCCGACCAAGGACTCACAGTGGAAGAGCCGGCACCGGCCGGCAGACCAGTCGCGCCCCGACCGCACCACCCCGGCGAGATCCACCCGAATCACCGATCACCAATCAGCGGTGGTGGATCCGGGCTCAAACTGAGCTCCTTGACGTACTCTCGGGCAACGACTTGGCCAGAATCGAGGAGCATCGATGCCGACGGGCCCAAAGCACCAGAAGTTCGTTGACGCGGTCGACAAGAAGGGGAACGAGGTCTCCTACGCAGAGGAGTGCCGATGCATGCTCGGCGAGGACCACCATGCAGACCCGGACGATCCGTGGGGGGAATCTTTGAGTGGCTCGTCGTACGCGGAAGACATCTGGATGTCGTCTGGCCAAGACGAGGACTATGACTTCCGCTGATATCCGCACGCGCGCGGTGGGCCACCGTCACTAACACTTTGGAAGGTCATCGATGGCAATCGAACATGACGAGCACTACTACCTCTGCGATAACTGCGAGGGTGAGGGCATGGCGGACGTACAAGTCTCCGAGGACGGAGACACTGAATGGTCGTGGTGCGCCGACTGCGGTGACGGCATGAGCAAGGGCACGGGCTACATCGAAGGTGATGACGACGACTGCGAAACCAACCCCTGCGACGTGGCAACCGGTGCAATGACGCTTTGACGTAGTGCAGGTCTCAACAAGTCAGTCTGTGAACGAGCTCGTGGCTGCGCACCCGCTACTGGATCGAGGGCGCCGCGCAAGACTCCAGAGTCGAACCTCGCGAGACCCGTCCGCTGTGCTCCGCCGGCCCGCGTGGCTCCACAGCGGGCGCCGACGGGCACTTATCGCGATGGATGTTGCCCGGCACGCCGGTATGACACTGCCGCTTCGCGGCGAAATGACGCACGTCTAACGGTGGCAGGCAGATGATTCACCGTCGGTGTTGTTGCCGGTGCCGTGGTGACCCTGCAGCATGGAGTTCCCAGTCCGGCCGGAGGCACCCATTGGGCAAGTTGATCTACGCAGCCAACACCTCACTCGACGGCTACCTCGAGGACGAGACCGGCTCCTTCGACTGGTCGGTGCCTGACGACGAGGTGCACGCGTTCTGGAACGAGCACGAGCGGCACATCGGCACGTCGCTCTACGGCCGCCGCATGTACGAGACGATGCGCGTTTGGGAGAGCGACGACTGGTTGGCCACCGCACCGGCCGTCGCCCGCGAATACGCGGGGATCTGGCGCGACGCCGACACGATTGTCTACTCCACGACGCTCGCGGCGGTGTCGACGGCGCGGACGAGCATCGAGAGGCAGTTCGAGCCCGACGCCGTACGACGGCTCAAGGAGGCGTCCAGCGCGGACCTGAGCATCGGCGGCGCGACCATCGGGGCTGAGGCGTTCCGGCACGGGCTGGTCGATGAGTGCGTGCTGCTCCTGTGCCCGGTGCTCGTGGGTGGCGGCAAGCCGGCGCTGCCCCAAGGCGTTCGCCTCGACCTTGAGCTGCTGGACCATCGACGGTTCGGCAATGGAGTGATCTACGTGCGCCACGCCGTACGAAGCGCTACCTGAGACCCGTGGCGGCTCCCCACGCTCGTGGCTCAGCAGAACGACGATGTCGTCGCTCGTCGGCAGGTGCGTGAAAGTGGAAGGCGCCTGGCAGCCGGTAAGACGCTGTCGATGTCCTGGAGCTTGTGTCGAGTACCTGGAGCACCGGTGGACCTCACGTTCCGTGACTGGCTATGTTCCATGCGTGCCTGTGACAAGCACTCGGTCGAAGAGAAGCAAGACACCGCTCAAGAAGCGGCACCTTGCTCGCCTCTCAACGATCGCAGCAGCAGACCACGAGAGTTTCTACGCTCGACGACCGGAGTATCGGGGCCGGCTGCTTGCAGTGGTGCTGGCCCAGGGGGCGGCGCTGCACTACCTGGACCGATCCAACGGGGTAAAGGACCTTGATGTCTGGTCGTTCTTCGCGTTGCCGGTCGAACAGACTCGGTTCCTGGAAGATCAGCGAAAGAAGCACGCGGACTTCGGCCCCTCAGACCTCGGCCGACAACGGTACGACCTGAAGTTGGCGAAATCGCCCCGACAGAAAGCGCTGATGGCGCGGTGGTCGAACGAACACGTTGGCCGTCGGGTCGACTTGATGATGCGCGGACTTCACTGCGACCCTGCGGACGACCCGGCCGACGCGATACGAACTTGGCTTGAGTCCGGCGTGAGGAAGCCAGGGACTTCGCCTTGGCATCTTCGGCAGAAGGCCGTCATCTTGATTGACCCACCCGAGCGACGTGGTGAGGTGGTCTGGGACCCGCGGTGAGCAGGTCCCGGACGCGGCGGTGTGACGCGGGTGAGCGCCCCGGCCTGATCACGGTGACGGCGGGCGCCTTCTCAGTGAGGGACAAATCCGATGGTTATTCCCAGAGAGCGTTGATACCTTCCGGTTGACCGGACCTGTGAACGAGGAGGTGGTGTCCGTGTACGTATCGACGTGGGCGCTTTCCTTTGGGGTCGCGGTCGGGCGGTAGGTCGTCCAGGAGCGCCGATCCAGAGCACTTCCGAAAGGCACGACCGTGCACGTCATTTCCGAACGCGTCCTCGACGGCGACATCGTCGAACGCGAGTTCACCGTCGCCGAGGTCCCTGGCATCCTGTGGACGCCACCGGCCGCGACGCCATCCGCACCTGTCCCGTTGATCCTCCTTGGCCATCCGGGTGGGCTACCCAGGATGCATCCCCGTCTAGAAGCTCGGGCACGACACTCCGCAGAGCTTGGATTCGCGACAGTGGCCATCGAGCTACCCGGTAGCGGCCAACGGCCGACCATCGCCGCGCTCGAGGAGGCGCGCGCCGAACTGCGCCAGGCAATCCTGGCTGGCGAGCAGCCGCGCGAGGACGTCGTCGACCGCCTTGTCCTTCCGCTGGTTCGGCAGGCCGTGCCGGAATGGCAGGAAGTCCTCGACGAGGTTCTTGCTCGACCCGAGGTCCGCGAGCCGGTCGGTGTCTCCGGAGGAGTCACCGCAATCGGCGTCCGACTGGCCCTGGTCGAACCACGCATCGTGGCCGCGGGTCTCTTCGCCGGAAGCTACATCCCCACGGCCACCATCGAGGAGGCGCGCCGAGTCACGATCCCGCTACACGTCTTGCTCCAGTGGGACGACCACGACAACGACAGACAGATGGCTCTAGACCTGTTCGATGCGTTCGGGTCTGAAGAGAAGACCCTGCAAGCGAACTTGGGTGGGCACACCGGTATTCCGGCGTTCGCTGCCGAAGACGCCGGCCGCTTCTTCCCTCGCCACCTGAGCTAACAGCCTCGACACAGGCGCGCACGGCCGCGTCGTCGGCGGCACCCCGGGCTTCCGTGTCAGCGTGCGTCCGCCTGGCGCCTCTCGCTGATCGCGACGTCCCTCATCGCGGCATGTGGGGAAACCCGGTGGGCAGCCGCAGAGGCGGGTGGCTACCGTTCCGAAGGTGGTTGACGCGCTCTTCTCTGACCCGCGACTGGCGGTCCTTTACGACGACTTCGACGGGTCGAGGGACGACCTCGACCTCTACGAACGGATCGTGCGCGAACTGGGCGCTCATCAGGTGCTCGACCTCGGGTGCGGAACTGGATCGCTTGCCTGCCTCCTCGCTCAAGCCGGCTTCGACGTGACCGGTGTGGACCCCGCAGAGGCCTCGCTCGACGTCGCTCGCGCCAAGCCCGGGGCAAAGCAGGTCCGGTGGATCCATGGATACGCGACGACCTTGCCGCCCATGCAGGTGGACCTGGCGCTGATGACCGGCAACGTCGCCCAGGTCTTCCTCACCGACGACGACTTGTCAGCGACGCTGCGCGGCATTCAGGGCGCGCTGCGACCCAGCGGTCACCTGGTCTTCGAGTCCCGGCGACCGGAATATCGAGCGTGGGCGGAATGGCAGCAAGAGCCGGCTGAGGTGGCGGTCCAACTCGCCGGGGTCGGCGCGGTGTCGCTCCGACGGGACGTGACCTCGGTCGAGCTTCCTCTCGTGTCGTTCCGCCAGACCTATGCCTTCCCGGACGGGACACAGATCGTGTCTGACTCGACCCTGCGATTCCGTTCACGGGAGGAGTTCGACGTGCTGCTGGACCAGGCGGGCTTCTCGGTCCTCGACGTCCGGGAAGCCCCCGACAGACCCGGCCGGGAGTTTGTCTTCATCACGCAGAAGCGGAGTTGACGGGAGCACTCATCCCAGCAAGACCAAGACTTCACAGTCCGTGGCAAATCCGGTAAGCGGCGGAGCTTGCCCATTCGCTGCGCAAGATGCTGTAGAGATGACAGTCGTGATACGCGCCATCGCGCCACTGGGCGCCTCGGGTGATGCCTTCGCGCGTGAAGCCGGCCTTCTCCAGGGCGCGCTGTTCGGCGACGTTCTCCACGTCGGTGCCGGCCTCAACGCGGTTCACCGCGGTGTGACGGAAGAAGAGGTCGACCAGGGTGCGCTGTGCCCGCGTGCCGACACCGCTGCCGCGAGCCGCGGGCGCCAACCAGATACCGATCATCGGGTTGCGTGATTCGGGCGTCGGTCCCCACTGTCGCCAAACCCAACTCACGTCTCCTAGAAGGGTCTTCTGCTGGGCATCGCACACTGCGAGCGCGCCGGTTTCATGCAGCGTTGGTGCCGGGACCTCCGAGCGCGGTCGACGCGGACCGAAATCATCGAAGGGCGACTCGCCGCCGCTCAACTTCGGCAGGTCATCGTCTGTGAGCGCCCGGAGTTCGATCTCCATGCCCAGGATCGTGACACAACATTCCCGTCACCAGGGTCCGGAGTCCGGTCCCAGCACGCCACCCAAGGCCCGTCCACCGTCCACGACAACACGCTTTGCGCCACGCTGCGATCGGCAAGTAGAAGCTTCCCTGTCCGCGGCATGTTCGCGCGTGGCTCTCCCAGATCCCCGGCCGATGTGCGGCACCATGGCTCTCCCAGCATCGAACGGTCATGTTCGTGAAGGAGAGTGCCGATGGGGAAGCAGCTCGACGAACGGCCCCCGCTGCAGCGTGCGCTGGATGGCGCGTAGCGCCGGCTGGTACCGGTAGTCCAGCGATCTGGTACCGATGTTCGGTCTTGGTGGTACCGCCCGTTGGTTGTGGTGACCGGCCGGCGGCCCCGACTGGTGACGGGGCCGCCGCTGTCGGCTACTCCCAGTACGTCTCGTGGGCGCGGGTCTGGTCGTGGCGGAGTTTGCGCATGTCGATGTTGCCGAGGTTGATCGTGCGGGCTCGGTTCGCGAGTCGGTTCACGATCGAGTCGGCGGCGATCCGGTCGGGTAGTTCGGCGACCCAGTGTGCGGGCCCGGTCTGGGAGGCGATCATGGTGGGCAGTCGGTGGTCACGGTTGGCCAGGACGGCGAACAGGTCTGCAGCGGCTTCGTGATCGATGCCGACGGTGAGGAAGTCATCGATGACGAGCAGGTCCACGTTCGACAGCTCGTTGAGCATCTGTTGGTGAGCGATCGCGTCGGCCCGGGCCAGGACGAGCCGACGGGCCAGGTCGTCCATGCGGAGGTAGGTGACGGTGTGCTCGTTGTGACAGGCCGCGATTCCCAGAGCCGATGCGAGGTAGGTCTTCCCACCGCCGGTGGGTGAGATGATCAGCAGGTTGACCGGGTCTGCCCGCCAGTCGTGATCGGCGTAGCGCCTCATCCTGACCGGGTTGACCCCACGCCCTTCGCGGTAGTCGATCTCGGCGATCGTGGCCTCGGGGATCGGGAACCCTGCGGCACGGATCAGCTTCTCGATCTTGTGGACCCGCCGTGCTTCCAGCGCGTCGTCGACGGCGGTCAAGAACAGCTTCTCGGGGGTGAGGTCGTCGTTGGCCTCATCACCGATGAGCTCCTCGAACCGGGTCGCGACGTGGGTGACGCGCAGGGCACGGAACTTGTCGTAGTCGACGCTGGTGAAGATCACCGACCCGCCTCCTGCTCACCATCGGGCTGGCCGTGGTGCTCGGCATTGTGCTCGGCGTCGCCGAGGTGGGGTAGGGCGGGCGTGGGGGTGAGTTCGTAGTGAGAGGCGTCGCGGACGTAGACGTCCGGCCCCAGCCCTACGCCCGCGGTGCCTGTGGCGCTGCTGCGTTTGCGTGTCGACGCGGCCGGGGTGATCTTGCGGGGCTTCTTGGCGTCGGAGTTGATCGCGGCCATCAACCGTTTCAGCGTCGTGTAGGACGCCTGCCCGCCGTTGTTGACCAGCTCCTGGCAGGCGGCCTCGAGCCGTTCCCGGTTGGCCTTGCCCAGGCCGGACAGGATGTTCTGGCAGTCCAGGTAGCCCTGGGCCTCGATGGCGTGGCGGTCCAGGATCTGCTCGATCACCTGCACGGTCGCGGGTCCGAACGACCGTGCCCGGTCGGTGAACCAGCGCCGTGACCACAGTCCGTCGATGCCCTGGTGCTGGGGCGGCACGTGCTCGGCCAGGGTGGAGTACTGGCCCTTCCTGCCGGTCAGCCGCCGGTGTTCGCACACCAGGTCGTGCCCGTCGAAGATCGTCACCCGCGTCGAGGTCAGTCGCACTCGCAGCAGCCGCCCGGCCAGCTGATAGGGCACCGAGTAGCGCTGGTAGTCACACGAGATGTGGTAGTTGCGTCCCGCCTTGACCTCCTTCCAGGTCACCTCCTCGAACCGGGTCGCCGGCAGCGTGCCGAGCAATTCCTGCTCCTCGGCGGTGAACCGCTCCCAGCGGGTGGTGCCGTCGGCGCGACGCAGGTCGTGGTTGACCTCCCCGACACGCTCGTCAATGGCGTCGTTCAGCTCCGCCAGCGTCGCCCACACCTCGCCCTCGAGATAGCCGATCACTCGCTTGTTGACCACGTTGACGGCGTTCTCGGCGGCGGCCTTGTCGCGGGGCTTCCTGGCGCGGGCCGGCACGATCGCGCATCGATAGTGGTCGGCCAGCTGCTGGTAGCGCGCGTTGACGACCCGCTCAGCCTCGCCCCTGGCCCGCAGGTGGGTCGAGGTCGTCGGATTGTCCGGGACCACGATCTGGGTGACGCCGCCGAAGAACGCGAACGCACGGACGTGGGCATCCAGCCACGCCGGCGACTTCATGTCGAGGTAGGCGCGGCAGAACAGCGCACCCGAGTAGGGCAGCACTGCGACGAACAGCACCGCGCGGGCAACCTCACCGCTGGCAGTGTCGACCAGGTCGAGGGTGTCGCCGGCCCAGTCGACCAACATCGCTCGCCCGGGCTCATGGTGCAGCGTCGCGACCAGATCGTTACGCCGTACGTAGTCGGCGAACAACGCACAGAACTGTGCGTACCCATACTTCTTCGCGCCCGCCCTCCCCGCCGTCGTCCCCGGCGTCGTCGTGTCGGCGTAACGGCGCCACGCCATCAACAACGTGAAGTGCCGCTGAGCCTTCATCCCGGCCAGCACCGCTGCCAGGTCGGGCTGCTCATAGGCCGCTGACACCATCCGCCGGCCGTCGGGGAACCACAGCGCCAGGTCCTCCTCACTCACCACCGTCGCCGCGGTGACGCCCCGCTCATCGATCACCTTCTTCACCCGCGAGACATCTCGTCGCGAGCAGCCCGCGACCTCAACGATCTCGCTGTAGCTACGACCGGCGAGCACCAGCTCCAGGATCTTGCGATAGTTGGACAACACCTGTTGCCTTTCGAATCAACGCGGCAGCGCTCGATACGCCACCGTCTGACCGAACAGACAACCGGGCCGGTACCACCTACGCAGAATCGCGGTACCCACTACGTGGACTGCCGGTACCAACTGGCGCTACGCGCCACGCTGGACACGGTGGCGGGCCTCAAGGTCGGGTCATGGGAAAGCGTGGAAGCGCTGGCCCTGTTGGCGGTGGAGGCCAGAGGTCGCGCCGAGTGCGCCTCCCTGCGCGATGCTGCCCATACTGCCGCTACCGGGCTCAAGTCCGGTACGTGGGAGAGCGTCCGGGCGCTCGCCTGCCTCGCGCGCGCCGATCGGGAAACCGCCGGCAAATAGACTTCGGCACGAGGGCCGCTACGCGTAACACGGTGATGTCCGACGACCGGATCTCGAGAGTTCCGCGCTTGCACTCCCCGCGGCAAATGCGGAAGTCGAGCTACGTGGTTGGCTGGAGGTCGAGCAGGTAGGTGACGTAGCCGTCGCCTGTGGCGTCGGCCCAGCGGTGCATCCGTTCGATGTCCTCGACGTGAAGTACCTTGCCGACTCTGCGTTCTCGTTCCCGCCCTGGCACGGGCACCAGGGCGCGGTGCTGGATCCTGAGCTGTTGGACGTCCCAGTCGCGACGGATGTCGGGGACGCCGAACTCCTCGTCGGTCTCGTAGGCGGCCAGCACCTCGAGCCTGCAGGTGACCGTGACCCGGGTTCCGGTTGCGGGGACGAAGAAGTCGGGCGAGAACCGCTCCAGCACGTCGTCTTGGGGGGAGCTGCCGGGCACGTGGCGGAAGCTGCCGGGTTCGGCGAGGACTGCGAAGTGGCCGACCCGGAGCAGCATGCTGCTCGTCTCCCTGCCCCACTCGACGGTGCCGCTGAGCGCGTAGTGCGGGGCTCGGTCGCCCGACGGGTCCGGGCCGGCGAGCTCGACGCAGCCTTCGGGTTCCTGCGATTCCTCGACGCTCCAGCACGAGGCCCGCAGCCCGTGGTCGCGCAGGACGCTACCGATGTGCAGTTCGGGGATCTCGCCGTCTTGCACGATCCAGTTCGCCAGGTGCGCCCACACGGCGTCAGTATGCCGGTCAACCGCGGCCTGCAGTCGGACATCGCCGGTGCTGTTGGCCCAGAAGGAGGCCCCAGACAGGGTAGGTGTGGGCCTACTCGCTGACCTCGATCGCGTAGGTCATCGGCGGCTGTCGGTCGTCGCTGAGCGTGGCGGTGCCCGCCCCGGTATCGGCGCGGCTCTGCACGGTCGCGCGGAAGCCCACGCCCCTGCCGGTCGGCGTGACCGTTCCCACGGCTCGACCGCCCAGCAAGGTGGGCGGCAACCTGACCGGTGGCAAGGGCTGGAGCGCATCCCGTTTGCCGGTAGATGCGCTGTCCCTTGCACGAGCGCGCCTCCTCGCCCGTGGCAGTTGTGGTCTTCCCTCATCGCGGCAAATCCGTGCGTTGGGCGTGCGGGACCTGGCACGTTGTCCACGGATTCCCGGCCCGGGCCAGGTGCACGCGCCGGTCGGCTGGCACCATGCTTCCGTGGAGACGACCTTTCCGGCCGTCGACTTCCCGCTGTACGGAGTCGACGAGGGGTCCTGGCAGGGGCCCCGGTGGCTGGACTTCATCGAGGGACAAGCAGGTGCGCCAACCTGGGCACTCTGGCTCCAACACGGGTTCACGCCGGCTCCCGACCCCACGCGGCCGTGGGCGCGCGTGGGGAATCTCCCGCGCGAACGTCACACACGGCTGATGACACCGAACGGTGGAGACCCTGCCCGAGAAGTGGCGTTCGCAGCACTGTTCACGCTGGTGAACCTCACGCTCCCCGCCGCGGAAGACCGCCCCGGGGCCGAGGACTACCTGCAACAACTGGTGGCCTACGCCGAGGCGCAGGCTGACTGCTACGCGGACTGGCCGACAGCGACCTGGCGGATCGATGGGATCGCCGTCAGCGCCCACGTGCATCACTGGGCCGGAGCGTGGGCCGGGTTCACGACCGAGCTCGACGACGTCGACGTTGTGGCGCTGGGCTTCCGGGTGCCCGTCGAGGATCTGGTACTGACCGAGCTTGTGGACACGACCGCGTATCACTTCGACTCCCGACAGCCGATTCCGTTCCCGGACGCATGCGAGGAGGCGATGACAGCGGCGTTGGGTGCGCGCCGGCTCTCGGAAGCCACCGATGTGCGGTGGCCGGCGACGCCTGACCATCGGCGCCCGGTGCACCCCCAAGATCGACCGTAAACCGTGCCCCGCCTGCTCGCGCTTTCCCTGTCCGCGGCAGTTGCAGCTAGGTCGTTGGCTGGACGTCGAGCAGGTATATGACCCAGTCGTCGCCCGTGTCGTCGGCCCAGCGGTGCATCCGGTCGATGTCATCGACGTGAAGGACCTTGCCGACAATGCGATCTCGTTCCCGCCCCGGCACGGGGACCAGGGCGCGGCGCTGGACGCGGAGCTGTCGGACGCGCCAGTCACGGCGGGTGACGGCGAACTCCTCGTCGCTCTCGTAGGCGGCCAGCACCTCGAGCCTGCACACGACCCTGACCCGGGTTCCGTTGCCGGGACGAAAAAGTCCGGCGAGAACCGCTCCAGCACGTCATCGAGTGGCGAGCTGCCGGGCACTTGGCCGAAGCTGCCGGGCTGAGCGAGGACGCGGAAGTTGCCGACCCGCAGCAGCATGCTGCTCGGCTCCCGGCCCCACTCGACGGTGCCGCTGAGCGCGTAGTGCGGGGCTCGGTCGCCCGACGGGTCCGGGCCGGCGAGCTCGACGCAGCCTTCAGGTTCCCGTGATTCCTCGACGCTCCAGCACGAGGCACGCAGCCCGTGGTCGCGCAGGACGCTACCAATGTGCAACTCGGGGACCCCGCCGTCTTGCACGATCCAGTTCTCCAGATGCACCCACACGGCGCCAGTATGCCGGTCACCAGCGCCCCTCAGCCGAACATCGCGCGGTGCTGCTGGCCCGGGCGGAGGCGCCCCAGACCGCGTAGGCGTGGACCTACTCGCTGACCTGAATCGCGTAGGTCGTCGGCGGCTGGTGGTCGTCGCTGAGCGTGGCGGTGCCCGCCCGGGTGTCGGCCGGAATCTGCACGGTCGCGTGAAAGCCCATGTCGCTGCCCGCTGGCGTGAACGTTCCCGCAGGCTCGGCTCGACCGCCCGGCAGGGTGAGCGTCAACCTGACCGGCGGGAGGGGCTGGAGGGGATCGCGTCTGCCCGTGTCATTGCAGGTGCTGGTGTACCAGTGTCCGTAGACGACCAGGTCGTCGCCCGGATGCACCGATGGAGTTGTCGGGTGCGTGTAGTAGCGGCCCGGGGGTCGGTCATCGAGTTGCGGTCCCGCGCAGGAAGCGGCAGACGTGCCGCCCTGAGAGACCCCACAGGCAGCGCCTGACAGCATCACGATCAACACACCCGCGGTTGAGACCGGCAGCCTCCATGTCATGTCCTCTGGACGCGCCATGAGCCGATTCGGTTCCACAACAGTTGCCGGCCCACCGTTCACGATCGTGGGCACGGCGGCGTCAGTGTGCGGCCTGCTGAGCCGCCGGCCATCGGCTGCTAGACCACGTGCGTGGGCGCGATGAGCAGATGCCCAGTCATCGGCACGACCGAACGACCAGTCAGGTGCCGGAGGCCATGTAGGCGGCGAGGATGTAGTTGGGGTGGCGGTCGAGGTTCTTGCGGGCTCGGTCGTAGCGCATGGTGGTGCGTGGGTCGGCGTGGCGGGCGGCGATCTGGACGTCGCGCAGGTCGACGCCGGCGTCGAGCATCGTGGTGACGAAGGTGTGCCGGAGCATGTGGGGATGCATCCGCGGCAGCTTCACTCCTGCTTGCTCGGCGAGTCGGCGTAGCCGGCGGGTGGCACAGTGCCGGTCCATCCGAGTGCCGCGGGACGTCAGCAGGATCGGGCCGGTGCACCGGTCGACGATGGCACGATCCAGAGCCCTGCCGACGGCGGGCGGGAGGGGGACGAGCACGACCTTGTCGCCCTTGCCGCGGACGCGCAGCACGCGGTGGCCATGTTCCTCGCCGAGGTCCTCGATGTTGCTGCCGGTGGCCTCGAAGATCCGCAGGCCGAGCAGGCCGAGCAGGGTGACGAGCGCGAAGTCGCAGCGGTTCGGCGAGTGTTTGGCGGTGGTCAGCAGGGCCTCGAACTGGAGGTGAGTCAAACCGAGGGTCGGGGACTCCGCGGGCACGTTCGGCCGGCGGACGTACTCGGCTGGGGAGTGTTCTAGTACGGCGTCGATAACGCAGGTGCGGTAGAACCCGGCGACCACCGACATACGCCGTGAGACCGTGGAGGGCCGGTAGCGCCGGACCTCTTGGAGCCAGCGGACGTAGAGCTCGATGTGCGGCCGGGTGGCGGCGAGCGGGTCCAGGCCGCGGGCCTCGCACCAGGTCAGGTAGCCGCGCAGGTCGGACTCGGTGTGGACACGAGACTGGCCCTTGAACCGGGCGAGGTATGCGGCCACGGCCAACCTCCGGAGGTGGGAGGTACTGACGACGACCCCGGAGACGGCCGGGCCCGGTTGGGAGTTCTCCATCGCCACAGTGCCGCGCCACCACGCCGGTCAGTCAACGCGGTCGAGGTTTCACCATCCGCGGCATGAGAGTGCGTTCGCCCGTAGGCGTGCCCGCCGCGCTCGCACCCGCGGGCATGAGCGTGTCTTACCCGAAGGAAGACTCGACGGGCACGCGCTCGGTCAGTACCCAGGGACATCGAAAGGAACCTCATCGCGGCATGTCAGTGAAACGGTCAACTGGCTGACCTGGCGGCCGCATCTATCTCCTCGCGCCGCTCCGCCCAGAAGGCCGGGTCGTGCCGCTCCTCGGCCATGTCCTCCGCGTCGGTTCCCACTGCTCCGTCGATGGCTTCGCGCAGGATGTCGGCATGGCCGGCGTGCCGACTGGTCTCGGCAAGCAGGTGGACGAGGATGTTGAACAAGGGCGCTTCCGCGTCCTGCCACCAGGCCACGCGCCCTGTGGCATCGAGGGCGAGGGCGTCCACTGTCACGTCGCTGTGCGCCCACACCCGGCGGTAGCGGTCGATGATGTCGCTGCGGGACTCACCCTCGGTCGCCCACATGTCGGCGAGTCGATCGGCTTCGACGTCCCACCGCGGCAGAGGTTCGGGAAAGGGACGGTCGAAGACCTCGCCGAGGTACCTGGCCTCCCATGTCGCCAGGTGCTTGACCAGGCCCAGCAGGTTGGTCCCGGTGACGGTCAACGGGCGACGGACGTCGTACTCGGACAGCCCGTCGAGCTTGGCGAGCACCGCCTCGCGCTCGTGCTTCAGGTAGTTGTACAGGTTGGCCTTCGCGGCGTCCTCATTCATGAACAGCACCCTGCCACCAGTGCCCGCCAGATCACGGGCGGTGCGCGGGGAATGCCGCGGGTCGGACGCGATCACGACCTATGGTCGGTGCTGGAAGAGGTCGGAGGCATCTGGCCACGGCCCTACTCACTCTCCTCGCCCCTCGCTTCCCGCGGCTGAGAACGTTCCGGGCAAGCCGTGGTCCTCCCGGCGCGCTCTACGCCCGCGGTCCTTCGGACCTGGCACACTGCGCGGCATGACCTCGGACACGCAGGCCGCGGACCAGCAACCGGACCATTACGACGCGTTCGCCGAGGCGTACGCCCGGGCGAACGAGAACGGCCTGTTCAACCGGTGGTACGCCCGGCCGGCGGTCCTGGACCTGCTCGGTGACGTCGCTGGGCACCGGATCCTGGACGCTGGATGCGGTTCAGGGCCGCTCGTCGCCGACCTGGAGGAGCGGGGCGCGTGCGTGGCGGGGTTTGACGCGGGCCCTGCGATGATCCACCTCGCCCGCCAGCGGCTCGGAGACGAGGCCGACCTGAAGGTAGCCGACCTGACCCTGCCGCTTCCCTACGGCGACGAGACCTTCGACGACGCACTGGCCGTGCTCGTCCTGCACTACCTCGAGGACTGGTCGCAGCCGCTGGCCGAGCTGCGCCGAGTGCTGAAGCCGGGCGGTCGGCTGGTCGTGGTGGTCAACCACCCGATCATCCCACCGGTGATGTACCCCGACGTCGACTACTTCGCGACCGCGCCGAACTCCGAGGAGTACGACTTCGACGGCGTCTCCGCGACACTCACGATCTGGTACCGCCCGCTGAGCGCGATGTCGGAGTCGTTCACCGCCGCGGGCTTCAGGATCTCGGCGATTAGCGAGCCGCCGGTGTCTCCCGACACGCCGCCCGAACTGCTGCCGCAAAGCGCGACCGACCCCACCCGCTTCATCGGCTTCATCTTCTTCACCCTCGAGGCCGTCCCCGCGGTCAGCGCCTGAGTCCCGTTGGCGGCTGGCGGCGGGCCCAACGCGCTCGCTCATCGGCATGTCCGTGAAAGTCGAGGGCGCCCGGCAGGCGGCGGTATGACACTGCCGCCGACAGGCGGCGAAACGACGTAGGACTCGGACGCACAGCCAGAGGGCACCGATGCCGGGTTGACCGGCGCTACGCTGGGTGTATGTCACGCCTGGATCGGATCACCACCGACGCGTCGGTCTGTCACGGCAAGCCGGTGATTCGTGGGCTGCGGTACCCCGTGCAGCTGTTGCTGGAGCTTCTTGCTTCTGGGATGTCGAGCGAGGAGGTTCTGGGCGACTATCCGGATCTGGAGCGTGATGACCTTCTCGCGGCTTTGGAGTTCGCGGCGTTGACCACGGGTGGTCAAGCGGTCGGACCTCTCGGCGCCGCGTGAAGTTCCTGGTAGACGCTCAGCTGCCGGCTCGCCTGGCGTCCCGCCTCGCCGAGCTCGGGCACGACGCGATGCATACCTCCTCGCTTCCGGACGGAAATCGAAGCACCGATCAGCAGATCGCGGTCATTGCCGATGCCGCCAGCCGGATTGTGGTCAGCAAGGACGCGGACTTCCGCAACAGCCATCTGTTGACCGGCTCCCCAGCTCGGTTGCTTGTCGTCGCTACTGGCAACATCCGCAACGACGACCTGCTGAGCCTGTTCGAGGGTCGCCTGGCTGCGATAGAGGACGCCTTCGCGTTGGGTGACTATGCGGAGCTGCGGCCGGACGCTGTCGTTTCGCATCCGCGCGCCGAGTCCTGAAGTCGTTCGACGATCGGCCGCCAGGATGTCGGCAGCCCGTTCCTCCTTCCATGGGCGCTCTCGACTGCCTACACGCCGGCGACGTAGGCGGTGAGGAAGTGGACGCCGTGGCGGTCGAGGTTGCCGCGGGCGCGGTCGTAGTGCTCGGTGGTGCGGGGGTCGGCGTGACGGGCGAGGATCTGGGCGTCGCGAAGCGGCACGCCGGCGTCGAGGGCGTTGGTGATCGCGGCGTGGCGTAGTGAGTGCGGGCTGATGTGGCGTGGGATGCCGGCGGCTTTCGCGATGCGGGCGACCATGCGATAGCAGTCGCGGCGGCCGATCGGCTTGCCGGAGACCGGCCGCAGCACCAGTGGACCTTCGGAGCGTTCGCCGCGGCCAGGCCTCGAGCACTCGCAGGACCGGGACGGTCAGCGGCATGGTGGCGGGTTTGTTGGCTCTTCCCAGATGAGGGTGTAGCGCACGTCGCGCGGTGAGCCGGCGCGTCGGTGGTCGGATAGAGGTCGAGGTCTTCCGAAGATGAAGGTTCCTACACCGCTCATCTGGAAGACCTCGACGTGCCCGACGCTACCTTCGTTTGCCCTGACCTGACCACGTTCTGCCGGCTCGACGAGCTTGGTCTGGAGGTGACCGGACAGCGGCTGGAGCCGGATCGGGCGGTGCTGGCCTGCCGGGTCGTCGAGTCGGATCGGTGGTGTCCTCGCTGCGGGTGCGAGGGCACTGCGCGTGACACGGTGATCCGTCGGTTGGCGCACGAGCCGCTGGGCTGGCGGCCGACCACGCTGGAGGTCACCGTGCGTCGCTACCGCTGCGCCGAGTGCGGTCACGTGTGGCGTCAGGACACCACGCGTGCGGCCGAGCCGCGGGCCAAGCTCTCGCGCCGCGGACTGCGGTGGGCGTTGGAAGGCATCGTCGTGCAGCACCTGACCGTCGCCCGCGTCGCCGAAGGGCTCGGCGTCGCCTGGGACACCGCCAACGACGCCGTGCTGGCCGAGGGCAAGCGGGTCCTGATCGACGACGAGCACCGGTTCGAGGGGGTGAAGGTCGTGGGCGTCGATGAACACGTCTGGAGGCACACCCGGCGTGGCGACAAGTACGTCACCGTGATCATCGACCTCACTGCGGTCCGTGACGGCACCGGTCCCGCGCGTCTGCTGGACATGGTCGAGGGCCGCTCCAAGCAGGCCTTCAAGGCCTGGCTCGCCGAGCGCGAAGAGGCGTGGCGCGAGGCCGTGGAGGTGGTCGCGATGGACGGGTTCAGCGGCTTCAAGACCGCCGCGGTCGAAGAGCTGCCCGGCGTGGTGACCGTGATGGATCCCTTCCACGTCACACGCCTGGCTGGTGAGGCGCTCGAGGAGTGCCGACGCCGGGTCCAGCAGGCCATCCACGGACACCGAGGCCGCAAGGGCAACCCGCTCTACGCGGCGCGCCGGACCCTGTCCACCGGCGCGGACCTGCTCACCGACAAGCAGATCGACCGCCTGGCCGCGCTGTTCGCCGACGAGCAGCACGTCGAGGTCGAGGCCACCTGGGGGATCTACCAGCGGATGATCGCCGCCTACCGCGCCGAGGACCGCCGCCACGGCCGGCAGCTCATGGTCGGCCTCATCGAGTCGCTCAGCAGCGGCGTACCCAAAGCGCTGGTCGAGGTCATCAAGCTCGGCCGGACGCTGAAGAAGCGCGCCGACGATGTCCTCGCCTACTTCGACCGGCCCGGCACGTCCAATGGGCCGACCGAGGCGATCAACGGACGGCTCGAACACCTCCGCGGATCCGCCCTCGGATTCCGCAACCTGACCAACTACATCGCAAGATCACTGCTCGAAACCGGAGGCTTCAGGCCCCAACTACACCCTCGATTCGGATGAGCCGGTTTGTTGCCCTTGCCGATCAGGTGCAGCACGCGGTGTCCGCGCAGCGTCTCGCGGTAGTCCTCGATGCGGACCGCGGCTGCTTCGGAGGCACGGAGCGCGTTGATGCCGAGCAGGTACGCCAATGCGCCGTGGTGAACGGTGATGGTCTGCGCGACCTGCAGGAACCGGATCAGCTCGAGCCGGTCCAGTCCCTGGGTGCGGCTCTCCTCTTGATGGACCTTGGGTAGTCGCGCGTAGACGGCCGGATCGGCGGGGATCAGGCCGTCGATGTCGGCGAAGCGGAAGAAGCCGCGGATGCCGTGCATCATCGTGTTGATCGAGGACGGCATCAGGCCCGTCTCGGCGAGGTGGCGGATGAACAGCTCCACATGGGCTCGCTGGATGCCGACGAGCGCGTCGAGTCCGTTGGTTTCGCACCAGGCGAACCAGCGGCGCAGCTGGTAGGCGTACAGGTCGTGGGTGTGGCCGGAGTACCGGGCGAGGTAAGACACGGCGGCCAGTTGGGCCGGCGTGAGCGCGTCGGGCTGGAACGGCAGCAAGATGGTGTTCGGCATGGCATGCTCCCCGGCGATCTGGCGAGCACGCCCCAACGGCGGACCACCGCACACACAGTGAGGCACCGTGGCTTGACGCTAGGCCGGAGAACAGCGTGGTAGGAGCCGGATGCCAAGGGAAGAGCTCGCCCCGCTGACCGCGCGGCTGGCGGCGGTATGACACGGCCGCCGACAGGCGGCGGTATGACACGGCCGCCGACAGGCGGCGGTATGACGCGGCTCAGGAAGCGGCTCCTGGCGACGCGCGACCAGCGGCAGTTCCGGACGTTAGGCAACCCTCCGAGGACTACCGTGTGGAAGCCGAATCGGGAGGAGGAGCGTTGCTGGATCCAGATGCGACCGTCCCGGTCGAGCTCAGGCACCCCTGCTTCATGGCGGTGCCGCTCACCACCGACCTCGCGACCCTGGACTACGCCGCGTACATGGCCAGCCCCGAGGTGATTCGCGTGCACAGCCATGGACGGTGGCCCGTCGCCGAGTTCGGCCTCGCGCAGGATCTTGAGCTGATCGCAAGGCACCAAGCCGACCACGAGAGCGGCCGCGCCTTCACCTTCGTGCTGCTCACTCCCTCAAAGGGCGAGGCACTCGGCTGCGTGTATCTGAATCCGCTGCGTGAGTACCTTCGCCGGGTCCAAGCCGACGAACGGGTGGTTGACCGCTTCCCGCAGGGCACCGTGATGGTGACCTTCTGGGTCCGCCAGGATCACCTCGAAACCGGACTGGTAGAGGCGGTGGCCGAAGCTTTGGATGAGTGGCTGATGAGCGCGTGGCCGCTGCGGGCGCATCTCTTCCGGATCCTTCCGGCCGAACGCACCTCCCGGAGGGCGCTTGAGCGGCTGGATCTCTCACGGGTCCACCTGGCGCTCCCGGCTGACGAGCCCCCGTACCTGTGGTATCAGCCCACATAGCGGTCTCCGGGGTCCGGGTCTCCAAACAACGCGCTTCGCCTTACCTGTCTGCGGCAGATGAGTGCATCCACTTCACGGCATAAGCGCAACGAGCACTTTGCCCGCAGCGCGAAAGCTCCGAGCCAGGGCAGCGCTGAACCTGGCGCCACTGGAGCGCGCATCGTGGTAGGTGATGACGCCGAAAACGCTGATGCTCCCGACGAAGACCGACGCGGCCAGGAGAACGATCCAGATCGGAAGAGAGGCGATGTCCCCAAGTCCCACCGTGATCCCGCTCGCCATCGCAACCAAAACCGCGACGGCCAACCCTCGATGTGAGGGAGACACGGAGCCTTGGGCAGTCATGAGGAGATGCTGGCACGGCTCCCTGGCGGCGTGCGCTTCTTCGGGCCAACCGAGCTTCCCTGTCGGCGGCAGATGCGGTAATGCCTTTCCCGGCGGAACCTCCTCGGTTCGCATTGCGCAGTCTTACGCTCTCCTTGTGGCGCAGGTAGATCCGGAGGATGACAGCATCCGGCGGTTCGTCGTCCAGCACTATCGCTACGACCCGGAACGGCGTGAACGACGGCAGGTTGTCGTAGCGGCGTTCGACAACAAGCGCGAATACCGACGCGTTCTCGAAGCAACGGCTGCTGAGGTATCGCGACGTAAGGACGCTGGAGCGGCCGAGGCCGAAGAGTACGTTTCGGGAGTCGTCCGGGAGCCCGGCGACCACCGCAGGCAGCAGAACGCACGGTTGATCGCACGTGCCGCCGCCCATGGCGTGGCCGCGAAGGATCTGGCTGGCCACGACCTGCCCCGTAACGTCGCATTCCTGGCCAGCTCGAGGCCGAGCCTGCTCTCACGACTGCGTGACCTGTTGCATCGGCGACCGCTGCCGTAGGCCGGGGGTGCCAGCTCGGCCGCGCCATCGCTGACCCGTACAACGCACAACTCGCCAGCGTCTGAACGCGTACCTCAATGCGGCAAATCCGGACGTTCACAGCATGGATATGCCGAACAGGGTTCTGTGTCTTGCGTAGCATCGGTCCGTCTCGGTGCTGATCTTGAGCCGGTACTGAATCGCGGGGGGAACGTGGTCAACCGACGAGGAATACGTCGCCTTGCGGTTGCCGCGTTCGCGGTCACGGGATTCGTGAGCGTTGCCGGCTGCAGCTCGGGCTCAAGTCCACAAACCAGCGTTCGGCACGCCACCTACACGTACACGTGTTGTCGTGCAGCAGACATCAACACGGTCCGTCACCCCGGAGAGTTGATCCACATCCACTGGACCGCGACACGCGCACCGGGCTCGCCGTCGGGTGGCCCGGTCAAGTCGGTGCGGCTGACGGCCTCCTTGGACGGGCCGTTCGCGAACGTCGCCAAGCTAAAAGGGCCCGCTGTGGGCGGGCCGCACACTGCGGCGGCCACCCCGATCCGGGCGACGGCCCGTGCGGGGGGAGCGCCTGTGTCCACCCTGCGGGTTCCCAAGGACGCGACCCCCGGCTTCTACAACCTCACGACCTCGGTCGTCTCCGGAGGTGGCACATCGTCGGGATCGGCCGTCATCCGAGTCGTCTCCCGCTCCCACTGATTGGTGAATGGCCGGCCCAGGGCAACACCGCGCGGAGAGGATTGCCACGTGAAGAGATCGGCAAGCAGGCTCGAGTCGGAGCTCGATGCGGAATTTTTCAAGGCGGATGAGGCCAGCGGGTGTTAGGCAGCCGTGGTTTCGGCTGGCTGGTTGATCCAGGCGTTGTCGGGCAGCGCGAGGATCTTGGGATCGGTGTTGGTTGCGAACCGTTCGGGGTGCTGCTGGCGGGCCGCTTCGAGCGCTGCTGATCGTTGCGTGTCGACGTCGCTGGCGTGGCCGTAGTGAACGTCGGCAGGGGTGTGCAGGCCGATCCCGGTGTGGTGATGCTCGTGGTTGTAGGCCGTGGCGAAGGCGTCCATGAACCCGCGGGCCTGGCCGATCGAGCCGAACCGCTCGGGGAAGACGGGCGCGTACTTCATGGTCTTGAACAGCGATTCGGAGTAGGGGTTGTCGTTGGACACGCTGGGCCGGGAGTGGGAGCGGGTCACGCCCAGGTCGGCCAGCAGGGTCGCGACCGACTTCGAGGTCATCGAGGTTCCGCGGTCGGCGTGCACCACCGTTGGGATGCCGTGGATCCCGAAGATCTGCTTCATCATCTCCTCGGCCAAGACACCGGCCTCGTGGGCGTGGACGTGGGCACCGACGATGTAGCGGGAGTAGATGTCGACCATCACGTAGGCGTCGTAGTAGACACCGCGGTCCGGGCCGGGCAGCTTGGTGATGTCCCAGGAGTAGACCTGCCCGGGCCCGGTGGCGACCAGCTCGGGCACCGCCCGGGCCGGGTGCCGCGCCAACCGTCGCCGCTCGGTGACCTGACAGGCTTGGGCGAGGATCCGATACATCGTGGACACCGAGCACAGGTAGACGCCTCGTTCGAGCAGGGTGGCGTAGACCTGCAACGGCGCCTGGTCGACGAACTCCTCGGAGTCCAACACCTCCAGGACCCGGGTCCGCTCGGCCAGACTCAGCTTGTTCGCCGGCTCCCTGCCCGGCACCGATGCCAGCTTGGGCGGCGGGTTGTTCGCCCGGATGGCGGTGGCGCGTGAGACCCCGGTCAAACTGGCCGCCACTCGCGTGCTCACGCCGCTGCCGGTGAGTTCGGCGTAGGTGCCCCTCAACGCTTCCTGCGCGGCCGTTCGGGCTGTTCGGTCTCCGCGCTCTCGGAGATCTGCTCCAAGAGCGCGTGTGCTTTTCCCATGATCTCCAACGCGGTCTCGGTGGTGGCCAGCCGCCGCTCGCGATCGGCGAGCTCACGACGCAGCCGGCCGATCTCGGCCTGCTCCGCACTGGGCCGCCCGACCTTCCCGCCGGGGTCCTTGCCCTCGAGCACGCCGGCATCGCGCAGCCGGCGCCACTCCGAGATCAACGAGGAGTACAGGCCCTCACGGCGCAGATAGGCCCCGCCCTGACCGTGCTCGCACGCCGCCTCGTAGGCGGCCAGGTGCTCGAGCTTCTGGGCCGGGGTGAACGACCGTCGACGCGACGGCCCCCCGGAGCGAGGAGACGAAGCAGAATCATCCATCGCACCATCATCGGCGATGCTGATCGGGCTTGAAAGAACTGAACTGGACACGTGAATCGATCCTGATTCTCGCCCTGCGTCAGGCGGACTTGCTGTGAACCACTGGACTCAACTCACCCTGACACGCAGGGATGCGGCGTTCAGGGTCGGCTGCCTTCGCCTTCGTCGTCGAGGGTGACGGTCAAGTTGGAGCTGTAGGCGCCCGAAGGACCCGGTGCCTCACGCTGGCTGCGCACAGGGGCGCCGTCGGGTGGCCATACGCCCAAGGCCCGGTACGCGTAGCCGTCCTGGTCGGCAGCCTCGAAGGCGAACTTCACCTGCTGACCAGCCCGCAGCGACTTGTGGCCCCCAACCAGCAGGGATGTGTAGAAGGCCCAGCAGCCACCTGGGGTGACTTCGGAGTCGATGACGCCCCAACCCTCCTCGCCATTCCAGAACCGGACCACTCCCAGGAACGCCATGCGGGTCAGTATCCCGCCAACCGCTCACAGAGGAGCGCCTCGGGGCGCGTGCCGACCGCGCCATTCACATCGGCGCAGGCCACCTCGACTCGGCAGTTTCGCGCTTGCACTATCCGCGGCTACGGTAAATCGTGTCCCGCCACTCGCTAGAGGTTGTCTCGCTGCGGGCTGATTCCTGCCTGGGCATGATCGGCGCGTCTGCGCGCGGCAGCGGAGCACATCCTGGTCTTCGCGTCCGGTCGGGTGCGTTGTCTGGCTCCGAGGGACTAGGGTTCCTGCCACGACGACTGGCGCGGGTGGCACACCACCGGGGAGTGACACGGGCAGCATCGACCGCCTGGGTGCTGCGCTAGGGATGGGACCCGCCCGCATGCCCCACCGGATCTTGCATCTGTCTGACATCCACATGACGGCCTCCGGGGTTGATGAGGACGGCGTGGACGCCGCGGCGGCCCTGGACCGGCTGCTGCACGACTGCCGGCATCTCACCGGCCTTGATGCGGTCGTGGTCACCGGGGACATTGCCGACGACGGCTCGGTCGAGGGGTGCGCGCGGGTGCGTGAGCGGGTGGGACAGTTCGCTGCCCGGCGCGGCATCCCGCACATCTACAGCACCGGCAACCACGACCGACGGCCGGCGTTCTCGTCGGCTCTGGGCACCGGGCATCTCGACCCCGACGGCGTCGACGTCGGCTTGCGTCTCGACGGCCTGGACGACGAATGCGCGGCGGTCAGCCAGGTCGCGGGACTGCGGGTGATCACGCTCGACAGCCTCGTTCCGGGCTCGGGCCACGGGTTCCTCAGCCGCGCCCAGCTCGACGCGCTGATGAGCGTCCTCGAGGAGCGGGCGCCCGCGGGGACCGTCCTGGCCTTGCATCATCCGCCGATCTATACCCCGACCGCGCCGCCGCTGAAGGAGGTGGGCCTGCACAACCGTGCCGAACTGGTGGGTGCGATCGCAGGGAGCGACGTGCACACGGTCCTGTGTGGGCACTTCCACCTCCAGCTCACCGGCCGCCTCGGTGACGCGATGGTGTCGGCGACACCGGGGGTGGTGACGCGGATCGACCTCACCGCACCGCCGCACGTCGCTCGAGCCGTCGAGGGCGCCGGTGCCACCGTCGTCGACCTCGGCGGCCCGTTCTCGCCGGCCTTCCATGTGCTCCACGCCAGGGACCCCCGTGCCGGCAAGGAGGTCTACGTCGCCGACCCTGTCAGCTGGGAAGACACCACCGAGGAATGAGTGTGTGCGTGGACCACGTCTCCTGCCGCACGAGCTTCAGTGTCGGACACGCCGCCGAGCTGGGTCATCGAGGTCTCGCTTGATTCGGGCGTGGAGATGCATGTCATGCCACCCGTCGGTGTGCAGGACCGAACTGCGGGCAGTTCCCTCTGCTTCATATCCGCACTTGATAGCGACGCGGCACGAAGCGCCGTTTTCTACCGAGTGGTGAAGGTCGAGCCGGTGAAACCCGATGGCCTGGAGAGCCCAATCGGAAAGCACCTCGAGAGCTTTGCTCGCAAGGCCCTTGCCTCGTACTTCAGGAACGGTCCAGTAGGCGACCTCAGCCCGTCCTTCTTCCAGGTCAACCGTGCGCAGACCGGCCCGCCCGATCGGGCTTCCGCTCCATCTCACCACCCAGTCCGCGCCGTGCTCCTCCTTCCATCGCAGCGCCCTGGCCGTGATCCACTCTCGGGCTTCCTTCTTGTCCATGGTGCGCACATGCCAACGCTGGATGTACGGGTCGGAGTAGGCCCTGACGACGAACTCGGCATCACCCTCCGCCCACGGGTGGAGTTCCACGCCACCGCCTGCGAGTCGGGGCTGCGTCTGGTCGGACAAGACTCCCGTTAGCAAGACGGGCGACACGAGTGTGGGCACTCGCGCAGCATAGGTGTGCGGCCGGATAAGCAAGTGCAGTCTCAGCGGCACTTCAGCAGCGCCTTCCCTGTCGGCGGCATGTCAGAGCGTTCGCTGTCAGGTCAAGGAGCCGGTACGGTGACGCGGTGTCAGACGAGGACCTCGATCGACTCCGCGACGCCTACGTGGCGGCATGGGAGATGCGACAGCAGACGGGAGATGACTCACCCGCGCTGCTCGTCGAGCGCCTGGCTGCGTCGAGGTTGGAAGTCTTCAGTGCGCCGGGTCCCGGTCGTGACTTGATGTTGTCCCTGTGGGAACGGGGAGTGCCTCCCGAGGCGCTGGAACGTGAACTCCGGCGAGCGGCGCCGGGGATGGCGTTGACGGCTTTGCGGTCCGTCGGAAGATCTGCCCTCGAGATCGCCCAAGTCTTCCACGAGGGAGGCCAGCTCGACTTCTCCTGGATGGACCTGCCCCACGGCAAGCGGAAGCTCAGCGACGCACGCAAAGCCAACGACTTGGTGCTGCGGTGGCTGCACCCACGAGTCGACAAGGTGGCGCTCGATCTTCGCCTCGATGAGGCTGCCGCCGAGCTGATCGGACGCTGCCGTCAGTTCCCGTCGGCCAACCGCGACGGGTGGGCGGAAGCGTACTGCTGGCTGCTCCCGGAGCATCCCCCTAACGTCCACGTGATGGTCGGAACGGAGCGCATCGGCTGGGCCGCGGTGCCCGGCGACGGCTGGCCCGAGCTCAAGCGCGAGGAGCAACGTCGCGTCTACGCAGACGGGTCATTGTTCCTTCACCACTACGGGCCGGAGATCGAACTGGTTTGCTACTTACCGCGGGCACGATAGCGCCCGGCTCTCCTGGTTCCCGACTCCAAAACCATTGCCGCAAGTCGGGGGTCAAGCCCCCGAAGCGCCTTCCCTGTCTGCGGCAAATCCGGAAGTTACGCGGGGCGCTGCAGTTCGTGTTCGACCGCACGCCGGATCCACGACGACACTGAGCGGTCGTCCTCGCCGGCGCGCCGCCGGATCTCCTCGAGGAGCTCAGGAGGGAACCGCACGGGGATCGGGGCGGTGAGTCGAGCGCTGCGCCTGCGTGGCGGACCCTGTGGCTCCTGGTTCTCGGGCTGGGCGTAGAAGTCGTACTCCTCGTCGGAAGTCATGCTGTCTTTGGTCATCGATCCCTCCGGTATTGGTCAGCGAGGCCCGGAGCGGCCTCATAGCATCCGATTGGTCGGCAGCGGTGGGGGTCGCCATCGCGTGCCGGTGCCAGCGGGACTACCAGCACCCGGCCGGCGACCTGGGCACACATCAACCAGTGCGCTGGCGGTTTCGCCGGGTAGAAGAGCGGGTCGTTGGTCCAGGCGTCGTAGACGTCGTGCAGCCCGAGATGGGGGTGCTTGAACAGGTGTGCGGCTTGGGCATCAACCTCGAACGGGTCCTCGTCGAGAAGTTCGAGGTCGAAGCGGTCTTCCACGTCGCTAGTGTATAACAAACGACTACAGACCCGACCTGTGCCGACGAACGTTCCGCGGTGGCAGTTCCCCCACTGCGGCATGTGCGGGCGCTTCGTGCAGGGGCTGTGACTAGCCGTCCGCCTTGCTGGGCCAGTGGCCGTAGAGCAACGTTTCACCGGGATCCGCACCGACGTTCCGATACCCCGCTCCGGTCTCGCAGATCTGACTGGTCCTCTGGTCGACTGTCATCAGGAGGTCCTTCCTCGGACCGTCCGCGGGGCCGCCGGGCAAGTGACTGTGTGTGAAGTTCGCGTCTGCCTTCCAGACCAGCCTGATGTTGAGGAAGCGCTTGTTCACGTCGCAAGCCGAGCCCCGGTCAAAGGGTGTGCCCCGGGTGGCGAACGCAGTGGCACCGATGAACGTGCCCCTGACCTGGGCTTGCTCCTGTTTCGCAATCGCGGTCGCGACCGAGCGTTCCCGTGCTGTGAGCGACCCCTGGTGACGGTCGGCGGGCTGGGGTGTCGACGTCCGGCTGAGCGTGGTGGTTGGCGAAGTACGCGCCCCACGGGCATCGGCTGCCGACGAGACGGCGAGGTTGTGGGTACCACCAGCTGCGCATGCCGTCAGAAGCACCGCTGGGAAGAACACCAGGGACGTCCTCATCCGTCACACTCCTAGTCGGTGGCCACCACCAGTCGCAAGTCTGACGCATGCACGGACAAGTTGGTTCCGCTCCAACGACCTCACATCGGCATGTCCGGTAAACGCGGCCGCTGCGTAGGCGATAAGACCCAGGTCAGAGAGTGTCGACGGGGCAGGCGCGACCAGCGGTCATGTCAGTGCGTCTCGGCGATCACGGCACCCGGTACGGTGCTGGGTTCCAGACGTTCGAGCCGTCCTCCGTGACGCTGCTGAGGAGTTCCCTGGCGCGACGGTTCTTCTTGTCACTGCCAAGGCCGATCCGAACGGATCGGAGTGCGGGGCAGTCAAGAAGCGGCCTGAGGGCTTCAGCGGCCAGATGCGGCATGTCCACCAGCGCGAGGTGCTCGAGCGCCGGGGCGGTCGCCAGGTGGGTCAGATCGGACAAGCCCTTCATGTTTTCCAGCCACACGCGCTTGAGAGCGAGAGAACCCGAGAAGTCCGGGAGTCGCTCGACGCGCCTGAGGGACTGGAGGAACAGGTACTCCAGGTCGGCCAGCTCGGCGACCGCGGAGATGTCGTCAAGGCCCCTGACCTGCCACAGTTCCAGGTACTGGATGCGGCCGATCGTGGGAAGCAGGTCGAGGTTCTTCGTCCCGCCGAGTTTGAGGTCGAGTGCCTGCAGCTGCCGCAGCGGTTGGATGAGTTCCAGGTTCGGCAGGGTGACGGAGCGCAGTGTCAGATCCGCAAGAGTCGTCAACCGTGCAACCACGTCGACGTCCTTCGTGTGGCCCTCCAGGAAGAGGCGGCGCAGGCTGCCGAACCGGGAGATCGGTTGGAGCGATAGCCGTCTGCGTGTAGCGCCCAGAGCGAGCACTTTCAGGTTGTCCGGCAGGTACCGCAGGCCGTCGATGTTGTCGAGCTCGTAGACGTCCACCTCGAAGCGTTTCAGGGCAGGGAACCAGCGGAGGAAGTCCAGATCCCTGATCGACCCGTCGTATGAGCCATAGGCTCGCAGCGTCTTGTTGGGGTGCTCGCGGCTCCAGTCGCCCAAGAGCCGGTAGTCGTCCTCACTCAGCGCCGAGCTGAACTGGACGTACTCCGGTCGATCATCGAGACGTGACAACTCGCGGTCGCTCACCGGCGAGCTCAAGTCGAATGGCACGCAGCGACCCTAGGCGGTCGGCCCCCCGAAAACTGGACGTTCTGGCCGGTGAACGGCGCGCTGATCGGGTGGAACCTCACCGTTCACGGCTGTGAAGGTGCGTTCCTCCGGCACAATCGCGGCCTGGTGACGGCCGGCCGACGACAAACTCGGCGCTTGGCGAGCCGTGATCGAGATGCCATGTACGGGAAACTCCAGGCGCCCGTGAGGCGGCGGTATGACACTGCCGCCGACAGGCGGCGGTGTGACGCACCTGTCGCCGTCATCCCTGGCGGCCGGTCCGGCGGCGAGTGGTTGTTCCTGGCCTCCGTCTTAGCCTCGATCCACCGATGGGCCGAGTAGCGGTGAGTTGAGAGTCGTGGGCGTGGGGTGAGGAACTCGGGGCACGATGGTCTGCCGGACCTCGCTGTCCGGGTGTTCCACTGGGGTCCTCGTCGCGCAGCGGTGGCTGCTGGGTGGTCAGGCCGCGAGGCGCGGCGGCGGGTCGCTGACCCGGGTGAACAGCGCCGTCCAGGGGGTCTCCCAGGGCCAGGCTTTCGGCAGGTGAAGGGTGATCCGGCGGGCAGAGGTCGCCACTCGTGCGGGCACCGTGATCAGCTTGCGGCGCAGGGTCGCGGTGGTCGCTTTCGCGAGGTCCGGCGCCGCGAGGGTTCCGGCGGCGCGGGTGAGGTTGAACGCGATGACTGCGAGTACCAGCCAGGCGGCGTTGGCGGTGAACACCCCGGATGGCAGGTGTGCCAGCGCGGAGCCTTTGAGGTCGGCGTGGACCTGCTCGATGACGGCGTGATGGCGGTGGGTCGCATCGGCCGCGACGGTGTCCAGGATCGCGGGATCGGCGGTGGTGAAGAACGCGTGGAAGCGCCACACGTCGAACAGCGTGTCTTGGCCGGCTGCCTTGTTCTTCTCGGCATTGAAGTCCGGTATCCGGCGGACCACCAACCGGCCGGGGACGTGGTCGGCCTTCTTCTGGGAGGCGAAGGCGGTGAACGGCACTTCGGCGACCTCGGCCCGAGAGATCCACTTCTGCGTTTCTTCATCGAAGATGGCGTCGGTGTACTCGATCGTGGTCCAGGCGTCGTCGGGGACCGTGGTGATCGCAGCCTTGACGGCCCTGTCCATCCGCACCGTCACCGACACCGCGGCACCGCCCTTGAGGGCGGCGTGCACGGCGCCGCGGCCGTAGAACGCCGAGTCCATCCGCACCAAGACCAGCTGGGTCACACCGAGCAACCGACGTGCGGTCCTCACTGCGTCGCCGACCAGCCGCTTCGCGCCGCGTGGTGATCCGGCCGCGCCCTTGCGCAGTCGTTGGGCCACGATCACCGGTGCGCTCGTGGCGGTCGCCAGCGTGGCGAGCAGCGCGTTGAGTCCACGGACCCCGGAGTAGCCGAACCCGGCGCCCTGCTTGGCGTGGCCGTGGACCTCGATGATGGTGTCGTCGACATCGAGGAGCGCGTACCCCGCTTGGTCGCGGTCGGCGGTGGGGGCTGGGCCCAGCAGTCGGGTCAGACCCGCCAGCGCGATCAGGAACCGGGAGGCGACCGCGTCGAGCTGGCGCACGTGGCCGAAAGTGAACGCCCGCAGGAACGAGCCCAACGTCGAGGGCGCGTAGGCGCGGGCGAAGACCCGTCCCATCCCGCCATGTCGCAGCAGCGCCATGTCATCGATCGAGTCCGCGCCGGCGACCATCCCGCCGACCAGCGAGGCGACCTTCATTCCGGCGTTCGCGCCCTTGTCCGTCGGGACCGACAGGTGCTCATCAGCCAGGCCGCGCAGACCCGCGTCCTCAGCAAGCGCGAGCACGGGGACCAGGCCACCGGACGACACGAGATTCGGATCATCGAACGCCACCGACGTCCGACCAAGAGTGTGAGAGAGTCGCACCTACGAGATGCCCTTCCGCGTCGGTCGAATCTTTGCCTGAAGAACTCAGATTCTCCCGCCACGTAAGGGCATTCTCACTTCACGACGCGCTCATCGCTGCCGCTCATCGGTGGATCGAGGCTTAGGAGAGGACGGTTCGCGGCACTTCGCGGTTGCCGCTCACAACCAGTCCTTGCGCTTGAAGACGGCGTACAGGAAGCCGGATAGGCCGATGATGAGCAGCGACGAGGTAATGAATCCGGAGTGGCGGGCGAAGCCGGGGTACGGCAGGTTCTGACCGTAAAAGCCTGTGATCGCGGTGGGCACAGCGATGATCGCCGCCCAGCTGGTCACCTTCTTGGTGATCACGTTGAGCCGGTTTCCCTGGATCGTCAGGTTCGTCTCCACGATGGTGGCGACGAGGTCACGCAGACTCTCGGTCCACTCCGCGGCCCGCAGGACGTGGTCGTAGAGGTCCTGGTAGTAGGCCGTCATCTCCGTGGGGACCAGCCCGACGTCGCGCCGCATCAACGTGTTGACGACCTCGCGCATTGGCAGGACCACTCTGCGCAGGCGGACCAGGCTCTTGCGCAGCGCGAAGCTCCGACGCTGAACGTCCTGGTCGCGCGGCCGGTCGTCGAACAGGAGGTCCTCGAGCTGCTCGATCTGGTCGTCGAGGGACTGCACCGCAGCGAAGTGTCCGTCGACGACGAGGTCCAGTAGGCCGTGCACCAGGGCCCCCACGCCGTGCGCGGTCAGGTCGGCGCTGTCGTCCCACCGGCGGAGTAGCTCGTCGATGGGGAACTGATCGTCCTGATGGACGGTGACCAGCGCGGACGAGGTGATGAACGCGGAGATTTCGTCGGTGATTAGGTGGCCGGTCTCCACGTCCAGGTGCACGGCGTAGGCGGCGAGGAAGTCATGACCGGCGTAGCGCTCGAATTTTGGTCGCTGCCGGCCGCTGGCGGCATCTTGTACCGCGAGCGTGTGCAGCCCGAGCTCATCGGCGACGAGCTCGAGATCCTCCCGATCGGGAGCTCGAAGGTCGACCCAGACCATCGCCGACCGGTCCGTGAAGTGCTCGGAGACCTGATTCAACGCGAAGTCCTCGTCGGTGAGGACCCCGTTTCGGTAGCAGCGCGTACGGGTCATCTGTCGAGTGTCCCGCACAAGGCCCTTCCAGGCGCCCCACGCGGCGACGGGGGTGCCGGTCGGTGCGACCGCGACGGCTGCGCCGCCCCCTCCGTCTCGGCCGGTCCAGGAGAGTCCGGGTGTAGCCTCGAAAGCACCGAGACCACTTCGGGCTCGAACTTCTCCTTCTGTCGCTCAGCGGCTCTGCCCCGGGCGCAGGTCCAGGGACGCGTCATGAGCACTGCACTCATCGTCACCGTCATCGTCATCGTCATTGGGGCGCTCATACTGCTAGGCGCCAGCGTCCGCCTCGTTCAGCAGTACGAACGAGGCGTGGTCCTACGCTTCGGCCGCCTGCTCCCCGCCATCCGCGAGCCGGGCCTGCGCCTGCTCATCCCGTTCGCCGACCGGATGCGAAAGGTCTCCCTGCAGACGGTGGTGATGGGGATCCCCGCCCAAGGGGCCATCACCAGGGACAATGTCACGTTGGTCGTCGACGCAGTCGTCTACTATCGCGTGACCGACCCGGTGAAGGCCGTCATTAACGTGCAGCAGTACGAGTCGGCTGTCTCCCAGGTCGCCCAGACGTCGCTGCGGTCGGTGATCGGCCGCGCCGACCTGGACACGCTGCTGTCGGATCGCGACCAGATCAACTCCGAACTCCAGGCCGTCATCGACGCCCCGACCGAAGGCCCGTGGGGCCTGCACATCGAACGGGTCGAGGTCAAGGACGTCGCCTTGCCCGAAGGGATGAAGCGCTCCATGTCCCGGCAGGCGGAGGCCGAGCGAGAGCGGCGCGCTCGCGTCATCGCTGCCGACGGTGAGTACCAGGCGTCGACAAAGCTGGCACTGGCGGCCGATGCGATGGCGGCCACGCCCGGCGCGCTGCAACTGCGGCTGCTGCAGACGGTCGTCGACGTGGCGGCGGAGAAGAACAGCACCCTGGTGATGCCGTTCCCGGTGGAACTGCTGCGGTTCTTCGAGCACGCGACATTGGCGGATCCTCGAGCGCAGGGTGCTGTGGCGCCCGAAGAGTCCGCCGACGGCCACCAGGGCGAACCGCCACCGGATATCGACGCACTCGCACAGGTGAACGACGTCGCTCCCGGCCCGGCGTGACCGTTGCGGCCCGCTACCAGATGCTGCGGGGCAGGTCGGTGGTCAGCGCGTCGAGGTCGCCGTAGGTCTGTGCGGAGTAGGCAGCCTCCACACGCTCCTCGAGCTCGGCCATGGTGATCCGTCCTTCGGCGGCCGCGTCCTGCAGCCTACCGACCACCGCCTCACGCTCGGCGTGCGAGGCCCGGAGCTCCCGCTGCATCGTCGTCACCACCCGGCATCCGTCCTTGCCCACCAGCATAGGCAGGCCACCTGACGCAGCAGCGGCGTTCCCCCAAGCCCTACGCGGCACTGCGCCGGCTCGCACGCAAGACCCCGTTGTTCGCGAGCCCGGGGATTCTGAGGTCATGATCATCACGGCCCGCCGGTGACGGTCGTCCTAATGTCCACGCCGATTTCGAGAAATCCCCTCCATGTCCTGCACCTGGTCGATCCGATTCACCGCCCTCGCCGAGCGGCCGCCGGGGCGCATCTCAACGTTCCGCAGGCTCGAACTGTCATGCCAAGCGTCGACGGGCAGCCTCCCGCTGCTCGGCGTGCGGACACCGCATCGTCCGCAACAGACAACCCCTGTCATCGGCTGCGTGAAAGTCGTGGCCGACAGGCGGCGAATAGACGCGCCGTCGTTCTCGGTGTCAGCTTCCCCTGTCCGCGGCCGGGCGCAGGTGCTCCACCGGGGGCAGCCGAGGTGCGTCACGCGCGAGGGGTGCTTCGCCTGGTCCGGCGGGCGTTCATGCGAAGTTGGGCGACCCGGGCTATCCCGGCGATGGCTACCACGACGCCGCCACCGACGGCAGCGATCAGCAGGGCTAGTCCTAGCGGGATGGTGCCAGTCACACCGAGGAAGTGGACGTGGACCTTCGTCGAGTTCTGCAGCATGAAGACGATGAGCAGGATCAGGAGTAGAAGGGCGGCTCCGGTGGCCACCCAGACCGCACTGGCCCGAGTGAGCCGTGGGGCACCAGGCGCAGACCGGGAGCGGTCCCCCGAGGACGGCGTCTCGGTTGAACGCGTCGCCATGATCCGCACCCCCTCGCATCTCGCTGCTCACAGCAGGACATTCTCATTGTGGGCACGAAGCAGCCGTTGCGACAGGGGCTTTCGACATTCTCTGTCACCCATTTCGGTCCCGTTGGCCGCTTGTCGGCGGGCGTCGGCGAGGAGCTGGCGGTAGAGCGCATCGGAGATGCGTCGCTTCAGGCGGCGCATCGCCTCGGCGCGGGTCTTTCCGGCGGCGAGCTTGCGGCGGTAGTAGGCGCGGCCCGGGGTGTCGAGGCGGATCTGGGTGGCCGCGGCGATGTGGATCTTGTGGTTCGGATGCGCTGACCCCGGGCTGTAGGGGTAGAGGGAGAGGAACTTCGATGAACCCGTCGAGACTGCTCGCGTGGCGGTCAGCGACGTGGTGGGGGATTTTCGCCGGCGGTCAGCAGCCCCTCGATCGCAGAGAGCAAAGCGGGAATCGTTCGTCCGAACCAGTTCCGCCACGTCCGCTCACTCCCTCGGTTTCGGCCACCGGGCATAGGGTGTTGGTGAGTGACCGTCGAGGACTCCGGGCTGGACCATCTGACCCGGATCGGCGAGTAGCGCGTGAGTGGTGACCGAGGTCGGCGTTTCGAGCGGCTTTTCGTTCACGATCGGTGCGCGGACGCGTTGGTGTGCCCGGTGTCGTTCCGGGTGACGGTTCTCCGGGTCCTCGGTGGTGGGGATGGGGCGGCGGCGTCAGGTCGCGACCGGGAGTGCTCGGATCCGGGTGAGCACGATCGGGAGCAGGTGGTCACCGGGTGGTAGCCGCAGGGTCAGGTGCCGGCCGTGGCGGATCAGGCGGGCTGGGACGCAGAGCAGTTCGTGACGGAGTCTGGCGCCGTGGGCGCGGCCGTCGTGGTCGATCCCGGTCAGTGCCTGGAGCAGGGCCGAGAGGTTCCCCGCGATCAGCGCGGCCCACATCCACACGCTGTTGACCGGATGGTGGCCGGAGGGAAGGTGCCGCAAGGCGGCGCCGAGCTTGGCCTCGCGGATCCGGTCTTCGATGTCGGTGCGGCGCCGGAACCACGCCTCGACCTCGAGGATCGTCTCGGCATCAGCTGCGTGCTGGCCGGGGCGGTCGTTGGCGGGGATGTTGGTGACGATGAACGAGACCGCGTGGGCGTGGGTGGCGGTGCCCTCCAGCGCGAGGGCGAGCTGGTTCTTGTCGATGGTGCGTCGGCGTCGCGACCTGGGGTCGGCCGAGATGTCCTCGGCATCGACGCGGACCCTGCGCACGATCGTGTAGGTGCCCTCTGGCCACCCGGCCGGGGCGTAGTCGGCCGCGGCGACCTGCGCACCGGGCATGCCGATCGCCTCGGTCCACGCGTCGGGTTCGATGCTGGCGTAGGCGCGCCACATCGCGGTGTTGCGTTTCGCCGCGATCGCGAAGTCACAGCCCTGCTCGACGGCAGCCTGGGCGAGGTCGGCGGTGAAGTACCCGGCGTCCGCACGGGTCCGCAACCGGTCCGCGGCCCGGGCCGCGGCACGCACGGGTTCGGGGATCCCGGCCAGGCCACGGGCCAGCATGTCCGCGGCGCGGGGTCGGACGTCGTCGTTGCCGGCCAGCAGATCAGCCGCCGTCGTCAGTCCGGCCTCGGCCCAGGTCGCCAGGTGCGGACGGCCAGCGCGTTGCCCGGCGTAGTTGTAGGCAACGCCTTGCTTCTTGGCCCCGTAGACCTCCACATCGGTGGAGTCCAGGTCCAGGGTCACTTTCGCGCTCAACGCGACCCGGCGTTCGACCGGCAGCAGGCCGAAGGCCCGGCAGGCGAGGTCCGCGATCGAGGTCTCGACCCCGGCCAGGTGCTCGGGCCCGAACCGGCGGGCCAGACCCGCAGCGGTCGTGGATGCCAGCACCGGCACCGCGGACAGCTCGGTGGCCGCGAGGTCGGCGCGCTGCCGGTCCAGGCCGACCAGCGAGTCGGCACCCAGCAGCTGGGACTGCGCCATGGCGACCAGCAGCTCGCCCGCAGACGCGCCCCGGTCGCGCTTCTTGATCGGCCCGACGCCACGGTCGAACCGGGCCACCACGTCGAGCTTGTCCACGAACTCCGCGACCGCAGCGACCCCCGACGTCGCGGTCAGCGACGGGTCCGGCGCGCCGATCCGCACACGCTTTCCGACCCGGCCACGACGACGTACTCTCTTCACCGACAGGGTGTCCTTCCCGCGTGGATCTTCGAAGCCTCAACAACCTCGATTCTCCAAGCAGGACGGGCACTCTCGTCGTTTCACACGCGGATCACGCCGGCACTACTCGCGGATTCGGGTCTGAGCCGGTCGAGAGGCGATAGCCATGTCCATGTCAAACCCGTCCGTCGTCCCCGTCAGTCGCGTGCCGTTGAGGCTGCGGATGGGCGCGCATCCCGGCCGTGACCGTCTCGATGGGGGCTGGTGGCCACAAAGCCGAGACCTTGCCGTGGAACTGGCTGATTTGGTCGACCACTTCCCGCCGGGCTATGGGCGGGTTGCGCGGGCCTTGTACTCGCCACCTGATTGGGATTCGCCTCCGCGCCGGGTCCCAGTCACGGGCCGTGAGATGAAGGTGGGTTGCTTCCCCCGCGACGACACCCACCTGATCGACCTGACGATGTCGGACCGGACGGTGCTGCGGATTCTGGTCGTGCCGCCCGGGCTTTCCCCGGATCAGGGTGAGGAGGCGCTGCTTGCCGCGGCCACCGCAGGCAACGACCATCCGGCGCATTCACTGCTGGATGCCGCCACGGACTTTGACGATGTGGATCCCGCCGACCAGTGGAGCGACGACGGCGGCGCGTGGTGGCATCCACACCCCACGGCTCCGTCGTTTCGAACCGAGCCCTGATCATGGCCTACCTGATGCTGTATGGCAGCGGCTGGACCCAGCGGTGGCGGATACCTGACGGAGCCGAGGACGAGGTCCGCTCCCAGATCTCCCAGATCGGGACCCACGCCGCAGGTCGGCTCAGTGTCGTCGACCCCGGATCAGACTCCCCCGTCACCTTGATGATCGCCTATGACAAGGTCGCGGCAGCGGTAGTCATCGGCGGAACGGAAGGACCCGCAGCCACTCAATCCGGCCAGTACGCCTGATGATGACAAAGAGCCGGCTGGGCAGCTCCTTGGCTCAGCCTTACGGAGCCTGCCCCGCGCGAGGGCGTACCCTCGGCTTACGGAGTCGTTCAGGCTCCCTCTCAGAGAGATATCCCATGAGCGACAAGTCGCCGCGACAGAGCATGTCCAAGAAGTCCGGCAAGTCCATCAAGGCGAAGCGCGCCGAGAAGCGCAGCAAGGGCTCCGAAGAGACCTTCTCCGACAAGATCCACCCGACGAAGACGAAGTGACGCTCCTACGGCTGGGTGTCATCGGCTCGTCGGCGAAGGAGAACGAGCACCGGCTGCCGCTTCATCCCGAGCACATCCCGCATCTGGACGCGGACCTTCGCGCGCGCATCACCCTCGAGCACGGGTACGGCGCGCGGTTCGGCGCCACCGACGCGTCCCTCAGCGAACACGTCGCCGGGTTCGCATCGCGCGCCGAGCTCCTGGCGGACTCAGACGTGGTGCTGCTCCCGAAGCCGCAGCACTCGGACGTCGCCGCACTGGGCCCAGGGCAGACGCTGTGGGGCTGGCCACACTGCGTCCAGGACCCGGAGCTCACCCAGCTCGCGATCGATAGACGACTGACCCTGATCGCGTTCGAGTCCATGAACCACCGAACCCGGGACGGCGCGGTGGGACTGCACGTGTTCCACAAGAACAACGAGCTTGCCGGGTACTGCTCGGTGCTCCACGCTTTGCAACTCGCGGGGTTGACCGGTGACTACGGTCGCCGATTGAGGGCGGTGGTGATCGGCTTCGGCGCCACTGCGCGAGGCGCCGTGACTGCCCTCAACGCGCATGGCGTGCACGAGGTCACGGTGCTGACCAACCGGGGCGTGGCCGCCGTCGGCTCGCCGATCCACTCGGTGCAGATCCGTCAGTTCGATCACGAGCCGGACGCCGAACACGTGAGCCACGTGATCACCGAGCGGGGCCGGATGCCGTTGCCGGCTTACTTGGCCGAGGTCGACATCGTCGTCAACTGCACTCTGCAGGACACCGCCCACCCGCTCGTCTATCTCCAAACGGAGGACCTGGCTGCGTTCCGCCGGGGCAGCGTCATCGTCGATGTGTCCTGCGACACCGGCATGGGCTTCAGCTGGGCGCGTCCGACCACTTTCGAGGAGCCGACCTTCGTGGTCGGCGACAACGTCCTGTACTACGCGGTGGACCACAGCCCTTCCTACCTGTGGAGCTCGGCGACGTGGGAGAACAGCAACGCACTGATCCCCTTCCTCCGGCCAGTGCTCGAAGGCGGCCCGGCCTGGGACACCGACGAGACATTGAGCGGGGCGATCGAGATCCGCGACGGCCGCGTCGTCAACCCCAAGATCCTCGCCTTCCAGGGACGGGCGGCCGACCCCCCGTACGCTCTGGCCTGAGCTTCGCGGGCGGCGGACCACCACATGATGGTGATGGTGCGTCACGATTCCCGTGTCGCTTGCCCCCGACGTGCACAAGACTCTCGCCGATGGTGGCCTCGGCCGCTGCGGAGTAGCCGCTGCACCCCGGAAGATGGGGCTGCCCGATATCCTTTTGCGCCCGCGGCGCCGGGCCCTCGGCGAGGTAGGCGCTTCGGGTGGAAGTAAGAGTCCGAGGTCGCGACTCGAGGTGTCCTCGAGGAATTGGGCGGGGCGGTCCGGACGCCCGCCCGCGCAGATCGAGCCACGCGTTGAGCGCCCAGACCTGATCGGTCGACGCATGCTGGCCGTGCACCACGGCGACGCGCTCCCCTTCGCCGTGCTGATTGGACTTGGACCTGGTCACGGTCACGATGAGGCCGCCGGGCTTGTGCTCGACGTCGCCCACGGTGAAGGCGTCCAGCTCGGAGCGGCGCAACGCACAGGCGAAGCCGAGCAGGCCGATCGCGGCGTCGCCGACGCCCACCGGGGTGGTGCGGTCGCTGGCGGTGACGATGGTGCGGATGTCGTCGGTCTGGAGCGGTCTGGCTTGACGTCGTGGTGCGGCGCCGATGAGCCGGCGTAGTCCACGGCGAACCTGTCGCAGCCCTTCGGAGAGCGCCGGATCAGGGCCGCCGTGTCGGCGGTGCATGTGGGAGATCGAACCGCAGCCCTGCCGAGGGGCCCGACCCAGGCGCCTTCTCCCGGCCGCGCCACCCGCCGAGTGGCACCAGGGCCTCGCCCGACGCTGAGCAATTCGGTCGCTTCGGCGGCGCTGATGCTGTCTGGCGTCACGACTCCGCCTTCGTTGAAGCAGACGGAGATCGCCTGCATCTTGAGGTCGGCGATCGTCTCGAATTGCTCGCGCGGGGCCTCGAAGGAGACCGGAACTGGTTCTTCGATGACCGCAGTTCGGTAGTCGTCAGACTGATAGCTTATCGGAGTGGCTCTGCCGCGATCGGCGTAACTGTCGGAGAGCGACGGTGCACCGAAGAGCAAGTCCAAGCAAGCAGAACCCGATCTTTCCCGCTGATCGTGGTCGCGTACCTAACGTTCCTACTCGTCGTCACCTTCGCCGTCGGTGAGGCCCTCGACGAACACTGACTTCGGGCCGGCAGCAGACAGTACGTCGGTCGGACGCTTGCACTTCGCGCGGCCCATGTGACAAGTCCAAGCATGCGGGCGCCTTTTCGAGAGTGTGCCTGGATATTCGCACGACGCTCTCTGGAAACGCATTCGAATCGGCATAGAGTTGAAGTTTAGGGTCACGGAAACGGAGGTGGCCGTGACAACACAGTCGCATTGTGACGTCCGGCTGTGTTCCGCGCTCGCCTGCCGGCGTGTTGTCTTTCAGCTGGCCGCCAATCACAGCCGGTCCAACGGCGGACAGGTTCCCAACGTCGTTGGGCTGTAACGCAACCACTACGCGCTGGCCGCTGTGAGCCGTGACCATTTGCAGCTCCTCGACATCAGCGTGGTGGAGGTCGGAGAGGCCCAGGTGGGCCGCGCGCCCTGATGGCCGCTGCTCGCATGCCCCTCGTGCGGCCTCTTTCGAAGGCTGCATCCGATGGAGTGTGGCCCTGGTCCGCTACCCCCGCGTTCCTGCACCGCTGCGGCTACAACGAACGCTGAGCTCCAGCGTGCCTGGCTGTTCATAGACACCATGGCCGTCGACGGCCCACCGCCCAGTGTCCGGGCACCAACGCGCCGCCGATGTCGTTGATGTCTGGGACCATGAGGAAATGACATCGCCTGATATGTGGCGCGATCAGCGCAGGCGGTGCTTGGTGGCGCAGCTTCACTGTTCGTCGGGGGGGAAGATGTCGGTGAGTCGTGCGGTCTCGGTGGCGTCGAGCTGTGAGGGCCGGCCGGACATGATGCCGGTGGTGGTCCGCAGCGGTGAACCGATGTGGATGCCGTCGGGGCCGATGGTGTAGTCGCGGATGGTCTTGTCGTGGTCGGAGCCGCGGGCCTTCAGCACGGTGATGCCGCGTTTGAGCTCGCCGTAGACCTCGACGTAACGGAGCATGACGATGGCGTCGGTGAGTGAGGAGACGTGTTCTTGTGTGGCCGTCAGGTCCCGGCCGGCGAGGCTGGCCTGACCGGTGGTGAGGACCCCGGCCACCTCGTGGCGCTTGAGGAAGGCGGTCAGGCCGATGGCGAACTCACGGAAGCTGCGCTCGGGGCCACCGCGGCGCAACGAGGTGAGGCTGTCGAGCACGACCCGGGTCGCGCCGAGGTCCGTGACAGCCCCCTGGATGCGGACCAGGTGCTCTTCGAAGGTGCGGACCTCGGGGTAGTCGATGAGGAAGCGGAGCTTGCCGTCGGCTTCGAGGGCGGCAACGTCGTAGGGCCAGCCGTTGACGGCGCGCAGCATCTGGTCGCGGCTTTCTTCGAAGCCGACCACGAGCGCGGGTTCGCCCTGCTGTGCGCCGGCGAGCGCGAACTGCATGGCGATCGAGGTCTTACCCGTGCCGGTGGACCCCGAGACGAGGGTGATCGCGTCCTGGAACAGTCCTCCACCACACATCTCGTCGAAGGCCGGGACGCCGCTGGTGATGCGGCCGCGGGCAGAGGGCTGGTCCAGCTGGACGCTCAGCGGGATGACCACCAAGCCGTGCTCGCGGGTGATCGCGAACGGGAACTCGCCTTGTCGGTGTCGGGTGCCGCGGAACTTGAGGACCTCGACGGTCCGCCGCCTGGTCTCTTCCTCCAGCTCGTTGCGCAGGATGACCAGGTTGTCCGCGACGTACTCCTCCACGCCCATCGGGATGGCGCGGTCGGCCCCCTCCTCACGTGCAATGGTCATCAGCGCGGTCACGCCGAGCCGTTCGAGCCGCGAGGTGATGCGGATCAGGCCGTCGCGAACGGCGGCGCTGTCCTCGAAACGTGCGAACAGCACGTTCAGCGAGTCAATCGCGACGCGTCGCGCGCCGGTGCGCTCGACCGCGTCGCTGATTCTGTTCAGCAGCACGGTGAGGTCGAACTGCCCGCCGACGACCGCCGCCCTGTCCTCCGGGCCCGGAGTGGACTCGAGGAATGTCCACCTGCCGTCCAGCTCCCAGGTGGGCACCTCCCAGCCGAACTCGCCGATGAACCAGCGCAGCTTGCGAGGGGGTTCGCCGAAGGTCACGAACACTCCGGCCTGGCCGAACTCTCGCACGCCCTCGGCGAGGAACTGCAGGGCGAGCACCGTCTTGCCGGAGCCCGAGGTGCCGGCCACGAGGGTGACGCTGTTCTCCGGCAGGCCACCCATGCTGACGTCGTCCAACCCGGCGATGCCGGTCGGCAGTCTCGGCAACAGGATGGGCGTGCGCTCGTCAGGCATGTCGGTCACCGTCCTGTCCTCACGGCCGCATGTGGAGGTTCACCACGGCCGCCGCGACGTCGTGGAGGGGTGCGTTGTGGTCACGGGAGTGCTTGCGCAGAACATCGAAAGCCTCATCGACCGTGATGCCGCGCGTCTCAGCCAGCACGCCCTTGGCCTGTTCGACGATGATGCGGCTGACCAGCGCCGTCCTGAGCTGTGCGTTGGTCTCCCGCTCCTGACCCAGCTCGGATGCATGCACGAGGTAGCAGCTGGCGAGGTTCGCCATGATCCGGGCCGCCCGCACCTCCTCATCAGTCCACGCGTGGTGCGCGCCGTCGTAGAGGCCGAGCACTCCGAGAACCCGCTCGCCGGCGAGGATCGGCACGGCGGCCACCGCGCGGATCGCGCCGGCCTCCGCCTCGGCGACGTACTCCGGCCACCGCTCGGTGAGGTCGCCGCCGGTCACATCGCCCACCACCACCGGCTGCCGGCGGCCCATGGCGTCGGCACACGGCCCCCTCTCCCGAGCCGCGGCCACCCGCTCGAGACCGGCGATCGCGTCGACAGTGGCAATGACGTCACTCAACCGACCTTCGCGCACGAGGACCACGCCGACGCCGCCGATGCCGAGCACCTCGACGACCTGCTCGGCCAGCTCGGCTGACACGTCGCCGATGGCATAGTCGCCGGTCAACGTCGCGGCGAACCGCTCCACCGCGTCAAGGAGCGCATTGATGTCGAGCACGGGACGAACACCCCCTGCTCGGTCACCGGGTTCCTTGACCAACCTGCTCCGGCCACGGCGAGAACGCGAGGGGAGAAGGTCCCCATCCTCGGCCCTTGTGGGTCGCGTCACCCCCGGCGCATAGCTGGTGAGTCGGTGACCTTGGGTCAGTCGGAACCGTCTTGCTGGTCCGTCGAGCGGCTGTCTGCCGATGGAGTTCTTGGCCTCCCGATCACGCCGCAGAAGAGAAGAGACGGGACTGAGGTCGAGGGTGTGGCTGCGAATGGCGAGAGCGTCCCCGATCGCGTTGCCAGGGACTCATACGCGGCGCGCGGCGGCGGCATGGAATGGCGGTTGCCGCGCCATGGTCGAGGTCGCCTCGTTGTGAGGCTTGACGGTGTGGCGGCCCGGTGCAACTGTCCGTGGGAGTGCGCTCCGGACCTTGGCGTTCTAAGCCAGTCGGCTTCGCTGCTCGCGATGCTCCCATTGCGATCTCCCTGGCAGGGATGGCACTAGCGCTCCTGTGACCCGACCCAAGGTCGGGTCACGCACCGGAAGGACAGATCCGCGGGTGGTCATCATGACCGAGCAGCCGGGTACAGAACGGTGGACGGGCGCGACTCTGGATATGGCGTCACGGAGACCGCCGTCGACTGTCATGCACGATATGGCATTCGCGCGGGGCGCACTCGCACACTGGCGCGATCGCTTCGCGCTCCGGGCGAAGCTAGTGTCGTGCGCCTGAAATTCGCTGCGTAAGTCGTAGACTGGGGTATGCCTCGAACTGGACGTCCCAAGGCCGAGCTGGACCTGACCGCCGAGGAGCGTGAGCAGCTGACCCGCTGGTCGCGCCGGGCGAAGTCGTCGCAGGCGTTGGTCGTTGCGGTCGCGCATCGTGCTGGCGTGTGCGGACGGCGTGGACAACAAGACGGTCGCCGAGCAGTTGGGGTGTTCGGCGGCGACGGTGGGCAAGTGGCGTGGCCGGTTCCTCGCTCAGCGTCTGGACGGGCTGAGCGACGAGCCGCGTCCGGGCCGGCCGCCGTCGATCACCGCTGATCGGGTCGAGGAGGTGGTGGTCGCGACGCTGGAGTCGACGCCGAAGAACGCGACCCACTGGTCGCGGGCGAAGATGGCCGAGCGGACCGGGTTGAGCAAGTCCACGATCGGCCGGATCTGGCGGGACTTCGGGCTCAAGCCGCACCGCACCGACGGGTTCAAGCTGTCCAACGACCCGCTGTTGGTGGAGAAGGTCTACGACGTGGTGGGTCTCTACCTGAACCCGCCCGAGGCCGCCGTGGTGCTCAGCGTCGACGAGAAAAGCCAGGTGCAGGCCCTGGCCCGTTCCCAGCCGGCGTTCCCGATGATGCCGGGGATGCCGGAGAAGCGCACCCACGACTACGTCCGGCACGGGACCACCAGCTTGTTCGCGGCATTCAACACCGTCGACGGCACGGTGATCTCCAGCCTGCACCGACGCCACCGCGCCACTGAGTTCAAGAAGTTCCTGGCCAAGATCGACGCGCAGGTCCCCGACGACCTTGAGATACACCTGATCTGCGACAACTACGGCACCCACAAGCACCCGAGCGTCAACAAGTGGCTTGCCGCGCATCCGCGGTTCCACATGCACTTCACCCCGACGTACTCCTCCTGGATCAACCAGGTCGAACGCTTCTTCGCCTACGTCACCGCCGACCTGCTCCAGCGAAGTGACCACCGCAGCGTCCAAGCCCTCGAGGCCGACATCCGCAAATGGATCAAGGCCTGGAACGACAACCCCAAGCCATTCATCTGGACCAAGACCGCCGAGGAGATCCTCGCCTCACTCGGACGACTTCTACAACGAACTACCGGCGCAGGACACTAGTGCCCCGTAGTTGAAGTCTTCTTGCGGTTGGCTTTGGCGAGGATCTGGTCGGCGGTCTTGGTCCAGACGAACGGGTGGGTACGGCCGTTCCAGCCGTTGATGAAGGCCCGGATCTTCGTGGTCAGGTCGCGTACGGAGGCGAAGGTTCCGCGGTGGATGGCCTGTTTCTCGATGATGCCGAACCAGACCTCGACCAGGTTCATCCACGACGCCGAGGTCGGGGTGAAGTGCACGTGGATCCGCGGGTTCGCGGCCAGCCAGTCGCGTACCTCGACGCGTTTGTGGGTGGCGTAGTTGTCCATCACCAGGTGCAGCTCGGAGTCCGGGTAGGCCCTGGCCACGTGCTTGAGGAACCGCAGGAACTCCTGGTGCCGGTGCCGCGGCTGGGTCAGCCCGGTGACCTTGCCGGTGGCGATCTCGAGTGCGGCGAACAACGTGGTGGTGCCGTGCCGGACGTAGTCATGGGTGCGCCGCTCGGTCACGCCGGGTTTCATCGGCAACGTCGGCTGTGTCCGATCCAATGCCTGGATCTGGGATTTTTCGTCGACACACAGCACGATCGCGTTCTCCGGCGGCTCCAAGTACAGACCGACCACGTCGGTGACCTTGGCGACCAGTTCGGGGTCGGTGGAGAACTTCAACGTCTCGGCTCGCCACGGCTGCACCCCGTAATCGCGCCACGCCCGTGCCACCGTGGTGTTGTCGATCCCGAGCCTGGCCGCCAACAGTCGGGTCGACCAGTGCGTGACACCAAGCTTCTTCGGTGGCGGCTTGAGCGTCTCCGCGACGATCTTGGCGTGGTCGATGAGACGCGGGCGGCCCGGACGCTGCTCGTCATGGAGCCCCTCGATCCCGGACTCCTCGTACCGGCGGCGCCACGAGGTCACCGTCGGACGTGAGACCCCCACCCGGTGCGCGATCTCGGTATGAGACACCCCATCGGCGGCCAGCAGGACGATCCGCGCCCGAGCGGCCAGGCCCGCCTTCACCGTCGAGGACCGCGTCCACGCCGACAGCCGGGCGTGGTCTCCCTCACGCAACTCCAGAGCAGCAACTCGCATGCCCCATTGTCTCGCGACACATAGCCAATCTATTTATGCCACGCCGCACTAGGACGTTCGTCAGGGAGCAGATCTGCGCCGGGCACGGCGGCGAGGTGACGCAGGCCGCCCTGCTGTTGACAAGCGACCTCGTCACCCAGGCCGTGCTACGAGCCGACGGTCCCCTCAGCATCGGGGTCGACTGCGACGGCACCGTCGTGGCGCTCGCGGTCGGTTGCTGGATCGACGCATCGTCCGCGCCGCCTGGGCGGTTGCTGAGCGAGTACATCCTCCACACGATCGTGGAGACCATCTGTCGGACTTCAGGAGTCGAGAGCACTGAGCAGGGCCTCACTATGTGGTGCACGATCGCTATGACCGGCACAACGGCGCCCAGCGCTACGGGCCCTGAGCATCAGCCGTGAGCCTGACCGACGTACGGACGCACGCAGCTTCACGGGACCCACAGCGCACTGGGCACAGGGGGCGAGGGCGCCCGGCTGTCAGGTCGGGCGGGGTCCGGTGCCGGCTCTGCCGGCTTATGTGAGTGCTCAGTGAAACTGTTGTTTCGGTTTCCCACCGACTGCCGGCGGGTATAAGAACGGTTAGGTGCTGCTGGCCCGGTCCAGACCCCGCCTCCCAGGAGTACACGGGCGCAACCTGAGGCTGGGTCACTATGGGTCAATCGAGTTCGTGGTCGCACCGAGCGGCGCTGGCCGGGGAGCCGGTGAGCGTCTTGAGGGCTCGACGCTTCGTGTGCGTGCATCTCGTGGATCACCAGCTCTGGTACCTGGTTGACGACGTGCTCTTGGTGGCCAGCGCGCTGGCGGGAAACGCGGTGCGGCATGCGCGCACGCCGTTCACGGTGACCTTGGAGCAAGCGGGTCAGCTCGTGCTGTTGACCGTGCAAGACGGCTCGCCGGTCGTTCCCGTCCGCCTCGCGCCACAGCTCCTCGACAGCACCGGCAGGGGAGTTTCTATCGTCGAGCTCGTCAGCCAGGCCTGGGGCGTCTCGAGGAGACCTGGTGAGGGCAAGTCCGTCTGGGCCTCCTTCGCCATGCGATGAGGCCTCCCGGCCCAGCCTCGAGATCGGGGCAGACGGAACGGCTTATCGGGCCGTCGCGCCACCAAGTTCGGTACGAACGCTCTCTTCAGTCTGGTTCCGACTGCTCGATCGGGGCGGTCCGGGGAGTATGGAGTGGGCACTCTAGACCTGAAACTTCGGTGTTGCGCTGGCTGTCGGCCAGTCCGGTCTGTCAGGGCAGCGCGGCCGGTGTGTGCGCGGGTGAGGTGGGTACTGGAAGCGGATCATGGAACCGATTCCGGAGACCACCGAGGTCATCGGGGAGCTCGAGAAGTGGTACGACTCCAAGTTGCTCCACGAGCTTCATCGCAGGGCGGAGGCTGTGCGAGAGCTCGTCCCCGATGTTGTCGGGCTCAGCGTGGGCTCGCTGGAGAATGGTGTCGCGTGCACCTTGGTGGCGACAGCGGCGGAGGTTGCCGTCCTCGATGCGATCCAGTACTTGGTGGGTGGGCCGTGCGTGAAGGCGCCGGAGGCTGACCAGGTCCTCGACTACGAGCCCAACGTATCGGTTGACGAGGAGCGGTGGCAGACGTTCGCCAGAGCAACCGCCGCGAAGGGGGTGGCCAATACGCTTACCCTCCCGATCCTCCACCACGGAAGGGGCGTCGGCACGGTGAACTTGTACGCCGCCTCCGCGCGCGCGTTCACCGGGCTGCACCAGGATATTGCCGACGTCTTCGGCGCCTGGGCCCCTGGTGCCGTCGTCAACTCGGATCTCTCCTTCCGGTCCCGCCGCACCGTCGAGGTGGCCCCGGCCGTGGTCCGCGCCGCCATGCGTGGGACATCGCCATCGGGATCCTCATGGAGCGCGGGTCGGTGGACGCCGGCCGAGCCCGGGAACTGCTGGAGGAAGCCGCGCGGCGAGCCGGAGTGACGGTGGGGCAACTGGCCAACGCCATTGTGGAGACCTACGACGCGACTGACAACGGGTGAGCCCCAGAGGTTGCCCCCCGAGAGGCACCTGCCATCGCCACGATCACGGGTCCCTGTCGGGGCATGGGTTTCAGTGTGTCGAACTGTGCGGTTGCAGCCACCGGCTTCCGCCCTCGGTCTGGTGGTCGTGGCCCCCGGCGACTGGATCGTCGAGGCCCGACGCAGACATTTCTAGGATGTCCGTGGCCGACGAACCGTGCGACGGGCCAGCTGGAAGCGCCATCGCAGGCGCTCTCCTGGATGGTTCGGCGGCATCACGAGCAGGATGAGCCGGGTCCTTGTCGCCATGGACAACACCATGACGTGGGTGTTGTCGTTCGCAAAGGATCCGGCCTTCAGCTTGCCGCGTGCCACGCGCACGCTGCGAGGCTGCGTGTCCCAGTCGGGCCGTGAGTACAGCGCCCGGTCCACCCGTCCGACGCCGTCCTGAAAACGATCGACCAGATCGACGAGCTCGATGCCTATGTCGCGGGAGTGAGGCCACCAACCGCCGTCGAGGCTTGCCCCGGTCCGGCGAGCCGGACAACGGCAGGCGCAGCGGTTGACGAGGTTCCAGGGCGCCAGCTACTCCCGCCCGGGGCCGTGGTGCGGGTGACTCCACCGAGTCCCGCCCGTGCGGGCGGGCCGATGCCCGACCGCCCCAGTCGGCTCGCCGTCAGGAGCGGCAAGACGCATCGGCGTACTGCCGTCCGGTCGCCCCGCCGCATGCCCTCCGACGCGAATCCGCGACTTCGTCGCTACGCTGAACCGTTGGCGGGCGCCGGCGTGCTGGCTCGCGGAAGGGCCGAAACCGCGACCGGCGTACGCTCTCTGGACCGGCTGCTCAGGACCTCGGCGGCACCGTTACGAGTGTTGGGTCGCGCCTATGTCCGTCGTTGACAGTCCCCGTCCCTCGGCTCCCACCGGGGGATACGCCGAGTTGGCCGCCGAGATTCGCCGCCTCGGCCTGCTCCGACCCCGACCGGGGTTCTACGCCGCTCTGCTCGCGGTCGAGCTGCTGGCCTTGGCCGCCACCGTGGCCGGGCTGATGTGGCTCCGCCAATCTTGGTGGGCGATGCTGCTCGCGCCGGTTCTCGCCGTGGTGTCGACGCAGACAGCCTTCTTCGGCCACGACGCCGGCCATCGCCAGATCACCCGTCGGCGCGGCGGCAGCGAGGCGCTGGGCCTTCTCAGTGGCAACCTGCTCAACGGCCTGAGCTACACCTGGTGGGTCGACAAGCACAACGCCCACCACGCACATCCCAACGATCCGGACTCCGACCCCGACGTGTATCCCGGAGCCCTCGTGTTCGACCCGCGCCAGGCTCTACCGAGGAGTGGCCTGGCGGGCTGGCTGACCCGGCACCAGGCGTGGCTGTTCTTCCCGCTGCTGACTCTTGAGGCGATGAACCTGCACCTGTCGAGCGTCCGGGTGTTGATGCGTCCCGGGGCTCGCCACCGCGGGTTGGAGTCGGTGCTTCTCGTGGTCCACGTGGCGGCCTACGTAGCGCTCCTCGGGACTGCCCTTACCTGGCAGCAGGCAGTGGTCTTCGCTGTCGTGCACCAGTCCTTGTTCGGCATCTACTTGGGGTGTTCGTTCGCGCCCGGGCACAAGGGCATGCCCATCCTCGATCCCGACGAAGCGGCGGACCCGCTCCTGCGTCAGGTGCTGACTTCTCGCAACGTGCGCGGCGGCGTGTTCGTGGACTACGCGCTGGGCGGGCTGAACTACCAGATCGAGCACCACCTGTTCCCGAGCATGCCGCGGCCCAACCTCAGGCACGCGCAGTCTGTGGTCCGCCGTTTCTGCGAGGACCGATCAGTGCGCTACGAGGAGACCACCGCTCGAGCTTCCTACGCCACCGCCATCCGCCACCTGCATGCGGTGGGCGCCGATCTCCGCGCCGCACGGCGCCGACGTTGAAGACCAGTCATGTCCGCTGGCAACTGACACGAGCGCAACCGCGGTGGCGCCATACGGGCTCGCAAGCGACTCCACGGGGTTCCCTGACCCGCGACGCTGTACGCCTTGTCGAACGGGCGCTGAGGCGTGAGTCAGATATCGAGAAGGCGAGGCTCGTCTGGAGTTCGCAGACCGAAGACCCTCGTCACGCTAGACACGTAGACTTCGAAACACCGCGAAGGGCGCCTTCAACGGGGAGACTCTCCACTCGGTGGGAAGGCGCTGACCATGCCCGAGCAGTTCCCGTTCGTCGTTCCGTTCGACTCTCCGCCCACTCTGGAGCGCTGCACCACACCGACGGCCTTGTGGCACAGGGTCCTCAGCGCACGGACCGCCTTGGCGCAGGAGCGACACCTGCCGCAGAGACGTCTGGAGCCGGCCGCACGTCTCGCGCTTCTTGACGCGTTGGAGGCGTACGTCAAGAGCCTGGCCGACCGCGGCCACCCGGTTCCGTACGCCCTGCGAGACGAGCTTCGCCTGCAGCGGCTCACGAGCGTGCCGCGTGGCCAGGCTCGTCCCACCTGTGAGGAGCACCGCCATGGATATTGAGTTCTTGGAGGACCGCGGCACCTACACAGGCACCAGTCGAGCAGGTAGACGACGCTGGACGATCAGCCGCGTGGTCACCGGGTGGCGCCTGGAGTTCCGCGACGAGGGAGACGCGGCGGCGACGTACGCCGGCGTGCACCGCGACGTGGCGGCCGCCAAGGCCGAAGCCGGCAAGTAGCCGCCACGGTTTCTCCGTCGTGCGTGCACGTCGAGCCCAACGCTCGTACCCTCGGTAAACACGGGGCCACCCGCAATTGTCGGATAGGCCGAGCAGGCGGCCCCTGCTCGGTAACCCACGAATCTTGTGAGCGAGGCCCCGGCCCGCAACCGGCGCTGCGATCAGCCGGTCACGTCATACCGTCTATCCCTGGAACTGACATGAGACCCGAGGCGCTCGATTTCTCTGCGGGGACAACAGGGCAGCAACCCCCGCCGTGACATCATCTCTGTTGTTGCCGGGCCCGTCGCCATTGAAACATCACTCCTCGCTTGCGGCGAGAGAGCCGCGCAGTACGCAGCTCACGCCCAATGGCAGATCGACGTACACCACGATGGCCCCGGCGTCCCAGGGCCTCGATGCAGCCGCGCCCAAGACCGTCATGGACGTGCTCCTGCTCACCTGGCCCCTGCCATCCATAGAGGGCTCACGGTCTGTCGCGGGCTGCACCGGCTCGGCATCCGTACGCCCGTTCTGATGCTGACGGCACCCGCCGCCACCGCCGACAAAGTTGCCGCCCTGGACGCCTACGCCGACGACTACATCACCCAGACGTTCGAGGTAGCCGAGCTGTCTGCGCGACTGCGTGCACTCCTCCCTCGGCAGACGGCCGAAGTGCACTCCGGAGACGTACCCGTGGTTACCGGAGGCCTGACATCTGCTGTGCGGCACAGACCGCCTCAACCGTACGACGCGGGAATTTGAGTTGCTTCAGCGCCTGATGGCCAGCGAGGCGTGCGCTCCCATGTGGTCGACGTCTACGTGGCGGCGCCCCGCAACAAGATCGACCGACCGCAGGGGAGCGACACCATCACCACCGAGCGCAGCGTCGGCTAACGCCTCGAGTTGGTGATGCCGGCGAACGACGACACCCCGGTCTCCTCGCTGAGCAGCCGTGTGCACTGTGCCAACCCATCAACCAGCTGTGACGCGACAGGAGAGGTGCTGCTTTCTGGGCGAAGTGACGCTGCCGACCCCACGTCCGCCGACACCTCTGATTGGCATGCTCCAGTCCGGGTTGGAAGCCGTCCAGCCTCTCAGGGTCGAACCGGCTCAATCCGTTGTCACAGTGGGGGAGAGGTGCCACGCCTTACCTACCGCTCAGCCGCAGAGCTTGTCGACCTGGGCGTCGTTTGATGCGGTGTCCGGCGAAGCAATCGTGCCGCACTTATTCCCCAAGTATTGGGTCGCAAGCCCGCTCACACCCTCAAAATCGCGCATGATCCAAGTCGGCGCGACGGGTCGTATGCGCAGGTCAGGACACGTTTCCGCAAAGGATGGCAGGTCTCCCGCGCCGGCTGTCGATGGACAAGAGGTCGCAGGTTCAAATCCTGTCAGCCCGACCGAGGGAATCCCCTTAGAAATCAGGGGAAACGGCCCCCGCGTCATCCGGTGAGGGGCCGTTTTCACGTCCCGACCGCAGTCTTTGACCGCGGTTCTCGCTATCACAGGCCGAGGGCCGCGTCGAGGACGTCGGCGGCCTCCTGCGCGGCCTCGGGGGCGAGGTGCCCGTACAGGTCGACGGTCACGCCGTTGGAGGACCGAGCACGCGGCCGAAATCTCCCGTTTCGGGACCATGGTCGGCGAGCCACCGTGCATGCGACCCTGGGGCTGCTGAACAGGGACGAGCACGGTCGAAGAAGACGCCTTAACAGCGCCACTTGCGGTGGCCGCCGGGAGAAACGAGTCCGGTCAGGGCTGCTCGCCGCCACGCGGCCGCACCAGGAAGGCAGACTAACCCGTAAGGGAGCATCATGATCGAGGCCCAGGCCCTCACCAAACGCTACGGGGCCACCACGGCCGTGGATGGTGCCTCCTTCTCGGTTCGACCCGGCGCCGTCACGGGATTCCTCGGTCCCAACGGCGCCGGGAAGTCGACCACGATGCGGATGATCGTCGGGCTCGACCGGCCCACCGCCGGCACGGTGACCGTCAACGGCAAGCCCTACGCCGCGCACCCGGCGCCGCTCCGCGAGGTCGGTGTTCTCCTCGACGCCAAGGCAGTGCACACCGGGCGCAGCGCATACCAGCACCTGCGCGCGATGGCCGCCACCCACGGGATCCCGCGGCGACGGGTGCAGCAGGTCATCGAGATGACCGGCCTGGAGTCCGTGGCGCACCGCCGCGTGGGCGGCTTTTCTTTGGGCATGGGGCAACGCCTCGGGCTGGCCGCCGCGCTCCTCGGTGACCCTGCCACCCTCATCCTCGACGAGCCGGTCAACGGCCTGGATCCCGAAGGCGTGAAATGGGTGCGCACCCTCGCCCAGCAGTGGGCACGCGAAGGACGCACGGTGTTCATCTCCTCCCACCTGATGAGCGAGATGGCCCAGACCGCCGACCACCTGGTCGTCATCGGCCGCGGCAAGATCATCACCAGCGGTTCGCTCGAGGAGGTGGTCGCCGCGGCCACACAGTCCATCGTGCGAGTGGTCAGTCCTCGCGCCCACGAGCTGGCCGAGGTTGTGGCCCGCGAAGGCGCCCAGATCCTCAGCCAGGCACCCGACCGCCTGGAGGTGGCTGAGCTCGGCAGCGCCACCATCGGCGACCTCGCGGCCGCTCACGGCATCGCGCTGCACGAGCTGACCCCACAAACCGCCTCACTCGAAGAGGCGTTCTTATCCCTGACCCGCGACGAGGTGGAGTACCGCTCGGCCGTCGACAGCCTCACCCAGGGAGCGCCACGATGAGCACCGTCTCCAGCACCGACGCTGCCCGCAGCGTCGTGCACCCGGTGACCTTCCGCCGCGTGCTGCACGCGGAGTGGATCAAGCTGTGGAGCCTGCGCTCCACCTACTGGACCGTCCTCGGCACGCTCACTGCCATGGTGCTCATCGCCGTCCTACTGGCCGTCGCCTCGGTTGTCGACGAGGCCTCCGCGCCGGACGGGCGCATGGCCATCGCGATGGGCTACACCTTCGCCCAAGTCGTCGTAGCCGTCCTGGGCGTGCTGACCGTCACCGGCGAGTACGCCACCGGCATGATCCGCTCCACCTTGACCGCCGTACCCGCCCGGCTCCCGGCCCTAGCCGCCAAGGCCCTCCTCGTCGCGGTGGTCAGCTTCGGCGTCGGCGTCCTCGGCGTCGCGCTCGCCTACCTAGTCAGCTACCCACTCCTGGGCAGCAACGCGGCCTCGCTCGGGGACCCGGAAGTGCTGCGCGTCTTCTGGGGCACCGGCCTGTACCTGGCCGGCGTGGCCCTGCTCGGCCTCGGCGTCGGCGCGATCATCCGCCACACCGCTGGCGCCATCACCCTCATGCTGGGCGTACTCCTGCTGCTGTCGACCCTGTGGCAGCTGCTGATGGCCACCTCGGACTGGTTCGCCCGCACCTACGCCTACCTGCCCTCCACCGCTGGCGAACGGATCGTCGCCCCCACCGCTACCGCCGTCACCGAAGGGCCGCACGCGCTCTCGCCATGGGCCGGCCTCGGCATGTTCGCCCTCTACGTGCTCCTCACGCTGATCGTCGCCGCGACGCTCCTCCATCGCCGCGACGCCTGACCTGCATACGAAGGCAACCCAGCTGTGACCCAGCAATCACGCAGGCACCGTAGACGCGTCTTGTTGGGTCTGTCCGACTAAGTAAGCGGCCTTCTACTTCAGGTTCGTCGCGCAGAGGACGGGGTCCACACGCGGTCTCGGCGGGAGGAAGCGGCCGGCACGCTTGACGGCTTGTGCGTGATGAGGCCGTCGGACCCTCGGCCACCGGCAGTTCCCTGGTTGCGGTGCGGTCACGGCCGTACGTCCCTTCCTGCGTTGTTGTGAGGCGGCGAGGATGGGATGAGCGTTGGGTGCACTCGCCGGCGTGCTGCCCGGGGAATGAAGCGGTCGGTCAGCAACGATTCGGTTGGCGCTGACGTGCTATGTGCCAGGCTGGATGGCTGCCGCGATCATGGTGTCGCTGCCAGGTCTGCGGTGAGGCGGAAGGTCGTCCCGACGCTGTTCTGGAGGAACTGTTGTGGGAACCGTGCGGCGATGGCGTGGACGGCTCGCCAGCCGGTGCAGTGTGCCGGGATCAGGACGTCGGGGGCGAGTTGGTCGAACGCGTCGAGGGTGGGCGGAATGATCGGTTCGAACAGTGGGCCGTTGAGGTGAAAGCCGCCGAGCACGGCGTGCAGCCGGGTTTCCCCGGTGAGCCGCTGGGCGTACCGGCAGATGTTGATCACCCCCGCGTGGCCGCAGCCGGTGAGGACGACGAGTCCCCTGCCGGCGACGTTCACGATCAGAGCCTGGTCGTCGAGGATGAGCGGGTCCGAAGCCCAAACCCCGTTGCGGAGCGCCTGGTGGACGAGGAAGCCCTGCTCGAAGTCGGTGGTCCGGTCTACCTCGCCGGTGACCAGGAGCGACCCGTCGAGCAGGAACGACGGTCGCTGTTGCTCGATGACGTCGAACCCGAACTCCTCAAGCGCGCGGCGGCTCGTGGTGGGCATCTCCAGCGGTTCGCGGCCCGGGATAGCGAGCCGGCGACGGGACCAGAACGCCGGGTGCAGGACAACCGGCAGGTTCCGCGGCCCGAGTCGGTTGGCGAGCCCGGACAAGCCGGCGGTGTGGTCGAAGTGGCCGTGGCTGCACACGATCGCTTCGATCTCGGCTGGGTCCTTTCCGATGCGGCGCAGGTTCTCCACGCAGCCGTCCGGGGTGATCCCGGTGTCGAACAGCACGGTGTGGGTGCGGTCGCCGCGACGGACGGTGACCAGGGCAGAGAAGCCGTGCTGGGCCAGCGGCCCGTCCACCACTTCCCCTTCGAGCATGGTCGGAGCCGGGAGCGTCGCGGGAGGCGGCCCACCGTCAGACCCTGATCTTTCAGCCGGGTTGATCGCCGGTGCTGTGTCGTGACGCGAAAGTGCCCTTGCTGCAGGGAAAGATCGTGATTGTCGAAGTCCCGATCGTCCGTACAGAAGGGCACCCGCACGGTGAACGCTACTGGCCTGTTGTTCGATGTCGAGGATGAGTTGCTGGCGCGTCCGGCGCGGAGTGTCCCGACGCCGGTGGTGGCCGCCTCGGAGACCGACCTGACCCCGGTCGCGGGGGTGGCGCTGTGGGGTCCGCTGCTGGACCGGCTCAACGTGGTCGCCGAGGCCGACCGACGCGGGTTGCGGCCGATCGGACCCGGTGGCTACACCGGCGGGGAGTGTTACCGGGCGTTGACCGAGGTGCTGCTGGCCGGGGGTGACTTCCTCACCGACCGGTCGCTGCTGGCCGACCCGGCCACGACCGCGTTGCGCGGAGCGAACCGGTTGCCCAGTGTGCCGACGCTGTGGCGGTTCCTGGCCGGTGCGGACCTGGGGCGGGTGGCCAAGGCGGCCGCGACCAACCGGGTGATGCTGCGCCGGGCCTGGGCGGCCGGCGCCGCACCGGCCGGTGAGCGGCTCACCATCGACCCGGACGCCACGAGGGTCGCGGTCTACGGGCCCGGCAAGGAGGGCTCGGCGTTCTCCCGGACCGGGCAGACCGCGCTGTCCCCGCTGGTCGGCGTGGTCGGGGAGACCGGGGACGTGCTCGCGCTGCGCGCCCGCGGGGGTGCGGCCAACGACGGCCGCGCGATGGGCCGCTTCATCGACGAGTGCGTGTCCGCGATCCCCACCGGCGCCCGGGAGAAGTACCGGCTGTGGATCCGGGTGGACTCGGCCGGCTACCAGGAGCAGGTCGTCGAGGCCGCCGAACGCCACGGCGCGGACTTCACCGTGACCACCAAGCAGTACCGGCCGGTGGCGGACCGGATCCACGCCCTGGCCGCGGATCCGGCCACGATGTGGGCCCCGGCATTGGGTCGGGAGACCGAGGCCGGCAGCGAGGTCGCCGAGACCACCACCCGGCTGCTCGGGAGGCGGCTGCGGCTGATCGTGCGTCGTCAACCCCGCGCCGCCGGGGAGCAGCTCGCCCTCGACGACCTCGACGGGTGGCGGCTGCACGCGATCCTCACCAACATCGAACCCGAACGCATGTCCGCAGCCGAGGTGGAGGCGCACCACCGGCTCCGCGGTGGTGTCCCCGAGGACACCATCCGGGCGTTGAAGAACGACTACGGGATGAACCACGCGCCGGTGCAGTCATTCTTCGGCAACTGGCTGTACTGGCAGGCAGCCGCGCTGGCCCACAACGTCAGCCTGTGGCTGCGCACCCTGGCCCTACCCGGCGAGTTCCGACGGACCCGCGGCAAGCGGCTGCGGCTCGCGTTCCTCAACGCCGCTGCACGGCTGGTCCGGCACGGCCGGCGGCTGCACCTACGCTTCGGCGCCGCCTACCGGCACCTGCAGGCCTTCACCGCGGCATTGGACCGACTACGAGGCTTGCCAGCCTTCGGCTGACGGCCCCGCCTCACCGCGCCACTCGCCTCCACGACGATGCGGCATGCCCGTAGGCACCCTCGCATCGCCCATCAACCCGGCCAGCACTGCCCCGCGCCGCCAGAAACCACCCCGAGGCGGGCACCGAGCACGCGGTCGACGCCCGCTACCGCCTCGGCAGGCTCACCATGCCCGGACAATCACACCCGACGCGACCAGTCTGAAAAATCAGGGTCAGATAGGAGGCGGCGGGCCGGTCCCTGGTCGAGCAGGAAGATGTCGATGCTGTTGTCGCAGACGGTCAGGACTTGTACCTCGTCGACGGGCTCGAGCGGGATCTGCTCTCCGGACCAGTCGACGTCGATGGGCACGAAGCCGGCCCGCCACCCCGAGATGCCGTTGTCGCACATCAGGCGTCCAGGCGCTCGGACGGGCTCGGCTGCCGGTTGGCCGGGCGGAACGCGATGAAGGGGTGGATGCGGAGGAACTCGTGCACCCTCTCGTCCTCGTCCAGGTCCCCCCAGCCGAGGATGCGACTGATCAGGTGGCTCCGGTGCGGATGGGCAGCGCGGAACCTGACCAGGACCTGGAAGGCTTCGTCGTCAGTCAGGAAGCGCTGGGCAGGGGTGAACGACGTCCGGTCCAGTTTCACGTTCGTCGCCGGGTGGGCCTGGAGATTGCGGTACCAGTCGACGTCCGGGCCCCACGCAGCGCAGATAACTGCTTCACCGATGGTGGTGTCGTAGTCGAGGACCATCGCGACCGCCTGGTAAAGCTTGCCGCTGTTGCGGCCCACGTGCGTGAACTGAAGGAACGCGCGGCCGAGCAGGTGGCCCTGGTCGTGCGCGTAGGCGCGCACGGGCATCCGCATGAACACCAGCGCCACTCGCCCCGGCTTCTTCCGTAAGCCGAGGAGCGGCCGCTTGCGATGGCCAGATGTCGGTGGAGCAGGCCGGACAGTAGACATCGCGACTCCCCTCAGTCGTCACAAAGGTGTACGCGACAGCGTGAACCTCGAATCCCATCGTTCTCGTCGCCCGCCCAACCGCCAGGGCCCAAAGACCCACACGCGAGGGCGCGCCTCTTGCACCGTCCGCACGTCGGCGCGGCGAGACGAGCGCATCGCCGTACAGTCCTCGGCCGCCCGCGCTGCCCGTCATGGCCCAGGCGAACCACCTATTTGCCTTCGCGTGCTGGGAACGTCATCTCTGCTCGGCCGTCATCTCGGAGTTTTGCGGGGAACTGTGAGTCACGGACGGAGCGCCGTCAACGCCGGGGAGCTACGCAATGCAGATCACGATCGACACGCGTCATGACGACTACGCCACCGCGCTTGCGGTGCTGCGACGCGCGTATGGCCGCACGGGCCAGCGGCCAGGCGGTCAACGTGACGCCAAGGATGCCGACCAGGAGGCTGCGCCGGAGCCCGCTGAGGAGGCGGCCCCGAACGCGACCACGGCGTCGCGCTCGACCAGGAAGTCGGCCGGCTCTGGGGCCACGACGAAGCGGAAGCCCAGCGGCACCACCAAGAGCGCGTCCAGGCGCCAAACCAGAGCGGCCCACCCCATGCCGGCCCGGAACGAGTTCATTACACGTCGTAACGGCCGACCCTGACGCGGTGATGGTCAGAGCACTCGCGTTCGCAACGTTCGCTGGCTAGTAATCGCCTACCAGCCCCGTCACCGTTGTGCGCCAGAGCGGGACAGGCCCACTGACAGTGCCGCTTTGCGGAGTGACGGAGTGACGCGAGTCCTCCGAACGCGCGACTGGCATCACGTTGACGCCGGCGGGTTGCTCCTTGTCGCGCTAGGGGCGATGTCGCCAGCGAGCTACGTTCGGCCGCCTGCCGTGTCGTGGTCGGACAATCGCTGTGCCTCGCAAGGGTGTGGGCCGGGGCTATTGGTCGGGTCGTTCGGGTCGCTCCGGTGCCTGCCCCGGCTGCGGAGAACGGCCGGATCGCCTCCACGAAACCACGACGCCAAGCGCGGCGCCGGCCACAAGAAGGGCGATGTCGGCGAAGGCGAGAAGAACCGAGCTGCTCCAGACCTCCCGCGCACTGGCGGCATAGCCCTCCTCCAAGCCAGCGAGGATGTGCAGGTTCAGCACCACGATGACGGAGACGGTCAGCCCAACCGCTCCTCCCGCCACGGCGAAGGCCACCCTCCTGGCCGGATGGTCGCTGTTGCTCATCGGAGGTCCACGGTCTTGTCAGCGGGATCGGTTCTTCTCACTCGACAGGAGACCCTTCCGACCTCCGATTGGTCCAGAGGCGAAGTGCCCGTACCTGGAGGCTGACTACACCGCATCGCCCCGGTGCCGATGACTCTCGGTGACACTGTGTGTGGCTCGATCGGCGGTCCCCTGTGCGTGTCAGGAGGTAGCCGATCATCCAGAACTCTCCCAGTGTGGCGGTGAAGGCCAACGCCTCGATCAGCAGGCTGGGTCCGTTGACCAGTCCGTAGTCGGCGAAGCTGCTCAGCACGTATCCGATGCCGCCCGCAACGAGGATCCAGCCCAGGGCCTTCGGGAACCGACCGCTGGTGATGGCTGCTCACGATCCATATCACCCTTCCGGGGGGAGGCGGGTCTCGCGTCGCCCGAGGTACCCAGGAAATGACGCTCTCCGACGAGGGCCGGCTCGTCGCCCGGTGGGTGACCACGTGTTTCGAGAAGGGCACATCATGGCTGACTACCCGCTCATCGCCGACCACGGGCTCATCGGCGACCTCCAGACGTCAGCTCTCGTGGCGACCGACGGCACCATCGACTGGTTCTGCGCACCACGGTTCGACTCGCCCAGCATCTTCGGCGCGTTGCTGGACTGCGAGCGAGGTGGTCACTGTCGGGTGCGGCCGACCGTGGAAGCGTTCACCACCAAGCAGCTGTACTTCCCCGACACCGCTGTCCTCATCACGCGGTTCATGACCGAAGCGGGCGTGGGAGAACTCGTCGACTTCATGCCGGTGGCCAGCGGAACGACGGCCTCCGCCCGACACCGCGTGGTCCGCATGGTCAGGTGCGTCCGTGGGCGGATGACGTTCGCGATCGACCTCGCCCCGAGGTTCGACTACGGACGCGAGCCCCACGAGACGCACCTGTCCGAGGACGGCATAGTGTTCCAGAGCAGCCGCACGTCGATGACCGTGAACCTCGTCAGGGAACCGGAGGATGAACGCCTGGCACGGTTCTACGTCGACGGACAGGGCGACTTCCACGCCGAGGTGACCCTGGCCGCGGGTCAGATGCGGGGGCTCGTCCTGGAGACAGGAACGGCCGGGCCGCTGCGGCAGGTGAGGGTGGCCGAGGCACGGCGACTCTTCGACGACACCGTGAAGTTCTGGGAAGCGTGGCTGACGCAGTCGACGTACACCGGACGATGGCGCGAGGCACTGAACCGGTCCGCGATCACGCTCAAGCTGATGACCTACGCGCCTAGCGGCGGCCTGGTGGCAGCTCCGACCGCAGGCCTGCCCGAGCAGATCGGCGGCGAGCGCAACTGGGACTATCGGTTCACCTGGATCCGCGACGCCTCCTTCTCGGTCTACGCGCTCCTCGGCATGGGGTTCACCGAAGAGGCCGCGGCCCTCGGCAGATGGCTGCGAGGCCGCTTGGACGAACAGGCTCAGGGGGGCGGTGGCGGCCCGCTGAAGATCATGTACCGCATCGACGGATCCTCCGACCTCACCGAGGAGGTGCTACCCCACTGGGAGGGCTACCGCGGTTCCGCACCGGTGCGGATCGGCAACGGCGCCGCGGACCAGCTCCAGCTCGACATCTACGGCGAGGCGCTCGACAGCATCTACTTCATGGACCGACGCGGGCTCACCGCCGGACACCAGGGATGGCTCCGGATCTGCGACATGCTGAACTGGGTGGTCGACAACTGGGATCAGCCCGAGGAAGGCATCTGGGAGACCCGCGGCGGGCGCCAGGACTTCACCTACGGCCGGCTGATGAACTGGGTCGCACTCGACCGGGGGACCGGCTGGCCGCCGCTCACGGCCGCCCCGCTCCGGTGGACCGCTGGCGCGCTCAGCGGGACGCGATCTACAACCAGATCATGGAACGCGGATGGAGTCCCAAGCGCCAGGCGTTCGTGCAGCACTACGCTACGGAGGTCCTCGACGCCTCGCTGCTGCGGATGTCCACCGTCGGCTTCATCACCCCGACCGGTCCGATTTGGACCGCGACGCTCAAGGCGATGGACGCCGAGCTCGTGACCGACAGCCTCGTCTACCGTTACGACCCCGAGGCCTCGCCGGACGGCCTGCGTGGCTCGGAGGGCACGTTCTCGCTGTGCACGTTCGCCTACGTCGAGTCCCTGGCACGTGCCGGGGAGCTCGACAAGGCCAGCGTGACCTTCGAGAAGATGCTCACCTACGCAAACCACCTCGGGCTCTACTCGGAGGAGATCGCGCTCACGGGTGAGCAGATCGGCAACTTTCCCCAGGCCTTCACGCATCTGGCTCTGATCGACGCCGCGATCACGCTGGACCGTCAGCTCGACCTCAGGGCCGGACGTTCACCTGCCCAACGGCCGTCGATCCCGGTCCAGCGGCCCGCCGCAACCACCGAGGAGGTGGCTGCTTCTGTAGTAGGCGTTTGAGCGGTGGCCCGGGCGCATCCGGCTCATCCCAACGGGGTGAGGCCCGAAGAGTTGGATCAGCACGTGACAAGGACAGGTGCGGGGCAGGAAGCCTCGCCGAGGAAGGGACCGGGCATGAAGACAGTGATCGTCGGAGGAGTCGCGGCGGGTGCGTCGACCGGAGCACGGCTGAGGCGGCTCGACGAGTCGGCCGAGATCGTCATCCTGGAGCGGGACCACTACGTGTCGTTCGCCAACTGTGGGCTGCCGTACCACATCGGTCGCGAGATCCCGGAGCGGGACAGCCTGCTGCTGCAGACGCCCGAGAGCCTCGCCAAGAGCCTCGCGCTCGACGTGAGGACCGGCCAGGAGGTGGTCCGGATCGACCGGGACGCCAAGGAGGTCGAGGTCCGCGACGAGAAGCAGGGGCGGACCTACCGGGAGTCTTACGACAAGCTGGTCCTGTGTCCAGGCGCCGAACCGATCCGGCCACCGATCCCGGGTGCGGACGACCCCCGGGTCGACGTCCTGCGCAACATCCCGGACATGGACCACATCATCGCCCACCTGGAGAGGGGCGCCTCCAGCGCCGTCGTCGTCGGCGGCAGCTACATCGGGCTGGAGCTCACGGAGGCGTTCAGGGCGCGGGGTCTTCAGACCACCGTGGTGGAGCGGACCGAGCGGCTGATGCCGTGGCTCGACCCCGAGATGACCCGGATCCTGGACTACCACGTCCGCACGCACGACGTGGACCTCCGGCTCGGCACGTCTGCCGAGGCTGTTCGCAGGACAGAGGGCGACCGGTTCGCGCTCGACCTTTCTGACGGGTCGACGATCGAGGCCGACGTCGTGGTCCTGGCTGCGGGGGCGCGCCCGAACGTGGGGCTTGCCCGGGACGCCGGGCTGAAGATCGGACCTCGGGGTGGCATCGTCGTCGATGCACAGATGCGTACGTCGGACCCCGACGTCCTGGCTGCCGGGGACGCCGTCGAGACCCCGCACTTCCTCACCGGCGAGCCCGTGCTCTCGATGCTGGCGAGCCCGGCCAACCGGGAAGGCCGGATCGCCGCCGAGACGATCGCCGGCCGGCACAGCGAGTACCGAGGGACCCAAGGGACGGCCGTCGTCAAGGTGTTCGAGATGACCGCCGGCGGCACCGGCATGACCGAGACCGAGCTGCGCGCCGCAGGGATGGAATACCGCAAGGTCTACACCCACCAGAACGGCCACGCGGCGTACTACCCAGGCACCGCCCCACTGTTCCTCAAGGTGCTCTTCTCACCGGAGGACGGCAAGCTGCTGGGCGGACAGGTGCTCGGCTGGGACGGCGTCGACAAGCGCATCGACGTCCTCGCGGTGGCGCTGCGCGCCGGAATGACGGTCTACGACCTGGAGCACCTGGAGCTCGCCTACGCCCCGCCGTACGGCTCGGCAAAGGATCCCCTCAACATGGCCGGCTTCCTCGGCTCAAACCTCCTGCGCGGCGACATCGACCTCTGCTACCCCGAGGAGTTCCCGGAGGTGGTCGACCAGGTGACGCTCCTCGACACCCGCACGCAGGCGGAGTACGACGCATGGCACATCCCCGGGGCCGTCCTCATGCCCTACACCGAGCTGCGCCAGCGGCTCGACGAGATCCCTCGCGACAAGCCCGTGTACACCTACTGCCGGTCAGGGTTCCGCAGCTACATCGCCTACTGCGTGCTGAAGCAGAACGGCTTCGAGGACGTGAGGTTCCTCTCCGGCGGGATGATGACCTACCACGGCTACCACCGGACGCCTCTGGAGGTCGGCACGGGGGGCATGCCGATGGTGGCCCACGCCGAGCATGAACTGGCCCAGATGCCCGGTGCGCTCGAGCACGTCTGACAGGACTTGCGAGTCCAGGGAGGTGCCGGTCGTGGGTGACACTCCGGTCGAGGTCTTCATGAACCTTCGCGCCCAGCACGCCGAAGGGCCGCTGTGGGATGCGGAGACCGCCCGCCTGTGGTGGGTCGACATCACCGCGGAGCGCGTGCACTGCTCGGATCCCTCGACCAGCGTCGACATCTCCTGGGCGACCCCGGGACAACCGGGCGGTGTGGTGCTGGACTCGACGGGAGACCCCGTCGTCGCCACCCCGGCCGGTCTGGCCGTTCTCGACCGCGTGACCGGAAGCACGGACCTACGCGTGCCGGTCGAGCAGGACAGGTCCGAGAACCGTGCCAACGACATCAAGGTCGACAGCCGGGGACGGGCGTGGGTCGGCACGATGGCCTTCGACAAACGCCCGCGGAACGCTGGCCTGTACCGAGTCGAAGGTGACGAGGTGACATGCGTGGTCGACGGGCTGACGATCTCCAACGGACCAGCGCTGGACGAGACGAATGGGCGTCTCTATCTCGCGGACACCGCGCTGTGTGCGGTCGACGTGTTCGAGGTCGACCCGGAGACCGGCGAGGTGTCGGGGCGTCGTCGATTGCTGGACTTCAGCGACCTGCAGGTCTGGCCGGACGGCATGACGGTCGATGACGACGGGATGCTGTGGGTCGCCCTGGGGCGGCAGGGCGAGGTGCGCCGCTACCGCCCTGACGGCCGCCTCGACGGCTTCGTCGCCCTCCCCACGAGCAACCCCACGTCCCTGACCTTCGGCGGGACGGCCGGTGAGGAGCTCTACATCACGACCTCGTGGTTCGACCTCGATGAGCACGGGCGTGCCGGCGAGCCCCTGGCCGGTGCACTCTTCCGCTGCCGTCCCGGGGTCACCGGACGGCCCTCCCCGCGGCTCGCGTCCCTCGGTGTCCGCGAGGCAGGCAAGCAGGTTCCACCCCAGAAAGAGAGAAACCCATGATCGAACGAATGGTCCTTCTCGGAGCCTCCGGCGACCTCACCAGCCGGCTGCTCATGCCAGCGGTCGCCCAGCTCGCCGAGGCCGATCTCCTACCGCCGGGGTTCGAGATCCTGGGCGCGTCCAACGCGGAGTGGACGACCGAGGATTTCCGCGATCACATCGCGACCGAGCTGGAGAAGCATTCGACGGCGTCGGCGGCCACGCGCGACACAGTCGTGGGGATGCTGAGCTTCCAGCCCGCCGACGTGACCCGGGCCGCCGACGTGAGCAGACTGCTCGGCGACGACCGTCCGGACACGCTGGTCTACCTCGCGCTCCCACCGTTCCTGTTCGAACCGGTGCTGGCGGCCCTCGCTGGCAGCCACCTGCGCGCATCCGACGCGGTGGCCATCGAGAAGCCCTTCGGGAACGACCTGGCGTCCGCGAGGCACCTCAACGAGCTTCTCCGTGTCCGGTTGCCAGAGCCAACGATCTTCCGCGTCGACCACTTCCTTTCCGACGAGCTCGTGCGTCGAGTCGTGACATTGCGGTTCCTCAACCGGGTCTTCGAGCCGACCTGGAACTCGGTGCACGTGGACCACGTCGACATCAGCTGGCTCGAAAGCCTGACCCTCGAGGGCCGCGCCGGCTACTACGACGGTGCCGGTGCCCTCAAGGACATGGTGCAGAACCACCTCATGGAGGTCATGGCCCTGGTCCTCATGGAACAGCCCGCGCGGATCGACGACTCCTCCTTCCGCGGGGCCCGCGTCGAGGCGCTGCGCGCAGTCGCCACACCATCCGTGCAAGTCATGGCCGACAAGTCGGTCCGTGGCAGGTACACCGCCGGCACGATCGGCACGCGGCAGGTGCCGTCGTACGTCGACGAGCCTGGGGTGGATCCGAGCCGCAACACCGAGACGTACGCCTCCCTGACCGTCGCGGTCGAGAATCCGCGATGGGCCGGGGTGCCCTTCACCCTGCGCTCCGGCAAGGCCCTCCCGCAGGACGCAGCCGAGATCGCCATCCACTTCAGGCCGCTGCCGGGGTACCTGCTCGACAGGTGGCCCGGAGTCGAACCGAACGTGCTCAGACTGGGCCTCACCGAGCCGTACGTTCGCCTAGGCACCACCCTCAACGGTCCGGACCGCCGAGCCGAGAGCCACGAGCTCGAGCTCCGCACACCAGCGAGCGGACGCACCGCCTACGCCAACCTGATCCTGAACATGCTCAAGTGCGACGCCACCCTGTTCATCCGCGGCGACGAGGCAGAGGAGTCCTGGCGCATCATCGACCCCGTGATGAACGCCTGGCGCTCCGAAGCGGTTCCTATGCAGGAGTACGCCGCCGGTCAAGCGCCACCGGGCCCGCATGACTGACCGTCCGGGAAAGCATCGCCACGGTCCTGTGGCCGACATCGTGCTCGGCTATGACACCCTCGACGGCGACGTCCAGGACACCGCAAACTTCGGGGCGGTCGTCGGCCGGTTCGCGAACCGTATCGCGGATGGTCGGTTCGTTCTGGAGGGAGATCCCCTGCAACGACCGCGGCAACTGTCGGTGGAGGCGCAGGTCACTGGCTTGACGTCCC
>CAWFKC010000022.1:0-54845 GCA_963816325.1 uncultured Actinomycetota bacterium | reverse complement strand
AGGTCATGGCGAAGGCGGGCATCAAGACCATGCCAAAGACGTGGGACGACCTGCTCGCCGACGCAGCCAAGCTCAAGTCGACGGGGGTCACGCCATTTGCGCTCGGATCCAAGTCCCGTTGGCCCGCACAGTTCTGGTCTGACTACCTGCTCCTTCGGACTGCCGGCCCTGAATATCGCCAGAAGTTGATGACCGGGGACGCCAAGTACACCGATCCCGAGGTGCGTAAGGCCTTCGCCATGTGGAAGACCCTCTTCGATAAGGGGTACTTCAACGAGAGCCCCAACGCGATCGATTGGACCGATGCGGCCGACATGGTGGCGAAGGGTCAGGCGGCGATGACCCTCATGGGCACGTGGATTACGGGCTACTGGGATGGCAACAACGTTAAGCCCGTCAAGGGGTACGACATGTTCCCCTTCCCCGAGGTGACGCCAGGTGTGCCGCAGGCAGCCCTGGGCCCGGTGGACGGCTGGGCCATCGGTGCCGGGGACGCTAACCGGAGCGGGGCGGAGAAGGTGCTGAATTGTCTGGCCGGGCCCGAAGCCCAGAAGATCATGGCCCTGCAGGAAGGAGCCTTGGCGCCGGACAAGAAGGCGGACCTTAGCTCCCAGAATGCGGTACTGCACAAGGCTGCGAATGAGGTGCAGAACGCCTCCACCTTCGTCTTCAACTACGACCTCGCAACTCCGCCGGACATGTCGGACGCGGGTCTGAACTCCATCGCGCAGTTTGTGGGCGATCCCTCGACGCTCGACCAGGACCTCCAAGCGGCCCAGTCGTCCGCGGACCAGGTCTTCAAGAAGTAGCCCCCGCCCCGGGTGGCGGCCGAACCGCCGTCTGATCAGCCGCCACCCGGGGTGATCGCTGTCCACGAATTGGAAGGTGGAGAACGTGTCGTTACGGCGTCTCGGTTGGGTCTGGGGCTTCCTGGCGCTTCCGTTGGTTACCTACGCGATTGCGGTGGTGGGCCCCGCTCTCTATTCCTTCTACTACAGCCTCACCGACTGGAACGCCGTTGGCGGAAGCAGCCAGTTTGTTGGGCTACAGCATTACCGCGACATGTACTCCGATCCGTACTTCTGGGGCGCGCTCAGGAACACGGCCGTGTGGAGCGCCGTGGCAGTGGTTGTTCCCACGGTTGTTGGTCTGGCCCTCGCACTTGGCCTCGCGAGAGTCCAGCGTTTCCAGCGTCTCATCAAGTCCCTGTTCTTTATGCCTGTCGCGCTGTCACTCGTCGTCATAGGTCAGGTGTGGTTCTGGGTCTACAGGCCGGAGGACGGACTATTAAACCTGGGGCTGCGCGCCGTGGGCCTGTCGTCGCTGCAGCATGCCTGGCTGGCAGACCCGAAGTTGGCCCTCTGGGCAGTTCTCGCCGCGTGGTGCTGGCAACAGATCGCTCTGTCGATGGTGGTATTCCTCGCAGGCCTTGGGGGCGTGTCGGACGAGCTCGTCGATGCGGCCAGAGTGGACGGTGCTAATGGACGTCAGCAACTGCGGCACGTCGTCATCCCAGCGCTACGTCCGGCATTCACTGTCGTGGTCTCGCTTTCGATGATCAACGCGCTCAAGAGCTTCGACATTGTCTACGTGATGACTCAGGGCGGACCCTTCAGGAAGACCGAGACGCTGGCGGTCTTTTTGTACCGGGTCGGTTTCAAGACCTATGACTTCGGCTATGCCAGCGCCGTCTCAGTTGTGCTGTTCGTCATAACTCTGGTCACCATCGGCCTCTTCTTCACCTGGATGAACCGAGAGGAGCACGCGCATGGCTGACGTCGGAATCCCCATCGGCGACGAGCGTCGCGGCCCGATTTCCGACTCGGTCGATCGACCGAGTACCTCGACGAGTGGACGAACCAAAACCGTCCTGATCACGTTGATGCTCCTAGCGCTGAGCCTTCTCTTCCTCGCCCCCGCGCTCGGTGTCGTGCTCACTTCCTTCAAGTCCAACGCCGAGATCGCGGCTCACGGGCTCTGGACGCCGAGTGGCAACCTCACGACCGACAACTACCTGGAAGCGTGGACATCAGGGAACGCGCGGAGGTACATCCTCAACTCGTTCTTGGTGACGATTCCCGCAACGGTGATCTCCATCGCACTGGGATCTCTCGTGGGGTATACAGTCGCGAAACTGCGCCCTCGTGGATCGCAGATGATCACTTTGTTCTTCGTTGCAGGTCTCTTTCTCCCCCCGCAGATCCTGCTGATCCCGCTGTTCAAACTTTTCAACATCACTGCTTTGTACGATACCTTGTGGCCGATGATCATCGTGCACAGCGGATATGGCATCTCACTTTGCACCCTGGTAATGCGCAGCTTCTTCCAGAATGTGCCGGACGAATTGCGCGAAGCCGCGCTTATGGACGGTGCCAACGAGCTCCGAGTCCTGCTCTCCGTGGTGATGCCATTGGCGCGCCCCGCCCTCGCAACGCTGGCCACCTTGCAGTTCACATTCATTTGGAACGACTTTCTATACCCGCTTGTCTTTACCCGCTCCGAGGAGATGCGCACGGTGATGGTCGGGATCCTGCAGTTGCAGGGCCGCTTCTCCGTTGCCTATGGGACCCAAGCGGCGATGTCCGTGATGGCCAGCCTTCCCACGGTAATTGTTTTCATCGCTTTTCAAAAGCATTTTGTTCGGGGCCTAACCGCAGGTGCGGTCAAGGGCTGATCTCGCCACCGATAAGGAATGACATGATCCGCATAGGAATCATCGGCTGCGGCCGCATCTCGGACTTGCACGCCCGGGCATATCTAGATCATCCGAACGCTACGGTGGTCGCAATCGCCGACCCGAACCCGGAGAACCTCGCCGCGCGCGGGGCGAGTTGGGAGTCCCGGAGAGTAACCGCTACCAGGACTACCGGGAGCTCCTTGCCCGGGCGGATGTCGACGCGGTGGAAGTCCTCGTGCCGCACCACCTTCATGCGCCTATCACGCTGGACGCCATGGACGCCGGCAAGCACGTGTCGCTGCAAAAGCCGATGGCCCTCTCGTTGGGCGATGCGGCGGCAATGGTTAGTCGGGCGAAAGACCGTGGTGTCGCCTTCAAGGTGTTCGAAAACTTCGTCTTCTATCCGCCTGTTCTTCGCGCCAAGGAGCTCGTTGACCAAGGCGAGATTGGTGACGTACTGAGTATCCGGATCAAATCCAACGCCGGTTGGAGCCCCACCGCTTGGGAAGTGCCGGCGGCGGCTACCGCATGGCGCGTGGACCCGGAAAAATGCGGTGGCGGGCCCTTGGTCTTTGATGACGGCCACCACAAGTTTGCGCTCGCCTGGCTCTTCCTCGGTCTTGCCGAGAAGGTGCACGCATTCATCGGGTCCTCCGAGGAAACGGGCCTCGATGCGCCGTCTGTGGTGAGCTGGCGCTATCGGGGGGGCGAGGTGGGCTCCTTGGAAGTTGTCCACTCGCCAGAGTTGAGGCTCGACACCGTGCAATACGCGCAGGACGATCGCGTCGAGATTACGGGCACTCGTGGAGTCGTTTGGGTCACCCGTGGACACGGCCGATGCTCGAGTGCACCTCCCGTAGTTCTCTACCGAGACGGCCAGACGCGCGGATTCTCCGACATGCCGACCAGTTGGCACACGAGTTTCCTACGCTCAGGCCAGCATTTCGTCGACGCGCTCACGACCGGGGCTGCGCCGTCGCTCACCGGCGAGGAGGGCAGCGAGGTGCTGGCATTCGCGCTGGCGGCGCAGGAGTCGGCTCGGACGGGGCAAACGGTGACCCCCGGCCGATGAGGACTGACCCTGTGCCTGACACTCCGTCGGCCATGGTGTGGTGACACCCACCCAGGTGTCTCCTGTGGCGTAAAAGGGGCGCGCTGGCGTCGCTCGCGGTGACAGTCCTGAGGGAGAAGCACGGCTACCGCGACGAGCAAGGAGAACTCCGGTCGGTGGAGCCGAGCGTAGCGTCTCGCCGGTCCAACACCTCGCATCCGCGTTATCTACTTGCATCATTCTGCCACGGATGAGGCCAAAACGGTCGATACCTGACTCGGCTCAGGATTGGTCGTGGCCACTAGACAAGAGGGGTCCGTCGTGAAGGAATTCGTCGGAGCCATCGACCAAGGCACCACCAGCACCCGCTTCATGGTCTTCGACCACGGCGGCAACGAGATCGCCCGTCACCAGCTCGAGCACGAGCAGATCATGCCCAAGCCGGGCTGGGTGGAGCACAGCCCCTTCGAGATCTGGGAGCGCACCAGCTCGGTGCTCAAGTCGGGCCTGGCCCGCGCGCACCTCGACGGGTCGGACCTCGCCGCGCTGGGCATCACCAACCAGCGGGAGACCACCGTGGTGTGGAACAAGCGGACCGGTCGTCCGTACTACAACGCGATCGTGTGGCAGGACACCCGCACCGACCGGATCGCCAAGGCGCTCGACAGCGACGGCCGCGGCGACCTGATCCGGCAGAAGGCCGGGCTGCCCCCGGCGACGTACTTCTCGGCGGGGAAGATCCAGTGGATCCTGGAGAACGTCGACGGGGTGCGCGAGGCCGCGGAGGCGGGTGAGGCGATCTTCGGCAACACCGACTCGTGGCTGCTGTGGAACCTCACCGGCGGCACGGAGAGCGGGGTGCACGTCACCGACGTCACCAACGCCAGCCGCACGATGCTGATGAACCTCGAGACGCTCGAGTGGGACGACGAGCTGCTCGCGCTGTTCGACATCCCGCGGCAGATGCTGCCCGAGATCCGGCCGTCCTCCGACCCGTCGTTCTACGGCAAGACGCTGAAGAACGGCCCGCTCGGCGACGAGGTCCCGCTCGCGGCGGCGCTCGGCGACCAGCAGGCCGCGATGGTCGGCCAGGTCTGCCTCTCCCCCGGCGAGGCGAAGAACACCTACGGGACCGGCAACTTCCTGCTGCTCAACACCGGCAACGAGCTGGTGCGTTCCGAGAACGGCCTGCTGACCACGGTGTGCTACCGGTTCGGCGACGCCAAGCCGGTCTACGCCCTGGAGGGCTCGATCGCGGTCACCGGCTCCGCCGTACAGTGGTTGCGCGACCAGCTGGGCATCATCTCGGGCGCCGCGCAGAGCGAGTCGCTGGCCCGGGAGGTCTCCGACAACGGCGGGGTGTACTTCGTCCCCGCGTTCTCGGGACTGTTCGCGCCGTACTGGCGCTCCGACGCCCGGGGCGCGATCGTCGGCCTCTCGCGGTTCAACACCAACGCGCACGTCGCCCGGGCCACGCTGGAGGCGATCTGCTACCAGAGCAAGGACGTGGCCGACGCGATGGAGAAGGACTCGGGGGTGAGGCTCGAGGTGCTCAAGGTCGACGGCGGGGTCACGGCCAACGACCTGTGCATGCAGATCCAGGCCGACGTGCTCGGCGTACCGGTCAGCAAGCCCGAGGTCGCGGAGACGACCGCGCTGGGCGCGGCGTACGCCGCCGGGCTCGCGGTGGGCTTCTGGAAGGACCCCGAGGAGCTGCGCGAGAACTGGAACGAGGACAAGCGGTGGGAGCCGCAGTGGGACGACGAGCAGCGTGCGGAGGGCTACAAGGGCTGGCAGAAGGCCGTGCAGCGCACGCTCGACTGGGTGGAAGTGGAGTGAGATGACCGAGACAGCCGCACGACTGAGCCCGCAGACCCGCACAGAGGCGCTGCAGCGGATGGCGGAGGAGCCGCTGGACGTGCTCGTGATCGGGGGCGGCGTGGTGGGCGCGGGGGCGGCGCTGGACGCGGTCACCCGCGGCCTGCGGGTCGGGCTGGTCGAGGCCCGCGACTACGCCGCCGGGACCTCGTCGCGGTCCTCGAAGCTGATCCACGGCGGGCTGCGCTACCTCGAGCAGCTCGACTTCGGGCTGGTGCGCGAGGCGCTGCGCGAACGGTCGCTGATCCTCAACCACCTCGCCCCGCACCTGGCCCGACCGGTGCCGTTCCTCTACCCGCTGCAGCACCGGGTGTGGGAGCGGTTGTACGTCGGGTCCGGGGTGCTGCTCTACGACACCATGGGCGGCCGGCACGGGGTCCCCGGCCACCAGCACCTGACCCGCCGGCAGGCGCTGAAGGAGTTCCCCTCGATGCGCAAGGACGCGCTGGTCGGGGCGATCAAGTACTACGACGGCCAGCTCGACGACGCCCGGCACACGATGATGCTCGCGCGCACGGCCGCGGAGTACGGCGCGCTGTGCGCGACCAGCGCCCGGGTGACCGGGTTCCTGCGCGAGGGCGACCGGGTCACCGGCGCCCGGGTGCGCGACCTCGAGACCGGCCTGGAGATCGAGGTCAGCGCCCGGCAGACGATCAACGCCGCCGGGGTGTGGACCGACGACATCCAGGAGATGGTCGGCGGCCGGGGCCAGATCAACGTGCGCGCCTCCAAGGGCGTGCACCTGGTCATCCCCCGCGACCGGATCCACGCGTCGACGGGGATCATCTCGCGCACCGAGAAGAGCGTGCTGTTCATCATCCCGTGGTTCGACTCGTGGCTGATCGGTACGACGGACACCGACTGGAACCTCGACCGCGCGCACCCGGCGGCCAGCCGCTCCGACGTCGACTACCTGCTCGAGCACGCCAACCGGCTGCTCAAGACACCGCTGACGCACGAGGACGTGGTCGGCGTCTACGCCGGGCTGCGGCCACTGCTGTCCGGGGAGTCCGACGACACCAGCCAGCTCTCCCGCGAGCACGCGGTGGTCTCGCCGATCGCCGGGCTGGTGATGGTGGCCGGGGGGAAGTACACCACCTACCGGGTGATGGCCAAGGACGCCGTCGACGCGGTGGTGCACGGCATCCCCCGCAAGGTGCCCGCCTCGTGCACGCACGAGATCGAGCTGGCCGGCGCGCACGGCTACCGCGCGGCCTGGAACCGCCGCGAGCAGCTGGCCGCCGCGTCCGGTCTGCACACCGCGCGCATCGAGCACCTGCTGGGGCGCTACGGCTCGCTGACCGACGAGCTGCTGGCCCTGGTCGAGGAGCAGCCGCACCTCGGCGAGCCGCTCGACGGCGCTCCGACGTACCTGCAGGTGGAGGCCTACTACGCCGCGGCCGCCGAGGGCGCGCTGCACCTCGACGACGTGCTGACCCGGCGTACCCGCATCTCCATCGAGACGCCGGACCGCGGGGTGAAGGCCGCCGAGGAGATCGCCGAGCTGATCGCGCCGGTGCTCGGCTGGGACGAGTCGCACATCGCCGACGAGGTCGACCACTACCGCAAGCGGGTCGAGGCGGAGATCGACTCCCAGCAGCAGCCGGACGACCGGACCGCCGACGCCGCCCGGCTCGGCGCGCCCGACGTCCGGAGGATGACCGCCTGACCGGACCCGGCCGTCAGGTCGGTCTCCGGCTCCGGGGAGGTCCGGCGCTTCAGGCCAGGGACCAGGCGATCCCGTCGAGGATGTCGGAGTCCGACACCAGCAGCGCGTCGGTGCGCGCCCGGCCCAGCACCCGGGCCAGGATCAGCGCACCGGCGCCGATCACGTCGGAACGGCCGGCCGGGATGTGCAGCGCCTCGCGCTCGGCCACGGTCATCGCCAGCATCCGGTCGGTCAGCCCCAGCACGTCCTCGACCGGCAGCCGCGCGTGGTGGATCCGGTCGCGGTCGTAGCGGGCGAGACCGGCGAGCACGACGGCCAGCGTGGTGATGGTGCCGGCGACGCCGACGACCGTGCCCGCGTCCTCGATGCGCACGCCGTACGACGGGAGCCCGTCGAGCGCCTCGTCGACCGCCCCCGTCGCGGCCTCGACCTCCTCGCGCGTCGGCGGGTCGGAGGGCATCAGCCGCTCGGTGAGCCGGACCGACCCGATGTCGAGAGACCGCGCGGCACGGACGTGGCCGTGGCCGCCCGCCGCCGGCTCGCCGAGGATCAGCTCGGTGGAGCCGCCGCCGATGTCGACGACGAGGACCGGGGCGGGTACGTCGGACAGCGTGCGGGTCGCGCCGTCGTAGGACAGCTGCGCCTCCTCGTCCCCGGTGAGCACCTCGGGCTCGACGCCGAGCCGGGCCCGGACGCCGTCGCGGAAGACGTCGCCGTTGCCCGCGTCGCGCGCCGCGCTGGTCGCGCAGAACCGCACCGCGTCGACGCCGTGCTGCTCGATGAGCGAGGCGTACTCCTCCACCGCCGCGAAGGTCCGGGCCAGCGCCTCGTCGGAGAGCAGCCCGGTGCGGTCGACGTCCTGGCCGAGCCGGACGATGCGCATCTCGCGGACCAGCTGGTGCTCCTCGCCGGTGGAGCGGTCCAGGTCGGCGACCAGCAGCTTGATGGTGTTGGTGCCGCAGTCGATGGAGGCGACGCGGGTCATCGCGCGTCCTCCGGCGTCTCCACGGGCGCGACGTCCGGGGTGACGCAGGGGCCGGCGGCCCACCACTCCCCCAGCCGGTCGAGCACCTCGTCGCCGAGCGGGTTCACCCCCGCCCCGGCCGCGAGCGCGTGCGCGGCGAGCACGTGCAGGCACTTGACCCGGGTCGGCATGCCGCCGGCGGACACCCCGGCGATCTCCGGCACCCGGCCGATGCTCTCGCGGACCCCCAGGTAGTGCTCGTGCGCCCGCTGGTAGGCCGCGGCGAGCTCGGGGTCCTCGCCGAGACGGTCGGTCATCTCCTTCATCAGCCCCGACGCCTCGAGGGTGCCGATCATGGAGGCGGCGCGAGGACAGGTCAGGTAGAACGTGGTCGGGAACGGGGTGCCGTCGTCGAGGCGCGGCTCGGTGGTGACCACGTCGGGGTTGCCGCACGGGCAGCGGTGCCCGATGGCGTGCATGCCCCGGGGCGGGCGGCCGAGCTGGGCGGCGATGACGGATTCGTCGCGGGCGTCGATCAACGTTTCGCGTTCTTGTGCAGCTGGATGCGGGTGGCCGGCCGGGGCCCGTCGGACTGTTTCGGCGGCTTCCCGGCGGCCTCCATGCTCTGCCAGGCCGACTTCCACCAGATCGGCGGCCGGGCGTCGCTGACCGTGCCGGTCTTGGGGAGGGTGTCGTGGTGGCCGAGCGGCTTGCCGTCCTCGCCGATCACCTGGTAGCTGATCTCGCCCGGCATCACCCAGCCGAGCCGCTCGTGGGCCATGGACCGGACGTAAGCCGGGTCCGCCCAGCGCTTCTTCTCCCGCGACAGGTCGGCGATGCTCGCCTTGGACTTCGTGATCTGCTCGTGCAGCGTGATCAGCTCGTGCCGCTGCTGGAGGTAGGCGCGCATGCTCGAGGCGTAGGAGATCATCAGCACCGCGAGCACCAGCACCAGGATGGCGGCGCGTCCGGTGACCCGGGCACGCCGCGCGGGCCGGTCACCGCCACCCGGCCGGGGCCGGGGGTTCGACGGGCGGCGGCCCGGTCCGCTGGCCGGCCGACCGGGGACGCGTCCGGCGCCCCGCCCGGACGTCGTACGACGTGCCGAGGAGCGGGGACCGGGACCGGACCCCCGAGGCGAGCGACGACCCTCAGGCATGGCGGCGCTCAGGCCCCCTTGCCGGACCGCGGGAACGCGCCGCGTCCGGCGTAGCGCGCGGCGTCGTCGAGCTCCTCCTCGATGCGGAGCAGCTGGTTGTACTTCGCGACGCGCTCGGAGCGCGCCGGCGCACCGGTCTTGATCTGCCCGCAGTTGGTGGCGACCGCGAGGTCGGCGATCGTGGTGTCCTCGGTCTCGCCGGAGCGGTGGCTCATCATGCAGCGGAAGCCGTTGCGGTGCGCGAGGTCGACGGAGTCCAGCGTCTCGGTCAGCGAGCCGATCTGGTTGACCTTGACCAGCAGGGCGTTCGCCGAGCGCTCGTCGATGCCGCGCTGCAGCCGCTCGACGTTGGTCACGAAGATGTCGTCGCCGACGATCTGGACGCGGTCCCCGAGCGCGGAGGTCAGCCCTGCCCAGCCGGCCCAGTCCTCCTCGGCGAGCGGGTCCTCGAGGGACACGATCGGGTAGGCCCCGATCAGGTCGGCGTAGTAGGCCTGCATCTCCTCGGCGCTCTTCGCGGACTTCTCGAACTGGTAGGCGCCGTCGGCGTAGAACTCCGTGGCCGCGGCGTCGAGCGCGAGCGCGATGTCCTCGCCGGGCTTGAGCCCGGCCTCCTCGATCGCGGAGACGATCAGGTCGAGCGCGTCGCGGTTGCTGGGCAGGTCGGGGGCGAAGCCGCCCTCGTCGCCGAGACCGGTGCCGAGACCGCGGCCCTTCAGCACGGACTTGAGCGCGTGGTAGACCTCCGCGCCCATCCGTACCGCCTCGCGAAACGTCGGTGCGCCGACCGGGGCGATCATGAACTCCTGCACGTCCACGCCGGTGTCGGCGTGCGCGCCGCCGTTGAGGATGTTCATCATCGGCACGGGCAGCAGGTAGGCGTTGGGGCCGCCGACGTAGCGGAACAGCGGCAGGTCGGCGGACTCGGCCGCGGCGCGGGCGACCGCGAGCGAGACGCCGAGGATCGCGTTGGCGCCGAGGTTGGCCTTGTTCGGCGTGCCGTCGAGCTCGAGCAGGCGCTGGTCGACCAGCCGCTGCTCGGAGGCCTCGAAGCCGACCAGCTCGGGGCCGATGGTGTCGAGGACCGCGGTGACCGCGTTCTGGACGCCCTTGCCGCCGTAGCGGCTGCCGCCGTCACGCAGCTCGACCGCCTCGAACGCCCCCGTCGACGCCCCGGACGGGACCGCCGCGCGGGAGAGGGTGCCGTCGTCGAGGGCCACCTCGACCTCGACGGTGGGGTTTCCTCGCGAGTCGAGAATCTCGCGCGCGCCGACAGCCTCGATGGAAGCCACGTCGTACTCCTGCGTTGCTGGGGAAGTCCGGACGTGCTCAGCCTAACGGCGCAGGCCGCTCGAATCGGGCAGGGCTCGCCTGCCGGGCTTCCGCCCGTCCGGGCTACAGACAGTTCCGGGTACGACGAGCACACTCGGGCCCATGACCGAGGCAGGGGACGTCACGGCGCGGGTGGCCCGGCTCTTCGACGAGCTCGCCACCGACTACGACCGCAGTGGCGTGGACTTCTTCGCGCCGATCGCCACCCGGCTCGTCGAGCTGCTCGAGGTCCGCCCCGGCGAACGGGCCCTCGACCTCGGCTGCGGACGGGGCGCGGTCACGCTCCCGCTCGCGACCGCGGTGGGCGGCGGGCAGGTCACCGCCCTGGACATCTCCCCGGCGATGGTCTCGCTGACCCGGGACGCGGCGCCGCCGAACGTGGAGGTGGCCTGCCAGGACGCCTCGGCGCCGGACCTGCCGGAGCGGTCGTACGACGTCGTGGCCTCCTCCCTGGTGCTGTTCTTCCTGCCCGAGCCCACCGACGCGCTTGCCCGGTGGCTGCAACTGGTCAGGCCGGGCGGCCGGATCGGGATCAGCACGTTCGGGCCGCAGGACGAGGTGTGGACGGCCGTGGACGACCTGTTCCTGCCGTACCTCCCACCGGGGATGCTCGACCCGCGCACGGTCGGCTCGCGCGGCCCGTTCGCGAGCGACGCCGCGATGGAGGCACTGTTCCTGGGCTGCGGCGCGACGGCGGTGCGCACGGTCGGCGAGGACCTGCCGGTGGTCTTCGCCGACGCCGAGGCCTGGCGGGCGTTCACCCTGTCGGTGGGCCAGCGGGCGATGTGGCGGCACGTGCCCGCCGAGGCGCAGCCGCGGCTGTTCGCCGACGCGGCGGCGCTGCTGGAGCGGGCCCGCGGCGAGGACGGCCGGATCACGCTGCGGCAGCAGGTGCGCTACACGCTCGCGACCGTGTAGCGCCGGCGTCGGTTCGGTTCGGTTCGAAAAACACGATCCGGTGCGCCGAGAGGTGTTTCTCGAACCGATTCGCGGCTGCGGGTCAGGCCTGCTCGGCGGCGCGGACGGCGTCGACGAGCCGGCGTACGGCGTCGCGCAGCTCCTGCTCGGGATCGAGGCCGGCGGCGCGGGCCTCCGCGACGAGGGCGAGCAGGCGGGTGCCGAGGGACGTGGTCTCGACAGGCTCGACGTCCGGACCCACGCCGACCTTCGCGGCCTTGCCGAGCACCTTGTCCGCGAGCGCGAGTGCGGGCAGCGCCATCGGCACGCCTTCCAGCACCGAGCTGCGGCCCTTCTCGGCGTGCTTGAGCGCCTCCCAGTTGGCCTCGACCTCGGCTGCCCCGTCCACGGCGACGTCGCCGAACACGTGCGGGTGCCGGTGCACGAGCTTGTCGACGATGCCGGCGGCGACGTCGTCGACGGTGAACCCGTCGGGCTCGCTCTCGGCGGCGATGCGCGCGTGGAAGTACACCTGCAGCAGCAGGTCGCCGAGCTCCTCGCGCAGGTGCTCGAGGTCGCCGGTGTCGATGGCCTCGAGCGTCTCGTAGGTCTCCTCGAGAAGGTACTTCGCCAGCGAGCGGTGGGTCTGCTCGCGGTCCCAGGGACACTGCACCCGCAGCTTGTCCATGACCGTCACCAGGTCGAGCAGACGCGCGCCCGGCACGTCGTACGAGCCGTGGAGGACCTCGACCTCGACGCCCGAGCCGCCGGAGACGATGTCCTCGGCGAGGGCGACCGGCAGCCGCTCGGCCTCCTCGTCGGAGGCGAGCCAGACCAGGTCACGCTCGGCGGCCGCGGCCAGCAGCGCGGTCACCGTTGCGTCGGGGTGTACGTCGACCGGGTGCCCGGCCGCGGAGACGGCGCGGGCCAGCGGCAGGTCGGACGACGAGGCGAGCCGGCGCGAGGCCGAGGCGACCGCCTGCCACGCGGACCACGACAGCAGCCCGGGCGCCACCCGCGGGCTGGTGACCAGCAGGGTCAGCCGCACTGCTGCGACGCCGGCAGGGAGGCCACCCAGCCGCCCGAGGGGTCGGAGCTCTCGGCGGCGGTGGCGTTGGAGGAGACCGCCACGGACAGGGAGCCGCTGCCGGCCTGCAGCGAGTCGGTCTTGGCGTTCCAGGTGCCGAAGCGCGGGTCGACCTCGACGTCGACGTTCCGGTGGACGTAGTGGGCGCGCAGCCGTTGCCCGAGCGCGAGCGCCTGGTTGTCGTCGGTGGTGGACTTGCCCTGCTGGGCGAGGAACTGGTGGCCCGCCTTGATCAGGATCAGCTGGCCGGTGGCGTAGTCCTGCAGCGCCTGGCGGAAGGCCGGCCGCTCGTCCGGCGGCAGCGCGTTGATGTTGGACTGGTTCTGCGCGACCGCCTGGGACACCATGTGCTGGTCGGGGCTGAGCCCCTCGGCCTGGCCGAACTCCTGCGACAGCGTGCTCTCCAGCAGCACCGAGAGAGCACCCTGGCGGGCGCCGCGGCTGGCCAGCGGCTGACCCGTCCCGCCGCCGGAGTTCGCCGAGCACAGCGCCTGCGCCACCGCGTCGACGCGGTCCACCGAGATGGACTGGTCGCCCACCACGGCCGCGGCACCCGGATGCACCGAGCAGGCCGCGAGGACGGCGACGCCGCCGGCGGCGAGGACGGACACCTTCAGCTTGCGTGCACGGGTCACAGTGGTTCTTCTCCTAGTTGGTGCTGCCGACGGTTGCCGGGTCGACCACGGTGTCGATCACCTGACGGGCCCAGGTGAGCAGCGCCTCGTCGCGGATCGGGGTGCCGCCCACGACGGCGGTCGAAGGCCGAGGCACCAGCATCGTACGCAGGTTGGCCTTCACGATGCTCTTCGGGTAGAGCCGGTTGAGCCGCACGGTCGCGGAGTCGGGCAGGTCCACGGGCGCGAAGCGGACGTACTTGCCCTGCAGCGTGACGTCGGTCAGCCCCGCCTGCCGCGCCCGGGCCCGGAACCGCGCGACCTCCAGCAGGCTGGCCACGGCGGTCGGCGGCTCGCCGTACCTGTCCTCGAGCTCCTCGCGGATCAGCGCCACGTCCTCGTCGCTGCGGACCTCGGCCAGGCGCTTGTACATCTCCAGCCGCAGCCGCTCGCTCGGCACGTAGTCGTGCGGCAGGTGCGCGTCGATGGGCAGCTCGATCTTGACCTCCGGCTGCTCCTCGTCGCGGTCGCCGCGGAACTCTGCGACCGCCTCACCGACCAGGCGGACGTAGAGGTCGAAGCCGACGTCGGCGATGTGGCCCGACTGCTCCCCACCCAGCAGGTTGCCGGCGCCGCGGATCTCCAGGTCCTTCATCGCGATCGCCATGCCGCCGCCGAGGTCGGAGTGCTGGGCGAGGGTCGCCAGCCGCTCGTGCGCGGTCTCGGTGAGCGGCTTCTCGGCCGGGTAGAGGAAGTAGGCGTACGCGCGCTCGCGGCCGCGGCCCACCCGGCCGCGCAGCTGGTGCAGCTGGGAGAGGCCGAGCATGTCCGCGCGCTCGATGACCAGCGTGTTGGCGTTGGAGACGTCGAGGCCCGACTCGACGATCGTGGTGCACACCAGCACGTCGAAACGCTTCTCCCAGAAGTCCACCATCACCTGCTCCAGCTGGTGCTCGCCCATCTGCCCGTGCGCGACGGTCACCCGCGCCTCAGGGACCAGCTGGCGGATGTGCGCGGCCGCCTTCTCGATCGACTGCACCCGGTTGTGGATGTAGAAGACCTGGCCCTCGCGCAGCAGCTCGCGCCGGATCGCGGCGGTCACCTGGCGGTCCTCGTAGGCGCCGACGTACGTCAGCACCGGGTGCCGTTCCTCCGGCGGCGTGGTGATCGTGGACATCTCGCGGATGCCGGTGATCGCCATCTCCAGGGTGCGAGGGATCGGCGTGGCCGACATCGCCAGCACGTCGACGCTGGTGCGCAGCCGCTTCATCTGCTCCTTGTGCTCCACGCCGAAGCGCTGCTCCTCGTCGACGATGATCAGGCCGAGGTTCTTGATCGTGGTGTCGGGGTTGAGCAGCCGGTGCGTGCCGATCACGATGTCGACGGTGCCGTCGGCGAGGCCGGCGATCGTCTCGTTGGCCTCCTTCTCGGTCTGGAACCTGCTGAGCCCCTTGAGTACGACGGGGAAGCCGGCCATCCGCTCGGCGAAGGTCGAGAAGTGCTGCTGCACGAGGAGCGTGGTCGGCACCAGCACGGCGACCTGCTTGCCGTCCTGGACGGCCTTGAACGCCGCGCGCACGGCGATCTCGGTCTTGCCGTAGCCGACGTCGCCGCAGACCAGCCGGTCCATCGGGACCTCGAGCTCCATGTCGTGCTTCACCTCGTCGACCGTGGACAGCTGGTCGGGGGTCTCCACGAACGGGAACGCGTCCTCGAGCTCGCGCTGCCACGGGCTGTCCGGCCCGAACGCGTGGCCCCGGGTGGCCTGCCGCGCCGCGTAGAGCTTGATCAGCTCCGCGGCGATCTGGCGCACGGCCTTGCGGGCGCGGTTCTTGCGCTTGGCCCAGTCGCCGCCACCGAGCCGGTCGAGGCTGGGCTGCTCACCGCCGACGTAGCGGGTGACCTGGTCGAGCTGGTCGGTCGGCACGTAGAGCCGGTCCGGCGGCGCGCCGCGTTTGGACGAGCCGTACTCCAGGACGAGGTACTCCCGCGTCGCGCCCTGCACCTCGCGCTGCTTCATCTCCAGGTAGCGGCCGACGCCGTGCTGCTCGTGCACGACGTAGTCGCCCGGCTTGAGCTCGAGCGGGTCGATCTGCCGCTTGCGGCGCGCGGGCATGCGGCGCATGTCCTTGGTCGAGGAGCGCTGCCCGGTGATGTCGTCGCCGGTGAGCACCGCCAGGCACAGGTCGTCGTCGACGAAGCCGTGCTCGAGGGTCGCGGTGGTGACCACGGCGACGCCTTCGGGGATCTCGTCGTCGGAGTCGAGGGCCTCGACGTACCGCACCGGCACGTCGTGCTCGCCGAGCACCTCCGCCATCCGCTTGGCGGGGCCGTGGCCCTCGGTGACCAGCACGACGCGGGACCGCTTCGACAGCCAGGAGCGCACGTCGCCGATCGCCTTCTCGACGTCGCCGAGGTAGGCGTCGACGGGCTTGATCGGCACCGCCCGGGACTCCACCGCGCCGGTCTCGACGTCCACGTCGGCCGACACCACCTCGCCGGTGACGTCGCGCAACGGCTCCTCTCCCGGTCCCTGAGGAGGGCGCCCGGCGCCCGTCTCGAAGGGCTCGGAGGGCTCGAAACCGCCGGTCGCGTCGAGCCCGAACGGCGACAGGCTCCACCAGGGTTTGCCCTGCGCGAGGCCGAGCGCGCGGACGTCGCCCAGCGAGTGGTACGACGCGGCGCCGAGGTCGATCGGCGCCTGGCCGCCGCCGGCCGCCGCCGCCCACGACGCCCCGAGGAACTCCTCGCTGGTGGCGACCAGGTCGTGCGCGCGGCTGCGTACCCGCTCGGGGTCGAGCGCGAGCACGTGGGTCTCGGCCGGCAGCAGGTCGATGAGCATCTCCATGTCGTCGACGAGCGCGGGCGCGAGCGACTCCATGCCCTCGACGGCGTGGCCCTCGGCCAGCTTCTCGGTCAGCTCCCGCAGCTGCGGGTGGCTCTCGCCGAGCGCCCGGGCCCGCTGCCGCACCTCGTCGGTGAGCAGCAGCTCGCGGCACGGCGGGGCCCACAGCCGCTGCTTCGGCTCGAGGGTGCGCTGGTCGGCGACCGAGAACGACCGGATCTCCTCGACCTCGTCGCCCCAGAACTCCACGCGCAGCGGGTGCTCCTCGGTGGGCGGGAACACGTCGATGAGCCCGCCGCGCACGGCGAACTCCCCGCGCTTCTCCACGAGGTCGACACGGTGGTAGGCGGCCGCGGCGAGACGCCGTACGACATCCTCGAGGTCCGCCTCCCCGCCGGCGGTCAGCTCCACGGGCTCGAGATCGGCGAGCCCCTTGACCTGGGGCTGGAGCACCGAGCGGACCGGCGCGACGACGACCCGGACCGGCCCGTTGGAGGCATCGGTGCCGGGGTGCTTGAGGCGGCGCAGCACCGCCAGCCGCTTGCCGACCGTGTCGCTGCGCGGGGACAGCCGCTCGTGCGGCAGCGTCTCCCAGGCCGGGTAGTAGGCGACCAGCGACGGGTCCATCACGCAGCCGAGAGAGGTGACCAGGTCCTCGGCCTCCCGGGCGGTCGCGGCGACGGCCAGCACGGTGCGGCCGGCGTCGACGAGCCCGCGGACCACGAACGGCCGGAGTGCGCTGGGAGCGGTGAGGTCGAGGGCGGGTACGGCGCCGCCGCGGGCGTCCTCCACCGCGCCGGCGAGCGTCTTGTCCTGCAGGACGAGGTCGGCGAGGCCCTTGAGGGTCACAGGCTGCTCCTTCACGGCACCACGACTGCCCCCTCTCGACGAGGCCACGGGGCCGGCGCGGAAGGGGGTGGGTCCCCCAGTCTACGGGGGCCCGCAGAGCCCGCTCCTTCCCGCCGGGGGTTAGCGGGCTCAGCCGCGGCTGCGCGGACGGCGAGCCAGCCGTCGACCTCGGCCTGGCTGCGCAGCGCGCAGAACTCGTTGCCCTCCGGGTCGGCCAGCACGACCCAGCCGCTGCCGTCCTCGTTGCGCCGGTCGTCGACCACGCGCGCCCCCAGCCCCAGCAGCCGCTCGACCTCGCCGTCGCGCCCGCCGTCGCCGGCCGGCCGCAGGTCGAGGTGCAGCCGGTTCTTCACCGTCTTCTCCTCCGGGACCTCGAGGAAGATGAGCCCGACGCCCCGGCCCTCGGGGTCCACGATGACGCACTCGGTGTGACCCGGCTCGTTGGGGTCACCGGCCACGTCGACGTACCCGAGCACCGGCTTCCACCACTCGGACAGCGCGTAGGCGTTGCGGCAGTCGACGGCGACGTGGTGCACGAAGGAGGTCATGGCCCGCCAGTGTGGCGAGGACGACGCGGTCCGGCGACCGGTTTTCGCGGCTGCGCGTCGAACGTGACGACCGCGTCGCCGTACGGCGTCCGGAGCGACCGGATCGTCACGCTCGGCGCGCGGGCCGTGTGTCTCGTCCGCGGGCAGGGCGCAGGACGGGGAGGGGCTACGGTCGGGACATGGCAGCGGCGAGCAAGAGCCCGGCGGTGGAGGTCGAGGTCGACGACAAGGTCGTGCGGGTGACCAACCCGGACCGGGTCTACTTCCCCGCCCGCGGCGAGACCAAGCTCGACCTGGTGCACTACTACCTCGCGGTCGGCGACGGGATCGTCAACGCGCTGTACGAGCGACCGTGCATGCTGCACCGGTTCCCCACCGGCGTCACCGGCGAGAAGGTGCACCAGAAACGGCTGCCGGCCGGTGCGCCGCCGTGGGTCGAGACCGTGCAGCTGTACTTCCCCCGCTGGCAACGCACCGCCGACGAGCTCTGCGTCACGGAGGTCGCGCAGGTGATCTGGGCGGTGCAGATGTCGACCGTCGAGTTCCACCCCTGGAACAGCCGCCGCGCGGACACCGAGAAGCCCGACGAGTGGCGCATCGACCTCGACCCCGGGCCGGCGTGCGACTACCCCACCGTCCGCCGGGTCGCGCACGTGGCCCACGAGGTCCTCGACGAGCTCGGTGCGGTCGGCTACCCGAAGACGTCGGGCGGCAACGGCCTCCACGTCTACGTGCGGATCGCGCCCGAGCACGGCTTCCCCGACGTACGGCGCGCAGCGCTGGCGTTCGCGCGCGAGGTCGAGCGACGCACGCCCGACGACGTGACCACGACCTGGTGGCGCAAGGACCGCGACCCGGCCAAGCTGTTCGTGGACTACAACCAGAACACCCGCGACCACACCATCGCGGCGGCGTACTCCGTGCGCGGCAACCCCGAGGCGACCGTGTCCACCCCGGTCCGCTGGGAGGAGATCGACGACGCGGAGCCGGGCGACTTCACCATCGCCACGGTGCCGCAGCGGTTCGCGAGGATCGGCGACCTGCACCGCGACATCGACGACCAGGTCTTCGACCTCGCGCCGCTGCTGGAGTGGGCGGACCGCGACGACGCCGACGACGCCGAGGGCGAGGATGTCCCGGAGGGCTCAGACGGGTAGGCCGTGCTCGGCGAGCAGCGCCCGCAGCTCGTCGACCCCGTCGGTCAGGCACCACTGCTCGGCCAGCAGCCCCACCTCGCGCGCTACCTCGACGTACGTGTCGCTGTCGTCGACGAACAGCACCTCCTCACCCGGGAGGCCGAGCTCCTCGAGCACCCGGGTGAAGAACGCCGCGGACGACTTCGTGACGCCGAGGTCGCAGGAGTAGAACTGCCCGTCGAACACCTCGTCGTACCCGAGTCCGCGGCGCATGTGCGACGCGCGGTGCTCGTTCTGGTTCGTGGCGAGGTAGCACTGCACACCCGAGGCGCGCAGTTCGCCGACCACCTCCAGCACCGGCGCGTGCACGTCGATGCGGCGCCAGTGGTCGAGCAGCTCCTCGAGCCGGACCGGGATCCCCCACCGCGACCGCACCTCGGTGAGCACCCCGGCGAAGTCGCGGCGCCCGCGCATCGCCGGCTTCTCGGTCGCGAAGACGTCGTCGACGAACTCACGACCCCGGCCCGGTGCGACCAGGGCATGCAGCTCGTCGAACCAGCCGGCGGGGTTGTCCTGGACCACCCCGTCGGCGTCGAACAACACCGCCTGCACGCTCATCGACCGCTCCCCTCAGGCCGGCGGGTTCTCTTCCCAGTATCGCCGCACGAACCCGCTGATGCGCTCGGCGAGCTCGGGGCGGCAGACCAGCAGGTCCGGAAGCAGCACGTTCTCCTGGTTGTAGGCCAGCGGCGCGCCGTCGGCGCGGCTGGTGTGCAGGCCCGCGGCGCGCGCCACCGCGACCGGGGCCGCGGAGTCCCACTCGTACTGCCCGCCGGCGTGCACGTAGGCGTCGGTCACGTCACGGACCACCGAGATGACCTTCGCGCCCGCCGAGCCCATCGGCACCAGCTCGGCACCGATCTCCTCGGCCAGCGCCTGCACGAACGCCGGCGGACGGGTGCGGCTGACCGCGATCCGCGGCCGGGCGGCGGTCGCCGCCGGGACCGCCGGCGGCTCACCGGTGCTGAAGGTGGTGTCCAGCCCCGGCTGGGCGACCGCACCGGCCACCAGGTCGCCTGCGTCTCCACCTGGGCCCTCGCCGGTGCGCTGCCACAGCGCCACGTGCACCGCCCAGTCCTCGCGCGGCGGCTCGGAGAACTCGCGGGTGCCGTCGAGGGGGTCGATGATCCAGACCCGGTCCGCGCTCAGCCGGGTCTTGTCGGTGTGCGTCTCCGCGCTCTCCTCGGACAGGACCGCGTCGTCCGGGCGGTGCTCGGCGAGCAGTCGGGCGAGCAGCTCCTGCGAAGCGCGGTCGCCGGCGTCCTTGAGCTCCTTGCCCTCCAGGCCCTGGCCGCGGACCTCGGTGAGCAGCTCGCCGGCCACGGTGGCCGCCCAGGCCGCGAACCGGTGGTCGTCGGCGACCACGTCGGCGGGCGGGGTGGGGATCTGGGTCATGGCGTTCCTAACTGTTGAAACGGCTCTGGGTCTTCTCCAGACCCTCGGTGACCAGGCACTCCACGGCGTCGGCGGCCCGGTCCACCTGGAACGGGAGGATCTTGCGCTCGGAGGAGGAGTAGTCCGACAGCACGAAGTCCGCGGGGTTCTGCCGGCCGGGCGGGCGGCCGATGCCGACCCGCACCCGGTGGAACTCCCCCGAGTCCATCGAGCGGCGCATCGACCGCAGGCCGTTGTGGCCGCCGTCGCCGCCGCCGCGCTTGACGCGCAGGGTGTCGAAGGGGATGTCGAGCTCGTCGTGGACGGCGACCACCCGCTCGACCGGGACCTTGTAGAACTTCGCCAGCGTGGAGACCGGCCCGCCGGACTCGTTCATGTAGCAACGGCCCTTGGCGAGTACGACGCGCACGCCGCCCACACCGCCCAGCCCGCCCAGGCGGCCCTCCACGACGTCGGCGCGACCGGACTTGTGCGGCCGGAACCCCGAGCCGATCCGCGACGCGAGCTCGTCGACGACCAGGTAGCCGACGTTGTGCCGGTTGCGGGCATAGGAAGGGCCGGGGTTCCCCAGCCCCACGACCAACCAGACCTCGCTGGTCGTCGCGTCAGCCACGGGATCCCCGGCCTTCCTGTGAAAGAGGTGCTTCACACGCTCGAGCGCCACGGCTCGCAGCGTAGTGCCCGGCTCACTCGCCGGCGGACTCCTCGGTCTCGCCCTCGCCGGACTCGGCCTCAGCCTCGGCCTCCACCTCGGGCTCCTCGCGCTCGATGCCGACCTCGGCCTCGGCGCCCTCGAGCTCGGCCTCGACCTCGGCGGCCGTCGGGGCGTGGGTCACGTTGACGATCAGGGTGTCGTCGTCGAGGTGCAGGACGGAGCCGCGCGGGAGCTGCAGGTCGCGGGCGAACACCTGGGTGCCGACCTCGGCGCCCTCGACGGAGACCTCGATGTACTCGGGGATGTGGGTGGCCTCGGCCTCCACGGTGACGGCCGGGTGCTCGGTGACCACCAGGGTCTCGGGGGCGGGCTCGCCGACCACGTGCACCGGGATCTCGACGTTGACCTTCTCACCCTTCCTCACCACGAGCAGGTCGACGTGCTCGAGGAAGCCCTTGAGCACGTCGCGCTGGACCTGCTTGGGCAGGGCGAGGTGCTCCTTGCCCTCGACGGTGATGGTCAGCAGCGCGTTCACGCCCCCGTGCTTGAGCGCCAGCATCGTGTCGTGGCCCGGAAGGGTGATGTGGATCGGGTCGGTGCCGTGGCCGTACAGCACGGCCGGGACCTTGTCGGCGCGGCGGATGCGACGCGCGGCGCCCTTGCCGAACTCGGTGCGCAGCTCGGCCTGGATGTTGCTCTCGGACATGGGGGTGGGTCTCCTCAGCTGTGATGGTCGACGACCGTCGTACGTGTGTGGCCGCATCGGCGGGAAGTACGGCGCTCCGGAGACGCCACAGGCCAGCGGCACGCGTCACGTGCCGGGCCGGCCGCGTCGATCACGGAGCGAGCACTGCTCTCCCTCGCCGAGGCAACCCGGGAAGTCTAGCGAACCCGGGCGGCCGCGCGAAATCCCGCCCCGGGTGGTGACGCGGGAGGAGCCGGCCCGTGGCTACTGGGCCTGGCCCTCGAACAGCGACGTGACCGAGCCGTCCTCGAACACCTCGCGGATCGCGCGGCTGATCAGCGGCGCGATCGAGAGCACGGCGAGCTTGTCGAAGTGCCGCTCGTCCGGGATCGGCAGGGTGTTGGTGACCACGACCTCCAGGGCCGGGCAGTTCTTCAGCCGGTCCACCGCCGGGTCGGAGAGGATCGCGTGCGTGGCCGCGATGACCACCCCGGCCGCGCCGTCGTTCATCAGCGCCTCGGCGGCCTTCACGATCGTGCCGCCGGTGTCGATCATGTCGTCGACGAGCACGCAGATGCGGCCGTCGACCTGACCGACGACCCGGTTGGCCACCGACTCGTTGGGCCGGTCGATGTCACGGGTCTTGTGGATGAAGGCCAGCGGCACGCCGCCGAGCCGGTGCGACCACTGCTCGGCGACCTTGATCCGGCCGGCGTCCGGGGAGACCACCGCGAGCTGCTCGTGACCGTACTTCTGCTTGACGTAGTCGGTCAGGATCGGCAGCGCCATCAGGTGGTCGACCGGCCCGTTGAAGAAGCCCTGGATCTGGGCGGTGTGCAGGTCGACGGCGATCAGCCGGTCGGCGCCGGCGGTCTTGAACATGTCGGCGACCAGCCGCGCCGAGATCGGCTCGCGGCCGCGGTGCTTCTTGTCCTGGCGGGCGTAGCCGTAGAACGGCACCACCACGGTGATCCGCTTGGCCGAGGCGCGCTTGAGCGCGTCGACCATGATCAGCTGCTCCATGATCCACTTGTTGATCGGAGCGGTGTGGCTCTGGATCACGAACGCGTCGCAGCCCCGGACCGACTCCTCGTAGCGCACGTAGATCTCGCTGTTCGCGAACTCGTAGGCCGAGGTCGGGACCAGGCCGGTGCCGAGCAGGTCGGCCACCTCCTCCGCCAGCTCGGGGTAGGCACGTCCGCTGAAGACCATCAGGTTCTTCTCGGTCGTCCGCTTCATTCCGCTCACGGGAGAGGCTCCTCGAAGGTGTCGCCGGGGGTTGTCAGGATTGTCTCCCAGGACCGCCCTCCGAGGCGACCTGAGGGGTGTCGGTGTGAGACGGCGCACGGCCGAGCGCCTCGGCAGCCGCCTGGGCGCCCTTGGAGCCGGGCCGCTTGTGCAGCGTCCACTCCTCGATCGTGCGTTGCTTGCCGGCCGAGACGGCGAGCGCGCCTGGTGGGACGTCCTGGCGTACGACGGTCCCGCCGCCGGTCACGGCCCCGTCGCCGATCTCCACGGGGGCCACGAACGTGTTGTTCGAGCCGCCGCGGACGTGCCGCCCGACCGTCGTACGGTGCTTGTCGACCCCGTCGTAGTTGGCGAAGATCGTGCCCGCCCCGATGTTGGCGCCCTCGCCGATCTCGGCGTCGCCGACGTAGGACAGGTGCGGCACCTTCGCCCCGTCGCCGACCTGGGCGTTCTTGGTCTCGACGAACGTGCCGATCTTGCCGCCGGCGCCGAGCTGCGTGCCTGGCCGCAGGTAGGCGAACGGGCCGACGTTCGCACCGGCTCCGACCACCGCGAGCTCGCCGTGGGTGCGCACCACCTTCGCCCCGCGGCCGACCTCGACGTCCTTGAGCGTGCAGTCCGGCCCGACCACCGCGTCCTCGGCCACCACCGTCGCACCCAGCAGCTGCACCCCGGGCAGGATCGTGGTGTCCGGCTCGAGCACCACGTCGGCGTCGATCCAGGTGGTCGCCGGGTCGACCACGGTCACCCCGTCGCGCATCCACCGGTCGAGGATGCGCCGGTTCAGCTCGGCGGCGAGGCCGGCGAGCTGGGCGCGGTCGTTGGCGCCCTCGGTCTGCCGGACGTCGTCGACCAGGTGTCCCCCGACCGGGAGTCCTTCCGCGTTCGCGACCGCGACCACGTCGGTGAGGTAGTACTCCCCGTTGGCGTTGTCGTTGGTGATCTTCGCCAGCGCACCGGCGAGGAACTCCCCGTCGAAGGCGAAGACGCCGGAGTTGATCTCGCAGACGGCGGCCTGCTCCTCGGTGGCGTCCTTCTGCTCGACGATGGCCCGCACCGCGCCGGTCTCGTCACGCAGCACCCGGCCGTAGCCGAACGGGTCGGGCACCTCGCCGGTCAGCACCGTCACCGCGCGGCGCGCGGCCTCGTGGTCGGCGACCAGGCCGGCGATCGTGGCGCCCTCGAGCAGCGGCGTGTCACCGGCCATCACCACGACCGTGCCGCCCGTCGTACCGGCGGCCTCGCGCAGCGCGTCCAGCCCGATGCGTACGGCGTGCCCGGTGCCGTCCTGCGTCTCCTGCACGGCGAGCAGCGCCGAGGGCGACCGCTCCAGGATGTGCGCGCCGACCTGCTCGCGGGCGACCCCCACCACGGCGACCAGGTGACCGGGCCGCACCGCCTCGGCCGCACGGAGCACGTGGCCGATCATGCTGCGGCCGCAGACCGGGTGCAGCACCTTCGAGGTCTTCGACTTCATCCGCGTCCCGCTGCCGGCGGCCAGGACCACGACCGCCGCAGGGCGGCCGGACTCTCTGGGCGGCACCGACTCTCCCGGCGGCACTGACTCTCCGGGCTGCACTGACTCTCCGGGCTGCACTGGCTCTCCCTCATGCTCGGCGGCCGGACTCGCCCTCGCTCCCCGGGTAGGAGTCGAACCTACGTCGCTTGTCCGCATTCAAAGTGCGGCGGGCCCTGCCGACAGACCAACCGGGGATCGGGCGGGGCCAGCCTACGCAATCACGACCGCCCGCGGACCGGCGGCCGCGATTGCGACGAGGCGCGCGTCACATCGGCAAAAAGGGGTACCAGGCCGTCCCGACCGGCGCGCCGCCGGACTAGATACTTACGGTTGCGTAGGTTACGGTTTCGTAGGTACGCAGCCGACTCTCTGTGAGGCTCTTCTATGACAGCTCCGACCACGCCCCCTCCTCCCGTCACCTCCGCGGACCGGGACGACACCCGGCCGGCGGCGACCGTCACCGACCTGAACCAGGTCGACGCGACACTGGGCGGCGACACCCAGTCCCGGTGGGAGCAGATCGCGCTGGCACTGTTCATCGTGGTGCCCTTCGCCGCGGTGGTGGCGGCGATCCCGATCGCCTGGGGCGGCTGGCTCGGTTGGAGCGACCTCGCGATCATGGCGGTGATGTACTGGCTCACCGGTCACGGCATCACCGTCGGCTTCCACCGGCTGTTCACGCACAAGTCCTACAAGCCCAACCGTGCGGTGAAGATCTTCTGGGCGGTCGCCGGCTCGATGGCGATCCAGGGCCCGGTGGTGCGGTGGGTGGCCGACCACCGCAAGCACCACAAGTTCTCCGACCGCGACGGCGACCCGCACTCGCCGTGGCGCTACGGCCACGACCTCAAGGCGCTGACCAAGGGCTTCTGGCATGCGCACCTGATGTGGCTGTTCGACCCCGAGCAGACCCCGCAGCGCAAGTACGCCCCGGACCTGATGAAGGACCGCGACATCGTGCGCATCTCGCGCCAGTTCCCGGTCTGGGTCCTCGTGTCGTTGCTGCTGCCCGCCGTACTCGGCGGCCTGGTGACGATGTCCTGGCAGGGCGCGCTGACCGCGTTCTTCTGGGGCTCGCTGGTCCGGGTCAGCCTGCTGCACCACGTGACCTGGTCGATCAACTCCATCTGCCACACCATCGGCGACCGGCCTTTCGTCTCCCGCGACAAGTCCGCCAACGTGTGGTGGCTGGCCATCCCGTCGATGGGCGAGTCCTGGCACAACCTGCACCACGCCGACCCGACCTGCGCCCGGCACGGCGTGATGCGCGGCCAGGTCGACACCTCGGCGCGGGTCATCTGGTTCATGGAGAAGGTCGGCTGGGTCAAGGACGTGCGCTGGCCGGTCCGCGAGCGCATCGACGCCAAGCTGGTGCGCAACAACCAGACCGCCGCTGCGGCCTGAGCCGCTCCGCTGACCGCGAAGGGCGGACTGACACAATGGCGCTCGTGAGCGTCGAGGCCGGGGCGGGCAAGCCCAGGAAGGCGACGCGGCGGATGACCGCCGCGGAGCGCCGTGAGCAGCTCATCGAGATCGCCCGTGGCCTGTTCGCCCACCGCGGCTTCGACGGCACCTCGATCGAGGAGATCGCCGCGCGCGCAGAGGTCTCCAAGCCGGTGGTGTACGAGCACTTCGGCGGCAAGGAGGGCCTCTACGCGGTCGTCGTGGACCGGGAGGTGCGGCACCTGCTCGACATGATGCAGCAGGCGCTGACCGCCGGGCACCCGCGCGTGCTGCTCGAGCAGGCGGCGTTCGCGCTGCTGGACTACATCGAGCAGTCGTCCGACGGCTTCCGGATCCTGGTGCGCGACAGCCCGATCGGGTCGGCGTCGGGGTCGTTCGTGTCGATCATCGGCGACATCGCCTCGCGGGTGGAGTACATCCTCGCCAACGAGTTCAAGGACCGCGGCTACGACCCGAAGGCCGCGCCGATGTACGCCCAGATGCTGGTCGGGATGGTGGGTACGACCGGCCAGTGGTGGCTCGACGCGCGCAAGCCGTCCAAGGAGGTCGTCGCCGCGCACCTGGTCAACCTGGCCTGGAACGGTCTGGCCGGGATGAACCAGAAGCCGGAACTGCGGACGCGCAAGCACTGACGCTTGCGTCATACGGGGTGGCTGCCCCGACGACCGCCCCGCATGACGTCCCGCGCAGCGTCATACGGCCCGCGGAAGCCCGAACGCCTCCGCGATCCGCCGCGCCACCTCGTCGGCCGGCAGGTCGGTGTTGTCGATGCGCAGGTAGTCGCGGCCGGCCCAGGCCTTCTCCGCGATCGTCGGCGCTCCCCCGCTGCTCATCACGAACCGCTCCTCGAGGTCGAGCAGGTTGCGCTCGGAGAACGCGGTGTCGCGCTTGGACCTCTTGCGGTCCAGCCGGAGCTCGGTGGTGTTGCGCACCAGCCGCTCGTCGAGACGCGCGGACAGCTCCACGAACGACACCCGGCCGCCACGAGCCTCCACCAGGTCGACGTACGACTTGATCAGCGCGAGGTCGTCCTCGAGCTCGAGGCCCCACACCATCGTGAACACCAGGCCGGGCAGGCGCCAGTCCGCCGCCTCCTCGATCACGCGGCGGCGGAACTCGCTGACCAGCCGGGTGTACGGCGGCGAGCCGAACTCGAAGATGTCGAGCACCGGCTCGACGGTCAGGTGGTTGTGGAACAGCCGGTAGCCGGTGAGCCGGCACAGCTGGTCGCCCACGGTCATCTTGCCGACGGCGGGCGGCCCGAAGATCACGACCAGGTGCATGGCGCGATGCTCGCAGCCGGCCCGGCCATCCCGCCACCGAGATTCAGCGCGCGGCCATGCGAGCCTTCAGGGTGTCGCGCTTGTCCTCGAACCGCTTCGCCTGCACGTCGAGGCCGTCGACGAACTCCGCGAGCTCCTGCCGGGCCTGCTCGCCCTCGGCGTCGAGCCCCTCGAGCTCGAAGACGTTCCAGAAGCGCAGCACCGGCGCGACCACGTCGTCGCGGTGCTGGCGCAGGTCGTAGACCCCGGCCACGGCCATCTGCACGGCCTTGCGCTGGAACCCGGCGATGTCGGCGCCGGGCATCTGGAAGCTGGTCACCACGTCGGTGATCGCGCGCATCGCCTGGTTCGGCGCCAGCTCGAGCGTGGCCTTGAGCAGGTTGCGGTAGAAGACCATGTGCAGGTTCTCGTCCGCGGCGACACGGGCCAGGAGCTGGTCGGCGACCGGGTCGTCGGTGAGCCGGCCGGTGTTGCGGTGCGAGACCCGGGTGGCCAGCTCCTGGAAGGAGACGTAGGCCAGCGAGCGCAGCAGGTCCTGCTCGTGGGCGGAGCGGTAGCCCTGCGACATGTGCTGCATGCGCAGGCGCTCCAGCTCGACCGGGTCGACCGCACGCGAGGTGAGCAGGTAGTCGCGGATCGCGATGCCGTGCCGGCCCTCCTCCGCGGTCCAGCGGTGCACCCACTCGCCCCAGGCCGCGTCGCGACCGAAGATCGTGGCGATCTCGTGGTGGTAGCTGGGCAGGTTGTCCTCGGTGAGCAGGTTCACCACGAGACTGCTGCGGGCCACGTCGGAGAGCGGGGAGTCCTCCGGGGTCCACGCCTCGCCGGCCAGCGGGCCGTCGAAGTTCCGGCCGTCGCTCCAGGGCACGTAGGCGTGCGGGAACCACTCCTTGGCCACCGAGAGGTGGCGGTCGAGGTTCTCCTCCACGACGGGTTCGAGCTCGAGCAGCAGCTCGGTCTGGGTCATGCTCCGACCATCGGCGACAGTCATCCGGTCCTCCCTCACCAGGCCCCACGCAGGCCTACCTACGGAACCGTAGGCTACGGAGCCGTAGGTAAGCCAGCCGCGTGTCAAAGACTGGCCAGTAGCTCCACGCGGTTGCCGTTGCCGTCGGCGCTGTAGAACCGCCGGTAGCCCGGGAAGTCGTCGTCCCAGGCCACCGGGAAGCCGGCCTTCTCCACGCGGGCGGCGACCTCGTCGATGTCGTCGACGACGAACGCCGGGTGCGCCTTCCTGGCGGCACGGAACCCGTCCTCCACGCCCACGTGCACCTCGACGCCCTGGCCGCGGAACCAGCACCCGCCGCGGGCGGCGAGCACGGGCGGCTTCTCGACCTCCGGGATGCCGAGCGCGTCACCGTAGAACCGCCTGGCGGCATCCTCTCCCCCTTCGGGGCAGGACACCTGGACGTGATGCAGCCGGATCATCTGCGTTCTCCCTCTGTCGATCTTCTTCGTTCACGAGACCTGCGCGACGACGAACACCCGGCGGAACGGCAGCACGACGCCGTGCGGCCCGGGCGGGTACGCCCCCCGGAGCCGGCCACGCAGCTCGTCCTCGAACGCCGGCCGCAGGTCGTCGGGCAGCGCCTGCAGCGTAGGCCGCGCGCCGGTGCCGCTCACCCAGGTGAAGACGGGGTCGTCGCCGGTGAGCAGGTGCAGGTACGTCGTCTCCCAGGCGTCGACGCGGCAGCCGAGTTCGAGCAGCCGCTCCAGGTAGATCTCGGGCCCGAAGGCGTCCGGCGCGGCAACACCACGCGTGTGCACGTCGTACGGCGTCTCGGCGGCCAGCTCGCGGCGGAGGACGTGGCTCGGCTCCTCGAAGTTGCCCGGAACCTGGAAGGCGAACCAGCCGCCCGGCGCGACCGCGTCGACCAGCGCGGGCAGCAGGTCGAGGTGACCGGGGACCCACTGGAGGGTGGCGTTGGAGATGAGTACGTCGACGGGCCGCTCGGCGCGCCAGGAGCGGAGATCGCCGACCTCGAAGCGGACGCCCTCGACGTTCGCACCCCGCGCGGCCTCGACCATCTCCGCGGAGGCGTCGACACCGACCACCTCCGCGGCCGGCCAGCGCTTCGCGAGCAACGCGGTCAGGTTGCCGGGGCCGCAACCGAGGTCGACCACCCGGGCGGGGCGGTCCGCGCCGACCCGCGCGAGCAGGTCCAGGAACGGCCGACCGCGCTCGTCGGCGTAGGCGAGGTAGCGCTCCGGGTCCCACGCATGCGCACCCATCGCCGCCCCCTCTCCATCGAAGTATCTTGATGTCGAGAGAAGTGTGCGATGTAGGTTCTCTCGACGTCAAGACATTTCCCACCGAGAAGATTCTCGATATCAAGAATCTCGACTCGCTACCATGGGGGCATGCGCGACGAGGTGGACCGGCTCGTCGAGGCCTGGGCGCGGGAGCGTGCCGACCTCGACCTGCAGCCGATGGAGGTGCTGTCCCGGCTGAGCCGGCTCAGCCACCACCTCGACCGCGCCCGACGGCAGGCCTTCGCCGAGCACCGGCTCGAGCCGTGGGAGTTCGACGTGCTCGCCGCGCTGCGCCGCTCGGGTGCGCCGTACGAGCTCTCCCCCGGCCGGCTGATCCGCGAGACGCTGGTGACCAGCGGCACGATGACCAACCGCGTCGACCGGCTCGAGGCGCGCGGGCTCGTCGAGCGACAGCCGGACCCGCACGACCGCCGCGGTGTGCTGGTGCGGCTGACCGGGGAGGGGCGCACCACCGTCGACGGGGCGCTCGAGGGGCTGCTGGGCCGCGAGCGCGACCTGCTGGCCGGCCTCAGCGGCGCGGAGCAGACACGACTCGCCGGGCTGTTGCGCACGCTGGTGCTGCCGTTCGAGAGCGACTGAGCGCCGCGTCGCACCGTGCTGGGACGTCATACGCCCCGGCTGCCCCAGCGACCACCCCGTATGACGTCTCTCCGAACGTCATACGGCCCGCCAGCCCCGGGCACCGCCCCGCATGACGCACCGCAACCGCCTCACTCCGCCACGGCGGCCGCCTCGAGCCACTCCTCCTCGAGCGCGTCCTTCTGCGCGGTCAGCTCCTTGAGCTTGCCGTCGAGCTCGGCGAGCTTCTCGTAGTCGGTGGCGTGCGCCGCGATCTCGGCGTGCAGCTCGGCCTCCCGGTTCGCGATCTTCGTCAGCTGCCGGTCGATGCGGGCGATCGTCTTGCGCGCCTCGCGCTGCGCCGCGGCCGACGGCCCACCGGCGCCGGAGCCAGACCCGCCAGCTCCCCCACCGGCACCCGCGTCCCCCGGCGCAAGCGCCGACTCGACCGCGGTTCCCCCCGGCGCAAGCGCCGACTCGGGGGTGTTTTCGGCCGGCACAAGCGCCGACTCGGCGGAGAGGGCGGCCTCGCGGCGCTCGAGGTACTCGTCGACCCCGCGCGGCAGCATCGAGATCTTGCCGTCGCCGAGCAGCGCCCAGACGGTGTCGCAGACGCGCTCGAGGAAGTACCGGTCGTGCGAGACCACCACCAGCGTCCCCGGCCACCCGTCGAGGAAGTCCTCGAGCACGGTCAGCGTCTCGATGTCGAGGTCGTTGGTCGGCTCGTCGAGCAGCAGCACGTTGGGCTCGGACAGCAGCAGCCGCAGCAGCTGGAACCGCCGACGCTCGCCGCCGGACAGGTCGCCGATCCGCGCGGTGAGCCGGTCGCCGGTGAAGCCGAACCGCTCCAGCATCGACGTCGCGGTGACCTCCCCGCCGGCCACCTTGGTCACCCGGCGCAGCCGCTCGACCGACGCCAGCACCCGGTCCTCGGGATCGAGGTCGTCGAGCTGCTGGGTGAGCTGCTCCAGCGCCACGGTGCGGCCGCGCTTGACGCGGCCGGCGCGGGGCTCCAGGTCCCCCGAGATCAGCCGCAGCACCGACGTCTTGCCGGCCCCGTTCACGCCGACCAGGCCCACCCGGTCGCCCGGGCCGAGCCGCCAGGTGGCGTGCGAGAGCAGCTGGTTGTCCCCGCGCACCAGGTCGACGTCCTCGACGTCGATGACGTCCTTGCCCAGCCGCTGGGTGGCGAACCGCTGCAGCTCGAGCCGGTCGCGCGGCGGCGGCTCGTCCTCGATCAGCGCGTTGGCCGCGTCCATGCGGAACTTCGGCTTCGAGGTGCGCGCCGGCGCCCCGCGCCGCAGCCAGGCGAGCTCCTTGCGCATGAGGTTCTGCCGCCGCGACTCGCTCGCCGCGGCCTGGCGCTGCCGCTCGGCCTTGGCCAGCACGAACGCCGCGTAGCCGCCCTCGTAGGTGTCCACGGCCGCGTCGTGCACCTCCCACGTGGTCTCGCAGACCGCGTCGAGGAACCAGCGGTCGTGGGTGACCACCACCAGGGCGCTGGTACGTCGGACCAGGTGCCGGGCCAGCCACGAGACCGCCTCGACGTCGAGGTGGTTGGTCGGCTCGTCGAGCACGAGCAGGTCGTGGTCCCCGAGCAGCAGCCGCGCCAGCGAGCAGCGCCGCCGCTCACCGCCGGACAGGCCGCCGACGACGCGGTCCAGCGACACCCCGGCGAGCAGCACCTCGACGACCTCGCGGGTGGAGGAGTCCGCGGCCCACTCGTGGTCGGCGCGGCCCTCCAGCACGGCGACCCGGACCGTCGCGTCCGGGTCCAGGTCGTCGCCCTGGGTCAGGTAGCCCAGGTGCAGGCCGCGGTTGCGCGAGACCCGTCCCCCGTCCGGCTCCTCGAGACCGGAGATGATCCGCAGCAGCGTGGTCTTGCCGTCGCCGTTGCGCCCGACGATGCCGATCCGCTCCCCCGCGCCGACCCCGAGGCTCACCTCGGAGAGCAGCGGGCGGACGCCGTACGCCTTCGAGACGCGCTCGAGGCTGACCAGGTTCGCCGCCGCCATGCTCAGCGCTCCACCGAGGTCACGCGGGCGCCGGGCACCGGTCCGACCGCGAAGGACACCGGGCCGAGCTCGCGCACCCCGCCCGCCACCTGCACGGCGTGCGCGTTCCCCTCGCACAGGAACAGGCAGCTGGGTCCGGACCCGGACAGGATCGCGCCGTGCGCGGAGTTGGCGATGCCCAGCGCGAGGGCGTCGGCCAGCTCCGGGCGGAGCCGGAACGCCGCCGGCTGCAGGTCGTTGACGAGCGCGGCGCCGAGACCCTCGATGTCGTAGGTGCGCAGGGCGCCGATGAGCGCGTCCGGGATCTCGGGGTCGCTGACCGTCGCGTCGGCGTGCATCGCGTCGAACTCCTTGTAGACCGCGGGCGTGGACAGGCCGAGGCTGGACTCCAGCACCACCCACCAGTACTCGCCGCGGGTCATCAGCGGGGTGACGACCTCGCCGCGCCCGGAGCCGATCGCGGTGCCGCCCACGAGTGCGAACGGCACGTCGCTGCCGAGCTCGGCGGCGATCTCCATCATCGTCTCGCGCGGCGTGTGCGTGCCCCAGAGTGCGTCGCAGGCGACCAGCGCCGCGGCCGCGTCGGCGCTGCCGCCGGCCATCCCGCCGGCGACCGGGATGCCCTTCTCGATCGCCAGTGCGGCGCCCCGGCCGAGGCCGTGGTGCCGGGCGAGCAGGGCCGCCGCGCGGATCGCGATGTTGGAGGAGTCGGTGGGCACCTCCTCGATCGACAGCCGCTCGTCGCCGGTCACGGTCACGGTGAGCTCGTCGGCGGGAGCAGCCGTGACCCGGTCGTAGAGGCCGATCGCCTGGTAGACGGTGGCCAGCGGGTGGTAGCCGTCGTCGCGCGCCGGCCCGACGCCCAGGCACAGGTTGATCTTGGCCGGCGCGGTGACGGTCACGGTGGCCACGGTCATCGGGCCGCCTCGCCGTCGGCCAGCGCCTCCGCGATGCGGGCGAACTGCTCGATGCCGAGCTCCTCTCCGCGGGTCCGTGGGTCCACCCCGGCCCGCACCAGTGCCGCCTCGGCCGCCTCGGCGGAGCCGGCCAGGCCCTTGAGCGTGCCGCGCAACGTCTTGCGTCGCTGCGCGAAGGCGGCGTCGACGACGGCGAACACCTGCGTGCGCGTCGCCGCGGCCGCCGGCGGGTCGCGCCGTACCCAGGCGACCAGGCCGGAGTCGACGTTCGGCGCCGGCCAGAAGACGTTGCGGCCTACCGCGCCGGCGCGCCGGACCTCGGCGTACCACGCCGCCTTCGCCGACGGCACGCCGTAGGTCCGCGACCCGGGCGGCGCGGCCAGCCGGTCGGCGACCTCGGACTGCACCATCACCAGCCCCCGCTGCAGCGACGGCAGCAGCGCGAGCAGGTGCAGCAGGACCGGGACCGCGACGTTGTAGGGCAGGTTCGCCACCAGCGCGGTCGGCGCCGGCCCGGGCACCTCGGTGACGCGCAGGGCGTCGGCCTCGACGACCTCCAGCCGGTCCGCGCGCGCGGAGGCGTACGTCGACACGGTGCCCGGCAACGCGGCGGCGAGCACCGGGTCGACCTCGACCGCGACCACGTGGCGCACCACCTCGAGCAGCGCCAGGGTCAGCGAGCCCAGCCCCGGGCCGACCTCGAGGACCACGTCGTCGGGCCCGACCCCGCTGACCCGCACGACGCGGCGCACGGTGTTGGCGTCGATGACGAAGTTCTGGCCACGCTGCTTGGTCGGGCGCACCCCGAGGGCGTCGGCGAGGGCACGCACATCCGCCGGCCCGAGCAGTCTCGGACCGGCGGATGCGTTGACCTCGTTCGCCACGGGGGCGACCCTATCTGCCGACCTGTCAGGGCCGGGCAGCGCTTCAGCGCCGCGGGGCCCCGACAGCCGGGTCAGGCGCGCTGACCGCAGACCGGCCAGGCCCCGTAGCCGCCGCTGGCGTTGCGGACCTTCTCGGCGATCGCGATCTGCTGCGCACGCGAGACCAGGTCCGGGCGGCTCGGGCCGCCGTACGCCCGCCAGGTCGACAGGCTGAACTGCAGGCCGCCGTAGTAGCCGTTGCCGGTGTTCGCGGCCCAGTTGCCGCCGGACTCGCACTGCGCGATCCGGTCCCAGGCCGAGCTGCCGGAGGCGTAGTTGGCCGCGGGAGCGGGGGCCGGAGCGGGAGCCGGGCGGCTCTTGGTGCCGACCTCGACGATCGCGTCGACCGGCGCCTTGAGCGTGGTCACGTCGAGCGTCTTGCGCTTGGCCTCGTGGCCGTTGACGTAGGTGACCCGGTAGACCACGCGACGGCTGCCGCTCCGGCCGGCGCGGACGGTCTTCGACTGGCCGGTGTACATGTCGGCGTTGTCGCGGCGGACGGTGGCGAAGCCGACCGACTCGGTGGCCTTGCGGGTCGCCTTGCGCACGTCGGTGAAGACGATCTTGTCGCCGTCCTTGAGCGTGTGGCCCAGGCCCGGGCGGACGCGGTCGAGCTTGCCGACCTTCACGCCCAGCTTGCGCAGCGCCTGCGCGGTGGTGAGCGCGGTGACGGTCTTGTGGCGGGCCTTGTGGCCGGCGATCGCCACCGTCAGCTTCTTGGGCGTGATCACGGACAGGTCGAGGCCGTGCCGGCCGATCGGCTCGCCGCGGCTCTCGGAGAGCTGGGCGTCGCCGACGCGCAGACCCACCTGGTCCAGAGCGCTGGCCACGTCGGTGGCGGTCACCCAGTAGCGGTGGTCCTTGCCGTCGACGCTCACGTCGAGCGGACGGCCGAACTTCACCGCGACGGTGCTGCCGTCGCTGATCTTCGACGCCGGGCTCGGCACGACCACGTCGTGGTCACCGATCGAGACGCCCCCGGCCTTCAGCACGTCCCCCACCGTGCTGCCCATGGTCTTGACCTGCTGGGTCTTGCCGTCGACCGAGAGGGTGACGGTCTTGTTCATCGAGGCGTAGCCGATGCCGGTCGCAGCCACGGCCAGCGCCACGGCGACGGCCAGGACCACGAGGGCCTTCTTGCTACGGGTCAGAAGTGCGATTGTGCTCCGCACGCTTCTCCAATGGTGGTGCTCCCCGGGCCGCGGGCACGCCACCCCGCACTCCCCGCGCACAGCGCGAGAGCGCCGTGCCACGTGAAGAAAGACCGTCACGCGAGTCCGCCCGTCCCCCCGGACGACGCCTCCCGTGTGGGCCGCTGGGTGCCGCCCGAGAACTTCCCCGCTCCCGGCCAACCCGATCGACCATACGGACGGCCCCGGTGCTTGCCAAACCCCTCCGCCCGGATCTGTCCCCTTTGCCACGGGGGGACGTGCGCGAGATCACGCGATTCGGGGGTTCTGCGTGCGGGAACTGTTCCGCCTTCTCAGGCCGGTTCGACGCCCCAGCGACCGCCGTAGGCGGCGTCGGTGTTGGCGTCCACGGCCCGGCACAGCTCGGTGAGATCCTCGCCGCGAGCGGCCGCCATTGCTTGCAGAGTCAGGGGAATCAGGTACGACGCGTTCGGCCGGCCGCGGTACGGCGTCGGCGTGAGGTACGGCGCGTCGGTCTCCACCAGCACCCGGTCCTGCGGGGCCAGGCGCAGCGCCGCGCGGACCGGCTCGGCGTTCTTGAAGGTCACGGTGCCGGCGAACGACAGCCACGCGCCGCGGTCCAGACAGGCCCGCGCGAACCGGGCGTCCCCGGAGAAGCAGTGCATCACGACCCGGTCCGGCGCCCCCTCCTCGTCGAGGATGCGGATCACGTCCTCGTGGGCGTCGCGGTCGTGGATCACCAGGGTCTTGCCGAGCCGCTTCGCGAGGCCGATGTGGGCCCGGAACGACGCGTGCTGCGCGGCCCGCCCGTCCTCGCCGGTGCGGAAGTAGTCCAGCCCGGTCTCCCCGACCGCACGGACCCGGTCCGTGGAGGCGGCCAGCGCCTCGATCTCGGCCAGCGCGGCGTCGAGGTCACCGGCCGCGGCGTGCTTGGGCGCCTCGTTCGGGTGCAGCGAGACCCCGGCCACCAGGGCGGGGTGCTCCGCGGCGGCGGCCACCGCCCAGCGGGCCCCGGGCAGGTCACAGCCGATCTGCACGATGCGCGTGACGCCGACCCCCGCCGCCGCCGCGATCGCGTCGGCGGTCTCCAGCCAGGAGCCGTCCGGGCCGTCGGCGATGTCGAGGTGGCAGTGGTTGTCGACCACCGGGTGCGGCAGCGGCTCCGGCGCCGGCGGGCGGGTGCGGTCCCGGCTGCCGCCGCGCTCGTGGCCGGCGGCGCGCTCGCGGGTGGGCTGGTCGCTGGGCATGGCGCCCACCCTAGGCAACCGCCGCGCGACGGGCGTGGTGGCGGGGTGCCGGCGCGCTCACGACGACGACTCGCCGGCGGCGGGCTTGTGGACGGCGTCGTAGACGACCCGCTTCGGGATCCCGGCCCGGCGGGCGACCTCCCGGATCGCGTCCTTGCGGGGCGTGCCCATGGCCTCCTCCTCGGCGACCAGGCCGGCCAGCGCCGCCGGGTCGGTGGGTACGTCGGAGCGTTCGGGGGCCCCGGCCACGACGATCGTCACCTCGCCCCGCACGCCCTCGGCGGCCCAGGCCACCAGGTCGGCCAGCGGTGCCCGTCGTACCTCCTCGTGGGTCTTGGTCAGCTCGCGGCACACCGCGGCCGGCCGGTCGCCGCCGAACGCCTCGGCCATCGCGGCCAGCGCGGCCTCGGTGCGGTGCGGCGCCTCGAAGAACACCATCGTGCGCGGCTCCGCGGCCAGTCCGGCGAGCCGGCGGCCGCGCTCGCCGGCCTTGCGGGGCAGGAACCCCTCGAAGCAGAACCGGTCCACCGGCAGCCCGGAGACGGCGAGTGCGGTGAGCACCGCCGACGGGCCCGGTACGGCGGTCACGGCGATGTCGCGCTCGACGGCGGCGGCAACCAGCTTGAAGCCCGGGTCGGACACCGACGGCATCCCGGCGTCGGTGACCAGCAGCACCCGGCGGCCCTCCTCGAGCGCCTCGACGAGCACGGGGGTGCGCGCCGACTCGTTGCCCTCGAAGTAGGACACCACGCGGCCGGCCGGCTCCACCCCGAGGTCGGTGGTCAGCCGTCTGAGCCGGCGGGTGTCCTCGGCCGCCACCACGTCGGCGGTGGCCAGCTCATGGGCGAGCCGCGGCGGGGCGTCGTCCACCCGGCCGATCGGGGTCGCGGCCAGCACCAGCACGCCTCGTGTCTCCTCCACGCCGCGATCATCCCGCACCGCCCGCGCTGCCCGGCCCGGCCCCTGCCCGCCCGTACAGTGGCCCGGTGAGCACTACCGCCCCGCGCGACGGCCTGCGCACCACGGGACTCTCGCGCACGGCGGACGGCCGCGTGGTGCCGACCGCGCGCCGGCGGCTGGCTCCCGCGGTGCTGCACGAGGACCGGCTCGTCGGGTGGGCGGTCACGATCGCGCTCACGCTGCTGGCCGCGTTCCTGCGGCTGGTCCACCTCGGCCGGCCGCACGCGTTCCTCTTCGACGAGACCTACTACGCCAAGGACGCCTGGTCGCTGGTCCACCACGGCTTCGTGACCAACTACGTCGACGGCGCCAACGACAAGATCCTCGCCGGCCACGTCCACGGCCTGTTCACCGACACCCCGAGCATGATCGTGCACCCCGAGATGGGCAAGTGGCTGATCGGCCTCGGGGAGCTGACCTTCGGCATGAACCCGGCCGGGTGGCGGGTCGCCTCGGCGGTGGTCGGCAGCCTGATGGTGTTCGTGATGGTGCGGCTCGCCCGGCGGCTCACCGGCTCCAACCTGCTCGGGGCGGTCGCCGGCCTGCTGCTCTGCTTCGACGGGCTGGAGTTCGTGCTCTCCCGGCTGGCCCTGCTCGACATCTTCATGGCGTTCTTCATGCTCTCCGCGGTGTCCTGCCTGGTCGCCGACCGGGACTGGGGGCGGCTGCGGATGGCCCGGCTGGTGCCCAGCGGCTACCGCACGACCGCCGCCGACTGGGGTCCGGTCCGGCCGATGCTGTGGCGGCCGTGGCGGCTGGCCGCGGGGGTGCTGTTCGGGCTCGCCTGCGGCACCAAGTGGGACGCGGTGTTCCCGCTGGCCGCCTTCGGCGTGCTGGTCTGGCTGTGGGACGCCGGCACCCGCCGCGCCCTCGGCGTGCGCAGCGCCCGGCTGCGGGCGGCGCTGGTCGACGCGGTGCCCGCCTTCTTCTACCTGGTCGTGGTGGCGCTGATCGTCTACGTCGCCACCTGGACCGGCTGGCTGCTGAACGCCCACGCCTACGAGACCTCGCTGTCGAACACCCAGTACGGCCCCTACTGGGGTGCCTACCTCCAGCACGACACGCACGGCTTCTTCCCCGAGCTCTTCCGGTCGCTGCGGTCGCTGTGGAACTACCACCAGGACGTCTACACCTTCCACACCCAGTTCCTCAACGACGCCCACCACACCTACCAGTCCAAGCCGCAGGGTTGGCTGATCCTCAACCGGCCGGTCGGCGTCGAGGCCGACCTCGGCATCAAGCCCGGCGAGCAGGGCTGCTACGCCCCGGCCGGCAGCACGTGCCTGCGTCAGGTGCTGCTGCTCGGCACCCCCGCCCTGTGGTGGGGCGGCGTGCTGGCCCTCGTCTACGGCCTCTACGCGTGGCTGGGCCGGCGGGACTGGCGGTTCGGCTTCGCGCTGGTCGGGGTGCTGTCGACCTGGCTGCCGTGGATCCGCTACGACACCCGGCCGATCTTCTCCTACTACGCGATCGCGATCATCCCGTTCACGATCCTGGCGCTCGTGCTCACCCTCGGCGTCGCGATGGGCGGGCCGGACGCGTCGTACCGGCGCCGGATGTGGGGTACGGCGGTCTCCGGCGCCTTCGTGGTGCTGGTGATCGTGAACTTCGCCTGGTTCTGGCCGATCTACACCGGGCAGCTGATCAGCACGCCGGACTGGCTGGACCGGATCTGGTTCAAGCAGTGGATCTAGTCGCAGGTCGGCAGCAGGCCGGCCCACTCCTGCCAGATGACCTTGCGCAGCTGCGGGTCGCCGGGTGTCCGGCCTGAGGCGGTCTCAACCAGGGCGCCCGCAAGGGCATTGAGCTTCACGTTGTGCGTCTGGGAGACGAAGCGGAGCTCCTCGAAGGCCTGCTGGGGGGTCGCGCACCGCAGGCCGGCGAGGAGGCCCTTGGCCTGCTCGATGACCGGCCTGGTCACGAGCGCCTCGTTCAGCTGCTCCTCGAACTCGTCGGCGTGCATCCTCGATCTCCTGTGCTCAGCATCCACGTCTCGGTACCGGCACCTTGGGCTTCTCCCACGGGACGAACTTCTCGAAACCCGTGGTCCAGACCGCGCCCGCCGCACTCCCCGCGTGTGATGTCCGTCTGGTTTGTTTCCGCGCGGCGCCGGGCAGAAGTCCGCCCAGCATGAATGTTTCGTCTTATTCGGTAGGTCGCATGAAATCGTGGTTCGACGGTCGTCGCCGAGACCCGGTGTTCCTGAGTCAGCGCTCCCCCACCGTGCTGATGTCGCGCGACTTCGTCGTCCGGGCCGCCACCCCGTCGTACCTCCAGGCCACCGACCGCGAGGAGGACGAGCTGCTCGAGGTGAACCTGTTCGAGGCCTTCCCGGACAACCCGCAGAACTCCGAGACGGTCTCGTCCGCGGAGCTGGCCGACTCGCTCGAGACCGTGCTGCGCACCGGGGCGCCGCACCGGCTCAACTCGATCCGCTACGACATCCCCGCCCGCGCCCGGCCCGGGGAGTTCGTCGAGAAGCGTTGGATCTCCACGAGCAGCCCGGTGCGCGACGGCGACGACCTGGTCGGCGTCACGATCACGATCCACGACGTGACCGCGGTCGACACCAGCGTGGTCTCGGCGCTCGCCGCCTACCAGGACCTGCTCGACTCCGGTGACCTGAGCAGCACGGCGGCCAGCGAGCACGCCGAGGCGGTGCAGTCGATCCTCGCGCTCGCCGAGAGCCGCGAGCGACTGGCCGCCGAGGTGGTCCAGCTGCGCCGGGCGCTGGAGACGCGGCCCACGATCGACCAGGCCAAGGGCGTGATCATGGCCGACCGTCGCTGCACGGCCGACGAGGCGTTCGACGTGCTGCGCAAGCTCTCCATGGACACCAACGTCCGGCTCGCCGACGTGGCCGCCGCCATCGTCTACCAGGCCTCCCTGCCGTAGGGCTCACTGCTGCCTGCTGCCTGCGGCTGTCGGCTGTCGGCTGTCGGCTGTCGGCTGTCGGTGGAGCGTCCTATCGTTTCCGGGGAGGCCGTCGAGACCGCCGGGAGGCACGATGAGCACCCTCCAGAACCGACCCCGCACCGCGCTGCTGGTGATCGACGTGCAGAAGGGGGTGGTGGCGGGCGCTCACGAGCGGGACCGGGTGGTCGCCAACATCCGCACGCTCGTCGACCGCGCGCGCGACGCCGGCGTCGACGTGGTGTGGGTGCAGCATCACGACGACAACCTGCCGCGCGGCAGCGAGCAGTGGGAGTACGTCCCCGAGCTCGTCCGGCGCGAGCACGAGCCGCTGGTGCACAAGTCCTACGGCGACGCGTTCGAGGACACCGACCTCGAGCGCGTCCTCGCCGAGCGCGGCGTCGGCCGGCTGGTCGTGACCGGCGCACAGACCGACGAGTGCATCCGGTCCACGCTGCACGGAGCGGTGGTGCGTGGCTACGACGCGACCCTGGTGGGCGACGCCCACACCACCGAGGACCTGACGGCGTACGGCGCGCCCTCCCCGCAGCTCGTGATCGCGCACACGAACCTCTACTGGCGCTACCATCGCGCTCCGGGCCGGACCGCTGGCACCGCCGAGACCGCCGAGGTGGACTTCGGGTCCGGCGACGGTCAGCGCTGAGCCTCGGCCACTGCTGCTGCGCTCCGGCCAGCGCGTTGCGGAGCGCCTGGACGTGGTGGCCCGCGGCCCCGACGCCGGTGGTGACGACCAGCAGCGGGAAGGCCAGCAGGCCGGCGAGGAACCCCGAGGTGCCGAGCCCTTCGGCGCCCTCGCGGACCACCGTGCAACGGTTCCTGGTCGACCCCGTCGACCTGGTCCGGGGCCGGGATGCCGGCGATGTCGAGAATCGTCGCACCGATGTCGGTGACGTGGGTGAACTGGCGAGCGCAGACCGCCGGGGTCGACGATGCGTTCGGGCCAGTGGATCACCAGCGGGTTCCGGGTGCCGTCCAGGTGCGAACCGACCTGCTTGCAGGACCTCGGGCGCCCTCGGACCCGCCGGTCACGAGCGCCCCCCGCCGGTGGGCTCGTCCAGGGTCGCGGCTGTCGCGACGAGCTTCGCGATGATGGCGGCACCGTCCTCCTCGCCCGACACCAACGCCCGCAGAACGGCGGCACGGATGGCCGGGACCTCCACGAAAGCGGCCCTTCCACCCGACATCGACTCGAAGAGGCCGGCCTCGGACAGCACCCGAATCCCTGCGTCGTCGGTCGGCAGCGACTCCGCGATGACCGCGGCGTCCAGCAGCGCCATGCCCGCCTCGGCGGTGCTCGCCACACCGGTGACGTCGGCAGACATCGAGAACGCGGCCGCGGAGCGCCGCAGGTAGTCCGCCAGCGCGACCGAACGGGCGTCATCCGGACGGGCGCCCCCGGCTTCGCTCTCGTCGCCGGTCACGATGCGGTTCGCCGTCGCACAGCCACGTTCCTCACCCTCGGCCCTGCCCCGCTCTCGGACGGTTCCGTACGGATACCTCCCGAGGGGGCAGAGCCGATGCTACGCCGCGATCCGAGCCTCTGCTGCGGCTCGTCGTCCTGCTCCTCGTCGTCCGGCGTCGTGCGGCGTCGTGCGGCGTCGTCGTACTGCCTGCCGCTCTCGTAGCTACGGCACGCGCGAGGTTCGGCGGCCCGTGACGACCTGCGCGATGCTGCGCCACCCGAGCATGGTGAGCGCGAGGAACAGCACGGCGACGACGAGGAAGCCGACCGCGATCCCGCGGCCCGAGACCACGCGCAGCAACATCCCGAGCACGTAGGTCACCGCCACGACCACCACGCCCTCGGGCCAGGTCCGACGCGGCTGGCGTCCACGCACCAGCAGGCCGGCGTGCGCGAGCGCGACGGCCAGCGCGAAGGGCCAGACGATCGCAAGGACCACCCAGTTGGAGTCGCTCGCTTCGTGCGAGCCCTTGCCGGCTGCTGCGAAGGCGAGCACGCACACCAGGTCGGCGACGACCGGAAGCAGCCGGCCGGCGGTGGCGTGCGCCGCGTTCCGTGTCACGCCGACCAGGATCGCAGGTGGTCGCGCTAGAACGAACCGGAGGGTCCGTGGCCCCCGCTGCGCTGCGCCAGCGGAGGCGGGGTCGACGCCAGCCTGTCCGCGACGGCGCCCGTGACGAATGCGTACACCGCCTTGTGCCCGAGGTCCACGGCGCCGAGCTTCGGGCCCCAGGACCACGGGGGCTTGCCGACGCCGGCCGGTGGCCACCTGCTCCAGCTTCTCCGACAACGTCATCGCGGTCGTTCCGGCGAGGCCCCGCGAGAACTCCCGTGCGGACGCCGCGACCGAGTACCTTCCACGATTTCTCCATGGCAGGCGCTACCCAGCCCCCTCCCGGGAAGAACCGGGGAACCTCAGCCGGCGGGCGTCGCGGGCAGGCGTACGGCGACCAGGGCGATGTCGTCCTCGGGGCGTTCGGGCAGGACCCGACCGAGCAGCTGGTCGCAGAGGTCTTCGAAGGGCAGGTCGGCGGTGGCCAGGTCGCTGAGGGCGCGCTGCAGCCGCTGCAGACCTTCATCGAGGGTCTCCCCACGTCGTTCGATGAGGCCGTCGGTGTAGAGCAGCAACGTGCTGCCGGGCTCGAGGGCGATCTGGCTCTCGGTGCGGGTCTCGGCGGGTTCGAGGCCGAGCAGGAGGTCCGGCTCGACGCTCTCGAGCGGCGTGACGCTGCGGTCCCGCCCGATGAGCATCGGCGGCGGATGCCCGGCGTTGGACCAGCGGAGCGTGGCGGCCGAGCCCTCCTGGGACGGCGTCTGCAGCTGGGCCACGACGGCGGTGGCGCTGGTCTCGAGCTGCAGGGTGGCGATGGCCTGGTCGAGGCCCTGGAGGATGTGGCGGGGTCCGTCCGGCGAGGAGAGCGCCACGCCGCGGAGCACGCCCCGCAGGTGCCCCATGGCCGCGGCCGCCGCGGTGTCGTGGCCGATGACGTCCCCGACGACGAGCACGGTGCTGCCGTCGGGATGGGCGAAGACGTCGTACCAGTCGCCGCCCACGCGCGCGACGTCCGCGGCGGCCTCGTACCGGACGGCGAACTGCAGCAGCCGGTGCTGCGGCGGCGGCGTGAGCAGGCTCCGCTGCAGCTCAGCGGCGAGGTCGCGCTGCTGGGCGAACAGTCGGGCGTTGTCGAGGGCCATCCCGGCGCGGGCAGCGATCTCGCGCATGGTGCCGAGGTCGTCGGGATCGAACGGCCCGGCCGCCGCGGTGCGGAAGACGCTGAGCAGGCCGACGGTGCGATCGCGCCCCGGCAGCGGGACGACCGCGAGCGCATCCGGGGCGAGCTCTCGGCACAGCTCCCGGGCCTCCGGGTCGGTCAGGACCCGGTTGATCTCCTCTGTCGCCTCTTGGGGCACGAGGACGAGCCGGTCGGTGTCCAAGGTCTGGGCAAGGAACGACTCGTCGCTCAACGCCGACATCCGGAGGTCGGCGTAGCGGCTGACCACCTCGCGTCGCGCCGGGTCGGCGTGCCAGCAGCCGACGTCGCGAAGCCGGTGCCTCCAGTCCTGGTGCTCGTCGCCGTCGACCAGGGTCACCAGGCAGTAGTCGCCGAGCTCGGGCACGACCAGGGTGGCGAGGCGTCCCACGGCGTCCTCGGCGTCGAGGGTCCGGGTCAGCGCGGCGGTCACGCGGGCGAGCAGGTCGCTGTGCCGGGCGGCGCGCTCGGCCCGCTGCTGGGCCCGGTAGCGCGTGGTGACGTCGATGAAGTACACCGACAGGCCCTCGGGGCTCGGCCAGGCGTGCACCTCGTACCAGGCGTCGAGCGGCTGGGGGTAGTAGGCGTCGAACCGCACGGCTTGGCCGCTGCCCATCGCACGCCGGTAGTGGGCCTCGAAGTCGCTGCCGGACGCGGCCGGGAACGCCTCCCACATGACAGCGCCGAGAAGCTGCTCACGGTAGGCCCCCAGCAACGTCTCCGCGGCGGCGTTGACGTAGGTGAAGCGCCAAGAGCCGTCGAGCTGGAAGAAGGCCGTCGGGATGGCCTCCAGCACCCGGGCCACTCCACCGCTGCCGTCGGCGACCGTGTCGTCGTCGAGTGCGGCACCGAGGGCGGCCGCCAGCCGCTGCAGCGCCGCGATGTCGTCCGGGCCCCAGGGGCGGGCCCGGTCGTCGTGGACGGAGATGACCCCCTGCAACCGGTCGTTCCCGCCGGTGACCGGAACACCTAGCCACGCCCGGGCCGACGAGCCGCCTCGGGGACGAGGGGACGCCGGTGTCGTCGCGTCCCTGTCCTCGAGGGCGAGCACCGTGCGGTCGCGGGCCACGCGCGTGGCCAGCAGCAGCGAGGATGCGTCCATGTCGTCGTCCGCGGCGGTGCCGCCGGCGCCTACGGTGCGGACGGCGCGGTCCGCACTGGGGGAGACCAGCTCCAGGTCCGGCGCGGCACGGCCCGGGACCCCGAGGGCGGGCTCGTCCGAGCGGAGCCACACCTGCGCCGACGGGGCGTCCAGCAGGTGGGCCGCCAGCTCCGCGAACGGTGCCCAGCGCCGGCGCGTCCCGACCGCGGGCACGGCAGCGGCCAGGGAGAGGCGCTCCCCGCGCGGGGAGTCGTCACTCACCCAGGCACGGTCGGCGGAGTCCGAGGTACGGCGGGCCAAGCTTCCCTCCCCCGAAGTACGAGGCTGTCGCCGCGCCTGTGGGCTCAAGCGTCCGCGGCGCTGACCACGCAGATCGTCGCGGCCAGCACCCCCAGCCTACGCGAATCGGGTCCGATGGGAATCCGGCCCGAGTCGGGAATCGCTTCCCGTCCGCATGGGTAGTGTCCTCATCGGCACCCGCGGGAGGACGGCGAAACAGTGAACCAGCAGACGTTGACGCACACCTGGGCCCTGCCTGCCTCCCCGCAGGCGGCCAGCCTGGCGCGCTCGCACGTCCACCAGACGTGTCGGCGCTGCCGGCCCGACATGGTCGAGACTGCCCGGCTGCTGGTCTCGGAGGTCGTCACCAACGCCGTCCAGCACGGTCGAGGACCGGTCACCCTGCGCGCCACCCTGACGAACGAGGACCTGAGGGTCGAGGTCGAGGACCATGACGGAGCGCTGCCGACGCCCGCTCCGCTCGGCATCTGGAACGAGCATGGCCGCGGGCTCACCATCGTCGAGGCGCTGGCCGAGGAGTGGGGCACCGAGCCGGCCGCAGACGCCCCCGGCGAGGAGGGCAAGACCGTCTGGTTCCGTCTGCGCCGTTGACGGAGGAGGGCGGCGCGCCACCCAGCGTGGCGTACCTGACTCACACGGGCGCTGAGGGCGGCAGCCATCGGTGGCATGCCAGGCTGTCCGCGTGGCCAGACAGCGGCGGTGGCGGCGGTGGCTCAGGAGGATCGCGCTCGGGGTCGCGGTCCTCCTCGTCATGGGCACGCTCTTCTCGGTCGGCTACAACGCGGTGACCCGGACGCCGGAGGCCGTGCCCGCCGGCCTTGCCTACGTCCAGACCGGCGACCTGCGCACCCGCTTCCGGCAGTGGGGTACGTCGGGCACCCCGATCGTGCTCGTCCACGGTTTCGTCGAGTCCGCCGACACCTGGCAGTACACCGCTCCCCGACTCGCGGCAGCAGGCCACCGGGTCTTCGCGCTGGACCTTGACGGCTGGGGCTACAGCCAGCGAGTCGCCCCGTTCACCGCGAAGCACCAGACCACCCAACTGCTGGACTTCATCGCCGCGCTGCACCTGCGTCGGCCGGTCCTGGTCGGTCATTCCAGCGGCGCAGCGATAGTCGCGATGGCGGCGCTGCGCAGACCGACGGCGGTGGGCGCGGTGATGTTCCTCGACGGCGACGCCCTGAACACCGGCGCCGGCGCGAGGTCCCCGCTCACGAAGCTCCTCATCGACCCCTTCCGCACCACGATCCTCCGTCTCCTGGTGCGGTCCGACGCCTTCGTGCGCAGTGTCTACGGCTCGGCCTGCGGGGATACCTGCCCGCAGCTGGACGCGCACGGCATCGACCAGTGGCGGCGCCCGCTGCAGGTCCCCGGCGCCGAAGCAGCGCTGTGGGCGATGGCGCAGCAGGGGGTTCCCGGGCTGCCGCCGACCACCCTCGCTGGGCTGGCGACGAAAGACCTTCCCAAGGCGGTGGTCTTCGGCGCGGCCGACTCCGACTTCAACCAACGCTCGCCGTACACCACCGCCGCACGCGTCGAAGCGCCGTCCCCGACCCTGATCCCCGGCGCCCGTCACCTGACGCCGGTCAACAGTCCCGCCGCGGTGGCCGCTGCGGTGCTGGCGCTGGCCCGCCGGGTCCGTCGGCGCTGAGCAGTCAACACACTGACCGATCGTCCCGCAGAGGCCGGCCGGAGGACGTACCGTGGTGCTCCACCACCGGGCCTTCCGGTGCGCGCGAGTGAGGGATGAGGCTGTGGACAAGCTACGCAAGCGGGCCGTGTTCCTGACCGGTGTCGCGCTCGTGGCCGGAGGTGTGGTCGCGCCGGCGCAGGCGCAGCCGTTGCCCACCAAGAGCGAGTGGCTCGCCGACGTCCGCGCGGCGATGCACGGCTCGGGCAGCTACCTCGACCAGCGCCTGGCCGAGGGCGGTAGCCGGCTCGCGATCAACCTCGACATCGACAACACCGCGCTGGCCACGTACTACGACCGCGGTGCGGCCGTGCGCCCGGTCCTGCGTTTCACTCGGCATGCCGAGGCGGACGGGGTGAGTCTGCTGTTCAACACCGGCAGGCTCCGCGGCGACGGGCGTCTGCGCCGCATCGCGCGTCAGTTGCGAGCGGCCGGGTACCACGTCACCGAAGTCTGCGGGCGACGTCACGGCGAGAGGCTCGCGCACAGCAAGCAACGTTGCCGACGCCGGTTCGTTCGCGAGGACTACCGGATCATCGCCAACGTCGGCAACCGGCGCACCGACTTCGTCGGCGGGAACTACGAGCGGGCCTTCCGGCTACCGAACTACCACAACACCCTCGGCTGACTGGGGAGACACCTGCGCTGGCCCGCGTGCGGGTAGGGCGACCGCGCACTCCCGACGACCGGCTCGCGCGCGTTCAGAGGAGGTGTCGCAGCGGTCGGGTGAGCGTCTCGACCGCCCGGGACGAGTAGCCGCGGTTGCGCCATTCATCGACCTCGATCTCACGGGCGGTGGACCGGTCGGTCCGGAAGCTTCCTCCAGCATCCGGGCGAACCCGGGGTCGAAGACCTCCACGTTGACCTCGTAGTTGCCGGCCAGGCTGACCCGGTCGATGTTGGCGGTCCCGACCGTGGCCCACTGCCCGTCGATGACCGCGGTCTTGGTGTGGATCATCGCCTCCTCGTAGAGGAAGATGCGGATGCCCGCCTGAAGGAGGTCGGCGAAGGAGCGGTGTGCCAGCCAGTCCATCACCGGGTGGTTCGAGGCGCCCGGCAGCAGCAGCTGGACGTCGACGCCGCGCCCGGCGGCCGCGGTCAGCGCCTGCAGGATGTCGCGGTCGGGCACGAAGTAGGCGTGGCTGAGCCAGATGTGCTCGACCGCGTGGTCGATGGCCTCGAGGTAGGCGTCGCGGATCGAGAAGCGCTTCTCCCGGGGCGCGTTGCGGTAGATCCGGATGGCGGGATCCCAGTGCCGGCTGCCGGGCTCACGCAGGCGCGGCTAGGTCGGCCCCCGCCGGGAGTTCCAGGACGCGGCGAAGGCGTGCCGCAACTGCCAGGAGCTCGGCCCGTCGATACGCACCTGGGTGTCGCGCCAGTGCCGTACGTACAGCGAGCCGATGTTGTAGCCGCCGACGAACCCCACGCGGTCGTCGACGCAGAGGAGCTTGTGGTGGTCGCGTCCGTAGCGGCGGGGATCGTAGAACTTCCAGCCGGGGGCGAAAACGGGGTACTTCACGAGGTGCACGGCGGGTGGGTACTCGAAGAAGTCCGAGGCGACGACGAGGTTGGCGAACCCGTCGTAGATGACAAAGACTTCCACGCCCCGCTCGGCCGCCTCGATGAGCGCCGACTTGAACCGCCGTCCGGTCTCGTCGTCCTTCCAGATGAAGGTCTCGAGCAGCACCCGGCGCTCCGCCTGCTCGATGGCCTCGAGCATCTGCGCGTACAGGTCCTCGCCATAGTTGAGCAGGGTGAGGGTGTCCTCACCGACGACCACGTCCCCGGGTGCGGCGGGACGAAACTCGACCTGCCGCTGATGCTGGGTGCGTCGGTGCCCCAGCACGGCGCTGGCGACCAGCGCCGCACCTTGACCCACCACGGGAACCGCGGCCGTCGCGGTCACCGCGCGTCGCAGGGACCGCTTGTCCCGGAGTTCCGGTCTGCCCACGAACGAAGAGATCTGCTTGGGGAACATCGCATCGTATTACCCACTGACTCCCTTCTTGTGCCGAGGTGACTTACCGTGCCGGGCCGCCGGCGTAGCTCTGCTCAGCGGTGTCCACGAGGTCCTGGGCGATGTCGCGCAGCTTGGTGTTGCTGGTGGAGGACGCACGGACGAGGAACCCGAAGGCCCGTTCCTCGTCGAGCCGGTAGCGCTCCATCACCAGCCCGATCGCCTGCCCGATGACCTTCCGGCTCCCCAGGGCGTCGTTGAGCTGGGACTCGCGGCGAGCACGTCCCAGCGCGAGCGCGGCATGAGTGGCGAACAGCTCGGCGATGTGAGCCACGTCCGGGTCGAGCGCGTGCTGCTCGGTGGAGTACAGGTTCAGCCCGCCCAGCGTGTCGTCCTCGACGTAGAGGCGTACACCCATCTGTGCCTTCAGGCCGTAGCGCAGCGCACGAGAGACGAACGCCGGCCACCGCTGCTCATGGCGCAGGTCCTCGACGACCACGACGGGCTCCGCCTCCACCGCGTGCAGGCACGGTCCCTCGCCGAGCTCGTACTGCAGCTCGTCAAGCTCCCAGACCAGCTGGTCGGTGCCGGCCTGGGTGTCGATCCGGCCGCCACGGTGGGCGATCGAGACGCCCACGTGGTCGATGCCCGGCAGAGATCGTTGGGCGGCCCGGACGATCGCGTCCAGCGCTTCCTCAACCGTGTGTGGAGTGTCGATCTCGCGAGCCGTCTGCGCGAGCGCGTCGGCGATGTCGAGTCGTGCGTGGTCCATAAGGCGATGCGCCTCCGCACCCGTCGGGAAAGAAAGAAGAAATCGACAGGCGGAACGCGAACCGGACACGCAGCGACTGAGCAACCACTCCCGGGCCATGGGCTCGACCCAGGTGACCCACCGTACGCTCTCAGTCGCCCGCACGGCCGGCTTCGGCGGCGTACGCGACCCGCGGGGGGCCAAGATGGTCGCGAACGCGACGCCCGATCCGGAACGAAGGGACGACTGTGAAGACCATCGGTCTCATCGGCGGGATGAGCTGGGAAAGCAGCATCGAGTACTACCGGCTCGTCAACGAACTCGTCCGCCAGCGGCTGGGCGGGCTTCACTCCGCCGAGTGCGTGATGTACTCGGTCGACTTCGCCGCGATCGAGTCCATGCAGGCCGAGGGCCGCTGGGATGACGCCGGGCGACGTCTGGCAGAGGTGGCCCGAAAGCTCGAGGCCGCCGGCGCCGACTTCCTGGTGCTGTGCACGAACACCATGCACAAGGTCGCCGACGTGGTCGAGGCAGCCGTCTCGGTGCCGCTGCTGCACCTCGGGGACACCACCGCGGCGGCGGCGCTTCGTGCCGGAGTACGGCGGGTGGGGTTGCTCGGCACCGGCTTCACGATGGAGCAGGAGTTCTACCGGGACCGGTTGTCCTCCCACGGCCTGGACGTGCTCGTTCCGGGCACCGAGGACCGCGCCCTGGTGCACCGGGTCGTCTACGACGAGCTGTGCCTCGGCGTGGTCCGCGACGAGTCACGCACGGCCTACCAGCAGGTGATCGACCGCCTGGTCGACCGCGGCGCGGAAGGCATCATCCTCGGCTGCACCGAGATCGAGCTGCTGATCGGCCAGCAGCACGTCAGCGTCCCTGTCTTCCCGACCACGCGTCTTCACGCCGAGGCGGCGGTGGCCACCGCGCTGCTCTGACCGGACAGTCGAGAGTCTGCGCCTCTCGACCCCCCTGCCCAGCGCCAGAGACGGCAGGTGGCACCCTGGCCTGGTCCTTGCGTGATACAACCTAGACGGCCGCCGGCGAGCCCGCGCTGCATGGTCCGAAGCGCCAGGGCTGAACCACCGTAAGAAGCAAGTGGGCCGAGGACGTACGGAGAAAGCGACAGGACCGGCGGAGGACGCACGCCGCGCCGTGCTCCCCGCGCACCCAGCGAGCTACAGGAGAACACCGGCTGATCATGTTGTTCCGCAAGACAGCAGCCGCCGCCCTCGCGGCGGCGGCCCTCGTGACCGGCACGCAAGCCACGGCTACCGCCAACAGCTCAGGAGTGGTCGACACGTCCGCCAGGCACGGCCCCCGCGCCCCGCTCATCATCGGAGACTCGATCTCGGTGATGGGCTCGCAGGAGATCCGACAGCTGCGCCCCTACTTCGGGCTCGACGCGATCCGCGGAAGCCTCGTCGACACCCTGCAGCAGCGGTTGGCTGACCACCTCGACACGTACGGCACGCCGCGTCGCCTGGTCATCGCCCTGGGCACCAACACCGCCCCGCACTGGTCGCGCAGCAAGTACCTCGCCGCCGTCGACATGGTGCCGCGCAGCACACAGGTGCTCATGATCGCCCCGTGGGTGCCGAAGAACGACAAGCCGGCCTCGGAGTCGCGCGGCAAGCTGGCGCACTGGCGGACCTACTACTACGCCCGCTGGATGCACGACATCGCCCGCGAGCGGCCCAACGTGTGCGTCATCCCCTGGCGCGCCTGGGCACACCACAATCCGCGGATGCTCTACCAACCGAATGGGGTGCACCCCAAGCCCAAGGCCCAATGGCACTGGGCCCACATGATCGACCACGCCGTGAACGCGCGCCGCTGCCAGGGATTCCGCCGGTACCTCCGGTGACCCAGAGGCGGCAGCCGATGCCCAGCGACCCGACACCGTTGGTGTAGCCGGAGCGGCGGGCCACCGCACGCACGATGAGGCAACCTCGCGTAACGCTCGCCGGCTCGTCAGCGCGGCTGGCCGCGAGGTGTCGCGCATGGCCGGAAAGCCGTTGACGACCGACGGGAGCGGAGCGACGCTTCCTCGGCTGGGATCAGGACTGGTTGAGGCCGGCGTCCCGCGCGAGCACCACGGCCGCTTTCTCGGCGCTGCCAGGCCTGTGTCGCGGCCTGCGAGCGACCTCAGACTACTTCGGCGTGACGCCACCACCGGAGGGTGATGACGGCGCCGGCGAGGGCGACGGTCGGCACCAGCAGCAGACGGGGCGCCGCGATCGCCGTCATGCCGGCCTCAGGGCGCATCGCCCACACCGCAGGGATCGACCACGGCCACCAGCCGCCGGCGCCGGCGATCGTGGCCACCTGGGCCAGCACGACCAGGACCAGCAGCCCACCGACCGCTGGCAGGTAACCACGGCCCACACTGGCGGCCGCCGCTACCGGGAGTGCAAGCAGGCCGGAAAGAACGGCCAGGGCCGCCATCCGCGCCACTGCCCGCCAGTCGCCGTCGTCCGGCACCCCGAGCCCGGTTCCGATCCCGAGCAGCCAGGTGAGGAACACCGCAGCTAGGCCGACCGCCGTGGCCCAAAGGGTGAGGAGGACCAGCTTGGCGCTCGCGACCGCGTCGCGAGGCGTCGCGGAGGCGTAGAGGGAGACGACGGCGTGGTCGGCGTACTCCCGCCCGAAGCACCACCCGACGGCGATGCCGACGCCGAGCACGCCGGCGGTCGCGTAGATCTGCATCGAAGCGCCGAGGTATCCGGTCCAGCCGACGCCAGGGAGCATGGCCTGGGCCTTGAGGCCGGCAGGGTCGTTGCCCCCGTGCTCGGCTGCCGCAAGGAAGCCGCGTGCCATCGCGGCGGGCGCGAGCAGCAGCGCGAGCGTGGCGACGAGGACAACGCGTGAGCGCCGAAGCTTGAGTGCCTCCACGGCGTAGGCCGGGCTCACTGGAGCAGCTTCTTCGTGGTGTGCGCGGCAGACTGCGCAGCCCTGTCGGCGGCGTGGACCATCGCGAAGAACGCGCGCTCCAAGTCGACGCCGTGAGGGTCGAGCTCGCCGACGATCGCTCCGGCGTGGATGACACTGACCCGGTCGGCAATCCTGGCCACCTCGTCGAGGTGATGGCTGGAGACCAGCACCGCCGCACCGTCGCGGGCGGCGCTGAGAAGCAGCTCGCGCAGCAGCACCACGCCGGACGGGTCGAGCGCGCTGGTCGGTTCGTCGAGCACGATCAGCCGCGGGCGGTGCGCCAGCGCGCTGGCCAGACCGACCCGCTGGCGATTGCCGAGGGAGAGGGTGCTGGCGCGGCGGGTCGCCCAGGCCTCGAGCTCGAGCTCGGCAACGACGCGGTCAACCTTCGCGGCGACCTCGCCCTTCGTGACGCCGTGCAGTCGGGCCGCCGCCCACAGGTTCTCCCGCACGGTCAGTTCGGGGTAGACGAACGGTGTGTCGATCTGGTGGCCGACGCGACTCCAGACCGCTGCGTCAGCAGTTGCGATCCCTACACCGAACAGGTCGACCGAGCCGTCGTGGGGTCGCAGCATGCCCAGCGCGGCGCGCAGCAGGGTGGACTTCCCGGCGCCGTTGAAGCCGATCAGGGCATGCACCTCACCCGGGGCCACACCCAGGTCGACCTGGCGGAGCACCGGCCGGTCGTCGAAGTGGTGCCACAGGCCCCGGATGTCGAGCGCGTTCATCCCGCACCCCCGTCGACCACCGCGAGCGCGGCGTCCAAGCACGCGCTCATGGGGACCCCGTCGTCAGCGAGGCACCACTCCTGCAGGGCCACGGTGAGAGCCGCCAAGACCGCGGCCGCCGCGACCCTCGCAGCGAACTCGTCGGTGCCGTCGCCGCGCAGCACCCCGACCATCGCCTCGCGGGTGGCTTCGGTGTTGGCGTACATCCCCATTCGGAGTGCGGGGTATTGCGCTGCGATTCGGATTCGCTGGCGCACCTGTTCCTGCTCGGGGACGTCGACGTGCGAGAGAGCGGCGCGCAGGCCAGTGCACACCCGGGTCACCGGGGGAAGCGAGGCGGACGTGGCGGCGACGGCTGCGGCGATCGTGGGATCGAAGCCGTCGTCGAGGATGACGGCGTCCTTGGTCGCGAAGTAGCGGAAGAACGTCATGTGACTGACGCCGGCCGTACGGGCGATCTGCTCGACCGTGGTGGCGTCGTACCCCTGCTCGACGAAGAGCCGCATCGCGGTCTCCTGGAGCAGAGCCCGGGTGCGGGCGGCCTTGTGCGTACTCACGAGAGAATGTTAGTGACTAACATTCCGAATTGGCAAGGGCTCGTGGATCGCTGTTCTCCGGACAGACGGGACCGTCAGGGGCGCGCCTGCCGCTCGGCGCGATGCCGCAGACACGGCGCAGCCCGAGCTGGACTGGGGCACGCTCGGTGGGCGACCGGGCCGTCGACACAGTCGCCGCGGTGGGCATGGCCGATCGCATCGGCGCAGGCACGCCGCATGCAAGCGGTTCGGTCGGTGGCGACGCGGACGGCGTCTAAGGAGCCGACTCAGACCCACTTTGGTGCGCGGGTCGTTGCTTGACCTTCCAGGGTGTACGACTCGGACACCGGCGGGAGGACCTCGACGTTGCCGTCGTCGTCCTTGCTGCGTCGATGCTGTCTTGAGCCTCCGCGATGAGCCGGGCGTTCCGCCGACGGCCCCGACGACATCGCCGATGACCCCTTCGAGTCCCGGCGCCAGCCCTGGGAAATCATCACGATCGAGGTTGGGGCTCCCTGAGGGTGAGGGGGCGAACGCCAGGCGGGCTCATCGCCAGGGCCCACGGGCCAGGGCCGCGCTTGGTGATCTCGCGTTGGAGACGCTCCTCGTGCGCCAGAAAGAGGTCCAGCTGCTGCCGCGGACCTAGATCCTGCTTGGCGCCGATCCACACCGATCGGATGCCGTGCTCCCAGTAGGCCCGCAACTCGGCCGGTCGGGTCCGAATCCGCTCGTCCCGGGTCACGACGACGAGGTGCTGGCGGGCAACCACCGGCATCCAGTCAAGGTCGGGCGTGCCGACCGGAATCTCGGGCAGGCCCTCGTGGCCTGGGTAGACGACATCGTCACGGCCGGCGCGTCGAAGGAGCTTGCCCAGACCCAGGGTGTTCTCGTCGGTGAAGTACACCGGCGCCCGCGCCGCCATGGTCAGGCAGCACGCTCGGCACCGGCGATGAGTTCGAAGCGGATCGCTTCATCGACCTGCTCAAGAGTGAGGTCGTACAGGTCGGCCAGGTCTTCGCGGCTGGTGCCGGCCCGGTAGTCCTCCGCGAGCGAGTCGGTACGCACATTGCGCAATGCGGGCTGCCCGAACGCCCGTCGCGGGTCCATGACCACGTCCGGGGTCCGCAGGTCGGGACGCAGTAGACCCGCCACGTTGTCGGCGTACTCCACGGCAGAGCTGAACCGCTGCGCCGCGTCGGTCAGAACGTACTGGCCGTCGCGCACGACGACGAGCTGCAGACCGCGCTCAAGCCCGACTTCCTGCTGCACCACCTGGACGAGCTCGCGACCCTGGACATCGAGGAACGGCCGAGCGTGCGCCAAGGGGTAGCGACCAAACTTCTCACGCAGCTTCACGATCGCCGGGCGCATCCGCTGCACGGTGACCCTCAGGTCGCGAAACTCCGCCAGCAGCCGCGCCTCAACCATCTCGCCCCACGTGACCGCGTCGGAGCCGGTCGGCTCGGGCCGCAGCACCGGGTCGTAGAAGCGCCCTTGACGCTCGTATCCCTCCAGCCAGCGGCGCGCGGTGCCGACGCGCAGGCCAACGAGACGGTCCACGTCGGCGTACGAGTAGATCGCGCGGTCAAGAAGGGACGTGGCCATGGCGCCATCTTCGCACCAGCCGCCCTCACGCGACG
>CAWFKC010000021.1:0-37681 GCA_963816325.1 uncultured Actinomycetota bacterium | reverse complement strand
CGCGGGGTGTGGGTTCTAGCCCCACGGGGCCTACAGATCGAGCGTGTGGCACCGCCAGTAGACCGGCCAGCGGCCAGCACATGGGAACGACGCTGGGACGAACGCGCGTCGCCGGTCGCCGTCCTCGCCCTCGGTCGCGCGCGGCGTTCCAGGCCCATGGCCTGTCAGGGTCCGCTGGCCTGCGCGACCCGCGTCGCCATGTAACAGGCAACCACCAATGCCCCGGTTGCCGGAATCATCAGGAGGCCGATCGACAACATGGACAGCAGATTGAAGAAGGCCAGGAACCCGGTTGCCGTCCAGGCAACGACCAGAGAGGCGCGGTGAACGCCGCGCCGCACAGCGGCCACCACCACCAAAGCGGCCATCAAGGGGGCCGCCATCTCGGCCGCTCCGACCAGGCCGTTCACCTCGACCACAGTTTGGGTGAGCGTTACAGGACCCGGAGAGATGCCCACGGCCGTCCCCGACGAGACGACGGTCGACGTTCCGTAAACCGGGACGAGGAAAGCGCCGATCACGAGCGCCAAGGCCCAGATCATCGCTCCGACCACAGCGAGCCACATACCGCGCGCCCGCCCGGCTGGCTCCGCCATGACCTCCCCCTCCTGTCCCACAGATCGTTCCATCGGCAAGGTCGCCTGTCAGCAACCCAAAGGAACTCCACCTTCACCAGCGTCAGGCCACCTCAGGGAGCACAGCATGCGCCGGCCGCGGCGCCCGCCGACCCGAGATCGGTTGGTGCACCGCAGCAGCCGCCCTGTCCCTGCGAAGCGACGGTGAGGTCGGCCAGAGCCTTGCCTTCGAGCTCCGGTTGCGCGTCGGCGAGAACCACGTAGTTCTCCCAGCGCTGTCCGTCCGGGCCGGTGACCCAGTGCTTGTCCTGGCGGGCGTAGCAGCACACGACGTCGCCTTCGCTGTCCACGGAGAGACCCGCAGCCTCGAGCCGGTCGGCCTCGGCCCCGATCTCGTCCATCGACTCGCGCTCCACCCCGAGGTGGTTGAGCGTGCCGGTGGCTCCGGGGTTCTCGAACAGCACCAGCTTCAACGGCGGGTCGGCGACGGCGAAGTTGGCGTAGCCGGGACGACGCTTGGCCGGCTGAGTGTCGAAGAGAATCGAGTAGAACGCCACCGCAGCATCGATGTCGTCGACGTTGAGGGCGAGCTGGAGACGGGACATGGGTTCCTCCTTGCGCGGTTGGTGAGGGTGCGGCGCGGGTCAGGCGCAGCAGGCTGAAGTGGTGGTCGGGGTCGCGTGCGCCCGAAGGGCGCCGGCGAACCTCATCAGTACGACGCGCCCGCCGCCGAACCGTTCGGGGCGCTGGCCCGCACGGCGGATGCCGCTGGACCGGAGCCGGCGTGACCTCGCCGCCTCACGCAGCAGGCTCGCGTGCCGCTCGTCCGCAAGGGCGGCTATCAGGGTCGGATGCATTGCGACCTCCCAGGTGCTCGTATCGATGAATGTCTATGTGCTTAGGTGAGACACTCTCACCCCGCCCGCGCCGGCGAAAGAATAGACAACCATCAATTTGATTCTTTGCCTTTCCCGGCCGGCCGCGGCGCCGTAGCGCATGCGACGCGGCGGCGCTGTATAGACACGCGCCTATGTCGTGGCACCATGGGGCCATGCCCAAGCAGCTGCCCGTGATCGACCCGGTCTCCAGCGCGGCCGCGTGCTGCGCGCCGTTGACCGCCGCTCCCCTGTCGAGCGCGCAGGCTGGTCAGCTCGCGGGGAGGCTCAAGGCACTTGCCGACCCGACCAGACTGCGGCTCCTGTCACTCATGCTGGCCAACCCAGGCCTCGAGGCATGCACCTGCGACCTGACCGGGCCGCTCGGATTGACCCAGCCCACCGTCACCCACCACCTGCGCAAGCTCGCCGACGCCGGCCTGGTCGTGCCCGATCGTCGGGCCGGGAACTTCACCTACTACCGCGTGGTCAGCGATGCCCTCGGCGAGCTCGCCGGGCTCCTGGCCCCGGGAGCGGTACCCTGACGCCGGCAGGCCGCCACGCTCTTCGGCCATTGCCACAGGCCATCCGGCCGTACCCCGGGCGCCGATCTTCGGCGCACGGCCGCGGGTCCAGCCACGGGGTCCCGGAGAACCGGCTGTGGCTTCAGGCTGTGCAAGTGTTGCCGAGCTCGTCGTCGTCGAGCTGGTCCCAGGCGATCTCTTGGGCGAGGTCGTGGGTGTACTGGGTGTACTCGGTGGCGGTCATCTTGCCCAGGGGTGTGGTGCCGGCGGGGTCGCGTCGGAAGCAGTAGCCGTGCGGGGTGCGCCACAGGTAGATCCCGAACAGCGGGCTGCGGGTGCTCCAGCCGCGGCCGTGGGTCTTGACCCGGTGGCTGGCCCGGCCCAGGGGTGCGAGGTTGTCCAGGCGGGTCTGCCCGGGTTTGCCGCCCTGGTCCGGCGGGACATAGGGGTCTAGGTGGTCGAGGTCGACACCGGTGGCGCGGCTGCTGGTGCCCGAGAACGGGAACACCGTGGTCGGGTGCACCAGCCGGACCTGCTCGGCGAGCCGGTCGCCGGGTTCGTAGGCGTCGACCGGCTGGTGGTCGTTGAGGTCCACGACACGGGTGATCTTGACCTGGCAGTGGCCGAGCAGCGCGACTGCCTCGGCGTGGGAGAACGCGACGCCCTCGTTCTCGAAGCGGACCACACCGGTGCCGGCGCGGAACTCGTTCTGGGTGGCGTGCAGGTACAGCACCGCCGCCGGCCGCAACTTGCCCGCGCCCAGGCCGAGGTTCTCCAGAGCGGCCAGGTCGCCCGGGCCTGCCTGACTGAGGGCAGAGTCCACCCCCGGGCGTGTGGGGTCGTGCCCGCAGGTCGGGCAGGCGTCGTCGCGTTGGCTGGGATGCACCGCCGCCTCCGGCACCATCTCGAGCCCCGGCTCGGGCGGCGGTTCTGGTCCCGCGGGCGCACCCGGGCCGCGGAGCGCCCCTCGGAGCGCCCCTCGGGGCACCTCGCCCGGTCCTGCTGGTAGGTCGGGTTGGTGCTGACGGGGCAGGCCGTCGGGCGGGTCCGCGGCCGGGTCCCCGGGAGCCGAGCCGTCCCCAAGGCTGCCGGGCCGAGCCGGTGGGATCCACGCGTCGTCGGGTCGGGGGCCGCCTTCCCAGCCGCGGACCGGCCGGTCGTCGAACAGGCGCTTCGGATCGTCGAGATCCCGCCCCGCCAGCTGTCCCGCCGCAGGTGCGGCATCCGTGATCTGCGGGTGGGCGGCACGCGCCCCAGCGGTCTGCGCCCCGGCGTGCTCCGGTCCAGCGTCCTGCCCGCCGACCGAGCCGACCTCCCCGACACCGCCTGCTGTGTTCTGGCCTGCGCCGTCGCCTGGGGCGGACTGCTCTGGACCGGACTGGTCCGGGGTGGGCGCGCCGGCCTGGCCGTTGGGCCCTGCGCCCGGGCTGTCCTTGGCCTGCCCATCCGCGTGCTTGCCGGCGGCGGTGATGAGGTGCTGCAGGGCCTGCAGCGGGTTGGTGCACAGCAAGAACGCGGCGTCGGCCTCCAGCTGCCGCAGCCCCTCGCGCGATCCCGTGCCAGCACCGGTAGCCGCACTGGTGGGAGTGCTGGTCGCGTGGAGGATCAGCGCGAGCTGGTGGATGCGGGCACGCATCACGATGATCTGCGCGGCCGGCAGCAGGACGGTCAGCGACTTCATGCCCTCGTCGTTGGTGCGCGAGACCGTCACCCGGCGGGTGGCCTCCCGCTCGCGGCGGCGGCGTTCGGCCAGCACCGGGTCGGCGGCCTTGATCCGCGCCTCCAGGGTCTCGGTGAACCGCGACCAGGCCTGGCGGCCGAGGTCCTTGGTGGTGCGGGCATCGACCCACCGGGCCGCCTCCAAGGACAGTCCGGCGTTGCGGCAGCGCCGCGCCACATAGGTGGCCTGCCAGGCCTGCACCATCCCCACCGCCCGCGCCGGATCCGCCCCCGGCGCGTCCGCGGCAGCGGTCTCGCCCACCCGTGCCCACAACACCGGGTGCCGGTGGACCAGGTCCACCACGTCACCGACCTGACCGGCCGCGACCCGTTCGGGCACGCCCAGCAGCAGGGCGAGCTCGTGGACGGCGAACTCCGCGACGTCCGGGGTGCCGTCCCCGCCATAGGCCCGGGCCTGCTCCGTGCCCGGCAGCAACCGCCCCGCCGCGTCGTGGCGGGCGGGGATCGAGTCGCCGTCGTTCAGCACCGCCCACTGACCGACCAGCAGCAGCCGCCGCGCCGCAGAGGCGCGTTCGCGGGCGACCTCGACGACCAGCGCGTCAGCACACTGCTGCCCGCCCAACGCGTCGATCGCCATCGCCTCCATAGCAGCGAACATACGTACGACCACCGACACTTTCCGCCGCCGTCCGGGCCGGAGAGCACCAGCTCGGGGGACACGACTTCGCCGAAGCACGCGGGGGTCCCGAGGCGCGGTGCGCGAGAGCCCTCGACCGCCGGCGCAGGGCTGAAACCGCTTGCCTGGGTGGTCGTCCGAACGCTTGGCTGGACGCATGCCGGACATGTGGACCACGCCCGAGAACGACCCGCGCAGCTACGGCAATCCCGTGGGCGAGAAGGCGACGTACCAGGAGTACCTCCGCAACTACCGGCTGACCCTCGAGCTGAAGTGCCAGGGGCTCGACGCCGACCAGCTCGCCCGCCGCTCGGTGCCGCCGAGCACGATGAGCCTGCTCGGCCTGGTCCGCCACCTCGCCCAGGTCGAGAACCACTGGTTCCAGCGCGTGCTGCAGGGACGGACGGACGCGCCGCGCCTCTACCGGCGAGGCGAGGTCCGCGACTGGGACTTCGACGGGGCGGTCGCCGAGCCCGAGGTGGTCGAGGAGGCCTTCAGCGCCTGGAAGGCCGAGATCGCGAAGGCCGACGCATGGCTGGACGGCTTCCCCGAGGAGAGCCTCGGCGAGCAGGTGACGATGCACGACGGCAGCGTGGCGGTGCGGGACGTGCTCGTGCACCTCATCGAGGAGTACGCCCGGCACGCCGGGCACGCCGACCTGCTGCGGGAGTGCATCGACGGCCGCACCGGCCAGTGACCGCTCAGGTGGTCTTCTTGGGTGGATGCCCGCTCATTCGGGCAAGCATGTCGTTGTAGGCGTCGAGCATCGCGTCGTCCTCGTCGACGTCTCCGTCCTCGGCCAGCACGGTGGTGCCGCCGGCGAGCGCGACGTGCTCGGCGAGGGTACGACGACGCACGGACTCCAGCCGCCGGCCCAGCACCGAGGCCGAGTTGGGGTGGCTGATCATCGCGATGGTCACGCCGACCCCGAACAGCATCATCAGCCCGTCGCCACCGGCCCACATCAGCCCACCGGCGATCGTCAGGTCGTCGATCGGCGCCGGGGCCCAGGCGGGGTGGGCGCTCTCCATGACCGGGAACATGTTGTAGGTGGTCTGCATGAGCACGATCCCGACCACGGTGTCCGGCGTCATGCCGACCACGATGAGCGCCAGCTTGCCCAGGTGCGGCACCTGCCAGCGGATCGGCTCGCTGCCGAGCAGTGGCAGCAGGAACACGTAGCCGCTGAAGAGGTAGAGCCACTGCTCGGCGCCCATCAGCCAGCCGTGTGCCGCCATCGCGTCCATGAAACCGGTCAGGTGGGTCGCGATGATCACCACCGAGTAGAGGCCGAGACCGACCGCCGGGTGGGTCAGTACGCTGACCGGCAGCGAGTGCGTGAACGCGTCGACGGCGCCCTCCTTGCCTCGCGTGGAGGCGGCCGCGCGCGCGACGGAGATCGGGTGGCCGAGCACGAGCAGTGCCGGAACCACCATGATCAGCAGCAGGTGCTCGACCATGTGGACCCAGAAGACCGCCATCGCGTAGGTGTCGATCGCCGAGCTCACCGTGAACAGCAGCACGGCGATCCCGGCCACGAACGACAGCACCCGCGCCGGGTGGGTGGCCCGCACCCCGTGCCGGCGCGCGACGAGCACCGCGGCGACGTACCCTCCGAGCGCGAGCACCGCGAAGGCGAGCCACAGCGGCTGCAGGTGCCAGTAGTGGAGGAACGAGTGCCACCCGAACGGCGGGAGCATCGAGGTCATCCCACCCATGTCATGCATCAGCTTTCCTGACCCTTCATGCGCCAACCGGCGCGGCGCCCCTCCACGATAATCCGAGGCCGAAGGACCACGCTCAGCAGGCGGACCGGTAGGTCCCGCGGTGGGCCCGCGGCGCCGCGATCGACCTGGCGTTCTTGCGCTCGAGCGTGTAGTAGCGGACCCAGTCCATCTGCATCCGGCCCGGGTTCATCCGCGCGCCCTTCTTCGCCACCATCCGGAAGCGCACCGAGAAGCGCGCGCCCGAGAGCGCCGCCGGACGCCGCTCGGTCATCACCACGTGGGTGTCGACGAACCAGGAGATGTGCTTGCGGGTGACCTCGACGGCGTAGGTGTGGAAGTGGCCGGGCCCCAGGTTGCGGGCCTTGCCGAAGGTGAACCGCCGCGCGGGGAGGTTGCGCACGGCCATGTGCGCGCGGCTCGTTCCGAGCCGGTAGGTCGACAGCTCGATGTTGCGAGCACCGCAGTGGTAGGCGCCCGCCGGCACCAGCTCGGCGGTCACGCGGTACGGCGTGTGGCGACGGGTGTACTGCTCGGCCCGGACCCGGGTCTCCCACCGGCCGTAGCGGCGCACGTGACCGGTGTAGGTCGCCGCCACCGTCCCGGAGTGGGCGGTCGCGTTGATGGTCAGCATGCCGTGCTGGTTGCGGACCAGCCGCGGCTTGTTGACGTGCCAGTCCCGCCGCAGCGGCTCCGTGAACCCGTCGTGCCACTGGGAGTTGCCCCAGCGGTAGACCTTGCCGGCGTTCGTCGGCGACGAGGCGGCCAGCCGGGTCTCGTCCGGCCCGGGGGCGGGGTGGGTGGTCGCGGGGACCGTCACCAACGCCGCAAGAGCGACGAGTCCGGACACGAAAGCGGTACGACGAAAGGGGCGAACGGCAGACATGGGGTCCGATCGTAGCTGTGCACCCCGAAAGCCACCGTCTCGCGTCTGGACCGGTCCAGCCGCTTCCTCCGCGCCCGCCGCCCGGTCAGCTCGTCGCCAGCGCCCCGCCGATGACCGCGAGGTGGGTCAGCACCTGGGGCAGGTTGCCGAGCAGCTCCCCGGTGGCCGGGTCGATCTCCTCGGAGAAGATCCCGGTGGGGCCGCACAGCGCGAGCGCCTCGTCGAGCAGCTTGGCCGCCTCGTCCTTCCGCCCCGAGATGCCCAGCGCCTCGATCAGCCAGAACGTGCACGCCAGGAACGCGCCCTCCTTCTCCTGCTGGCCGCTGTAGCGGTAGAGCGTCGGCCCGCCCGCGGACAGCTCGGTGCGGATCGCGGCGATGGTGCTGGCCAGCCTCGGGTCGTCGGGGGCCAGGAACCCCGTGCGCGCGGAGAGCAGCACCGAGGCATCGAGCTCGTCGCTGCCGGCGTAGAACGTGTAGCTCTGCTTCACCTCCGACCAGCAGTGCTCGTCGATCCAGGTCCGGACCGCCTCCCGCTCCGAGCGCCAGCGCTCCAGCTCCAGGGTCGGCAGCTGCTGCTGCTCGGCGAGCCGGATCCCGCGGTCGATCGCGACCCAGCAGCCGATCTTCGAGATCGTGTAGTGCGCCCGGTTGCCGAGCTCCCAGATCCCGGCGTCCTCCGAGCGCCACCGGTCACAGGTGTGGTCGACCAGGGTGGCCAGCGCGTGCGCGTTGTCGTGGTCCAGACGGGCCCGGCGGTCGCAGTACCTGTAGACCGCGTCCATCAGGTCGCCGTAGGCACCGAGCTGCAGCTGCGCGGCCGCGGTGTTGCCCAGGTTGACCGGCCGGGAGCCGCGATAGCCGGGCAGCCACTCCAGCGAGTCCATGTCCGCCGGCGCCGGCTCCCCCTGCACGGTGTACATCGACCGCACCTCCGGGGCCGTCCGTCGGACCGCGCGCAGCAGCCACGCGAGCGCCCCCTGCACCTCCTCGAACAGGTCCAGGCGCGCCATCGCGTCGAGGGCGAACGATGCGTCGCGCACCCACCCGAAGCGGTAGTCGAAGTTGCGCTTGCCGCCGACCTTCTCGGGAAGCGACGTGGTCAGGGCGGCCAGCAGGCCGTCCATCGGGGCCCGGGTGAGCCCTTTGATCACCAGCGCGGAGCGGCGCACCTCCTCGGCGTGCGGGCCGTCGTACTCGATCTCCCCGCACCAGTCCTGCCAGAAGGCCACAGTGTGGTCCATCCGGTGCAGCACGGCGTCGGCCGCCGGCACCGCGAGCGGGGTGTCCTCGGCGACCACGAGGGCCACCAGCGCCGGCGCGCCCGGCTCGGCGCTGAACTCCCCCGACACCACCGCGTCCTCGAGGCGGGGCTCACCCGCCCGGGCCGTGATCACCGCCAGCCGGGCGCTGGCGTCGTGCAGGAAGATCGTCTGGTCGATCCGCTCCGCCCACGGCCGCACGCTGCTGAACCGGTGGCCGAGCTGGAGGCGCCAGCGCATCGGCACCGGGTCGCCGACGACCTCGACACGGCGGGCGAGCTCGGTCCACGGCAGCGGTCCGCCCACCGACCGGTTGAGCGCGTCGGTCACGCGCACCACGGCGTCGGCGCAGCGGAACGTCGTCTCGAGCACCAGGCTTCCCTCGACGTACCTCTGCTCCGACTCGTAGGGCACCGTCGGCTCGAGCTCGAGGGTGCCACCCTCCTGCGGGTCGAGCAGGGCCGCGCACAGGGGCGAGCGCTCCATCCAGGGTGCGGCGAGCCAGTCGACGCGGCCGTCGGCGGCGACCAGCGCACCCGCCTGCCCGTCGGCCAGGAAGCCGTAGGCATTGAGCGGCGCGAAGCCGTCCTGACGGGTGAGGCTCATCGGAGCGCTCGCAGGTTCGACGGGCGCTGGGACATCGGCTCTCCTGTAGGGGTCGCGGGATCGGCCCCGCCCTTACCCAGAAGACGCCGATACATTTGCCGCATCTGCGGCTGCCGGGCATGGACATCGCGTCGTGCGGGTAGACCCCGGAATGGCCGAACGACCCCCCTCGCAGCCCCGCGTGCCGGCGATGCTCGCCGGAGGCGCCGCCATCTGCTGGCGGCTGCTCGTCATCGGGGTCACCTTCTTCGCGCTCGTACTCGTCCTCAACCGGTTGACGATCGTGGTGGTGCCGATCTTCGTCGCGGTCTTCTTCACCGCGATGCTGCACCGACCGGTCCACTGGCTGCGCGGCCGGGGCATGGGGCGGATGGCGGCCACCTGGACCGTGCTGCTGGCCGCCATCGCGCTGGTCGTGGGCATCGGCTACCTCATGGTCGCCGTCTCCTCCGGGCAGGCGCAGCAGATCACCAACCAGCTCAACGACGTGTCCACCCAGCTGCAGAAGTTCCTGCACCACATACCCGGGGTCGGCGGCTCGAGCGGCGTCAACAACCTCACGGACCGCCTGGTCAGCTGGGTGCAGCAGCACCGCTCGGCAGTGATGGGCGGGGTGCTGACCGCCGGCCGCTACGCCGGCGAGATCATCACCGGCCTGATCATCTCGTTCTTCCTCACCTACTTCTTCCTCGCCGACGGCGACCGGATCTGGTCCTGGACGGTCCGGCTGCTGTCGCCCGGCACGCAGCGCAGCATCAACGGGGCCGGGCACCGGGCCTTCCGGGTGCTCTCCGGCTGGGTGGTCGGCACCGCGGTGATCGCCTGCATCCACGCCGTGGTGATCGGCTTCGTGCTGTGGCTGCTCGGCACGCCGCTGGTGATCCCGCTCGCGGTGCTGGTGTTCGTGGGCAGCTTCATCCCGGTCGTCGGCGCGTTTCTCTTCGGCGGCGTCGCGGTGCTGGTGACGCTGGTGACCCAGGGCTGGGTCTCCGCGCTGATCCTGCTCATGGTGCTGCTCGTGGAGAACCAGATCGAGGCCCACCTGCTGCAGCCGTTCATCGTCGGCCGCGCGGTGCGGCTGCACCCGGTGGCGATCGTGCTGGTGCTCGCCGGCGCGGGTGCGCTGGCCGGTCTCATCGGCGCCATCGTGGCGGTGCCGCTGGTGGCCGCCCTGCACGCGGCGGTGAAGTACGCCACCGGCGTGGAGGACCTGCACGGGCACCCACTGCGGGACGAGAACCGGCTGGACCCGCTGCCTCCCCCCGAGGCGGCCGCCCTGCCGTTCCTGGCCGACCGGGCCGGCGACCGCGCATCCGGGGACGGCGGCTCGCGGCTCACCCGAGCACGCGCCGAGGAGGCCTGAGGCTCAGCGCTGCACGGGGGCCGACACCCGTGCCGGCATGAACAGCTCCAGGGCGCCCATCGCCACGGCGAGCACCAGGATGCCGACGAAGACGCGGTGGATGCCGGTCGCGAGCAGCGGCGCGGTCGGGTGCGAACCGACGACGGCGTTGACGACCGCGCCGAACATCGCGACGCCCACGGCCGAGCCGATCGAGCGCGCGAACATGTTCGTGGAGGTGGCCAGGCCTCGCTGGTTCCAGCCCACGCTCGACTGCGCGACCACCACCGCCGGCGCCGCGATCCAGCCCATCCCGAGACCGATCAGCACGCAGCCGAGCGCGACGTAAAGCAGCGAGGAAGCGGGGTCCATCAGCACGAGCACCAGCGCGCCGGCCACCGCCAGCACCACGCCGAGCAACCCGGTGGCCCGGAAGCCGACCGTGAGGTAGAGCCGGCCGGACAGCGACGCCGCCACCGGCCAGCCGAGGGTCAGTGCCGCGAGCGCGAATCCGCTCATGATCGCCGAGGCGCCGATCACCTCCTGCCCGAGGGTGGGGACGTACGACGAGAGCCCGAGGATCAGGCCACCGACGAGGAAGGACAGCGCGCTGGTCACCACGAGCACCCGGTCGGTGAGCACCCACAGCGGCAGGATCGGCTGCGCAGCGGACCGCTCCACGAAGCCGAACGCGACCAGCAGGGCGACTGCCGCGCCGAACACGGCGGGGGTCTGCCAGCCGGCCCACGGCCAGGAGTGCCCGCTCTCGAGCAAGCCGAGGACGATCAGGGTGGTCGCGAGGGTGAGCAGCGCGGCGCCGGCGTAGTCGATCCGCGGGTGGCCACGCTCGACGCGCTCCTCGAACCGGCGCAGCATCCAGGCCGCGAGCAGCCCGAGCGGGATGTTGACCCAGAAGATCCAGCGCCAGGTGAGCAGCTGGCTGAACACCCCACCGATGGTCGGCCCCACCACCGAGGAGACGCCCCACACCCCGGCGACGTAGCCCTGCACGCGAGCCCGTTCCTGGAGGTTGTAGATGTCGCCGATGATCGTCATCCCCATCGGCTGCACCGCGCCCGCGCCGAGGCCCTGCAGACCCCTGGCGGCGATCAGCGCCGGCATGCTCCAGGCCGCTCCGCACACGATCGAGGCGGCGAGGAACATCGCGATGCCGACGTACATCACCGGTTTGCGGCCGAACAGGTCGGCCAGCCGGCCGTAGACCGGGACCGTCGCCGCCTGGCCGAGCAGGTACACCGAGAACAGCCAGGGGAACTCCTGGAACCCGCCGAGGTCCTGCACGATGGAGGGCACGGCGGTGGCGACGATGGTCGCGTCGAGCGCAACCAACGAGGTCGAGAGCATCACGGCCAGGAGCACGGGGCCGCGCTCGGAGCGCAGCCCGACGTCGCTGCGGCGCACGGCCGGCGTGTCCGTATTCGTCACGACCGTGCCAAGCGCCGCGCACGCCCGCTCATTCCCGCCGTCTCACGTCGCAGGACGCGGTGGAACCGTGCGCAGCTCCTCGTCAGCGCGTGGCGGGATGCGGCGGTCACACTCCTGCTCGCGCTGCGTCCGCTCCGGCGTGAGGACGGAGGACCACGCGCTGTCCGCGCACGCCGTGGCGCGGCGCCCCAGCATCCGCGCGTCGAACCAACCGGCGCCGTGCCGAGGCGTGCGGAGGCAGCGCGCGCTAGCCGTCGCGCACAGCGCCACGGCGAGGTCCGTGGCCGGCCGGCGCTCAGCCATGGCTGCACATCGCCTCGTAGGCGGCCGCGAGCACGGCACCGTAGGCCGCATGCGGCAGGAGGTCGCTCACCCAGTCGCCGACGCTCCAGGTGCGCGGATCGGTGACACCGAGCAGCACCATCGGCGCGTTGCCCGCGAGCACCGCCGCGACGGAGCCGAGCACGCTGCTCGCGACCGGGCCGGGGCGGCCGGTGACCGACGTGAGCGCACCGTAGGCGCTCCCGACCGCGGCGCCAGTGGCCAGACCGAGCAGCGAGCCGAGCGCCGAGACCCGGTTGCTGCGGGCCTCCCCGTCGCCCGGTACGTCGAGACCGACGGTGCCCAACAAGCGTTCGACGGACTGCTCGGGCGTGCTGCTGGCCCCGCGCCCCCGCAGGGCCATGTCGAGGTAGGTGGCGGCGTTGAGGGCACTGGTGGCGGCGGCTCCGGCCGCCGCCCCGCGGAGCGTCGAGGCGATCATGGGGCCGCCGTACCCCGCCCCGGGCGGGCCGACACGGTGTCGAGCCACGTGGCTCAGAAGGCGAGGCCGACCACGAGCATCGCCGCGACCACCAGCACCAGCCCCGTCCAGGCGATCAGGTCAGCGCCCGACGCCACCAGCAGGCCCACCTCGCGGTCGAGGCGGCCGACAGCCGCGAGCCCAGCAGACCGGCGAGGCCGGTGGCCGCGAACAGCCCGAACAGCGGCAGCGCGACCAGCGAGTTCGGGATCCCGAGCGCCGAGGACTGCCAGTGGCTGAACACGCTGCTGCACGAGAGCACGGAGTTGATCTCGCAGAGCGAGCCGGTGGTCGGGTCGGCGGCCCAGGCGATCCGGTCCACGGTCTGCCAGGCGGCGGTGGTGACGCCGAGGGCGCCGCCGGCGAGCGCCAGCGCGTACCAGGGCTTCGAGGCGGTGCGCCGCGGCACCTCGGCCGCGACGGGCCCGCGGGGACGGTGCAGGGTGCTGGTCACGGCACGCTCCGTTCGGGACTCTCCCTTCAGCGTCCGCGCGGAGCCGACCTGTCCCCAGGGACGTTTGTCCCCGTTGTCCGGGCCGCTTCGCCCGAACGCCGGCCGGCTCAGCCCGAGGAGCCGTAGCTGACGTTGGTGCAGGGGTTCTCGTCGGCGGACCGGGCGTTCTTGGCGATGCTGTCGGGCAGCTTCAGCGTGGGCGGCACCGCGGTGGCCTGCAGCCCGCGCATGCGGTGCTGGTCGCCGAGCACGACGCGCAGCCCGGGGTCACTTGCCGCCTGGACGGTGGCCCCCGGGAAGGCCGAGGCGAGCAGGCGCGCCGCGGTGCCCTGTCCGTCGCCGTACTCCACGACCGTCGTGGCCGCGCCTGCGGCGTTGCCGACCCCGGCGACGGTGACGTGCGCGCGGCGCAGCCGGTCGGCCGTGCGGGCGGCGAGACCGGCGGTGCTGGTGCCGTTGAGCACGGTGACCGGGTCCTTGACCTTGGCCAGCGCCTGCTCGACGGTGACCTTGGGCGACTTGGACTTCTGCTTGCCTCCGTTCAGCGGCTGGTCGTTGCGCAGCGCTTCCCAGAGCTGGTCCACGTCGGGGTGCACCAGGGCGACGCGCGCCCCGTCGTACCGCCAGGGCGTGGTCACGAAGGTGATGTTCTTCGGCTCGAGGTTGCGCAGGCTGAGCCCGAACTCCATCAGCTTGCGGGCCGACCCGAGACCGGTGTCGACCGTCATGTTCTCGACCGCGGCCTCGGCCAGCGGGAGCAGCCGCGTCGGGGTGAGGCCCTCGGAGCGGACCTTCGCGATCACGCTGGCGAGGAAGGCCTGCTGGCGGCGCATCCGGCCGATGTCGGAGCCGTCACCGAGCCCGTGCCTGATCCGCACGTAGGCGAGCGCCTTGGCACCGGAGACCGTCTGGATCCCCGGCTTGAAGATCATCTTGCCCTGGGTCTTGCGGTTCGGGTCCAGGTCGTTCTGGTAGACCGCGTTCGGGAGGCACACCGGCACGCCTCCCACGATCTCGGTCATCTTGGCGAAGCCCGCGAAGTCCACGACGACGGTGTGGTCCACGCGCATGTGAGTCAGGTGCTCCACGGTGTTCACCGTGCACGCGGGGTTGCCGCCGGGGGCGCCGCCCAGCGAGTAGGCGTGGTTGAACTGCACGTCGTGCTGCGGCTGCGACCACGTGCCGTCGGGCAGCAGGCACGCGGGGATGTCGACGAGCGCGTCGCGCGGGATGGACACGCCCACCGCACGCTTCCCGCCCTCGTAGATGTGGACGAGCAGCGTGGTGTCCGACCGGCCCACCGTGTCGCCGTTGCCGCCGAGCGCGCTGTCGGCCCCGCCGCGACGGTCGGACCCGATCAGCAGGATGTTCTGCCCTGCGACCGCCGGCGGCGGCCGGTGCTTGCTGACCCCGTGCGGGTCGATCGTCTTGATCTTGGCGTCGAGACGCTGGTAGACGACCGCGCCGGCGCCGACGACCAGGACGAGGAGCGTGGCGAGGACGAGGAGCAGCACTTTCCAGACCCGGTGCCCGCGACGCCGTCCGGACACGTCGGGCGGCCGACCTTCGGGGCCGGCTGGGATCTCGGACACGCCGGCCCGCCTCTCACGCAGTGGAACGATTCGAACCTAACAGGAAGGTGGTCACGGCGCCGGGAAGCGCGCCCATCGCTCCCCCATGCACGACCGGTCTGGAGGGCTCGGGCCGGAGCGTGATTCTCCCGAGGAACTGTCAACCCTCTCCGCGGCGCTTGCCGCGCGAGCGCCCCTGGAACCAGAGCCGTCTGGACCTGTCTTCGCCCGATCTGGGGTATACCCCGGGGGGCATGCTACGGTCACCGACGGTTCCGCACCGGGTCAGACGGGGGCGCACCGAGAAAGGGCACGCACTTCATGCCGAAAGCTCGACATCGGCGAGCAGTCAGCAGCATCGGGGGGCCGGCCGGCCACGGCACGGCGCTCAGTCACCAGGAATCCACCCAGGGCCGGCGTCCCGCGGGTCGGCATCGCAGGAGGAAGAAACGCCCCACCGGGCTCGTCCCGGGTCCCCGGCTCAACGCGGTGATCGCGGTCTCCTCGCTGGCGGCCGTCGCGGTCGTCCCGGCCGTCGCACCGCCCGAACCCGACAACGCGGCTCTCACCCGCCCCCTCGGCCACCGGGACCACCGCCGGTCCGGCACGCCGGCCGGTGGCGACGGCTCCGCCCGGGCGCTCGCGGACGGCCGCGAGCGTCAGCCGAGCCGGGGACGAGCGCGTTCGGCGGTCGCGCCGTCGGCCGACGGCGACTTCCCCGCACCCGGCGGGACCGGCGACCCCGTCTCGCCGGGCGCGACCGGCTCCGAGCCCGCCGGAGGCAGCAGGCCCGGGAAGCACCGCGCGGAGGGGCGGCCCGACCGGGAGCCGGGCGCGCGGCACCGTCGTGGTCGGCACGAGACGAGGGCCCACGAACGCAGCAGGCCCCGCGGGGCCAAACGGGACAGAGGCAGGTCGGCCCACGTGCCGCTGACCAGCAAGGGCCCGTGGCTGCCGGCCGGGCGGATCGCCGACGCGGTCGGCGCCTCACCCCGGCAGGTCGCCGCGAACTGGCCGCTGCTGGACCGGGCGCTGCGCCAGGCCGGGATGCACGACCTCGGCACCCGCGTCGCCGCGGTCGCCACGGTCGTCACCGAGGTCGGCCACGATTTCCGCCCCATCAACGAGTACGGCGGACGCGGCTACTTCACCAGCATGTACGAAGGTCGCTCCGACCTCGGAAACACCCGCCGAGGCGACGGCGCCCGCTTCCACGGCCGCGGCTACATCCAGCTGACCGGACGGGCGAACTACCGCACGTACGGCCGCCGGCTGGGTGTGCCGTTGGAGCGGAACCCCGACCTGGCCCTGCGTCCCGCGGTCGCCGCCCGGGTGCTCGCCACCTACTTCCGGGAGCGCGGAGTGGGTGCCGCCGCCAGGCGTGGACACTGGCTGGAGGTACGACGTGCGGTCAACGGCGGACTCAACGGCTGGACGAGGTTCGAGGGCGCCGTGACGGCGCTGCTGGCGGCCACTCAGCACTGAGGTAGCACCGGGGTCCGAAACGGGCGGGCGTGCGTCGTCGCAGCCGGCCGGTCATACTGGCTGGGCGGGACAGGGGGTCACTGGCCGGGCATCTCTCCCCGATCTGCGAGATCGCCTGTTCGGGGAGGGCCGGGAACTGGCCACCCGCCTCGCCGCCGCATACCTTCGATCGGACGTGACTGTGACGCTGCCGCCGACCCGGGACCACGAGGGCCGAGACGCACAGCTGCTCGCCGCTCAGCTCGAGCTGCTGGCCGGCGTGGCGGCGGGCTACACCCTCCGCCGCGCCCTCGAGTCGCTGCTGCGCGTCGTCGAACGGGCCTCGACCGGCGGGCTCCTCGCGTCGATCCTGCTCATGGACGAGGACGGCCGGCACCTGCGCCACGGCGCGGCGCCGAGCCTGCCGTCCGACTACAACGAGGCCATCGACGGCATCGAGATCGGCCCCGCGGTGGGGTCCTGCGGCACCGCGGCGTACCGGCGTACCCAGGTCATCGTCGAGGACATCGACTCCGACCCGCTGTGGACCGAGTTCCGCGACCTCGCACTGCGCGCCGGCCTCCGGGCGTGCTGGTCCACCCCCGTGGTCGGCGTCGGGGGTCGCGTGCTGGGCACGTTCGCGATGTACTACCCCGAGCCGTCGCGCCCCAGCCCCAGCGACCTGGCGCTGATCGACGTACTGGTCCGGACGGTCGCCACGGCGATCGAGCGGAGCCGGCTCGACGCGCAGCGCGAACGGGAGCTGGCCGAGGAACGTGCGCTCGGCCTGACCTTCCAGCGCAGCATGCTCCCCGACATCCCGGACGCGATCGGCGAGGTGGCGCTGGCCGCGGGCTACCGCACCGGCGACCCCGGCGTGCACGTGGGCGGGGACTGGTTCGACGCGATCGCCGTCGACGACGGCATCGTCCTGGTCGTCGGCGACGTGCAGGGGCACGACGTACAAGCCGCCGCGCTCATGGGACAGCTGCGCACGGTGGTCCGTGCGACCGCCGCCGAGGGACACCCCCCGGCCGGCATCCTGGCGCGCACCGCGGACTACCTGGACCGCCTCGACAGCGAGCTGATGGCGACCGCCCTGGTCGTCCACCTCGACGCCCAGGCGCGACTGGCCACCGTCGCCTGCGCCGGCCACCTCCCTCCGCTGGCGCTGTCGCGGACCGAGCACGGCACCGACCTGCACCAGGTCCAGGTCACCACCGGCCCCCCGCTCGGCATCGGCCAGCGCTGGGAGGAGCGCAGCAGCCACCTGGCCGAGGACTCGGTGCTGCTGCTCTACACCGACGGCCTCGTGGAGACCCGCACGTGGGACATCGACGAGGGCATCCACCGGCTCGAGTTGCTGCTGAAGACCCTGCCGGCGACCGTCGGCCCCCGCGGGGTGCTCGACACCGCCCTGGACCTGCTTCCCGCCGGCCGACGCGGGGACGACGTCGCCGTGCTCGCGGCGCACCTCCCCCGCGGCACCGGCGGCGCCGCCTCCCGGCGAGCCCAGCGCTCGCTGCCCGCCCAGCCGATGTCGGTGCCCCTGGCCCGGTCGTGGGCCGAGGGCTGGCTGGCCGACACCGAGGTGTCCGCGGAGGCGGCCGACGGCATCCTGCTGGTGCTCTCCGAGCTGGTCACCAACGCGGTCCGCCAGGGCGACGGCCCGGTGCGGGTGACCCTCGAGGTCCGGCCCGGCGCGGTGCTGATCGAGGTCTTCGACACCGGCCACCGGATGCCCCTGGTCAGCGACGCCGACCCCGAGTCCACCGGCGGCCGGGGCCTGCACCTCATCGACGCCGTGTGCGAGAAGTGGGGCGTCCGCGAGGAGCTCGAGGGCAAGACCGTCTGGGCCCGCCTCCCCTGGTAAGCCGCCCCCGTCCGCCGAGTCGGCGCTTACGCCGCGCGCCACGGGGTCGAGTCGGCGCTTACGCCGTCCCGTTGCGGATGGGCGAGGGCCACCAGGTCCTGCCGTTCGGCGCGCGTCTTCTGGGTGTCGAGGCCCATCACCCGGTTCCGGTCCTGCTTCAACCGCTCGTCGCACTCTCCCTCCCGGTTGAAGGACCACATCAGCTTCGGGTCGCCCAGCGGCAGGTCGTGGCCACCGCCTTCGTCGTGCCGCCCGGTGTGCCAGGTGTGCCAGGTCTTGCCGTAGGAGTTCATCAACCGCTTCATGAACGCCTTCTCGGCCACGTCCGGCAGGCCCGGCGCGACCAGCTGGCCGGACAGCACCTCGAAGTGGTGCGGATGCCAGTAGTCCTTCTCGTCCTCGGGGAGAGTCTCGAACAGCTTCTCGGAGACGATGTACTCGATGCCGATGAGGTTGGCCTGCCTGGTGTTGCCGTCGAACAGCACGCACTGGAGCAGGTCAGGCGGTGTCTCCTGCAGCAGGTTCGAGCCCTGCTCGAGTGCGGCGAGCCACGCGCCCTTGCCCTCACCGGCGGGCCGGATCGGGCCGGGACGGTCCTTGATAGCCGGGTTCATCTGCGGACTCCCTCGGTCGGTCTGCCTTCTGCCCGCCGTACCCGCACGAGGACCGGGCACTCCCCCTGCGGCTACTCGAAGCGCGAGGGGTCGCCGGCGCCCTCCCGGACGACCTCGGGGACACCCTCCGACCAGTCGACCACCGTGGTCGGTTGCAGACCGCAGTCGCCGGAGTCCAGCACCGCATCCACGACGTGGTCGAGCTCCTCCTTGATCTGCCAGCCGTCGGTCATCGGCTCCTCGTGGCCCGGCAGCAGCAGGGTGCTGGACAGCAGCGGCTCGCCGAGTTCCTGGAGCAGCGCCCGCACCACGGGATGGTCGGGAATCCGCACGCCGACGGTGCGCTTCTTCGGGTGCGCGAGCCGGCGGGGAACCTCCCGAGTGGCGGGGAGGATGAACGTGTAGGGACCCGGAGTGGCGGCCTTGACCGCCCGGAACGCGCTGTTGCTCAGCTGCACCAGCTGACCGAGCTGCGCGAACTCCGCGCACACCAGCGTGAAGTGGTGACGGTCGTCGAGGTTGCGGATGCGGCGGATCCGGTCCGTGCCGTCCGGGCTGTCGATCCGGCAGCCGAGCGCGTAGCAGGAGTCGGTCGGGTAGGCGATCAGCGCGTCGTCGCGCAGCAGCTGCGCCACCTGCCCGATCGCGCGCGGCTGGGGGTTCTGCGGGTGGACGTCGAAGTACCGGGCCATGGCCCGAGCGTACGGCGCGACCTCAGCCCTGTACGACGTACTGGTTGCGGCCGGCTGCCTTGGCGGCGTACATCGCACTGTCCGCAGCTTCGAGCACGCCGTCGCCCGAGCCGTGCTCGACCGCGACCAGCACGCCGCCGACGCTGACCGTGACCTGTTCGCGCGTGTCGCCCAGCCCGCACAGGCGGCCCCGGATCTCGTCCACGACGGTCTGCGAGACCAGCTCCACGGCCTTGCGGTCCGCGTGCGGGAGCAGCACCGCGAACTCGTCACCGCCGAGCCGGGCGACCACGTCGGTGCTCCGGAGCCGGTGCTGCAGGATCTCCGCGACCAGGGTGAGCAGCTCGTCGCCGGCCGCGTGCCCCAAGGTGTCGTTGACCGCCTTGAAGTGGTCGAGGTCCAGCAGCAGCACGCCGCCGCGGACCCCGTAGCGCCGGCACTCCGCGACGTGCCGGTTCAGCTCGTGGTGGAAGCGGCGGCGGTTCGCCAGCCCGGTGAGCGGGTCGGTGTCGGCCAGCGCGGCGAGCTCCTGCTCGTAGCGGTGCCGCTCGGAGACGTCGACGAGGTTGGTGAGGACCTGGTCGGGGGCGCCGTCCTCGCCGGCGAGCAGCGTGCTGGTCACGCCCACGTGGAGCTCGCTGCCGTCCGCCCTGACGACCGTCCAGTGGGCGACCGCGTGCCCGGTCCCGCCGAGCAGCTCCTCGAGGTGGCGCCGCACGGTGCTGTCCTCCGCAGCCGCGGAGAGCGAGCCGAGCGGCCGTCCGAGCAGGTCCTCGCAGCCGAACAGCCGGCACATCGCCGGGTTGGCCCGCACCACGGTGCCCCGCAGGTCCAGCAGCGCGATGCCCTGCGGCGCGTCGTCGAAGAGCCGGTCGGCACGCTGCTTGGCCGCGGTGATCGCCCGCTCCCGCATGCGGTCCCGGCTCACGTCACGGACCATCACCAGCGCCTGCGGTCGCCCTCCCGGCGGCGCGGGCAGGGGGCTGACCACGACCTCGTGATCGGGCACCGCGGGGGAGGCGCTGACCGGACTCCGCTGCTCCTCCCCCGCGAACGCCGACTCGAGCATGGTGTCGAGCGGCAGGTTCCCCTGCGTGGCGAGCTTCTGCAGCCACCGGCCGGGCGAGTTGCGGGCCTGACGCGCGAGCACACCGCCGCCGGTGACCACCTTGACGCCGGTGCCCCTTTCGACGAGGAGCATCACGGTGTCCGGCAGGTGGTCCATCAGCACCCGCCAGCGCGCCTCGGCCTGGGCGAGCTCGTGCTGCGCCCGAACCGCCTCCGTCTCGTCCGCGGCCATCATGAGGTAGCCGGTGAGGACACGGTGCTCGTGCAGCTCGCTCACGACCATCCGAACGGCGATCGGCTCGCCGTCGGCACGCACGCACACCCACGACCGGCCCGGCGCACGACGGCCGGCCAGCTCCGCGAGCACCGGGAAGCCCGCGGCCACGCCGAGCTCCGCAGCGACCTCCTGCATCTCGACCGGGTCGCGGATCAGGTCCACGATCGGAAGGCCCAGCGCCTCCCCTTCCTGCCGGCCGAACAGCGCTTCGGCACCGGCGCCGAAGCCGGTCACCCGCCCCTCGTGGTCGGTGGTGACCAGTGCGGCGAGCGTGGCGCTGCGCATGACCGCGGCCAGCCGGGAGCTCGCGTCCGGTCCGAGCGTGCCGTGGTCGGGACGGTCCTCGACCGGCCGCTCCATGGGCGGGTCGCCGGCGGTGTGCCTGGGGTGCCCGGCCGTTCGGGCGACCTGGCGGACCGCGGCTCCCACCGCCGCCGAGACGGCCAGCCACAGCACCGCCCGCGACCAGTGATCGGGTGGGTACCGCGGCGCGCCGAGCAGCCAGAACGGGCCGAGGGACGTGGCGACCGCCGCCAGCGCACCGACCAGGAGGTCGGCGCGGCTGCCGAACAGCGCCACCCACAGCACCGGGAGCGCCGGCAAGGAGCTGAGGACCGAGTCGGTCCCTCCGGTGGCGTCGCGCAGCACGCCGACGAGCACGAACGCCAGACCGCAGCCGAGGGTGTCGCGCCACCCGGCACGGTCGCGGCGGAGGACCTCCATGGCGGTCCAGGCCAGGAGCGGGGCCAGCAGCAGCGCCACGCCCAGCTCGGACGCCTGCCGGGCGCCCAGGTGGTGCGGCGGCAGCGTGGCCAGCGCCACGCCGAGCACCCCCAGGAAGGCGAAGGGCAGCGCGACGCGCGGACTCGGTCGCAGCGCCGACACCGGCACCGGGCTCACGGCGCGATGGGAGGCCACCTACCCCGCCTCGGCCCGAGGCGGGGACGGCCACGTCCGGGCGTGCTGACCTGTCGCCCGGACCGTCGGGGTGCGGCAGACGGACGGAGGTGCGAGGCTCACGCCCGATTATCGGCGCCGGCGGGGCCCAGGTTGAGGGCCACCGAGAGCAGGGGACGGGTACGGCGCCCGCCGTCCCTCAGTCCAGGGGACGGCCCGCGGTGTCGACGTACGCCGGGCTCGCGCCCAGCCTCGTGCGCATCACCTCGACGGCGTCCGGGCTCTGGTCCACGAGCACGAAGCGGCGGCCGAGCGCGGCGGCCACCGCGCCCGTCGTACCGCTGCCGGCGAAGCAGTCCAGCACCCAGTCCCCCGGGCGCGACGACGGCTGCAGGATCCGGCGCAGGACGCCCTCGGGCTTCTGGGTCGGGTAGCCGGTCTTCTCTCGCCCCGTGGTCGACACGATCGTGTGCCACCACACGTCGGTGGGCAGCTTGCCACGGGCCGCCTTCTCCGGGGTCACCAACCCGGGCGCGAGGTAGGGGATCCGGTCGATCGCGTCCTGGTCGAACAGGTGGGCGCCGGGCTGCTTGACGTAGACCAGGATGGTGTCGTGCTTGGCCGGCCACCGGTCTCGCGCCCGGCCGCCGTAGTCGTAGGCCCAGATGATCTCGTTGAGGAAGCAGTCCCGGCCGAAGATCTCATCGAGGAGCACCTTGCAGTAGTGCGCCTCCCGCCAGTCGATGTGGAAGTAGAGCGTGCCGGAGTCGGTGAGCAGCCGGCGCGCCTCCTCCAGCCGCGGGGCGACGAAAGCCTGGTAGTCCGCGAACGAGTCCGGGTAGGTCATCCGACCCTTCTCGACGGTGGTGTAGCGCCGACCACCGAAACCGGTGCGGGCGCCGTCCTCGTCGCGGGTGGCGGTGAGGGTACGGCGGCTGCGGGCGCCGCCGGTGTTGAACGGCGGATCGAGGTAGACCAGCTGGAACGACCCGTCAGGGAGCTTGGGCAGGACGTCCATGTTGTCACCGTGCACGACGACGTCGGGGCCCTGCTCGAAGTCGATCACTGGGCTCCTCGGTCGGCAGGTCGGCGGGTGTGCGGCCGGCACAAGCGCCGACTCGGCAGGTCACCGGCCGGCACAAGCGCCGACTCGGCGGGTTTGGGGGCGGCACAAGCGCCGGGTCGACCATTGTGGCGCAGATCGCCGGCGTCCGGGTTGATAGCGCTCGCCGGCAACGGGAAGGGTAGGCGGGTGCTGACCGAGATCTGGGGCTCGGCCTCGTCCCTGCTGGGCGACGTGTCGCCGGCGGGCTACCTGGCCCTTGTCATCGTCGTCGCGGTGGCCGCGCAGTGGCTGGCGTGGCAGCTGCGCGTGCCCTCGATCCTGGTGCTGCTGCTGGTGGGGTTCGGCCTCGGCCAGCTGGTCGGCCCCGACGAGGTGCTCGGCCGCGACGTGCTCTTCGGCGGGGTGACGATCACCGTCGGCATCATCTTGTTCGAGGGCAGCCTCTCGCTGCGCATCGCCCACGTCCGGGACCTGGGCCGACCGGTGATCCGGCTGTGCACGGTCACGGTGCTGGTGGCCTGGGTGCTGATCACGCTCTCGGCGCTCGTGGTGGGCTTCAGCACACAGGTGGCGCTGCTGGTCGGGGCGATCCTCGTGGTCACCGGGCCGACCGTGATCGCGCCGATCCTGCGGCAGCTGCGTCCGACCCGCCGGGTGTCGTCGCTGCTGCGCTGGGAGGGCATCGTGGTCGATCCGATCGGCGCAGTCCTCGGCCTGCTCGTCTTCCAGGCGCTGGTCGCCGGCGGCGTCGGCCAGGCGGTCCCCACGGTGCTCGCCTCGGTCGGCAAGACGCTGCTGGTCGGCTTCGGCATCGCGCTGGCGCTGGGCTGGCTCCTCGAGCAGCTGATGAAGCGGCACGCGATCCCGGACTTCCTCCACGGCGTGGTGTTCCTGGCCGCCGCCGTGGGCGCGCTGATGGTCTCCGACGCGATCCAGGCCGACAGCGGGCTGCTCACCGTCACCGTCCTCGGCGTGTACCTCGGCAACCGGCCCGACCTGCACCTCGAGCACGTGCGGGAGTTCAAGGAGCACCTGCAGGTGCTGTTCGTGGGCGGGCTGTTCGTGGTGCTCGCGGGCCGGGTCTCGCCTGCCCAGGTGTGGGAGGTGCTCCCGCGGTCCCTGCTGTTCGTGGTGCTGCTGGTGGCCGTCGTACGACCGGTGAGCGTGCTGCTCGGCCTGGTCCGCACCCGCGTGACCCGCGAGGAACGCACCCTGCTGGCCTTCATGGCCCCGCGCGGGGTCGTAGCGGCGGCGGTGACCAGCGTGTTCGCCCTCGACCTCACGCACGCGGGCGACCGGCTCGCGACCCGGGCGGCCGACGCGAGCGGAGCCGCCGCCGCGGCGTACCGCGCCCAGGCCGCCGACCTGCAGCGGCTCGCGGAGGAGGCCCACCAGCTGGTGCCGCTGGTGTTCGTGGTCATCGTCGCGACCGTCACGATCTACGGTTTCGGGGTGGGCCGCCTCGCCGAGCGGCTGCACCTGGCCAGCACCTCTCCGCAAGGGGTGCTGTTCGCCGGCGCGAGTCGCTGGGTGGTGGAGACCGCCAAGGTCCTCGACGAGCTCGGCGTGCCGACGCTGATCGTGGCGCGGGAGTACCTGGACCTCTCGCGGGCCCGGATGGCCGGCCTGAACACGGTGACCGCGAACATCCTCTCGGAGTTCGCCGTGCAGGACATGGACCTCGCCGGCCTCGGCACGCTGGTCGCCTGCACCCGCGACGACGAGCACAACGCCACCGCCGCACGCGAGTTCGCCCGCACGTTCGGCCGCGCCAACGTCTACCAGCTGCGCCGCAGCGCCCAGCAGGGCGGGAAGGCCAGCACCCGCAAGGACGCGGCGGGCCACCTCACCGCCCGGGTCGCGTTCGTCCCCGCGCTGTCCTACCGCGAGCTCCAGGAGCGCCTGGAGGCGGGCATGCAGGTCAAGCGGACCAGGATCAGCGCGGAGTTCACCCTGGCCGACTTCCAGGCGGAGCACGACGGTCAGGCGGTGGTCATGTTCGTCCACCGCGACGGCCAGACCCAGGTCGCCAGCGAGGACACCAAGCTGCTGGAGCGGGACGCGGCGCTGGTCTTCCTCGCCCCGGCGGAGCCGGCTGCCCCGGCCGCCAGGACCCAGGGAGCCGCCGCGCGCACCGCCGAGCGGTGACCGGCCCGCTCGGGGCATTCCGCACTGTCGGTGCCGCGGACCAGACTGGGAGCCCGAGCTTCGAGGAGGCGTGCCATGGCAACCAAGCTGAACCCGTACCTGAGCTTCCGGGACACTGCCCGGGACGCGATGACCTTCTACCAGTCGGTCTTCGGCGGCGAGCTGTCGTTGAGCACGTTCGGCGACTTCCACGCCAGCGACGATCCGGCCGAGGCGGACAAGATCATGCACGGGCAGCTGATCACCGACGGCGGGCTGACGTTGATGGCCTCCGACACCCCCAACGGCATGGACTTCCAGCCCGGCAGCGCCTACTCGGTGTCGCTGAGCGGCGAGGACGAGGCCGCGCTGCGCGGCTACTGGGACAAGCTCGCCGACGGCGGTCAGGTGCGGATGCCGCTGGACAAGGCGCCGTGGGGCGACAGCTTCGGCATGTGCGTGGACAAGTACGGCGTGCCCTGGATGGTCAACATCGCCGGGTCGTGACCGCCCCGCCGCACGTGCCTGTGGCTACCGACCCCCGCGGGCGCCGATCGTCACCGTCAGCGTCTTGCGCTGCCGGTTGCGCACGACCGTGACCTTGGCGGTCTTGCCCGGGGTGGTGGTGCGCAGCTCACCGAGCAGGTCGGCGTAGCCGGCGACCTGGTGGCCGTTGAGCGCGACGATCACGTCGCCGCGCTGGATGCCGGCCTTCGCCGCCGGCGTGCCGGAGTCGACGGCGATCACGACCACGCCCTGCTTGACGCCGGTGTGCAGCGCCTGGGCGATGCGCGGCGTGAGGTCCTGGATCCGCACGCCGAGGTAGGGGTGCTGCGCCTGGCCGTGGGCGATCAGCTGGTCGGCGATGTGGGTGGCGACCACCGCGGGAGTCGCGAAGCCGAGGGAGACCGCCCCCGAGGACGGCGGGATGTAGGCCTCGTTGACGCCGACCACCCGCCCGCAGGTGTCGAGCAGGGCGCCGCCGGAGTTGCCCGGCGAGATCGGCGCGTCGGTCTGGATCAGGTCGACCAGCGGGGGCGCGGAGGAGGACGCGGGCAGGTCGCGCCCCAGGGCGGACACGATGCCCTCGGTGACGCTGCTGCTGAACCCGAGCGGGCTGCCCATCGCCAGCACGGTCTCGCCCTGGCGCGGCAGCGTGGAGGCGAACGGCAGCGGAGGCAGCCCGCCGCCCTTGACCCGGACCACCGCGAGGTCGGTCGGCAGGTCGCTGCCGATCACCGTGCCCGTGCGCGTCGTGCCGTCGGCGAGCGCCACCTTCACCTGGTGCACCGTCTGCGGCCGGCCCTCCTGCACCGCGACCACGTGCTGGTCGGTGAGCACCACGTCGTCGCGGTAGGCGATGCCGCTGCCGAGGCCCTTCTGGGTGCGGATGGTCACCACGCTGGGCTCGACCTGCTGCACGGTGTCGGGCACGGAGGCCGGACAGCTCCCCTCGGCGGCCTGCGCGCTGCCGCTGCCGGCGGCCGGCGCCACCGGGGACGGCGAGGTTGCGTCGGAGGCTGCGGCACCCGAGGACGACGCGCCCGAGGACGGCGCGGCGGCGGGACCGGACGAGCCGTTGGCGCAGCCGCCCACGACGGTCAGGGCCGCCACCGCGGCAGCGGACAGCAGGGCACGGGTGGGTCGACGCTCAGCCTTCACACCGCGGCCTTACCCCGAAGCGGGATCCGGCCAACATCGCTGGGTCAGGAGCGACGGTTGCTGCGCACGTGCTTGGTCTGCCAGACGATGCGCGCGAGCATCGCGAGGGCGGTGAGGATCGAGACCACGAAGACCACCAGCGCGATGCGGTTGCCGACGTTGGGCGGGCCGGACGAGCGGGCCAGCAGCGCGGAGGCCATGATCATCGCGGCCAGGATCAGCCCGGCGGCGCCCACGTTGGCCAGTTTGTGCAGCCCGCGCAGGAACTCGTCCTCGTCGAAGGCCTTCACCCGCAGCTCGAAGTGGCCCTCCCCGATCGCGTCGAAGGCGCGGTTGACCCGGCCCGGCAGCGCCTCGGCGAACTCCTTCGCCTCCAGCAGCGAGGCCATCATCGCCGCGGGCGAGGTGCCCATCGAGGAGCGCATGAGCTCTGCGGTGTGCCGGCGCAGCGCCGCCCGCGGCTCGAAGTCGGGGTCCAGCGTGGCCGCCACCTGGTCGAGGTTGAGCATGGTCTTGCCGAGCATCATCAGCTCGGGGTCCATGCGCAGCCCCGCCTCGCCCGCTCGGCGGGTCAGCTCCAGCAGCGAGGCACCGATGTCCAGGTCGGCCATCGCCGAGTCCGCGGAGCGGCCGACCACGTCGGCGACCGCCCGCTCGAACGCCGCGGCGTCGAAGCCCGGCAGCTCGGTCCCCAGCGTCCGCGCGACCCGGGACGCCTCGTCCGGGCGTGCGTCGGCGAGCGCGAGCAGCAGCTTGACCAGCTTCTCGCGGACCGCCGGCGCCACCCGGGCCACCATGCCCACGTCGAGCAGCGCGAGCCCCTTGTCGGGCGTCAGCAGCACGTTGCCCGGGTGCGGGTCGGCGTGGAAGACGCCCTCGAGCAGGACCTGCCGGAGGTAGGCCTCCACGAGCGCGTCGGCGAGCGGCGCCCCGTCGAGCTCGAGACGGCCGAGCGGCCCGACGTCGGTGACCTTGCGGCCCTCGACGTACTCCATGGTCAGCACCCGGCTGGTGGTCAGGTCCGGGTAGGCCTTCGGCACGATGATCTTGTCGTTGGCGGCGAGGATCCGCCCGATCGTCGTCAGGTTGTCGGCCTCGCGCCGGTAGTCGAGCTCGTCGATCAGCGAGCCGCGGAACTCCAGCAGCAGGTCGCCGAAGCCGTAGCGCGCCCCCCACTCGGTGTGCTCGTCGAGGAAGTCGGCGAGGTCGGAGAGCACCTCCATGTCCTCGAGGATCTGGGCGCGGATGTCGGGGCGCTGCACCTTGACCACGACCTCGCGGCCGTCGCGCAAGGTGGCGCGGTGGACCTGCCCGAGCGAGGCGGCGGCCATCGGCACGCGCTCGAAGGAGGGGAACACCCGCGAGAGCCGCACGCCGAGCTCGGTGCTGACGATCTGCTCCGCCTGGTCGAAGTCGAACGGCTCCACGCTGTCCTGCAGGCGCGCCAGCGCCTCGATGTAGGCCGGCGAGAACAGGTCGACCCGCGAGGACATCAGCTGGCCGAGCTTGATGAACGTCGGCCCCATCCGCTCCAGCTCGTCGGCGAGCTCGGCAGCCGCGCGCGGGTCGCCGGCCGCCTCCTCCTGGTCGCCCAGCGCGGCGTCCAGGCCGCTGGACCTGACCAGGTCACCGCGCCCGTGGCGGATCAGGAGCGTGGCGATCTGGCGGTAGCGGCCGAGGTGACGGGGACGGAGGGTGAGTGCCATGGTGGGTCGAGCGTACCCACGGGTAGGCCCGGCCATCCGGACCCGGGCCGCTGTGCCGGTCCGGCTACCGGTGCCGGCCGCGGACGTGGAAGGAGCTCACGATCGCGTCGACGCGCGGGAGCACGACGCTCGGGTCGCTGTCGTGCGCGGTGAAGGCGGTCAGCGCGTAGTTGTGCGGCCGGGCCGCCACGGTCACCACCACGAAGCGCAGCCGGGGGCCGCCCTTCTTCGCGCGCACCTGCCCGTAGGTGGTGCGGGCCCGCCGGCCGTCGACCCGCTCCTTGCGGTGCCCGAGCACGGTGGTGTGCGCGTAGCCGGACCGCACGGTGCCCAGGAGTGCCGACGTCGCTTGCGGCAGCCGGCCACCGTCGATCGGTCCGACCGAGACGATGAGGTCCTTGCCGCGGGAGGTCAGCCGGACGCTGCGCGAGGCGCGGGTGACGGCGAGGTCGGTGGGGACGCGGAGGCTGAACCCACCCGCCTTGGAGACGACGCGGCGCGTGTGCACCGGCGCGGCCGCGGCGGTGGCGTCGGTGCGGCCACCGCGCACGGTGAGGTAGCCGAACCAGCCGGCGGCGGCCAGGGCGAGCAGGCCCACCACCACCAGCGCGACGGCCTTCGGGTCGCGTCCACGCATGTCGTCCCTCCCAGACGAACGAGGACCGGGGCCGCCGCCGAACTCTGCGACGGTCGGTCCCGGTCAGGTTGCTGCCGGATGCTCCGCGCTCAGCCCAGCGAGCCGGCCCGACGGCGCGTCGCGGCCATCAGCAGCGCGCCGAGGCCGACCGCGCCGAGGCCGGCAGCCAGGATGCCCGACCACACGCCACCAGTGTTGGGCAGCACCCCGGCCAGGCTGCCGAGCGACGAGCCCGGGTGGCCGGGGCCACCGGCGGTGGCCTGCTCACCGAGGACCTGTCCGCCGTTGGCGCCGCCGGCGGAAGCGGCCTCACCGCCACCGTTGTGGACGAGGGTCTCGGCACGGGACAGGTTCGCGTCTACCTCGACCGGGGTGCCGGGGAGCACACCTGCGTCGAGGGCGTCCTGGGCGGTGCCGGCGAGGTGGCTGCCGAGGTAGGTCTCCCCCTGGTTGAGGTAGGCGCACAGCAGGCTCGGGGAGGCGCAGCCGGGCTGGATCGCGATCGCGGTGGGGGTGTCGTAGCTCCCCTGGTCCTTGCCGCCCGCGGTCACGCCGAGCAGCGAAGACGAGCGCGAGGCGCTCGGCTTCGCGCCGCCGGAGTCGGCCTGGCCCTCCGAGTGCGCCGCGTCCGCGCCGAGCGCGCAGCCACCCGTGCCGCCGGGCTGCTGGAGGCAGACGCCGGCGAGGTCGCTGGTCGAGCTGGCGGTGGTCCGGCCGGTGCGGTGGTCGCGCTCGGACTCGGCGCTGCTGCTGCCCGCGCGCAGCGCGACCGGGCCGTCACAGGCCGCGTTCGGGTCGGTGCTGTCGCCGCCCACGCAGGCGTCGGCGATGCCGCTGCGGCTCGTCGACCGGGAGGTCGAGCCGCTGTCCTTGGCGGTCGCGTCGGCGTAGAGCACCCGGAGGCAGACCGCGCCCCCGCTGTTCTCGCAGAGCGGGGCCAGCGGGTCGCCGAAGTGGCTCTCGCCGTTCTTGCGCGAGTCGGCGTGCGCCCCCATGACCTCCTGGCCGCCGAGCGCGAGCAGGGTGGAGTCCGCCTTGGTGCTGTTGTCGTTGCGCGTGGTCGCCTTGTTCCGGGCGAGGTCCGCCACGTCGTTGCCGCCGACGCCCACGTGGGTGGTCGTCGCGCCGCCGTGGTCGGGGGCCTCGGGGTCCTTGGTCTCGTGGCCCGCGCTGTCGGAGTCGCTGGAGGGAGGAGGTACGTCGGACGACCCCTGCGCCTTCGCCGGCTGGTCGCCCGAGGACGGCGCGCCCGGCAGGCCGGGGTTCGACGGAAGCTGCGGCAGCCCGGGCAGCGGGCTCGACCCGGAGCCGGAACCGGACTGGCCGGTCACCGTCTCGATCAGGCCACTGACCGGATCGGGGTTCTGATCGCTGGCGTAGGCCGGCGTGGCCCCCAGTCCGACCAGGGCTGCGGTGGCCAGCACGGCCATCGGAGCCCTGAGCCTTCCGAGTCGGTTGTGCATGCTCTCTCCCTTCGCCGAGCCCGTCGGCCGGCACGGTGGCGCCGGTTGCCGCGGGGGCCCCGCGGAATCGCTTCGGTGTTACCAGTGCTCAACGAGCCCGCGGCGGGGGTGTTACGGCCCGGCGACCGGCCAACCGGGTGTGGGCCTGTTCACAGTCGACCGCCCGGCGCTGGGCCGTGTTCTACTCTGCGGGGATGGACGCCAACTCCTACCAGCGCACGTCCCTCACCGCGGAGGAGGCGGCCGAGCACGACCGCGTCTTCGGCGCCCTGGCGCAGGCCACGCGCGACTTCATGGAGGCCCAGCTGCTCACCCGGGTGGACCACGACGAGGTGGCCGACGTACAGGCGGCGCTCGAGGCGCTCACCGCGCGGCTGCGCAAGGAGGCCGAGGACGGACCGCTCGGGGTGGAGGTCGACGAGCACGGGTCGGTGCGGGCGCACGGCAACGCCGTGGTCGGCCTCCGCAACCCGGTGGCGCCACCGTTGCACATCGAGCGCTCGAGCGAGGGACGGGCCTGGTCGTCGTTCCGGCTCGGGCCGGCGTACGAGGGGCCCCCGGGCCTCGTGCACGGCGGGGTCAGCGCGCTGCTGCTCGACCAGCTGTGCGGGGAGGCCGCGGCGGCGGGCGGCGTGCCCGGGATGACCGGACGGCTGACCCTGCACTACCGCCGGCCGACTCCGCTCGGACAGCTCTCGGCCGAGGCGTGGGTCGATGACAGCGACGGAGTGAAGACCATCGTGCGCGGCGCGATGCGGGACGCCGACGGCAGCACCACCGTCGAGGCGGAGGGGCTGTTCATCCTGCCCCGGTGGGCCCGTGAGGCGATGGCGGAGGCGGACCGGCAGCCGCCGCGCCCCGGCCAGTTCGAGTAGCCGGCCGAGCGTCCCCGCCGGCCGGTCCGGTCAGGCGTCCGCGCGCGTGCATGGCAGGCCCCCGGAATGGGCACGCTGTGGGGCATGACTGAGCACTCGGAGAGCACTGCGGAACAGCTGGGCGAGACCGCCGACACCCACGCGACCGACGACGTCACGGAGAACGAGAGCTACCACAGCTACAGCGTCGACGACGAGGACCAGCCGCAGGACACCGGCGACAGCCTCACGCCGAACCGGGGCCTTGCCGAGCCGCTGGACGAGGGCTACTCGCCGCCCGAGAAGTGGTCCCCGGCGGAGGGCTACGGCAACACGCCCTACGAGGAGCAGGTCGGCGAGTCGCTGGACCAGCGGCTGACCCAGGAGGTGCCGGAGCCGGACCCGTACGATGCGGCGGCCCAGCAGGCCGAGAACGTCACCGGCGAGGTCGGCCGCGAGCGTGCCGGCCGGCTCGTCGACGAGGACCAGGGCCTCGGCCCCGACGAGGAGAAGGACCTGGTCGCCGAGGATGTGGGCATCGACGGTGCCGCGGCGAGTGCCGAGGAGGCCGCCGTGCACGTCGTCGACGAGGACGAGCAGTAGGAACCAGCCGCAAGACGAGGCCCGCCCGGTGCTCCGGGCGGGCCTCGTGCTGTCTGCGCCTCGTGCTGTCGTCGGGGCGGTCAGGCGTTCTGCCGCACGCCGCGGGCGCCGGTGTCGGTGAGCCGCGCCTCCTCGGCGGCCTGCGCCTCGAGCTGGGCGCGGCGGGTGGCCTCGATCATCTCCCGGGTCGCGTCGTACGCCCCCGGCCGGCTGACCAGGTCGGCCGCGCCGTTGTTCAGCCGCTCCAGCGCGGCGCGGGCGAAGATCTGCTGCACGGTGGCGGTGCGCTCGGAGCGGCCGCGGCCGATGAACGAGACGAACCAGTGCAGCAGCGCGGTGGTCCGGTTCTTGAACCCGGTGATGTAGACCAGGTGCACCGCCAGCCACATCAGCCAGGCGACGAACCCGGTCAGCCGGATCTTGCCGACCATGGCGACCGCCCGGAACCGGGAGATGGTGGCCATCGAGCCCTTGTCGAAGTAGTGGAAGGGGCCCTGCGGCGCCTTGCCCTCGAGCCGGTGCCGGATCTGCTTGGCGGCGTAGCGGGACTGCTGGATCGCGACCTGGGCGACGCCCGGCAGGTGGTCCAGGCTCATCATGTCGCCGACCACGAACACCTCGGGGTGCCCGGGCAGGGTGAGGTCGGAGTTCACGCCGATCCGGCCCGCCCGGTCCAGCGGCGCACCGCTCTGCTCCGACAGCGTCTTGCCCAGCGCACTCGCCTGCACGCCCGCGGCCCACACCTTGGTGGTCGCGTCGATGCGGCGGCGGGTGCCGTCCTTGTCCTTGACCTCCAGGCCGCGCTCGTCGACGTCGACGACCATCGCGCCGAGCTGGACCTCCACGCCCAGCTTCTCGAGGTCCTTCTTGGTCTTCTGCCCCAGCTTCGCGCCGAACGGCGGCAGCACCTGCGGGGCGACGTCGACCAGGATCACCCGGGCCCGCCGGGTGTTGATCCGGCGGAAGTCCTTGCGCAGCGTGCGGTGCGCGAGCTCGGCGATCTGCCCGGCCATCTCCACGCCGGTCGGCCCGGCACCCACCACCACGAACGTGAGCAGCCGCTCGATCTCCTCCTCGTCCTCGGCGATCTCGGCCAGCTCGAACGCACCGAAGATCCGGCCGCGCAGCTCCAGGGCGTCGTCGATGCTCTTCATGCCGGGCGCGAACTCGGCGAACTGGTCGTTGCCGAAGTAGGACTGGCCGGCACCGGCCGCCACGATCAGCGAGTCGTACGGCGTCACCGTGGTGCGGTTGAGCACCTCGGAGGTGACCGTGCGGTTCTCGAGGTCCACGTCGACGACCTCGCCGAGAATGACCCGGGCGTTGCGCTGCGAGGACAGCACCTCGCGGGTGGGAGGCGCGATCTCGCCCTCGGAGAGGATGCCGGTCGCCACTTGGTAGAGCAGCGGCTGGAAGAGGTGGTGCGTGGTCTTGGCGACCATCGTCACGTCCACGTCGGCGCGCTTGAGCGCCTTGGTGCCGAACAGTCCCCCGAAGCCGGACCCGATCACCACCACCTGGTGCCGGTCGCTCGCGGGCGCCTGGACGTTCGCCATGCCATCACCTTCCGTGCGTCGTCATCCCCCTCTTCGTGCCCATTCTCGGGGGCCCTAAGACACAACGCGGCCGAGGTCTCATGCATGCCGGCAGGGTCCTCCGGCCGGCCATGACCTGCCTCACAGGTGCCCCGTAGAGGCGAGGTACATCCGGCCCCGGGTGTCCCTCGAGGCGGTTCCGGGCAGGATGAGGCCGATGAGCACTCCCACGACCGCCCCGCGTCCCGGCCGCGCCGGGCCGAGCCCGCGCCACTTCGACCTGGCGATCCTCGGGAGTGGCTCGGGCAACTCGATCGTCAACGAGGCGTTCGCGGACCGCTCGGTCGCGCTCCTGGAGAAGGGCACCTTCGGCGGTACCTGCCTCAACGTGGGGTGCATCCCGACCAAGATGTTCGTCTACCCCGCGGACGTCGCGGCCGCCGCGGCCCACGGCAACGAGCTGGGGCTGGACATCGCCGTGGGCCGGGCCCGCTGGCGCGAGGTGCGCGACCGGATCTTCCGCCGGATCGACCCGATCTCGCTGGCCGGCCGGCACTGGCGGGTGGACGCCAACGACAACGTCACGGTGTACGACGGGCACGCGCGGTTCGTCGACGTCCGCACCCTCGACACCGGCACCGGCACCGGCGAGCTGATCACCGCCGACGACATCGTGATCGCGGCCGGCAGCCGGCCCGTCCTGCCCCCCATCGAGGGGCTGGACCGGGTCACCGTCCACACCAGCGACACGGTCATGCGCATCGAGGAGCTGCCGGACCGGGTCCTGATCGTCGGGGGCGGGTTCGTGGCGGCCGAGTTCGCGCACGTGTTCTCCGCCTTCGGCTCGGCCGTGACCGTCGTGAACCGGTCCGGGCTGCTGCTGCGCGCGGAGGACCACGACGTCGCCGAGCAGTTCACCGAGCTGGCGCAGCGGCGCTGGGACGTGCGGCTCGCCACGCAGGTGACCCGCGTCCGGGAGTCCGAGGGCGTGGTGCGCGCCGACCTCGACGACGGCAGCTCCGTCGAGGCGGACCTGCTGCTGGTCGCCACCGGACGCACCTCGAACTCCGACGGGCTCGACCTGGACCGCACCGGGGTGAAGGTCGACGAGCACGGGCTGGTGGTCGTCGACGCGCACCAGCGCACCGGCGTCGAGGGCATCTGGGCGCTCGGCGACGTCAGCAACCGCTTCCAGCTCAAGCACGTCTCGAACGCCGAAGCGCGCGTGGTGCAGCACAACCTGCTGCACCCCGAGGACCTGGTGCGCTCGCCCCACGAGTTCGTGCCGAGCGCGGTGTTCTCCTCGCCGCAGGTGGCCAGCGTCGGCGTGACCGAGCAGGAGGCACGCGCCCGGGGCCTGGACTACGTGGCCGCCCGGCAGGCCTACGGCGACACCGCCTACGGCTGGGCGATGGAGGACACCACGAGCTTCGCCAAGGTGCTCGCGGACCCGGTGACCGGCCGGCTGCTCGGGGCGCACCTGATCGGCCCGCAGGCCTCGAACCTGATCCAGCCGCTCGTGCAGGCGATGGCGCTCGGCAGCACCGCCCAGGAGGTCGCCCGCGGGCAGTACTGGATCCACCCGGCGCTGATGGAGGTCGTGGAGAACGTGCTGCTCGGCCTGCCGCTCCCGCACGCCGCGGCACCGGACTCGGTGTCCACCGCCACGCCCGGCTGACCCGCGCCCGTCAGCGGACCACCACCCGCGCCACCTGCTCAAGCCGCGGGTGCTGCTGGTCGCCGTCGTGCACGACCCCGGTCTCCCAGGTCAGCACCAGGCCGTCGTCGCCGTCCTCGAGCGTGGCGATGCTGTTGTCGAACCACGGCCCGGCGAGCGTGCGCCACTCGAAGGGCGGCGGCGGGACCTTCGCCGCCCGCGACAGCCGCCGTCCCACCGGAAGCGTGAGCGCGGACGCCACGGCCGCCATCGCCATCCGCATCCCGCGCGGCAGCGGGTTGCGGATCGGGGAGCAGACCGCCTGCAGGATCCGCGCCTCGCCGGGCCGGCGGTCGCGCCGTACCTCCGAGAGGTAGGAGTGGTGCACGTCCCCGGACAGGAACGTCACCGTCCGCGGCGCCGGGCCGCGCCGGCCCTCCGCCGCCTCCACCGCGAACCGGGCGACCTCCCGGAAGCCCTTCTGGAAGGCGGCCCAGTGCTCGAGGTCCACGGCTTGGCGCAGCCGCTCGCCCACCCGCGCCGCCCGTCTGCCCCAGGCGCCGGCACAGACCGCCTCGTTCCACGCCTCCAGGTGGTGCAGGGCCGGCGGCAGGAGGTAGGGCACCGACGTGGCGACCAGCAGGTGCCGGAACCCGCCCCGCATCTGGGCGTCGAGCCACTCCATCTCCGTCGTGTCGAGGATCGAGCGGTCCTCGGGCACGAGGCGGCGGGCCGCCCGCGAGTCGACGACCACCAGCCGGTTCCCGGCGAGGTCGCGGGCGAAGCTCCAGCGGTAGGCCTGCGCGTCGCGGTTGGCGACGTCCGCGAAGGCGTCGAGCGCCGCGGTCAGGTCGAGCTCGTCCTCACCGTCGTGCGCGAGCACCTGCTGCCAGAGGCCGTCCTTCGCGCGCTGGTCCGGGGAGAGGTTGCCGAGGTGCTGGTAGACCCAGTAGGAGCCCAGTCCGGACACGATGCGCTCGTGCCACCACGAGGTGCGCTCCATCTCCTCGCGCCAGGCCAGCGAGGTGTTCCAGTCGTCGCGGACGTCGTGGTCGTCGAAGATCATCGCGCTCGGCAGCGTCGAGAGCAGCCAGCGGTTGGCCTCGTCGCTCCACGCCAGCTCGTAGAGGTGGGCGTACTCCTCGAAGTCCTTGAGCTCCTTGCCCGGCGGCTGATCGAGGTCGCGCCGCGAGGCGATGAACTCCTGCATCTTCTCGTCGGTCTCGTCGGCGTAGACCTGGTCGCCGAGGAACAGCACCAGGTCCGGCCACGGCGTGTGCGGGTCGCCGGCCATCCGCAGAGCCAGGGAGCGCAGCGCGTCGACGCCGTGGACCCGGTTGCCCTCCTCGTCGTGCGGGACGCTGGTGCGGCACGACCCGTAGGCCAGCCGCAGCGGCTTGTCCGGCTCGAGCGTGGCGATCACGCTCGGCGGGTACGTCGAGCCCGCCGGCGGCCACACGTGCTCGCCGTCGACCTCGACGTCGTACGGCGTGACCGACCCCGGCTCGAGGCCGTCGGCGCACACCAGCGCGTAGTGGTGGCCGTGGGCACGGAACGTCCGTGCCTGCCAGCTGCGGCCGCCGGCGCGGACGGTGACGGTGGCGGCCGCCCGCGTCTCCACCCAGACGCTCGCGGACGTCTGGTCGACGTACCTCATCAGCGGTCCGAGGACCAGCGGCGACGTGCTCATCTGGTCGTTGTCCTCCTCCGGTTGAGACGGTGCGTCCGAACGGTGTAAGCCGGTCCGCCCCAGGGTAGGAGACCCCACGCGGCGGGTCACGACCAACGAGAGTCAGGGGCAGGATGAGTGTCGCGAGCAAGGCAGCGCGCATCGACCACGAGACCGACCACAGCTTCGCCCTCGACGTTGCTGTGCGGATCGGTCTGGTGGCCTACGGCCTCGTGCACCTGGTCATCGCCTGGCTGGCGCTCCGGCTGGCCCTCGGCGGCGGGGGCAACGCCTCCAGCAAGGGCGCACTGAACCAGCTGGCGACCACCACGCCGGGCCGGCTGTCGCTCTACCTGGTCGGTGCGGGGCTGCTCGCACTGGTCCTGTGGCAGCTGCTCGAGGCGACGGTCGGGCACCGCGAGGCGGACGGGTTCACGCTGGTCCGCAAGCGGGCCACGTCCGCGGGCAAGGCGGTGGTCTACGGGGGCCTCGGTGTCAGCGCCCTCAAGGTCGCCCTCGGCGCGAAGAGCAGCAGCGGCACCGACGGGATGACCGCGAAGCTGATGGCGATGCCGGGTGGCCCGGTCATCGTCGCGCTGGTCGGTGTCGGGGTGCTCGTGGTCGCCGGGTTCCTGGCGCACCGCGGCTGGACCGGCACGTTCATGAAGAAGCTGGACGTCGGCGGGCAGACCGGCAAGGACGGCCGGGCGCACCGCCTCTTCGGCAAGGCCGGCTACCTGGCCAAAGCGGTGGCGCTGGCGATCATCGGCGGGCTGTTCGTGTGGGCGGCGTTCACCCACGACCCGCAGAAGTCCGGCGGCCTGGACCAGGCGCTGCACAAGCTGCTGCAGGCGCCCTTCGGGGCCCCGCTGCTGGTCGCCGTCGCGGTCGGCATCGCCTGCTACGGCCTGTTCTGCATCGCCTGGGCACGCCACCTGGACCAGTGACGGGTCCGGCCTGATGCCGTTGCGACGCGCGCCCCTGGACCTGGCACCGGACCCGGTGTCGGTGCGCGACGCGCGCATCTGGGTCGCGGAGAATCTGCAGGCCCTGGGTCGGGAAGACCTGGTCGACTCCGCCCGGCTGGGTGTCTCCGAGCTCGTCACCAACGCGGTGCTGCACGCCGTTCCCCCACTCTCGGTGTGCGTGCGCGGCACGCGGGAGCACCCGCGCATCGAGGTGCACGACGCCTCCGACCGGCCGCCCCGGGTCAACGCAGTCGACCCCGGGGGCGACGACGCGGGCTGCCTGCTGACCACGTTCGGTCGGGGCATCAGCATCGTCGCGTCGTACTCCGCCGGCTGGGGAGCGGACCTGTCCGGGGACGGCAAGACGGTCTGGTTCGAGCCGGCCGCGGAGCCGGGCGACGCCGTGACCGGTGACCTCTCGGACTTC
>CAWFKC010000020.1:0-46557 GCA_963816325.1 uncultured Actinomycetota bacterium | reverse complement strand
CGGTCGACATGCCGCCCTCGGTGCCCCCGGAGCGGCCGGAGGCGCGCCGGATGCCGTCCCGGGTGCTCACGATCTCGTCGTGGGCCTTCGAGCCCGGGTCCGCGGCGAGGTCGAAGCCGTCGCCGACCTCGACGCCCTTGATCGCCTGGATGCCCATCAGCGCGCCGGCCAGCCGCGCGTCGAGCCGCCCGTCCCAGTGCACGTGGGAGCCGAGCCCGGCGGCAGGCCGTCCACGACCACCTCGACGACGCCCCCGAGGGTGTCGCCGTCCTTGTGCGCCTGGTCGATCGCGGCGACCATCGCCTTGCTCGCGTCCGGGTGCAGGCACCGCACCGGGTCCGCGTCGAGGTAGCCGACGTCCTGAGGACCGGGCACGGAGCCCCGAGGCGCCGCCACACCGCCGAGCTCGACGACGTGGGAGACCACCTTCGCGCCGACCGACTGGCGCAGGAACGCGGTCGCCACCGCACCGAGCGCGACCCGCGCCGCGGTCTCCCGCGCCGAGGCCCGCTCCAGGATCGGCCGGGCCTCCTCGAAGTCGTACTTCTGCATGCCGACCAGGTCCGCGTGTCCCGGTCGCGGCCGGGTCAGCGCGGCGTTGCGGGCCAGGGACTCCAGCTCCGCCTCGTCGACCGGGTCGGCGGCCATCACCTTGTCCCACTTGGCCCATTCCGAGTTGCCCACGCGGATGGCCACCGGGCTGCCGAGCGTGCGCCCGTGCCGCAGCCCGCCGATGAGCTCGACCTCGTCCTGCTCGAACTTCATCCGGGCGCCACGGCCGTAGCCGAGCCGGCGCCGCGCCAACGCGTCGATGACGTCGCGCGACGACACCTCGACGTGGGCAGGAAGACCTTCGAGTACGGCGACCAGGGCCGGGCCGTGGGACTCGCCCGCAGTGAGCCAACGCAGCATGCGGTCAGTGTTTCACGGCGCTCCCGGCGCTCGGTCAGGCGTACCACGCAGCGACATAGGGCCCGGCGAGGACGCCGACCACCGCGCCCACCAGCATGAACGGCCCGAAGGGGTAGGCCTTGCGGTCGACCAGGCGCAACAGCGAGAGCAGCAGCCCGCCGACGCCGCCGAGCAGGAAGCCGGCGTAGACCCCGGTCAGCAGCACCGCCCAGCCCAGGTAGCCGAGCGCGAGGCCGAGCACCCCGGAGAGCCGCACGTCGCCGTACCCCATCCCGCGCGGGTAGACGAACCACAGCACGAAGAAGGTGCCGCCCGAGACCAGCCACCCCCAGCCCGCGGTGACCAGCGCGTGCCAGTCGCCGGTCACCGCCGCGGACAGCACGGCCAGCACGATGACCACGACGTACGACGGCGCGATGATCCTCGTCGGCAGCAGCCGGGTCCGCCAGTCGATCACCGCCAGGGCGACGCCGACCGGCGCGAGGTAGAGCAGGAACGTCAGCTCAGGGGCCCACCCGGTGCGGGCGCCCAGCAACCCGGCCACCACCGCGGCGGCGACGGCCGTCCGCCCGCGCAGCCCGGGCCGCCGCGCGATGTCGGTGTAGAGCTCCTTGGGCTCCTCGACCACCGGCTCGACGGCCTCCCGCGACGCGACCTCCGGGCCCTCCACGGGTTCGGGCACCGGCTCGGGGGCAGGTTCGGGCACCCGGGCGATCAGCGCCGGGACCAGCAGGCCGGTGAGGAAGCCGTAGGCCGCACACGCCAGCGCGGCGGACAGGGACCACGTCACGCGGCGACCTTAGCCGCTGCGGCGCTCCAGCTCGCGCTCCCCCGCGGCACGCATCGCCGCCAGTGGCGCCGGCCGGCACCCGGTCATCAGCTCGACCTGGAGCACCGCCTGGTGCACCAGCAGGTCCAGCCCGCCGACCAGCACCCGCCCGTCCCGGCGGGCCCGGACGGCAAGCGGCGTCGGCCACGGCTCGTAGATCACCTCGAAGACCGCCCGGACACCGTCGAGCAGATCGAGCACGCCGTCGTCCTGCGCGGCCGCCGGGATCGTGGAGACCAGCACGTCCGCGCCCGGGACCGGCGCGCCGAAGGGACGTACGTCGACGGCGGGCGAGCTCGGGTGCCGGGCCGCCGCGGCCAGCGTCTCCTGCGCACGCACCTCGTCACGGACCACGAGCGTGACCGTCGTGCAGCCCAGGTCGGCCAGGGCAAGCACCGCCGAGGCGGCGGTGGCACCGCCGCCGAGCACCAGCGCGGCGTCCACCGGCCCGTCGTACCGTTCGCGCAGCGCCGCCGCGATGCCGGGGATGTCGGTGTTGTGACCGCTGCGCCGGCCGCCGTCGAGGACCACGGTGTTGGCCGCCTGCGCCTGCCGCGCACGGTCGCTCAGCTCGTCGACCAGCGGGACCACCGCCCGCTTCAGCGGCATGGTCAGCGACAGCCCGCGCCACGACGCGTCGAGCCCGTCGAGGAACTCCGCGAGCCCGCCCTCGGTCAGCTCGACCGCCTCGTAGGCCCAGCCCAGGCCGAGCTCGGCGTAGGCCGCGCGGTGCAGCACCGGCGACAGCGAGTGCGCGATCGGGCTGCCCAGCACCGCGCAGCGCATCGCCCCCATGCTCCGCATGGCCGGTTCGGTCATCGGCTCAGCAGTGGTCCGACTGCGCGCACCACCGGTCGAACTCGGCCTTGTTCTTGAGGTGCTGCGCGTAGCTGGTCGCGAACTTGGTGACGCCGGTGTCGGGGTTGGTGGTCACGAAGTACAGCCAGGTGCCCTTCGCCGGCGCCAGCGCGGCGCGGATCGCCTTCTCCCCCGGCGCCGAGATCGGCGTCGGCGGCAGGCCGGGGAACTTGTAGGTGTTGTACGGCGAGTCCGAGCCGCGGTCGCTGTCGCTGGTGCCGACGCTGCCGTCCTTGCCGACCGCGTAGTGCACGGTCGAGTCGAACTGCAGCGGCATGCCCTTGTCGAGGCGGTTGTAGATGACCCGCGCCACCTTCGGGAAGTCCTTGTCGAAGCGGGCCTCGGCCTGCACCAGGCTGGCCACCACCATCACGTCGTGCGGGGAGTGCCCGAGCTCCTTGGCCTTGGCGGCGAGGTCGAGGTGCGCGGCCTCCTGCTCGTAGCGGTCCACCATCTTGCTCAGGATGGAGCGCGGAGTGGCGTTCGGCGGCAGCATGTAGGTCGCCGGGTAGAGGTAGCCCTCGGGGTTGCCGTGGGCGTAGCCAGGCAGCCCGATGCGCGCGGGCTTGTCGAGGACCTTGCGGAAGGCCCGCCTCGAGAAGTCCGACCCCTGGGCCAGCTTGGCGACGATCTGCTTGACGGTGAGGCCCTCGGGGATGGTGACCGCGCTCTGCACCAGGTTGTCGGGGTTCACCAGCACGCCCAGGGCGTTCTTGGCCGACATCTTGTGCTTGAGCTGGTAGAAGCCGACCTGGATGCCGACCGACCGCGGGTCCTTGCGAGCCACGTCGATGAACGCCTGGGCGCTCTTGACGACGTCCTTCTCCTTCAGGGTCGCGGCGATGTCGGAGGACGCGTCGCCCTTCTTGACCTCGACCACCACGGAGCCGGTGCCCGCTCCGCTGTAGTCGGGGGGCGGGCTCAGCTTCTCCTTCAGCGCGGAGACGCCCACGGTGTACACCGCGAAAGCGCCGCCCACCAGCACGGCCAACGACAGCAGCACCGCCAGGCAGCCGAAGGCGCGCTTGCGCGGCCGAGGCTTCTTGTGGTGCCCGAGCTCCAGTCCCACATCGCTCACGTGTGGCTCACTCACTCACTCTCGTCGCCCCGTGCGGTCTGTTCGCGCGTCACGACAATCTCGCCGGGCGCGGCCCCCGTGCTGCGTTCCGTGTCCAGGGCATTCTGCAAGATCACCACGGCGGCGGCCTGGTCGACCACCGCCCGGCGCTTCTGCCCCTTCCTGCCCTGCCCTCTCAGCACCGCCTCCGCGGTCACCGTGGACAGCCGCTCGTCGCACAGGCGCACCGGGACCGGCGTGACGGCTCCGGCGATCCGCGCGGCGAACTCGCGCACCTTAGCCGCCGCGGGCCCCTCGCCGCCAGACAGCGAGCGCGGCAGCCCGACGACGACCTCGAGCGCATCCTCCTCGCGGGCCAGCTCGGCGAGGCGGCGCAGGTCGCCCGGGCCACGACGGACGGTCTCCACCGGCGTGGCGATCATCCCGGACGGGTCCGAGCGCGCCACCCCGATGCGGGCGTCGCCCACGTCGACGCCGAGCCGCACACCGCGCCTCACCGGGTGGTAGCCACCCTGCCGACCTCGTGCTCGACCTCCTGCAGCGCCTGCTCGGCGTTGGCCGGGTCGGCGCCGCCGCCCTGGGCCACGTCGTCCTTGCCGCCGCCGCTGCCGCCGAGCGCGCTCGCGGCGATCTTCACCAGCGCGTTGGCCGACACGCCCCACGCGCGGGCCTCGTCGTTGACGGCGACCACCACCGCCGGCTTGCCGTTGCTGGAGCCGATGATCGTCACCACCCCCGGCCGGCCGGCCGGGAGCCGGCCGCGGACGTCGAGGGCGAGCTTGCGCACGTCGCCGGCCGAGGCGCCCTCCGCGCGGTGGCCCACGAACGCGACGCCGTAGACGTCGCGGGCGTCCTCGGCCAGCCGGCCTCCGGCGGCGAGCAGCTGCTGGACGCGGACGCGTTCGATCTCCCGCTCCGCGTCGCGCAGCCGCTCGACGATGTCGTTGACCCGCTCGGGCAGCTCCTCGGGGCGCACCTTGAGCGCCTCGCTGAGCTGGGAGACCAGCACGTGCTCGCGGGCCAGGAAGTGGTAGGCGTCGGAGCCGACGAGCGCCTCCACGCGGCGTACGCCGGAGCCGATCGAGGACTCGCCGAGCAGCTTGATCACCCCGAGCTGGCCGGAGCGGCCCGCGTGGGTGCCGCCGCACAGCTCGCGAGCCCAGTCGCCGACGGAGACCACGCGCACCTCGTCGCCGTACTTCTCCCCGAACAGTGCCATCGCGCCGGAGCGGCGCGCCTCCTCCTGGGTCATGATCTCCGCGTGCACGCCGAGGTCGGCGAGCACCAGGTCGTTCACCCTGGCCTCGACGTCGGCCATGGCCGACGGCGGCACCGCTCCGGAGGCGGAGAAGTCGAACCGGAAGCGGCCCGGCGCGTTCTCCGACCCGGCCTGGGTCGCGGTCTCCCCCAGCGCCTCCCGGAACGCCTTGTGCACCATGTGGGTGGCGGTGTGCGCGCGGCTGATCGACTTGCGACGCTCGAGGTTCACCAGCGCCTGGGCCTGCGCGCCGAGGACGACCTCGCCGGAGAGCACCTTCGCCTGGTGCACGATCAGCCCGGAGATCGGCGACTGCACGTCGAGGACCTGGACGGTGGCACCGTTGGCGAGCTCGATCACGCCCTGGTCGGCGAGCTGGCCGCCGCCCTCGGCGTAGAACGGGGTCCGGTCCAGCACCAGCTCGATCTCGTCGCCCTCGTGGGCGGAGCCGGCCACCCCGGCGCCCGCGACGATGCCGCGCACGGTCCCCTCGGTGACGACCTCGTCGTAGCCGGTGAACTCGACCGCACGGCCGATGGTGTCGGCGACCTCGCGGTAAGCACCGGCGTCGGCGTGCCTGCCCTTCTTGGACTTCGCGTCCGCCTTCGCGCGCTCCCGCTGCTCGGTCATCAGCCGGCGGAAGCCCTCCTCGTCGACGGCCAGGCCCTGCTCGCCGGCCATCTCGAGGGTGAGGTCGATCGGGAAGCCGTAGGTGTCGTGCAGGGCGAACGCCTTGCTGCCCGACAGCCGGGGCTCACCGGCCGCCTTGGCCTCCTGCGCGGCGAGGTCGAAGATCGTCGTGCCGGTGCGCAGCGTCTGCCGGAACGCGTCCTCCTCGGCGTAGGCGATCGTGGAGATCCGCTGCCAGTCGGTGACCAGCTCGGGGTAGGACAGCGCCATCTTGTCGCGGCTGACCGGCAGCAGCTCGGTCAGCGTGCGGTCCTCGACGCCCAGCAGGCGCATAGAGCGGACCGCGCGACGCAGCAGCCGGCGCAGCACGTAGCCGCGGGCCTCGTTGCCCGGGGTCACCCCGTCCGCGATCAGCATCATGCCGCTGCGCACGTGGTCGGCGACCACCCGGAAGCGCACGTCGTCCTGCGGGTCGGCGCCGTAGCGCTTGCCGGAGAGCTCGGCGGCCTTCTCGATCACCGGGAAGATCTCGTCGATCTCGTACATGTTGTCCTTGCCCTGGAGCAGGTACGCCACGCGCTCGAGGCCCATGCCGGTGTCGATGTTCCGGCTCGGCAGCGGGCCGAGGATGTCGAAGTCCTCCTTGCTGCGGACGTCGCTGAGCTCCTCCTGCATGAACACGAGGTTCCAGAACTCGAGGTAGCGGTCGCCGGCCTCCCAGTCGCGCTCGGCGCCGAACTCGGGGCCGCGGTCGATGAGGATCTCGCTGCACGGGCCGCCCGGGCCGGGCACGCCCATGTTCCAGTAGTTGTCCTTCTTGCCCAGTCGCACGATCCGGTCGTCGGGGAGGCCGGCGATCCGCTTCCACAGCGCGATCGCCTCCTCGTCCTCGTGATAGACCGAGGCGTAGAGCTTGTCCTCCGGGAGGCCGTAGCCGCCCTCGTCCTGCGGCTTGGTGACCAGCTCCCAGGCGAACTCGATCGCGCCTTCCTTGAAGTAGTCGCCGAAGGAGAAGTTGCCGTTCATCTGGAAGAACGTGCCGTGCCGGGTGGTCTTGCCGACCTCCTCGATGTCGAGGGTGCGCACGCACTTCTGCACGCTCACCGCGCGCTTGAAGCGCGGCGTCTCCTGGCCCAGGAAGTAGGGCTTGAAGGGCACCATGCCGGCGTTGACGAACAGCAGGTTGGGGTCGTCGAGCAGCAACGAGGCCGAGGGCACCACCTGGTGGCCACGCGCCTCGAAGTGCGCAATGAACCGGCGGCGGATCTCCGCGGTGTCCATCAGTTGTCGCCCTCTCTTCGCACTCGATCGTCTGGTCTCGGCTCTTCGGCATTCGGGTCATCGGGGCCCGAGCCGTCGTGGCCGGCACCCTGCGGGCCTATGGCATGTCGGGCCGCCGACAGCTCGGGGGTCCCATGAGGCACGAGGCCGAGGCGTTCACGCAAGTCGGTTTCCTTCTCGGCCATGCCGGCGCGGACCTCCTGGCCGAAGAGGTGGGCGCCCACGGACAGGCCGGCCAGCCGGTCGGCGAGGCCGTCCGGGGTGAACGCCTCGGCGGCGCGCCGGGCGCGGACCATGGCGTAGACCCCCGCTCCCGCACCGGCGACGAACCAGGCGGCGCGGCTCATCGCGGGTCCCCGCAGAGGCGCGGGCCCGGTCGGGGGGTGCTCATGCGGCGTCCTCGGTCGCGGCGGTCCGGTTCCGGAGCGTACGGCGCGCCTCGCGCAGGTCACGGCGACGCTGCCGGCGCGAGGCCTTGACCTGCTGGCGCATCTGGAACCGGATCCGGTTGCGGCTCTCGGCGGACAGCGCCCGGCGCACGCCGTACCCGAAGGAGAGGAGGCGCACCAGTGACTCGCCGAAGGCGAGCGAGGCGAACTGCTGCGCCGAGATCTGCTCGGCGGGCGGCTCGACCTCGGTGGGCCCGCCCACCGAGGTGATGAGGTACTCCCGCTCCGCGTGCACCGGTGGGGCGCTCGGCGGTGCCTGCAGCGACTCCAGCCGCCGGTCGAGCTCCTCGAGACGGCCCCGGGACTCGGCCAGCTCGGCTGCCAGGCGCCGGCGACCCGACAGGACCACGAGCAGCACGCCGAGCACGACGACGAGCGCCACGCCCACGACCGCCGCAGCCGTCACCAGAAGAGCCGGATCCATAGGAGGTGACCCTACCTCCCGCCCTCACCCGGCGACGCGTCCCCTCGGACCAGGCGGCGCAGCCGCTCCCACCGCTCCTTGACCGCCGCCTCGGCGCCCAGCGAGGTGGGCTGGTAGTAGGCCGCCTCGGCGACCACATCGGGGGCGTACTGCTGCTCGGCGACGCCGAACGGCTCGTCGTGGGCGTACCGGTAGCCCTTGCCGTGGCCGAGCTTCTTCGAGCCCGAGTAGTGGGCGTCGCGCAGGTGTGAGGGGACGGGTCCGATCTTGCCGGCGCGCACGTCGGCGCTCGCCGCGTCGATCGCCTTGATCACCGCGTTGGACTTCGGGGCCAGCGCCAGCGCGATCGTGGCCTGGGCGAGGTTGAGGCGTGCCTCGGGCATACCGATCAGCGCGACCGCCTGGGCGGCGGCGACCGCGGTGGTCAGCGCCGAGGGATCGGCCAGGCCGATGTCCTCGCTCGCCAGGATGATCAGCCGGCGGGCGATGAACCGCGGGTCCTCCCCGGCCTCCATCATCCGTGCCAGGTAGTGCAGAGCGGCGTCCGCATCGGAGCCGCGCACCGACTTGATGAAGGCGCTGGTCACGTCGTAGTGCTGGTCGCCCTGGCGGTCGTAGCGGACCGCGGCCCGGTCCACCGCGGTCTCCGTGGTCGCCAGGTCCACCGAGTCGAGGCCCTGCGCCTGGGCCGCCCCGGCCGCCGCCTCCAGGTAGGTCAAGGCGCGGCGGGCGTCGCCGCCGGCGAGCCGGACCAGGTGCTCGAGCGCCTCGTCGTCGAGCCGGACTGCGCCGCCCAGCCCGCGCTCGTCGGTCAGCGCCTCGGCGATCACACCGCGGACGTCGTCGTCGGTGAGCGGTTCCAGGGTCAGCAGCAGCGAGCGCGAGAGCAGCGGCGAGATCACCGAGAAGAACGGGTTCTCGGTGGTCGCGGCCACCAGGGTCACCCACCGGTTCTCGACTCCCGGCAGGAGCGCGTCCTGCTGGGCCTTGGTGAAGCGGTGCACCTCGTCGACGAACAGCACCGTCTCCTCGCCGGTGCGGGCCAGCCGGCTGCGCGCCCCGTCGATCGCGGCCCGCACCTCCTTCACGCCCGCGGCGACCGCAGAGACCTCGACGAAGCTGCGGTTGGTCTGGAGGCTGACGATCGAGGCGATCGTGGTCTTGCCGGTGCCGGGCGGCCCCCACAGCAGCAGGGACATCGGCTGGTCGCCCTCGACGAGACGGCGCAGCGGCGCCCCCGGCGCCAGCAGGTGCTGCTGCCCGACGAGCTCCTCGAGGCGCCGCGGCCGCATCCGCACGGCCAGGGGTGCCGACGCGTGCGTGTTCCCGGCGAGCGTCCCACCGGAGCCCTGCGCGCGGGACGGCTCGCCCCCCGTCGTACCGATCTCGAACAGCCCGTCCACGCCCGCCACCCTATCCGGGGCCGTGCTGCCCAACCCGGGTCGGCTCAGGCCTGTCCGCCGTGGCCGAGCAGCGCTGCCGACGCGCGACGGTGCTCCTCCAGCGGGGTCCAGGTCTCGGAGAAACCGGGCTTCCCGAGGTCCTCGGTGGTGGTTGAGGCGCCCGGCACCGGGGTCCCCTGGCGGTCCACGCCCAGCGCCGAGAGCGTGACCGGCGTCGACGGCGCCGCCTCCAGCTCACCGGCGAAGTGGCAGGCCACCTTGTGCGTCCGGCCGATCTGGAGCAGCGGCGGCTCCTGCCTGGCGCAGATCTCCTGCGCCCGCCAGCAGCGCGTGCGGAACCGGCAGCCCGACGGCGGGTCGACCGGGCTGGGCACGTCGCCCTCGAGGCGGATCCGCTCGCGGCGCCCACCGACGGAGGCCTGCTTCACGTCCGGGACCGCCGAGAGCAGTGCCTGCGTGTAAGGGTGGTGCGGGCGCCGGTAGAGCGTCTCCCGGTCGGCGATCTCGACGATCTTGCCGAGGTACATCACCGCCACCTCGGGGCAGAAGTGCCGGACGATCGCCAGGTCGTGGGCGATGAACAGGAAGGCGATGTTGAACTCCTTCTGCACGTCCTGCAGGAGGTTCACCACCTGGGCCTGGATCGAGACGTCGAGTGCGGAGACCGGCTCGTCGGCCACCAGCACCTTCGGCTGCAGCGCGAGCGCCCGCGCGATGCCGATGCGCTGACGCTGGCCGCCGGAGAACTCGCTCGGGTAGCGGTTGTAGTGCTCCGGGTTCAGACCCACCACTTCGAGGAGCTCGCGGACCCGGTTGAGCACCTGCTTCTCCGGCACGACCTTGTGCACCCGCAGCGGCGTGCCCACGATCGAGCCCACGGTGTGGCGCGGGTTCAACGAGCTGTAGGGGTCCTGGAAGATCATCTGGATCTCTTTGCGCAGCGGGAGCATCTGCTTGTTCGACAGGTTCCCGATCTCGCGACCCTCGAGCTGCATCGAACCCGACGTGGGGTCGTAGAGCCGGGTGATCAGCCGGCCGGTGGTCGACTTGCCGCAGCCGGACTCCCCCACCAGCCCCAGCGAGGAGCCGTGGTGCAGCTCGAAGGAGACGCCGTCGACCGCCTGGACGTGGCCGATGGTGCGGCGGATGATCCCGTTGGCCTTGACCGGGAAGTACTTGCGCAGGTTGGTGACCTGCAGCACCGGCTCCTTCGAGTAGCCCTCGGAGAGCGTGGTACCCGGCACCAGGTTGGTTTCAGTCATCGATGTCATCTCGTCCTCATGCGCGGTGGCCGTCGGCGGCGACGGGAACGTCGGTCGGCTCCCCGGAGGCCACCACCTGCTCGTGCACGACCTCGGTCTCGTAGATGGTCTCAGGGTCGGCCAGGTGGCACCGCTTGAGATGGCCGGGACCGCGTTTGCCGGGTACCAGCTCCGGCAGCGTGGTGCGGCACAGGTCGCCGGGCACCTTGCTGCGGTGCGCGCACCGCGGGTGGAAGGGGCAGCCGCTCGGCGGGTTCAGCAGGCTCGGCGGGTTGCCCGGGATCGGCACCAGCGGCGCGTCGGTGTCGGCGGTGACGTCCGGGACGCTCGAGAGCAGGCCCCAGGTGTAGGGCATCTCGGGGTGGGTCAGGATCTCGTTGGCCGGCCCGTGCTCCACGGCACGGCCGCCGTACATCACCAGAACGTCGTTCGCCATCTCCGCGACCACCCCGAGGTCGTGGGTGATGATGATGATCGCGGAGTTGAAGTCGCGCTGCAGCTCCTGGAGCAGGTCGAGGATCTGCGCCTGCACGGTCACGTCGAGCGCGGTGGTCGGCTCGTCGGCGATCAGCAGCTTCGGGTTGTTGACCAGGGCCATCGCGATCATTGCGCGCTGCCGCATGCCGCCCGAGAACTGGTGCGGGAAGTCGTCGACCCGGTTGCGCGGCTGCGGGATGCCGACCCGCTCGAGCATCTCGATCGCCTTGGTGCGGGCTGCCTTCTTCGACACCTCGTTGTGGGCGCGGTAGGCCTCGCTGATCTGGTCGCCGATCGTGAAGAACGGGTGGAGCGAGCTGAGCGGGTCCTGGAAGATCATCGCGACCTCGCTGCCGCGGAGCTTCTGCATCTCGCTCTCGCCGCGGCCGACGATCTCCCGGTCGCCGACCCGGATGGAGCCCTCCATCACGGTGTTCTTCATGTCGTGCAGGCCCATGACGGCCATCGACGAGACGCTCTTCCCCGAGCCGCTCTCGCCGACGATGCCCAGGGTCTGGCCCAGTTGCAGCGTGTAGGACAGGTCGGTGACGGCCCGCACGACGCCGTCGCGGGTCGGGAAACGGACGCTGAGGCCGTCGACCTCGAGGTAGGGCGGGGTGCGCTCAGGCGTGGTCATCAGAGCCTCACTCGGGGGTCGAGCGCCGCGTAGGCGAGGTCGACCAGGACGTTGGCGACAACGACGAAGGTCGCGGCCATCAGGACCGTGCCCGAGATCAGCGGCAGGTCTTTGGTGCCGATCGACATCAGTCCCTGCAGGCCGATGCCATGGATGTTGAAGATCTGCTCGGTGAAGATCGTGCCGGCCAGCAGGGTGGCGAAGTCGATGCCGAAGATCGTCACCACGGGGACGATCGCCGCGCGCAGGGCGTGCTTGAGCGCCACCTTGCGGGCGCTCAGGCCCTTCGCCCGAGCGGTGCGCACGTAGTCCTCGTTCAGCGCTTCGATCATCGAGCCGCGCGAGTAGCGGGCGTACGCCGTGGAGTAGAAGAAGCCGAGGATCAGCCAGGGCAGGAGCATGCCCTTGACCCAGGCCACCGGACCGTCGGTGAACGGCGAGAAGTAGCCGGACTCCGGGAACAGACCCCACTTGCTGATCAGGAGAAGGTAGCCCAGCAGCGCCACCAGGTAGTACGGCACCGCGGTGGCCACCATGGTGAAGCCGACCAGCCCGCGGTCGACCGCGGACCCGCGCCTACGCGCCGAGGCGATGCCGACCGAGACCCCGATGGTGAGGAACACGACGGCACCTCCGAGCGCCACGGACAGCGTTGCCGGAAACAGGTCGAACAGGAACGGCCGCACCTGGACGTCCTGCTTGAACGAGATGCCGAGGCACGGCGCGTCGCAGTGCTGCGACGTCGCCCCGGCCTTGATGTCGCGGCCGACGACGATGCCCTTCATGTACTCGCCGTACTGCACGAGGGCGGGCTGGTCGAGGCCGAGGTTGGCACTGATGCGCTCCAGCTGGGCCGGGGTGCAGGTGTTCTTCGGGCAGTAGGCCTGGGCGGGATCGCTCGGACCGTAGAAATAGAGCATGAACACGCTCAGAGTCACTGCGACGAGCACCAGAATGCCCGACACCACTCGTCGCAACAGGTAGCCAAACACGGGGGTTCCCTTCGGGAGGCGAGGGCGTCGTCGTGGGGGCGGAGAGGTCTCCGCCCCCACGACAACTAGGTAGTGCTAAGCGTCAGCGCTTCACTTCACGTAGAGGTCCTGGAAGTTCGGCATACCGAAGACGCTGCTGTTGCTCACGCCGCCGACCTTGCTGCCATGCAGGTAGGCGACACCGGTGTAACCGGTGAGCACGACCGGGTAGTACTTCTGCATCATCAGCTTGTCGAGCTCGCCCCAGGCCTTGTTGGCCTCCTCGCCCGACATCGTGTCCAGAATGTTGTTCATCTGCTTGTTGATCTCGGGCTGGTCGAACTGCGCCTGGTTCGGCATGCCCGGCTGGCCGACGAGCTTGCCGTCGAAGATCGCCGGGAACCAGGAGCCGCCGGACGGCCAGTCCGAGCACCAGCCGCTGGAGCGGATGTTGATGTTCGCCTTCGCGTCCGACTGCAGGTCACGGATGGTGTCCGAGGTCGCAGCCACCGGGGTCGCCTTGAAGCCGGCCGCCGTCAGCCCCTGGACGATCTGGTCCTTGGCCTTGACCGACTCGGGAACGTTGGTCTGGTAGGCGAACCGGATCTCGAAGCCGAGCGCGTTGGCCTTCTTCAGCAGAGCCTTGGCCTTGGCGGGGTCGGTGGTCTTGCCGTCCTGGCCGGGCATCGCCTGGTAGTCGGTGCGGCCGGCGGTGCCCGGAGGCAGCAGGGTGTTGGCAGCCTGACGGTTCACGCCCTCGATGTATCCGGCTGCACGCCAAGCGGCACGGTAGGGGTAGGCCCAGCCGAGCGCCCTACGGACGTTGACGTCCGTGATCTTCTTGTTGTCGATGTACCACATGTAGGTACACGGCGAGGTCCCGACGGTCAGGCGACCGGTCGCCTTCGCCTTCGCGTAGTTCGCGGTGAGCACGTCGGTGTAGCTCAGCTCGGTCTGCGCGCTGCCCGAGTCGTTGATGAGGACGTTGTCCTCCTTCGCCTGGTTCTGGTTCCAGTTGAAGACGAACTTGTCGGCGTACTGGTGGCGGCCCGGGTCGGTGCTCGGGTCCCAGTTGGGGTTCTTCACCAGGGTCAGCGACTGACCGGGCTGGAAGGACTTGAACATGTACGGACCGGTCGCCATCGGGTGGTTGCCGTACTTCTGCGGGTTGGTGTCCTTCGACCGCGGGATCGCGGTGAACGACGGGAACGCGGCGTAGTACGGCATGTCACCGAACGGCTTGCGCATCTTGATCGTGATCTTGTTGCCGTTGACCACGACGCCCTTGTAGTCGCCCTTGTCCTTGTACGGGCCCTTGTAGGTGTCGCCGTCGAGGAAGAACGTCTGGTTGTACGTCGGACCGTCCGGCAGCTCGTCGACCGCGAAGGAGCGCTCGATGGCGTACTTGACGTCCTCGGCCTTGACCGGGGTGCCGTCCTCGTACTTCAGTCCAGGACGCAGCGTGAACGTCCACTCGGTGTGGTCCTTGTTCGACTCGCCCAGGTTCGTGGCCATGTCCGGCACCAGGACCATGTCGTCGGTCTTCGGGTCGTACTTGTACTGGGTCAGCGCCCGCGTCACGAGGCCTTCCATGATCGCGGCCGAGTCCGTGTAGTACGTCCGCGTCGGGTCGAGCGTCGACGGGGAGACGTACGCGTTGACCGTGATCGTGCCACCCTTCTTGGCCCCCGCGATGTCGGCGGCAGGTGCCGTGGCGTTGGGGTCCTGCCCCGCGCCGGCGTTACCGCCCGACTTCATCGACGGCTGGTCTGAAGGCTGGCTGTTGGTGTCGTTGGCGGAGCTGCCGTTGCCTCCCCCGCACGCAGCGACGGACATCAGTGCAGCGGTTGCGAGAACCACTGCGGGTCTCTTCATGCGCATCTAGGTGTACCCACCTCTCTTGGCTGGTCGATGCATCTCACCCGGTGTCAGATCACCGGCGAGTCTTGGGGTCGAAGGCGTCGCGGATCGAGTCGCCCAGCAGGTTGAGTGCCAGGACGAGCCCGAGGACGCCCATGACCGGGGCCCACAGGAACAGTGGATAGCTGTCGAAGTAGTCCGACGCGGCGTTGATCGTCTGTCCCCACGACGGGATGCCGATCACGCCGATGCCGAGGTAGGCCAGGCCCGCCTCGGCGGCCACGAAGGCCGGCAGGCTGAGCGAGAAGAACACGATGATCGGCGCCACGAGGTTCGGCAGCAGCTCCTTGCGGAGGATCGTGCGGGTCGGCACGCCGATCACCCGGGCCGCCTCGATGAACTCGCGCTCCCGCAGGGACAGCACTTCGCCGCGGATGAGGCGCGCGAGCGGCATCCACCCGAAGACCGACAGCACGATCAGCAGGGAGAGCAGCTGCGCGGTGCTCAGCATGCTCGGCTGGTCGGAGAAGCGGCTCACGAGGATCGGGGCGACCGACAGTGCCACCAGGATGAACGGCAGCGACAGGAAGAAGTCGATCACCCAGGAGATCGCGGTCTGTGCGAACCCTCGCGCGAAGCCGCCGGCCAGGCCGACCACCACGCCGAGGATCGTGGCGACCACCGTGGAGAAGAACGCGATCCCGATCGAGGTGCGGGCGCCGTACAGCCACAGTGCGAGGTTGTCCTTGGCCTCGCCCGGGGAGATGCCCAGCGGGTGCTGCCACGTGAACCCGTTGTTCGGCGGGCCGATCAGCGGCATCCCGTCCGGGCCGGTGATGTCGAGAAGCGTGTTGCTGTCCGGCGAGTGCGGCGACACGCCCAAGAGCTTGCACAGCAGCGGGGCGAAGACCCCCGCGAGCACGAACAGGACCACGACGATCGCGCACGCAACCGCGACCTTGTCGCGCTTGAGCTGCTCCATCGCGATCTGCCACGGCGACCGGCCGGCAACCTCCGGGGAGGCGGTCAGCGGCTCGTCGTCGACGTGGGGCTCGTCCGTGATCTCGGTGGGGGTGATACCCATGGCGACCTTTCTGGGACTGGGCTCGGCTTGTCCGGCCGTCGCCGTCCGCAGGTCAGTGCGGCACGAACCGCACCGTCGAGCCGGTGTGACTGTAAACGACGCCAGATGGACAATCGGCGCAACTCAGGTAACGAATTGATACCGGCTGTACAGACCAGTCGCGGGGCCCCTTCGCCCGGTCGCGGCGCGGCCGCCTCGCGAGACGCACCACGGGCCCCGGTACGTCGCACATGGCGACGCTCCGGGGCCCGTTCGGCGAGGTGGCTGCGGGACGTCTACGGGGCCTCGGCGGCCTCCGGCTCGGCGTCGACGCCGGCCTCCTTGCGCTGGTCGGGCGTGATCGGCGCGGGCGCCGCGGTGAGCGGGTCGTAGCCGGCGCCGGTCTTCGGGAAGGCGATGACGTCGCGGATCGAGTCGCTGCCCGACAGCAGCGCGCAGATGCGGTCCCACCCGAAGGCGATGCCACCGTGCGGCGGCGCGCCGTACTTGAACGCCTCCAGCAGGAAGCCGAACTTCTCGTCGGCCTCCGCCTCGCTGAGACCCATCACCGCGAAGACCCGCTTCTGCACGTCCTCGCGGTGGATACGGATCGAGCCGCCACCGATCTCGTTGCCGTTGCAGACGATGTCGTAGGCGTAGGCGAGCGCCGCGCCGGGATCGGTGTCAAAGGTGTCCATGGACTCGGGCTTGGGCGAGGTGAACGCGTGGTGCACCGCGGTCCAGGCGCCGCTGCCGACCGCCACGTCGCCGGCCGCGGTCGCCTCGTCGGCCGGCTCGAACAGCGGGGCGTCGACCACCCACAGGAAGCTCCAGGCGGACTCGTCGATCAGCCCGCAGCGGCGGCCGATCTCCAGGCGCGCGGCCCCCAGCAGGGCCCGGGAGTGCTTCGGGGCGCCGGCGGCGAAGAACACGCAGTCGCCGCGGACCGCTCCCACGTGGGCGGCCAGACCGGCCTTCTCCTGCTCGCTGAGGTTCTTCGCGACGGGGCCGCCGAGCTCGCCGTCCTCACCCACGAGGACGTAGGCCAGCCCGCGGGCGCCGCGCTGCTTGGCCCAATCCTGCCAGGCGTCGAGCTGCTTGCGCGGCTGCGAGGCGCCTCCGGGCATCACCACCGCGCCGACGTACGGCGCCTGGAACACACGGAAGGGCGTGTCCTTGAAGTAGTCGGTGCACTCCACGAGCTCCTGGCCCATGCGCAGGTCCGGCTTGTCGGTGCCATAGCGCCGCATCGCGTCGGCGTAGGTCATCCGTTCGATCGGCGTCTTGACCTCGTGGCCGATGAGGTCCCAGACCGCCTTGAGGACCTGCTCGGCGACCGCGATCACGTCGTCCTGGTCGACGAAGCTCATCTCGACGTCGAGCTGGGTGAACTCCGGCTGCCGGTCGGCGCGGAAGTCCTCGTCGCGGTAGCAGCGGGCGATCTGGTAGTAGCGCTCCATGCCGGCCACCATCAGCAGCTGCTTGAACAGCTGCGGGCTCTGCGGCAGCGCGTACCAGCTGCCGGGCTGCAGCCGTGCGGGCACCAGGAAGTCGCGAGCGCCCTCCGGGGTGGACCGGGTCAGCGTCGGGGTCTCGATCTCGACGAAGCCCTGGCCGCCGAGCACCTCCCGGGCGGCGCGGTTGACCTCCGAGCGCAGCCGCAGGGCCGCCGCCGGGCCGGCGCGTCGCAGGTCGAGGTAGCGGTGCGTGAGCCGCACCTCCTCCCCCACCTCGACGTGCTCGTCGATCGGGAAGGGCAGCGGGGCGGACGCGCTGAGCACCTCCACGTCGGTGGCGATCACCTCGACCTCACCGGTGGGCAGGTTGGGGTTCTGGTTGCCCTCGGGACGGCCGGAGACCTCGCCGGTGACCTGGATGCAGTACTCCGAGCGGAGGTGGTGGGCGACCTCCTCGTCGCGGATCACCACCTGCACCACGCCGGAGGCCTCCCGCAGGTCGATGAAGGCCACTCCCCCGTGGTCGCGGCGCCGGCCGACCCACCCCGCGAGGGTGACGGTCTGTCCGACGTTCGCGGCACGGAGGCTGCCGGCGTCATGGGTGCGGTACACGAGTGCTCCTAGCTCTGGTGGCTGGCGGCGCGCCCGGGCAGGGTGTCCGGGTGCGCGGTGACGGTGGGGGTCAGGTCTGCGTCGGGCGGGCACCACGAGGCCGGGTCGGCGTCGTGCTGCTCGCCGCTGCGGATGTCCTTGACCTGGTGGGTGTCGTCGGCCCCGGGGAACCAGACGAACGGGATGCCGCGCCGCTCCGCGTAGCGGATCTGCTTGCCGAACTTCTGCGGGCTCGCCGCCACCTCGGTCGGCACCCCGCGGGCCCGCAGCCGCTGGGCCACGGCATCCGCCTCGCCCCGCGACTGCTCGTCGTTGAGGGCGACCAGCACCGCGCTGGGCACGGCGCGGTCCGCGGTCAGGTAGCCGCGTGCGACCAGCGGCACGAGGATCCGGCTGACCCCGAGCGAGATCCCGACGCCGGGGTACGTCGTACGGCCGTCGGAGGCGAGCGCGTCGTAGCGGCCGCCGGAGCAGATGGACCCGAGGCTCTCGAAGCCCGTCATGACGGTCTCGAAGACCGTGCCGGTGTAGTAGTCGAGCCCGCGGGCGATGCGCAGGTCGGCCTCCACCGCGAACCGTTCGCTGGTCACGCTCGCGCAGCCCTCGATGACGGCGGCGAGCTCGTCGAGGCCCTGCTCGAGCAGCTCGTTGGCGACGCCCAGCGCGCGCACCCGGTCCACGAAGGAGGTGTCGACCGAGCGGATCGCGGCCAGGTCCAGGCAGCGGGCGGCCTGCTCGTCGGTGAGGCCGGCCTCCTCGACGAGCATCTTGGCGATCACCTCCGGGGTGACCTTGTCGATCTTGTCGACCACCCGCATCACCGCGTCCACGTCCGGGACGCCGAGACCGGTGTAGAAGCCCTGGATGAGCTTGCGGTTGTTGACCTGCAACCGCATCGGCGGCACGAAGTCCGACAGCGAGGCGAGCGCCTCGGCCATCACCCGGGCGACCTCGATGTCGTGGTGGAAGCCGAGCGTGTCCTTGCCGACGATGTCGATGTCGGCCTGGGTGAACTCGCGGAAGCGTCCCTCCTGGGGCCGCTCGCCGCGCCAGGCCTTCTGGATCTGGTAGCGGCGGAACGGGAACTCGAGGTGGCCGGCGTTCTCGAGCACGTAGCGCGCGAACGGCACGGTCAGGTCGAAGTGCAGGCCGATGCCGGCATCGGACCCGCCCTGCCCGTCACGCTCGGCCTGGAGGCGGCGCAAGACGTAGACCTCCTTGGAGGTCTCCCCCTTGCGCAGCAGCTGGTCGAGCGGCTCGACGGCCCGCGTCTCGATGGAGGCGAAACCGTGCAGCTCGAAGACGCGGCGCAGGCGTGCCAGCACCTCGAGCTCGACGAAGCGTTGGTCAGGCAGGAACTCGGGAAAACCGCTCATCGCGGTCGGCTTGCTCATGGTCTACAGGCCTCGGTTCGGGGCGCCGGTCGGCGTGCCGCTCTTGTCGGCGCGGATCAGGTCCAGCAGGAAGGGGTTGGTGGCGCGCTCGCGCCCGATGCTCGTCTGCTCACCGTGGCCGGGCAGGACGGCGATCGCGTCGTCGAGCGGCAGCACCTTGTCGGTCAGGCTGCGCAGCATCGTGGGGTGGTCGCCGCCCGGGAGGTCCGTGCGCCCGATGGACCCGGCGAACAGCAGGTCGCCGGAGAACATCACCTCGGGCACGTCCTGCTGCCCGTAGGGCGTCCGGAAGGTGACCGACCCCTCGGTATGGCCCGGGGTGTGGTCGACGGTGAACCGGAGGCCGGCGAGCTCCAGCGTCTGCAGGTCCGCGAGCTCGGCGACGTCGTCGGGCTCGGCGAACTCGTACTTCCCGCCGAGCAGCATCCCGGCGGTCTCCGGGGACATCCCCGCCATCGGGTCGGTCAGCAGGTGCCGGTCGTCGGGGTGGATGTAGGCGGTGGCGTCGTACGTGCCGGCGACGGGGGCCACGCTCCACATGTGGTCGATGTGCCCGTGCGTGAGCAGGACGGCCACCGGCTTCAGCCGGTGCTCGCGCACCACCTCGGCCACCCCCGGAGCCGCGTCCTTGCCGGGGTCGACCACCACGCACTCGGTGCCGGCCGCGCCGGCGACCACGTAGCAGTTCGTGCCCCACGGCCCGGCCGGGAAGCCTGCGATCAGCACGCGCGCTCCTGTTCTCCTGGGTGGATCGACCGTTGCAGCCTACCGAGCGGGCCACCGCGGCCGGTAACCGTGGTGGCGTGGGGCCTCAACTGCGTGGCCGCAGCGGACGATGCCACCTAGACTTCCCGAGCGTGGCCCGGAACACACCGCGACGCCGGTCCTGCGGGTCGTCCCCTCCCGGGGCGTCCTCCCCCGGCGGCGGACCGGCGGTGGCTACGATCCTGAGTCCGGGCATCCCTGCCCGACTCTCTCCGACCGCGACCGCAGAGGCAATCTCGTGACCACCCCAGAGCACCAGCCGACCACCGACGAGTGGGGCCGCGTCACCGACGACGGCACCGTCTTCGTGCGGACGGCGGACGGCGAGCGCCAGGTCGGGCAGATGCCCGACGCCACCCCGGCCGAGGCGCTGGCCTACTTCAAGAAGAAGTACGACGATGTGGCCTTCGAGGTCGGGCTGCTCGAGCAGCGCGTCAAGGCGGGCACCCTTGCTCCGGACGAGGCCGCCGCGTCGGTCAAGCAGGTGCGGGCGGCCGTGGCCGAGGCCGCCGGCGTGGGCGACCTGGCCGCGCTCGCCGCCCGGCTCGACGCCCTGACGGCCACCATCGCGCAGCAGCGGGAGAAGCGCCGCGCCGAGCGCGCCCGCAAGCTGGAGCAGGCGGCGGGGCACAAGGAGCGGATCGCCACCGAGGCCGAGCGGCTGGCGGAGGGCACCGACTGGCGCAACGGCGCGAACCGGCTGCGCGAGCTGCTCGAGGAGTGGAAGGGCCTGCCGCGCCTGGAGAAGAGCGTGGACGACGCGCTGTGGCGCCGGTTCTCGACGGCGCGTACGACGTACACCCGCCGCCGCAAGGCGCACTTCGCGGAGCTGAACGAGAAGCGCGAGTCCGCTCGCGGGGTCAAGGAGCGGCTGGCCACCGAGGCCGAGTCGCTCGCGGGCTCGACCGAGTGGGGCCCGACCGCCGGGCGCTACCGGGAGCTGATGCGGCAGTGGAAGGCCGCGGGCCCGGCGCCGAAGGGCGTCGACGACGCGCTGTGGAAGCGGTTCCGTGGTGCCCAGGACACCTTCTTCGGCAACCGGGACGCCGCCAACGCCGAGCTCGACCGCGAGTTCGCCGCCAACGCGGAGAAGAAGGAGGCCCTGCTCGCCGAGGCCGAGGCGCTGCTGCCGGTCACCGACCTGAGGGCCGCCAAGGAGGCCTTCCGCGACATCGCCGAGCGCTGGGACGCCGCCGGGAAGGTGCCGCGCGCGCGGATCAAGGAGCTCGAGGGCCGGATGCGCAAGGTCGAGCAGGCGATCCGCGGGGTCGAGGACGACCGGTGGCGCCGCTCCAACCCGGAGGCCCGCGCCCGTGCCGCCGACACCGTGGCGCAGCTCGAGGCCTCCCTGGCCGACCTCCGGGCGAAGCACGACAAGGCCGTGGCCGCCGGGAACACCAAGAAGGCCGAGGAGCACGCCTCCGCGATCGAGGCGCGGGAGTCCTGGCTGGCCGAGGCGAGGAAGGCCCTGGAGGACTTCTCCGCCTGACCCCGCCGAGTCGGCGCTTGTGCCGCGCGCCCGGGATGCGCGGTACGCATCCGCCGCCGTGCGAGCGTCCGCTCAGCCGGTCACTGGGTGACCCGGTACGCGTCGAAGACGCCGTCGACGGAGCGCACCGCCTTGAGCACGTGGCCGAGGTGCTTGGGATCGGCCATCTCGAAGGTGAACCGGCTCTTCGCGACGCGGTTGCGCGCGGTCTGCAGCGTCGCGGCCAGGATGTTCACGTGCACGTCCGAGAGCGCCTTGGTGATGTCCGACAGCAGGCGTGCCCGGTCCAGGGCCTCGACCTGGATGTTGACCAGGAACATGGACTTGCCGGTCGGCGCCCACTCGACCTCGACGAGACGCTCGGGCTGCGACGTCAGTGCCGACGCGTTGGTGCAGTCGGCCCGGTGCACCGACACGCCGGCGCCGCGGGTGACGAAACCGATGATCTTGTCGCCCGGCACCGGGGTGCAGCACTTCGCCAGCTTCACCCAGACGTCGGTGATCCCCTTGATGATGACGCCCGCGTCACCGCCGGCGGTGGGCTTGGCCCGCGACCGCGCCTCGGTGATCTGGACGCCCTCGGACAGGTCCTCCGCCGCACCCTCGAGGCCGCCGTACAGGTCGATGACCCGGCGTACGACGGTCTGGGCGCCAAGGTTGCCCTCCCCGACCGCGGCGTAGAGCGCCGACACGTCCGCGAGCCGCATCTCCGCGGCGACCGTTGAGAGCGACTCGTGGCTGAGCACCCGCTTGAGCGGCATGCCCTCCTTGCGCATCAGCCGGGCGATCTGGTCCTTGCCCTGCTCGATGGCCTCCTCACGCCGCTCCTTGGTGAACCACTGCCGGATCTTGTTGCGCGCCCGCGGGGAGTTGACGAAGTTCAGCCAGTCGCGGCTCGGTCCGGCGTTGGGCGCCTTGGAGGTGAAGACCTCCACGACGTCGCCGTTGTCGAGCGTGGACTCGAGCGGGACGAGCCGGCCGTTGACCCGCGCGCCGATGGTGCGGTGCCCGACCTCGGTGTGGATGGCGTAGGCGAAGTCGACGGGCGTGGACCCGGTCGGCAGCGCGATCACGTCTCCGCGAGGGGTGAAGACGTAGACCTCGGCGGAGTTGATCTCGAACCGCAGCGACTCCAGGAACTCGCCCGGGTCCTCGGTCTCCTGCTGCCAGTCGAGCAGCTGGCGCACCCAGGCCATGTCGCTGCTGCGGGAGTCGGCGAGCGACCGGTCGGTGTCCTTGCCGGCCCGGGTGTCCTCCTTGTACTTCCAGTGCGCCGCGACGCCGTACTCGGCGCGACGGTGCATCGCGAACGTCCGGATCTGCAGCTCCACCGGCTTGCCGTGCTGGCCGATCACCGTGGTGTGCAGGGACTGGTACATGTTGAACTTCGGCATCGCCACGAAGTCCTTGAACCGGCCGGGGACCGGGTTCCAGCGCGAGTGCAGCACGCCGAGCACGCCGTAGCAGTCGCGGTCGGTGTCGACGAGGATCCGGATCCCGACCAGGTCGTAGATGTCGGAGAAGTCCCGGCCCTTCACGATCATCTTCTGGTAGATCGAGTAGTAGTGCTTCGGTCGGCCGGTCACGACCGCCTTGATCCGGGCCTCGCGCAGGTCCTTCTCGACCTGCGAGATCACGTCGGCCAGCACCTTGTCGCGCGACGGCGCGCGCTCGGCGACCAGGCGCACGATCTCGTCGTACATCTTGGGGTGCAGGGTCGCGAAGGCGAGGTCCTCCAGCTCCCACTTCAAGGTGTTCATGCCCAGCCGATGGGCCAGCGGCGCGAAGATCTCGAGGGTCTCGCGGGCGATGCGCTCCTGCTTCTCCTGCTTCAGGTAGCGCAGTGTGCGCATGTTGTGCAGCCGGTCGGCGAGCTTGATGACGAGCACGCGGATGTCGCGGCTCATCGCCACGATCATCTTGCGGATCGTCTCGGCCTGCGCGGTGTCGCCGTACTTGACCTTGTCGAGCTTGGTCACGCCGTCGACGAGCTCGGCGACCTCGTCACCGAACTCGCGGCGCAGCTCGTCGAGGGTGTACGGCGTGTCCTCGACGGTGTCGTGCAGGAGCGCCGCGACCAGCGTCGGCTCGGTCATGCCGATGTCGGCCAGGATCGTGGCGACCGCCAGCGGGTGGGTGATGTAGGGGTCGCCGCTCTTGCGGGTCTGGCTGCCGTGCATGCGCTCGGCGGTGAAGTAGGCCCGTTCGAGCAGCGTCAGATCGGCCTTGGGGTGGTTGGCCCGAACCGCGCGGAACAGCGGCTCCAGGACCGGGTTGCCGGGCTGGCTCTTGGTGGTCATGCGGGCCAGCCGGGCGCGCATCCGTCGCCCGGCGGGGGCGCCGCCGGAGGGCGAGGGGCCGGCTTCGGGCGCGGGCGGTGTCGTCGGCGGCTGCTCCTGCTGCGGCGGGGCAGGCGTCGGCGCAGGTGCGTTCACCACGCGTTCCTCGGCCACGCCAGACTCCTGCCCTCGATGTCCTGCAAGTCTACGCGGACAGCGGTGAGCCTCAGAGGGTCTTCAGCGCGTGCAGCGGCAGACCGCCGAGGTGCTCGCGACCGTGCAGGAAGCCGAGCTCGATGAGCACCGCGAAGGCCCTGACCGCGCCCCCGCAGCTCTCCACCAGTTCGCGGGTCGCCGCGGCGGTGCCGCCGGTGGCCAGCACGTCGTCGACGAGCAGCACCCGCTCCCCCGGTTGTACGGCGTCCTGCTGCATCTCGAGGGTGGCCTTGCCGTACTCCAGCGAGTAGGACACGGCGTGCGTGGGACCGGGGAGCTTGCCGTGCTTGCGGACCGGCACGAACCCGGTGCCGAGCGCCAGGGCGACCGGCGCGGCGAGGATGAAGCCGCGCGCCTCCATCCCGACGACCTTGTCCACGACCACCGCCCCGGACTCGTCGCGACCGCCGTCGGCCAGCGCGCTGATCACGGCCGAGAACCCGTCGTGGTCGGCGAGCAGCGGAGTGATGTCCTTGAACACCACGCCCGGCTCCGGGAAGTCGGGAACGTCGCGGATCAGCTCGTCGAGCAGCGTCGAGAGCCGCTCGGCGTCCACGGCGGTCACTTCTTGCCGCGCTGGGAGCGGGGCTTGCGCTCCGGCTGGGCCCGCTTCGACGACGCCGAGGGTCGCACCGCACGGCCCGCCGGCCGCTCTCCCGCGGTGTAGCGAGGCTCGCGCGCCGGCCGGCGCGGCGGCTCGGGGTCGGCCGGACCGGACTCCTCACGGACGGGACGCGCGGCGGCCTCGTCGTAGGCGGGCATGTCCTCGCTGAACACGGGGACGTTCGCGTAGCGGTCGGCCTCCTCGCGCTTCCTGCGGTTGCGCATGGTCCGGGCGTCACCGGTCTTGACCCCGGGCTCGAGCTCCTTGAGCTGCACGACCAGCGGGGTGGCGATGAAGATCGAGGAGTAGGCACCGGCGGCCATGCCGACGAACAGTGCCAGCGCCAGGTCCTTCAGGGCACCGGAGCCCAGCGTGAACGTGCCGACGTAGAGCAGGGCGCCCACGGGCAGCAGCGCGACGAGCGAGGTGTTGATCGAGCGGACCAGGGTCTGGTTGATCGCCAGGTTCGCGGCCTCGCCGTAGGTCTGGCGGGTGCGCGCCAGGTTCTTGGTGTTCTCGCGCACCTTGTCGAAGACGACCACGGTGTCGTAGAGCGAGAAGCCGAGGATCGTCAGCACACCGGTCACGGTGGCCGGCGTCACCTCGAAGCCGGACAGGGCGTAGACCCCGACGGTGATGACCAGGTCGTGCGCCAGGGCCACGATCGCTGCCACGGACATCTTCCACTCGCGGAAGTACGCCCAGATGAAGACCATCACCAGGCCCAAGGAAGACCAGGAGACCGAGCACCGCACGGTTGGCGACCTGGGCGCCCCAGGTCGCGCCGATCGCGTCCTGGCTGACGTCTGCGCTGCTGACGCCGGCGGCCTTCTGGATGGCCTGCGTGATGACGGTGGACTGGTCGTTGGTCAGCGGCTCGGTCTGGATCCGGATGGTGTCGCTGCCGGAGGTGTTCGCGATCGGGTTCTCGGCGTCGGCGATGCCGTTGCTCTTGGCCGCCCCGACCACCGCCGCGGAGATCTTGTCGGCGTTGGCCTGCGTGGTCTGGCCGGCGGGCATGGAGACGCGGTACTCGACGCCGCCCTTGAACTCGATGCCGTAGTTGAGTCCCCGGGTCAGCAGACCGGTGATCGCGATGATCACGATCGCTCCGGAGATGGCATACCAGAGCCACTTGCGCTTGACGAACTCGACGGAGACCTCGCCTGCGTAGAGCGCGTGGCCGACTTGCGTGAGCTTGCTCATCAGGCGTTCCCTCCAACGGTCATGGCCCGGGACCGGCTGCGATCGCGGCCGACGTGGTCCGGGGAGAGCCCGGACAGCTTGTGGCCCGAGTTGAAGAACCGGAAGGTCGCCAGCCAGGACACCATCGGCTTGGTGAACCAGAAGAACACCGCGAGGTCGATCACCGTGCTGATGCCCAGCGTGAACGCGAAGCCCTTCACCACGCCGATCGAGAAGATGTAGAGCACCACGGCGGCCAGCAGCGAGACCCCGTCGGCCGCCAGACAGGTGGCCCGGGCCCGGACCCAGCCGGCCTCGACCGCGACCCGCATCGACTTGCCCGTGCGCATCTCGTCGCGGATCCGTTCGAAGTAGACGATGAACGAGTCCGCGGTGATGCCGACCGCCACGATCAGACCGGCGATGCCGGGCAGCGTCAGCGTGAACCCGACCGCCTGGCTCATGATCAGGACCACCGCGTAGGTGAGCACCGCGGCGATGAACAGGGAGGCCACCACGACGAGGCCCAGCCCGCGGTAGTAGAGCAGGCAGTAGATGATCACCAGTGCCAGACCGAACACACCGGCCCACAGACCCGCGGAGAGCTGGCTGCCGGCCAGGGTGGGGCCTTCGGTGACCACCACCGGCGCGTTGAACTTCAGCGGCAGTGCGCCGTACTTCAAGCTGTTGGCCAGCGTCTGGGCCTCGGTCTGGGTGAAGTTGCCGCTGATCTGGGCCTGGCCGTTGGGGATCGGCTCGTTGACCACCGGCGCGGAGATCACCTTGCCGTCGAGCACGATCGCGAACTGCTTCTGCTGGCCGGTCAGCGGGCTGGTCTGGTTGGCGATCGCGGAGGTCACCTGCGCGAAGGTCTTGCGGGCCTGGCTGTTGAAGGTCAGGTCCACGACCCACTGCACCTGGTTCTGCGGGATGCCGGCGGCGGCCCGGGTGAGCTGCGTGCCCTGGATCATCGCCGCGGAGAGGAGGTACTTGTCGCCGTTCTCGTCACAGGTGATGAGCGGCTTGTCCTTGTCGTCGACGGTGGGCGCCACCTTCTGCCCCGGCTTCGGGCAGTTGTAGGCCGCGAACTTCTTCAGCCAGGCGTTGCCGGGGTTGTCCACCCACTGCAGCGGCTGGCTGACCGGCGCACCCCGCGGGGTGGTCTGCGGTGCGGTCTGCGGTGCAGCGGTGGGGGCCGGGGTGACCGGCGCGGTCGGCGCGGCCGAGCCCGACGCCTTGGCGGCCGGCTTCTTGGTCTTGTCGGCGTCGACCAGGCCCTGCGAGAGTGCGCGGCCCTTCGGGCTGGCGGTGGGCTGGGCCGGCTTCGCCTTCGGCTTGGTGGAGGTCGTCGCCGAGGGCGAGCCCGCGCCGGAAGGGCTCGGGGTCGCTGAGGGCTTCGGCTGCGGGCTGCCCGGCGCCGCCGCGGCGACGAGCCGGAAGCGGAGCTGGGCCGTCTGCTTGACCGTGTCGACCAGGTCACCCCGCTTGCGGCCGGGGATCTCGACGACGATGTTGCGGTTGCCCTGGGTGGTCACCGTGGCCTCGGTGACGCCGCTGCCGTTGACGCGCTGGTCGATGATGCCGCGGGCCTCCTGCAGCTTGTCGGGGGCAGGCGCGCTCCCGTCGGGGGTCGTCGCCTCCAGGGTGATGCTGGTGCCACCCTGAAGGTCCAGGCCGAGCTTGGGGCTCCACTGGCCGCCGAGGGCCACGCCGCCGTACAGGGCCGCGATGACGACCGCGAACGCGATCAGCCTGCGCCCGGGGCGGGACGCTCTACTCGCCACTGCTCTTCGCTCCTCACAAGTCCGGGCCGAGCCCCGGAAAGCTCTACTGGTCCTGCCCGTGCGACAGGTCGTCGGGCGTGTCGGGGTTCTCGCCCTCACCAGGCTCTGCTGCCGGCGGGATCACCCGCACGACCGCCTGTCGGGCCACCTTCAACGTCGTGCCGGGGGCGACCTCGACGTGCACGGTCTCCTCCTCCAACGACACAACGGTCCCGAAGATCCCCGAACCGAGCATGACCTCGACCCCGGGCTGCAGGTTCGACTGGGTGTTCCTCAGCTCCTGCTGGCGGCGCCGCTGCGGACGCACGATCAACAGCCAGAAGACGAGAGCGATCAGGACGAAGGGGATGATCGTCCCCCACGATGAGTTGTTCACAGGGAATGCAGCTCCTGGCCTTCGACACATGGGCACGACGCAGGGCCGGCGGACCGGCCAACCGGGCGAGTCTAACCGCCGTGGCCCCCGACCATCGACCAAAGGGGGCCCCCGGGGTCACGATCCGGTCTCGAAGGGACTCTCACCTTCACTCCTCGTCCGAGTCGAACAGGGTCCCCTCGCCCCCGCCGAACGGCGCGTCGACGGGCGGGGTGAGCCCGAGGTGCCCCCACGCAGCAGGGGTGGCGACCCGGCCTCGGGGGGTGCGAGCCAGGAACCCCGAGCGGACCAGGAACGGCTCGGCGACCTCCTCCACGGTCTCCCGCTCCTCGCCGACCGCGACCGCCAGCGTGCTCACCCCCACCGGTCCCCCGGCGAAGCGGCGGCACAGTACGTCGAGCACCGCGCGGTCGAGCCGGTCCAGCCCCGACTCGTCGACCTCGAACAGCTCCAGGGCCCGCTGCGCGATCGCCAGCGTCACCAGGCCGTCGGCGCGGACCTGGGCGTAGTCGCGCACCCGGCGCAGCAGCCGGTTCGCGATCCGCGGCGTGCCCCGCGACCGGGAGGCGATCTCGGCCGCGCCGTCGTCGGTCAGGGTGACGCCCAGCAGCCCGGCGGAGCGGCGGACGATCAGGTCGAGCTCGGACGGGGCGTAGAACTCCAGGTGCGCGGTGAACCCGAACCGGTCGCGCAGCGGTCCCGGCAGCAGGCCGGCGCGCGTGGTGGCCCCGACCAGGGTGAACGGCGGGATCTCCAGCGGGATCGCCGTCGCACCCGGGCCCTTGCCGATGACGACGTCGACCCGGAAGTCCTCCATCGCCATGTAGAGCATCTCCTCGGCCGGTCGCGACATCCGGTGGATCTCGTCGACGAAGAGCACGTCGCCGTCGTTCATCCCCGACAGGATCGCCGCCAGATCGCCGGCGTGGGTGATCGCGGGCCCGGAGGTGAGCCGCAGCGGGCTCGACATCTCCGCGGCGATGATCATCGCCAGCGTCGTCTTGCCGAGGCCGGGCGGGCCGGACAGCAGCACGTGGTCGGGGGCGCGGTCACGGCCCCTCGCCGCCTGGAGCACCAGGGACAGCTGCTCGCGGACCCGCTCCTGGCCGATCACCTCGTCGAGGTTGCGGGGGCGCAGGGCCGCCTCGACCGCACGCTCGTCGCCCTCCGCCTCGGCCGTCACCAGGGCCCGGCTCTCGGCGTAGGCGGACTCCGCCGCCTCGAGGTCGTCCTCGGTCGACCGTTCGTCGTACCTGCGCACCGGCTCAGGCCTTGCTCAGCGTGCGGAGGGCGGAGCGCAGCAGGGTGGCGACGTGGGGAGCGGCCTCTGCCTCGGCCTCGGGGGCAACCGCCTCGACCGCCTTGTCCGCCTCCTTCGCCGACCAGCCCAGTCCGACCAGCCCGGCGTGCACCTGGCTGCGCCATGGCGCCTGGTCCGGGCTCGGCGCCGGCGCACGCCCCGGAGCACCGGTGGGTGCGCCGATTCTGTCCTTGAGCTCGAGGATGATCCGCTGCGCGCCCTTCTGGCCGATGCCCGGGACCGCGGTCAGCGTGCGCACGTCCTCCTGCGTGACCGCGCGCCGCAGCTCCTCGGGCCCGTGCACCGCGAGCATCGCCTGCGCGAGCTTGGGGCCGACGCCGCTGGCCGTCTGGAGCAGCTCGAAGACACTCTTCTCGTCCTCGTCGGCGAAGCCGAACAGGGTCAGGGACTCCTCGCGCACCACCATGCTGGTGGGCAGCAGCGCCGCCTCCCCGACCCGCAGCGAGGCGAGCGTGCCGGGCGTGCAGTTGACCTCCAGGCCCACTCCCCCGACCTCGACCACCGCCGAGCCGAGGGACACCGCGGCCACCCTGCCGCTGACGAACGCGATCACGAGCTCCTCCTTCTCGCGGCGGCCACCGCCGCGTCGATGCGCGACTGGGCAGCGCCGCGCCAGATGTGCGTGATGGCCAGGGCGAGCGCGTCCGCGGCGTCCGCGGGTCTCGGCGGCGCGTCCAGCCGCAGGATGCGCGTCACCATCGCGCCCACCTGAGCCTTGTCCGCGCGACCACTGCCCGACACCGCGGCCTTGACCTCGCTGGGCGTGTGCAGCGCCACCGGCAGCCCACGCCGGGCCGCGCACACCATCGCGATGCCGCTCGCCTGTGCGGTGCCCATGATCGTGCTGACGTCGGAGCGGGCGAACACGCGCTCGACGGCCACCGCGTCGGGGGTGTACTCGTCGAGCCAGGCGTCCACGCCCTTCTCGATGGTCACCAGCCTGGTCGGGACCGGGACGCCTGCCGAGGTCCGCAGCACGTTGACGTCGACCAGCCGCAACGGCCTGCCGGGGTCACCCTCGACCACGCCCATCCCGCAGCGGGTCAGCCCCGGGTCGATGCCGAGCACACGCATGGGAGCCTTCCTGTCGAACACACGTTCGCAAGACCACGCTACTCGACGGCGCCGCCGGTCCGTCGGACGACACTCCCGGGGACTCAGGCGTCGAGCGCCGCCATCACCTCGTCGGGCACGTCGAAGTTGCCGAACACGTTCTGCACGTCGTCGAGGTCCTCGAGCGCCTCGACGAGGCGGAACACCTTCGCGGCCGCCTCCTGGTCGAGCTCGATGTTCATCGACGGCACGAACGAGGCCTCGGCGGAGTCGTAGTCCAGTGCGGCGGCCTGCAGGGCGGTGCGTACGTCGACCAGGTCGGTGGCCTCGCTGATCACCTCGAAGGAATCGCCGAGGTCGTTGACCTCCTCGGCACCGGCCTCCAGCGTCGCCTCGAGCACGTCGTCCTCGGTGACCTCGCGGTCGTTCTCCTGGGTCTTCGGCACGATCACGACGCCCTTGCGGTTGAACAGGTAGGACACCGAGCCGGGGTCGGCCAGCGAGCCGCCGTTGCGGGTGACCGCGGTCCGGACCTCCATCGCGGCGCGGTTCTTGTTGTCGGTGAGGCACTCGATCAGCAGCGCGACGCCGTTGGGGCCGTAGCCCTCGTACATGATCGTCTGGTAGTCCGCGCCCCCGGACTCGGCACCCGAGCCGCGCTTGACGGCGCGGTCGATGTTGTCGTTGGGGACCGAGGACTTCTTGGCCTTCTGGATCGCGTCGTACAGCGTGGGGTTGCCCGCCGGGTCACCGCCGCCCATCCGGGCAGCGACCTCGACGTTCTTGATCAGCTTGGCGAACATCTTGCCGCGCCGCGCGTCGATGACGGCCTTCTTGTGCTTGGTGGTCGCCCACTTGGAGTGCCCAGACATGAGGGGTTCCCCTCTCCTCCCGCGGTATGCGTTGTCGTCGGTGCCGGCGTCGACCCGGGTCACTCCCGTGCCGCGGCCCGCACCAGGTCGGTGAAGAGTGCGTGGATCCGGCGGTCACCGGTGATCTCGGGGTGGAACGACGTGGCGAGCAGGTTGCCCTGCCGAACGGCGACGATCCTACCCACAGCGTCCCCCGAGACGATCCGGGCGACGACCTCGACATCCTGGCCGACCTTCTCCACCCACGGGGCCCGGATGAACATCGCGTGGAAGTGCTCGTCGAGCCCGGTGACGTCGAGGTCGGCCTCGAAGGAGTCGACCTGGCGTCCGAACGCGTTGCGGCGGACGACGACGTCGAGGCCACCGATCGTCTCCTGGCCCGCGATTCCCCCCTCGAGGTGGTCGGCGAGCATGATCATCCCCGCGCAGGTGCCGAAGGCGGGCAGCCCGGCGCGCAGCCGCTGCTGCAACGGCTCGAACAGCTCGAAGGTGCGGGCCAGCTTGTACATCGTGGTGGACTCCCCGCCGGGCATCACGAGGCCGTCGATCTCGTCGAGCTCCGAGGCACGGCGTACGGCGAGGGTGCGCGCGCCGGCCTGCTCGAGCATGGCGCGGTGCTCGCGGACGTCGCCCTGCAGGGCGAGCACGCCGATGGTGGGAGTCTCGGTCACGATCACATCCTAGTTTCGGGCCGTTACGGGGGCCGGGGCGGCGGACGGGAGACCTCACCCGGCTCGTCGAGGGGTCATGAAGTGCGCGACACGCCGGTGAGGCACGCGAGTTGGTGACTCCTCGGCGGTCAGGGGAGGCGGCGGTGCCAGGAGGCGGTGACCTCGATGCGGCCCTCGTCGAAGTGGGCGGGCAGCCCGTGGCGGGCGAGGACCGCCAGCACCTCGTCGAGCAGCGGGTCGCCGGGAGCGGCGTTGGCGGTGTCGCCGTGCCAGAGGTTCACCTCCAGCATGCCCTCGTCGACCGCGTGCCAGACGTCGGGCGGGGTGAACCAGGCCACGCCCCGCGGCGGACTGCCGGCGGCCGCGCGGGCGTCGAGCAGCTCCTTGGCCGCCCAGTGGTCGTCCACACCCTGGAGCACCTCGACCCGGACCGCCTTGAGCTCGTCGAACGCCCGCTGGAGCCGGTCGTAGTCGGTCTCCTCCGGCCAGCCGGCCTGCTCGGCGAGCAGCTCCTCGCGGAACTCGGCGACCCAGGCACGGGCCAGCGTCTCCGCCTCGTGCCGGCGTTCGGGGAGCTCGGTGGTCACGGCGAGGAGCACCTCGGCGTGCAGCTCGTGGTCCGGGAGCAGACCGGCCCGCACGCCCGAGCGGACGAACTCGCGGACGTGCTGCTCGGCCACCGACTCCTGCGCGCGCGACAAGGGCCTACCAGCCGCGCTCGGCGAGCCGGTGCGGCACCGGGATGTCGTCGACGTTGATGCCGACCATCGCCTCGCCGAGGCCGCGCGAGACCTTCGCGAGCACGTCGGGGTCGTCGTGGAACGTGGTCGCCTTCACGATCGCCGCCGCGCGCTCGGCCGGGTTGCCGGACTTGAAGATCCCCGAGCCCACGAACACGCCCTCGGCGCCGAGCTGCATCATCATCGCCGCGTCGGCCGGGGTGGCGATGCCGCCGGCGGTGAACAGCACCACCGGCAGCTTGCCGGCCTCCGCCACCTCCTTGACCAGCGGATACGGCGCCTGCAGCTCCTTCGCCGCGACGTACAGCTCGTCGGGCGAGAGCCCCTGCAGCCGGCGGATCTCCGCGCGGATCGTGCGCATGTGGGTGACCGCGTTCGAGACGTCACCGGTGCCGGCCTCACCCTTGGAGCGGATCATCGCCGCACCCTCGGTGATCCGACGCAAGGCCTCGCCGAGGTTGGTGGCGCCGCACACGAACGGCACGGTGAACGCCCACTTGTCGATGTGGTTGGCGTAGTCGGCCGGGGTCAGCACCTCGGACTCGTCGACGTAGTCGACCCCGAGGCTCTGCAGCACCTGGGCCTCGACGAAGTGACCGATCCGGGCCTTGGCCATCACCGGGATCGAGACCGCCTCGATGATCCCGTCGATCATGTCGGGGTCACTCATCCGGGACACGCCGCCCTGGGCGCGGATGTCGGCCGGCACCCGCTCGAGCGCCATCACCGCGACCGCGCCGGCGTCCTCGGCGATCCTCGCCTGCTCGGCGGTGACCACGTCCATGATCACGCCGCCCTTGAGCATCTCGGCCATCCCGCGCTTGACACCGGCGGTGCCGGTCGCCGGGGTGCCCGCAGTCGTGGTCTGGGGGGACTCGCTGTTCGTCACTGCTGACCTTCTCCAGGTGGGAACCCGGGGCATGGCTGACCCGGGTGAGGTTCGTGGTTGGCTCCAGCCTATCTCGCAGGCGGTGATCCGGCCGAGCCGGATCAGTCCGTGACGAGCGGCCGGGGAGGTACGTCGTCGAGGTCCACCGGCTGCACCTCGGCCGCCCGCCCGGTCAGCCGCAGCCAGCGCACCCGGCGGCTCGACCGGAGCCGGCGGGCCGAGGCCACGACGTCGTTGTGGAAGCGGCGCGCGAGCTCGACCTTGCGGCAGTCGTCGGCCAGCTCCTGCACCAGGCCGCCGAAGAGCGGGTCCGCCTTGAGGGTGCGCACCTCCTCGGGGTCGGGGAAGACCGCGCGCAGCACCGCGGACAGGTCGGACTCGGCGCGCTCCATCTGCGCCGGCCCCGCCGCCCTGGCCTCGTGCGCGGCCTCGACCAGCAGCAGCGACCTCGGCGGGTCCAGCGCCTCGGCGCCGGCCAGCTCCGTCGCGCTGCCCGAGCGGCGCAGCAGCTGGGTGTCCAGGGACACGCGCGCCACCTCGATCCGGTGGTGCATCCGATCGAGCCGGCTGGCGGTCCAGTAGAGCCAGGCGCCGAGCACGACGACCACGGCGACCGACAGCAGCAGCCACCACGTTGTCGCGCTCACGCGCGCACCCCCACTTCCCGGTCGCCGACCACGGTCTCGTAGACCTGCACGATCCGGCGCGCCACCGACGACCAGTCGTACTGGCGCACCGCCACGGCGGCCTCGGCGCGCAACGCCTCCCGCGTCGACGGCTCGGCCAGCAGCCGCACCACCGCCTCGGCCAGCGCCTCGCTGTCCTCGTGGGGGAACAGCACGCCGCACCGCCCGCCTTCGAGGACCCGGTCGAAGGCGGGCAGGTCTGTGGCCACGACGGCCGCGCCGGCGGCCATCGCCTCCACCAGCACGATGCCGAAGCTCTCGCCTCCGGTGTTGGGGGCCACGTAGACGTCCGCGGTGCGCAGCACCTGCGCCTTGGCCGCGTCGTCGACGGCCCCCAGGAAGTCGACCTGGCCACGCAGCTCCTGAGGCACCCGCGCCCGCGCCGCGTCGGCGTCACCGGTGCCCACGATCAGCAGCCGCACGCCGGGGCGGCTCCGGGCGATCGCCGGGAACGCCCGCAGCAGCACGTCGAGGCCCTTGCGCGGCTCGTCCAGGCGTCCCACGAACGCGATCGTGCCGTCCTCACCGCGCCAGTCCTCCCGCGTGTGCGCGTCGCGGAACCGATCGACGTACACGCCGTTGGGGATGATCACCGGCTCCCCGCCGAAGTGCTGGACGAGCGTGTCGCGCGCGTACTCCGAGACCGCGATCCGGGCGCGGACCTTCTCCATCGACGGCCGCAGGATCGCCAGGCCGGCAGCCATCGTGCGCGAGTGCATCGACGCCCGGTGGTGCGTGGCGACGACCGGCCCGTCGGAGGCCCACAGGCTCAGCAGCGACAGCGACGGAGCGGCCGGCTCGTGGATGTGCAGCACGTCGAAGTGGCCCTCGCGCAACCAGCGGCGGGTGCGCGCGTTCGACACCGGCCCGAACGTCAACCGCGCGACCGACCCGTTGGCGGGCACCGGCACCGCCCGGCCGGCGGGGACGACGTACGGCGGTAGGCGCTCGCCGTCCTCCTCGCTCGGGGCGAGCACCGAGACCTCGTGGCCGAGCGCGATGAGCTCCTCGGCGAGGTCCTTGACGTGGTTCTGCACGCCACCCGGCACGTCGAGCGAGTACGGGCACACCATCCCGATGCGCATGCTCATCCCGCCCCGGCAGGGCCGTCCCCGGGCCCGCGCAGGTCCTCCCGAAAGACCCGCTGCATCATGTGCCAGTCCTCGGGGTGCTCGTGGAAGGCCCGGGTGAAGACGTCGGCGATGTCCTGCATCATCGCGGCCACTCCCTCGGGGCCGTCGCGGTGCGGGACCGGCGGGTGCATCCGCACCACCATGTCGAGGTCGACGTAGTGCAGCGTGGCCGGCACCAGCGGCGCGCCGGTGCGCAGCGCGAGCACCGCCGGCCCGCTCGGCATCCGCGCCGGGCGCCCGCACAGCTCGACCTCCACGCTGGTGCGCGACAGGTCCCGGTCGGCGAGCAGGCAGACCAGCCCGCCGGCGCGGACCCACTCCTCCAGCCGGGGCATCGAGGCGTCCCCACCGGTCAGCGGCAGGATCTGCATGCCGAGCGTGCTGCGGTAGTCCACGAACGCGTCGAACAGGCGCGTCGGCTCCAGGCGCTCGGCCACGGTCATCAGCGGCATCCCGGTCCCGCACGCCCAGGCACCGGCCCAGTCCCAGTTGGCCATGTGCGGGAGGGGTACGACGACCCCGCGGCCCTGGGCCTGGGGCTCGCGCACTAGGTGCTCGTCGACGATGCGGGTACGTCGGACCAGGTCGTCGATCGGCCAGGACGGCAGCCGGAAGGACTCGCACCAGTAGCGCAGGTAGGACCGCACTGCGTCGCGGGTGAGCGTCTCCAGCTCCCTGTCGCCCAGCTCCGGGCGGACCCGCGCCAGGTTGGCCCGCAGCCGCTGCACGGAGCGGCCGTCGCGCCGGTGGACCTCGTCGGCGATCCGCCGGAAGAGCCGTCGCGCGGTCGGCTCGGGCAGCAGTCGCACCGCCCGCCAGCCACCGAGGTAACCCAGCGCGGTGGCGTGGTCGGCGGCCGCCCCTGCGGCCCGCTGCAGCCCCCGGCGCATGGCCCTAGACCGCCGCCTTGGCCTGGGCGCGGACGCCGAGCACGCGCTGCACCACGGTGACCGTGCTGGCCACGGCGAGCACGCCCAGCGTGATCGGGATCAGCACCGGCACGTCGAAGATGGCCGACAGTCCGGTCATCGCCAGGATCGCCACGAGGCGGTCGGCCCGCTCGGCGATACCACCCTTGGCCTCCATGCCCAGCGACTCCGCGCGGGCCCGGGCGTAGGAGGTCACCGAGCCCATCACCAGGCAGTAGATGGCCAGCCCGGCCAGGCCGTCGGAACTGCCCGGACCGACGTAGTACATCGCCAGCCCGCCGAAGATCGCCGCGTCGCCGAGCCGGTCGAGCGTCGAGTCGAGGAACGCGCCCCACTTCGAGGACTGCCCCGAGACCCGCGCCATGTAGCCGTCCACGAGGTCGGAGAAGACGAAGGCGGTGATCACCAGGACGCCGACCAGCAGCTGCCCGCGCGGGAAGAAGGCCAGCGCACCCGTGCACACGCCCAGCGTACCCACGAGCGTCACGGCGTCGGGGCTGATGCCGAGCCTCAGGAACAGGTGGGCGGCTGGGGCGGCGAGGACCTTCGTCCAGAAGGCGCGGAATCGGTTCAGCATGGCGGCAGCAGGCTATCCCGTCCGCCGGCTCAGCCGGTGACCGGCGCGGCCAGCGCCTCCAGCGCCGCCGGGTCGGCGAGCAGCGGCGCGAAGGCGAGCTCGGCCGCGCCGAGAAGGGAGGAGTCTTGACCGAGCCCCGCCGCGACGAGCTGGAGCTCGTCGCGGCGGGCGATCAGCGTGGCCGCGTCGAGCGCCTCGTTGATGTCGTGCGCGGCCGCCGCCCACACCTGTGACAGGGAGCCGCCGAGCACGATCATCCGCGGGTTGAACACGTTGACGACCGCGCGCATGCCGACGCCGGTCCACCGGGCGACGGTGCGCAGCGCGGCGGCGGCGCGCTCCTCCCCCGCGATCGCCGCCGAGATCACCTCGGCGACCGCCGGCGGGCCACCACCGGGCAGCCGGCCGGCGGCGGTCAGCAGCTGGTTCTCACCGACCTTCATCTCCCAGCAGCCGATGCTGCCGCACCGGCAGCGGGGTCCGTTGGTGTCGACCAGGATGTGTCCGATCTCCCCGGCGTAGCCGTCGGCCCCGCGCAGCGGTGCGCCGTCGACGAGGAACCCGCCGCCGATACCGACGCTGGCGCTGAGGTAGGCCACGTCGTCGTAGCCGACCGCCGCACCGCGCACATGCTCGGCAAGCACCCCGAGGTTGGCGTCGTTACCGGCGGTCACCCGCAGCCCGAGCCGCGCGGCCAGCAGCTCGGTGAACGGCTCGTCCACCCAGCCGAGGTTCGGCGCGAAGCGGACCAGCCCGTCGGCGAGGCGCACCGCCCCTGGCACGGACACCCCGACGCCGACGCACCGGGCCGCCGGGCGCGTGGCGAGCACGTCCGCGCTCATCTGCACCACGGTCTCGGCCACGTGCGTGACGTCGTGCTCGCCGCGCTGGTGCACCCGGCTGCGTCGCTGGAGGACCGTGCCGCCGAGCCCGACCAGGGCCACCGTGATGCGGTCCACCCCCAGGTCCACGGCCATCACGGTGACGTCCTCGCGCGGCACCACCAGCGGGGACGGCCGGCCGGTGCGGCGCTCGCCCCCGCCCGGCGCCTCCTCCACGACGAGCCCGAGCTCCTCGAGCTGGCCGGTCAGCGCCCCGATCGTGCTGCGGTTCAGCCCCAGCTGGGCGGTCAGCGCCGCCCGGCTGAGGGGACCGTCGACGTGCACCCGCGAGAGCAGCGAGCTGAGGTTGTGACGGCGCAGCTCGTCCTGGCTGGACACCGCGCGACCGGCCCCCGTGGCCACCTCAGGCCCGGCCGCTCGGCGCGGCTCGGCGGCGGCTGATCGCGTCGACGCTGGCGGCCACCAGCAGCACGAGGCCGGTCACCACGAACACCCGCCCCTCCGGCTGGTTGAGCAGCAGCATGCCGTTGTCGATGACCGCGACCACGAAGCCACCGATGATCGCGTCGACCACGCGGCCCTTACCGCCGAACAGGCTGGTGCCACCGATGACCGCCGCGCCCACGGCGTACAGCAGCGTCGAGGAGCCACCGGTGGTCGGCGACACCGAGTTGTCGCGACTGGCGATGAGGACGCCGGCGACGGCGGCGAGGCTCGAGCACAGCATGAAGCAGCTCAACCGCACCTTCGCCACGTTGATGCCGGCCCGGCGTGCGGCCTCCGCGTTGCCGCCGACCGCGTAGACGTGCCGGCCCCAGGCGGTGCGGGTCAGCATGTAACCGAGCACCAGCATCAGCGCCATCAGCACGACCACCACGATCGGGACGCCCTTGATCGAGGTCAGCTGGGGGTTCTTGCTCCGCTCGACCGAGAGGTAGCCGGTGACCGCGAGGACGATCACGCCGACGGCGCCCGTCTTGAGCACCCACAGCAGTGGGGAGTCTCCCTGCAGGCCGGCGCTACGACGCGCGACGCTGCCGCGGAAGGTCGTGACGGCGTAGCCCACGAGTCCGACGATCGCGAGCGCCCAGCCCAGCCAGACCGGCAGGTTCTTGTTCATGATCGCGAGGACCACGTCGTTGCGGAAGGGGATGGTGCCGCCCTCGCCGATGACCAGCAGCATCACGCCCTGCAGGCCGAGGAAGGCCGCCAGCGTGACGACGAACGACGGGATGCCGAGCCTGGCGACCAGCAGGCCGATGCACACGCCGATGAGCGCGCCGGTGGCGATGCCGACCAGCAGGGAGGGCAGCCAGGGAAGGTGGTGCTTGGTCAGGACGACGCCCATGACGCTCGCCGCGGTGCCGGCGGTGTAGCCGGCGGAGAGGTCGATCTCACCGAGCAGCAGGACGAAGACCAGTCCCATCGCGATCACCACGACACCGGCGGCCTGGTTGATCAGGTTGGCGAAGTTGAACGGGTTGAAGAAGGTCTGCCCGCGCAAGGCGGTGAACACCAGCACCAGGACGACCAGTCCGAGCACGGCCGGCAGCGCGCCGACGTCGCCGCCGCGCACCTTGGTGGCGTAGCCGCGGACGATCGCGGACAGGGAGTCGCCGGTCGGCTTCGGCTCCTCGGGCCGCACCGCCGGGGTCGGGGAGATCGCGGTCGACATCAGGCCTCCTTCGGGGTCGCAGCGGCGCTGCCGGTCGCGGGCGACTCGACCGCGTCGGCGCTGTCGGTCTCGCCGAGGTCGCCGGAGCGGCCCGTGGTGATGAGCTCGACGACCTGGTTGTTGTTGACGTCCTTGCGGTGCACCTGGGCGACCATCTTGCCGAGGTAGAGCACCGCGATGTCGTCGGCGACCTGGAACACGTCGTTCAGGTTGTGGCTGATCAGCACCACGCCCAGGCCCTTGTCGGCGAGCCGGCGGACGAGGTTGAGCACCTGCTCGGTCTGGGCGACGCCGAGGGCCGCCGTGGGCTCGTCGAGGATGACGATCCTGGAGTTCCACAGCACCGCGCGCGCGATCGCGACGGTCTGCCGCTGGCCGCCGGAGAGGCTGGCCACCGGCGTGCGCACCGAGGCCAGGGTGCGCACCGACAGTCCGGTGAGGGTCTCGCGTGCGCGGGTCTCCATGGTCGCCTCGTCCAGGCGCCCGAGCCTCTTCACCTCCCGGCCCAGGAACATGTTGTGGACCACGTCGAGGTTGTCGCACAACGCCAGGTCCTGGTAGACGACCTCGATGCCCAGCTCGTTGCTGTCGCGGGGGCTGGTCACGTGCACGCGCCTGCCCTCGAAGGTGTAGTCCCCGCTGTCGAAGGCTGTGGATGCCGGCGATGCCCTTGATCAAGGTGCTCTTGCCGGCGCCGTTGTCACCGACGAGGGCCGTGACCAGCCCCGGGGTGACGTCCAGGTCGACGCCGCGCAGCACGTGCACGGCACCGAAGCTCTTGTTGATGCCGCGCAGCCTCAGCAGCGGCTGGGTCGAGGGCGTGGTCCGCACGTCCTCGGAGGTGATGGTCGACACGGGGGTTGCTCCAAACGGTCGGCTGGTGGTTCTCGTGCGCGGTGGCGCCGGCCGACCAAGTCGGTCGGCGCCACCGCGGTCGGAGGGGGGCTTACTGCACGCCGTACTTCGTGCAGAGCTTGGCGTACTCGCCGGTGCAGACCTGGTCCTTGGACTGGAAGCCGTCGGCGATGACCTTCTTCACGCCGTCCTGGAAGATCGCCTGCCGGGGTGGCCAGCACCGACGGGACGTCCTTGCCGGTGACGGTGTCCTTGACCGACCCGGTCGCGAGGCTGTCGGCCTTGGCCTGGTCGCCCTTGATCAGCGCGATCGCCAGGTCCGAGGCGGCCTTCGCCTCCACGTTGGTGTCCTTGTAGACGGTCATGCACTGGGTGCCGGCAAGGATCCGCTGCAGACCTTCGACGCTGGCGTCCTGGCCGGTGACCGGGACCTTGCCGTCGAGCCCGTTGGCCTTCAGCCGCGCCACGATGCCGCCGGCCATGGTGTCGTTGGCCGAGACGACGCCGTCGATCTTGCCGCCGTTCTTGGTGTAGAGCTGCTCGAAGGTGGTGCCGGCCTTGGTGGCGTCCCAGAAGCCGCTCTGGTCGCCGACGAGGTTGTAGTCACCGGAGTCGATCTTGGGCTTGAGCGCCTTCACGTAGCCGGACTTGAACAGCGCAGCGTTGTTGTCGGTCGGGTCGCCGTTGATGTAGACGATGTTGGCCTTCGACTTGCCCTCCTTGTCGAGGCAGGTCTGCAGGCCCTGACCCATCAGCTCGCCCACCTTCACGTTGTCGAAGGAGACGTAGTACGACGCGCCGCCGCCGAGCGTCAGCCGGTCGTAGTCGATGCTCTTGACCCCGGCCGAGGCTGCCTTCTTGAGGCAGGCGCTACCGGAGTCGGAGTCCAGGTTGACGATCATGAGGACCTGCACGCCCTCGTTGATCATGCCGTCGCAGATGGCACCGAACTTCGACTTGCTGCCGCCGGCGTTCTGGATGTCGGACTCGATGCCGGCCTTGTCGAAGGCCGCCTTCAGGCTCGGCCGGTCGTTGGCCTCCCACCGCGGCGAGGTGGTCGCGTCGGGGAGGATCACCCCGACCTTGCCGGCCGACGACGAGCCGGAGCCGCCCGAGACCGCCCGAGCCGGACCCGTCGCTGCCGGTGTTCGAGCTGCTGCTGCCCCCACACGCCGAGGCGGTGAGCACGAGCGCCCCCACCGCGGCGAGAGACGCGATCCGCGCGCCCTTGCTCCTGACCATCTGTCGACCTCCATGCGATCGCTGTCACGTGACGGCCGTCACGTGTATGTTGTGCCGCACAACATAGAGCGCCCGGCTCCGGGAGCACAACCACCCGGATCAGACATTTTGTTGTGTCGCCGAACGAAAACCTTGGAGAAACGAGGAGCTGGCATGCAGGACTACACCCCCACCCGCGAAGACAGGTTTTCCTTCGGTCTGTGGACCGTGGGCTGGCAGGGCGTCGACGTGTTCGGCACGGCGATCCGGCCGGCGCTGGAGCCGGCCGAGGCGGTCCACCGGCTCTCCGACCTCGGCGCCTACGGCATCACGTTCCACGACAACGACGTCTTCGACTTCGACGCCGACGAGGAGGCCAAGCGCTCTGCACTGGCGCCGCTGCGCAAGGCGTTGGACGAGACCGGCCTCGTGGTCCCGATGATCACCACCAACCTCTTCTCCCACCCGGTCTTCCGCGACGGCGGCTTCACGAACAACGACCGCGACGTGCGCCGGTTCGCGATCCGCAAGGTGCTGGACAACCTCGACCTGGCCGCCGAGCTCGGTGCGGGGATCTTCGTCGCCTGGGGCGGCCGCGAGGGCGCCGAGTCCGGCGCGGCCAAGGACGTGCGCGCTGCGCTGGACCGCTACGCCGAGGCGTTCAACGTGCTGGGACAGTACGTCCTCGACCAGGGCTACGACATCCGCTTCGCGATCGAGCCGAAGCCGAACGAGCCCCGCGGTGACATCCTGCTGCCCACGGTCGGACACGCGCTGGCGTTCATCAACGGGCTCGAGCACCCCGAGCTCGTCGGCGTCAACCCCGAGGTCGGGCACGAGGAGATGGCCTCGCTGAACTACGCCCACGGCCTGGCGCAGGCGCTGTGGCACGGCAAGCTCTTCCACATCGACCTCAACGGGCAGACCGGTCCGCGCTACGACCAGGACCTGCGCTTCGGCGCCGGGAACGCACGCGGCGCGTTCTGGACCGTCGACATCGTCGAGCAGGGCGGCTACGACGGTCCCCGGCACTTCGACTTCAAGCCGGCGCGCACCGAGGACTACGACGGCGTGTGGGTGTCCGCCGAGGCGTGCATGCGCAACTACCTGATCCTGCGGGAGAAGTCGCGGACGTTCCGGGCCGACCCGGAGGTGCAGGCGGCGATGCGGGAGGCGCGCGTCGACCAGCTCGCGGTCCCGACCCTCGGCGAGGGCGAGACGGTCGCCCAGCTGCGCGCCGAGCGGTTCGACCCCGAGGAGGCTGCGCGCCGCGGCATGGGGTTCGAGAAGCTCGACCAGCTCGCCCTCGAGCACCTGTACGGCGTGCGGGGCTGACGTGGCGCTCGTCGCCGGGGTCGACTCCTCGACCCAGTCGTGCAAGGTGCTGGTCGTCGACGCCGACACCGGACGCGTGGTGCGCAGCGGTCGCGCCGCGCACCCGGACGGCACCGAGGTGGACCCGCAGACCTGGTGGGAGGCCCTGCTGCGGGCCGCCAACGCCGCCGGCGGCCTGGCCGACGTCGAGGCGGTCGCGGTCGGCGGACAGCAGCACGGCATGGTCTGTCTCGACGAGGACGGCACCGTGGTCCGCCCCGCGCTGCTGTGGAACGACACCCGCTCCGCAGCCGCGGCGCGCGACCTCGTCGAGGAGCTGGGCGGCCCGGACGCGTGGGCACGTGCGGTCGGCTCGGTGCCCGTGGCGTCGTTCACGGTCACCAAGCTGCGCTGGCTCGCCGAGCACGAGCCGGCAGCCGCCGCACGGACCGCCGCGGTGTGCCTGCCGCACGACTGGCTGACCTGGCGGCTGGCCGGGGCCGCCGGCCTCGAGTCGCTGCGCACCGACCGCGGCGATGCCAGCGGCACCGGCTACTGGTCGCCCGGTGATGGTGGCTACCGCACCGACCTGCTGCGCCGGGCCCTCGGGCACGACGCCGCGCTGCCCGCCGTGCTCGGTCCGGTCGACGCGGCCGGCACGCTGTCCGGCGGGGCGGCCGACTCCCTCCCCGGCGGCGTGCTGCTCGCGGCCGGCACCGGCGACAACGCCGCCTCCGCGCTCGGGCTCGGCGCCGGCTCCGGCGACGTGGTGGTCTCCATCGGCACCTCGGGCGTGGCGTGCGCGGTGTCCGACGTACCGGCGGCCGACCCGTCGGGTGCGGTCGCCGGATTCGCCGACGCGACCGGCCGCTTCCTGCCGCTGGTGTGCACGCTCAACGCCGCCCGGGTGCTGGACGCGACGGCGCGGCTGCTCGGCGTCGACCACGGCGGGCTCGCCGAGCTGGCGCTGTCCGCGCCGGCCGGCGCGGACGGGCTGGTGCTGGTGCCCTACCTGGAGGGCGAGCGGACTCCCGACCGCCCGGACGCGACCGGCTCGCTGCACGGCCTCACCCTGGGCACCTCGGACCCGGCGCACCTGGCCCGGGCGGCGGTCGAGGGGCTGCTGTGCGGCCTGGCCGACGGCGTCGACGCGCTGGTCGCGCAGGGCGCCCGGGTCGAGCGCGTGCTGCTGGTGGGCGGCGGTGCCGCGTCCCCGGCCGTGCGGCGCGTCGCGCCGACCGTGCTGGGCAGGCCGGTGCACCTGCCGCCCGTCGGGGAGTACGTCGCGCTGGGTGCGGCACGACAGGCGGCCTGGGCCCTCGCCGGCGGCAACGATCCTCCGGCCTGGGCGCTCTCAGGCGCGGAAGTTTACGAGGCCGACCCCGTGCCGAGGGTTCGCGAGCGCTACGCGGAGGCCCGCGACGCCGTACTCCCCCGACTTCTCGGAGCCTGACCCGCCGGCGCGGCCGTCAGGCTCCGACGGGTCACTGCGGCCAGGCCTCGTCGAGCAGCCGGCGCGTGTCCGACAGCAGCTCGGGCAGTGCGCGTGCATGGCCGATGATCGGCAGGAAGTTCTGGTCGCCGGCCCACCGCGGGACGATGTGCTGGTGCAGGTGCGCGGCCACCCCCGCACCGGCCACCGCGCCCTGGTTCATCCCGAGGTTGAACCCGTGCGCGCCGCTGACCTCGCGCACGGTGCGCATCGCGGTCTGGGTGAGTGTGGCGATCTCCGCGGTCTCCTCCTCGTCGAGGTCGGTGTAGTCCGCCACGTGCCGGTAGGGGCAGACCATCAGGTGCCCGGGGCTGTAGGGGTAGAGGTTCAGCACCGCGTAGCTGACCTTGCCTCGGTGCACCACCAGACCCGACGCGTCGTCCAGCCCCGGGATCCGGCAGAACGGGCACCCCGTGCCCGCCTTGTCGTCGGCCGGCTTGTTCTCGCCGCGGATGTAGGCCATCCGGTACGGCGTCCACAGCCGGTCGAGCTCGTCGGGGGTGCCGACACCGTCCTGGTGGAAGACGTCCTCGCCCGCCATGCGCCTAGACCTGCACGCGGTCGCGCACCGCGTCCACGACCCGGGCGATGGCGTCGGCCACAGAGACGCCGTTGTCCTGCTCGCCGTTGCGGTAGCGGAAGGAGACCGCGCCCTCCTCCACGTCCCGGTCGCCGGCGATCACCATGAACGGCACCTTCTGCAGCTGCGCGTTGCGGATCTTCTTCTGCATCCGGTCGTCGGACTCGTCGACCTCGACCCGGATGCCGTGGCTGCGCAGCTCGGCGGCGACCTTCTGCAAGTAGTCGTTGTGCCGCTCGGCGATCGGGATGGCCACCACCTGCACCGGCGCGAGCCAGGGAGGGAACGCGCCGGCGTAGTGCTCCACGAGCACGCCGAAGAACCGCTCGATCGACCCGAACTTCGCCGAGTGGATCATCACCGGCTGCCGGCGCGAGCCGTCGGCGTCCTGGAACTCCAGGCCGAATCCCTTCGGCTGGTTGAAGTCGTACTGGATCGTCGACATCTGCCAGGTGCGGCCGATGGCGTCGCGGGTCTGCACGGAGATCTTCGGCCCGTAGAACGCCGCGCCGCCCGGGTCGGGCACCAGCTCGAGGCCGGTCTCGGTGGCGACCTCCTCGAGGATCCGGGTCGCCTGCGCCCACTCCTCGTCGCTGCCCACGAACTTGTCCGGCCGGGAGTCGTCACGGGTGGACAGCTCGAGGTAGAAGTCGTCGAGCCCGAAGTCCTTGAGCAGGCTGAGCACGAAGTTCAGCAGGTGCTTGATCTCGCCCGGGGCCTGCTCGGGAGTCACGTAGGAGTGCGAGTCGTCCTGGGTCATGCCGCGCACCCGGGTCAGACCGTGCACCACGCCGGACTTCTCGAAGCGGTAGACCGAGCCGAACTCGAACAGCCTCAGCGGCAGCTCGCGGTAGGACCGCCCGCGCGACCGGAAGATCAGGTTGTGCATCGGGCAGTTCATGGCCTTGAGGTAGTAGCTGCTGCCCTCCATCTCCATGGGCGGGAACATCGTGTCGGCGTAGTACGGCAGGTGCCCCGAGGTGTGGAACAGCCCCTCCTTGGAGATGTGCGGCGTCCCGACGTACTCGAAGCCCTCCTCGATGTGGCGCTGACGGACGTAGTCCTCCATCACCCGCTTGATGACACCGCCCTTGGGGTGGAAGACCACCAGGCCGGAGCCGATCTCGTCGGGGAAGCTGAACAGGTCGAGCTCGCGGCCGAGCTTGCGGTGGTCACGCCGCTCGGCCTCCTCCAGCCGGTGCAGGTGCTCCTCGAGCGCCTCCTTGGTCTCCCAGGCGGTGCCGTAGATGCGCTGCAGCTGCTTGTTCTTCTCGTCGCCGCGCCAGTAGGCCGCCGCGCTGCGCATCAGCTTGAACGCCGGGATGCGCTTGGTGGTCGGCAGGTGCGGACCGCGGCAGAGGTCCTTCCAGGCCAGCGAGCCGTCACGCTTGAGGTTGTCGTAGATCGTGAGCTCGCCCGCGCCCACCTCCACGCCGGCCCCCTCAGCGGCGTCCTCCCCGTGACCGGAGCCCTTCAGCCCGATGAGCTCGACCTTGTAGGGCTCGCCCTGCAGCTCCTCGATCGCCTCGCCGTCGGAGACGGGACGCCGCGAGAACTTCTGGCCCTCCTTGACGATCTTGCGCATCCGGGTCTCGATCTTCTCGAGGTCCTCCGGGACGAAGGGCGTGGGCACGTCGAAGTCGTAGTAGAAGCCGTTCTCGATCGGCGGTCCGATGCCCAGCTTGGCCTCGGGGAAGATGTCCTGGACGGCCTGGGCCAGCACGTGCGCGGTCGAGTGGCGCAGGATGTCACGGCCGTCCTTGGAGTCGATCTCGACGCCCTCGACCACGTCGCCCTCGGCCAGCTCGTGGGCGAGGTCCTTGAGCACACCGTCGACGCGCGCAGCGACCACCGCCGGGTTGTCGGCGAAGAGCTCCCAGGCCCGCGTGCCGGTCGTCACCGCACGCCCGGCCTGCTCGCCTGCGTTCACGACGGTGACGTTGATGTCGGACACGGGATCCACCCCTCGGTTCGGTGCTCGGCTGCCCGGCCGCGGTCGGTCGGGCGTGACGTGCTCGATCGTATCCGCCGCGACCGGCGCGACGCGTCCGGGTTTGCGGCCGCACCGCTCCCCCGCAGCCGCTCCCGGGAACGACAAGAGCCGCCTCCGAGGAGACGGCTCTGCGTGCTGCTGGTGGGCGATACTGGGTTCGA
>CAWFKC010000019.1:0-438484 GCA_963816325.1 uncultured Actinomycetota bacterium | reverse complement strand
AGGCACCCGAAGGCACGTCGTCGTTCGGCTTCGTCGCCTTCAAGCAACTCCTTGAGCAGGTCCTTGGACGCGAGATCGACCTCGTGTCCTACGGCGACCTGAAGGCGAGACTCGATGACGACATCCGCCACGAGGCGGCGCCGCTGTGACGAACCGCAAGGCCGCCAAGGAACTGCTGCACATCCAAGGTTGGCTCGAACGTGTCGACGAGATCATCCGGCGGGGCGAGAGGCTTACCTTGCCGACGACCTGCTTCAAGAGGCCGGCGACTCGCGGATGATGAAACTGGGGGAGGCCGCCAACCGGCTATCCCGGCTCGGCGTGCTCGCACGCGAGGGCGTCGAGTAGGCACTCGCCGTCGCCAACCGCAACTTCATCATCCACCAGTACGACGAGATCGACCGAGAGCTGACCTGGCTGACCCTCTCGCGTGACCTGCCCGCATGGAGGTCACCTCTGACGCTCCTTGAGGAAGCCTCGACGACTATCCACAAGGAATCCGACGACGACGCCCGCCGGGCCGGCTCCCACGCCCCGGTGGGTGCGCCGACAGGCGGCGGAGTGACTACGCGCGCAGTTTGTCGCGCTCGGGGAACGCGCATACCGGCGCGTGCCTTGCCTCAACGGAGTTCGAGCCTGTCACCCGACAGAGGTCTTGGCGGTCAGCTCTCGCTGGCCGAATCAGCCTCGAGCGGGGTCTGCCGGGGGGAGGCCGTGCTGAGCCTCGTCCACAGTCTTTGGAGGGTGCGTCGCTCGGTGGGTGTGGTCACGCGCAAGAGTCCACGTCGCAGGGTCGCGCTTCGCGCAGGTCCCTGTCGAGCTCGGCGAGCACTCTGCGGTTCAGCAGGAGCACCGCGTTCATCGACTGCCACTCGTCGGGTTCCAGGTACTCGTGGCCGTCGAGCCTTGACGTGGGCGGCACGACACGAGCCCACTTTCCTTCGTAAGAAAAGAAATTCCGGCTCGGGCGGGCGAGTCGAGGGAGGTTCCCATGAAGTTCATCATTGAGGCCAGCTTCCCGTCTGGATCCGTTCACCGAGCCGCTGATGCTCGCCTTCGACGCCTCCGTCCATTACCGGGTCGCCATCTCGCCCGAGGACCTGCAGTCAGCCGGGCTCGCGCGGTACGCAACGGCGTGATCGGAGGCGTGCGATGTTCGCGACGGTGATGACCTTCGACAACGAGTCCCCTCACGACCACGATGCTGGGATCGAACATGTGCTGGACGAGGTCGTTCCGGCCATTCAGCGGACGGACGGGGTCGAGGGCTGGTGGCTGGTCGACCGGGAGACCGGCACGCGAATGACGGTCTTGGCCTGCGACGGCGACGAACAACTGCAGGCGGCGCTGGGCCTTGTGCAGGAAGCCGGGGCCAAGGATCCCGACCGGCATCGGCCGGCGCCGTCCAATGTCCAGCGCTTCGAGATCTACGGGCAGACGGCCGTGCGCTGAAGATCCTGCCCGTTCATGAACGGTCAGGGCCTGGTACCGAACGGCTTTGAGAAGCAACGCGCGGCTGGGGTGAGCGGGGCTGCTTGAGTGGCCCCCATTCCGAGCGGATTGCTGTACCGGGCTCCGCCTCTTCCATGTTGCTGCGGCGCGTCTAGGCCTGCCCGTTCACGGAGGTTCCCTTCGATCACGTCAGCAGGCCACCGCATCTAGCGCCTGCCGCTCCAGCGTCTACCGCAGAAATTCGCGGCTAATGGCGCGCACCTCAATTGCGCCGTCAAGCTCCCCGGGAGGCGGCTCAATTGCTTCACGGCCAGGCGGTTCTGGCCTGATCAGCGGCGAGGCGCACCACCAAACGGGCGGATCGCACGGTCGAACCCACGACGCAACAGAGGTCACTCGAATAGGTGTGGCGCCGGGGAGCACGTGCTGCAACCGCTCAGGACCGGCGTGAACGTCGCATGGACAGCAAATAGTGAGCCGCGTTGCGCAACGCGTTCACTTGTGACTTTTGTAGGAAGATACGACCATGCCAGTCATTCTCGACAGCTGCTCGATCCCTCGGACAAAGGGCCTATCCAGCTTTGACCGACTGGTTGCAACCCCCCATCTTGTTGCGGTCATCGACGGTACGACAGGCAAGCCATGGCATCCCGTCGAGATGACCGGGGGTGTAGTTGCGGACCAAATCGGTACCGTGCTCGCTGGCCTAACCGGTGGCGAGTCCTTCAATGACGTGGTCTTGAGTATGACCGCGGCTGTGGCCGAGCTGAAGGCAGAGGTTGGGTGTTCGCCCTCGCAAGGTGGCGCAGCCACGGTGGCGGCGGTACTGCTCGGCCCCCGAGTCGTTCTGAGAGTTGGTGACCCTTGGGTGCGTATCGGCGATCACATGCACGCACCTAGCCTGCGAGCCGAGCGCGCCGTTGCTGGCGCCCGTGCCCTAATGTCAGGGCACGCCCTGAGCAAAGGCATATCGGCAGCGCGGTTACGCGAAGACGACATCGCCCGTGAGGCAGTGTTGCCGCTCTTGCAAGCTGCTGAGGAACTCCGCAACCATCCCACAAGTGAGTGGGCCTACGGCGCCATTGACGGCAGTCAGGTTCCGGATCAATTCGTTGAGCACTGGCGCCTGCCAGACGAAGTCGTGGAGGTAACGCTGGCAAGCGACGGGTTTCCCTGGCTTGGTCCGGACCTTGAGTCTTCGGAGCAAGCCCTCGCCGCGAGACTGGCTCGCGACCCGCTCATGATCGAGGAGCCCCCTGCAACCAAGGGGAGCCCGTCGGCAGGGGCCAGTTTCGATGATCGGACGTTCGTCCGCATGGAGGTGCCGGAATCATGAACGGTCTCGTGATTTGGATCGGGCTCTTGGCCAATGCCGGCACGCTGCTTCTCGCCGTGGCAACCGTAGCAGTTGCCCTGCTTCGCCGGAGCGATGCGTTCCGCCGTTGGAGTTTGGGTCTACCGATTCGGAGTGTACTTCGAAGAAACGAACCGGGCACGCCATCTGTCGCGGACGTCGCCACACTCTTGCGCCAAGCCGACCGGCTAGATTCTGTGGTTCGAGCGTTACGAGCGCCCTCCTTGCGTGTCCTGGACGGAGAGGACCTAACGCCAGGGGACGCAATAGCAGAACTAATATCTCCGGGACAAGGTGAGGTGTCGTCTGCCAATAGGGCGGCTGAACAGCTCCGCACAATTTATGCGAAGAGCATTCGCGGGAGCAATTCCTCCCTTCTAGCTCGCCTCCTGTATCCGGAAGATGTGTCGAGGGTGACCGACTTTCACCGGAGTTTGGTGAGCGCGCTTGAACCGTTTGCCAAGGCTGTCGCTGTCGAGCCAAAGCGAGCGAATGCGGTCCCATCTGTCGCCTCAACGTTCGCTGGCTTCGTCACTGCATTGTCGGGTGCGCCAGTGCTCGTTGATGCTTCGGCCATACGCTCTCGCCACGCGGACGGCGTGCTCGTTTGGCACCGGCGTCACTACAGAGACGCTCTTGGTGCAGTACGGAATTGCGGCTATGCCGGGTCCCACAAGAGTGGGTTCTGTCCCTCCTGGCGTCCGGAGTTGCAGATGCCTGGTGACTTCGATCGGAGAATGCTCGACCTGCGGAGCGTCACTTTGCTTGAATCTTCGGCAGAAGGAAGCGTCAAGTTTGCGATGGGAAGTTGGGAGACTTGCTACGCAGCCACCGAGCAGGGTTCTGAATATGGGTGTAAGAAGATCCCCGCTAATCCATGTGCCCATGATCCTGAGGTCGACCCAGTCTTCACGGTCAAGGGTGAGGAACTTCTGCAATGCGGCCGAGGCCGTCTCACGCTGTTGACCAGTTACGTAAGTGTGCTCACGAGCGATGGCCTCCTGGCACTGGCCCAACGAAGCGGCTCCGTGCGAAACGGTGCGGACGTCATCAGCGCCTCAGCCGGGGGTATCGTCGAAATCGACGAGCCAGGCCCGAGGGGAGACGTCTCACATCTGGGCACCCCCGATCCGATCTTCACGGCATCGAGGGAAACCAGGGAAGAGATCGGCCTTGAGCTACCACCACACTGCATCAAGCCGGTGGCGGTCTTTCTCGCCAATGCCCGCGAACGCACAAGCTCCCCAAACAGCCCGGGGCAACTCGTGGGCGTGCTTCTTAGCCTCGCTCGGACGGAGCGGACTATGGACGAACTTCGACATGCTGGTGATGCCCGGAGTGACATGTCGAAGGGACGCTTCGAGTGGGACGAATTGATCGCCTGCCCGACAGAGTCCCCCAAGGCCATGGCTGCATGGGCCCGCGAGTCCGCTCCCTGCTTGGATCAGCACGGGCTCTTGTCGATCGTGTACACAGCCATGACACTCTACGGGCCGACAGCCACTCGAAGCGCGTTCGAGAATGAGTTTCACCAGGGGCCGTGGTGGTGTGGTCCGGCCGCCGGATCGGCTATGCAACGCGTCTGTCGTGATCCTGGCCCCCTGATTGGTACAACGACCGAAAGTCTGCTCTCAGACGTGTCCGAGCGCTGGGTCGACACATGGAGCCAATACGTCGGCCGCAGAGATGTCGACGACGCCTGAAAACCGACTCCGTGTCGCCGGTCGATTACTGGCTCTTCACAGATGAGGGTGTGATGGGCGCTGGCGTGGCGGTCCTCGGATAGACGTCGAGGTCTCCCGAGGATGGGAGTTCTTACGCTCGCCATCCGGAAGACCTCGACTTGCCTGACGCTACCTTCGCGCGCCCTGACCTGACCAAGTTCTGCCGGCTCGACGAGCTCGGCCTGACCGTGAGCGGCCAACACCTCGAACCCGACCGCGCCGTCCTCGCCTGCCGAGTCGTCGACGCCGACGACGGCACCGAGGGCTGGTGCAGACGCTGCGGCTGCCAAGGCGCTTCCCGCGACACCGGCACCCGACAGGTCGCGCACGAGCCACTCGGCTGGCGACCGACGACGCTGCTCGTGAGTATCCGCCGCTACCAGTGCACAGGCTGCGGCCACGTCTGGCGCCAAGACACCTCGAAGGCGGCCGAGCCGCGGGCGAAGCTGTCGCGTCGCGGCTTGCGGTGGGCACTGGAGGCGATCGTGTGCCATCACCTCACCGTCGCCCGGGTCGCCGAAGGGCTCGGGGTCGCCTGGAACACCGCCAACGACGCCGTCCTGGCCGAAGGCAAGCGCGTCCCGATCAACGACACCGCCCGGTTCGACGGCGTCACCACCATCGGCGTCGACGAGCACGTTGTGGCGCCACACCAGGCGCGGCGACAAGTACGTCACCGGGATCATCGATCTCACCGCCGTACGTGCCGGCACCGGCCCAGCACGCCTGCTCGACATGGTCGAGGGCCGCTCCAAGCAGGTCTTCAAGACCTGGCTTGCCGACCGCGAAAGGACGTGGCGCGACGCCGTCGCGGTCGTCGCGATGGACGGCTTCACCGGCTTCAAGACCGCCGCGGCCGAGGAGATCCCGACCGCGGTCGCGGTGATGGACCTCTTCCACGTCGTCCGCCTGGCCGGTGACGCACTCGACCGCTGCCGCCGCCGAGTCCAGCAGGCCATCCACGGCCACCGCGACCGCACCGGCGACCCCTCTACCGAACCCGCCGGATGCTGCACACCGGCACCAAGCTCCTCACCGACAAGCAGATCGACCGGCTCACGGCGCTGTTCGCCGACGACCGGCACATCGAGGTCGAGGCCACCTGGGGCATCTACCAGCGCATGATCGACGCCTACCGCGATCCCGACCGCGCCACCGGCAAGAAGAAGATGCAGCAGCTCGTCAACACCCTGACCGCACGGGTCCCCGCCGCGCTGGTCGAGTTGAGGACACTCGGCCGGACGCTGAAGAAGCGCGCCGCCGACGTGCTGGCCTACTTCGACCGGCCCGGCACATCGAATGGACCGACCGAGGCGATCAACGGCCGACTCCAGCACCTGCGCGGCAGCGCGCTCGGGTTCCGCAACCTCACCAACTACATCGCAAGGAGCCTGCTCGAGACCGAAGGCTTCAGACCGCAACTACACCGTCAGCTGTGAAGAGCCCGAAAACTGACCCCCTCCGAGACCCTGACCTCAACCACGAGGCAGGGAGATGCGGAGCGCTTCCTCCAGGTTTCGCACGTCCGTGGCCATCTCGCGGGGCATGGTGAAGACAAGGAAAGATCCGTGCCGGTCTGCCGCTGGGCGGCCTGACGTGCTGTTTGGAGGCTGACCCGATGAGCAGCGTTCAACTCTTCTTCGTCGTGCTAGGCATCGCCGCCGTAGCCTTCTGGACCGTCGCCCTTGGCCGTGAGCTCCGCAAGGAGTACGCGGTCAGCGAGGAGCGGGGACAGCGCTCGCGAAATCTCGTCATGATGGGCGCCTCCGCAACGTTCTGGGTATTCGTGACGCTCATCGCTTCTGGCGTGGACCTCTCGTTTGGCAGCGGCAACTGAGCACCACGCGGAGCGATGTGATGCGAGACCTTGAGGTGTCGCAGCCGAAGCGTGAGGCGCCCGCCCCGAGCAACATCCGGGACGGGCGCCTCACACTGTCACTTGAAGGAGCGGCCCTCCATATCAGCCGGCATGAGAGTGGTGGTGATGCCTGTCGTGCCTGTGGTGCTGGGTCAGCTTGACGATGCCCCCGGCGGGCGAGATGCTGCCGACGGTCACGTACAGCGCGCCGTCGGGGCCGACAGTGATGCCGTTCGGGAAGCTCAGCCCGGTGGCGCCGACCAACGGCTGCACATCACCGTGTGGGGTCACCTTCACCACCGAGCCGGTGGTGGCCACGCTCGGGCCCGGGACGGTGCCGTTGAACATGCTCACGACGTACACGTTGCCGTAGTCGTCAGAGGCGCATCCCGTGTAGTGGGGGCCGCCGTTGTACGGCGCGGTCGGTCCGTCGACGAGCTCGGCGTTGCCGTGGTGGTCCACGGTCCAGATTCGACCGGCCAGGTCGGCAACCACGAGGTGCCACCCCGAACGCGCCACGCAGGTCGGCACGGCGTCGGACGGGAAAGGCTCCGCGGGGGCGGGGACCGGGAAGCGGTGCACGATGTTCACGTCGCCGCGGTAGGAGACGCGGGTCAGCGTGTTGGCGCCGGCGTCCGCGACGTAGGCGCCATCGTGCTCGGCGAGCACGCCGTAGGGATTGGCGTCCTTCTCGGTGCCGTACGTCGCACCGCCCGGGTTGTCGACGGTGAACTGGTAGTCGTAGCCGCCGACGTCGGCGATCTTCACGTAGCCGTGGTGGCGCAGGGCGAGTAGTGCGCCGGCCTGCTTCGTGGCCTTACGTACGACGTACTGGCAGTCCTTCGCGGCGATCTTGTTGCAGTCGATCTGAGCGATCGCCTTCGGGTACAGGCCCATGATGCCTAGCAGCACCTTGCCCTTCAGCGACGACAGCCCGTCGATGCTGACCGCGCCGCCCTCCGGGTCGAGGAAGGACGCCAGTCCGGAGACCACGGGCCGGTGCGCCCCTGTCCTCACGTCGACCTGGGACACCTTGCCGGTCAGGCCGAGACACCCAAGGTCGGGAACGCAGACCTTTCCACCGTGACCTGCCTCGGCGACGTACAGCCGGCCGTCGCGCAGGAACGCCAGCCCGCGAGGGCTGTCGAGCCCGGATGCGATGGGCGTGAGCGTGACACTGTCATGCTGCTTGGTCCGGTCACCGGCCGGATGAGCTACGGCCGTGGGCACGACCAGGGCCGCCGACGCGCAGGCGGCCAGGAGTAGAGCGACTTTCCTCATGAGTCCCCTCACCAGGAGCGGATAACGGATACTCGCGAGTGCCTCTCTCGACACTCCCCGGGTTGCGCCGATGGGTCAACGGCCCGGCGTGACCCTGTGCAGATGCCCTTCCCGTGCTCTTGACCGAGCTCTGCGCACCATGTCCGCACCACCTATTGTGGCCACAGCACGTGCGTTCGGCGGACCGACGCGTCCCGCGACCTCGCCGTCCGGGCCGACACGACGAACGCCGCCGTGATCAGCAGATGCGCGCTGGGGCGCATCCTCACGGGCACCCAACGTGAAACGTGCAGCACCTCGCGGCGCGACTCCGTCCGATACCTCGGCCGCGGCCCGTTGGCGCCCCGGTTGTTTCACGTCTTGATCAGCGTGGCTTCGTCGATCGGTTGATCGGGCGCCTCGACACGCACCGGGTTGAAGCCTTTGACGAGCAACCACACCGCCATGACCATCTCCTGAAGGCCGAGGGGGATGTTGAGCACGGTGGTGAGCGTCGAGAAGTCCGACGATCGCGTCGGCGGCCTGCTCTGGGTGGGGCCCCTCTGAGAAGCCACAGGGGAGTCCGACGATCGCGTCGGCGGCCTGCTCACTGGGGTGGGGGACCCACACGGTCCCGCTGACCCATCGCGTCAGGATGGCACCGCCGCCGCGCTCACGATCCGCCTGTCGGCCGCCCGGTTCCCCCTGCCCGTCCGTCGCGCAGCGCGGGGTTGGTGAGCCGCTCGGCCGCGGTCACCGGGTCGTCCGTCAGCAGGATGCCTGGGTCCGTCCCTTCGCCGGTGGTGGCGTACCCCCGCGCGCCCTCGCCGCCCAGCAGCAGCGGCGCCACGGTCCCGAGCTGGGCGATCGTCGGAGCCAACCGTTGGAAGTGCCCCGGGTCGCTGGCGGCGAGCACGACCAGGTCGGGGTTGACTCCTTGCGCAAGAGGGACGAGGTCCTCGAGGGGCGTGTCGACGCCGAAGTACCCCACCCGCCAGCCGCCGCGGTGCAGCACGATGCCGAACATCAGGAGCCCGATGTCGTGCCTCTCACCCGGAGGGCACGCCAGCAGCGCGTGTGGTCCGACCCCGCTTCCCCAGCCCCGAGCCAGCCCGAGAAGCCGACCACGGACCACGCCGCTGGCGAAGTGCTCCTGAGCGACGCTGACCTCCCCGGCCGCCCAGCGCTCTCCCAGCCGTTGCAGGTAGGGCACCAGGACCTCGCGGAGCACGGCCTCGACCGTCAGGTCGGAGAACAGCCGGTCCAGCACCGCCTGCGCGGCCGGCTCGTCCATGGCATCCAGGGCCGACTCGAGCTGTGCGGGCACTGCGGCCCCCGGGGCGGTCGCCGCTGCCGACCGGGGCTCGTCCGCAGCGACGCCGGACGTGGCGACATGCGCCGCCTGAGCCGGCGAGAGACCTTCGGCGAGCAGCGAGACCATGTGGCGGACCCGCTGCTCGTCGGCCGGGGTGTAGAGCCGGTAGCCGCCCTCGGACCGGACCGGCTGCAGGAGTGCATAGCGCCGCTCCCAGGCTCGGAGCACGTGGTCGCTCACTCCCACCCGACGGCTCAGCTCACCGATGCGGACGGTCGCCCGCTCCCTTTCGACGGTCACGACATCCGATTCCTCTCCTTGGTCCTCCCACAGCATAGTCGCTTCGTTAGACAATCCCTAGACATTGATTGAACGACCCGTCTAGGCTCTCCATGAGCGGGGGTGCCCTCGGAGGGAAACCAGATGAAGCGACACGTATCCGTGGGCCGGCCGCAGCCCAAGCCGCAGCGCATGCCGCTGCATGAGCAGCTTCCTGCGCATCCCTCCAGCGTCGGGCGGGCGCGCCGGCTGGTGCAGGGCGCCGCGGCCTCCAGCGGCCAGAACCTCCCGGGCGGTCTCGTGGAAGACGCCGAGCTGCTGGTCAGCGAACTGGTGAGCAACGCGATCATGCACGCGGGCACACCCGTAGACGTGGAGGTCTCGGTAGAGACGCCAACGTCGGTTCTGGTGTCGGTTGGCGACGGCGCTCGCCGGATGCCGGCTCGCCGTCGCTACGGCACGGCCGCTGCAACCGGACGAGGACTCCGCCTGCTGGATCGGCTTTCCGACGAGTGGGGAGTGACTCCGCGGGCGGACGGCAAGACGGTGTGGTTCCGGCTTTCCACTTCCGAACAGCCGCAGCAGGATGCGGGACCGGTGTCCCCAGGAAACGGCCAACGACGGTCGTCGCCCGGCGCTGTCGCCGTCGAGCTGCGCAACCTGCCGCTGCTCCTCCATACCAGGTGGCAGCAACAGGCCGAGGCACTCGTGCGCGAACGCCTGCTCCTCTTCGCCGAGGATGGTCACGCCACCGCCCAGCTGGAGCAGCATGCCGAGTGCAGCGATGCGGTGGCCCTTCTCGCGGAGGCCGTCGCGGACTGCTCGATGGGCTGGGAACCTCGAGACGGGGACGATGAAGTCTGGTGCCACCGGGTGGTCATGTCGGTCCCCCACGAGTCTGTGGAGCATTTCGCGACGTTGGACCGGACCCTGGCTGCCGCGCGCGCGGAGGCGGTCGCCGAGCAGCTGCTGGCAGCTCCCACGGAGCTCGATGGACGCCGTTTCCGCAGGTGGGTCTGCACGCAAGTAGCAGACCAGGCACGGGGCCTGCCGCCGACGAGCTGGCGCCCGGCGCAGGCGCCCTTCCCGACGTAGCGAGCACGCGACCAGCTCCGCCGGACGGCCTGCGACGTCTCAGCGTGGTCGCGGCACGCCTCCCGCCGACGCAGGCTCGGCGTCCGCGGGACGGCGGCTGCCCAAAGACAGGCTGGCCAGGAAGCCGAGCGCCAGGAAGGCCGCAGCACTGAAGGCGGCGTAGCGGGTTGCGTCGGTGAACGCGTCGCGGGCCTGCTGGGCGACGGGGCGGGTGGCCGGACTGCGGTCCAGGCCGGTGATCGCCGCACCCGCGCTACCGACCACCGCGGACACGACGTGGTCGCGCTGCGCGGCGGGCAGGGACGTCCCGGTCTCGAGCCGGTGGCCGAGCAGGCCGCCCAGACTCACGAACAGGACGGTGCCGAGCACCGCGATGCCGAGCGCGGCGCCGATCTGCCGCGACGTGCTCTGGGTGCCCGAGCCCTGGCCGCTCTGCTCGACGGGTACGTCGAACAGCACCACCCCCGTCAGCTGCGCGGTGGCCAGACCGACCCCCACGCCGTACACGAACAGGAACGGCACCGTGACCCACCAGGCGGCGTCCGGCCGCAGCACGACTCCGGTCCCGGCCACGCCCACGACCTCGAGGACGATCCCGAGGCGTACGACGAACGGGGCACCGCGCCGCTGGGCGAGCTGGCCGCCGAACCCGCTTGCCAGGAAGCTCCCCACGGCCAACGGCAGCAGCGCCAGACCGGTCTCGAAGGCGGTATATCCGCGCACGTTCTGGAACCACAGCGGCAGGGAGAACAGCAGCCCGAACTCTCCGAGACTCACCACCGCGGCGGTGAGGTTGCCGTTGCGGAACGAGGGGATGCCGAACAGCGCAAGGTCGAGCAGGACGACCTTGCCGGCGTGGTTGCGCCGGGTCTCGACGACCGTGAAGACGGCGAGCGCGACGAGTCCCACTGCGAGCGCCACGGGGACGGGGGAGAGGGCGTAGGTCCAGCGCAGCGGCCCGAGCTCCAACGGCGCCAGCTCGGTCCACCAGCCGTAGTGGCGGCCCTCGATCAGCGCGAACACCACGCCGCCGAAGCCCACCGCGGACAGCAGGGCGCCGCCCAGGTCCACGCCGCCGCGGGCACGGGACTCACGCGACTCCTGCACGAACGCGAGCACGCCGGCCAGGACCGCGAGCCCGACGGGCACGTTGATGCCGAATGCCCACCGCCAGGAGTACGCCGTGGTCAGCCAGCCGCCCAGCAGCGGACCGAGGGCCGCCGCGCCGCCGATCGTCGACCCCCACACCGCGAAGGCGATGCCACGCTCGCGACCGCGGAAGGTCGCGTTGAGCAGTGACAGCGATGTCGGCAGCATCGCGGCGCCGCCGATGCCCTGCAGCACTCGGGCGCCGATCAGCGCGCCGCCGGACGGGCTGACCGCGGCGAGCACACTCGCTGTCCCGAAGAGCACGACCCCGCCGAGGAAGAGGCGCCGGCGGCCGAACCGGTCGGACAGCCGGCCGAAGGTCAGCAGCAGGGCCGCGAAGACCAGCGTGTACGCCTCCTGGACCCACTGCGCGTCGGTGGAGGTGATACCGAGGTCGCGGATGATCTGCGGCACCGCCACGTTGACGATCGTGGCGTCGACGATGATGGTCGCCACGCCGAGGCTCAGGAAGAACAGGCCGGCCCACCGTCGCCGGGACTCGCTCATCAGTCGTGCCCCCTTCCCTGGGCCACTTCGCATGCTGAGTGTTCGCTCCCAGTGTGCCCCGGGACGGGTCACAGGCACGGGTGCGGCCCTGCCGGCTGCGCCGTACCGTGGTCGGGACATGGCACCCCACGACACCCCTCGCGGTCGCGGCGAGGCCGACGACGACGTCGCCACCTGGCCGATGGGCCGGCTGCTGTCGACGGCGGCCCGGCTGGTCGAGCACGAGTGGAACGCCGCGCTGGCCCGGCACGACCTCACCCACGCCGGGCTGCTCACCCTGCACGCGCTGGCCGGCGGCCCGCACACCCAGCGGGAGCTGGCCGCGCTGTCGTACGTCGAGGAGCAGACCATGAGCCGGGTCCTGGACCGGCTGGAGCGCAGCGGCTTCGCGACCCGCGAGCGCGACGCCCGCGACCGCCGCCGGCTGCTGGTGCAGATCACCCCGCGGGGCGAGGCCGCCTACCGCGCGGCCGTGGACAGCGGCACTGCGGACGCCCTGGTCGGCGACCGGGTCGCCGACCCGCAGCGGTTCCGGGCAGACCTCGTCGGCATGGTGCGCAGGCTGCTCGCCGATCACGGTTCAGGGCGTGACGATCGCGAATCCGGGGTCCGGCGCGTCGAGGGTGGCGACGAGGCGGCCCACGGCACCTAGGTCGCCGTCGGCCTCGACGCCGAGGTCGGCGAGCGTCTCCTGGGTCAGCGGCCCTCCCATCACCAGGGCGGGTAGCGCGGCACGCGGCATCCGCACCGTCAGGTCGGGCGCGGTGGCCTGGACCGCCGTGCTGTAGGTGAGCACACCGTTGGCCAGCTGCAGCCGGAATCGCCCGTCGTCTCCGAGATCGAGGTCGACGGTGATGCGCTCGTCCCAACAACGCGGTCCGTTGATCTGGACCGCCATTGCGTCGAAGAGCTGGGCCGGGGAGAGTGAGGCCAGCACGTCCGGTGACATGGGCGTAGTCGGGGTGCCGAAGCTGCCTTTCCGCAGCTCGTACGCCCCGGACAGGTAAGCGCACCGCCACGTGCCGTTCTCCGCCCCGAAGCCGAGCTGCTCGAAGGTGTCGGCGAGCAGGGCCCGTGCCTCCGCTTGAGCGGGGTCGGCGAACACGACGTGGGAGAGGACTTCAGCGGCCCAGCGCAGGTCGCCCTGCTCGTACGACGTGCGCGCCTTCGCCACGACCGCATCGGCGCCGCCCATGAAGTCGACGTAGCGCCGACCCCGCTCCACCGGCGGGTGCAGCCACAGGTTGGCCGGGTTGCCGTCGTACCAGCCCATGTAGCGCTGGTAGATCGCCTTCACGTTGTGACTGACCGACCCGTAGTACCCGCGGGTGTGCCAGGCCCCTTCCAAGGCCGGCGGCAGCACCATCTCCTCGGCGATCTCGGTGCCGACCAGACCGGCGTTGAGCATCCGCACGGTCTGGTCGTGCAGGTAGGCGTAGAGGTCACGTTGCAGCGACAGGTACTTGATGACCTCGTCATGCCCCCAGGTGGGCCAGTGGTGGGAGGCGAACGCCACGTCGGTGCCGTCACCGAAAAGCTCGATCGCCTCGGTCAGGTAGCGGGCCCACTCGTGCGGGTCGCGGACCAGGGCGCCCCTGAGGGTCAGGAGGTTGTGCAGCGTGTGGGTGGCGTTCTCCGCCAGGCACAGCACCCGGAAGTCCGGGAAGTGGAAGTGCATCTCGGCCGGCGCCTCGGTGCCGGGCGCCATCTGGAACACCATCCGTACGCCGTCGAGGATCTCCTCCTGCCCGGTCGTGGTGATGTCCACGGTCGGCGGGATCAGCGAGACGGTGCCGATGGAGGTGGTCTGTCCCAGACCGGCGCCGACCTGGCCACGCGGTCCGCGGTCGAGCGTCGCGCCGTACATGTAGCCCGCCCGGCGCCCCATCGCGGAACCGGCGTACACGTTCTCCGAGATCGCGTTCTCGAGGAAGCCCTGCGGGGCGAGGACCGGCACCCTGCCGGCGTCGACGTCCTCAGAGGTGGTCACGCCCTTGGCGCCGCCGAAGTGGTCGATGTGGCTGTGGGTGTAGACAAGTCCGGTCACGGGTCGGTCGCCGCGGTGCTTCCGGTAGAGCCCCAGCCCCGCGGCCGCGGTCTCGCAGGAGATCAGCGGGTCGATCACGATCACCCCGGTGTCGCCCTCGACGAACGTCATGACCGAGAGGTCCAGGCCGCGCACCTGATAGATGCCCGGCACGACCTCGTAGAGGCCGTGCTCGGTCAGCAGCCGCGACTGCCGCCAGAGGCTGGGGTTCACCGTCGGGGGCGCCTCGCCCTCCAGGAAGGCGTAGGAGTGCAGGTCCCACACGACCCGGCCTTCACGGTCGCGGACGATCGGCGGTTCGAGCGCGCCGAGAAAGCCGCGTGTGGCTGCCTCGAAGTCGGAGGTGTCGTCGAAGGGGAGCGTGCTGAGCAGGTGCTCGTGCTGCTGGGCCACGCCGCGGATCATCGGAGTCGTCATGATCCCAGTCAGCGCCTGGCCTGCCCGACCAGCAAGAGGCCGACGTCCCTGCGTGACCAGCTCTGGTCTGGGGCCGGCCGCGCCGCCCGATCAGCGGGGACTGAATCGCCCAGAGGACTGGGCCCTCGGGGAGCCACTCCGGTGGTGCGTCCGGGAGACGCTGCGGAATTCATTGGTTACGTTCAGCAAATCGTGGGGGAGCGCTTACTAGTCTCTCGGGTGTTGCCGTATGGCAGCGCTCGTGCGAGGTCGTGAGGCATGCGCAAATCTGGCGGCTCAGTGGGGCCGCGTGGGGTCACCCTGCTCCTTGTCACCGCGGTTGCCGGAGTTGCTCTGGGCGCGCACGGCTGGCTGGGCCGTCAGTCGGGTGTGGCTCCCGGCGCGCTCGGAGGCTCCAGCTCGTCGGCCCCCATCGGTTCGGACACCTCAGGCAGCTCAGGCGGCTCAGGCGGCTCACCGGCGGCACGGCCCAGCGGCGGCGGATCCGGGCGACACAATGCGGCCCGGGTGGGCCCGACGTTGCGCTCTGAGAGTTTCGCGACGTACGCCTTCCTGGTCTGGCCAGGACCCGAGAATGCAGCGGCGAAGGCCGCGATGACCGGACTGTCGATCGCGGTCCGTCGAACCGGATCGGGCATCTCGGTCCGGGCCGGTGTGACCTCCCAGGGGCCAGCGCCTGCCCATTCCTACGTCGGAGGTGCACGGGTCTATGTGGTCGAGGCTTCGATGGGCGACGAGGCCGGCAATACCGACTACAACCTGGGAGATGACGGAGTGGTGGTCACCGATGCCGGCGGGAGGATCGTGCGATGACTCCCCACGTGGGCGGGTCCGAGGTCCGCCGTACCTCCCGCCCGGGGCTCGTCGCGGCAGCACCGCGCCTGCCGGACCGGGCCGGACAGTGGGCCTCTGACTGGGCTCCGACCGTGGCACGAATGCTCCTGGGGCTGGTGCTTGCGTGGTTCGGCTACCACGAACTCGTCCAGCCGTCGGTGTGGACCGGATATGTCCCTCTGGTGTCCACGTCGTCGCTGGGCGTGCTCCTGGTCCTCGCCCACGGCTGGCTCCTGCTCATGCTGGCCGTCGCCATGATCGCGGGAATTGCGATAAGAGCCGCCGCAGCCGTCTCGGTGGGCTTGCTGCTCGAGATCGTGATCTCGTTGACAGTGACGAGCGGGCTTTCCGACCTGATCCTCCGTGACGTGGGCGTGCTCGGACTCGCCATGTGCCTGACAGGGACCACCACGCAGCGACTGTTGCTGCGTCGTTAGCGCCCCGCGCCGGTGCACTCGCTTCGAAGAGGAGGCGCACCGCGACCGCGACCGTTCGGTGAAGGTGCCTGCGGTCGAGAGACCTGCATACGTCGAGCTGAGGGGCGCGGGCCCCTGCAGCAGCAGCAGCGTACGGTCACCCCATGCGATTCGGACTGACGATCCTGCCCGAGCTGCCGTGGGCCGAACTGCGGCCGCGATGGGAGGCGGCAGAGGCGATGGGCTTCGACCACGCCTGGACCTACGACCACCTCGTGTGGGGCGGGCTGCCCGAGTCGCCGTGGTACGGCACGATGCCGACGCTCACGGCCGCCGCCCTGGTCACCGAACGGATCCGTGTCGGCACGTTTGTGTCGTCGCCGAACTTCCGCCACCCGGTCGTGCTGCACCGCGACGTCCAATCCCTCGACGACATCTCCGAGGGCCGCTTCCTGCTCGGCGTCGGCACCGGCGGCGACCTCGACTCCGGGATCCTCGGCGGCGCGACGTTGAGCACCCGGGAGCGCGTCGACCGGTTCCAGGAGTTCGTCGAGCTGCTGGCGCGGCTGCGGACCGAGGACCACGTCGACGCCGACGGCGACTGGTTCTCGGCACGCAACGCTCGCACGCTCCCGCGGCTGCGCGACGTACCTCTGGTGGTGGCAGCCAACGGCCCCCGGTCCCTGCGCTTCGCGGCCCGTACCGGGAACGCCTGGGTCACCACCGGTCCGAAGGCGGAGACCCTCGAGGAGTGGTGGACCGGCCTCGACACCGCGCGACGGAAGTTGGAGGAGTCGCTCGTAGCCGCCGGGCGTGACCCGGCGGAGTTCCCGCGCTACCTCAACCTCGACTCCTCGCCGGAGTTCTCCCTCTCGAGCCGCGCGATCTTCGAGGAGATGGTCGGCCGCGCGGAAGGCCTGGGCTTCACCGACGTGATCTGCCACTGGCCGCGCCCCGACGGGCCGTACGCCGGCTCGGTCTCGGTGCTCGAGGACGTGGCTGCCACCGTGCTCACCCGCGCGTAGCGCCTATCCGACCGCACCCGATCAGGCTAGTTGATGTCGATGTGGATACGGTTCTCGATCGACTTCGTCTCCGGGACGACATGGAGCCAGATGGCCGCGCCCTGGTTATTGGGGTCGACGATCCAGTCGTCTCCGATGCCGAGCTCCTCCTCAGGCACGCCGACCGAGCGGTACCAGTCGTCCCAGGTGTCGAAGTCTTCCGGTGGGGGAGCGACGACGTAACCCAGGGCCTCGGCCCAGAAGCGCGCCATCGGCCCGAGGTCGGCGCAGTCGATCACGTGTTGGTATGAGGTGCGCATGTCGATCCTCCGAGCCCGCGGGGGCCGAGCCACCGTCGCTTCGCGGTGAGACGCGGCCGATTCAGCGCGATTCAGGCGTGCCCGCCGCGCTCGTACCCGCGGGCATGAGCGTGTCTCACCCGAAGGTAAGACCCGACGGGCACGCGCTTGAACATGTACCCCGCGAGCCCGAGAGCACGCACCGGCTCGCGGACGGCGGTGGAAGTCGACGCAGCGCGACAGGCGGTGGTATGGAACGGCTGCTGCTCCGTGGCAGACTCCTGGGCTATGCCGCTCGCACGCATGCGCTCTGTGGTCCTCGATTGCCCTGATCCCCTGGCCCTCGCGGACTTTTACCGCGCTGTCCTCGGCGGCCAGGTCGGGTCCACCGAGGCGGACTGGGTGGTCCTCACGGTGGATGGGCTGCGTCTGGCGTTCCAGCGCGTCGACGAGTTTGCCGCGCCGACATGGCCGCACGGCGAGCGGCCGCAGCAGTTCCACCTCGACGTCACCGTCGAGGACGTGGACGCTGTCGAGCCGCGGGTGCTGGCGCTGGGCGCTACGAAGCACGAAGTACAGCCGGGCGAGGCGGTAGGTGACCCGTTCAGGGTCTACCTCGATCCGGCAGGTCATCCCTTCTGCCTCTGCTGGGACTGATCCGAGCTCCGGTACGTGCTCAGCGCCGACTGCGACGTGGTTGTTGTTGGCGTGAGAAGACGCACCTGTAGTCGCCTCAGGCGCATTCTCCACGGCCAGTGGTCTGCGGGGTAGGCGTGTGCCGGCCTCGAAGGCCCCCACTCGTCGCTCAGTCCTCGATTGGTGCTGCGCCCTGCCGGTTCCACGCGTCGAGCCCGTCTCGCATGGCCCGCAGCTTCTCCGGCGAGTGACCGACCCAGTCGACCAGCTCGCCTACCACGCGCAGTGGCTCGCGGCTGCGAAAGGAGTGCGTCGGGTTCCCGGGGAACTTCTTGTTCGTGACGTTGGGGTCGTCCTCGAACTCGCCGCTGGGCTCGACGATGTAGATGCGCCCACGCCCCTCACCCGCAGCGAGCTCGGCACCCCAGGTTGCGGCGTCGAGCGTCGCGGTGAAGTAGACGTAGTTCATGATCCGGCCCGCCTCGAAGTTCGATTCGCCGCCCGGCACCAGCAGCTCGCCGACCGCGAGGTCCGCCTTCGTACCGTGCAGGAACGCACCGTGCTGATAGATCTCGAAGGGCACAGGCTCACTCGTGGCGCTCATGCGGCGACACTAGTTTGCTCGGGCGCCCAAGCGGGTTCGTTCCCGATCCGCCCACAGAGGAGCTCAGATCAGAGAACTCGCGGACGAGAGGACGGACCGCACACCGCACGTCCCCGATGGCGGTCGTGGCCGATAGCGGTGGTGGCTGTGGGGTACTGCCGATGCAGTGGATAGAAAGGGCGTTGAAGCAGTGACACGAATCGAGCCGATTCCCGAGACCGTCGAGGCCGCAACGACTCTCGGTGTGCCCTCCGACGGCGGCCACTTGCTGGCCGATCTGACTCGTCTGGCGAGCGACGCCCAGGACATCGTTCCGGACCTGGTCGGCGTCAGCATCGCTCCGTTCAACGATGGGCTCATCTTCACCCTGGTCGCCACCGCAGCGGATGTCGCCGTCCTCGACGCCGTCCAGTACGTCGCAGGTGGCCCGTGTGTGGAAGGAGCCCACACGGAGCAGGTCATCCAGTTCGAGCAGAACGTCTTGGACGAGGAAGGATGGCGCTTGTTCGCCGAGGCGACCGCGGCGCGTGCCGTGCGCAGCACGCTGACACTGCCAGTGATGAGCGCTGGGCGTGTGGTCGGCACTGTCAACCTCTACGCCGCATCGCGTCGAGCCTTCGGCGGACACCTGGAGCAGCTGGCCGAAATCTTCGGGGCGTGGGCCCCGGGAGCCGTGGCCAACGCAGACCTGTCGTTCGCGACCCGGACCGAAGCGCAAGCGGCCCCGCAGCGAGCGCGAGAGTACGTCATCGATGTGGCGACCGGCATCGTGGCCGCCGAACTCGGATTGGAGGTTGACGCCGCCGAAGCGCGCCTGCGAGCAGCCGCCTCACGCACTGGAGTCAGCTTGCTCCGAGTGGCTCGCGAGATCGTCGATGCCCGTGGGGGACAGGACTCGGGCGACGACTGATGGGGCTCCCGGCCCAGAGATGACGTCCCTGCCCACGCACAGGATCGCACTTCGCCCAGGGTCTGAGCTGGGTCGCCGGGGCTCCTTCGCCGCGCACAAGAGCGTGACGTTCGACCGTGGTCATGACCTAGGTCGGCCACTGCCGCCCGTGACCGCCGGCCCTGCCGCGAGCTGCCGGCCACTCCCCAGAGCGCCGAAGGGGTGTTGCGAAGTGGTCAGGAAGACATACGGGGTTGCCCTCGCGGCGGTGCTCGGACTCGCGGCGGTCGCGTTCCCCACGTCGACATGCAGGTGAACGACGACCAGCTGCTGGTGCGGTTCGGAGGCTGGGACAGCCTTTGGACGTTGCGTCGCCAGGTGCGCGTCCCACTGGGGCAGATCGACCAGGTGACGGTTCGGGAGGTCGGCGTCCTCCGTCCCCGCTGGTGGTGGCGACTCCGGGGCACCGACGTGCCGGGAGTCATCCGAGCGGGGTCGTTCGTGGCCCGAGGCGGCCGCGAGCTGTGGGACGTCCGTCAGGCGGCTGACGTCGGCGCCACGACGGTGGTCCGCGCCGATTGTGGGCGCCGTTTCTGGGTCACTAACGCAAACTGGGTCATGCACGCTCATCGAACAGTCAAACAGCTGGGCCATTCACTCTCTGCGGTAAGCCCGCGGGACCCGCTGGGCATACGGACGGAACCGGCGTCTGCGGGAGTCCGTGCCCCCAGATCTGAGACCTGAGGCCACTCAGTTGAGGACCAGCCACGTCCTGCCGTCGATGAGCTCTCGCGTCGCGTCGAGGTGCCCGGCGTGCACGGCGGTCTCCGTCAGCGTGTGCAGGAGAACCTCGCGGACGTCCTTGAGCCTGAAATTCTGGAAGAAGTCGGGCCACCAGGCAGGTTCCCCGTCCAGAGCGGTGCCCTCGATGATGGCGTTCGACCGGTCCACTTGCTCCCGGTAGAGGTCGAAGACCTGCTCCGCTGGCACATCGGGACCAATCTTCCAGGCATCCTCGGGCGTGTTCACCACCTGGTTGATGACGGTCTGGTCACCGGCAACCACTGCCTGGAACCAGAATCGCTCGACGTCGAGCGCGAGGTGCTGCAAGAGACCGAGGCAGCTCCATCCCGAGGGCAGCACCGCGCGCCGCAAAGCATCCTCGTCGAGCCCTTCAAGGATTCCGAGAACGTGGCTGCGCTGTGCGTTCAAGGAGTCCAGGAGGACCTTGGTCTCCTGAGTCCGGGACGTCGACGTCATCGAGGGCCTCCAGCGGACATACGGCCCTTTGCCGCATGGGGTGCCCAGAGCCTAGTCCCTGCGCTGGCCAGCAGTGCCTTGGTGAGGCAACCCCACCCCGAGATCGCTGGCGGGCAGGCGCAGAGCCTGTTCGCTCCCGAGATCGACCCTTCTCGGCTGCCATGTGCACGAAAGCCAGCGGCCGAGGGCGCCGGCAGAGCGCTGCCGCTTCGCGCAGTGACGAATCTGGCCCACGAAGTTCGGGCGGTGCCTAACCTGAAAGACGTGGCGAGACGGGAACGGCGACCGGGGCGGGTGACGGACGTGCACCGGCTCGCCCTGGGTATGCCCCACGTCACCGTCTATCCCGGCACCGAGCACAGACCGGTCTATCAAGTGGGCGGCAAGTCGTTCGTCTTCTTCCGGAACCCGCGCCCCGACGCCGTCGACCCGCAAAGCGGCGAGCGGTACGACGACGTCATCGTCTTCTGGGTGCCCACCCAAGGCCACAAGATCGCCCTGGTGGAGGACCAGTCCTCGCCGTTCTTCACCACCCCTCACTTCGACGGCCACCTCTCGGTCCTCTTGCGGGCCAGCCGCGTCGGCGACGTCACGTACGGCGAGCTCGCCGAGGTCGTGCAGGACGCCTGGCTGTCGCGCGCGTCCACTGCACGAAGGTCAGCATGGCTCCGTGAGCACCCACCTCGGTGAGGCCGAGGCCGCACCCTTCGACGGCGCTACGACGCTTCCGTGGGCCCTTCACATGGCGAGCGGTCGCGGCTTGTCCGTGCCTACTATCGTCCCTACGCCCGCTTGCAAGGTGCTCTGACTCAGGAGGTTCGCGGTGCCGGACACGACGTGCCACATGTCGATCTCGTTGGACGGCTTTGTCGCCGGGCCGGAGCAGAGCCGGAGGACCCTCTGGGCAAGCGGGGGAGGGGGCTGCACGGCTGGCACATCGGCGATCCGCGGGCTAACGACGCTGACAAGATTGCGAACGAGTGGCTCATGCGCCCCCGAGGTGCGTATGTGATGGGCCGGAACATGTTCGGTCCGATCCGGGGGAACTGGGATGAGGACTGGTCGGGATGGTGGGGCCCCGAGCCGCCGTATCACGCGCCGGTGTTCGTGCTGACTCATCACCGCCATGATCCGATCCAGATGGACGGGGGGACGGTGTTCCACTTCATTACAGGGGGCTTCGACGCGGCTTATTCCGCAGCGTGTGAGGCGGCCGGGGACGACGGGGTGGACATCGCCGGTGGGGCCTCGACCGTCCGGCAGGCGTTGATCACCGGGGTGATCGACGAGCTCACCCTTGACATCGCGCCCGTGCTGCTCGGTTCGGGCGAGCGCATCTTCGACGGGGTCGAGTCCTTTGGCTTCGAGCCCGCCGAGGTGCTTCACTCACCGCTGGCCACGCACATCCGCTATCGCCGCGTCAGCTGACTCCCACGAACGTCCGGAGCCCTGATCGCGGGCGAGCTGCCGCTGACAGGCGGAACGACCCGCTCCGCTGAGCGCGCCGATTGCGGCCGTGAAGCCGCGCCCACTTGTGGGCGGTGTGCCCGGGAGGGGTAGGGGTCGGCGTGTGTGGGGACGGGTGAGTCACGGGGTCGGTGCGGTGTCGCGGAGGGCGTAGTCGACCGCGAGGATTGCGAAGAGCAGGAGCGTGAGGGCGTGCACGGCGGTGCACCACAGGCAGATCGCGCTGAGGCGGAAGAGCTCGACCCAGATGAGGTAGACGGCGAAGAGCAGGCCGGCGCCGGAGAGCACTAGCCGCAGCTGCGCGACGCCGGCTTGCGGCCTCGTCCACAGCGGGGGAAGGCAGAGAGCTGTCATGGCGGCGAAGTAGCCGAGTCCGAGGACCGCCACGGGGACGCCGAGGAGCTCGGAGTAGCGGCTGGTGGTCACCTTGGCGCAGTTGATGGCGCCGGTGTCGGGGCAGGCGAGTGTCGCGGCTGCGGTGAGGTGCTCGTAGGTGAGGTACGCCGCGATGAGCAGCCCTAGCGCGCTGACCAGGAGTGCTGCTCTACCGGCGGCGACGGGACCGCTCGCTGCGATCGCGTGCCTCTGGGCCGGCGAGGTCTTGCTCATGCTCAGCTTGAGGTCAGCTGGGCGGCGGCCGATTTGACGGCCCGTGTGGAGCACACGTTGGTCGGCTGGTTGTGCGTCGCCTTGCAGATTGCGGCGGTGAAGAGGTTGGCAGATCCGTCGACGGCTCGTGCGATGGGGCTTGAGGGATCACTCAAGGCCGCCGCGACCTGCCGGTGCGTCTTCCCGGCCAGCAGCTGGGGGCTGTAGGTGGAGCCTGCGGAGAGGTAGCTGCCGGCGATGTCGATGAACGGGATGGAGCCGGCGCCGCCGCTCAGGTAGGGCGGGCGGTCGTAGGTGGTGAAGGTCTGCTCGTCGGCGGCGGACGGGGTGTCGAGGAGTGCGTACCGTCCGTTGACGATCTTGTTGCTGCTGGTCTCGACGCCGGTGAAGGCGACGTACTTGCTGGAGTAGTCGGCTCCGTGGAAGGAGAGGGTCGGGGTGTTCGGGAAGACGTCGTTGCCGGCCGAATGGGTGAGGCCGAGACCGGTGAAGTGGCCGAACCGGGACAGCGCCACGACCATCGGCCAGCGTTCTGCGGCGCAGTAGGGGCAGTACTCGGCGCCGATGTAGAGCACCTTGGGTTTGCCGGCCGCGGTCAGCGCGGGGGCACTGACCTTCTGGGGGCCGCCCTGCACCGTTCCCGCGCCGACCTTGTCCAAGGTGGCCGAGGGCACCGAGGACAGCGTGCTGAGCAGCCTCGTGCCGGCGGTCCCGGAGGGGGCCGCGGTGTTCGAGCTCGAGCCGGTGGCGAGTCTCGCGATGACCAGTCCGGCGACCACGGCCAGCACGGCGACCACGGCCGCGAGCGCGACCAGCAGCCGGCGCCGCTTCTCCGCGCGCAACTGTTGGGCGCGGACTCGTGCGGCCTTCTCGCGGGCGGTGGCCTTCTGGCCGGTGCGACTGCTCACCGAACGCTCCCTGTCGTGGTCGTGGGCACGCATACCCTGCCTGGTGGACCTGAAGAGAACCTGAACGGGCCGCGGGCGGATGCGCGGCCGGTGGCTGGGTACCCGCCCCGTGGCCGCGAGTCAGGAAGGGGCCTGCTTCGGGTGCTGGGCTTCCGCCCCCGACGTTCCGGGACGTGTTGTTCTCGGCGCCGCCGGGATACGTGTGGATCACCGTGTGCGCGGTCGCGGCGGCCCTGTACCTGGCGGGGGCCGTGCGGTTGCGGCGACGGGGGGACCGCTGGCCGTGGGCACACACGGCGCTGTGGATGCTCGGCCTGTTCGCCATCTACCTGGTGCGGGGCACCGGGTTCGGCCGCTACGCGATGGTGCTGCTCAGCGCGCACATGGCCCAGCACATGATGCTCAACATGTACGCCCCGATCGCGCTGGTGCTGGGCGCGCCGATGACGCTGGCGTTGCGGGCGCTGCCCGCGGGCCGGGGTCCGGGCAGCCTGCGGGCGCTGCTGCTGCGGTTCCTGCGCAGCCGGTTCCTGGCGGTGGTGAGCTCGATGCCGTTCGCGGTGGGGCTGTTCGTGTTCAGCCTGTTCGGCCTGTACCTCACCCCGTTGTTCTCGATCCTGATGTTCCGCCCGTGGGGACGGCTGGGCATGCAGGTCCACTTCCTCGCCTCGGGCTACCTGTTCGCCTGGACGCTGATCGGCCCCGATCCGGGGCCGCACCGCCCACCGGCGCTGGCGCGGCTGGTCACGATCGTGCCGGTCGGTGCGGCGCATGCCTTCTTCGCGGTCACGGTGGCCTTCGCCTCCCAGCCGATCCCGGGTGGCTACCTGGCGGCGGTGAAACCGGCCTGGTCGAACCTGGCCTGGGACCAGGCCCTCGGCGGCGCGGTCGCCGGGGGATCGCCGAGGTGCCGATGGGCACCCTCGCAGTGGTGCTCTTCCTCAGCTGGTTCCGCTCCCTCGAGCGCCGCTCGCCGGGCACGCCGACCGCAGCACCCGAGTCGGATGCGCTGATGCAGTCGCCGTGAACCCGTGGGCCGGCTGCGCCGTCGGGGAATCCTGGCCTCGACCGCGCACGGGTCGGGCCCCAGCGGTCCGGCGGGTGCGCACCGCGAGGGATGATGTCGTGGTGGCCGTGTCCTGCGGTCGATAGCTCCCCGAGGGGAAGGACACTCCTCCATGGCTTTGACGGCCGGGTTCCGTCGACGTGTCGGCGGGGTGATCGCCATGGCGGTGCTCACCTTGGCGACGACTGCGGGTTGTGCAGCCGGCGGTGGTTCGGGTCAGGCCTCGCGGGCCGCCACGGAGCAGAGCGCTCGGACGGTGGCCACCGGCAACACGATGAACCAGAAGGTGCCCGCTGCGGCGGCCAGCACCCGGCTTGTCGACCAGGACGGGAAGGCGTTCACGCTGGGGTCGTTGCGGGGCAAGATCGTGGTCCTGGCGCCGTTGCTGACGTTCTGCCAGGAGACCTGCCCGATGACGACAGCGAACATGCACCGTGCCGCCGAGGCCGTACAGCGCAACGGCCAGTCTGGGCAGGTGGCCTTCCTGGAGGTGACCGTTGACCCCGCCCGGGACACGGTGGCCCGCATGCACGCCTACGCCAAGCTGTACGGCGCGCTGCCCGACTGGCGCCTGGCCACCGGCAACCCCACCGCGGTCACCGCCTTGTGGAAGGCGCTGGGCGTCTCGACCGACAAGACCAAGCCCGAAGACACCGTGCGGGACTGGATGACCGGGAAGCTGGTCCACGACTCCTACGACGTGCGCCACCAAGATGTGGTGGTGATCGTCGATCCGTCCGGGCGGCTGCGGTGGATCACCGTCGGACACCCCGACGCCCGCGGCACCCGCCTGCCCAGCAGCCTGCAGAAGTTCCTCAACGACGAGGGCAAGCAGAACTACTCTCACCCCGACGCCGGCGGCGCCAGCTCGTGGACCGCCCACGACGTCGAGCAGGCGGTCGCCTACGTCCGCGGCCTGCACGACTGAATGCAACCTGGGGAGGACCCGGCGAACACCAGCACCAGCGCCTCCGCTGGCGCGGAGATCCCCGTGGCGGTGGCCCGCAGCCGCAGCCGCGCTCACCATCACGGCCTCCCACATACCGGTCACCGCCGAGCACCTCACCGAGGCGCCCTACATCGGCTGGTCCTTCCTCGCCCTCGAGGTCGCCGCAGCCGCACTGGCACTCGCGCTGGTGTTGCACGACAACGGCTGGGTGTGGCGGGCCGCGGCGGTGGTCCCCGCGCTCGCAGTCGCAGCGTACGTCCTCACCCGGTCGGAGGCACTGCCGCAGATCGCCGACGACGTCGGCAACTGGAGCGAGCCACTCGGTCTCGTGGCGCTGACCGCTGAGGGCCTGCTGGTGGCCATCGCCGTGGCCCGCACCAGGCCGGTGGCGCGGGCTCCCCGGTTGGCGCATCCGGTTGCCCTGGCCGTGGTCCTGTTGGCAGCGGGACTGATGGCCACCGGGTACGCCTCCGGTCGCGGTGAGGCGATGGCCGGCATGGATGCGATCGGCGACGGACACGGCATGGCCTCCATGACCACCTCACTGCCGCCCCTGAGGTGGGCCTCCTTCGCCCACTGGCACGTGCAGCCGTGGTGGCTGCTGTTCTCGGGCGTGGCGCTCGGCGGCTACCTCGGTGCCGTGGCAGTCGCGCGGCGGCGCCAGGTGGCGTCGGTGCACCCGTGGCGGGTCACCTCGTTCGTGGCCGGCGTCGTGGTGCTGCTGTTCACGGTCAGCTCCGCGATCGACACCTACGCGATGGCGTTGTTCTGGGACCACATGATCGAGCACCTGCTGCTGGTCATGGTCGTTCCCGCGCTCCTTGTCCTCGGCTCACCGCTCGCTGCCGTACGGGCCGCGGCCACCGCCCAGGGCAACCCGCGGGCCGTCGAGGCGTTCGCCAGGTCGTGGCCGGTCAGCGTGCTCTCCCACCCGGTGTTCGGCTTCGGGTTGTACGCCGCGGTCATCATCGGCACCCACCTGACCGGGTTCATGGACGGGGTGGGCGCCCGCCCCGGTGAGGGACCTGCAGATCGGCGGCGCGTTGATGTGGGTCGGCGGCGACGGCCTGATGATGCTCTTCGGGGTCGGGGTGACGATGGCGATGATCACCCACACCGGCTCCACCCAGGTGATCGGGCAACGGCTCGAGGCCATCCGCCGCAGCGCCCTCACCGAACACCTCGCCCTGGCCGGCAGCGCCGGCACGACCGGCGACGACTCCGACAGCGACGAGGACGACGCCATGCTCGATGCCTACAACCAGATGCTCGCCCGCATGAACGGCCAGCCGACACCGGCCCCGCCCGATGAATCCCCAGCGCCGGGCGGGCGAACAAGGCCTCGAACGTGGTCCGCGTCGGCCTCTTGGAGTGGTCGATCCCCACCTCCGTGACCCGGGTACACCCCGGCAAGGTCACCCTGATCGTCGCCAACACCGGCGGCACCGAGCACGACCTCGTCGTCCAAGGCCGCGACGGCAAGTGGTCCACCCGTCCGCTCGAGCCCGGCGCCAAGGCCCGGCTCGTCGTCCACGCCGCCAGATCCGAGACACTCCACCTGTGGTGCAGCGAACCGGGACACCGCGCCCAAGGCATGCACACCACACTCAAAGTCCTGACGCACTGAGCTTCCCGGTGCCGCGAACCGCGCAGCAGCGCCAAAGCGACGCGCTGCGCCCCGACGAACGCCCCTCATCGGCACTATGCAAGGCAAAGCAGCGGCCGACGAGGCGGTAAGACACTGCCGCTCCGCGGCGTAAAGACTCGCCTGGTGGACCGGCCCCTTCACTCGACCGGGGTCGCCCGAAGGGTCGCGGTCCGCGAGCGGCTGCCGGGGAGCGGTCGGGGGCCGACGCTGAGTGGACGTCGCGTATCGCTAGCCTGTGCCGGTGACTGACGAGGATCGGATCGGCGAGCTGCTCGCCGACTTCCCTGTGACGGTAGAGATTCCCGTTGCCTGGGGCGACATGGATGCCATGGGCCACGTGAACAACGCCGTGTACTTCCGCTACTTCGAGACCGCTCGGATCAAGTGCTTCGCGGAGCTCGGCCTGGGCTCGATCGAGCAGTCGGACGGCGTCGGACCGATCCTGCACTCGGCAAGCTGTCGGTTCCGGATCCCGCTGACTCACCCCGACACCGTCACCGTGGGCGCGCAGATCGGGGAGGTGGGCGACGACCGGTTCGTCATGCGGTACCGGGCTGTGAGCCACCAACACGGCGCGGTCGCTGCAGACGGCGAATCGCTGATCGTCACCTTCGACTACGCCACCGGCAGCAAGGCTCGGGTGTCGGATGGTCTGGGAGCGCGTCTCATGGACTTGCGAAGAGCCTGAGCACGGCTTGGAGCGGTTCCGGAGTCGCGCCTGAGGGGCGGAGTGACTCAACTCAGGGTCGCCCGCCATCAGCTGAGTATGCGGTCAGTCTGCGCGGCCCATGGCCGTGTCTCCGCATCGCAAGCCACAGGACAGGCACGGCAAGGTCGGCCTTGCCGTGGCCGCAGAGGCCGGCGGTCACGAGCCGAAGCGTCGCTGCAGGTCGGCATAGCCGATCGCACCGTCGAGGAAGCCGAGCGTTCCGGAGTCGAGCAACTCCCGGCCGGCGCGCTCCAACATGCTCAGAGCGGCTCGAGCCAAGCTGCCGCCTAGGCTGACCCGCTTCACGCCGAGTGAGAAGAGCTTGGGCGCGTCGATGCTGTTCGCCAGCCCTGCCACCACGTTGAGCGGGCCCGGGATGGCGGTGGCAAGCCGGCGAATCGTGTCCTCGTCGACGACGCCGGGCACGAAGACGCAGTCGGCTCCCGCTTCGAGGTAGCGAACCGCCCGCCGGACCGTTTCGGCGAAAATGTCCCCGGTCGTGCCGGCGAAGTAGGTGTCGGTGCGAGCATTCAGCACGAAAGTGCCGCTTGACGCAGCGGCCCGGGCAGCCGCGATTCGGTCGACGGCCTCGTCGATGCCGAACAGCTCGCCGTTAGCGGCGTCCTCGAGGTTAGCGCCCACGGCCCCCAGCTCAACGGCTCGTGCAACGGTACGGCCGACGTCGGCGGCGGTGTCGCCGTACCCAGCTTCGAGGTCCGCGGTCACCGGCACGCTGACCGCGGCCACGATGCGACCGACGTGCTCGAGCATCGTGTCGCGGTCCAGCGCTCCTCCGTCCGGGACTCCGCAGGACCAAGCGATGCCCGCGCTGGTCGTGGCGATGGCGGGGAACCCGAGCTGCTCAAGGATGCGGGCGGAGCCGGCGTCCCAGGCGTTGGGGAGCACGAACCCGGGACCGGTATGCAGGGCAAGGAGAGCAGCTGCTCTGTCTCTCGAAGGCCCGGTGGTCATGAGGCAACCATGTCGACGTCAGCGAGGCACACCCCGGCGGGGGGCCGGACGTGCCCGGCTGCCCGGGCGGCGAACACCTCGGCCGGAGGCGGCCGCGATGCGCGTGCGGCATCCGTTGCTGCCGCGTAGTGAGACACCAAGTCGTGTTGCAACTCTCCGGTCGTCACCTCGCCAGTATCGGCCATCGCGGCCCCTCACGACATCCCCTTCAGGCTCGGGCCGGGTGCCGGGCGGGCACCTGACCATGCCGCTCCCGGATCGTCACGCCCGCCCGCGCGCAGGCCGCAGTGTGACGTGGGTTCGGGCGACACACGAATCGCCGGCCTTCGGTGGGCGTCCGGCAGCAAGTGTCTTCATACTCAGGCTGTGGGGAGTGCAGATGGCGCCAATGGCCGGATCGGGATGTGTGACGCCTCAACGCGGCTGGCGCTGGCGATCAAGCTGCTCGCGGGCATCGGCGCTTTCGTCCTCGCTGCCTTCGATATCGCTTGCTGGGCACGGTGGTCATTGGGGTGCTGGGGCTCGGACTGATCTTGTTGACCCAGCGGGGAAAGGGCGAGCCGGTTCCGGACGCTTTCTGGACCGCGCCGGACAGACCTGTTGCTTTGCGGCCGGAAGTTCCCAGGGCAGCTTTCCATCCTTGGCAACGTCGTTGTCGGGCGGCCGACCAGGTATTCGGCGAAGTGCGGCGTTGACGAACTCCGAGTCGACCGCAGTTGCAGCGCGCGAGTTAGCGCTGGTCCGGCCCTGGGGGACGCGTTCCTTACGCTTACATCGCCCGGCGGGTTCGCACCACGCTCGTCACACGCCGGAGTCGTCGACTCGTCAGCGCGACAGCGGGGTTACGAACTGGGAACTCATAGACGGCAGCCGGTGGAGGAACCATGCAACAAGAAGAGGGTCAGCGCGCGGCGGGGTGACGCGCGGCAGGGGCTCGCCGGGCGACCCGCCTATCGCGCTGGCGACTCGCGGGTCCGGAGCGACCCGCTGACAGACGACGGGGCGACGCTGGCGCAGTCGCTGCGCGGGGGTGGGGTGGTGGCGGTGGATGATGAGTGGCATGGAGGTCCTCGGCAGCCGCGTCCTGCTGCGCCCGACACAATTTCGCCGGAGTCACCGGTTCTATCGAGACACGCTGGGCCTGGCGGTCTACCGGGAGTTCGGCCCCGATGATGCGCCCGGCATCGTGTTCTTCATGGGTAACGGTCTGCTCGAGGTCAGCGGCCGGGCGACGGACCCACCGGGCGACGCGATCGAGCTGTGGATGCAGGTCCGGGATATTCGAGCCGAGCACCAGCGCCTGGTGGAAGGCGGGGTGACGGTGTTGAGGGAGCCGCGGCGCGAGGTGTGGGGCCTGGATGAGATGTGGATTGCAGACCCGGATGGCGTGCGCATCGTCTTGGTTGAGATCCCCGAGGAGCACCCGCTCCGACGGGACCTGCGCCACCTCGCCGCTGCCGACGAATGAGCCGCCCCGTCGGCTGACTCGATGTCCAAATTGCGGTGGAGGTCGCAGATTCGAAGCCGCGCGGCCAGCTTCTCGTGGCGGACCCAGAGGCGGGCGCCCCGAGTGGTCGTAACCTAGCTCGATGGCAGATGCAGTGCGCTGGTGGGACATGCGCCCGGCGCAAAGTAGGCAAGCGAAGACCTATGAGTGTCCGATCTGCCGCGGCCCGTTGTTGGCGATGAATCCCAACACGCTGTTATTTCCGGAGGGCGACCGTGAGCGTCGTCGGCATGCTCATACCGCGTGCGTGGCGCGACAGCGGAAGGCTGGCAAGTTGTTGACCAAAGTGGAATGGGAACGGACGAGCCGACCACCAAGACCTGAAAGGCGCTCGTGGTGGCGTCGAGTGTTCGGCTCGCGGCCGCCGAGCAGCGCGGCAAGGTAATCGCCCGTGTCAGCGACAGGAAGGAAGCGGCCGCTGGGGGAGCGCGCACCGTCTCGAACTTGGCCGGTGGGACTCGCTTCACACCGTCGCGGTATGAAGGAACATGCGCATCTTCTTCACCGGCGGCAGCGGCAAGGCCGGCAAGCACGTCGCGCCGTACCTCGCCGAGCAGGGTCACCACGTCACCAACGCCGACCTCGTCCCGCTGAAGCATCCGGCGGTCGCCGACCTCCACGTCGACCTCACCGATGCCGGCGAGACCTACTCGGCGCTCGCTGGGCTGGCGAGCTTCGACGAGCTGGACCTGCCCGCGAAGCCCAGCTACGACGCGGTGGTGCACTTCGCCGCCGTGCCGGCGATCTTGCTCACGTCGGACGCAATGACGTACGCGACGAACGTCCTCAGCACCTATCACGTGCTCGAGGCCGCGACGCGGCTGGGCGTGCGCAAGATTGTGTTCGCCTCGTCGGAGACGACCTACGGGGTCTGCTTCGCCCAAGGGGAGCGACGACCGCTCTACGTGCCCGTCGACGAGGACCACCCGACCGTTCCCGAGGACTCCTACGCCATGTCGAAGGTGGCCAACGAGGGGACGGCGCGGTCGTTCCAGGCCCGCACCGGCGCGGACGTCTACGGGTTACGGATCAACAATGTCATCGAGCCGCACGAGTACGCCGAGATCTTCCCTGCCTTCCTCGCCGACCCGTCGCTGCGGCGCCGCAACCTGTTCGCCTACATCGACGTCCGCGACCTGGGCCAGATGGTGCAACGCTGCCTGGAGACCGACGGGCTTGGCTACGAGGTCTTCAATGTCGCCAACGCCGACATGTCCGTGGCTGCGACGACCCAGGAGATCCAGGGACACTTCTATGACGGGGTGGATGTGCGTCGGGACATGGGCCGCGACGAGACCTTCTACGCCATTGACAAGGCGCGCGACCTCCTAGGGTTCGCCCCGCGTCACTCGTGGCGCGACGTGCTGGCCGACCCTGGGCCGGGCGCGGCGTGAGCTGAGGTTTTACCAGCGTCAGCTCCGCGCTCCTCCACGGGCTCGGCGGGAACCCCCCATTGAGAAGCGCCGCTCTGACGCCGATAAGACCTACCCCTGGTTCGAGCTCGGTCAGGCGGGCACCAGGCGTTTCGTCAGCTTGCGCCAGCCCGCTCGGCCCTGCGTTTTATGCCGTACATGTGGCGGTGCGCCATCGCGAAGTCGCCTGAGATGAGAAGCAGCGTTGCGAAGCGCCTCGCGAGGAGCTTTGCCAGCAGCGTGTGGTCGTTCATCGGGAGCGAGGTACGACTCCGTGCAATCAGCCGGGTGTCTTGTGGGCCGATCTCGTCAAGGAGGAACAGCCAGCTGCTGTCGCGACGCTGAACCCAGTCGACCCCGGCCATCGGTGCGTGGGCGGTCAGGAGCAGGCGGCGGTTCTGCACGAGTTCCTCAACCGTCCATCCAACCTCTGTGCCCTCGGGCACGAGATCGCCGACCTGAAGGCCTTGGCGCTCGGGAACGATCCGGCCGGCGCCGGGCGTGGATCGCGATGGCCCGGGTCGACGCGATTTGTGGGCGTGGCACCCCATCATCGCCAGGCAGCGCCCGGGTCACCTCCTCGCTGGTGGCCCCCAACGACCCATGAGGCGGCGCGCGAGCGGATGCACGCAAGTCCGACCGCCCCGACCACCGCGTAGGAACCCAGTGAGCGGGACCTCAAGGGCCGAGTCATCACCGCACTCCCATCCTGGATGCCTCGCAGCGATCTCGGGCCCTCTCCACTGTGCGCCGCGTACACACTCGGCGTCAGGGCTGAAGGCCTCGTGCTCACATGTTCGCCACGCGAATTGGCGTATCCCGACACAGGAACCTTGACAGCCCGGCCTGTGTAGAGCCGCGTCACTCGACCGAGAACCGCCACGCTGATGACGGCGCGTTGAAGAATTTTCGAAGGATGATGTCGAAGAGTCTGGTAGCCGTTCGACGTACGTGCGAGAAGCGACTTCCCAGCAACCAGTAGGAGTGATCGAGATGCCGCGTTTCATGGGATTTGTGAGGATGGAAGAGGGTGTCGGCACACCGCCGAAGGCGCTGTTCGACGCGATGGATGCCTACATAGGCGAACGGGCCGCCAACGGTGTGTTCCTCGACGGCGGAGGGCTGTACGGCACCGAGGATGCAGTGAACTTCGTGGTCCGTCAGGGCGAGGTCAGCCGGGTGGACGGACCCTACGCCGAGGCCAAGGAGGTCGTCGGCGGGTGGTCGATCCTGCAGTACAACACCGTCGAGGAGGCGGTGGCCGACCAGCAGCAGTTCGCGGAGTTGCACGCGAAGTACTGGCCGGAGGTGACCGTGGTGGCCACCCTGCGCCAGATCTCCACGGGCCCGGAGCAGCCCGGCGACTGACCGGAAGTCACTACGCTGGCCTCGTGCCGGGCGCGACGCATTCCGATGACCCGACAGGGGCCGCCTTCACCGCGTGGCGGGCCGAGTGGGCCCGCCTCGTCGGTGCCCTCACCCGGATGACCCGGGACGTGGGACTGGCCGAGGATCTTGCGCAGGACGCGCTCGTGGCCGCGCTTCAGCAGTGGCCCGTAACGGGCGTACCGGCGAACCCGACCGCGTGGCTGATGACCACCGCGAAGCGGCGGGGCATCGACCACTTCCGGCGCGCCGACATCCTTCGCCGCAAAGTCGCGGAGCTCGAGTTGACCCGTGAAGGACAGGAGGGAACGATCCCTGACCTCGACACCCAGGTCGACTACATCGAGGACGACGTCCTGCGGCTCATCTTCTTGTGCTGCCACCCTTCCCTGACCGCCGAGTCCCGGGCCGCGCTGACGCTGCGGCTGGTCGGAGGATCAGCACCGCCGAGATCGCGCGCGGATTCCTGGCCACCGAGTCCGCCATGGGCCAGCGCATCTCGCGAGCCAAGAAGACCCTGGCGGAGTCACGCGCCGAGTTCGAGCTGCCCACGGGGCCGGAGCGGACCCGGCGCCTCGACGACGTGATGGCCGTGATCTACCTGACCTTCAATGAGGGGTACAGCGCCACCGCCGGCGAGGATTGGATGCGCCCCGATTTGGCACATGAGGCGATCCGGCTCGCCCGGATGTTGGCCGCGGTCGCTCCCGACGAACCCGAGGTGCTCGGACTGCAGGCGCTGGTGGAGATTCAGGGCTCGCGGATGGCCGCGCGGCTCGATGAGGACGGCACGCCGGTTCTGCTGGACTCCCAAGACCGGAAGCGGTGGGACCAGTCGCTGATCCGGCGCGGCATGCTCGCCCTGCGGCAGGCCGAGCTGCTCGCTGCGCACCGGAAGCCGGTCGGGAAGTACTTCCTGCAAGCCTCGATCGCCGTACAGCATGCTCGCGCGGAGCGGGCCGAGGACACGAACTGGAGCCGGATCGCGGCGCTTTACGACGTCCTGGCCGATGCCGCGCCGGGCCCCGTGGTCGAGGTGAACAGGGCCGTGGCGCACGGGCGGGCGTTCGGCCCGGACGCGGGTCTTGCCGTGCTACAGGACCTGGACGCGGCTGCGCTGGGCGACTCGCCACTCCTACCGAGCGTCTGTGGAGAACTGCTCGAGCGGGCCGGGCGACACGCGCAGGCAAGCGCGGCGTTCGCTGAGGCTGCCGCGCGCACCAGGAACGAGAGCGAGCGTGCAGTTCTGCACCGCCGGGCCGAGTTGAACCGGTTGCGTATGCCGGACTCAAGGTGACTGATTCGTGAACCCGTGGGCCCTCGTCGGCCGCGGCGATCGGGCACTCTCGCTTCACGGCTGTCGCGCCTCTCGAGCGCAAGACACGCCGTTCCACGCTTGACTGGCGGGAGTCTGCGCGGTGGTTGGAGTTCCTGAGCTCGCCCGATGTCAGCGGCTCGTCGAGCGACGGTACTGCCAGTTCGCCAGCGGCACGAAGATCACCAGGATCGCGGCCGCCCAGAGAAGGGTGTAGACCTCCGGGTTCGCCAACGCCCAGGACGGCTGCGCCTGGGCCGGGGCGAGCGGGTTCAGATTGCCGAACAGCTCCCGCGCGGCTTGGGTCACCGCGGAGACCGGGTTCCACTCGGCGATCGCGCGCAGCGGGGCGGGCAGGGTGCTCAGCGGCACGAACGTGTTCGCGATAAAGGTCAGCGGGAAGATCACGATGAACGAGGCATTGTTGACCACCTCGGGGCTGGGCACGAGCATCCCGATCCAGGCCATGATCCACGAGATCGCGTAGGCGAAGACGAGCAGCAGAAGGTAGCCCAGCACGGCTTCCCCCACCGACGTGTGGATGCGCCACCCGACCACCAGACCGGTCACGCTCATCACGAACAGCACCAGCACGTTGTTCACCACGTCCGAGGCGGTGCGGCCGGCGAGCACCGACCCGGGTGACATCGGCAGCGACCGGAACCGTTGGATGATTCCCTCCTTGATGTCGGTGGCCAGCGCGCACCCGTGATCGTGGCGCCGAACACGACTGTCTGCGCGAAGATGCCGGCGATCCGCACTGCCGGTAGGCCGCACCTCCGGCCTGCCCGCCGATCGCGCCGCCGAAGACATAGGCGAACAGCAGCACGAACATGATCGGCGACAGCGTCGTGAACACCAGCAGGTCGGGGACCCGCTTGATCTTGATCAGGTTGCGCTGGGCGACGACGAGACCGTCCGAGACGGCGGTGGACAGGCTGATCTAGCGGCTCCTTTCGTCGAGGCCGGCTGCTTCGGCCCGTCGGGGGGCTCCGACTCATCGGCGGGCGGATCGTCGGTGTCGGCGGTGTGGCCCGTCAGGGACAGGAACACGTCGTCGAGCGTGGGCCGGCGGAGCCCGACGTCGGCGACCTCCACCTTCTCCCCGTCGAGACGGCGCAGCGCGTCCATGAGGACGGCGGACCCGCCGCTGACCGGCAGCAGCAGCGACCCCTGACGCTCTTCGATGACCGGCTCGCCCATCCCGAGTGGACGCACCAGCTCGACTGCCAGGCCGAACTGCTCCGGCGCCGCCACCACGATCTCCAGGCGTTCGCCGCCCACCTGTTTCTTCAGCTGGTCAGCGGTGCCCTCGGCGATCACCCGGCCCTGGTCGATGACCACGATGTTGTCGGCGAGGAGATCCGCCTCGTCGAGGTACTGGGTGGTCAGCAGCAGCGACGTACCGGCGGCGACGAGGTTCTTGATCATGTCCCACATGTCCGTACGACTGCGCGGGTCGAGCCCGGTGGTGGGCTCGTCGAGGAACAGCACAGGCGGGTCGGCCACCAGCGCGCCGGCGAGGTCGAGCCGGCGCCGCATACCGCCGGAGTACGTGCGAGCCACCCGGTCGCCGGCGTCGTCGAGGCGGAACTGCTCGAGCAGCTCCCGCGCCCGCTGCTGGCTGCGACGGCGTCCGAGGTGGTAGAGCCGGCCCACCATGACCAGGTTCTCGAGGCCGGTGAGGTACTCGTCGACCGCCGCGTATTGTCCCAAACGCCGATCTTGCGGCGGACCTGCTCCGGATGCGTCGACACGTCCAGACCAGCCACCTGCGCGCTGCCGCCGTCCGGCCTCACCAGGGTGGTCAGGATCTTCACCGCGGTGGTCTTGCCGGCGCCGTTCGGCCCGAGCACGCCGAGGACGGCCCCTTGCGGAACTCGAAGGTCGAGGCCGTCGAGCGCCTTGACATCCTTGTAGTGCTTCACCAGCCTGTGGGCGATCACTGCGTCGGTCACGTGAAGCACCCTCCCACGCCCCTCCGACAGATTCGAGACGATGAATCTCGGATAGGTGGCGACAACGTGGGCCCCGGCCTCGCGGATCGCCACGAGGTGGCTCGCCGCGACTGCCCGTCGGGCGAGCTCCTCCCCACTCGGTTGCCCCGCGATCCGGGGCAAGATGCAAGACTGCCCAGGGCGTGGGTCCCCACGCTCGCGTCGCGCGCGAGTACGTGCTACTCAGCCGTGCCCTGGCCTTCCCTCAACGCGACAAATCCGGTAAACGTGCATGGCAACCAGCCGTCACGGGGACGCACCGGTTCAGGGGTGGTCGGAGGAGAGCGTCGCGTTGGCGACGAACACCGCCGTGAACCGGTGCGGCCCAGCCACGACTCGAGGCCAGGGTGCGTGTGCGGTGCCAGTTCGGCTTTGCGCACCGGCGAGGGTGGCGGACTCGTCCAGGGCCCTGTCTTGGTCCGGTAGGCGGCCCGGGTGCGGAAGGGTCGCGACCCGCGGAACGCCGTCCACACCACCGCGGCAGCGCCGCCGGCGCCGACCGCCACGTCCGGGACGGACTCGCCCTTCACCGGTCCGGACAGCGTCGCGGGTGCGGTCCAGGAGGGACGAGTCACCGTCCTCGCGGGCGGTGACGCGTTCTCCACGAGGGCAGGAGTTGGGCTTTCGTTATTCGAGACGCATGGTCGGTATCTGCCCGAACGGTGTTGGTAGTCCGCCTTTCAATGTTCCTCAGTGGGGAAGATGTCGGTGAGTCGTGCGCTTTCGGTGGCGTCGAGCTGTGAGGGCCGGCCGGACATGATGCCGGCGGTGGTCCGCAGCGGTGAACCGATGAGGATGCCGTTCGGGCCGATGGTGTAGTCGCGGATGGTCTTGTCGTGGTCGGAGCCGCGGGCCTTCAGCACCGTGATGCCGCGTTTGAGCTCGCCGTAGACCTCGACGTAGCGGAGCATCACGATGGTGTCGGTGAGTGAGGAGACATGTTCTTGGGTGGCCGTCAGGTCCGGGCCGCCGAGGCTGGCCTGGCCCGTGGTCAGGAGACCGGCGACCTCGTGCTCCTTGAGGTACGCGGTCAGGCCGAGGGTGAACTCCCGGAAGCTGCGCTCGGGGCCACCGCGTCGCAACGAGGTGAGGCTGTCGAGCACGAGCCGGGTCGCGCCGAGGTCCGCGACAGCCCCCTGGATGCGGACGAGGTGCTCTTCGAAGGTGCGGACCTCGGGGTAGTCGATGAGGAAGCGGAGCTTGCCGTCGGCTTCGAGGGCGGCAACGTCGTAGGGCCAGCCGTTGACGGCGCGCAGCATCTGGTCGCGGCTTTCTTCGAAGCCGACCACGAGCGTAGGTTCGCCCTGCTGAGCGCCGGCGAGCGCGAACTGCATGGCGATCGAGGTCTTCCCGGTGCCGGTGGACCCCGAGACGAGGGTGATCGCGTCCTGGAACAGTCCTCCACCGCACATCTCGTCGAAGGCGGGGATGCCGCTGGTGATGCGGCCGCGGGCAGAGGGTTGGTCCAGCTGCACGCTCAGCGGGATGACCACCATCCCTTGCTCGCGGGTGATCGCGAACGGGAACTCGCCTTGCCGGTGTCGGGTGCCGCGGAACTTCAGGACCTCGATGGTCCGCCGCCTGGTCTCTTCCTCCAGCTCGTTGCGCAGGATGACCAGGTTGTCCGCGACGTACTCCTCCACGCCCATCGGGATGGCGTGGTCGGCCCCCTCCTCGCGTGCAATGGTCATCAGCGCGGTCACGCCGAGTCGTTCCAGTCTCGAGGTGATCCGGATCAGGCCGTCGCGAACGGCGGCGCTGTCCTCGAAACGTGCGAACAGCACGTTCAGCGAGTCAATCGCGACGCGTCGCGCGCCGGTGCGCTCGACCGCGTCGGTGATCCTGTTCAGCAGCACGGTGAGGTCGAAGTGCCCGCCGACGACGGGAGCCTTGTCCTCCGGGCCCGTGGTGGCCTCGAGGAAGGTCCACCTGCCGTCCAGCTCCCAGGTGGGCACGTCCCAGCCGAACTCGCCGATGAACCAGCGCAGCTTGCGAGCGGGTTCGCCGAAGGTCACGAACACTCCGGCCTGGCCGAACTGCCGCACACCCTCAGCGAGGAACTGCAGGGCGAGCACCGTCTTGCCGGAGCCCGAGGTGCCGCCCACGAGCGTGACGCTGTTCTCCGGCAGGCCACCCAGGCTGACGTCGTCCAACCCGGCGATGCCGGTCGGCAGTCTGGGCAGCAGGATGGGGGTGGGCTCGTCTGGCATTTCGGTCACCGTCCTGTCCTCACGGCCGCATGTGGAGGTTCACCACGGCCGCCGCGACGTCGTGGAGGGGTGCGTTGTGGTCACGGGAGTGCTTGCGCAGGACTTCGAACGCCTCGTCGACGGTGATGCTGCGCGTCTCGGCCAGCACGCCTTTGGCCTGTTCGATGACGATGCGGCTGACCAGCGCCGTCCGGAGCTGTTCGTTGGTTTCGCGTTCCTGACCCAGCTCGGATGCGTGCACCAGGTAGCAGCTGGCGAGGTTGGCCATGATCCGGGCCGCCCGCACCTCCTCATCAGCCCACGTGTGGTGCGCGCCGTCGTAGAGGCCGAGTACTCCGAGGACCCGCTCGCCGGCGAGGATCGGGACGGCGGCCACCGCGCGGATCTCGCCGGCCTCCGCCTCGGCGACGTACTCCGGCCAACGCTCGGTGAGGTCGCCGCCGGTCAGATCGCCCACCACCACCGGCTGCCGGCTACGGATGGCGTCGGCACACGGCCCGATCTCCCGAGCCGCCGCGACCCGCTCGAGATCGGCGATCGCGTCGACAGTGGCAATGACGTCACCCAGCCGACCGTGCCGCACGAGGACCACGCCGGCGCCGCCGATGCCGAGCGCCCCCGTGACCTGCTCGGCCAGCGTGGCTGACACGTCACTGACGGCATAGTCGCCGGTCAAGGTCGCGGCGAACCGCTCCACCGTGTCAAGGAGCGCATTGATGTCGAGCACGGGACGGACACCCCCTGCTCGGCCGCCTGGTTACCTGACCAACCTGCTACAGACGCCGCCACGACGCCAGGGGCAAAAGCCCCCTCCCCGCGCCCGTCAGTTGCGCCAACTGAACCTGATCCACTTCTCCTGCCGCTCGCTCTCAGAGTCGGGAAGTACCACCAGCGCGCCCGTACAGCGCTGGCCACAGGCGAAGGGCGATCGAGCCCCTGAGGAACTTCCTTCAAATTCAGGCCGTCAACGCCTTCCCTCGCCGCGGCATGTGCGTGAAAGCCGGGTTGGCGGCCCGACTCGTACACGAGTTCAGCGGCAGCGGGCCCATTGACGGAGTCATTTCACGCATGCTGAGTGGTGGTCGGCAACACCCGGCAACGTCCGCGGGGGAGTGAGAAAGGCGAGGACCGGGGCCATCGGTTCTTGCCTTGCGCATCTGTCCACACCACCGCGGGGTAGTCGTCACTTCACTGATGGCGGCGTGAGGGATCACGCGAGTGTGCAGCACGCCCGACTCAGTCAAGGAGTTGCCGCGGTCTCGACGGCCTACCGGTACCCGCGGTAGGCGAGTAGGACCCCAAGAGGGGCGAGGATCCCGCCAGCCTTGGTCGGCCCGTCGCCGTATAGGAGAGTCATGAGACCGAACCCGATGAGTGCTGCCCCAGGCAACGGCGTTTGCCAGTCGGTTCACGGCCCGGGGTCGCGGGATCACCGGGCCAGGAGTCCATGCTGCAGGACCGTTCGCTGCCAGGCCCGGACGGGGCGTTCTCAGTCGCCACGCAGGCGCAGTTGCCGCTCCTCTTTGAGGTCCAGGTTCGAGGCAACGTCCGCTCATCAAGCAGTTCCGCGCGTTCCCTATTCGCAGCAAACCCGGTAAACGACGTCGCCGCCCGGAGAAGGTCTTTCAGCGCCGCGCTGGTCCTTCTCCCGACGCGGAGATCCGCATCAACGCGCGCGACGCAGCCGCACGCACTCGAGCAGCGGGATCTTCCTGGAGCTCGACAACTGTCAAGATCAGGTCTTCGAGCCTGTGCCGGGCCACCACCTTCAGCGCCATCTCGCCGACCCGCCAGGCGTCATCGCTGAGGGCAGCCTCCACCGACTCAAGCGCCACGTCGTCCCAGACCCAGAGCAGTCCACGCGTCGCCCACACGCGCAACCAGTAGGGCGGCCCGGAAGACTCACCGGTGACGATCCACCGCGCTGGCGGGCCGCCCAAGGCGAGAATCAGATCGGCGTCAGCGGATTTCAGGCGCACGACACTAGTCGTAGGGCGACCTCTCAGCAGATCCGGATGAGTGTCCGTGGCTCGTATCGCGGCGGAGCGAAGGCGTGGCCAGCGAGCGACCCGGACAGGACTGGGCCGCGGCAGTTGCGGGCTCAAGACACCGCGTTGAGCATGGTGTACCCGAGTGTCAGGATGCCGGTGGCCGCTACGGCGCTGGCTACCACGCGTGCCGCGGCGGCAGGAGTGCCGAGTCGCAGTGCGGTGACCCCGATCAGTACGGCGCCGGCCACTAGGCACAAGCTCCAGTAGACAGGACTGGTGCTGCCGCTGACGACGGCCAGTCCATAGATCCCGTCCGCGACCAACACACCCGCGAGCGCGCCCGCGCCGAGCGCGGCCTGGACGGTGTGGTGTCTCACCACCGCGGCAGCCGCAGTGCCGACGAACGGGCCCGCGATGACGCCGACGACACTCCAGAGCACCGGGTTGTAGGTCAACCCGCGCAGCTCAACGGCGATCGTGTAGCCCAGCACCAGACTCACGAACGAGGCTGCCCCGAGTGCCGCCCCCCAGGCCAGCGTCGGCCGCGCCGCGGCGACGACGAGGGCGGTCAGCACCGTCCAACCGGACGGTGAGTTGGCGAACGACGCCAGCGCGTCCGGCAGCACGCCTTGGGCCCACGAGGTCAGGCCGCCGAGCAGCAGGCTGGCGCCGACGACGGCCAGGGCGGACAAGACGGTGCGGTCGGACATTTTCATAGCCCCATCATCGCTGAAGACGGAAGCCCGCTGCCTCGCGTTCGGCCACACGCGGTACTTGAGTCGCGAGTTCGGTCCCGCGCAGGAGAAAGACCACCCGCCCGGGAGCGATTGGCGCCGCAGTGTGGCGGTACTCTCTCCCGCCCCACCGCATACTCGAGACGCCGTGGCAGAACCACTACATGTCCCGATTCGCGTTCTGTGGACCGGCCAGCCATCGCCACGGCAGCGCATTCCCTGTCCGCGGCAGAGGAGGAAACGCTCAAGGGACTTTGGCGAGGCCGCAACTCCGGGATCGTCGGTCCGCGCGCTCAGGTCTTCGGCGGGTGGCGCAGCCGCGATGTGTCTGGTCGCAGCGTTGTGGGGCCCGCGCGTGGGCCGCCCGCCCGGCGGGGGACCGATTCTGGTGCGTACCCAACCGATCGGGCGAGGTGGGCGTCTAATCCCATGACACCCAAGGGAGGGCAGGCGTGGCCGAAGACGACGCTGTGACGTTCGAGGAGTTCGTGACCACGCGTTGGAGCGCGCTGTACCGGACCGCGTACCTGCTGACCGGGCAGCGCCTCGATGCTGAGGACGTCGTGCAGGCCACCTTGATCAAGGCGTACGCCGCCTGGGGTCGGGTCCGCCGGGCCGGGAGGTTGGAGGCCTACGTGCACCGGATGCTGGTCAACGAGTTTCTGTCTGGTTCGCGGCGGCGCAAGCGCGCACGGGAGTACGCCGAGCGGCAGGAGCCGGTGGCGCCGGTACCCACCCATGAGGCGGCGGTGCTCGACAGGGTGCCGCTGTGGGGACACGTCGTGGGTCTGCCGCCGAGACAGCGGGCGGTGGTGGTGCTCCGCTTCTACGAGGACCTCTCGGAGAAGCAGGTCGCCGAGGTGCTGGGCTGTGCCCCGGGGACGGTGAAGTCGCAGACTTCAGCGGCGCTGCGGTCCTTGCAGGCGAGGCTCCGTGAGCGGGACGCGGAGGGGACACTCCGATGAGTGAGTCTGCAGCAGCGGGTGACGCACGACCTGCGCCGGGTCGCCGGCGATCTGGAGGTGCCGCCGGTGCCGCTGGACACGCTGGTGGCGGCGGGCCGCCGCCGGCAGCAGCACCGGCGGGTGGGCCTGGTCGCCGTCCTCGTGGTCGTCGTCGCGGTGATCGTTGGGGGCGTGGGATTGGCCGGGTCGATGCTGAGCGCTCCTGCGCGGCCGCAGCCGGTGCACCACGGTCCGTCGCGGCCCCACGCGACCCCCGCTCCGGGACCAGTCCCGTTGCGTACCGGTGCACTACCGCGGATCCCCTACTGGCATGACGGGGAACTGTTCCTGTCCACGGGCCGGATGCGGACACCTGACCCTGACCTGAGGGCCGCCGGAGGGGTCGTGCTGATGGGCAAGCGGCGGCCGGACAACTTCGAGGACTGGACGCAGGTCACCCCCGGACCGGCGCGCCGGCTGCCGGTTCCCACCCACGCGAGTGGGCCGCTGTTGAGTGCGGACGGGAGGTTGGCGGTGTGGGAGGAGATCCACCCGAACGTCACCCGGGTGGTGGCCTGGGACACCACCCACGCGAGCGTGCTGGCCACCCGCGACGTCCAGGTACAGCAGATCTGCTGCTCGGGACCGAGCCTGATCCTGTCCGGGGTCGACAACGCCGGCCAAGTGTTCTTCAGTACCGGGCGGCCCCTCACCCTGTGGAACGTCCACGACAACACCACGCACACCGTGACCGGGCTGGATACGCTGCCGTCCCTGCCGGACCGGATGACGGCGACCGGCCTCGTGTTGCAGGGGAACGCCGAAGGATTCGACGACTCGACCGGGCGTCTACGGCACCGTCGACCCGCACGGCAGGTTCCACCGCTCGGGCACCACCCCCTGGGACATGGGCCCCCGGTCCCCGGACGCCACGCTCGTGGAGTACCCCGCCGACGACACCGGCCGGTTCGTCCTCGAGGGCGCCAGGACCACCGAGATGGTCCTCGACACCCGCACCGGCAAGGCGGTGCGCATGCACCTGCCCTCCGGCGACTACGGTCCCGTCGGCTGGGAGGACGACCACACCCTTCTGGTGACGGCAGGAAGCGGCCGCTACCGGTACGACGTGCTCCGCTGCCAGACGACCTCCGGGACCTGCGAGATCGCCGCCCGCAATGCCCGCCACTGGCGCTTCCCACCCGCATAAAGCGCCTACACCACGGAGGAACAGGCATGGCTCGCGCATCCGGCACCGCGGCACGGCGGCCGGTGCCGTCCCGCTGGCTGAGAGACAGGTGGGCCTACCGGGCCCGGCGCCGTGGCCGCTGGCCGGCCGCGACCGTGGCCGCCGCCGCGATCGTGGTCATCCTCCGCAGCATCTTGGCCGGCACGAGCCTGCTCCACGCAGCCAGTCACCCGGCGCAGTCGGCTGTTTCCTATGGCCGCCGCGGGACCATCGCCTGGATCAACACACCAGCTCACAGGCCGAACCGGCCATGGCGAGCGCCTGCCAGTCCGGCGCCCTGCGCACCGCGTTGGGCGGTGTGGGCGTGTGGCAAAGCAACTCAGTGCAGGTTCTCGACGTCACGAACGCCTCCGGGACGCCGTGCAGCTTCTCCGCCCGGGCCTTGTCGGTCACCGCAGTCACCCCGGCCGGGAACCGGGTCGACGTCGACACCGCCACCGCGGCCCAGGACTCCGTCACGCTCGCGGGCGGCGAGACCGTCCACGTCGGGATCGGCGCGCCGGCCGACTGCGGCTCGACACCCACCATCGCCCGGAACCTCGAGGTGCAGGTCGCCGACGGCCCCGCTCACGGCGTCAACAAGGCGTGGCTTCCGGTGAACTGCGGACACCCCAGCGTCGTCCAGGTCAACGTCGAGCACGCCCCCGAGGCACCTGAGCCGCTCACCGCCACGCTGCACGCGCCCACAGCCGCCACCGGCGGCAGCACGCTGCGGTTCACCGTCACCCTCACCAACACCTCGACCTCCGAACCGGTCGCGTTCGCGCACTGCCCGTCCTACTACACGGGACTCAAGGTCGCGCGCGTCGACGAGGGCTACCAGCTGAACTGCAAGGTGAACCCCGATCTGGCACCCGGACAGTCACGCACCTACGAGATGCAGTTGACCGTTCCCGCTGTCGCTGCGGGCAGCGACGTACTGACCTGGGACCTGGGCGAGCACTCGGCCGCCGACAGCATCCCGATCGACGTGTACCGAGGCTGAGCCAGCCCGCGCGCCCCAATCCACCCTTCGACGTGTCCCTGTCTGCGGCAGTTCCGGACGCGTTCGCAGCAACGTGCACCGCAGCCGCGCTCAACGCGCGTAAGAGTCGAGAAACATGTCCAGCGCCCGTCGCAGCTCCGACGGGACGTGCGGCCGCTCAGCCTCGTCCAGGTCACTCAACGCGCGGGAGAGTTCATCATGCAGCCCGCGCAGGTCCCAGCGAATGACGAGTCGCTCGAATCGCTCCGTGACGCTTTCACTCATGCTCCACATCCTGCCGAAGTAGGGGCTGGCCGCCGGGCTTACTGGGTGTGTCCCTATTGCCGGCATCGGATTGGGGACCGGAAGCGGCTCGAGTTGGTGACCCCGGCCTTTCCAAGCGCGACGTCGTAACCGATCCGGCGGTCGCGCACGGCCTCGCTGCGACCGTGGGCGCCCAGCCGCCGCCTTCGGGGATCCGGCCGATCTTCTTCACGTCCATGTGCCCCGCTCCCCGGGGCGGTCGCGTGCGTAAGCCACCGCAGTGGTCTTGCTGCCGCAGATCGAGCCGTCTTGGTCGACAGCCTCGAAGGTGCACCTCACCTGCTGACCAGCGCGGAGCGACTTGTAGCCCGCAACGACTAGGGACGTGCAGAAGGCCCAGCACCCGCCGGGGGTGACCTCTGAGTCGATGACTACCGACCCCTCCTCGCCATTCCGACCGGACCTTCCCCAGGAGCGCCACGCCGGTCAGTATCGCGCCGGACGCTGGCGAGGCGCACTCTGAAAGGGGGCTCTTCTGCCGCTTCCGTGGGTGCTTGGGCGCGCCTGAAACGTGAGCACGCCGTTCCCTGTCTAGGTTTCTGAGCTGTCTAGGAACAGGAACCAGTGAGCGGAGAACGGCGTGCAGAACGCCACCTTATGGCGCGCCCTGCTGGGGGTCGAGAAGACGGTCGTCGAAGACATCGAGTTCGACGAGGACGCGCAGGTCCTGGTGGCGCACGTGCGGCCCAGCCGCCGGGCCGCAAGCCGGTGCGGGCGATGTCAGCGTCGCTCGCCTCGCTACGACCATGGCGAGGGACGGCGTCGGTGGCGGGCATTGGATCTGGGCACCGTCCAGGTCCACCTCGAGGCCGACGCACCCCGGGTGAACTGTCGTGAGCACGGGCCAACGGTGCGGGCAGTGCCGTGGGCCCGGCACGCCGCCGGCCACACAGTCGTGTTCGACGAACAGGTCGCGTGGCTGGCCACCCAGTGCTCCAAGACCGCGGTCACCGAACTGATGCGGATCGCCTGGCGCACCGTGGGGGCGATCATCACCCGGGTCTGGGCCGACGTCGAGGAGCTGCACGACCGGTTCGACGGCCTGCGCCGGATCGGAATCGATGAGATCTCCTACAAGCGCGGCCACCGCTACCTGACCGTGGTGGTCGACCACGACACCGGCCGGCTGGTCTGGGCCGCACCCGGCCGCGACAAGGCCACCCTTGAGCTGTTCTTCGACGCCCTGGGTGAGGAACGCTGTCAGCTGATCACCCATGTCAGCGCCGATGGTGCGGACTGGATCAGCACCGTGGTCGCCGAACGCGCCGTCAACGCCGTCCGCTGCGCTGATCCGTTTCATGTGGTCCGCTGGGCCACCGACGCCCTCGACGAGGTCCGTCGGCAAGCGTGGAACGAGGCCCGCGGTGCGGTCCGTCAGCGTCGCGCGGGTCGGGCCTCCGGGCACGCGAAGGCGCTCAAGCACGCCCGCTACGCCTTGTGGAAGAACCCTGAGAACCTCACCAGCCGACAGCAAGCCAAACTCGCCTGGGTCGCCAAGACCGACCCCCGGTTGCACCGGGCCTACCTCCTCAAGGAAGGACTCCGGCTGGTCTTCCAGCTCCCGGCCGAAGAGGCCGCCGACGCGCTCGAGGTCTGGATCGGTTGGGCCCGCCGCTGCCGGATCCCCGCCTTCATCGACCTGCAACGACGCATCGTCAAACACCGCGACTCGATCCTCGCCGCGATCGAGCACGGCCTGTCGAACGGCCGTATCGAGTCGGTGAACACCAAGATCCGCCTCATCACCCGCGTCGCCTTCGGGTTCCGCTCACCCGAGGCCCTCATCGCCCTCGCCATGCTCAACCTCGGCGGCCACCGCCCCGTCCTCCCAGGCCGGAAATGACCCACGGATCAGTCAGGAGAGCCTGAAAAGGGCGTTGCTCGAGCCACTTCGCATCGGCGCGAGGACCTCGACTCGGCAGTTCCCCGTTCCACTATCCGCGGCAGTTGCAGCTGATCGTTGGCTGGAGGTCGAGCAGGTATGTGACGTGGGCGTCGCCCGTGTCGTCGGCCCAGCGGTGCATCCGTTCGATGTCATCGACGTGAAGGACCTTGCCGACTCTGCGTTCTCTTTCCCGCCCTGGCGGGCCGACCAGGCCGAGGTGCTGGAGCCGGAGCTGTCGGACGTCCCAGTCGCGACGGATGCCGAGGGCGCCGAACGTCTCGTCGGTCTCGTAGGCGGCCAGCACCTCGAGCCTGCACAGCACCGTCACCCGGGTTCCGGGTCCGGGGACGAAGAAGTCCGGCGAGAACCGCTCCAGCACGTCGTCTGGGGGCGAGCTGCCGGGCGCTTGGCGGAAGCTGCCGGGTTCGGCGAGCACTGCGAAGTGGCCGACGCGGAGCGGCATGCTACTCGGCTCCCGGCCCGACTCGACGGTGCCGGTGAGCGCGTAGTGCGGGGCTTGGTCGCCCGACGGGTCAGGGCCGGCGAGCTCGACGCAGCCTTCGGGGTCCTGTGATTCCTCGATGCTCCAGCACGAGGCACGCAGCCCGTGGTCGCGCAGGACGCTACCGATGTGCAGCTCGGGGATCTCGCCGTCTTGCACGATCCAGCTCTCCAGGTGCACCCACACGGCGTCAGTATGCCGGTCAACCCGCGACCTTCAGTCGGACATCGCCGGTGGTGTTGACCCAGAAGACGGCGCGGGGCAGACAGGGTGCGCGTGGGCTACTCGCGGACCGCGATCCTGTAGGTCGTCGGCGGCTGTCGATCGTCGCTGAGCGTGGCGGTGCCCGCCTGGGTGTCTGCGGGAACCTGCACGGTCGTGTGGAAGCCCATGTCGCTGCCGGCTGGCGTGAACGTTCCCATGGGCTCGACTCGACCGCCCGGCAGGGTGAGCGTCAACCTGACCGGCGGCAGGGGCTGGAGGGGATCCCGAGTGCCCGTGTCGTTGCAGGTGCTGGTGTACCAGTGCCCGTAGACCGCCAGGTCGTCGCCCGGATGCACCGATGGAGTCGGCGGGTGCGTGTAGTAGCGGCCCGGGGGTCGGTCATCGAGCTGCGGCCCTGCGCAGGAAGCGGAAGTCGTGCCGCCCTGAGGGACACCACAGGCAGCGCCTGAGACCATCACGATCAACACACCCACGATTGAGACCGACAACTTCCACGTCATGCCCCATGGACGCGTCACGAGCCGATCCGGTTCCACAGCACTTGCCGGCCCACCAGTCTGGATCGTGGGCACGGCGGCGTCAGTGTGCGGCCTGCTGAGGCTCCGGCCATCGCCTGCTCGACCCCGTGCGTGAATCCGATGAATAGATGCGCTGTCACCGGCATAACAAGCATGTGCGCGAACCCGTGCGCCTGCAGAAGGAACGAGGCATTGACGAGACGCTCGTTGTCCAGCTTTGACCAAGTCACCTTGCGTCGCTCTCGTGCCATTTGGGTCGCTCGGCGCCTTCGGCAACTGCCTTGATGCCACGCATCATCTTCTGCGTCACCAGGAAGCTGACGAGGCGACGGGCGCCATGAGCATCCGGGGCGCCGTGCTGCCGAACGCGGTCCGCTCACGGACAAGTAGTCGGGTCGCGCCGTTGCCCACGTCCCTGAGAGCAAAGGTCCACAGGAACTCCCACCGCAGTTGATCGTCTCGCCGCGTCGGTTGGCCCGCGGCGACGTTGGCCATCTTGAGCACGGGGACGTTGTTGGGCACCGCCTGCATGACATACCAGCCGCCGGTCCCGGCAGCGTTCGCGTAGACGAGATCTCCGACGGCACGCTGCTGCCAGTCGGGAACTACCTGCTGGGCACTGTGGATTCCGAGCCTGAACAGGTTCTCCAGCCAGTCATGGCTTTAGAAGCCCCCTCGGTCTGCGCCGAGCTGGACCACCCATCGCCACACCTGCTCCGGTGGCACGTTGATCGTGATGCCGCGAGTGTTCTGTGAAGCGGGGTCGGCCACGTGCTCGTCGCCGCGCAGGCCCGCGTCAAACTCCTCACACGTGGCGCCCCAACTTTCGTGCCAAGGCCGCACGGTCTTCTGGTAGCCGACTCGCGCTGCGACGACCTGTGTCGCCCTGAACTGCCACCTACGCCTCATGGCAGTGCAGCCCCCTTCTCCGGCTCTGCTCCAGCCTGTCAAGCGCCGAGCGTTCGCGGCAGGACCGAAAGTCTCCCTCCCGGTCGCAACGCTCGAGGAACGCGGAACCCCAGGAAGGCTGCGTCCTTATGAGCGATGCAACGCGTCTTCAGGGCGCGAGTCCAGAGTGCGAGCGAAGCGCCGACTGCTGGCATGAGACTACTGCCCGCCACGGCTGGGATGGGGCAGGATGGCCGCGTGAAGGTAGATCTGACGGTGGCCGCGATCCCGGCGTTCATCGGTGCGATGGGAGCGGAGTACGCGTGGCAGCGGTCGCATCCGGTCGAGCCGGGGACGCGGGCTGGCGACTACCAACTGGCTGACACGGTGGCGAGCCTGACGATGGGGGTAGGCAGCCTGGTCGCGCCGTACGTCGCCAAGAAGGTGCTCGACCCCGTCACCCCGGGCGTCGGCCGACACGGCGGGAGACTGCTTGCTGTGGGCGCGGCCACGGCGGTGCTCACCACCGTCGGAGACGTGGTCCGCAGGAGACTCAGGGACGGTCGGCTGCCCGACCCCCAAACGGTGCCCGCCGGGGTGCGGACCGTGCAGGAGCAGCTGGCGGAGCTCCGGCAAGGGCCCGCGGTGAGGCCCGACAACCGGGGGCCGGGCAGCCCCCTCTTCCGGAAGGCCCACGCCGGCCTGGCGGTGACGGCGGTGGCGTCAACGGTCCTGGTCGTGTCGACGACGTGGGCAGCGATGACGTCGGGTAGGCGGCTGTTCGCGCGGTCGCCGCTCGACCTCGACAACGGTGCCTGGGCGTGGGGGGCGGCGATCCTCGGGTGGGACTTCCTCTACTACTGGAACCATCGGGCCAGCCACGAGAGTAGGTGGCTGTGGGCGGTGCACGCCGTGCATCACTCCAGTGAGCGCTACAACCTGTCGACCGCGCTGCGGCAGCCGGTGGCGGAGGGCGTCACCCTCAGCGTGCCGTACGGCCTGCTGGCTCTGGCCGGTGTCCGCCCGGGCCTGATCGAGCAGGCCCGCGGTATCAACCTGATCTACCAGTTCTGGATCCACACGGAGGCGATCAGGAGGCTCGGCTGGGTCGAGAGGGTGTTCAACACCCCCGCGCACCACCGCGTGCATCACGGGTCGAACCGGCAGTACCTCGACCGCAACCACGGCAGCATCCTCATCATCTGGGACAAGTTGTTCGGCACGTTCGAGGAGGAACGGGAACAGGTCGTCTACGGGCTGACGAGGAACATCGACTCCCACAACCCGGGCACCATTGCCAGCCACGAGTGGGTCGACATCGCCGCAGACGTCGCCTCGGCGCAGACCTGGCGCGACCGATGGTCGTTCGTGCTGCGCCGCCCGGGGTGGGCGTATGCGCGGCGAGTGACCTGAGGGAAGATGTGCGCACCCTCGTCAGCCCTCGGCGGCAGCCGGTATGGCGATGGTCGTGCCGCCGCTCCCGGGGGAAGATGGGGCTTGTCGGGTGGTCGAAGCAGGACCGTATGGTTCCCTGGGGGAGGCTCCGCGCAACCTGAACAACCAAGGTTGTCGCAAGTGGATGGTGGAGGTGGGAGCGGCATGGAACTGACGATGAGGCGCGCAGGGTCGGAACTGACCCCGGAGGGCTCTGTAGACCTGGTGAGCCGGCAGCAGCTGGTCGATGCTGGCTTGGAGGTGCTGCAAGAACACGGCGCCCTGACTGTCAACATGAGTGAGGTCGACTTCCTGGACTCGGTCGGGATCGGTGCGCTGATCGAGCTCAGCAAGAAGGCGGCCTCGCTAGGAGCCGCTTTCGCGGTGGTCGAACCATCCCGGCCGGTGCAGCGTGTGCTGGCAGTGGCCGGACTTGCCGACGTGTGGGTCTCGCCCGAGACCTCCGCCGACAGCCCGTGATGACGCTGCCCGGCAGAGGAGGGCGGCGTTCCGCCGGCAGGGCCGTCCCGTCGCAACCGGTTGTGCCGTCCGTCCGCGCGGGTCGGTCGGCCTAGCCGGGTTCCTCCCCGGGCATGGGCCCGCGGATGGACGGGTACACCGCGCCACACGCGACCCTGAAGGAGGACGCATGGCGCGCGAAGAGCGTGCAGGTCCGCCGATGAGCCGGACGCGTTCCTGGGCGCGCGGCCTGTACACGTCCGTCTCCGGCAACGCCCAGGCGTTCGGCTTCTCCATCACGGTGACCGTGACCTTCCAAGTCGTGTCGTCCGCTGCCGGGCACCCGTCGACGGCGCAGATGATGGCGTTCGCAGCCGCCTCGGTCGCCGCCTTCTCGCTGCTCAACGTGGCCCTCGCCGTCACGCTGGACGTCGACCGTTCCGAGTCGGAGCCGACGCGGGTGGTCCTGCTCGCGACCGCCACCGACTTCCTGGCCGTCGGCGCGGGGGTCGCCGCGGCCAGCGGGCTGGTGAAGCTGGTGGACGGGTGGTGGGCGTGGGTGACCGCGCCGTTCGCGGCGACCCTTGTGTACGTAGTGGTGCAGGCGCTGGAGCTGGTCGCCGGACGGCACGAGGACGAGGGAACGGACGGGTGACGGCCGGCGGCCGCCGGCCGCCAGCAGGGGGCGGGGCCATCCTCGCCGCGAAGGCACGGCACGATCGGGACGCCTTCAGCGGACCAAGCGGACCACACGGAGGACCATCGCCCCTGGCGCCCGTGACCGCTCGGGAATAGCCCTGGAGAGGGTGCTCAGCCGAGCCCGGAGCCTCCTGTCCGGCCGGTGAGAGCGACACGGTTCGGCGGTGCGACCGGCATTGGCGGTGAGGTGCCATGGATGTTGTGACCGGGCACAGACACGGGCGGCGCCATGCGGGTCCCGCGGCGGCGACGGGGCCGCAGCATGCGTCGGACCAGGAGGCTGAACACGGCGAGCACGGCGTACGGGATCAGCGCACCGAGGCAGACCGACGCGCAGACGAGCAGCGAGAAGCAGGGGAGGGCTTGAGCGCCGAGGAGGCGCGGGCCAGGCTCGAGCGGTACGGCGCGAACTCGGTGGAGCAGGCCGAGCACAGCCTTGTCCGGGAGATCCTCGGCCATTTCTGGGGACCGATCCCGTGGATGATCGAGGCCGCGCTGGTGCTCACCGGCGCGACCGGGCGTTGGACGGACTTCGGCATCATCCTCGCCTTGCTGCTGCTGAACGGAGCAGTGGGGTTCTGGGAGGAGCACCAGGCGCAGAGCGCGATAGCGGCGCTGAAACGGCGACTGGCCGTCGACGTCACCGCCCACCGGGACGGTTCCTGGACCAATGTGCCGGCCGTCCAGGTCGTGCCCGGCGACCTGGTGCGGGTCAGAGCCGGCAACATCGTGCCCGCCGACGGCCACGTCGCGGCGGGTGGCGGTGCAGCCGACGAGTCCGCGCTGACCGGCGAGTCTCTGCCGGTCGAGAAGGAGCCCGGTGACGGCGCGTACTCCGGGACGGTGATCTCGCGGGGTGCTCCGGTGGTGCGGGTGTGCGCGACGGGGGCGCACACCGAGTTCGGCCGGATCGCCGAGCTGGCGGGAGCGGAGGCGCGGGAAAGCCACTTCCAGCGCGCAATCGTCGACATCGGCAAGTACCTGATCATCGTCGCCATCGCGCTCGTCGGGGTGATCGTCGCGGTTTCGCTGGTCCGGGGAACCAGCCTCACGCACACCCTCGAGTTCGCCCTGGTCGTCACCATCGCCTCGATCCCCGTTGCCCTTCCTGCCGTCCTCTCGGTCACGATGGCCGTCGGTGCTCGTTCGCTGGCCAAGCGGGAGGCGGTGGTCCGCCATCTCCCCGCGGTGGAGGAGATGGCCGGCGTGGACGTCTTGTGCGTGGACAAGACCGGCACCCTTACCAAGAACCAGCTGGCCGTGGCCAGGGTCGAGCACCTCGACGGCTACACCGACGAAGACGTGCTGCTCAATGCCGCACTCACAACGGACCCGGACGCGGAGGACCCCATCGACCGCGCGATCCTGCAAGCGGTCAGCGCCGATCGGCGCCAGGGTTGGGAGACGGTCGAGCTTCACCCCTTCGATCCGACCCGCAAGCGTGCCGACGCTCGCCTGCGCGGACCCCGCGGGGAGCAGATCGGCGTCGCGAAGGGCGCGGTGCAGGCCATCCTCGACCTTGCGGGGACCGACCCTGAGGGCGAGAAGCAGGTGTGGCAGGTGACGAAGGATCTCGCCCGGAGGGGGTACCGCGCGCTGGCGGTCGCGCGCACCCTCGACGAGGCCTGGCGGGTGACCGGAGTTCTCGGCCTTCAGGATCCAGCCCGTGACGACTCGAAGCAGACCCTGGCCGAAGCCGCACGCCTGGGTCTGGACATCAAGATGGTGACCGGTGACCGCGTCGAGATAGCGCGCGAGATCGCCAGGGCGGTCGGCATCGGCGACGACGTGCTCGAGGCAGAGGCGATGCACAGGCTCCGAGGTGCGGCGCTCGCTGACAAGGCAGAGCAGGCGGACGGGTTCGCCCAGGTGGTGCCCGAGGACAAGTACCGCATCGTCGAGGCGCTGCAGGATCACGGCCACATCGTGGGCATGACCGGAGACGGGGTGAACGACGTGGCCGCCCTTCACCGCGCTGATGCGGGCATCGCCGTTTCGGGCGCCACCGAGGCGGCGCAGGCGGCCGCGGACATCGTGCTGCTCGCGCCGGGGCTGTCCACGATCGTGGAAGCGGTCCATCGGGCCCGTGAGGTGTTCCGGCGGATGAAGAACTACGCGATCTACCGGATCACCGAGACGTTGCGCATCGTCGCGTTCGTGACCGTGACGATCGTCGTCTTCGGGTTCTTCCCGATCACGCCCATCCAGGTGGTGCTGCTGGCGATCCTCAACGACGCCGCGATCCTCACCATCGCCTACGACCGCGTCCGCGCCTCCGGACGCCCCGAGCGGTGGGACCTCACCGAGGTCCTGGTCATCGCGGCCACCCTGGGGTTCTTCGGCGTGGTGTCCACGTTCGGTCTCGTGTGGATCGCGCACGGGCCGTTGGCTCTCACCGACGCGGTGGTGCCCACGCTCGTGTACCTGAAGCTGTCGGTCAGCGGGCACTTCACGGTGTTCCTCGCCCGCACCCGCGGACCGTTCTGGTCCTACCGGCCGGCCTGGGTGCTGCTGGGGGCAGTGGTCGGCACTCAGCTGGTCGCCACCCTCATCGCCGTCTCCGGGCTTCTCATGCAGCCCGTCGGCTGGGGCCTCGTCGCCCTCGCCTGGGGCTGGGCCACCGTCGAGTTCCTCCTTCTCGACCCCGCCAAGCTGGCCGCCTACAAGGTCCTCCAGCGTCGCGGGATGGCGGCCGAGGAGACCGGCTAGGCCTCGGGAGGCTCCCGTCAGGCAGACCCGAAGGTGCCACCGTCCGCGAGCGACCCGCCGGCGTCGCCGACACAGGGGCGCTGTCCTCGGCAGTATTCTGGTCGTCGTGACCTCCTCCAGCGTCCCGCGCCGCGACCGGACTGAGGCGCGGTTTCGGTCGCGTCCCGCGCTGTCGAGCTCAAGCAGGACGCCCGCCGAACGCCGAACGCGGAGGTCCATCTGCCGCCCCGTGAGCGGCACGACCGGGCCCTCGAAGCGCAGGTCGCAGCCCTGTCGGCGGTTCCTCTGAGCGTGGGCGCTGCAGGTGGAGGTCTCGTGGGGCAGTCGGCCCGGGGGAGGGGCTGACGCGACGAGCGGTGCATGCAGCGAGGAACGGAGATTGAGGACGGTGTAGGCGCGTGCGCAACGTTGTGGACCGGGCGGGAAGGATAGCGCCGGCCAGGTGGACCATTTCCCGGCTCCCGATCGCTGATCCGCCGCTGCCCAGGACGCGCCGAACCGCAGACGGGGCGCTCGCCGCCGCGGCCGCCGCGGCCCTGGCGGCGGTTGTGGTGGCGGTCGGGCTCGACCCGCACCGGTCGGGGTGGGGTACGACGGTGGTCCCCCGGGCCGTGTCGGATGGGGCGCGGACAGCGGTAGCCGTGGTCAACGTGGGGTCGTCCCTGGCCGTCGTGGCGCTGGTGCTGCTGATCGCCGCCGACGCAGCTCGCCAGCGGCGCTTCGCCCTGGTGTCGGCGGCCCTCGCCTGCGGCCTGGCGCTGCTGCTGGGAATTGCGGTCGCGGCGGTGACGAACGCGTTCAGCAGCGGCTCGTTCGCTGTTCTCCTGGGACAGCTCGACGACGCCGACGCCCTGCCCGTGATGGCCACGGTCGCCTTGGCCCTCGGGATGGGGCTGCGCTGGCGGCGACGTACGCGGTTGCTGGAGCTGGCTCTGGCGCTCGCGATCGTGTGCGCACTGGCGCTGGGCAGCCTCACTGTCGTCAGCGCCGTTTATTCGCTGCTGGCCGGTGCCACGGCGGCGCTGGCGGTCCGTTTCGCCGTGGGCGTCCCGCCCCAACGTCCCACGGAACGAGCCATCCGGCAGGCGCTCAGCGTGGCGGGGTGGCCTGCCGTCGAGCTTCGAACGTCACTGGAGGCGCCCGGACGCATCCGGTACACGGCGACTCTGGCCGACGGCGGAGCGCTGTCGGTGACGGTGGTCGATCCCGACCGCCGCGGTGTGCCGTTCCTGCGGCCCGCGTGGCGGCTGCTGCGCCTCCGTACGTCGGCGGCCGGCCGTCCGTCGCTGTCGCTGCGCGGGCAGCTCGAGCGGGAAGCGCTCAGTGGGGCTCTCGCCGGTGCTGCAGGTGTGACCGGGCCGAGACCGGCGGGCATGATCACCCTCGGGCGGTCGTTGATGCTGGTGCAGCGACCGCTTGAGGGCGCGGAACTTTTCACCGGGGCCCCGGAACGTGACGCCGGGATGGTGATGCGGGCACTCAAACGGCTGCACCGCGCGGGCCTGTCCCACGGCGCCCTCACCGCCGACGCGCTCGTGGCGCTGCCCGGCGGTGAGGCCGGCTTCCTCGACTTCGGCGCGGCACAGCCGGCTGCCACCGAGCTGCAACGCGAGCTGGACGTCGTGGCCGCACTCGTGAGCGTTGCCGGCAGCTGCGGAGCGACGACGGCGGTGCACGCCCTGCGCACGCACTACGGCAGCGACCACGTCAGCGAGACGCGGCTGGCCGCTCTGCTGCAACCGTTGGCCCTTCCGAGCGAATTGCGCTCAGTGGTCCGCGGCACCGCGCGGCTCAAGGAGGTGCGCTCTGCGCTGACGGGGGAGTCGGTCACGGACGGGCAGGCGAGCATCCGTCTGGAGCGTCTTCCGGCTCGCACGGTGGCGATGGTGGCCGGGGCCACCATCGCCGCGCACCTGCTGGCCACGCAGCTGTCCTCCGTGGGGCTGGCGTCGGCGTTCGCCCAGGCGCGCCCGGGTTGGCTGGCGGTCGCGGCGCTTGCGTCCGCGGTGACCTACCTGGGTTCGGCGCTGGCGCTGCACGCGTTCGCCACCGTGCCGCTGTCCCTGCGCCGTTCCAGCGTGGTGCAGCTCGCGACGTCGTTCCTCGCGCTGGTGGCACCGCCGGCGGTGGGCCACGTGGGCCTGAACGTGCGGTACCTGCAGAAGGCAGGCGCCCCCGTGCCGGCGGCGGCGACCACGGTCGCGGTCAAGGAAGCGGTGACCGTGGCGCTCACGGTGCCGCTGCTGTTGGCGTGCGGGTGGCTCAGCGGGGTCTCGCCGTCGCGGTTGACGCTGCTGCCGAGCGGCGGCGTGCTGGCGGTGCTGGCGGTCGTCGCCGCGGCTCTCGTGCTGCTGGTGGCGCTGCCGGTCACCCGCCGCCAGCTGCAGCACCGGGTGCAGCCGGTCTTGCGACGGACCCTGCCGCAGCTCGTCGATGCTGCCAGCGACCCGCGCCGGCTCGGCACCGCGACGGTGGGGGTGCTGCTCCTGAACGCCGGGTACGTCGCGGCGTTGGCCGCGTCTTTGCATGCGTTCTCGGTCTCATTGCCGCTGCCCACGCTGCTCGTCGTCTACCTGGCAGCATCGACGCTGGGATCGGCGGCCCCGACGCCGGGCGGGCTCGGAGCCGTCGAGGCCGCACTGGTGGGAGGGCTCACTGCCTTCGGGGTCCCGTTCGCGTCCGGGCTCACCGCGGTGCTGGCCTTCCGAGCCGTCACGTTCTGGCTTCCTGCGCCCCTGGGCTGGTTCGCGTTGACCAGGTTGCAGCACCAGAGCGCTCTCTGAGGCGACGGGCGTCCTCCGGCACGCCCGCGCCTCAGCCGGTGTCAGCGTCGGGTCGGCGCGCAGCAGCCCGGCGGCGTCGTGGGCGGGGAACCCCGCGCGGCACCACACCGGCGCTCGCTTTGGGCCCATCCGCCACCACGCGTCGAGCTCCTCGAAGCCGAACCCGGCCTGCTGTCACGTCGCCGCCTCGGTCGGCGTCATGCCGGCGAGCACGCCGCTCTCGTCACACAGTGATCCGCCGCGTGTCGCGAGATCCGCAGGGGCCGCCAGCCGTGGCGGCGGCGCGGGCAGTGCACCCTGCACCGCCGGCGGCAGGTCGATGCCCCATGGGCCGTCGTCCATGGCCGTCGCTGTGCCAGGTCCACGACGCCGAGGCTGCCGGAACGCCCCCGGACTGGACGTGACCGACGCGACATACTGGGAGTTGATGATGTCGGCGTCCGGGGGTCTTCGTCGTGTCGCGCTGCGGACCCTCTGGTTGCTGCTCGCGGCGCTGCTGCTGAGCGCCTGCAGCCCGGTCGCCTCGTCCGGGCGCCCGGTCGCACGCGGGCCGTCGGCGGCCGGCAGGAGCACTGCTCGCTTGACGACGTCCGTGCCGTCGCCGTCCTCGCCACCGTCGTGGAACGTTGTGGCGCTGGGGGACTCGGTGACCTCGGGCGGGCCGTGCGGCTGCACGCCGTTCCCCGAGCTCTACGGCCACTACCTCGCGCTGGACCGGGGCGCGCACACCCACACGCTCAACCTGGGCGTGGGCGGCCAGGACAGCGGCACGTTGCTGGGGCTTCTGCGCCAGCCCGGCTCCAACGACGCGCGCACGGTCCGCTCCGCCGACATCGTCCTGCTGACCATCGGCGCCAACGACTTCGCCGACCAGCACGAGAAGGTCACGAGCGGGCAGTGCCTCGGCAGCCGCGACGCGGAGTGCGTGGCCGACGACCTCGCGGCGATGCAGCGCAACGTCACGGCGATCATCACGACCATCCGCCGGCTGCGGGCGGGGAGGCCGACGGCCCTGCTGGTGACCGGCTACTGGAACGTCTTCCAGGACGGCGCGGTGGCCAGACGGGCCTTCCCCGACATCGGGGTCCGGGCCACCCAGAGGCTGACCCGGCTTGCGAACGCCGCCATCCGCGGGTCGGTGGCGAGCGCGGGCGGGACGTACGTCGACCTCTACGCGCCCTTCAACGGTCCCTCCAGCGGAGGCGACACCACCCGCCTGCTCGGCCCCGACGGGGATCACCCCAACCAGGCCGGCCAGGCGCTGATCGCCCGACGGCTGGTCGCGGCGGGCCTGCCTGGCCTCGTCCGGGGCTGAAGGCGCTCGCCGGCCCGACGCCTCAGGCGTCCGCGTGCTCCAGCGCAGCCTGGGCCGGACCGGTGGCGAGCACGGCGCAGCAGGCCAGCGCGGCCACGACCGACAGCACGGCCACCGGCGCCCAGCCCGGGCGGACCGCGTCACCGAGCGCCACCACGCCGGCCACACCGGCGAGCACCGCCTCGGCCGACCACAGCACCGCGGTGGCCGGTCCCACGGCGCCGCGCTCGAGGGACCTGGCGTACGCCAGCGTGCCCGCCACCCCGAAGCCGAGGATCGCCCACAGCAGCGGCTCGGTGGCCAGAGCAAGGGCCCCGCCGCTCAGGTCTGCCGCACGTGCGCAGACCGCGGCACCGGCGAACGCCGCGCCGGCCAGCGCGGCCAACGGCACCGAACCGCCTCGGCCGTAGGCGGCCGCGGTCGCCACCCCGAGGACCGCCAGGCCACCGAGCAGCCACGCGGTCGGCGCATCCCCGGGCGGCGCGTCCGAGGCGGGGAACGCTGCGGCCAGCGCTCCCAGGGCAAGGGCCATCACGCCGATCGACACACCGTCGCGGGCGCGGAGCCGAGTGCCGAGCACGATCCACGCCAGCACGACAGTCACCGCGACGGAGGCCGCCAGCACCGACTGCACCACGAACAGCGGCAGCACCCGCAGCGCCACCAGCGACACCAGCCAGGCCAGGCCGTCGCACACCAGCCCCACGACGTACACCGGCTGCACCAGCACCGCCGGGCCACTCGCCCGCGCGGACCCGACGCCCTGGAGCACCGACGCGACGCCGTACCCGACGCAGCCGGCGACCGCGCAGACCCACGCGACCACCGTCACCGGGGCACCGCGTGCGGCAGCCGGGCGCCGAGCCAGACCAGCGACTTGGGGATCTCGGGCAGCCAGGTGGTGAAGTCGTGCCCCCCGTGCGGCTCGATGATCGTGCTGATCCTCAGCGGCGGCCGGGCCAGGGCGATGAAGCGCTCGGAGTTGCGGATCCCCAGCGGGCCGCCCTCCTCCCGCGAGCTGTTCACCAAGATCGAGACCGGCGGGGCCGGCAGGTGCCGGAGCCGCCAGTCGAGGTTGTTCAGGTTTCGTACCACGGGCGAGCCGCCCCACAGGCTCCCGGTCGTGTTGTCGTGCAGGGTGGTGAAGTAGCCGGACAGCGACACGGCGGCGTGGAAGACGTAGGGGTTCATCATGCTGATCTTGGCCGCGCAGTAGCCGCCGGTCGAGTCCCCGATCGCTCCCCACCCGACCGGGTTCACCCGGTAGTTGTGGGTGACCTCCCACGGGACGTCCTGCGCGAAGAAGGTCTCCACCTGGGGCCCGCCGGGTACGTCGGTGCACTCGGTGTCGCGCGGCATCACTACCGCGGACCGCATCATCACCAGCACCATCGGCCGGGCGCGGTGCTTGTGCAGGTCGCGCAGGAACAGCCGGGGGTACTTCAGCTTCTTCACCAGCTGGACGTTGCTGCCGGGGTAGCCGGTGAAAACCTCGGCGGCCGGGAACTGCGTGTGGGCGTAGCGCTTCTGGAAGTACTGGGGCGGCAGGTACACGTGGCCCATGGTGTGCAGTCCGGTGATCGGTCCCTGCAGCTGGATGGTCTCGAGCCGCCCGCGCGTCGGCCACTCCTTCGGCAAGGAGAAGCGGGTGTCCGGCGTGACGGTCAGACCGCCGGGAACAGCGGGGCCCGTGCCGGGACGGGTGAGGTTGCGCACGACCACCGGCGACGCCGGCTGCCCCGTGACGATCTCGCCGACGCCCCGCCACAGACCGCCCCACGATCCGTAGAAGTACCCGTAGTCGTTCGCGGCCGCCGCCACCAGCAGCACCGCTGCCAGCTGGCTGCTCAGCACCAGGACGAGGCGCGCGGTCACCCGCAGGGGTCGCGGCGCGGGCAGCCGTCCCCAGGCCCACAACGTGACCGCGGGCAGTGTCACGGTCAGGATCCCCAGCACCACCAGCAGGGGTGTACCGAGCAGGCGCATCGTGGGCTCCTCACCGGGTCGGCGCGGCGTCACGGCGCGCCGAGGTCGTCTCCGAGTGAACGCCATGGCCCTCAACGCAGGGCAAGATTCCGTTGAGAACATGATGAGACGTCTCACCGGGTGGGGACGCGGCTGTCGGCCCCGCCCGAGGGAGACAGGAGCGGAGCCGACACTGCCTGACGGCTCAGGGTGTACCGGCAGACCACGTTGCGCCAACAGGGGCATTGCTTGCGACAGCGCAACCATCTGCAACATAGCCGGACCACGTCCGGCCGTCCACGGTCCGCGCCGGTTTGACCGGAAGGTGATGAATCGCGTCCCCCGGCAAGGGCGAGGAAGGAACCGTCCGCGGCCCTGCGACACCTCGGGCGAGGGGCCCGAACGGGCGGAAGAAGTGGCCCGTCCGGGCCATTACCGGCGTTTCTGCGTCATGTTCGGGGGTCTGCCTTGTTTTCCTTGTGAGACGCGCATCACACGGGGAGTGGAATCGTGATCAGCAAGGACAGCAGAAAGACCATGGACCGGCCGCCGGTGAAGTCAGCGGCCGCCGGCCAGCGGTCGCAGAACTGCCGCTGCGGCCAGCAGCTCGACGTGTGCGCCCGCGCGCACTGCCCCCGCTGCGGGAGGACCCTCGGCCGTTGAGGCGGCCCGCGTTGCACCTCACCGGCTAAGGTACTCAGGACATCTGCCGAGGGGTGAACAAGGGGATCCAGGCGTGAGCAGCGAGCATGGCCTGGCGGGCAGCCGCCGGGTCCTGACGATCCCCAACGTGATCAGCCTCATCCGGCTCGCCGGCGTCCCGCTGTTCCTCTGGCTGGTCCTGGTCCCGGAGGCCGACGGCTGGGCGATCGTGGTCCTGCTGCTCTCCGGCGTCAGCGACTATCTCGACGGCTATCTCGCGCGGCGGCTGCACCAGACCTCCGTGCTCGGACAGGTCCTCGACCCGGTCGCGGACCGCCTCTACATCCTCTCGACGGTCGTCGGGCTGGCGTGGCGCGACGTGATTCCGTGGTGGCTCGCGGTGGTCCTGCCCGCCCGCGACCTGCTGCTGTGGGGCCTGGTGCCGTTCCTGCGCACCCGCGGCTACAGCGCACTGCCGGTGCACTTCCTCGGCAAGGCCGCCACCGCCAACCTGCTCTACGCCTTCCCGCTGCTGCTACTCGGAGACGGCACCGGGGTCCTGCCGACGCTCGCCAAGGTCTTCGGCTGGGCCTTCGCGGTGTGGGGCACGGGTCTCTACTGGTGGGCCGGTCTGCTGTACGCCTGGCAGGTCCGCACCGTGCTTGCGGACCCCGACCGGAGGGCGCCGGCGCTCGATGGCACCTGACAAACGCAGCGGTACGACGACCCGCCGCCCGCCCGAGCCGCCGCCGCACGCGGTCATGGGGCTGCTCAACTACATCACCGCGACCTCCCTCGACGAGGACTACGCGGTGGTCTCGCAGCGGCACGCCGCCGAGGGCACGCCCAAGCAGGGCAGCCCCGGCATGTGGGGCCTGGTCGCGCTGGCGATATTCGGGGTCCTCGTGGCCACCGCGGCGGTGCAGACCGCCCGCAACGCTCCCGAAGCCGCCAACAGCCACAGCTCTCTGGTCGCCCAGGTCCAGGAGCACAAGCAGCAGCTCGCCTCGATGCGGGTGCGGGCGAAGGACCTCCGCGGCCAGGTGCACACCTTGCAGACCCAGGACCTGCAGGCCACCGCGCAGGGCCGTGCCCTGCAGAAACGGCTGACCCAGCTGCGGGTGGCCTCCGGGCTGGTGCCGGTACGCGGGCCGGGCATCCGCATCGTCGCCGACGACGCGCCCGGCGGCGGCCAGGGCGGCCAGGTGCTCGACAAGGACCTGCAGAAGATGGTCAACGGGCTCTGGCTGGTCGGCGCCGATGCGATCGCCGTGAACGGGCAGCGAATCTCCGGCCTGACCGCCATCCGAGAGGCCGCGGACGGCATCACCGTAAACTTCACGCACATCAACCCGCCGTACACCGTGTCGGCGATCGGGCCGAACCAGATGGCCACCCGGTTCCTCGACACGGCCGGCGGCCAGACGTGGTTGGCGCTGAAGTCGGCGTACAACCTCCGCTTCGACATCAACTCCGAGGACTCCATGAAGCTGCCCGCCGCGCCGCGCACGTCGCTCCGGCACGCGCAGACGCCCGGGACCGCCCGATGATCGCCGGTCTGGGCCTCATCCTGGGCCTCATCCTGGGTCTGGTGCTGCAACCGACGGTGCCGGTGTGGCTCGAGCCCTACCTGCCGATCGCCGTCGTGGCCGCCCTCGACGCGGTGTTCGGCGCCCTGCGGGCCTTCCTCGACGGCATCTTCGACGAGAAGGTGTTCGTGGTGTCGTTCATCAGCAACGTGCTGATCGCGGCGCTGATCGTCTACCTCGGTGACAAGCTCGGCGTGGGCGGACAGTTGTCCACCGGTGTCATCGTGGTCCTCGGCATCCGGATCTTCTCCAACGTCGCCGCGATCCGCCGCCACATCTTCCACGCATGAGCGCACCCATGAGCCAGGACCCGCAGCCGCCTCCCGGGGAACCGGACACGCCCCCTCCACCCGCCCCGGGGTCGGGGCGCCGCCGGCTGGTGGACGCGCTGCGCGGCACCGGTTCCCGCGGCCAGATCGTCGTCGCGGTGCTGCTGGCCATCCTCGGCTTCGCCGCGGTCGTGCAGGTCCGCGCCAACGGTCGCGACGACAGGTACGTCGGGGCCAGGCAGGGCGACCTGATCCAGCTGATCAACAACCTGTCGCTGGCCTCGCAGCGCGCGGAGCAGGAGATCAACAAGCTCCAGGCGACCCGCAGCTCGCTGCTCAACGACACCGAGGCCCGTCGTACCGCCCTGCAGCGGGCCCGGCAACAGGCCGAGACCCTCGGCATCCTCGCCGGCACCCTGCCCGCGGTCGGTCCGGGCATCCGGGTCACCGTCAAGGACTCAGCGGGCGAGGTCGGCACCAACCAGCTGCTCAACGGCCTCGAGGAGCTCCGGGACGCAGGAGCCGAGGCGATCGAGTTCAACGACACCGTGCGCGTGGTCGCGCAGACGGGCCTCAAGGACGCACCCGGTGGGGGAGTGCTGGTGGACGGGACGCGGGTGAAGGCACCGTTCGTCCTCGACGTGATCGGGGACCCGCACACCCTGGCGACGGCGCTGGACTTCTACCACGGCTTCGACTACGAGATCGCCCAGGCCGGGGGCAAGGTCGACGTCCAGGAGCTCGACCAGGTCGAGATCGGCAGCGTGGTGCCGCGCGAGCAGCCGAAGTACGCCCGACAGGTGCCGACGCAGTAGCCACCCGGTAGCCTGCACCCGAGCCCGGGCCCACCCATCGCGCGAGGAGTGCTGCCAGTGAATCCCTCGGACCTGAAGTACACCAGCGAGCACGAGTGGGTGCGCGACCCGGGCGAGACCGAGTCCTCGGTGCGGGTCGGGATCACCGACTACGCCCAGGACGCCCTCGGTGACATCGTGTACGTCTCGCTGCCCGAGGTCGGCACCGAGATCGAGGGCGGCTCCCCGATCGGGGAGCTGGAGTCGACCAAGTCGGTCAGCGACGTCTACGCACCGGTCAGCGGCCGCGTCGTGGCCCGCAACGAGGCGCTCGACGGCTCCCCGGAGCTGGTCAACTCCGACCCGTACGGCGAGGGCTGGCTGTTCGAGGTGCTCCCGTCGGACCCGGGCGAGGTGAGCGGCCTGATGGACGCCGACGCCTACCAGGCGAGCACCTCCGGCTGAGGTTGCCGGTTCGGCTTGATCCGGTACGGCCGACTGATAGGTTCGGACCAACCGTCAACCTCGACTGAGGCTTGAGGGTTCCCTGCTTCACCGTCCGACACCCGTTCGCTGCCCCTTCGATGTGTTCCTGGAGGCCGACATGCCGTTCTGCACCGAGTGCGGACACCAGAACCCTGACGACGCACGGTTCTGCTCCCAGTGCGGGCACCGGATCGTCCCGGCCGCCGAGGCGGGCGGCGACGCGCCCACGGACAGCACCGCGACGATCACCTTCGGTGCGCCGTCGAAGGACTCCGAGACCCGCGACGAGCGCTCGCTCAACGACGCCGACGCGGCGGCGGTGGACGCGCTGCCGCCGGGGAGTGCGCTGCTGGTGGTCCAGCGCGGACCGAGCGCGGGCAGCAGGTTCCTGCTCGACACCGACGTGGTCTCGGCCGGCCGGCACCCCGACAGCGAGATCTTCCTCGACGACGTGACCGTCTCCCGGCGCCACGCCGAGTTCCGACGCGGCTCCGGCGGCTACCGGGTCGCCGACGTCGGCAGCCTCAACGGCACCTACGTCAATCGCGACCGGATCGACGAGGTCGAGCTCCAGGGCGGCGACGAGGTCCAGATCGGCAAGTACCGCCTTGTCTACTTCGCCAGCCACAGCGGGGCGGGCAACGAGCGGTGAGGGCTCGGCTCGGTGACCGCTCCTCGCGGTCACGGATGAGCATCGGGGAGGTCCTCTCGCAGCTGCGTCCGGACTTCCCGGGGCTCAACATCTCCAAGATCAGGTTTCTCGAGGCCGAGGGGCTGATCGAGCCGGAGCGCACGCCGTCGGGCTACCGGAAGTTCTCTCACGAGGACGTGGAGCGGCTGCGCTACGTGCTCACCGCGCAGCGCGAGCACTACCTGCCGCTGAAGGTGATCCGTGAGCACCTCGACGCGATCGACCGCGGCCTCGAGCCGCCGGCGCTGGCGCCCGCCGGCCCCCGGGTGCCGCAGGTGGTGCTCGCCGGTGACGGCTACCCCTCGTCCGAGGCGTTCGCTCCGGACGCGGGTGAGCTGCGGCTGTCCCGGGCCGAGCTGCTGGAGGCGGCCGAGATCGACGTGGCGCTGCTCGAGCAGCTGGAGGCCTTCGGGCTGGTGCGGGCCCGCCAGGGCAGCGCGCCGTACGACGGGGAGGCGCTGGTCATCGCCAAGACCGCGGGGGAGCTGGCCGCGTTCGGGCTCGAACCCCGGCACCTGCGCGCCTTCAAGACCGCCGCGGACCGCGAGGTCGGCCTGATCGAGCAGGTGGTCTCGCCCATGCAGCGCGGCCGCGACGCGGGGGCCGCGGCCCGAGCACAGGAAGCCATCGGCCAGATCGCGTCGCTGTCGGTGCGGCTGCACGCGACACTGGTCAAGTCCGCGCTTCGTTCCTGATCCGGCAAACCCTTCCACTCCTTTACCCTGGGAGTAGGCTGAACGCGTGCGTGAAGTTGATGTGATCGGCGTCCGCGTGGAGATGCCCTCGAACCAGCCCATCGTGCTGCTGCGCGAGGTGGGCGGGGACCGCTACCTGCCGATCTGGATCGGGGCGGGGGAGGCGACGGCGATCGCCTTCGCCCAGCAGGGCGTGGTGCCACCCCGGCCGCTCACGCACGACCTGATCAAGGACCTCATCGGTGCGACCGGCAACGACCTCTCCGAGGTCCGCATCACCGAGATGAAGGACGGCGTCTTCTTCGCGCTGCTCGTCTTCGCCTCCGGCGTCGAGGTCAGCGCGCGGCCCTCGGACTCGATCGCGATCGCGCTGCGCACCGGCAGCCGGATCGTGTGCGCCGACGACGTGCTCGACGAGGCCGGACTGGCCGTCCCCGACGAGCAGGAGGACGAGGTCGAGAAGTTCCGCGAGTTCCTCGACCAGGTGACGCCCGAGGACTTCGAGAGCCACTGAGCGGGGGTCAACCTCAAGTCTCACTTGAGGGTTGCGACACGCCGTGCGCAAACGGCCCGACCTCGTTGACCACCCCTCCCGGGCGCTCTACCTTGGGAGTGTCTTCGCTGTAACTCCACCGTTGTTCTCTTCCCCGAGCACCGCGGAACTCCTTCGGAGTGACAGGCAAAGCGGAGCAGACGACGGAGGTCCACGGTGACAGGCAACGGCGACAAGGCGGCACGTCAGGCGGAGCAGGCTGCCGCGCAGGAGGCGGCGGAGCGGGCCGACGAGCAGGGTCTGCTGTTCGACGACGACGTCTCCCCGGTTCCCGCCGACGCGGGCTACCGCGGTCCCACGGCCTGCAACGCCGCCGGCATCACCTACCGCCAGCTCGACTACTGGGCCCGCACCGGGCTCGTCGAGCCCAGCGTCCGCGGCGCCAGCGGCTCCGGCACCCAGCGTCTCTACAGCTTCCGCGACATCCTTCTGCTGAAGGTGATCAAGCGGCTGCTCGACGCCGGCATCTCGCTGCAGCAGATCCGCACCGCGGTCCAGCACCTGCGCCAGCGCGGCACCGATGACCTCACCCAGGTCACGCTGATGAGCGACGGCGCCAGCGTCTACGAGTGCACCAGCAACGACGAGGTCATCGACCTGCTCCAGGGCGGCCAGGGCGTGTTCGGTATCGCGATCGGCGGCGTCTGGCGCGAGATCGAGGGCTCGCTGGCCGAGCTGCCGAGCGAGCGCACCTCCGCCGACGACAGCGAGCCGGCCGGTGACGAGCTCGCCGCGCGGCGGCGGGCGCGCAAGATCAGCTGACTCGTCGTACCTCTCTCGTCGCGGAGCCGCTCCCGGTTGGGGGCGGCTCCGCTGCGTCCGGGCTGGTAGCGTGAGAGCCGCTACTGACACCGCGCGGGAGAGCCTCCCCGGCCCGGGCAGCCGGGTCGACGGAGCGCCGAAGGGGCAAATCCTCCCCGGAACCTCTCAGGCGCCAGGACCGTGCGGGCGAGGCAACTCTGGAAGCACGCCGTGCCGACAGAGGGGGAGGTGACCTGTACCGGCACGACGTCACCATCTCGCCAGGGAGCATCTGTGTCCGATCTTCCACGCCTGTCCCAGCTCGACGCCGCCCAGCCGTTCGCGGAGCGGCACATCGGACCCGACGACGCCGCCGTCGCCACGATGCTCGGGACCCTCGGCTTCGGCTCGCTCGACGCGCTCATGGACGCCGCCGTCCCCGGTGGGATCCGCACCACGACCGGCCTCGACCTGCCCACTCCGGCCGGCGAGGACGAGGCTTCCCGGGCGCTTCGCGACCTGGCTGCCGCCAACACCCCGCTCGAGCCGATGATCGGGCTGGGCTACCACGGGACGCTCACCCCGGCGGTGGTCCGGCGCAACGTGCTCGAGGACCCGAGCTGGTACACCGCCTACACGCCGTACCAGCCGGAGATCTCCCAGGGCCGGCTCGAGGCGCTGCTGAACTTCCAGACCATGGTCGGCGACCTGACCGGGCTCCCGACGGCCAACGCCTCGCTGCTCGACGAGGGCACCGCCGCGGCCGAGGCGATGACCCTGGTGCGTCGGGCCAACCGGAAGGCCACCGGGCCGTTCGTCGTGGACGCCAACGCCCTGCCGCAGACGATCGCCGTGGTGCGCACCCGCGCGGAAGCGATGGGCATCGACGTGGTCGTCGCCGACCTGGCCCACGGGCTGCCCGAGGGCGAGCTGTGCGGCGTGCTGGTGCAGTACCCGGGCGCGGACGGCGCGATCCCCGACCCGCGACCGGTCATCGAGGCCGCCCACGAGCGCGGCGGGATGGCCGTGGTCGCCGCGGACCTGCTCGCGCTCACCCTGCTGGAGTCGCCGGGCGAGCTGGGCGCCGACGTCGCCGTCGGCACCACGCAGCGCTTCGGCGTCCCGCTGTTCTACGGCGGTCCGCACGCGGGCTACATGTCCGTGCGGCAAGGCCTCGAGCGGCACCTCCCCGGTCGCCTGGTCGGCGTCTCCGTCGACGTCGAGGGCCGGCCCGCCTACCGGCTCGCCCTGCAGACCCGCGAGCAGCACATCCGTCGCGACAAGGCCACCTCCAACATCTGCACCGCCCAGGTGCTGCTGGCGGTGGCTGCGGCGATGTACGCGGTGTACCACGGCCCCGAGGGGCTGCGCACGATCGCGGAGCGGACCCACCGGTACGCCGCGGTGCTGGCCGCCGCGCTGCGCGCGCGCGGCGTCGACGTGCGGCACGATCAGTTCTTCGACACCGTCACCGCGGCGGTGCCCGGGCGGGCCGCCGAGGTCGTGGCGGCCGCCCGCGACGGCGGCGTGCACCTGCGCCTGGTGGACGCCGACACCGTCGGCATCTCCACCTCGGAGACCACCCGTCGCGAGCACGTCCTGGCGGTGGTGCGGGCGTTCGGCGTCTCCACAGGCGCGACCTCCATGGTGGGCTCGACCTCCGAGGTGGACCTGGACGAGATCGACGTCCGGGTCGGCTCCGAGCTGCCGACCGTGCTGCAGCGCACCACGGGCTTCCTCACCCACGAGGTGTTCAACAGCCATCGCTCGGAGACCTCGATGCTGCGCTACCTGCGGCGGCTCTCGGCCCGCGACTACGCGCTCGACCGGGGGATGATCCCGCTCGGGTCCTGCACGATGAAGCTCAACGCCACCACCGAGATGGAGCCGATCAGCCTGCCCGGCTTCGCGGACCTGCACCCGTTCGCCCCTGCCGAGGACGCTGCCGGCTACCAGCGACTGGTGGCCGACCTGGAGGGGTGGCTGGCCGAGGTCACCGGCTACGACCGGGTCTCGATCCAGCCGAACGCCGGCTCCCAGGGCGAGGTCGCCGGGCTGCTGGCGATCCGCGGCTACCACGTCGCCAACGGCCAGGGACGGCGCGACGTCTGCCTGATCCCCTCGTCGGCGCACGGCACCAACGCCGCCTCGGCGGTGATGGCCGGCATGCGCGTGGTCGTGGTGAAAGCAGCCGACGACGGGCGCGTCGACATGGACGACCTGCGCGCCCAGTGCGAGAAGCACGCCGAGGACCTGGCCGCGATCATGGTCACCTACCCCTCGACGCACGGCGCCTACGAGGACGGCATCGGCGAGCTGTGCCGGGTCGTGCACGAGCACGGCGGGCAGGTGTACGTCGACGGGGCGAACCTGAACGCGCTGCTCGGCTACGCCAAGCCCGGCGAGTTCGGCGGTGACGTGTCGCACCTCAACCTCCACAAGACCTTCTGCATCCCGCACGGCGGTGGTGGCCCGGGCGTCGGCCCGGTCGCGGTGCGCGCGCACCTCGCGCCGTACCTCCCCAGCCACCCGATGCACCCCGAGAGCGCACGCCGTGACGGCATCGGCCCGATCAGCGCTGCGCCGTACGGCTCCGCGGGCATCCTGCCGATCTCGTGGGCCTACGTGCGGATGATGGGCGGGGCGGGTCTGACCCGGGCCACGGCGGTGGCGGTGCTCGCCGCCAACTACATCGCCCACCGGCTCGACGAACACTTCCCGGTGCTCTACCGAGGCCACGGCGGCCTGGTCGCGCACGAGTGCATCCTCGACCTCCGCGAGCTGACGAAGACGACGGGGGTCACCGTCGACGACGTGGCCAAGCGGCTGGTCGACTACGGGTTCCACGCCCCGACGATGAGCTTCCCGGTCGCCGGGACGTTGATGGTCGAGCCGACCGAGTCCGAGGACCTGGCTGAGCTGGACCGGTTCTGCGAGGCGATGATCGCGATCCGTCGGGAGATCGCCGCGGTGGCGGCGGGGGAGTGGAGTCCCGAGGAGTCGCCGTTGCGCGGGGCGCCGCATACGGCGCGGGCGCTGACCGGCGACTGGGACCGGGCGTACTCGCGGGAGGCTGCGGTCTTCCCCAGCGGCTACGACCCGGACAAGTACTGGCCGCCGGTCGCGCGTATCGACCAGGCGTACGGCGACCGCCACCTGGTGTGCGCGTGCCCGTCCCCGGAGGCGTTCGCGGAGGCAGCGGAGTGAGCCCGGTAGGCCGGGTCGCCGACCTGACCGGGCGGCGGCTGACCGCCCTGCTTGCCGCCGAGCAGCGCGCCGGCCGGCTGCCGTCCGTGGTCGCGGCCGTGGTGCGCGACGGCGAGATCGCCTGGTCGGGGGTGCGCGGCGCGGCGACCGGTGGTGAGCCGGTCTCCGTCGACCTGCAGTACCGCATCGGCTCGATCACCAAGACCCTGGTCGCGGTGCTCGTGATGCAGCTGCGCGACGAGGGTGCCCTGGACCTGAACGACCGGCTCGACGCGCACCTGCCCGGCGTCGGCTACGGCGACCGGACCCTGCGGTCGCTGCTCTCGCACTCGTCCGGGATGCACTCCGAGCCGGTGGGCCCGTGGTGGGAGCGGAGCCCGGGCCGTTCGTTCGAGGACCTCGTCGCGGGCCTCGAGGACGAGGAGCCCGCGTTCCCGCCCGCCACCACCTACCACTACACGAACATCGCCTTCGGCCTGCTCGGCGAGGTGGTCGCGCGGCACCGCCGCACCGGCTGGTGGGAGCAGGCCGAGCAGCGCATCCTGCGCCCGCTGGGCATGGACCGGACGACGTACCTCCCGCAGCAGCCGGCCGCCACCGGCTACAGCGTCCACCACTTCGCCGGGACCCTGACCGAGGAGCCCGCCCACGACGCGGGGGCGATGGCGCCGGCCGGGCAGGTGTGGAGCACCCTGCGCGACCTGGCTCGCTACGCAGCCCTCCTCGCCAACGGGCACGGCCAGGTTCTGCCCGCCTCGACGCTCGACGAGATGGCCACCCTGCAGTCGGCCTCGCGCGCCGGGGCGGCGAGCGGCGGCTACGGGCTCGGTCTTCGGCTGCTGCACGGCGGGTCCGGCACCCTGGTCGGTCACACCGGCTCCATGCCCGGCTTCCTGGCGTTCTGCTTCGCCGACCGGGAGCGGGGGACCGGTGCGGTGGGCCTGGCCAACGCGACGACCGGGCTGCGCTGCGAGGCCCTCGCGCTCGACCTGCTCACCACGCTCGAGGAGCTCGAGCCCACCGTGGTCCCCGAGTGGAGACCGTCGCCCGGCGTGCCTGCCGCCGTCGCCGACGTGCTGGGAGTGTGGCACTGGGGGAACACCGCCTACGGCTTCGCCTGGGACGGCCGTGAGGTAGTGGTCTCCGCGCTCGGCAACGGCGTGGTCAGCCATCGGTTCGCGCCGGCGGCCGACGGCGGTCTGGTGGGCACGGACGGCTACCACCACGGCGAGCGGCTGCACGTGGTGCGCGATGACGACGGGACGGTGAACCACCTCGCCTGCGCCACGTTCGTCTACACGCGCGCGCCGTACGACCCGTCGGCGCCGATCCCGGGTGGCCACCCCACCTGACACCCCGACCCGGCGCTTGTGCCGCCCGCTGACCGGGCGAGTCGGCGGGCTACTGAGCCTGGGAGACGGTGGACATGTTGAAGTCGGGGACGCGCAGGGCGGGGGTCGCGGTGCGTGGGAAGTAGTCGCCCCACTCGCGCGAGAAGCTCGGCACCGTCGCGGAGGCCTGGGTGAACCGGCCGAGGAGGTCCACCGGGCTCTCGTTGAACCGGAAGTTGTTCACCGCCCCGGTCACCTCCCCGTTCTCCACGAGATAGACCCCGTCGCGCGTCAGCCCGGTGAGGAGCAGCGACTGCGGGTCGACCTCCCGGATGTACCACAGGCAGGTCACGAGCAGTCCCCGCTCCACGTCGGACACCACGTCCTGCAGGTCGCCGGCGGCGCCGTCGACCGAGACCACCAGGTTGTCGACGTACGGCGTGACCGGCTGGCCGGTGATCCCGGCGGTGAAGCGGTTCTGCTGCAGTGCCGCGAGCCGGCCGTCCTTGACCCAGTCGGTGCGCGAGAGCGGCAGGCCGTTGTCGAAGACGCTGTCGATGTCGTTGCTGGCCGAGGCGGTGACGAACGGCGCCGCACCCAGCCCCGGATAGGACGGGTCGGAGAAGACCTGCACCGGACGGGCGGAGAGCTGCTCGCCGATGCGGGTGCCGCCACCGCGCTTGGAGAAGACGGTCTGGCCGTCGTGCGCCTCGCGCGCCGACGCGGTCCAGTAGAGGTAGATCATCAGGTCCGCCACCGCCGTCGGCGGCAGCACCGTGTCGTAGCGCCCGGCGGGCACCTCGACGCGGCGCCGGGCCCAGCTCAGCCGGCGCGTCAGCTCCTCGTCGAGCGCATGCGGGCTGACGTCGGTGAAGTCACGGGTCGCGCCGCCCACCCACGCGCTGGTGGACAGGTCGGCGGTCTTGCCGGTGCAGCCGTAGTGGCCGGTGGGCTGCTCGTGCCGCAGCCTCAGGCCGGTGCTGGTGCCGAGGTAGGTGGTGGTCACGTCGTGGTCGACGAACCCGTAGAGCACACGGCCCTCGGCCTGGGCGCGCTCGAAGGCGGAGCCCAGGGCCGGCGCGACGTCGCGGTAGACCTCGATCGAGGTGGCGCCGGGAGCGTCGTACCAGTCGTCGGCGGCGCCCCCCTCGGCCAGGTCGGCGGCGTCCTCGGCCGGCGTCCCGGCGCGTGCAGCGGCGTCGGCCGCCTCGACGATCCGGTTCACCTGGTCGGTGGAGGCGGCGCTCGAGGACACCGAGCCGGTCGCAGTGCCCTGGCCGGCGCCGTGGAAGGACACCACGGTCACGGTGACACGGTGCATCACGCCGTTGGTGGTCAGCGTGTTGTTCGCCCAGCGCAGGTTCGCGCTGGTGGAGTCCTTGACGATCGCGACACAGGACTGCGACGTCGACGTCTTCAGCGCGTGCTCGACGAGCTGCTGCGGAGTGGGTGCGGGCATGTCGGATGTCCTTACGGGCTCGGGGTGCGCGTGTCAGTGGCCGGCTTCGGCGGCGGTGTTGAGGATGCGGACGTCGCGGAACAGCGCCGTGGGACAGCCGTGGGAGACCGACGCGACCTGCCCCGGCTGGGCCTTGCCGCAGTTGAACGCGCCGCCGAGCTGCCAGGTGTGCGGGCCGCCGACGGCCTCCATCGACCCCCAGAAGTCGGTGGTGGTGGCCTGGTAGGCGACGTCACGCAGCTGGCCGACGAGCCGACCCTTCTCGATCCGGTAGAACCGCTGTCCGGTGAACTGGAAGTTGTAGCGCTGCATGTCGATCGACCAGGACTTGTCGCCGACGACGTAGATGCCGCGGTCCACGCCGCCGATGAGCTCCTCGGTGCTCGGCCCGTCCGGCGCCGCCTGGAGGGAGACGTTGGCCATGCGCTGGATCGGGATGTGCCCGGGGGAGTCCGCGTAGGCGCAGCCGTTGGAGCGGCCCAGGTCCATCGCGGCCGCCATCGAGCGGTCGAGCTGGTAGCCGACGAGGAGGCCGTCCTTCACCAGGTCCCAGCTCTGGGTCTGCACCCCCTCGTCGTCGTAGCCGATCGTGGCCAACCCGTGCTCGACCGTCCGGTCACCGGTGACGTGCATGACGGGCGAGCCGTACTTCAGCGTGCCGAGCCGGTCGTAGGTGGCGAACGACGTCCCCGCGTAGTTGGCCTCGTAGCCGAGCGCCCGGTCGAGCTCGGTGGCGTGCCCGATCGACTCGTGGATCGTCAGCCACAGGTTCGACGGGTGGATGACCAGGTCGTAGCTGCCCGCCTCGACGCTCGGCGCGGCCAGCTTCGCCGCCAGGTGCTCGGGCAGCTCGGCGAGCTCGGCGTCCCAGTCGTAGCCACCACCGACGAGATACTCCCAGCCGCGGCCGATCGGCGGGGCGATGGTCCGCATCGAGTCGAAGGCGCCGGTCGCCTCGTTGCTGCCGTAGATCTCGACGTTCGGCTCCAGGCGCACCCGCTGCTGGGTGGTCGTCGTACCGGCCAGGTCGGCGTAGAACTTGTTCTCCACCACCTGCTTGAGGACCGCGGTGGAGTGCGAGACGCCGTCGGCGGCACCCAGCCGCGCAGACCAGCCGGCGAGCAGGTCGACCTTCTCGCTGAGAGGTACGGCGAGGGGGTCGATCTCGTAGGCCGACACCCACTCGACGTCCCCGTGCACCGGCTCGGCCGCGAGCTGGACCGGAACCCGGGTCATCGCGGCCGCGACCTGGGCGGAGCGGATGGCGGTCTCGGCCACCTGGACGGCCGACTCGGCCGACAGCCCGACGCCCGAGGCGAACCCCCAGGCGCCGTTGGCCACGACCCGGACCGCGAAGCCGAGGTCTTCGGTGTCCGAAGCGCCCTGCAGCCGACCGTCGCGGACCCGGATGTCCTGGGAACGGATCCGCTCGAACCGGAAGTCGGCGTGGCTGACATGGAAGTCCTGCGCGCGCGCCAGGGCCGCCTCGGCCATCCGGCGGTAGGGGAGCGCGGTGAAGGTCGGGTCGATCGGGTGCGACGACGTCATGCGCAGAATCTAAAGGGACTGCCTCGCCGGGCGCGACCGCGGGTGGGCGTGTCGTGGCCGGTCCCGGAGCGCGGAGCTACGTGGCGCCGTCGCCCTCCTGTGCCTCGGCGAGCGCGGGAGCGGCGCCCATCCAGGTGGCCGGCAGTACGTCGTACCCGGCCTCGCGTGCGGCCTCGCACACCCGCGGGTCGTCGTCGACGAGGACGCTCACCGGTCGCACGGCTGCCAGCCGGTCGAGCAGCTCGACCTTCAGCACCCGCGCTGGACGGAAGTCGTTGCGGGGCCGCAGGTGCAGCTCGCCCTCGGGAAGGTCGTGACGCTCCAGCCACGCCAGCGTGTCCTGGCGCAGCCTCTCGGGCCGGCCGGAGAGGTAGACGACGTCGGCGACGGCGGCCAGCTTCCGGGCCACCCGCAGGCCCTCGTCGAGCGGCGGGTCCTCGGAGGCCGCGGCGAAGAACGCCTCCCAGTCCTTGGGGCGCCGGGCGACGTGGTGCAGCCGGTGCCGGACGTCAGCGAGGACGCCGTCGATGTCGACGGCGGCCAAGGCCCGGTGCGGCTCGGAGTCGCTCACCCCGCCAGCGTACGCACGGCGACCGAGGAGCCGGTGCGCCGCTTCTCGACGTGCACCTGCGTGGGGATGCGGTTGCGCAGCTCGCTGACGTGGCTGACCACACCGACGGTGCGACCGCCGGCCCGCAGGCCGTCGAGCCGGTCCATCACGTCGTCGAGGGTGTCCGCGTCGAGGGTGCCGAACCCTTCGTCCACGAACAGGGTGTCGATCTCGGTGCCGCCCGCCTCCTGGGTGACCACGTCGGCCAGCCCCAGCGCGAGCGACAGGGAGACCACGAACGTCTCCCCGCCGGACAGCGTGGCCGGGTCCCGCACGTCGCCGGTCCACTGGTCGACGACCTCCAGGCCGAGACCGGCCTGCGACCCCTTGCGGGCGGCACGGCCGGTGCGCTGCAGGAGGTAGCGCTGGTCGCGCATGTGCGCCAGGCGTTCGTTGGCCGCCGCGACCACCTGGTCGAGGCGGGTGGCCAGCACGTAGGCGGACAGGCGCATCTGCAGCTGGTTGTCGTGGCCCATGCCGCGCACCAGCCGGGACATCGACTCGGCCCGCTGGAAACGCTCCTGGACCGGCAGCCACGACGCCAGCGCCTGGTCCAACCGGTCCACGTGCTGGCGCAGCGCCGTGACCTGCTCCTCACAGTGGTGCAGTCCGCGCGCGGCGGCGGTGTCCGCCTGCTCGGCGGCGAGCAGCGCCTCCTCCAGGCCGGCCAGGTCCGGCGCGGAGCTCGGCTCGACGGCCTCGGACTCGCAGTCGCGCAGCACGGCCTGTGCCGCGGCGAGCGCCTCGGCGCGCTCGGCCAGGGCCGACTCCGCCCGGACCCGGTCGGTGGGGGAGAGGGAGGCCTCCCGGACCGCGGCGACCTCGCCGAACCCGCGCTCGACGGTGACCGCGTGCGCCTTCTCGGTGAGCTCGGCGACCCGTGCGCTCGCCGACTCGGACGCGGCAACCGTCGACGCGAGCCCCTCGATCGCCTCGACACAACCGTCGAGCCGGCCCATCACGTCACCGAGCGCGCCCGGGGCGTCGCCGACCACGCCGCCCATCTCGACGGTCACTGCCGCCACCACGGTCCGGTGCCCCTCGATGGCCTGGCAGAGCGTCGCCACCCGGGTGTCGATCTCGGCCAGCCCGGCGGTCAGCTCCTCACGCGCCGCGGTCAGCGCGGCGACCCGGTCCTCGAGCGGCGGGAGGTCCGTCGCGGCCCGGTCGGCCTCGTCGGCGGCAGCCTCGAGGCCCGCCACCTCCGCACGGGCCGACTCGACCGAGAAGCCCTCGGCGCTGCGGCGCAGCCCGTCCAGGGTGCGTTCGGCCTCCGCCAGGGCCCGCGCGGCGGCCGCGTAGTCCTCGGCCCGGGCGTCGTAGTCCTCGGTCGCCTGCTCCTGCTCGGCCTCGGTCACGGCGCCGTCGCGGGGCGCCGCGGGCTCGGGGTGCTCGACGCTGCCGCAGACCTGGCACGGGTGGCCCTCCTGCAACCGTCCGGCGAGCTCGGCGGCGATCCCGGCCAGCCGCCGGTCGGCGAGGTCCTGCACCCGCTCGCGCGCGTCGGCCATGGCGTCCCGGGCGTCGCGCGAGGCGTCCCGGAGACGTACCAATCCGGCCTCGAGCTCCGGCACCTGCGCGGCCGCGGCAAGGCGCGTGCGGGCGTTCTCGAGCGCCAGCCCGATGGCCTCGCGCCGCGCCGCGGTCGCGGCCACCGCGCTCAGCCGCTCGCGCAGCGCGGCGAGCTCCTCGGGCAGCGCGGCGGCGGCGGCGGAGGTCTCGTCCCGCCGGCGGCGAGCCTCGTCGAGCGCCTGCTCGGCGGCCGCCAGCGCGGCCTCGGCCTCCCGCCGCTGCCGCTCGCGGGGGAGCAGCGCCTCGACACGGGTGCGGCGCGCCCGCAGGGACGTGGCGAGTGCCAGCAGGGTGGCCGACGACGCCTCGGCGAGGCCGGCCGCGTCGATCGGGGCCGTTAGGTCAACGGAGTCCGCCGGGGCGGGCAGCAGCGCCAGGTCGAGGGCCTGCGCGTCGGCCAGGGCCGCGCTCCGTCTGCGGTGCGCCGCCGTCTCCTGCGCAGCGGCCTCGTCGAGGAGGTGTACGACGGGCAGGCATGCGGCCGCGCGGCTGTCCTGCTCGAGGGCGGCGCGGGTCTCGGCCTCCCAGGCCTCGTCCTCGGCGAGGCGGCGCAGCGTCTCACGGGCCGCGGCCCGCCGGGCCAGCACCGCGCTCCTGGCGCGGCCCTCGTCGAGCCGCAGCCGGGCCTCGGCCACCGCGGACGCGCTCTGGTCGCGAGCGGCGGTCGCGGCGGTGAGCCGGTCCTCGGCGGTGGCGAGCACCTGCCGGGCCCAGGCCGTCGGGCGGCTCGAGGCACGGTCCGACGCGCGCGTGAGGACGGAGGCGGACAGGGCCTCGCCGCACAGGTCCTCGGGCAGTTCGACGTCCGCGCGGTCGGCCACGGTGTCGAGGACGCGCTGCACCGCGGTGCGGCCCTGCTCGGCGCGCTCGCGCAGCCCGCGGCTGTGGTGGTGCACCCACTCCTCGATGCGGGTGAAGCGGTCGGTCTTGAACAGGTGCTGGAGCACGCCGTGCCGCTCGTCGGAGCTGGCCCGGAGGAACTTCTGGAAGTCGCCCTGCGGCAGCATCGCGACCTGCACGAACTGGGAGGCGGTCATCCCGACAAGCTCGCCCACGAGGTGACCGACCTCCTGGGCCCGCGAGCTGAGCAGGTGGTCCGAGCCGCTGGTGGTCTCGACCAGGACGGCGGACGCCTTCTCGGCGAGCAGGCCCGCCCCCTTCTTCTTCGGCCGCACCCACTCGGGGGAGCGCCGGAGCACGAAGCGCCGGGCGCGGATGCTGAAGTCGAGCACCACCTCCGGCGCGACGTCGACGGCCGCATGCTGGGACTTCAAGGCCTTGACCCCGCGCGCACCGGGCACCGAGCCGTAGAGCGCGAAGCAGACCGCGTCGAGGATGCTGGTCTTGCCGGCGCCGGTGGGTCCGGTGAGCAGGAAGAGCCCGGCTTCGTTGAGGTCGTCGAAGTTGACGCGCTCGGTGCCCGCGAAGGGGCCGAAGGCGGTGACGGTCAGCTCGTGCAGCCGCATCAGCCGGCCTCCTCGCTGCGCAGCGGCCGCTCGGCGTCCTCGTTGACCCGGCACGAGTCGCAGGCCAGCTGCAGCAGCAGCGCCTCCTCGGTGGTGGCCTCGAGCTCGCGGACCTCCGCCACGAAGCCGAGCGCGATGTCGTAGTCGGAACGGCCGTCGACGCGCGGCACCAGCGGCCCCTTGTCGCGGGGGGCACCCTCGGGCTCGAAGGCCAGCATGAGCGTGTGGGGGAAGCGCTCCCGCAGCCGGTCCATGGCATGCATCGGACGCCGGGCGTCGGTCAGCGTCGCGTGCAGCCAGGCGTCCTCGGCGCCGGCGTGCTCGGCGTCGGTGAGCAGGTCCTCCAGACGGCCACGCACGGTGGCGAGCCGCCGGGGAACCGGGGCGGGCACGAAGTCGGTGCGCTCCACGCCGTCCTCGCCGAGCTCGACGAGCCAGGATCCCTTGGTGTGGCGGGCCTCGGAGAACGAGTAGGCCAGCGGCGATCCCGAGTAGCGGACGTGCTCGGCGAGCACCTGGCGGCCGTGGAGGTGCCCGAGCGCGGCGTAGTCCACACCGGCGAACAGGCCGGTGGGGGCGATCTGCAGGCCGCCGACGGCGATGTCCCGCTCACTGTCGCTGGCCATGTCGGGGGCCGCCTCGGCGCTGCCGGCCACGAACGCGTGGGCCATGGCCACCGAGCGGGTGCCGGGCCGGCCGGCCAGGTCCGCGTGCACGCGGCGCATCGCCTCCGTGAGGGCCGCCTCATGGGTGCGGGCCGGGAGGTCCCAGGCCTGCCGCACGGCGTCGGGCTCGAGGTAGGGGAGGCCGTAGACCGCGACCGGTCCGTGCTCGTCCTCGAGCAGCACGGGCGTGCCGACGTCCTGCCAGCGGGTGCGGAGGTAGACCCCGGCCGCGTCGGCGAGCCGCGAGTTGAAGCCCAGCCGGATCATCGAGTCGTGGTTGCCACTGGTCACCACCACGCGGGCGCGGGAGGCGGCGAGCCGCGCGAACGTCTCGTCGGCGAGCTCGACGGCGTCGACGGGCGGCAGGGCGCGGTCGTAGACGTCGCCGGAGACCACCACCAGGTCGACCCGCTCCTGCTCGATGGTGGCGAGCAGGTGGTCGACGAAGGCGGCCTGCGCGTCGAGGAGCCCGACGCGGTGGAAGGAACGACCGAGATGCCAGTCCGAGGTATGAAGGATCCGCACGTCGTAGGACGCTAGACGGCCCCGCCGACAGAACCGGGGTTCACACGCCGACGCGCTCCGGACAGGCATAGGTCACAAAGCGGTCCGGACCCGCGAAGCCCACCGTGCACAGGCCGGCGCGCTCGGCGAGCGCCACCGCGAGGCTGGAGGGCGCCCCGACCGCGACCAGCACGCCGACCCCGGCCGCGACCGCCTTCTGGACGATCTCGAAGCCGATGCGCCCGCTCACGCAGAGCACCGCCTCACCCGGGGACTCGCCGGCGAGCACGCGCGCGCCGACGACCTTGTCCACGGCGTTGTGCCGGCCGATGTCCTCGCGGGTCACCAGCAGCTGTCCCGCTGCGGTGAAGAGGCCGGCGGCGTGCAGCCCGCCGGTGGAGTCGAAGACCTTCTGCCGGCTGCGCATCACCTCGGGCAGCCGACGGACGAGGTCGGGGGAGACCTGCAGGTCGTGCCAGCGGCTGCACCGGGCCACCTCGCCGAGGGCGATCACGTCGTCGATGCTCTCCGCGCCGCACACCCCGCACGCGGACGCGCCCGCACTCGCCCCGTCGTACCTGGCAGCGGGCTCCCGGACCGGCGGACGCGCCAGCGAGACGGTCACCACGTTGAACTCCTGCTCCGGCGTAAGCGTATTGTCTGTGCAATACGCGACCGTATGTACATCGCCAGCATCTCGGAGGACGCCCTCGGCATGCAGGAACCCCGTCGCGAGCTCGAAATCCTGGCCGGGGGTGCGCATGGTCACCGCGACCCGACGCGGCGGCGAGCCGGGGGAGGAGAGCCGGATCTCCAGCGGCTCCTCGGTGGCGAGCCGGTCCTCGCGGGGTCGGACCCGGTCGTTGGTGAACTCATGCACCCGCACCCGCGTGGACGGTCCGGGGCGTCGCTTCAGGCTCACGTCTGCCACCCTATATTCGAAGGAAGTGACGGCTGACGGTTCGTGCAGCCGCTCCGGGTAGTACCCGGACCCTGTGCAGTGGAATCGGAGGCGGGAGTGCGGAGGCGACGCTGGCCCGCGACGCCCCATGCCGACTGGACCACCGAGGTGTCCTCGGGCTTGGCCCTGGCCGGTTTCCTGGGGCTGGTGCTCGTCGGCTTCACGCTGCTGGCCATGGGGCCGCTGAACGGGATCGACTCCTACTTCAACGTGCAGCCCCCGCCGCCTGCCTGGGTGCCGGTGCTGCACGTCCTGGACCGGATCGGCCAGCGGGCGGTGTGCCTGCCGATCCTCGGCGTGGCGACGTTCGTGGCCTGTCGGCGCACGCGGTCGTGGCGGCCGGCCGTGGTCGCTTTCCTCTCGGTGCTGATGCTCAACTTCGTGGTCGGCGTGCTGAAGCTGTCCTTGGGCCGCGCCGAGCCCGAGACCGGCAACCCGGCCTTCTTCGCCGGCGGGATGGCCTACCCGTCCGGGCACACCTCCAACATCGTGCTCGTCTACGGCCTGATGGTGTATCTGCTGGCCCGCTACGCTCGGGTGTCGCGCCGCGCCCTGGCGCCGCTGTGGGGACTGGTGGCGGCGCTCTCCGTGCTGATGGTGGTGACCTCCCTGACCGAGGACTGGCACTGGTTCGCCGACCTGATCGCCGGGCTGATCACCGGGGCGATCGTGCTGCAGCTGACCGCGTCGATGGACTACCTGGTCACCGACCAGGTGTACGACGAGCGGGTGCGCCCACTGCTGCACCGGCTGCTGCCCTGGCGACGCCACACCCGGTCGTCGGTCTCCGAGAAGGACGCTCCGCGTGGATCATGACCTCACGCTGACCGACGAGGTCATCACGCTGCTGCCGCTGCGCGCCGAGCACGCGGCCCCGCTCGCTGCGCTCGGCGACCCGGACGCGCTGGCCTACCACACCTCGGCGCAGCCGCTGACACCCGACGTGGCGCTGGCGAACATCACCGGGCTGCTGGCCCACCCCGGCCTTCGCCCGTTCGCGGTCACCTCGACGGCCGACGGCCGGTTGCGGGGGATCACCTCGTTCTACGACCACGTGCCGTCCGTGCCGCGGGTGGAGATCGGCCACACCTACTACGGGCGCGCGTTCTGGGGCGGGGAGACCAACCCGCACACGAAGCTGCTGATGCTCACCTACGCGTTCGAGCAGTGGCGGTGCGAGCGGGTGGCGCTGCGGTGCGACGCCGACAACGCCCGGTCGGCGGCCGCCATCGAGCGGCTCGGCGCGCGACCCGAGGGGGTGCTGCGCGCACACCGGCGCCGGCACGACGGGACGGTCGCGGACACGGCCTACTTCTCGATCGTGCGCGCGGAGTGGCCGGCGGTCCGCCGGGGCCTCGAGCAGCGCACCCGGGGCTGACCGGAGCCGCTACCGGTCGATGTCGTCGGGCGTGCGCGGCCGGCGGATCGCCACCACCTCACCGGGCAGCGCCCACTCGTCCTTGCCGAGGCGGGCCAGCGGCGCGAGGCGGGCGTACTCCGGGTGACCGTCGACCACCGCGGACTCCTCGACGGTGATCCGCACGACGTTGCCGAGGATCATCGTCGAGTCGCCGAGCTCGGTGGTGCTGTGCAGCGTGCACTCCAGCGACACCGGAGAGGCCGCGACCCGCGGCGGCTTCACCAGGCTGCTGGGCTCCAGGGCGATGTGGAGGCTGTCGGCCTCGCTCTGGTCGGCGTCGAACCGGGCCGAGGAGTTGTTCACCTGCTCGATCAGCGGCGCGGCGGCGAGGCTGACCACGAACTCCTCGGTGGCCCTGACGTTGCGCAGCGTGTCCTTCTTGCCGACCGAGGAGAACATCAGGATCGGCGGCTTCGCGCAGGCGACAGTGTAGAACGAGTGCGGGGCGAGGTTCACCACCCCGTCGGCCGCCAGCGTGCTCACCCAGGCGATCGGCCGGGGCACCACCACCGCGGTCATCAGCTTGTAGAAGTTGACCTCGGGTTGGTCGGGGGAGAACTCGACGCGCATGTCGTCGATCCTAGGCGGGCGGTCGCGGGGGAGGACGGTGGCAGAGTGCGGGCATGAGCACCGAGATCCATCGCAGCGTGACGCTGACCAGGACCAGCAGGGGCCGCTACGAGGCCGTGAACCCGCGCGGTGGCCTTCTGACGTTCGGAAGCGGCGACGACGACGAGTTCACCCCGGTCGAGCTGCTGCTGACCGCCATCGCGGGCTGCAGCGCCATCGATGTCGACTTCATCACCTCCAAGCGCTCCGAGCCGTCGCGCTTCGAGGTGCGGATGAGCGGCGAGAAGGTGCGCGACGAGCACGGCAACCACCTCGCCGACCTGACGCTCACCTTCGACGTGGCCTTCCCCGACGGCGAGGCCGGCGACGCCGCGGCCGGGGTGCTGCACAGCGCCGTCAAGGCCTCGCACGAGAGGCTGTGCACAGTGAGCCGGACCGTGGAGCTCGCGACGCCCGTGACGGTCACCGTGGAGTGAGGGCGAGTACGTCGACGAGCTCGCGCATGTGGGCGAAGACGACCGCACCGGCGTCCTCGAGCCGGCGCGCCGGCGTGAGCCCGCCGCCGAATCCGTAGGCCCTCATCCCCGCGGCTACGGCAGCCTGCACGCCGTACACGCTGTCCTCGACCACGGCGCAGCGCGCCGGCGGCACGCCCATCGCGGCGGCGGCGTGCAGGAACAGGTCCGGCGCCGGCTTCCCGTGCGCCACCTCGGTCGCGCTGAAGATCCGCCCGGCGAACCGGTCGTAGAGCCCGGTGAGGCCCAGCGTGCGCCGCATCCGGTCGTGCGTGCCGCTGGAGGCCACGCAGCTGGCGACGCCGCGCGCGTGCAGGTGGTCGAGGAGCTCCTCGATGCCGGCGACGGCCTGCAGCTCCCGCTCGAACGCCTCGTGCACCTCCGCGGTGCTGCGCAGGTCGAACTCGCGGGCGAGCTCCGGCCCGAGCCGCTTCTCGAGCTCCGCGAGCTGGGCCGCCGAGGAACGCCCCATGAAGCGGGCCACGACCTCCTCGGTGGTGTGCGGCCAGCCGAGTTCGGTGAGCAGCCGCGCCTCCACGTCCACGGTCAGCCGCTCGGTGTCGACCAGCACGCCGTCGCAGTCGAAGATCACCAGGTCGGGCGTCACGCGGCCCCCTTCCCCCGAGAGGTCACTGGTTCGCCCCGCGGGCGGCCACCTGCCAGGCGTCGACGACCGCGCCGCCGCGGACCACGACCAGCGCGTCCGCGAGGTTGACCGCGTTGCAAACGTGGTTGGGTACGACGCGCACCCGGCTGCCGAGCTCGGGGCGGTCGGTGTGGTGCGGCCAGGTCACCACCGCGTGGTGCTCGGAGAGCGCGACGATGCGCGCGTCGGGATGGTCGAGCAGCCGGCCGTGCCCGGTGGCCCACGCAGCCCGGTCCGCCCCGAGCGCCTTGCTGCCCGCGTCGAGCACGACGTTGCCGCCGGCATGGCTGACCACGGTGGCCAGGCAGGTCAGCGCGACCTGGTCGGGCACGACGGTGCCGAGCTCCCACTGCTGGGCGTCGCCGAACACGTACACCCCCGGCCGCAGCTCGGTCAGCGCGCCGGTCTCGACGTACGCCATCGACGGCGTGGAGCCACCGCTGAGCACCTGCGGCTCGATGCCGCGAGCTCGCAGGGCCGCACCGGCGGTGCGCAGCGCCCCGGCCTCGTCGCGGGCCGCGGTCCCTGCCGCCCCCGGCGCGTAGCTGTGCCCGGGAAACGTGAAGGCTCCGGCGACCTCCAGCCCCGCGCCGGCAGCGGCCTCCGCCAGCACCCCGGCGTCCTCGGGCAGCACGCCGCTGCGGTGCTGCCCGCTGTCGACCTCGACCAGCACCCGCGCGTGGGGGAGCTGAGCGGCCAGGGTGCGGGCGCCCTCGGGAGAGTCGATGCCGACGGTGAGCCTGGCCCCTTCGGCCAGCTGGCGCAGCCGGTCGCCCTTGGCCGGGTCCACCCACAGCGGGTAGGCCAGGAAGAGATCGTCGAAGCCGCGGGCGGCGAACACCTCGGCCTCGCCGACGGTGGCGACGGTGAGCCCGACCGCACCGGCGGCGACCTGGCGTCGCGCGATCTCCGGGCACTTGTGGGTCTTGGCGTGCGGGCGCAGCGTCACTCCGAGCCGGTCCGCGGCCGCCGCCATCGCGGCGATGTTCGCCTCGAGCCGGTCGACGTCGACGACCAGGCAGGGCGTCGAGAGGTGGTTCATGGTGCGCCCCCGTCGCGACCTGCCGACGGGTGGAGATCGTGGCCGCTCATGGCTCACAACCTACGACGCTCCGCCGATCGGACAGAACGATGGCCCGAGTGGGCCACTCACCCGGCGCATCCGGGCTGTAATTCCGTCAAATTCGGACATTTGCGACCAGCGCGGGGGAGAGTAGTCCCCAAACACGTGCAGTGGTAGGCCAGAGGGAGGCAGCACCGCATGAGACGACGCGGACCGCGGGAGGCCGCGGAGCTGGACGGCGCGCTGGTCGACGAGTTCGGGCTGCTGACTCGGGCCGGGCTCCGCGCCGCCAGCCACCTGGCCTTCGCCGCGACAGGGGACGGGGCGCGGCCCGCGCTGCTGATGGTGTACGTCGACGGGGTCAACGACGTCGCCGAGGCCGGGGGACTGGCCGCCCGCGACGAGCTGCTCGGCGTGATCGCGCACCGGCTGACCGGCGTGCTCGGGCCCCAGCGCCCGATCGCCCGCCTGGGCGACCAGGAGTTCGCGGTGCTCTTCGAGAACCTCGCGCACAGCTTCGACGCGGTCGAGACCGCGGAACGGCTGATCGCCACCGTGGTCAAGCCGGTGTTCCTCGACAGCCAGCGGCGGGCCCACCTGAGCGTGAGCGCCGGCCTCGCGACCTACGACGTGCTCGGCGAGTCCGGCGACGCGGAGGACCTGCTGCGCGCGGCCGACCTCGCGATGCGGGAGTCGCGGCGCGCGGGACGCAACAAGGTCGAGCTGTGCAGCCAGGACCTCGTGGTCACCGCCGACGAGCGCCTGGCGATCGGCCAGGACCTGCGCCAGGCGCTGGAGGAGCAGGGCCTCGACGTCTGCTACCAGCCGCTGCTCAACATCGAGGAGATGTCCCTGATCGGCTTCGAGGCGCTGGTGCGCTGGCGGCACCCGGTCCACGGCCAGGTCCCGCCGGACCGGTTCGTCCCGGTGGCCGAGGAGTTCGGCCTGATCACCCAGCTCGGCCGGCTGGTGCTGTCCACCGCCACCGCACAGGTGCAGCAGTGGGCGGCCGCGGTCGGCCTGCCGCTGACCGTGCACGTCAATGTCTCGGCCCAGGACCTCGCCGCCGAGGGCTTCGTGGAGATGGTGGGACTGGCACTGACGGAGAGCGGGCTCAGCGCGCCGCAGCTCGTCCTCGAGCTCACCGAGGCCGAGGTGATCCGTGACCTCGAGGTCTCGCAGGAGCGCCTGGCCGGGCTGCACGAGCTCGGTGTGCGCATCGCCGTCGACGACTTCGGGCTGAGCCGGTCCGGGCTGACCTTCCTGCAGACCCTGCCGATCGACATCCTCAAGGTCGAGCACCCGGTCGTGGAGGACCCCGACGCGCCACGCGCCGACGACCTGCTGCGCGGGGTGATCGCGCTGGCGGGGGCGATGGACGTGCAGGTGTTCGGCGAGGGCATCGAGGACGAGGCGCAGCGTGTCTGGCTGCTGGAGCAGGGCTGCACGGTCGGTCAGGGCTACCTGTTCGCGCACCCGCTGACGCCGGAGGACGCCGGCGCCTACCTGCGGGCCGAGGTGCTCACGCCGGGTCGGTGAGCCCGCGGGTCGCCGCCCGCCCCGCTCTCCACACTACTTGACATAATGTCGCTTATCGGCGACTTGGCGCAGCTTCAGCCTCCGACGTACGCCGCCAGGTGCTGACCGGTCAGCGTGGCGCCAGAGGCCACCAGGTCGGCCGGCGTGCCCTCGAAGACCACCCGGCCGCCGTCGTGACCGGCGCCCGGGCCGAGGTCGATGATCCAGTCGGCGTGCGCCATCACCGCCTGGTGGTGCTCGATGACGATCACCGACCGGCCGGCGTCGACGAGCCGGTCCAGCAGCCCGAGCAGCTGCTCGACGTCGGCGAGGTGCAGTCCGCTGGTCGGCTCGTCGAGGACGAAGACACCGCCCTGCTCGCCGATCCGGGTGGCCAGCTTGAGCCGCTGGCGCTCCCCGCCGGAGAGCGTGGTCAGCGGCTGGCCCAGGTTGACATAACCCAGCCCCACGTCGACGAGCCGCTCCAGGACCCGGTGCGCCGCCGGCGTGCGAGCCGCGCCGTCGCCGAAGAAGTCGCGGGCCTCGGCGGCCGGCATCGCCAGCACCTCGGCGATGTTGCGGCCGCCGAAGGTGTACTCCAGCACCGACGCCTGGAAACGCCTGCCCTCGCACTCCTCGCAGGTGGTGGCCACGCCCGCCATCATCGCCAGGTCCGTGTAGACCACGCCGGCGCCGTTGCACGTCGGGCAGGCGCCCTCGGAGTTGGCGCTGAACAGCGACGGCTTCACGCCGTTCGCCTTCGCGAACGCCTTGCGGACCGGGTCGAGCAGACCGGTGTACGTCGCCGGGTTGCTGCGCCGCGAGCCGCGGATCGCGGTCTGGTCGACCGCGACGACGCCCTCGCGCCCGGACACCGAGCCGCGGATGAGCGAGCTCTTGCCGGAGCCGGCCACCCCGGTGACCACCGCCAGCACCCCGAGCGGGATGTCGACGTCAACGTCGCGCAGGTTGTGGGTGCTCGCGCCGCGCACCGCCAGCACGCCCGAGGGCGTGCGCACCGCCGGCTTCAGCGCGGCCCGGTCGTCGAAGTGCCGACCGGTGACGGTGCCGCTGGCCCGCAACGCCTCGACGGTGCCCTCGAACACCACCTGGCCGCCCGCGGTGCCGGCGCCCGGGCCGAGGTCGACGACGTGGTCGCCGATCGCGATCGCCTCCGGCTTGTGCTCGACGACGAGCACCGTGTTGCCCTTGTCGCGCAACCGCAGCAGCAGGCCGTTCATCCGGGCGATGTCGTGCGGGTGCAGGCCGATCGTCGGCTCGTCGAAGACGTAGGTGACGTCGGTCAGCGACGACCCGAGGTGGCGGATCATCTTCACCCGCTGCGCCTCGCCGCCCGACAGCGTGCCGGCCGGTCGGTCCAGGCTGAGGTAGCCCAGCCCGATCTCGACGAACGAGTCGAGGGTGTCCCCCAGCGCCGTCAGCAGCGGAGCCACCGACGGCTCGTCGAAACCGCGCACCCACGCCGCGAGGTCGGTGATCTGCATCGCGCACGCGTCGGCGATGTTGAGACCGCGGACCCGTGACGAGCGGGCGCCCTCGTTGAGGCGCGTGCCCTCGCAGTCCGGGCAGGTGCGGAACGTGACCGCACGGTCCACGAAGGCCCGCACGTGCGGCTGCATGGCCTCCGGGTCCTTGGAGAGCATCGACTTGCGGATCTTGGGGATCAGGCCCTCGTAGGTGAGGTTGATGCCGTCGACCTTGATCTTGGTCGGCTCCTTGTGGAGCAGGTCCCGCAGCTCCTTCTTGGTGTACTCCCCGACCGGCTTGTCCATGTCGAAGAACCCGCTGCCGCTGAAGATGCGGCCGTACCAGCCGTCCATGCTGTAGCCGGGGATCCTCAGTGCGCCGCCACGCAGCGACTTGGTCGCGTCGTACAGCTCGGAGACGTCGAAGTCCTGCACGGAGCCGCGGCCCTCGCAGCGCGGGCACATCCCGCCGGTGATGCTGAAGCTGCGGCGCTCCTTCACCGTGTCGCCGCCGCGCTCGACGGTGACCGCACCGGCGCCGCTGACCGAGGCGACGTTGAAGGAGAACGCCTGCGGGGAGCCGAGGTGCGGCGTGCCGAGCCGGCTGAACAGGATCCGCAGCATCGCGTTGGCGTCCGTGGCGGTGCCCACCGTGGACCGGGGGTCGGACCCGATCCGCTCCTGGTCGACGATGATCGCGGTCGTCAGTCCTTCGAGTACGTCGACCTCGGGGCGGCCCAGCGTCGGCATGAACCCTTGCAGGAAGGCGCTGTAGGTCTCGTTGATGAGCCGCTGGGACTCCGCGGCGATGGTGCCGAAGACCAGCGAGCTCTTGCCCGAGCCGGACACGCCGGTGAAGACCGTCAGCCGGCGCTTGGGGAGCTCGACGTGGACGTCCTTGAGGTTGTTCTCGCGTGCGCCGACCACCCGGATCAGGCCGTGGCTGTCGGCGACGTGCGGGGTGCTCACGACTCAGGGCACCTCGTTGATCCGGATCAGGTTGCCCGACGGGTCGCGGAACGCACAGTCGCGCACGCCGTACGGCTGCTCGGTCGGCTCCTGGACGACCTCGGCCCCGCTAGCCTCGACCTTCTCGAAGACGCCGTCGAGATCGGGGGTGGCCAGCGTGAGCGCGCCGTAGGTGCCCTTGGCCATCAGCTCGAGGATGGTACGGCGCTCCTCCTCCGTGACCCCGGGATCGGCCGCCGGCGGGTGGAGCACGACGGAGACGGGCTGACCGGGCGGCCCGACGGTGAGCCAGCGCATGCCCGCGTAGCCGACGTCGTTGTGCAGCTCGAAGCCGAGGGTGTCGCGGTAGAAGCCCAGCGTCGCGTCGGCATCGGTGTGCGGGAGGAAGGCATAGTGAATGGTGAGGTCCATGCCGCTCACGTTAGAGGCGGCGGTGACGCCGGCGCTTCTCGATTCCTGACCGGTCTGGTGACCTGCTTCGCCAGGCAGGCCGGGATGCCGAGCGTCGCCCGGGCCGCCTCCCGGCGGTAGGTGCTCGGCGGCACGCCGACCAGCTCGGTGAAGCGCGTGCTGAAGGTGCCCAGCGACGAGCAGCCGACCGCGAAGCAGACCTCGGTCACGGTCAGGTCACCGCGCCGCAGCAGCGTCATGGCCCGCTCGATCCGCCGGGTCATCAGGTAGCTGTACGGCGACTCGCCGTAGGCCGCCCGGAACTCGCGGCTGAGGTGGCCGGCGGACATGTGCACGCCGCGGGCGAGCGCCTCGACGTCGAGCGGCTGCGCGTAGTCGCGGTCGATCCGGTCGCGCACCTTCCTCAGCAGCGCAAGGTGGCGCAGGCGCTGCTCGCGCGCCGACGGGCCCAACGACGTGGTCACGGAAACGATCGTCCCACGCCGTTGCGGGACTTGCCCACAGGCCGACCGGCGAAGCCGCCGTCGATGTCGGTGGCCGGGACTAGAACCGTGGACAGCTCGACCCCACTACCCGAGGAGGACCCGATGAGCACCACCGATTCCCGACCCGCCACGACCCCCGACGGCACCCGGCCGGACGACAACGAGTGCTTGTGCTGCTACCTGGTGCGCATGGTGGTCGAGCACGGGTGCGACAACCATCTCCGCTGGGCGGCGCGCTGGCGCGACCAGGTGGCACCGGCATGGTCCGGCTTGGAGCGCACGCTCGCCGCCCGCGGCGGTTACTGCGACTGCGAGGTGCTCATGAACGTCGCCGTGCCGGTCGAGGAGCCCGAGCCCACCGCGCGCTCATGCCAGGGGACGGGGACGGGCCTTCTCGCCTGCTCCTGGTTCGAGTCCTGAGGGCCGTACGCACGGGGCAGAGCCGAGGCGCTCAGGGCCGCAGCAGCACCTTGATCGCGCGGCGCTCGTCCATCGCCTTGTAGGCCTCGGCGACCTCGACGAGCGGCAGGGTCAGGTCGAACACCTTGCCGGGGTCGATGGCGCCGGACAGGGTGCGCTTCAGCAGGTCCGGGAGGTAGGTGCGCACCGGCGCGATGCCGCCGGCGAGCCCGACGTTGCGGCTGAACATCCGGCGGACCGGGAGCTCGATGCCGTGCGGGACGCCGACGAAGCCGACGGTCGACCCGGGCCGGGCGATCCGGAACGCGGTCTGCATGGCCGGGTCGTTGCCCACGCACTCCAGGACGGCGTCCGCGCCGACGCCCTTGGTGAGCTCGAGGATGCGCTGCTCACCCTCCTCGCCGCGCTCGGGCACGATCTCGGTGGCGCCGAACTCCAGCGCGAGCTTCTGCCGCGGCTCGTGGCGCGACATCGCGATGACCTGCTCGGCCCCCATCTGCGCGGCCGCGAGCACCCCGCACAGGCCGACGGCGCCGTCACCGACCACGACCGCGGTCGAGCCGGGCGTGACACCCGCGGCCACCGCGGCGTGCCAGCCGGTCGCCATCACGTCGGCGAGGGTCAGCAGCGACGGAAGCAGCGCGTCGTCGGGCATGCCGTCGGTCTTGACCAGGCTGCCGTCGGCCTGGAAGACCCGGGCGTACTCGGCCTGGCCGCCCACGGTGAAGCCCTGGTTCTCACAGGCGGACGTGATGCCGGCCCGGCAGTGCGGGCAGGTGTTGTCACAGTGCACGAACGGCGCGATGACGAAGTCGCCGGGCTTGAAGTGCTTGACCGCGGAGCCGACCTCCTCCACGACACCGACGATCTCGTGGCCGATCGGCGAGGGCTCCTTGATCTCGTTCTCGCCGCGGTAGGACCACAGGTCCGAGCCGCACACGCAGGAGGCGACCACCCGCACGATGGCGTCGGTGGGCGCGTCGATGCTCGGGGCCGGCCGGTCCTCGAGCCGGATGTCGTACGGGGCGTGGATGGTGGTGGCTCGCATGGTCGCCATCCTAGGCAGGAGGGCCGAACCGCTCGGCGGCCCGCAGCGGCGCCCCGGATTTCGCCTCTGCCCCGGTGTGGGCGACCATGGATCTCCGCTCCCCTTCTCCCGGACACGCCGCAGCGCCAGTTCGCTGCTATCTCATATCTGAGATACCGTGCTGCCATGACCGAGGACTACCTCTCGCGGATCGGCAACCTGATCCGCGACGCACGCAAGCACCGCGGCTGGACGCAGACCCAGCTCGCCGAGGTGCTCAACACCAGCCAGAGCGCCGTCAACCGCATCGAGAAGGGCAACCAGAACCTGAGCCTGGAGATGCTCGCGCGCATCGGCGAGGCCCTGGACTCCGAGATCGTCTCGCTCGGCGCCGGTCCCACCCACCTGCGGGTGTCCGGGCCGACCGAGCTCTCCGGCAGCATCGAGGTGAAGTCCTCGAAGAACGCGGGCGTCGCGCTGCTGTGCGCCTCGCTGCTCAACCGCGGTCGCACGACCCTGCGCAAGGTCGCCCGGATCGAGGAGGTCAACCGGCTGCTCGAGGTGCTGGCCAGCCTGGGCGTCGAGACGCGCTGGCTCAACTCCGAGAACGACCTGGAGATCGTCCCGCCGGCCGAGCTCGACCTGGCCCACATCGACGCCGACGCGGCCCGTCGTACCCGTTCGATCATCATGTTCCTCGGCCCGCTGATGCACCGCGAGGACACCTTCGAGCTGCCCTATGCCGGCGGCTGCGACCTGGGCACGCGCACCGTCGAGCCGCACATGGCCGCGCTGCGCCCCTTCGGGCTCGAGGTGAAGGCCACCGAGGGCAACTACCACGCCACCGTCAACCGGGCGGTCACTCCCCTGCGCCCGATCGTGCTCACCGAGCGCGGCGACACGGTGACCGAGAACGCGCTGCTCGCCGCCGCCCGCCACGACGGGGTCACGGTGATCCGCAACGCCAGCCCCAACTACATGGTCCAAGACCTCTGCTTCTTCCTCGAGAAGCTCGGCGTGCGCATCGAGGGCATCGGCACCACGACGCTGACGGTGCACGGCACGCCGGAGATCGACGTGGACGTCGACTACGCACCGTCCGAGGATCCGATCGAGGCGATGTCGCTGCTGGCCGCGGCGATCGTGACCCGCTCGGAGATCACCATCCGCCGGGTGCCGATCGAGTTCCTGGAGATCGAGCTCGCGCTGCTGGAGGAGATGGGCTTCGACTACCGCCGCGGCGAGGAGTACCTCGCGCGCAACGAGCACACGCGCCTGGTCGACATCACCACCAAGGTCTCCGAGCTGCACTCCCCCATCGACAAGATCCACCCGATGCCGTTCCCGGGCCTCAACATCGACAACCTGCCGTTCTTCGCGGTGATCGCGGCCGCGGCCCAGGGGCAGACGCTGCTGCACGACTGGGTCTACGAGAACCGGGCGATCTACCTCACCGAGCTGACCAAGCTGGGAGCGGCGGTGAAGCTGCTCGACCCGCACCGAGTGATGATTGAAGGTCCGACGAAGTGGCGCGGTGCGGAGATCGTCTGCCCGCCGGCACTGCGTCCTGCGGTGGTGATCCTGCTGGCGATGATGGCCAGCAAGGGCACGTCGGTGCTGCGGTCGGTCTACGTGATCAACCGCGGCTACGAGGATCTCGCCGAGAGGCTGAACGGCCTGGGCGCCAGCATCGAGACCTTCCGCGACATCTGACCGCCGAGTCGACCGTCAGCGGAAGAGGGTCTCGACCCAGGCGCGGGCGGTGGGGCGCGCCGGCGGGCTGGGCGGCGCGACCATGTCCTCGGTGATGCGGGGCATCGGCTGGGTGACCGGCCCGGAGCCCCGGTGCCAGTCGTTCTCGGCGTCCACGAGGTTGCCCAGCTCGGCGCGCTCGAGGAAGACCCCCTCGCACTGCGGGCACTGGTGCACGGTGACCCCGGACACGTCTCGGTCAGACATCGCGGCCTTGCACTGAGGGCAGGTCATCTCGTCCATGCTGTCGACGGTACCCGGCACGGGCGCGGTCATCCGCCCGCAACGCTGAGTACCCGTACCGATGCGCCGTCCGCGCGTTGCCGGGCAGCCTGGGCCCATGGGCCCGCATAATGCATGGGTGACGCGACCCCGCACCGGTTTCCCGTTCCTCGACACCGGTCTCGACCAGCCCGGGACCGTCCTGGCGTTCGCGCACCGCGGCGGCGCGTTCCACCCCGAGATCGAGGGCCTGGAGAACACCCTCACCGCCTTCCGGCACGCGGTCGAGCTCGGCTACCACTACCTCGAGACCGACGTGCACGCCACCCGCGACGGGGTGCTGCTCGCCTTCCACGACACGGTCCTGGACCGGGTCACCGACCGGCGCGGCGAGATCGCCTCCCTGACGTACGACGAGGTGGCGGCCGCCGTGGTCGGCGAGCGGGAGCAGGTGCCGACCCTCGAGGCGCTGCTCGAGTCGTTCCCGCAGGTCCGGTTCAACATCGACCTGAAGGCCGAGGCGGCCGTCGTGCCGCTGGCCCGGCTGATCGAGGCGCACTGCGCGCACGACCGCGTCTGCGTCGGGGCGTTCTCCGAGCGCCGGCTGTCCCGCTTCCGGCGCCTGGTCGGCCCGCGGGTCGCCACCTCCTGCGGCCCGGCCGTCGCCGCATTCACGAAGGTCGCCCCGGTGGCCGCGCTGGTCGAGGTGTTCACGCGAGGACGCGGCGACGTGCTGCAGGTGCCGCACCGGCGCGGCCGGCTCACCGTGGTGACCGAGGCGTTCATCGGCCGGGCGCACGCCACGGGCCGTCCGGTGCACGTGTGGACCGTCGACGACGTCGCCGAGATCCACCACCTGCTCGACCTCGGGGTCGACGGCATCATGACCGACCGCACCGACGTGCTGCGCGCGGTCCTCCAGCAACGAGGTCAGTGGATGGGAGCCGCCTGATGAGCGCACGCACGCCGGGGATCGCGAACCTCGAGCCGTTGGCCCGGCGCAAGGAGCAGCGCGCCTGGTACTGGTACGACTGGGCGAACTCCGCCTACGTGACGACCACGGCCGCGGTGCTGTTCGCGCCTTACCTCACCTCGGTCGCCGAGGTCGCCGCCTGCGGGCGCGCCGGCAGCGCCGAGAACCCGTGCACCGCGAACCTCTCGGTGCTGGGGCTCAGCGTCTCCCCCGGGTCGCTGGTGTTCTACCTCGTCACCGCGACCACCATCCTCTCGGCGCTGATCCTGCCGGTGGTGGGGGCGGCGGCCGACCGCTCCTCGCGCAAGACCACGATGATGGGCCGCTACGCGTGGGCGGGCAGCGTGGCGGCGGCACTGATGTTCTTCGTCACCGGGTCGGACTGGCAGCTCGGCGCCGCGCTGCTGCTGGCGGCCACGCTGTGTCTCGGCGCGTCGCTGGTGGTCTACGACTCGATCCTGTGCGACATCGCCACGCCCGACGAGCGGGACCGGGTCTCCTCCCGTGGCTGGGCGCTGGGCTACCTGGGCGGCGGGCTGCTGCTGGCCGCGAACTTCGTGCTGCTCAAGCTGATGCCCGACAACCAGGGCCTGGCGGTGCGGATCTGCCTGCTCTCGGCAGCAGTCTGGTGGGCCGCGTTCACGCTGATCCCCTACTTCGGCGTGCGCAACCGGCCGCCGGTCAACCCCGTGCCCGAGAGCGGAGGACTGGTGCGCCAGAGCTTCGGGCAGCTGTGGCAGACCCTCAGGGGTCTGCGTGCCTACCCGGTGACGCTGACGTTCCTCATCGGCTACCTGTTCTACAACGACGGCATCCAGACGGTGATCTACGCCGCCTCGGTGTACGGCGAGAAGCAGCTCGGCTTCGAGAAGGCGACCGTGCTGTCGGCCTTCCTCGTGGTGCAGTTCGTCGGCATCGCCGGCGCGCTGCTCTTCGGCCGGGTCGCCGAGCGCATCGGCGCGCGCCGGGTGATCCTGGCCGGCCTGCTGATCTGGGTGCTCGTCGTCGCGGTCGGCTACTTCACCCCGCGCGGGAACTTCCCGGCGTTCCTGGGGCTCGCGGTCGGCATCGGCGTGGTGCTCGGCGGCACCCAGGCGCTGTCGCGGTCGTTCTACAGCCTGCTGATCCCGCGGGGCCGCGAGGCGGAGTACTTCTCGCTGTACCAGGCCGCCGAGCGTGGCACGAGCTGGCTGGGCACGCTGGTGTTCGGCGTGGTGCAGCAGGCGACGCACTCCTACCGGCCGGCGCTGCTGGCGCTGATGGCGTTCTTCCTGATCGGCTTCGTGTTCCTGGCGAGGGTGAACACCTCGGAGGGGATCCGCGAGGCGGGGAACACCGCGCCGGTGGTGGTCTGAGCGCGGGCGCGGCTCGCTGTCGGGACCGCGGCGTCACGCGGTGAGGAGACTCTCCAGCGGCGCGAGCGGGACGACGCCGGCCGCCTTCGCGGCGAGCGCGGAGTCGATCGTCACCAACGCATCGGCCTGGAGCCTCGTGACAGCCAGGCACTCGGCGTCGGCGAGGTCCTCCCAGTCGAACCGGCGAGCGAGGTCCCAGGCGGTGCGCCGGGACACGCGGTCGCCCAGCAGCCGCACCTTCAGCCCGGTGAGCCTCTCATGGATCTCGAGGGCGTCTCGGTCGTCGAGCTCACCGGCGCGCACCTCGACCAGGACCAGCTCGAGCGCACGGGAGCGAAGCGAGCTCGGCGCCACCAGCTGGTGGGACGGGTGCGGTCGCCGCCCGGCCCGCACGAGGTGCAGGAAGGTCGGCGGATCGATGCAGTAGCGCGTCATCGACCCACGATAGATCCGCTCGGCCGGACGGTGAGGTCGTCGAGCCCCTCGGAGCAGCCCTCCTCGCAGACCTCGCGTCCCCCGGACAGGTAACCGCCAGCAGGGCCCGCTCGCCGGCAACCAGGAAACACGCTGTGCATAGCCTGGCTACGGACCGGCTCGTCGGTTTCGACACACATGGCCGTGAACCCAGGGTCGCGCGGCCCGCCGCGCCACCCGAAATTTGTCGCCACCGTGGCCGAGACGACCCCCCGGGCGCGTGTAGCCGACTCCCGACCGGGTAAGCAGAGTGTGCGGCAGCACATGGTCCGCGGCCGCGCAGAGGGAATCTCTCGGGACGCCGGATCGTTGTGCGACATGGAGACGTCCTTGCAGCGCCCGACGCCGGCAGGTGCGTCTCCCGGACTTACGGGGACCAAATCACAGGAGGTGGCTCATGGGAGAGCGGACACTACGTGGCGCCCGCCTCGGGGGCCAGAGCTTTGAAGACGAGCGCGGCATCGAGTTCGCCGCCCGACAGAACATCGGCTACGCGTGCCCGCAGGGCCACGAGTTCGAGATCCCGATGTCGATCGAGGCCGACGTGCCGGCGACGTGGGAGTGCCCGCGCTGCGGCGCGGCGGCGCTGAGCAAGGACGGGAAGACACCGGAGGAGAAGGCCGAGAAGCCGGCCCGCACCCACTGGGACATGCTGCTCGAGCGGCGCAGCCTCAAGGAGCTCGAGGACATCCTCACCGAGCGGCTGGAGCTGCTGCGCGGCGGCGAGATCGGCCCGGCCCACCTGCACCGGCCGGGCAAGAAGAAGGCCAAGACGGCCTGAGCCGCCGCTACTCGTCGACGACCTCGCCCTGGACCACCGAATCGGGTCCGGGGCGTCGTCGCGTCTGGGGCCCGTTCGACGTGCCGCCGGTCGACGTGCCGCCGTACGACGCGCCGCCGTAGCTCGTGCCCGCCGGCAGCAGCCGGCGGCTGACGAACCGCGACACCACCCCCCGCGCGAGCGGCCGGGTCAGCGGCAGCACGAAGAAGAAGCCGAACGCGTCGGTCACGAAGCCGGGGGTCAGCAGCAGCGTCCCGCCGACGAGGATCAGCGCCCCGTCGGCCAGCTCCGTCGCCGGCATCCGCCGCTCGGCCAGCGCTTCGCGCAGCGCCCGCCAGGCGCGCAGCCCCTCGCGCTTGAGAAGGTAGGCGCCGAGCACGCTGTCGGCGACGAGCAGCAGCACCGTCCAGCCGGCGCCGATGACCTGCCCGACCTGGATCACCAGGTAGATCTCGAGCACGGGCAGACCGATGAACAGCAGCACGCTCACCCACCACGGCAGCCAGCGCCTCATCGCCCTCCCTCTCGTGCGCTCCCCGCCTTCGAGAGTACGCCGCTCGCCTGACGTCGCCGCTGACGCAGGCCCCACCCAGTGATCCGGCGCAGCGACTCCACGGCCACGTCGCGGCTCATCTTCGACTCCCCGCGGACCCGCTCCACGAACTCGATCGGCACCTCGACCACCCGAAGCCCCGCCTGCAGGGTCCGGAACGCCAGGTCGGTCTGGAAGATGTAGCCGGCCGACTCCACGCCGGGCAGGTCGATCGCCTCCAGCGTCGTCCGGCGAAACAGCCGGTAGCCCGCGGTCACGTCCCGGACCGAGATACTCAGCAGCAGGCGGGCGTAGAGGTTCCCGCCCCTCGACAGCACCTTGCGTGACAACGGCCAGTTGACCACGGACCCGCCGCGCACGTAGCGGGAGCCGATCACCAGGTCGGCGTCGGTCAGCGCGTCGAGCAGCCGGGGCAGCTCCTCGGGCTGGTGCGAGCCGTCGGCATCCATCTCGCCCACCACGTCGTAGCCCCGTTCGAGCGCGACGGCGAAGCCGTGCAGGTACGCCGCGCCGAGCCCCGCCTTCTCGGTGCGGTGCAGCACGCTCACGTGCGGGTCCCGCGCGGCGAGCCCGTCGGCGATCTCGCCGGTGCCGTCGGGCGAGCCGTCGTCCACGACCAGCACGTCGACGTGCGGCACCGCCGCACGCAACCGGCCGACGATCCACGCGAGGTTGTCCCGCTCGTTGTAGGTGGGGACCACCATCACCACGCGGGTCAGGTCTGCTGTGCCCATACCGGCCTTTCTGAGTCCCTCGCTGTCTCCGGCACGGGGTGCGGCCGCCGACGACGGCCGAGCAGCGCCGCGGCGAGCAGGGAGAGGACCGAGACGCCGGCTACCGCGCCCTCGACCCAACCCCCGAACCGCACGGCCGGTGTCAGGTCGTGGCGCAGCGCGACCCGGTCCTCGAGCACCTTCTGCACCTGGGCCGGTGCCCGCGCCACCACCCGCCCGTCGGGGGCGATCACCCCGGAGATCCCGTTGGTCGAGGCCACCACGACGTAGCGGCCGGTCTCGATCGCGCGCAGCCGCGACATCGCGAACTGCTGCTCGACCTGCCCGGTGCCGGTGTAGGTGGCGTTGTTGGTCGGCACCACCACCATCCCGGCGCCGTCACGCACGACCGCACGCACCATCCCGTCGTAGGCGACCTCGAAGCACATCAGGGCGCCGACCCGGGCCGGGCCCACCCGCAGCACGCCGGTGCGCGTGCCGGGGATCATGTCCGAGGGGATCTGGTCGAGCGCGGGCACGAGCGGCGCGAGCAGTCCCCGCAGGGGGATGTACTCCCCGAACGGCACCCCGTGCTCCTTGTCGTAGTACGCCCCGGGCCGGCCGTCGGCCGACCACACGATCGCCCGGTTGTGCCAGCCGGATCCCTGCCGGTCGCCGACCACCGCGCCCATCAGGATGGGCGCGCCGATCGCACGGGCCGCCTCGGCGATCTGGGCGGCTGCGGTGGGGTCCGCGTAGGGGTTGATGTCGGAGGAGTTCTCGGGCCAGACCACCAGGTCCGGGCGCGGGGCCCGGCCCGCGGCCACCCGGTCGGCGAGGCGGAAGGTGGCCTCGACGTGGTTGTTGAGCACCGCCCGCCGTTCCGCGAAGGCCTCCAGTCCCTCACCGGGCACGTTGCCCTGGACGGCCGCGACCCGCACGTGGGCCAGCTGCGCCGGGTGGGCGGACCGGTTGACCGGGGTGGCCGACGCGGCGCCGGCAAGGACCAGGACCCCCGCGACCGCGCCGAACGACGTCGCGGCGCGCCGCACCCGGAACTGCCCGGTTCGACGTACGGCCAGCAGCGCCCAGGCGAGGGTCGCGCCGACCAGGGCGACCGCGAGCGTGACGCCGGCGGGGCCGACGTAGGCGAACCACGGCGCGACCGGGGTGTCCTCGGTGGCGAACGCCAGCCGGCCCCAGGGGAAGCCGCCGAAGGGCACGCGGCTGCGCAGCGCCTCGACCAGCACCCACGACGAGGCCGCCCACAGCGGCCACCAGCGCAACCGGCGGGTGGCCGACGTGGCCAGCCCGGCGAGTCCGTAGAACAGGCCCTCGACGAGCGCCAGGGGGATCCAGGCGTACCACCCGATGACGGTCAGCCAGGGCATCAGCACCAGCATGAAGACGCCGCCGAACAGCGCGCCGAGCCAGAACCCGGTGCGCGCGGGGACGCCTGCCCACACCACGGTGACGGCCGCGACCGCGAGCGGCAGCAGGAACACCCAGTGGTAGGGCTCGAAGGACAGCGCCGCGGCGACCCCCGCGACGGCACAGGTGAGGGCCCTGACGACCGACCTCACCATTCCTCCAGGTGTGCTGCTGGGTGACCTGCGCGTGCAGGTCCCAACCTATCCGACGCCCCCGAGAACCGGACCAGGACACGAGAAGGGTCCGCGACCCTTCGGACCGGCCGCGCTCTCGCTGGCTGCGAGAGACACCGCCGTTGTCTACTGGGTGACGGACCCTTCTCGTTGCTCACCCCGGGCGACGCCACCGACGTACCCGGGCCGCGTCGCGCCTGGATTCGTGGTACCCGACCCGGTGACGCGGCCACCTGGACGTCGGCGCGCGCCTCGGCCTGCTTGGTGGACCGAGGGAGACTCTGGTTCGGCGAGCGCCCGGTGTCAACCGGGGCGTTTCCTGGGGTTTTCAGCGTTTTCGCAGGTCACTGCGGGTGGGCCGGCGCTGAGATTTCACCCAGTTTTTTGCCTGGTGTCGGCGTGTCTCGCGCCGACACGCCGGTTCAGCTCTTCGCGGGTACGACGACCGTCCCGGTCGCGGTGGTGGCCACCACCGGGTCCGTGAGCATCTCCGCGGCCGACTCGGAGACGTCGGGGCGGCCGCGACCCACCACGCGGACGGTGAAGTCCATGGTGCGCGAGCGGGTGCCGACCCGGACCACCTCCGCGGTCACCTCGAGCACGTCGCCGGCCCGGACCGGAGCCTTGAACTGGACGTCGGAGTACGACGCGAACAAGCCCTCGTCGCCGTCGGTGCGGATGCAGACCTCCGTGGCCACGTCCCCGAACAGGCCGAGGGAGTAGGCGCCGTCGACGAGGTTGCCGGCGTAGTGGGCGTGCGAGTAGGGGACGTAGCGGCGGTGGGTGACGGTCAGACCGACCGTCGCGCCGGTCGTGGGTTCGCTCATGAGGCCTTCGTTCTCGGGCTGCTGGGGCGGTGGGTGACCAGGCGGTCCACGAGGAAGGAGGCGACCTCTCCGGGCGTCGTACCTCGGCTGAAGACCCGGTCCACGCCGAGCTCGGCGGCCATCGCCTCGTCGAAGCGGGGACCGCCCACGATCAGCAGCGGCCGCCGGTCGCTGGGGTAGGCCTCGCGGAACGCCGCGGACATCTCCTTGGTGTTGAGCAGGTGCGCGTCGCGCTGGGTGACGACCTGGGAGACCAGCACGGCGTCGGCCTTCTCGGCCCGCGCGCGGGCCACCAGCTGGGGCACCGAGACCTGGGCGCCGAGGTTGACCACCCTGACCTCGCGGTAGTACTCCAGCCCCTTCTCCCCCGCGAAGCCCTTGATGTTGAGGATCGCGTCGATGCCGACGGTGTGCGCGTCGCTGCCGATGCACCCGCCGATGACGGTCAGCCGCCGGCGCAGGCCGCGCTTGATCTCGGCGTTGACCTCCTTGGGGCTCAGCAGCGGGTAGTCGCGCTCCACGACGTGCACCTTGGAGGTGTCGACGAGGTGGTGCACCCGCCCATAGACGACGAAGAAGGTGAAGTCGGGCCCCATCGGCTTGGCGTGCACCACCAGCGCCGGGTCCATGCCCATCTTGTTCGCCAGCTGGGCCGCGGCCCCCTCGGCCACCTTCGAGTGCGGGATCGGCAGCGTGAACGACAGCTGCACCATGCCGTCGCCGGTGGTGTCGCCGTAGGGCCGCACGATCCGCCCCTCCTCCGCCGGCGTCGAGCTCCCGGACGTCGGGCCCTCTGCCGTCGACACTGTCGAGGCGTCGTTCCTCCCGCTCACTTCTCCTCCAGGATCTCGCCGGCCGGGTTGTAGTAGCCCGGCGCCTTGGTGGCCACGCCCTCGAGCCCCTTGCCCCGGTCAGCGGGCCGCTTCATCAGACCGAAGGTGCCGTCGGCGATCGCGGCCAGCAGCGCCGGGTCGCCGGCCGGGTCGGAGTCGCTGACGATCTTCTCCAGCAGGTCGATGCTCTCGGCGAGCACCTGCCGGGCACGCTGGGCGATGAAGCCGTCCGGGGCCGGCCGGAAGTCCTCGTGCAGGTTGCCGGCGGCGTTCATCACGTAGCGGACGTTCTGCAGCGCCAGGTCACGGTCGGAGAGCCACGGTGTCACCACCGCCTCGGTCATCATGCCGACCAGGAGGATGCCCTGGCCGGTGAGCGCGCCGACGAGGTTGAAGAAGGCGTCGAGCATGTAGCCGCGGAACACGTCCCCGGTCATGTGCCGGGTCGGCGGCATCCACTTCAGCGGCGCCTTCGGGAAGAGCTCGCGCGCGAGCAGCGCGTGGGCGAGCTCCATCCGGAACGAGTCCGGCAGGTCGGGGTTGATCTCGAACGCGTGGCCGAGCCCGAGCTGCCAGTCCTCCAGACCGGCCTCCTTGGCGAAGTACTCGTTGAGCAGCTGCGAGACCGTCACCGTGTGCGCGGCCTCGACCGCGTCGGCGGTGGTCAGGTAGTTGTCCTCGCCGGTGTTGATGACGATGCCGGCGCGGGCGTGCACCTGCCGGCTGAACCGCTGGTCGACGAACGTGCGCACCGGGTTGATGTCCCGGAAGAGGATGCCGTACATCGAGTCGTTGAGCATCATGTCCAGCCGCTCGAGCCCGGCCAGCGCGGCGATCTCCGGCATGCACAGGCCCGAGGCGTAGTTGGTCAGCCGCACGTAGCGGCCGAGCTCCTTGCTGGACTCGTCGAGCGCGGCCCGCATCAGCCGGAAGTTCTCCTGGGTCGCGTAGGTGCCCGCGAAGCCCTCCCGGGTGGCACCCTCGGGGACGTAGTCGAGCAGCGACTGGCCCGTCGAGCGGATCACCGCGATCACGTCGGCACCCTCGCGCGCGGCCTGCTGAGCCTGGGGGATGTCCTCGTAGATGTCGCCGGTGGCCACGATCAGGTAGATCCACGGCTTGTGGTGGGGATCGCCGAACCGGCCGACCAGCCGCTCGCGCTCACGGCGGCGGGCGTCCATGCGCCTGATCCCGGCACCGACGTGCTTGCGGGCGGCGGCCCGCGCACGGGTGAGGTCGCGGCCCTCCGGCAGCCGGAACCGCAGGGACCCGGCGGAGGCCTTCTGCGCCAGCACGGTGAGGTCCTCCGCCTCGCCGCGCACCAGCGCGTCCCAGACCGGGAGCGCGACGCCGTGCTCGAGCCCGACGTCGCCGCGTACGGCGTCGAGCAGCCGGTTGACCCACGGGATGCCGTCCGCGTCGGCTCCGCTGAGCCCCGCCAGCCGCAGGGTGGCTCGCTCCACGGAGACCGTGGTGTGCCGCTTGGCGAGGTTCACGATCGGCCGGCCCGCCTGGCGGGCCAGCGAGCGGGCCTTGCGGACGGTCACCGGATCCAGGTCGAGCTTCTTGGCCACCGCACCCTGCCCGGAGGCCGAGCCCCGGCCGGACGAGCGGCGTGGTGGCTGCGTCGAGGGGACGCTCATGTCAGTGCTCCCGGTTCTTCGAAGGCGACCTCCCCGCCGACGAGCGTGAGCACGCAGCGCGGCAGGTCGAGGTCGGGGTGGAGGTCGGGCAGGTGCGGCACGCCGGCCCGCGGGTCGGTCGACCAGGCCGCCACCCGGGTGTCAGGGGTCTGCACGACCAGGTCGCCGGCGAGGTCCCAGACGGCGAGCGAGGCCGGCGCCCCGAGCGCGATCACCCCGCCCTCGTCGCGGCGCGCGGCTCGCCAGCCGCCGCGGGTGTGCGCGTTGAACGCGGCGCGCACGGTGATCCGCTCGGACTCGGTGTGGTGCCACGCGGCGGCGCGCACCGCCGCCCACGGGCCGAAGGAGGTCACCGGCGAGTCCGAGCCGAAGGCAAGCGCGATACCGGCCCGGTTCAGCGACGCGAACGCGTTCATCCCCCGCGCACGGTCGGCGCCGAGCCGCTGGGCGTAGAGCGAGTCTGGCCCGCCCCACAGGTGGTCGAACACCGGTTGCATGCTCGCGGTGAGGCCGAGGGAGCCGAGCAGCTGCATCTGGTCAGGGTCGACCATCTCGAGGTGCTCGAGGCGGTGTCGGCCACGGACCAGCGCCTGCTCCCCCAGCTCCTTGGCGGCCAGCCGGAGGCCCTCGACGAGCTCGGAGGTCGCCCGCTCCCCGATCACGTGGAAGCCCGCCTGCAGGTCGGCCCGGGTGCAGGCCACGACGTGCTCGGCGACCTGCTGCGCGGAGAGGAAGAGGTGGCCGTCGCGGTCGCTGCCGGCGTACGGCGTGTGCAGCGCGGCGGTCCGGGAGCCGATCGACCCGTCGACACAGAGGTCACCGGCGGCACCGGCGCAGCCCAGCTCGACGGCACGGTCGACGGCGCCGAGCTCGCCCCAGTAGCCGACGACCTCCGGCAGCACGTGCTGCGCGGTGAGGGCCCGCGCCGTGGCCAGGTCCTCCGGCGGGCTGATGTGCGGGGCCCCGAGCTCGTGCACCATGCCGATGCCGTTGCGGGCGGCCTCGTTGAGCGCGAGCGTGATCGCCTCCTCGCGTGCCGACGCCGGCAGCAGCCGGATCAGGCCGGAGCGGGCGGCGGCGTGGGCGTCGCGCGAGACCTGGCCGCTCGCGTCGTACCCCTCGGCGTGCACGACGTCCGGGCAGGCGTCGAGGAACGCCGTGGAGACGACCGCGGAGTGCTCGTCGATGCGGGAGAGGTAGACCGCCTTGCCGCCGGCGGCCCGGTCCAGCTCCTCGCGGGTGAAGACCCGTCCTTCGGGCCAGGCGGTGTCGTCCCAGCCGTGCCCGACGACGACCGGTCGCCGGCTGCTGTGGCTGTGGGCGGCGACCGCGTCGAGCGCCTCGTGCAGGTTCGCGCAGCCGGTGAGGTCCACCCCGGACAGCGCGAACCCGGTCTGCGCGAGGTGCGCGTGGGCGTCGACGAAGGCGGGCGCGACCAGCCGGCCGTCGAGCTCCACGATGCGGTCGGCGTTGTCGGCGAAGTGGACCGAGGCGTCGTCGTCGCCGGTCCACACCACCACGCCGTCCTCGACGCAGAGGGCGGTTGCGTGCGGGTCAGCGGGCGTGTGGACGTAGCCACCGCGGAGAAGTAGTCGCGTCACCTGGTCATCCTCGCAGCCTCACAGCCGCCGTTCGAACAGGCTCCGCACGCCCGTGCTCGCGCGCAGCAGCGACATCGCGTAGTCGGCGTGCCCGGGCACGTAGCCGTTGCCGACCAGCATCGTGACGTCGGCGGCGAGGCCCTCCGCGCCGAGCGCGGCCGCGCTGAACGAGGTGGCCATCGAGAAGAAGACCACGGTGCCGCCGGGTGCGGTGGCCAGGATCGCACCGCCCTCGCAGCCGGGTACGTCGACGCAGACCACCGTGACGTCGGCCGGACCTCCGGCCGCGGTCACCGCCTCGAAGAGCGCGACCGGGTCGCGGGCGTCGGCGACGGTCACCACGTCGGCGATGCCCGACGCGGTCAGGAGGTCGGCCTCGGCCCGGTGCGGCACCACGCCGATGGTGCGTGCGGCACCGGCCTGCGCCGCCGCGGCCAGGGACAGCGACCCGGACTTCCCCGCGCCGCCGACGACGGCCACCACGGGGCCACCCGCGCGCCCCGCGGCGCCGCTGAGCAGGCCGCCGCGTTCCACGTACCCGCCCACCACCCGGGCCGTGAGCGCCGGCGCACCGCAGACGTCCATCACCGACAGCGACAGCTCGGCGGGCAGGTCCTGCGGGATCACCGCGGCGATCGAGCGACCGAACAGGATCGCGTACCCGTCCGCCGGCACCTGCTCGCCACGGCCGTCCCAGCGCTCCAGACCGTCCTCGATCACCAGCGGCGTCAACGTCAGCGAGACGAGCGTGGCGACCCGGTCCCCCACCTGCAGATCGAGCGGGGAGTCGGGACCGACCTCCTCGACCGTGCCGACGAGCATCCCGCCGGAGCCGGTCTCGGGGTTCTGCATCTTGCCCCGGGAGCCGACGATCTCGAGGACCTCGGCACGGACCGCGTCGCCGTCGCCGTCGTGCTTGCGCTCGAGCTGGCGGAACGACGCGGCGTCGAGGTTCAGCCGCTCCACGCGAAGGCGGACCTCGTCGGGCCACAGCTCCTTGCGGGTGTCGAGGCGCACCGCCGCCTGGGGCAGCACGCCCGCCGGCTCCAGCACCCGGTGCAGCCCGACGGGACTGCCCTTTTCGGCGAGATCCACGGCGTCTCCTCCCGACAAATAGACCGTGTAAAGGAAATCTTGCGGTGTCGTGTTCGACAGACGGGATGTTCTCTGCGTACTCTGGCACGTGAGGGCTGCGTCACACAAACCGGCGCGCCCTCTGCCCGCCGCCACTTTCGCGAGGAGCAGCCATGAGCATCGAGACCGCCATCGCCTCTGCTGATCTTTGGGGCGACTCAGGTCAGCCCTACCCGTACCGCCAGGTCGAGCTGGTCGAGCCCGACTGGACCCGGTTCCCGGGGTGGAAGGACGTCACCCGCGAGGAGTGGGAGTCGGTGCAGTGGCAGCGCGCGCACTGCGTCAAGAACCTCAACCAGCTGCGCTCCCTGTGGGGCGACCTGGTCGACGAGTCGTTCTACGAGGACCTCGAGCGCGACCAGCGCGAGCGGGCCACCATGTCCATGCTGGTGCCGCCGCAGATGATGAACACCATGGCGCCGCACGACTTCCAGGACGGCCCGGGCCGGCGCCGGCGGAACACCGAGGCGATGTACCTCGACCCGGTGCGCCGCTACATGCTGCCGGTGTTCTCCGACCGGCGCACCGACTGGCCGTCGCACCCCTACGCCACCCGGGACTCGCTGCACGAGCACGACATGTGGGTGGCCGAGGGCCTCACCCACCGCTACCCGACGAAGGTGCTCGCCGAGCTGCTCCCGACCTGCCCGCAGTACTGCGGTCACTGCACCCGCATGGACTTGGTCGGCAACTCCACACCGGTCATCGACAAGCTCAAGTTCGCCGCCAAGCCGGTCGACCGGCACGCCGCGATGGTCGACTACCTGCGGCGCACCCCCAGCGTGCGCGACGTGGTGGTCTCCGGCGGCGACGTGGCCAACCTGCCGTGGCCGCGGCTGGAGGACTTCCTCAACAGGCTGCTCGAGATCGACAACATTCGCGACATCCGGCTGGCCACCAAGGCCCTGATGGGCATGCCCCAGCACTGGCTGCAGGACGAGGTGCGCGCCGGCATGGAGCGGGTGGCGTCGATGGCGCGGCGTCGCGGTGTCTCCGTCGCGATCCACACCCACGTCAACCACGCCAACTCGGTGACGCCCCTGGTCGCGAAGGCGGCCCGGGCGATGCTCGACACCGGCATCCGCGACGTGCGCAACCAGGGCGTGCTGCTCGACGGCGTCAACGCCGACCCGGACGCGCTGCTCGACCTGTCCTTCGCCCTGCTCGACGGCGCCCAGATCATGCCCTACTACTTCTACATGTGCGACATGATCCCGTTCAGCGAGCACTGGCGGGTCTCGGTCGCCGACGCCCAGCGGCTGCAGCACCACATGATGGGCTACCTGCCCGGGTTCGCCACGCCGCGCATCGTGTGCGACGTACCGTTCGTCGGGAAGCGCTGGGTGCACCAGCTCGCCGACTACGACCGGGAGCGCGGGATCTCCTACTGGACCAAGAACTACCGCACGTCGATCGAGGCCGACGACGCCGAGGCGATGACGCGCACCTACGCCTACTACGACCCGATCCACACGCTGCCGGAGGACGGCCAGGCCTGGTGGCGCCGGCACGCCGGCGACTCGATCGCCGACGCCGAGCGGCACGCCCGCGCGTCCCGCGACGCCTCCGCCGCCCAGCTCCTGGTCTGAGCGCTCTCCCCTCCTCGTCGGGGACGCGGTCCTCCGCGCTCGCGTGAGGCGCAGTTCGGCGCGGGTGGCCGGTGAATGCATGCGTCGGCGGTGGGTACGACGCCGAGGCCCCCTGACGCTGTCCATCGCGCGTGACCGGGTGCCCCGGGGAGCGCGCCACGTCGGTGATCGCCGGCCTCACCGCCGCGTTCGGGATCGGCGGCTTCGTCAGCGGCGGGCTGCTGGGTGAGTACCTCACCTGGCGGGCGATCTTCTGGCTCGGCGCCGGGCTCGGCGCAGCCGGCGCCCTCGCGGTCGTTCGCGGGGTTCGCGAGTCCGACGCCCGCGCAGAGGGCTCCTTCGACTGGATCGGCACGGCGACCATGGCGATGAGCGCGGTCACCCTGCTGGTGGCGCTGACCATGATGGTCTCCGAGGGCGTCACCTCGCCGCGCACCCTCGGGCTGCTCGCCGGCGCGGTGGCGTTCGCCGGCGCCTGGGTGGCGGCCGAGCGTCGGGCCCGGGACCCGCTGGTGGACCTGCACATCCTCACCGACCGGCCGGTCCTCATCGGCAACCTGGCGACGATCGGCCTCGGCTGGGCGCGGTTCAGCAGCTTCCTGCTGGTGCCGGAGTTCGCCCGGGCCCGGTCTGCCCAGGTCTGCTGCCCGGGCGGCGCAGAGCCTGACCTGCGGCCGTGCCCCGTCCGGCCGCGAGCGAGTGCCGGCTCAGCGGGTGGTGAGGGCGTCGACGAGGCGGGCGACCGGGCTGTTCAGACCCCACCTCTCCGCGAGCTCGACCAGCCGTTCGTGGTCCGGCGGTGTCCGCGGCAGCGTGAGGTCCGGGGAGCCGAGCTCCAGGTCGCGGGCCACGGCCACCACGCGCGGCGCGACGTCGAGGTAGTCCGCAGCGTCCTTGAGCCTGCGGCGCGGGCCGGGGGCGAGGTCGGAGGCCGGGTCGGCCGCGGCGGCCAGCAGCGCCGGGAGGTCGCCGTACGTCGCGAGCAGCGAGGCGGCGGTCTTCTCCCCGACCCCCGAAACGCCGGGCAGGCCGTCGGACGGGTCGCCGCGCAGGGTCGCGAAGTCGGCGTACTGCCGGCCGTCGACGCCGTACTTCTCGCGCACCACGTCGTTGGTGACCCGTTCGTGCCTGCCCACGCCCCGGGCGGTGTAGAGCACCCGCACCTGCGCGGCGTCGTCGACGAGCTGGAACAGGTCCCGGTCGCCGGTGACCACGTCGACGGGCATGCCGGCCCCGGTGGCGAGGGTGCCGATCACGTCGTCGGCCTCGTAGCCGTCGGCGCCGACGACCGCGATGCCGAACGCCGCGAGGGCCTCCTCGATCACGGGGATCTGCGCCTCCAGCGGGTCCGGCACCTCCTCGACGTACCCGTCCCCCGGCATCTCCTTCTCGACCCGGTGCGCCTTGTACGACGGCAGCAGCTCCACCCGCCACTGCGGCCGCCAGTCGTTGTCCCAGCAGCATGCCAGGTGGGTCGGGCGGTACTCGCCCACCAGCCGGCTCAGGAAGTCCAGCAGACCGCGCACCGCGTTCACCGGCCTGCCGTCCGGCGCCGTGACGCTGTCGGGGATGCCGTAGAACGCGCGGAAGTACAGCGAGGCGGTGTCGAGCAGGAGAAGCCTGTGGCGTCCGTCGGTCACGTCGGAAGGCTAACGCCTGGCCCGCGATCACCGGTCCGGCGCCGTCCGGGCCGCTAGTGTGAGCCGCGTGGAAGACCTCGACCAGCGCATCCTGACGCTCCTGGCCACCGATGGACGGATGTCGTTCACCGACCTGGGCAAGGCGACCGGTCTGTCCACCTCCGCGGTGCACCAGCGCGTGAAGCGCCTCGAGCAGCGCGGCCTGATCAAGGGGTACGGCGCCACGGTGGACTACGACCAGGTCGGTCTGCCGCTGACCGCGTTCATCTCGATCCGACCGATCGACCCCTCGCAGCCCGACGACTCCCCCGAACGGCTGCGGGGCATCGCCGAGATCGAGAGCTGCTGGTCGGTGGCCGGCGACGAGTCCTACATCCTCAAGGTGCGGGTGGCCGCGCCCACCGACCTCGAGGACCTGCTGGCCCGGATCCGGGCGGCGGCCAACGTCGCGACCCGCACCACGATCGTGCTCTCCACGCCGTACGAGAACCGCTCGGTGGTCTGAGCCGGCCTACGCGCCGGTTGCCTTCGCGGTCGCCCGCTGGGAGGGCAGCACCGGGCCCTGCAGCGTGTCGCTGCGCATGGCGGCGCTGAGCCGGTTGGCCAGCGCCAGCGTCTCGTCGAGCGACTCCCGGCGGGTCGAGAGCCGGTCGTAGAGCCCCGCGTCGGTGATCCGCGGCAGGTTCGCCAGCACGGTCAGGTGGCCGATGCTGGCCGCGCCCCGGAGCGCCTCGACGGCGGCGATGAGCTCCAGCCGGCTCTTGGTGCGCCGGATCACCAGCAGCTGCTCGGCCAGGCCGAGCAGCTCGTGGCACACGTCCAGCAGCCGGGCCGTGGTCGCGATCGTGCCGCTGAACGACGCGGTCAGGACGCGAGCGCGCCGCGTCGCGTCGCCCTCCTCGGCGATCGCTGCGTCGGCCCGGCGGGCCTGCTCCTGGGTGCTCTCCTCCAGGAGGCGGGCCCGCGCGGCCAGCGCCAGCGCCTGGGTGCGCACCGCTCCGACGGCCTCGTACGACGAGCGGGTGAGCCCGCTGCGGTCCTCGGCGACGCGGGCGAGCTGGTCAGCGGCGTCGATGACCTGGCGGAACGGGCTGAAGGTGTCGCCTCGCACCACGAACTGGTCGATCCACGACACGTGGACGCGCCGAGATGCCACCGGGTCCTCCCTGACGAGCAGACGCCGGACCCATGCGCGGGGCCAGGCTCAGCCATCGAGACTAAGGCATCGGGGCCCCGACCGGGGCCGAGGGTCAGTCGGTGACCGACGAGTAGGCCACCACGCCCCGACGCAGCGCGCCGGCCGTCTCCCGGGCCGTCCTGCGCAGCTCGCTGTCGCCGGCAGCGTCGGCGACCTGGTCGGTCAGGTCCAGGAGCTGCTTCATCCACCGCACGAAGTCGCCGGCGGCCAGGTCGGTCTCGTCGAGGACGTCGTCGAGCGGCGCCCCCTCCGCCCACCGGTAGGCGGCCCAGGCGAAGCCGAGGTCCGGTTCGCGCAGGAAGTCGAGCTTGTGCTCGCGCTCGAGGGCGTCCAGGTCCGCCCACAGCGACACGGTGTCGGCGATCACCTGGCGCACCCGTCCGCCGGGCAGCCGCGGGGCGTGCGCGTCGTCGGCGCGGCGGGTCTCGAAGACGAGGGTGGACAGCGCCGCGGCCAGCTCGCCGGGCGACAGCTCGTCCCACAGGCCGTTGCGCAGCACCTCGGAGGCCACCAGGTCCATGTCGGTGTAGATCCGCATCAGCCGCTCGCCCGTGGGCGTGACCTGGTCGTTCTCGAGGTAGCCAAGAGCGGTGAGCATGTCGCACACCCGGTCGAACTGCCGGGCGATGGTGTTCGTGCGCTGCTCGATGCGCCGCTGCAGGGTGCGGGTGTCGCGCTCGAGCTTGTGGTAGCGCTCGGCCCACCGGGCGTGGTCCTCGCGGTCCGAGCAGCCGTGGCACGGGTGGGTCCGGAGCTCGGCGCGCAGCCGGGCGATCTCCTGCTCGCCCTGCTCGCCGGCGCCGCCGCGGGGAGTGCCCCCGCGCGGCCCGCGCCCGCTGCCCTTCCCGGGCGGCGGGGTGAGCCCGTGGGTCTTGGCGCGCAACGTGGCGGCCAGGTCACGGCGCGACTGCGGGTTGCGGCCGTTGAAGTTCTTGGGAATCCGCAGGCGGGTGAAGGCCGCCACCGGCTCCGTGAAGTCGCCCATCGACAACCGGCGGGCGTGCCGGTCCGCGGTGAGCACGTAGGGGCGCGGGCCCTCCCGGTCGGCCGCCGTACCGGGGTCGACCACGACCGCCATCCCGGAGAACCGCCCCGCGGGGACCTCGATCACGTCCCCGGGCCGCAGCGCCTCCAGGGACGCGACGATCTCGCTGCGCCGGTCGGCGCGGCGGGCCTTGGCCAGGGACGCCTCGACGTCGGAGAGCCGGCGGCGGATCCGGGAGTACTCCATGAAGTCACCGAGGTGGCAGGTGGCGGCCTCGGCGTAGCCCTCCAGCGCCTCCTCGGCCTTGCGCAGCTGCCGGGCCAGCCCGACCACGGCCTTGTCGGCCTGGAACTGCGCGAACGACGACTCCAGCAGCTCGCGCGCGGTGGTCCGCCCGACCTGGTGCACCAGGTTCACCGCCATGTTGTACGACGGGCGGAAGGAAGACTTGAGCGGGTAGGTGCGCGTCGAGGCCAGGCCGGCGACCGCCTTGGGGTCCAGGCCGGGCTGCCACAGCACGACCCCGTGACCCTCCACGTCGATGCCGCGGCGGCCGGCGCGACCGGTCAGCTGGGTGTACTCCCCCGGCGTGATGTCGGCGTGGGTCTCACCGTTCCACTTCGACAGCTTCTCGATCACCACCGAGCGGGCCGGCATGTTGATGCCCAGCGCCAGCGTCTCGGTGGCGAACACCACCTTGCACCGCCCGGACGCGAACAACACCTCCACGCACTCCTTGAAGGTCGGCAGCATGCCGGCGTGGTGCGCGGCGACGCCGCGGGTGAGGCCCTCCAGGAAGTCGTGGTAGCCGAGGACGTGCAGGTCCTCGGCCGGCAGGTGGGAGCACCGCTCCTCGACGAACGCCCGGATCTCGTCGCGCTCGGCCGGCGTGGTCAGCCGGAGGTTCGCGTTCAGGCACTGGCTGACTGCGGCGTCGCAGCCGACCCGGCTGAAGATGAACACGATCGCGGGCAGCAGGCCCTGCGCGTCGAGCTTGTCGACCACGTCGAACCGACTGGGGCCCAGGAAGCGCTGCCGGCCGTGGCCGCCGCGACCGCGCGGCGCGCCGCGTTTCGTGCGGCGGTCGTTGGTGCGGCGCGACGCCCAGTCGTCGCGGGCCACCCGCACCAGGTCCGGGTTCACCTTGGCCTCGGGCCCGGCCCCGTCGTCGGCGAACAGGTCGTAGATCCGGCGCCCGACCATCACGTGCTGGTAGAGCGGCACCGGTCGTCGCTCCTCGACGATCGTGGTGGTCTCGCCGCGGACGGTCTCGAGCCACTCGCCGAACTCCTCGGCGTTGGAGACCGTCGCCGACAGGGAGACCAGCGCCACCGACTCCGGGAGGTGGATGATGACCTCCTCCCAGACCGCGCCACGGTAGCGGTCGGCGAGGTAGTGCACCTCGTCCATCACCACGTAGCCCAGCCCGAGCAGCGTCCGAGACCGGGCGTAGATCATGTTGCGCAGCACCTCGGTGGTCATCACCACGATCGGCGCCTCACCGTTGATCGCGTTGTCACCGGTGAGCAGCCCCACCTTGTCGGCGCCGTAGCGGGCCACCAGGTCGCTGAACTTCTGGTTCGACAAGGCCTTGATCGGCGCGGTGTAGAAGCACTTGCGGCCCTGCTCGAGGGCCAGGTGCACCGCGAACTCGCCGACCAGCGTCTTGCCGGAGCCGGTCGGCGCCGCCACCAGCACGCCACGGCCGGCCTCGAGCTCCTTGCAGGCCTGCACCTGGAACCCGTCGAGCTCGAAGTCGTAGAGGGAGGCGAAGTCGGCAAAGACCGGCGACTTCTTGTTCGCGGTGTACTTCGCGTACTTCTCGGAGGGGGAGCTCATCAGGGTGCCAGCACTCGCAATGCGTCAGGGGCGATGTCCACCGTCAACGGTAGCGACCCCACCCGCTCGCCATCGGCGTAGGCGACCACGCCCGGAGCCGCGACGGTGACGCGACGGACCCGGTGGTGCTCGTACTGCGGGATCCGCGAGATGGTGCCGGTGTAGAGCCTCGGGTAGGCCCGCACGAGCGTGGCCTTGCTCATCGGCCCGACCACGACCACGTCGAGCCAGCCGTCGTCGATGCGGGCGCCCTCGGTGATCCGCAGGCCGCCGCCGAACGACGGTCCGTTGCCGACCGCCACGAGCATGGCCTCGGTCCGTCGTACCTCACCGTCGAGCTCGAGGGTGTACGGCAGCGGCTCGAAGACCCGCAGCTCGGCGACCGTGGCGAGGTTGTAGCGCATCTGGCCGCGCGGCCACCGCATCGCGTTGGCGCGCTCGTTGACCCGGGAGTCGAACCCGGCGGCGAGCACCGTGGTGAAGTACGTCGCGCCGGTGCGCGCCAGGTCGATCGTGCGCACCCGTGACCCCACGACCACGTCGGCCGCCCGCTGCGGGTCGTCGCGCGGGATGCCGAGGTAGCGGGCCACGTCGTTGCCGGTGCCGGCGGGGATGATCCCGAGGTTCACCCCGGTGCCGGCGAGCACCTGGACGGCGAGGTGCACCATCCCGTCACCGCCGCAGACCACGAGGCTCTCCACGCCCGCGGCCACGGCGTCGCGGGCGAGGACCCGCGCCTCGTCGACGTCGCGCCCGACCAGCTCGCGCACCGAGAAGCCGGCCTCGCGCAGCCGCAGGAGGGCCTGCGCCGCGGTGCGCTCCCCCCTCCCCTTGCCGGCCGTCGGGTTGGTCAGCAGCGCGATCTCTCGGGACACGCTCGGAGCCTACGGGCTGCGCGACGCCGACGTGTCGCGACACGAGCCGCGGGCCCGCCGAGCGTCGGCGGCGTAGGCTGCACGCGCCGCACCACGGACGAAGGGGACATCATGGACGACCACCGCACCGTCACGCTGCCCGACGGGCGGACGCTGGAGTACCTCGTCGAGGGCGACCCGGACGGGCTCCCACTCGTGCTGCACCACGGGACCCCGGGTGCGGCGGTTCCCTTCCCGAACGCCTCACGCGCCGCTGCCGAGCGCGGGCTCACGCTGGTGCTCTACTCCCGCGCCGGGTACGGCGGGTCCACGCCCGACCCGGACCGCCGCGTCGGGTCGGTGGCCGCCGACATCGCGGCACTGCTCGACTCCCTGGGCCGTGACGAGTTCGTCTCCCTCGGGTGGTCCGGAGGCGGGCCCCACTCACTGGCCTGCGCCGCACTGCTCCCGGACCGCTGCCGCGCCGCCGCGACCGGTGCCGGCGTCGCGCCGTACGACACCGGCGGCGAGCTGGACTTCCTCGACGGCATGGGCCCGGAGAACCACGAGGAGTTCGGCGCCGCGCTCGCCGGCCGCCACGAGCTGGAGCCGCTGCTGAAGCGGGAGGCCGACAAGCTGACCGGCGTGACGGCCGACGAGTTGGCCGAGGCGCTGGGCGGGCTGGTCTCGCCGGTCGACAAGGCCTACGCCACCGGCGACTTCGCCGCGCGCACGCTGGCCGGCTTCACGCGCGCCGTCTCCTCGGGCGTCGACGGCTGGGCCGACGACGACCTCGCCTTCACCCAGCCCTGGGGCTTCGACCTCGGCGCGATCACGGTGCCGGTCTCCGTGTGGCAGGGCGCGCAGGACCGCATGGTCCCGTTCGCGCACGGCCAGTGGCTGGCCCAGCGGGTGGCGGGCGCGCGCGTGCACCTGTACGACGACGAGGGCCACCTGTCGCTGTGGAGCAAGATGGACGCGATCTTCGACGACCTGTTGGACCTCGCCGGCCACTGAGCCCCGCGAGTCAGAGGCGCAGAGCCGCGAGAAACCGCCCGGGCGGGACGCCGACGGCCTTCGCGAGCCGGCCGATGGCCTCCAGCGCCGAGTCCGCGGTGAAGCCGGTACCGGGCACGGCGAGGGTCAGCCGGCCGTCGTACTCCACGACCAGCACCTGGCCGTGGGTCCACGCCTGGTGCGCCCGCTGGCGCCAGGACTCGTCGAGGACCGGGCGCGGGAAGGCCTGGTCGGCGGCGAGCAGGTCGCACTCGAGGGCCTCACCGTTGCCGGTCAGCGCGCCGTGCACCAGGTGACCGCTGCGGACGCTGTCGCCGGCGGTCCAGGTGACCTCACCGGTCCCGAGCCACTCGGGCAGGTCGAAGGGGTCGACGGGCCGCACCTGTCCGGTCGCGGTCACTCAGTCGTCCTCCTCGGACAGCCCCGAGGGCCGCACCCGCTCCGGGGCTTGGTCCAGCGGCGACGCCGCGTCGTCGTCGACGTCGTCGAAGGTCTCGCGGTTGCGCGCCCGCCGTCGGTCCACCAGGCGCGCGATGACCTCGGAGATGAGGAACAGCACCGTCATCGGGATCGCCAGCATCAGCATCGAGAAGGGGTCGGTCGAGGGGGTCGCGACCGCCGCGAACACGAAGACGCCCACGATGATCCACGGCCGGTAGTTCGCCAGTGCCCGGCCCGAGATCACCCCGGCGAGGTTGAGCAGCACCACGAAGAGCGGGATCTCGAACGCGACGCCGAAGACGAGCAGCATCCGGGTGAAGAAGGTGAAGTAGGCGCTGAACTCCAGCAGGTTCTGCACGTTGCCCGGCGTGAACGACAGCAGCACCTGCAGGCCCTTGGGCAGGACGTAGTAGCCCACCCAGACGCCGGCGATGAACAGCGGACCGGCGACCGCGGCGAACAGCCGGGTCCACCGGCGCTCGTGCGGGTGCAGCCCGGGCAGGATGAAGGCCCAGATCTCGTACAGCCAGTACGGGCTGCCGATCACCACCGCGGCCAGCGCGCAGATCTTCAGCTGGATCATCAACGGGTCGGTGACCCCGTTGACGACCGGCCGGGTGTTCACCTTGCCGCCCAGCATGTGCCGGGCCTGGTCGTAGGGGTCCAGGATCAGGTTGAACAGCTGGTCGTAGAAGAACCAGGCGACCGTCGTACCGACGACCAGGAACAGCGTCACCCGCAGGATGCGGGCGCGCAGCTCACGCAGGTGGTCGGCCAGCGCCATCTGCCCGTCCGGTCCGACGGGGTTGTGCGGGTGGGCGCGGAACAGCCCGAAGACACCGGTGACCGACACGGCGGGTGCTGCCCTCCCCCCGTGGTCAGCGCTCGGCGTCGGGGCGCGGCTGCTCCACCGGGCGCTCGGTTGCCGGGTAGCCGGTGCCGGCCGGGTCCGCGGGCGTCACCGGCTGGGCCGGGGGCGTGGAGCGCTGCGCGTCGAGCTGCCGCTGCTCGGGGGTCTTGTAGCGGTCGTCCTCCCCCTCGCCGTCGTGCTCGTCCTCGTCCATGAGGCCCTTGGTCTCGGCCTTGAAGATGCGCAGGGCGCGGCCGCTGCCCCGGGCGAGCTCGGGCAGCTTCTTGGCACCGAACAGCAGCACCAGGACGAGCAGGATCAGCAGAATCTCGGTGGGACCGAGGTTCAGCGCCATCGGAGTCACTACAGGGCTGCTGCTCATATCGTCCTCTTGGGTAGATCCGTTGCTGTGCCCATGGTACGCACGCGCGGCTGAGAAGAACCTGGGTCCCAGCGCTCAGGACGCGTACTGCCCGAGCGCCGCGGCCGCCGCCGCCCACACCGCCGCCCGGAGGTCGGACGGTGACTCGACGCTGGCCGCGCCGCCGAGCCGCAGCATGAGCTGGGTCAGCCACGCGGGGTCGTTGACCCGCAACCGCACCCGCAGCGCGCCCTCTCCCGCCTCCTCGGTGTCCTCGACCGGGTAGTACTCGGCTACCCAGCGCGCCTCCGGCCGCAGCAGCACGGTGGCCAGCAGGTCGTCCGGCGACGGCTGGAACAGGCCCGCCGACAGGTCCCGCGGGGCCACGTCCTCGTGGTCGAGCGCCGGCGTGTCGAGGACCTCGGCGGCAGAGACCCGGTCCAGCCGGAACAGTCGCTGGTCCTCGGCCAGGTGGCACCACGCCTCGAGGTAGGTGTGGCCCTGCGCGGTCACCACCCGCAGCGGGTCCACGGTGCGCTCGGTGGACTCGTCGCGCGTGGGCACGTAGTAGTCCAGCCGCACTTGCCGGCGGTCGGCGACGGCCCGTTCGAGCCGGTCGCGCAGCTGCGAGACCGCGACCTCGCCCGGGGTCAGGTGCACGTCGACCCGGGCGGCGAGCGCGGCGCCGTCCCCGGCGGCGGCCTCGAGCTTGTTGAGGGTGCGGTCGACCACCGGGCGTACGTCGGCGTCACTGCCGTCGCGGAGCGCGCGCAGCGCGACGATCAGCGCAGACGCCTCCGTGCTGTCCAGGCGCAGCGGTCGGGTGAGGTACTCGGCGTTCGAGAGCCGGATGACCCCCTCCTCCTCGAGCGCCTCCATGTCCACGTCGATCAGGTCCCCCATGCCGAGCCCGGGCAGGCCGCAGAACCACAGCACGTTGAGGTCCTTCACCAGCTGCGCCGGCTGCACGCCGAAGTCCGCGGCGGCCTGCTCGAGCGAGACCTCCTGCCGGGCCTGGATGTAGGGCACCAGGGCCAGCAGCCGCGCCAGCTGGTCGCGTGCGCCGCTCACGAGGCCACCTCCACCGCTTCGCGCAGCCGCCGCACGACGGCTTCCCGCACCTCGGCGGGCTCCTCGACCACCACGTCGGCGCCGTAGGTGAGCACCTCGTCGGCAAGCTGGTCGGTGCTGCCGTAGTCGACCTCGACCAGCTCCCAGCCCTCGTGCACGTCGGGTACGTCGACCGCGCGCGCGTGCCTGCGCAGCCCGAGGGCCGCACCGGCGCGCAGCCGGAGCCGCGCGGTCCGCTCGACGGGAGCAGGTGCCAGCGACGCCGCGAGGGCCCGGACGTCCGTGCCGCCCGGCACCTCGAAGGCCCCGGGCGGGGAGTCCGGCTGCACGGCCCCGACCACGCGCGAGAGCCGGAACATGCGCGGCGCGTCCCGGTCGGTGTCGTGGCCGACGACGTACCACCGGCCGCGGGAGGACACCACGCCCCACGGCTGCAGGTGCCGGGGCTCCGCCTCGGCGGCCGTGGAGCGGCGGTAGTCGAACCGGACCACCGTCCGGGTGCGGGTGGCGTCCCAGAACGCCTCGAACGCCGGCTCCTCGGCCGCGAGCTGTGGCTGCACGACGTTGAGCGCCTCACGGTCCACGGTGACCCCGGCCGCCTTCAGCTTGACGAGGGCGTCGGACGTGGCCGCGGCGAGGCCGGCGTGCTGCCACACCCGGGCAGCCAGACCGAGCACCGCGGCCTCCTCCGGCGCGAGATCGATGTCGGGCAGCTCGAAGGCGGAACGCTCGATGCGGTAGCCGGGCTCGTCCTCGAACGCGCGGTCGACGTACCCGACCTCGACGGGGATGCCCAGCGAGCGCAGCTCCTCCTTGTCGCGCTCGAACATCTTCTCGAACGCTTCCGAGCCGAGGTCGCGGTACTGCTCGACGACGCCGCGCAGCCGATCCTTCGACACGTAGGTGCGCGCCACCAGCAAGGTGATCAGCAGGTTGAGCAGGCGCTCACTCTTGCGTGCGGTCACCCGACCCCCTTCACGGACATTCCGCCTCGTCGCGGTGGGGCGAACCTACCTCAGCCGCCGGTGGCCGGCCGACAGCGGCTCAGCTGTCCACCCCGAGGATGTCGACGACGAAGACGAGCGTCGAGTTGGCGGGGATGTTCTGCTGCGCCTGGGCGCCGTACCCCTGGGCCGGCGGCACGATCAGCATCACGCGGCTGCCGCGCCGCAGGCCCACCAGGCCCTTGTCCCAGCCCTGGATGAGCTTGTTCATGCCGAGCGCGAACGTGGCCGGCTGCTTGGTGTAGGACTCGTCGAACGGCTTCTTGGCGCCCCAGACCTCACCGAAGTAGTTGAAGGTGACCAGGCTCTGCGCGCGTGCCTTCGGGCCGGTGCCCTTGACCAGCGGGATCACCTCGAGCTTCTTCCCGGGCTTCTTCGGCGCCCCGGCGAAGTCGATGCCGGTCACTTTGCCGTTCTTGGTCTCTACCTTCGGCGCGTCGGCGGGAGGCGTGACCTCGTCGCCCTTCGGGCCGTCGAGCACCGGCTTCGGGGGCACCGACATGATGTCGACGACGAAGACCACGGTGTCGCTGGGCTTGAGCCCGATCTGGCTGGCGCCCTGGGAGCCGTAGATGTCCTTCACCGGCGCCGCGATCGCCACCCGGCTGCCCTGGGGCTTGCCGACCAGCGCGTTGATGACCGGCTTGAACAGCTGGGACTCGTCCATGGTCAGGTCGACGGGGGCGCCGCTGTCGTAGGTGGCGGCCGCCTTCTTGCCGTTCTTGCCCTTGGCCAGGTAGATGTGCAGGAGGGCCTCCTGGCCGGCCTGCACCGGGTTGCCGTGCCCGGCCACGATGACCTGCGTCTGCGGCGCGCTCACCGAGATCGGCGAGCTGACGTCGACCGTCGGCTCCTGGCCGACCTTGCCGGTGACCTTGAGCCCGCTGATGTCACTGCCCATGTCGACGGAGGCCGAGGACGAGCTCTTGGCGTCGGTCCCGGTGCCGCCGCCACCGCAGGCGGCCGCGCCGAACATCATCGCGGACACCATCGTCAGGGCGAGAAGACGTCGACGCACGGGCACACACCTTGGGGGTCGGGAGCGGGACGGTCCACGATAACCGGGCTCAGCCGCCGAACCGGCACCCAGGGTGGGTGAGGGTGCTTACATCCCCTCGATGAGCTTGTGCACGCGCTCGTCGTGCGCGCGGAAGGGGTCCTTGCACAGCACGGTGCGCTGGGCCTGGTCGTTGAGCTTGAGGTGCACCCAGTCCACGGTGAAGTCGCGGCGGCGCTCCTGCGCCCGCTTGATGAACTCCCCGCGCAGCCGCGCCCGCGTGGTCTGCGGCGGCACCGACTTGGCCTCGAAGATCCGCAGGTCGTCGACGACACGGGTCACCGCGCCGCGTCGCTCGAGCAGGTAGTAGAGCCCGCGGCCACGGTGGATGTCGTGGTAGGCCAGGTCGAGCTGGGCGACCCGCGGGTGGCTCAGCGGCAGGCCGTGCTGGGTGCGGTAGCGGTCGATGAGCTTCCACTTGATCACCCAGTCGATCTCCCGCTCGACCAGGGCAAGGTCGCCGGACTCGACCGCCTTGAGGGTGCGCTCCCACAGGTCCAGGGTCAGGTCGATCACCGGCGAGTGCAGCTCGCGGCGGTCGACGAAGTCGCGGGCCCGGGTGAGGTAGTCCTGCTGGATCTCGAGCGCGCTGGCCTCGCGGCCGTTGGCCAGGCGGACCTTGCGCCGGCCGCTGGTGTCGTGCGAGATCTCCCGGATCGCCCGGATCGGGTTCTCCATCGTGAGGTCGCGCATCACCACGCCCTCCTCGATCATCCGCAGGACGAGGTCGCAGCTGGCCACCTTGAGCATCGTGGTGGTCTCGCTCATGTTCGAGTCACCGACGATGACGTGTAGCCGGCGGTAGCGCTCGGCGTCGGCGTGCGGCTCGTCGCGGGTGTTGATGATCGGCCGGCTGCGGGTGGTCGCCGACGAGACGCCCTCCCAGATGTGCTCCGCGCGCTGGCTGACGGAGTACATCGCCCCGCGCGGGGTCTGGATCACCTTGCCGGCCCCGACGATGATCTGCCGCGTCACCAGGAACGGGATCAGCACGTCGGCGAGCTTGGAGAACTCCCCGTGCCGGCTGACCAGGTAGTTCTCGTGGCAGCCGTAGGAGTTGCCGGCCGAGTCGGTGTTGTTCTTGAACAGGTAGACGTCGCCGGCGATGCCCTCGTCGTGCAGCCTCCGCTCGGCGTCGATCAGGAGGCCTTCGAGGACCCGCTCCCCCGCCTTGTCGTGGGCGACCAGGTCGAGGATGTCGTCGCACTCGGGCGTGGCGTACTCCGGGTGGCTGCCCACGTCGAGGTAGAGCCGGGCGCCGTTGCGCAAGAAGACGTTGCTGCTGCGCCCCCAGGACACCACCTTGCGGAACAGGTAGCGGGCGACCTCGTCCGGCGAGAGGCGTCGCTGCCCGCGGAACGTGCAGGTGACGCCATACTCGTTCTCGATCCCGAAGATCCGCCGGTCCACGCCCCAACCCTAGGCGTACGACGCAACCAGGCGCAGCCGACTCGCGCACAACTCCTCACCCGGTCGGCGCCTGCGCGCCGGGGGCGACCGATGTGACGTTCCGGTTCTTCTAGGGGCGGGAACGACGGGATCGTCGCATCCGGCGCCGATCGCCCCCGGTGGTGTCAGCTCGGGTCGATCGGCGGGGCGATGGGCGGCTCGCCGTTGCCGGAGGAGCCGGGGGTGGGCTCCCCCGTCGTGTCCGGGGCGGTGGCCGTGCCGGGCTGCGAGGCCGGGGCCGCCTCGGGCCGGTCCCCGACGAGCGCGCGCAGGCGCTCGGCGCTCAGCCGCACGAACTTGCGCTTCTGCGGCCGGGACCGGTCCAGGGTCGCCGCCTCCAGGTCCTCGAGCGGGATCACCCGCGCGGCCCCCTCGCCGTGGCCGAGCGCGTTCACCGCCAGCCGGAGCGCCCCGGCGAGGTCGAGCCCGTCGTCGAAGTGCTCCTTGAGGTACGTCGTGACCTGCTCGGCCGAGCCGCCCATCGCCGCGCACCCGTGCTCGTCGGCCACCTGGCCGTCGAAGGTGAGCCGGTAGACCTGGTCGTCCTCGATCCGGTCCCCGACCTCCGCGACGAAGATCTCCACCTCGTAGGGCTTCTCGCCGCCGCTGGAGAAGATGGTGCCCAGCGTCTGGGCGTAGGCGTTCGCCAGCCCCCGGCCGGTGACGTCGCGCCGGTCGTAGGCGTAGCCGCGCATGTCGGCGAGCCGGACGCCGGCGATGCGGAGGTTCTCGAACTCGTTGTAGCGCCCCACGGCCGCGAACGCGATGCGGTCGTAGAGCTCGCTGACCTTGTGCAGCGCCTGGGACGGGTTCTCGGAGACGAACAGGATCCCGCCGGTGTACTGCACGACGGCCACCGACCGGCCGCGGGCGATCCCCTTGCGCGCGAAGTCCGCCCGGTCCTTCATCAGCTGCTCGGGCGAGACGTAGAACGGCATGCTCATGGTTGCTGGTCCTCGGGTGGGAGCTGGATCTGGTGGGGGTGGCCTCGAACGGGGCCGGAAGACCGCCGCTCGATCTCCGGGCCTCGGGTCAGGTCAGCGGCGCGGCCGGGCCGTCGGGTCGCCGCATGCGGGCCGCGATCACCTGGTCGGCGACCCGGGCGACCTCGTCGTCGGACAGGCGCCGGTAGCCCGCGGAGGTGATCGCGCCGACGACCGGGAAGATCCGGCGGGTCATGTCGGGGCCGCCGGTGGCCGAGTCGTCGTCGGCCGCGTCGTACAGCGCCTGCACGAGCGCGGTCACGCACCCGTTCTCGTCGAGGTCGTCGCGGTAGAGCTTCTTCAGCGAGCCGCGGGCGAACAGCGAGCCGGAGCCGACCGAGTGGAACGCGGTCTCCTCGTAGCGGCCGCCGGTCACGTCGTAGGAGAAGATCCGGCCCTGCTCGCGTGCCAGGTCGAAGCCGGCGAACAGCGGGACGACCGCCAGGCCCTGCATGGCCATCCCGAGGTTGCCGCGGATCAGCGCCGCGAGGCGGTTGGCCTTGCCGTCCATCGAGAGCGTGGTGCCCTCGATCTTCTCGTAGTGCTCGAGCTCGGTCTGGAACAACCGCACCATCTCGACGGCGAGACCCGCGGACCCGGCGATGCCGAGCGCGGAGTACTCGTCGGCGGGGTAGACCTTCTCCATGTCGCGCTGGGCGATGATGTTGCCCATCGTGGCGCGCCGGTCCCCGGCCATCACCACGCCGCCGTCGAAGGTGGCGGCCACGATCGTGGTGCCGTGCGGCGCCAGGTCACCGGCGCTCCCGTCGGGCAGCGGACGCCGGTGCGGCAGCAGCTCGGGGGCCTGGGAGGTGAGGAACTCGGCGAACGACGACGTGCCCGGGGTCAGGTAGGCCGCGGGCAGGCGGGGATCCGTCATGGAGGCTTACTCTCCACCCTTCTGGATGAACGACTTCACGAAGTCTTCGGCGTTGGTCTCGAGCACGTCGTCGATCTCACCGAGGATCGCGTCGATGTCCTCGTCGAGCTGCTCCTTGCGCTCGCCGACGTCCGCTTGCGACTGGTCCTCGGGCTGCGTCTCGGTCTCCGAGCTGCGCCGCGGCTGCTTCTGCTCCTGTGCCATGACCGCCTCCTTGTGTGCGTCGACCGGCGGACCCGGCCACCGGTACGGAACGACCCTACCGAGTCAACGCCTCGAACAGCGCCTCCGCCGTGTCACATCGGTCCAACAGCTCGCCGACGTGCGCCCGGCTGCCCCGCATCGGGTCGATGGTGGGCACCCGCTGCAGCGACTCCCGACCCGGCAGGTCGAAGATCACCGAGTCCCACGAGGCCGCGGCGATCTGGTCGGCGTAGCGCTCCAGGCAGCGGCCCCGGAAGTAGGCCCGCGTGTCGGTCGGCGGCAGGTGCATCGCGTCGGCGACCTCGTCATCGGTCAGCAGCCGCTCGATGCGCCCGAGGTCGACCAGACGGTGGTAGAGCCCCTTGTCGGGCCGGATGTCGGCGTACTGCAGGTCGATCAGGTGCAGCTTGGCGTCGTCCCACTCCAGGCCGTCGCGCTCGCGGTAGGAGTTGAGCAGCTTGAGCTTGGCGACCCAGTCCAGCTCGCGCGCGCACTGCATCGGGTCGGTCTCGAGGCGGTCCAGCACCGACTCCCAGCGCGCGAGCACGTCCACGGTCTGGTCGTCGGCGTCGGCGCCGTAGCGGTCCTCGACGTACTTCTTGGCGAGGTCGAGGTACTCCATCTGGAGCTGGACCGCGGTCAGCTTGCGTCCGTCGGCCAGCGTCAGCAGGTGCTTGCATGAGGGGTCGTGGGAGACCGCGCGCAGCGAGCGCACCGGCTGCTCGACAGCCAGCTCGGAGGTGAGGAAGCGGTCCTCGATCATCGCCAGCACCAGCGCGGTCGTGCCCACCTTGAGGTAGGCGGAGACCTCGGCGAGGTTGGCGTCCCCGATGATGACGTGCAGCCGGCGGTACTTCTCCGGGTCGGCGTGCGGCTCGTCGCGGGTGTTGATGATCGGCCGCTTGAGCGTGGTCTCGAGGCCTACCTCCACCTCGAAGTAGTCCGCGCGCTGACTGATCTGGAACCCGTGGTCGCGGCCGTCCTGGCCGATCCCGACGCGCCCGGCCCCGCACACCACCTGCCGGGAGACGAAGAACGGGGTCAGATGCTTGACGATCTCCGAGAACGGCGTGCTGCGCCGCATCAGGTAGTTCTCGTGGGCGCCGTAGGAGGCACCCTTGTTGTCGGTGTTGTTCTTGTAGAGCAGGATCGGCGTCGCCCCCGGGAGCTGGGCGGCGAACCGGCTGGCATCGAGCATCACCTGCTCGCCGGCTTTGTCCCACTTGACCACGTCGCGGGGGTTCGTGCACTCGGGGGTGGAGTACTCCGGGTGGGCGTGGTCGACGTAGAGCCGGGCGCCGTTGGTGAGGATCACGTTGGCCAGCCCGAGGTCCTCGTCGGTCAGCTGGCTGGGGTCGGCCGTCTCCCGCGACATGTCGAAGCCGCGCGCGTCGCGCAGCGGCGACTCCTCCTCGAAGTCCCACCGCGCCCGGCGCGCCCGCAGGGTGGAGCCGGCGTAGGCGTTGACCACCTGCGACGAGGCGACCATCGGGTTGGCCGTCGGCTGTCCCTGCACCGAGATGCCGAACTCCGTCTCGGTGCCCATCACGCGACGAACACTCATGATCCGAGCCTACGCGGCCACACTGACAAGATGGCTCCCATGTCCGAGATCGTCACACTGGTCGACCCTTCCGGTGCCGTCCTGGGGCCGGCCGAGCGGTCCGTCGTACGGCGGGAGAACCTCTGGCACGCGGCGACCGCGGTGCTGGTGCGCGACCGACGGCACCGGATCTACGTGCACCGCCGCTCTCCGGACAAGGACTGGGCGCCGAGCCACCACGACGCGGCCGCCGGCGGGATGGTGACCTACGGCGAGGAGCCGGATGACTCCGCGCTGCGCGAGCTCGCCGAGGAGCTGGGCGTCACCGGCGCCGCGCTGCGCCCGCTCGGGCTGTCGAGCTACGCCGACGCGACCACCCGGTGCGTCGAGCACTGCTTCGAGACGGTCTGGGACGGGCCGGTCACCTGGTCCGACCACGAAGTGGTCTGGGGCACCTGGATGACCCTGACCGAGCTGGACGCGCACCTGCGCGACCCGGGCTGGCCCTTCGTCCCGGACACCCGGGTGCTGCTGGCCGGGTTGGCCGCGGAGGGCGTGGGCGACTACGCGGAGCTCACCTCGCTGCGGTCGGCACCCGGCTGAGGGGCGCTGCGGCGCGGCGTGGCGGCCCCGACGCGGACGCGCCCGTGTCGGGCGGTCTAGCGCAAGCGCTGGGAGCCGGGCCGGTGCGCGCGGCCCTCGATGCCGCGCGCCGCCCAGGCGAACGCCACGAAGGCGATCACGAGTACCACCGGGAGCGCGATCCAGAAGAACATGCCGCGATCCTAGTGCGGCGTCGGTGAGGCCTCCTCAGAGGTACTGGCCGGTGTTCGACACCGTGTCGATGGAGCGGCCCGGCTCGGTGCCCTGCTTGCCGGTGATCAGGGTGCGGATGAACACGATCCGCTCACCCTTCTTGCCGGAGATCCGCGCCCAGTCGTCGGGGTTCGTGGTGTTCGGCAGGTCCTCGTTCTCCTTGAACTCGTCCACGCACGCCTGCAGCAGGTGAGTGACGCGCAGACCCTTCTGCTCGTTGTCGAGCAGGTCCTTGATCGCCATCTTCTTGGCGCGGTCGACGATGTTCTGGATCATCGCCCCGGAGTTGAAGTCCTTGAAGTACAGGACCTCCTTGTCCCCGTTGGCGTAGGTGACCTCGAGGAAGCGGTTGTCCTCGCTCTCGGTGTACATCCGCTCCACGGTGGCCCGGATCATCCCCGCCACGCACGCCTCGCGGTCCCCGCCGAACTCGGCGAGGTCGTCGGCGTGCAGCGGCAGCGTCGCGGTGAGGTACTTGGAGAAGATGTCGCGGGCGGACTCGGCGTCGGGACGCTCGATCTTGATCTTCACGTCGAGACGGCCCGGCCGCAGGATCGCGGGGTCGATCATGTCCTCGCGGTTGGAGGCGCCGATCACGATGACGTTCTCGAGGCCCTCGACACCGTCGATCTCGCTGAGCAGCTGCGGGACGATGGTGTTCTCCACGTCGGAGGACACGCCCGACCCGCGGGTGCGGAACAGCGAGTCCATCTCGTCGAAGAACACGATCACCGGGGTGCCCTGGTTGGCCTTCTCCCGGGCCCGCTGGAACACCAGCCGGATGTGCCGCTCGGTCTCGCCGACGTACTTGTTGAGCAGCTCGGGGCCCTTGATGTTGAGGAAGTACGACTTCGCAGCCTTGCCCTCGTTGTCCTTGCCCGTCTTCGCCGCGACCTTCTTGGCCAGGGAGTTCGCGACGGCCTTGGCGATCAGCGTCTTGCCGCAGCCGGGCGGGCCGTAGAGCAGCACACCCTTGGGCGGCTTGAGCTCGTGCTCCTTGAAGACCTCCGGGTAGAGGTAGGGCAGCTCGACCGCGTCGCGGATCATGTCGATCTGGTTCTTGAGGCCGCCGATGTTCTGGTAGTCGATGTCGGGGACCTCTTCGAGGACGAGCTCCTCGACCTCGGACTTCGGCACCCGCTCGTAGACGTAGCCGGCGCGGGCGTCGAGCAGCAACGAGTCGCCGGCCCGCAGCGGAATGTTGCGCAGCGGCTCGGCCAGGCGGACCACGCGCTCCTCGTCCGCGTTGGCGATCACCAGCACCCGGTCGCCGTCGGCGAGGACCTCCTTGAGCATGACGACCTCGCCGACCTCCTCGAAGTCCATCACCGCGACCACGTTGAGGGCCTCGTTGAGCATGACCTCCTGGCCGCGTCGCAGCTCCTCGAGGTCGACCGACGGGCTGACGTTGACCCGCAGCTTGCGCCCCCCGGTGAACACGTCGATCGAGTCGTCGTCGTTGCGCGCCAGGAACGTGCCGAACCCGGCCGGTGGCTGCGCCAGCCGGTCGACCTCCTCCTTGAGCGTCATGATCTGGTCACGGGCCTCACGCAGGGTCTGCGCGAGCCGCTCGTTCTGCGCCGTCACCGCGGCCAGGGAGCGCTGGGTCTCCGTCAGCCGCTGCTCCAGGACGCGGGAGTGCATCGGACCTTCGGAGAGCCGCCGGCGCAGTTCGTTGACCTCGTCCTCCAGGAACCTCACCTGGCTCTCGAGCTCTTCGGGCGTGCGTCCGCCCCACCCCGAACCACTGTCTGATGCTGGCAACTCGGTCACCTCCGCAGCCTTGGTGCTGAGATTTCGACCCTACCCGTGCCCCGTCGTTTTTGAAGAGGCAAACCGCAATGTGTCGCCGCCACTTGGGCCGGTTCCTCAGCCGGAGAAGGGCTCCTCGGCCACGGCGGGCGGCAGGCCGGACGGACGGGGCCCCTGGTAGTCGACCCCGTAGGCGCCGGGCGCGGGACGCCGCTTCTTCGCGGGGGCGGTCTGGCCGGGGGCCATCCGACGGGCGGTGACCAGAAAACCGGTGTGGCCGACCATCTTGTGCCCGGGGCGGATCGCGAGGCCCTCGACGTGCCAGTCGCGCACCAGCGTCTCCCACGGGCGCGGCTCGGTGAAGCCGCCGTGGGCCCGGATCGTCTCGACCGTGCGGCCGAGCTGGGTCGTGGTCGCGACGTACGCACAGACCAGTCCGCCGGGCGTCAGCGCCTCGGCCACCCGGTCGACGCACTCCCAGGGCGCGAGCATGTCGAGCACCACCCGGTCCAGCTCGGTGTCGTCGAGCGCCTCGACGAGGTCGCCGACGGTGAGCTTCCAGGCCGGGTGCCGGCCGTTGAAGAACTGGGTGACGTTCTTCTCCGCGACCTCGGCGAACTCCTGGCGGCGCTCGTACGACGAGACGGTGCCGTGCGGACCGACGGCGCGCAGCAGCGAGCAGGTCAGCGCCCCGGAGCCGACGCCGGCCTCCACGACGCGGGCGCCGGGGAAGATGTCGGCCATCGCCACGATTTGGGCGGCGTCCTTGGGATAGACCACCGCGGCGCCGCGCGGCATGGAGACGACGAACTCGTTCAGCAGCGGCCGGAAGACGAGGTACTCGCCTCCCGCCGAGGAGGTCACGGCCAGGCCCTCGGGCCGTCCGATCAGGTCGTCGTGGTCGATGGAGCCACGGTTGGTGAAGAAGGTGCGGCCGGGCTCGAGGCAGATGTTGTGGCGGCGGCCCTTGGTGTCGGTGAGCCGGACCCACTCACCAGGACGCAGGGGCCCGCGGTGGACCCCCGACCAGGACTCGGCCGCCACGTCGGGGGCAGGCTCGGGCCGGGACAGGTTCTCTGGGGGCATGCGGGCAGTCTAGGAGCCGGTCGAGGGCGGCCCGGAGCCGCCCCGTGCCTGCCCGCACAGGGTCACATCGCCGCGGCGAACGCCCGGTCCACGTCGTCGGTGGAGAGCACGCCGAAGATGCTGCCGTCCTGCTCCACGAGGAGGTACTCGCTGGCCGGAGTGCGCTGCATCGCCAGGACCAGTGCCTCGCCGGAGATGTCGGCCGGCAGCGTCATGCCCTGCTCGAGGCTCCGGGCGACACTGCTGACCGGGACCCAGGGCCGGCGCTCGTCGGGGGTGGCCACCACCGCCGCCTCGTTGACCAGGCCCGACGGGCGCCCCGACGGGTCGAGCACCACGATGCTGCCGGCCGACTCCTCCTGCGTGCGCCGGATCGCTTCCGCGAGCGGCAGGTCGTGAGGAACGGCGAGGGTACGGCGCGCCAGCACGCGGGCCTTGAGCAGCGGGATCTTGCGGCGGGCCTTGGCCGAGGCCAGCGCCGCCGAGGCACCGCTCCACAGGAAGGAGGCGATGATCACCGCGAAGACGTAGTCGGTCAGGGACGCGGCCACCCCGTTCCGGAGGCCCCGCAGCGCCGGGTAGAGCAGCACCAGCAGGGCCGCGATCCGGCCGCCCCAGGCTGCGACGATCGTGCCCTGGTGGGGGTTGCCGGTGACCTTCCAGACCGCTGCCCGCAGCACCCGCCCGCCGTCCAGCGGCAGGCCGGGGACCAGGTTGAGGACGCCGACGACCAGGTTGGCGCCGGCGAGCGCGTCGACGGCGAGCAGCAGCAGTCCGTCCGGCGTGACCAGGCGCAGCGCCAGGCACGCGAAGCCGACCACCAAGGAGGTGAGCGGCCCGACCACCGAGACCGCGAACTCGCGGCGGGGCGTGTCCGGCTCGCCACTGATCTCGGTGACCCCGCCGAGGAAGTGCAGCGTGATCGAGCGGACCGGCAGCCCGAACCGCTGTGCCATCAGCGCGTGCGACATCTCGTGCAGCAGCACCGACAGGTAGAGCAGCACCGCGAACGCGACGCCCGCGACGTACTTCCAGGGGCCCAGCCCCGGCTGGACCTGGTCGACAGCCGGCGCGATCATCACCGCGATCAGCAGGGCGACAAGCAGCCAGGACGAGCGCACCAGCACGTCGATGCCACCGATCTGCCCGATCCGGAACGTGCCGGGCGGTCGGGGCGAGGGCGGGCGCGCCTGAGGGTTGTCGTCCACGCCGCAACGCTATCGCGGCACGGCTGACCGGTTCTGTCGGCGCGCTCGCCTAGGGTTTCGCACCATGAGCAACCAGCCGGCCGAGCGCACCACCGTGGACGGGGTCGACGTCGTCGGGTCACTGTCCCCCAGCAGGGCCGGGGACTTCATGACCTGTCCGCTGCTCTACCGGTTCCGCACGATCGACAAGCTGCCCGAGCCCTCCTCGCCCGAGGCGGTGCGGGGCACCGTGGTGCACCAGGTGCTCGAGGACCTGTTCGACCTGCCGGCCGCGCAGCGGACTCCCGGCCGCGCCGCCGACCTGCTCCAGCCGGCCTGGGAGCAGCTGCTCGAGGCGGAGCCCGACATCGCCGAGATGTTCGGACCCGAAGGCCCCGAGGTGGGCGCCTGGCTGGCGTCCTGCCGCGAGACGCTCGCGCGCTACTTCACCCTGGAGGACCCCACCCGGCTGGAGCCGGCGGAGCGCGAGCTGTACGTCGAGACCGTGCTGGAGTCCAAGCTGCTGCTGCGCGGCTTCATCGACCGGGTCGACGTGGCGCCCAGCGGCGAGGTCCGCATCGTCGACTACAAGACCGGCAAGGCACCCGGCGTCGCCTTCGAGGCCAAGGCACTGTTCCAGATGAAGTTCTACGCGCTGGTCCTCTGGCGCACGCGCGGCACGGTGCCGGCCATGCTGCAGCTGATCTACCTCGGCAGCGGCGAGCTGCTGCGCTACGTCCCCGAGGAGCGCGACCTGCTCGCCACCGAGCGCAAGGTGCAGGCGCTCTGGGCGGCGATCGCGAAGGCGCAGGAGAGTGGCGACTGGCGGCCGCGGCGCAGCGCCCTGTGCGGGTGGTGCGCCCACCAGTCGCTCTGCCCGGAGTTCGGGGGCACTCCCCCGCCGCTCCCGATGCCGAGCGTGCCCGCCCCCGCCGAGCCGGCGCTTGTGCCGCCCCGCTGACCCTCGAGCCGGGGCCGGTGGTCAGGAGGAGTGGTCCTCCGGGCGGGCGGGTTCGGGCGTGACCGGCTCCGGATAGAGCACGCAGGCCACCTCGGCGTCGCCGGAGCGGCGCAGCAGCGGGTCGTAGCCCTGGTGGAAGCGCACCTCGACACCGTCGGCGGTCTGCGAGATGTCCTCCACACCCAACCAGATCCGCTCGTCGGTGCCCTCGGTGCGCACCCGCTCCAGGAGGTCCTTGACCTGGGAGGCGGTGGATCCCGAGCCGAGGGTGACCTGCTTCGCCGGCGTGTCGAGCCGGTCGAGGTCGCCGACCAGATCACGCTCGCGCTCGTAGACCTCGACCTCCTGGCGGGTCCAGTGGCCCTCGAGCAGCGCCCGCAGGTCGCGCGACTCCCAGCCGCACTCGGCCACCGCCTCCGGGCACCGGGGGTGGAACGAGCAGCCGAGCGGCGGCTTCGCCGCGTCCGGGATCTCGCCCCGCGGCAGGTCCCGGGCGACCATCCGCGACGGGTCCGGCTCCGGGATGGCCTTGAGCAGCGCCTTGGTGTAGGGGTGCTTGGGGTCGGCGAAGATCTCCTCCGACGGGCCGATCTCCACGACGCGGCCGAGGTACATGATCGCGATCCGGTCGCAGAAGAACTTCGCCGAGGCCAGGTCGTGGGTGATGTAGACGTAGGTCAGCCCGAGGTCCTGCTTGAGGTCGAGCATCAGCTGCAGGATCTTGGCCCGCACACTCATGTCGAGCATGGACACCGGCTCGTCGGCGACGAGCACCTCGGGGTCGAGGATGATCGCCCGGGCGATCACCGCGCGCTGCTTCTGGCCGCCGGACAGGTCCGAGGGGTACTTGTCCATGAACTGCTCGGCCGGCGAGAGGCCCACCCGCTCGAGCGACTCCGCGACCCGCTTGCGCAGGTCCTCCCCCGTGGCCACGCCGTGGATCTTCAACGGGTGGCCGACCGCGGTGGCGATGTCCATGGCCGGGTTCAGCGCCGCGTGCGGATCCTGGAACACCATCTGGATGTTCGTCCGCAGCCGGCGCAGCTCGCGGCCCTTCATCTGCGAGACCACCCGGTCCTCGTGACGCCCGTCGCGCCGGGCGTGGTAGGTGATCGTGCCCTTCGTGGTCGGGGCCAGCCCGAGCAGGGCCCGGCCGAGCGTGGTCTTGCCGCTGCCCGACTCGCCGACCACGCCGAGCACCTCTCCCCGCGCCAACGACAGGTTGACCCCGTCCACGGCCCTGACCGTTCCGGTGTCCAGGCCGAACAGGCGCGACATCAGGCCACCGCGCAGCTCGTAGTGGACCTCGAGGTCCTCGAGGTCGAGCACGTTCGCGCTGGTGCGAGCCTCAGGCTTCGTCGGCAACGGAGATCTCCTCTCGGGCCAGCGGCGCGGACTGCTCGTCGGTCAGGGTGACCAGACCGTGGCGCAGGTCGGCCGCCCAGCACTCGGCGCGCGAGCCGTTGGGCATGTCCCGCAGCACGGGGTGCTTGTCGGCGCACACGGCCATCGCGTCGGGGCAGCGGGGATGGAAGTGGCATCCCGACGGGGGGCTGACCAGGTTGGGCGGCGCGCCGGGGATGTAGTTGAGACCGGTGGTGCTCAGCGAGATGGTCGAGCGCAGCAGCTCCCGCGTGTAGGGGTGCTGGGGCTCGGAGAACACCTCGCGGGCGTCCCCGATCTCCACGATCTCACCGGCGTACATGACCGCGACCCGGTCGCAGGCCTCGGCGATGATGCCGAGGTTGTGCGTGATCAGCAGCAGCGAGGTGTCGAACTCGCGCCGCAGGTCGTGCAGGATCCGGATGATCTGCGCCTCGACGAGCACGTCGAGGGCGGTGGTGGGCTCGTCGGCGACCACGAACGCCGGCCGCAGCACCAAGGCGAGCGCGATCATCAACCGCTGTCGCATCCCGCCGGAGAACTCGTGCGGGTACGAGCGGTAGCGGGTCGGCGGGATGCCCATCACCCGCAGCACCTCCAGGGAGCGACGCTCGATCTCGGCCTTCCCGATGCCCTGCTCGTGCGCGCGCAGCGTCTCTTCGAAGTGGTCCGAGATGCGCATCAAGGGGTTCAGCCGGGTCAGCGGCTCCTGGAAGATCATCCCGAGCTGGGACCCACGCTTGGCGAACATCTCCTTGCGCGGCAGCGCCAGCAGGTCCTCGCCCTTGAACCGCAGGTGCCCGTCCATCTTCGCGCCGCTGGGCAGCAGTCCGAGCAGGCCGCGGCCGAGGGTGGACTTGCCGCAGCCGGACTCGCCGACCAGGCCGAGGATCTCGCCCTTGCGCAGGTCGAAGCCGACACCGTCGACCGCCTTGACCGGGCCGGCCTCGCTGCCGTACCAGATCCGCAGGTCACGCGCCGAGATCACCGGGTCGCTGGGGGCCTCCGGCGCCGCAGGTCCGTCGACGAGCTCGGTCATCAGATCTCTCCCTCGGCCAGCGCGGTGCTCGGCTCGGTCTCCGGCAGGCTCGTGCGCGCCGGCATGACCACCTTGCGGATCCGGCGCTTGCGCAGCACCGGGTTGATCGTCTCGTTGAGTCCCTCGCCGACCAGGGTCAGGCCCGCGACGAGCAGCACGATCGCCAGGCCCGGGAACAGCGTGGTCCACCAGATGCCGGCCTGGGCGTCGTCGAGGGCCCGGCTCACGTCGTACCCCCACTCGGAGGCCTCGTTGGGCTGGATGCCGAGCCCGAGGAAGCCGAGGGCCGCGAGCGTGCCGATGGCGTCCGCGGCGTTGAGCGTGCCGATGACCGGAACCGACTGGATCACGTTGCCGAACAGGTAGCGGCCCATGATCGTGGTGTTCTTCGCGCCGATCGCGCGCGCGGCCTCGATGTAGGTCGCCTCGCGCGCACTCACCGCGGTGTTGCGCACGACTCGGAAGTACTGCGGGATGTAGATCACCGTCAGCGACAGGGCGGCCGCCAGGATGCCGCCGCCGAGCAGCGTCTTGAGCAGGAACGCGAACACGATCGCGAGGAGCAGGGACGGGAAGGCGTACATCGCGTCGGCGACGAACACGAGCAAGCGGTCGGTCCAGCCTCCGACGAAGCCGGACACCAGGCCCAGCGGGACGCCGAGGGCGAGGGAGATGACCAGCGAGAGCAGCACCACCTCCACGGCCGTCCGGGCCCCCCAGATGACCCGGGAGAGGATGTCGAAGAACTGGTCGTTCGTGCCCAGCACGTGGGCTCCGCCGGGCGGCGCCATCTTCGGGAACCGGTGGCCGTGCTCGGCGACCTGGTTGAACCCGTACGGCGCGATCCAGGGCGCGAAGATCGCCAGCACCACGAACAGCACGGTGATGGCCAGGCCCGTGACCAGGATCCAGCGAGCGAGGCCGGTGGTGTTGCGGAAGGGAGACAGCAGCTTGGCGAACATGGGCGTCGTCCTTCCTCAGTACCGGATACGGGGGTCGACGGCGGCGTTCACGATGTCCACGATCAGGCTCACCACGACCACCACGATGGCGAAGAAGGTCACCAGGCCCTGGACCGCGGAGTAGTCGCGGGAGAAGATGTACTTCACCAGCTGGCTGCCGAGGCCCGGCCAGTTGAACGTCTTCTCGGTCAGGATCGCACCCGCCAGGGTGAGCGCCACCTGGAGACCGGCGACGGTGATCACCGGCACCAGGGCGTTGCGGAAGGCGTGCCGCCGGATGACGTAGCGCTCGGGGATCCCCCGGGCACGCGCGGCCTCGACGTAGTCGTCCTTGAGCGTCTGCAGCAGGTTCACCCGCACCAGCCGGATGAACACGCCGGACAGGTAGAGGCCCAGCACGAGGCACGGCAGCACGTGGTGCTGCAGGACGTCGACGAACGCGCTCCAGTTCCCGGTGATCAGCGAGTCGATCAGGAGGATGTGGGTGACCGGCTGCACCTCGAACTTGGTGATCGGCGAGGCGATGTCGTAGGTCGGCCAGCCCAGCGGCGCCACCACGATGACCAGCAGCAGGCCGGTCCAGAAGATCGGCGCGGCGTAGGTGACCACGCCGAAGATCCGGATCACCACGTCGCTGGCGGAGTCGCGGTAGCGCGCGGCGAGCCGGCCCAGCGGGATCCCGACCACCAGGGCGACCAGGAAGGCACCGACGGTGAGCGTCAGCGTGGCTCCGCCGTTGTCCCGGATCACGTCGATGACCGGCCGGTTGTCGGAGATGGTGTGCCCGAAGCTCAGCCGCGCCACGCTGCCGAGGTACTCGAAGTACTGCACGTACAGCGGCCGGTCCAGGCCCAGGGAGTGCCGGCGCTCGTCGAGGGCCTGCTCGTCGAGCTTCCCGCCGACCGCGGCGGAGACCGGGTCACCCGGCGCCACGCGCAGCAGCAGGAAGACGATCGTGACGATCAGCCAGATCATCGGGACGATCAGCAGCAGCCGTTGAAGTATGTACCGGGGCAGGGAGCCCGAACCCGCGCTCATCGATTTCCTTCCTCACAGACCACGGGGAGGGTACGCCTTCGCGCACCCTCCCCGCACAACACGGCCTAGCCCTGCTTGCTGATCATCCAGAAGCGGAAGATGTAGGTCGGGTCAAGCGTCTCCTTGACGCCCTGCATCTTCTTGGTGGCCACCGCGACGTTCTTGCCGTTCCACGACGGGATCAGCGGCACGTCCTGGGCCACGATGTCCTGCAGCTGGCCGATCTCCTGCTTCCGCTTGTTCGCGTCGGTCTCGGCGAGCTCCTGGTCGAGGAGGTTGTTGACCTTCTTGCTCGAGTAGTTGTTGGCGAAGAAGCCCCCGTCGCGCAGGAACGGGGTCAGGTAGTTGTCCGCGTCCAGGAAGTCGGGGTACCAACCGAGGATGAACAGGTCGTAGGCACCCTGCTTGTACAGCGTCTGGTACTGCTCCCACTCGGCGTCGTCGGTGGTCGGGGTGAACAGGCCGCTGCTCTTCAGCTGGCGGGCCAGCTCGTTGGCCTCGTCGACCGCGTTGGGGCCGTAGTGGGTCGGGGTGTAGCCGAGCTTGATCTTGACCGGCGTCTTGACGCCGGCGGCCTTCAGGATCTGCTTGGCCTTGGCAACGTCCGGCGCGCCGTACTTCGCCTTGAAGGAGTCCTTCTGGCCGGTGAAGCCGGGCGGCACGATGGAGTACGCCGGGGTGACGGTGCCGTCGTAGGCGTTCTTGGCGATCGAGTCGCGGTCGATGAGCTGGGCCACGGCCTGGCGGATCGCCTTCTGCTTGCCGACGGGGGTGCTCAGCTGCCACACCCAGTAGCGGAACTCGGAGCCGTTGCCCTTCAGGACCTGGACGTTGCTGTTGCCCTCGAGGTCATTGAGGTCGGTGGGGCTGAGCGTGCGCCAGGCGACGTCGACCTGTCCGCTGTCGATGGCCTGCTTCAGCGGGGCCGGGTCGTTGAAGTACTGCACGAAGACCTTCGAGGACTTCGACTTCTTGTCGCCGGTGTAGCTCGGGTTGGCCTCCAGGACCGCCTGCTCGCTGGGCTTGTACTGCGCCAGCGTGTAGGGCCCGGAGCCGATGACCTTGTCGTCGGCCAGCAGCTTGTCGGCGGGGAACACCTGCTCGTCGACGATCGAGGTGGTCGCGGTGGTCAGCACCTTCATGAAGGTCTGGTCGGGCTTGTTCAGGTGGAAGACCACGGTGGTGTCGTCCGGCGTCTCGATCGCGTTCGGCGCGACCTTCTGCGTCTTGGAGTCCGGCACCATCAGGTCACCGAGCAGCACCGAGGAGCCGTTCGGGTCCGCGATCTTGATGTTGCGCTCGAAAGAGAACTTCACGTCCGAGGAGGTCAGCTTGTCACCGTTGGAGAACTTCAGCCCGCTCTTGAGCTTGCACGTGATCGTGGACGGGTCGTCGTAGGAGCAGGAGTCCGCGGCACCGCTCTGCGGGTTGCTGCCGTTCGCCGGGATGCTCAACAGCTGCTGGAAGATGGCGTACTGCAGGTTCCAGGAGCCGAAGTCGTAGGAGCCGGCCGGGTCCATCGCGGTCACCGACTCGGTCGTGCCGAGGATCCAGCTCTCCCCGGATGAGCTCGACCCTCCGGTGCCGCCGTTTCCACCGGAGTTGCCGCCGCCGCACGCGGCGAGCGTGGCGACCAGCGCGCCGGCGCTGGCCAGCGCCAGTAGTCCTCGTCTGCGGTTCAAGATTCCACCTCACGGAGTTCCAGCCCACACCTGCGTGGGACAACCCGCCGGACACTACCGCTGCGCCCGGTGGCCCACCATGAGGTTTTGCCGCGTGGAGTGTCGCAATCTCGCAACGATTCAGCGGACGGCGAGCCCCAGCAGCCGCGCCGAGGTGACCTCCTCCAGGGACCCCACGAAGGTACGGCGCTCCCCCGGCCCCACCGAGACGTGGTTGGGCACCACCAGCACCCGGCACCCGGCCGCCTCCGCCGAGCGGGCGCCGGTGTCGGAGTCCTCGATCGCGACGGCGTCGCCGGGTGCCACCCCGAGCATGGCCGCGGCCGTCTCGTAGGGCTCCGGGTGCGGCTTGCCGTTGGCCACCGCGTCGCCGGTGACCACGACCTCGAAGGTGCCCTCGGGCAGGCCGGCGAGGACCGGTGCAACGAAGCGCCGGTAGGACATCGTCACCAGCGCGCAGCGCACTCCGTCGCCCCGCAGGTCCGCCAGCAGCTCGCGGGCCCCGGGCCGCCACGGCACCCGCTCCCGCACCCGGGCCACGACGCGGTCCAGCAGCCCCTCGACGATCTCGGCGGGCTCGAGCGCGATGCCGGCGTGCTCGCGCAGGTAGCGTCCGGACTCCAGGAGGTCGTTGCCGACCAGCTGCATCGCGTGGGCGTGGCTCCAGGTGCCGCCGTGGGCCTCCGCGAGGTCGTACTCCGCCTCGATCCAGTAGGGCTCGGTGTCGACCAGCGTGCCGTCCATGTCCCAGAGCACGGCCGCCGGCCGTCCCGCGACGGCCTCGGGGGCCGCCTCCGGGGGCGGGGGAAGCGACACCTCAGTCCTCCGGCTCGTAGCCCAGGTTGGGCGACAGCCAGCGCTCCGCCTCGCGCAGGGTCATCCCCTTGCGGCGGGCGTAGTCCTCGACCTGGTCCTTGCCGATCCGGCCGACGACGAAGTACTGCGACTGCGGGTGCGAGAAGTACCAGCCGCTCACCGCCGCCCCGGGCCACATCGCCATGCCCTCGGTGAGCTCGATGCCGGTGCGCGCCGTCACGTCGAGCAGCTGCCAGAGCGTCTGCTTCTCGGTGTGGTCCGGGCAGGCGGGGTAGCCCGGAGCCGGCCGGATCCCGGCGTACCGCTCCTTGATGAGCGCGTCGTTGTCGAGGTCCTCGTCGGCGGCGTAGCCCCAGAACTCCCGGCGCACCCGCTCGTGCATCCGCTCGGCGAACGCCTCGGCGAGCCGGTCGGCCAGCGACTCGAGCAGGATCGCGCTGTAGTCGTCGAGGGCCTCCTTGAGCTCGACGATCTTCTCCTGGCTGCCGAGCCCGGCGGTCACCGCGAACGCACCCACGTAGTCACGCAGCCCGCTCTCCGCGGGCGCGACGAAGTCGGCGAGGGAGCGGTTCGGGATGCCTTCGCGGTGCTCCCCCTGCTGGCGCAGGTTGCACAGCGTGGTGAGCACCTCGGTGCGGTCCTCGTCGGTGTAGATCGCGATGTCGTCGTCGCCGACGCGGTTGGCCGGGAACAACCCGATGACGGCGTTGGCGTGCAGCCACCGCTCCTCGATGAGCCGGTCGAGCATCACCTGGGCGTCGTCCCACAGCCGGCGCGCGGCCTCTCCGCTGGCGGGGTTGTTCAGGATGTCGGGGAACTTGCCCTTCATCTCCCACGCGTTGAAGAACGGCTGCCAGTCGATGTACTCGCGCAGCTCGTCGAGGGGGTAGTCGGTGAAGGTCCGCACGAAGTGCGGGTCCGCGTCGCCGGGCAGCTCGCCCGGCCGGTGCGACCACACGTCGCCGGCCTGCTGCTGCAGCGCCCGCGGCTTGGGCGGGACGTAGCCCTCCCACTCCACCGGCGTGCGGTTGGCCCGGGCCGCCGCCAGCGACAGCAGCGGCCGGTCGTTGCGCTTGGCCGCGTGGCGCTCGCGGATCGAGTCGTAGTCGGCCTTCACCTCGGACAGCAGCGCCCCGCGCCGCTCGTCCGACAGCAGCGCGGCCGCCACCGGCACCGAGCGGGAGGCGTCCTTCACCCACACCACCGGCCCGTGGTAGCGCTGGTCCACCTTCACCGCGGTGTGGGCGCGCGAGGTGGTGGCCCCGCCGATGAGCAGCGGGATCTCGAAGCCCTGCCGCTCCATCTCGGCGGCCACGTTGACCATCTCGTCCAGCGACGGCGTGATCAGGCCGGACAGGCCGACGAGGTCGGCCCCGATCTCCTTCGCGGTGTCGAGGATCTTCTGGGCCGGCACCATCACGCCGAGGTCGACCACCTCGTAGCTGTTGCACTGGAGCACCACGCCGACGATGTTCTTGCCGATGTCGTGCACGTCGCCCTTGACGGTGGCCATCACGATAGTGCCCTTGGCGCGCTCGGGCGCGGCCCCGCTGCCCTTGTCCGTCTCGATGAACGGGATCAAGTAGGCGACGGCCTTCTTCATCACCCGCGCGGACTTGACCACCTGGGGCAGGAACATCCGGCCGTCCCCGAACAGGTCGCCGACGACGTTCATGCCGTCCATCAGCGGGCCCTCGATGACCTCGATCGGCCGGCCGCCACGTGCGGCGATCTCCGCGCGCAGCTCCTCGGTGTCGGACTCGGCGTAGTCGTCGATGCCCTTCACCAGCGCGTGCGTGATCCGCTCCGCGACCGGCAGCGAGCGCCACTGCTCGTCCTGGACCTCCTGCACGGCGCCGTCGCCGGCGTACTTCGGGGCGAGCTCGAGCAGCCGCTCGGTGCTGTCCGCCCGCCGGTTGAGCACGACGTCCTCGATGGCGTCGCGCAGCACCGGGTCGATCTCGTCGTACACGACCAGGGCGCCGGCGTTCACGATGCCCATGTCCATGCCGGCCTTGATCGCGTGGAAGAGGAAGACCGCGTGGATCGCCTCGCGCACCGGGTTGTTGCCGCGGAACGAGAAGGACACGTTCGACACGCCGCCGGACACCAGCACGCCCGGCAGGTTCTGCTTGACCCAGCGGGTGGCCTCGATGAAGTCGACCCCGTAGTTGGCGTGCTCCTCGATGCCCGTGGCGACCGCGAAGATGTTCGGGTCGACGATGACGTCCTCGGCGGGGAAGCCCACCTGCTCGGTGAGGATCTTGTAGGCGCGCGCGCAGATCGCCTTGCGGCGCTCGAGGTTGTCGGCCTGCCCGTCCTCGTCGAAGGCCATCACGACCACGGCCGCGCCGTACTTGCGGCACAGCCGGGCCTGCTCGACGAACTTCTCCTCGCCCTCCTTCATCGAGATCGAGTTGACGACGGGCTTGCCCTGCACGCACTTGAGGCCGGCCTCGATCACCTCGAACTTGGAGGAGTCGATCATCAGCGGGACGCGGGAGATGTCCGGTTCGCCGGCCACCAGCTTGACGAACCGGTCCATCGCGGCGACGCCGTCGATCATGCCCTCGTCCATGTTGATGTCGAGGACCTGCGCGCCGGCCTCGACCTGCTGGCGGGCCACCGACAGCGCGGTGGCGTAGTCGCCCTCCTTGACCAGCCGGCGGAACCGGGCGGACCCGGTGATGTTCGTGCGTTCCCCCACGTTGACGAACAGCGACTCGGGGGTGATGTTGAGCGGCTCCAGCCCGGACAGCCGGCAGGCGGGGGCGATCTGCTCGGGGACGTGCGGCGCCTTGCCCTTGACCGCGGTCTCGAGAGCGGTGATGTGTGCCGGCGTGGTGCCGCAGCAGCCGCCGACCAGGTTCACCAGGCCGCTGGCGGCGAACTCCTCCAGCACCGAGGCGGTGTCCTGCGGCGCCTCGTCGTACTCGCCGAACGCGTTGGGCAGCCCGGCGTTGGGGTAGCAGGAGACGAAGCAGTCCGCGACCCGGGCGAGCTCGGCGATGTAGGGCCGGATGTCGCGCGCGCCGAGCGCGCAGTTGAGCCCGACGGCGAGCGGTCGGGCGTGCCGGATCGAGTTCCAGAACGCCTCGGTGACCTGCCCGGAGAGGGTCCGCCCGGAGGCGTCGGTGATCGTGCCCGAGACGACCACGGGCCAGCGGCGGTCGCGCTCCTCGAACAGCGTCTCGAGCGCGAAGATGGCGGCCTTGGCGTTGAGCGTGTCGAAGATGGTCTCGATCAGCAGCAGGTCGGCGCCGCCGTCCACGAGCCCGCGAGCCTGCTCGAGGTAGGCCTCCACGAGCCGGTCGTAGGTGATGTTGCGCTTGCCGGGATCGTTGACGTCCGGCGAGATCGACGCGGTGGTGTTCGTGGGGCCCATCGCCCCGGCGACGTAGCGCGGCCGGTCGGGGGTCTGCTCGGTCATCGCGTCGCACTCCAGGCGCGCGAGCCGGGCGGACTCGTAGTTCATCTCGTAGGCGAGCGCCTCCATGCCGTAGTCGGCCTGGGAGATCACCTGCGCGCTGAACGTGTTGGTCTCGACCACGTCGGCGCCGGCCTGGAGGTACTCGCGGTGGATGCTGCGGACCAGGTCGGGGCGGCTGAGGCTGAGCAGGTCGCTGTTCCCCCGCACGTCCTGGCCCCAGTCGGCGAAGCGGTCGCCGCGGAAGCCGGCCTCGTCCAGCCCGTGCCGCTGGATCATCGTGCCCATCGCACCGTCCATCACGAGGATGCGCCCGCGCAGGGCGGCGCTGAGCTCCTCGGACTTGTCGGGACGGATCAGCGGAGATGGGGACAAATGCGTTCCTCGGGTCGGCGCGGCGGGACGGTCCCACAGCTCCGTCCAGCCTAGGCGGCGGCCTCTCGCCCCGGAGCGAGAGGTTCGGATCGTGACACGTCCAGGTCCCCGACCCGTCCCCGCCTCCGCGCAGCCCGGCCCGGTCTAGGCTGGCGGAGTGATCGAGATCGAAGAAGTGCCGGAGCTGAGGTCGCCCGTCCTCGTCGCGGCGTTCGAGGGCTGGAACGACGCCGCCGACGCCGCTTCCGCCGTGGTCGACCACCTGGCCCAGGTCTGGAAGGCGAAGGTCGTCGCCGCCGTCGACCCCGAGGACTTCTACGACTTCCAGATGAACCGCCCCGTCGTCGGCACCAACGACAAGGGCATGCGCCGGATCACGTGGCCCTCGACACAGATCTCGATCTGCTCCCCGCCCGGGGCCCACCGCGACGTGGTGTTGCTGCGCGGCATCGAGCCGAACATGCGCTGGCGCCAGTTCTGCGCCGAGCTGCTCGCCGCCTGCGACGACCTGGGCACCGAGCTGGTGGTCACCCTGGGTGCGCTGCTGGCCGACACCCCGCACACCCGGCCGATCCCGGTCACCGGCACCGCCTCGGAGCCGGACCTCTCCGACCGGCTCAAGCTGGAGCAGTCCAGCTACGAGGGACCGACCGGGATCGTGGGGGTGTTCCAGGACGCCTGCACCCAGCTGGACATGCCGGTGGTGTCGTTCTGGGCCGCGGTGCCGCACTACGTCGCGCAACCGCCGTGCCCCAAGGCGACGCTCGCCCTGCTCGGCCAGCTCGAGGACCTGCTGGAGATCAGCATCCCCCTCGACGACCTGCCCGAGGAGGCCCGCGCCTGGGAGCGGGGCGTCGACGAGCTCGCCGAGGAGGACGAGGAGATCGGCGACTACGTCCGGGCGCTCGAGGAGACCCGCGACACCGCCGACCTGCCCGAGGCCACCGGCGAGGCGATCGCGCGCGAGTTCGAGCGCTACCTCAAGCGCCGCGAGACCAACGACGACTGACGCGCTGTCGGGGGGTTTCGAGAGGGCGCTGCGCGCCCCTGGACCACCGGGGACGTCCGCGCGCCCCTGGACCACCGGGAACTCCGCGCCCCAGGCGCTACAGCTTGATGCCGAGGCGCGCGTCGAGGAGCGCGCGGATCGCGTCGGCGCCGCGACCGTCTCCCCGGTCGGTCTCGGCCGCCCACGCGTCCACGGCGCCGAGCGCGGTGGGCGCGTCCAGGTCGTCGGCGAGCGCGATGCGCACCGCCTCCACCAGCTGCTCGGCCTGGTCGAGCGACGCCCGCCCGACCACCGCGCGCCAGTCGGCGTAGCGCTGCTCGGCCGCGGGGAGGTCGGCGTCGGTCCACTCCCAGTCGTCGCGGTAGTGGTGGGCCAGCAGCGCCAGCCGAATCACCATCGGGTCCACCCCGTCGGCGCGCAGCCGGGAGACGAGCACGAGATTGCCCTTGGACTTCGACATCTTCTCGCCCTGGTAGCCGACCATGCCGGCGTGCACGTAGGCCTGCGCGAACGTCGAGCCGGGCCGCGCCGCCTGCGCCTCGGAGGCGCTCATCTCGTGGTGCGGGAAGACCAGGTCCGAGCCGCCGCCCTGGACGTCGAACGCCTCCCCGAGGTAGCGCAGCGCGATCGACGAGCACTCCACGTGCCAACCGGGCCGGCCACGGCCGAGCACGGAGTCCCAGGCCGGTTCGCCGGGCCGCTCGGCCTGCCACAGCAGGCAGTCCAGCGGGTCCTTCTTGCCCGGGCGGTCGGGGTCGCCGCCCCGCTCGGGGAAGACCTTCAGCATCTCGGCGTCGTCGAGGTGCGACACCTCGCCGAAGCGGGGGTCGGAGTGGACCGAGAAGTAGAGGTCGCCGTCGACGTCGTACACGCATCCGCGTTCGCGCAGCTGGTGGACCATGTCGAGCACGAGCGGGATCGACTCGACCGCACCGATGTAGTGCTGGGGCGGAAGCACCCGCAGCGCGGCCATGTCCTCTCGGAAGAGGTCGGTCTCAGAGGCGGCCAGCTCCTCCCAGTCCACGCCGGTCGCGGTCGCGCGCTCCAGCAGCGGGTCGTCGACGTCGGTGACGTTCTGGACGTAGTGGACGTCGTGCCCGGCGTCGCGCCAGGCACGGTTGAGCAGGTCGAAGGCGACATAGGTGTTCGCGTGGCCGAGGTGCGTCGCGTCGTACGGCGTGATGCCGCAGACGTAGAGCCGCGCGGTGCTCTCCGGGCTCGTCGGCCGTACCTCCCCGGCGGCCGTGTCGAACACCCTCACCGCCGGGCCGGGACCGTAGGCCTCGAGTGCCGGCACGTCAGGGGTCGTCCACGCATGCATGCGCTCGAGCCTATCGGGGCCGCCTCAGAACGCGGGCCACGGGATGGCCGGGCGGCGCTGCGAGGGCAGCGGCATCGTGCCGGCCGCGAGCAGGTCGGCGCAGCGAGCCACCACGGCCGCCTGCTCGTGGGGCGCCAGCAGCTCGGCGAGCACCGCGTCCAGCTCGCTGTCGCGGGTGGCCAGCCGCTCCGCGAGCGCGGTGACGGCCTCGGCGTCGGCGCGGTCAAGCGGCTCACCGGCCCACCCCCACAACACCGTGCGCAGCTTGTCCTCGACGTGGAAGCTCACGCCGTGGTCAACGCCGTAGCGGTGGCCCGACGTCATCGCCAGCACGTGCCCGCCCTTGCGGTCGGCGTTGTTCACCACCACGTCGAAGACCGCCATCCGGCGCAGCCCGAGGCTGTCCTCATGCACCAGCGAGACCGGACGGTCGCGGCTGTCGTAGGCGTCCAGCACGTGCAGGTAGCCCGGCGGCACCTCCCGCTCGGGGACCAGGTCGACGGCCGGCTGGGCGGGGTCCGGCTCGCGCCAGGCCTGCACCATGCCGCGGCCCGCCGGGCCGTCGCGCAGGATCGTCGGCGGCACCACGTCCCACCCCAGCGCCTGCGAGACCGCGTAGGCGGCGACCTCGCGGCCGGCCAGGGTGCCGTCGGGGAAGTCCCACAACGGCCGCTCCCCCGCCACCGGCTTGTAGACGCACTGCAGGGCTTGCCGGCCGAGCGTCACCGTGCCGAAGAAGGTCGCGTTGGAGGCAGGCATGATCCGGCCCTCGAGCTCGAGGTCGCCCTCGCGCAGCACCGCGAGCTCCTCGGCGGACGAGGGCGCCGGCGGGTGGATCCCTGCGCGCTCCGACATCAGTCCGGTTCGATGCTCGTGCGGCGGAACCCGTTCGCGCGCGGGCACAGGTGTCCCGTCGGGTCCATCGGTCCCCCGCAGAAGGGGCAGGACGGACGGCCGGCGCCGACGACCGCCTGGGCCCGCTTGCTGAACGCCCGGGCCAGGGCCGGCGGCAGCTTGACCACCAGCAGCTCCTCGGGCTCGGGCTCGTCGATCTCCTCCTCGGGCGTGCCGGGCTCGACCACACCCGCCTCGGTGTAGGGGAAGACCTCCAGGACGACCCGCTCGGTGGCGGAGTCCCAGGACAGGGTCATGGTGCCGGCGCGGAACTCCTCCACGATCGGCTGCTCGAGCGGCTCGCTGTCCTCCACCCCGACCGGGGTGACCGCCGGGATCGTCCCGGCCCCCTCGGTGGTGCGCAGCAGCTCGTCGAGGAGCTCCTCGATGCGTTCGGCGAGCACGGCCACCTGCTGCTTCTCCAGGGCAACGCTGGTGACCCGGGCGCCGGCGCGCGCCTGCAGGAAGAAGGTGCGCTGTCCGGGCGGGCCCACCGTGCCGGCAACGAAGCGCTCGGGCGGGTCGAAGCTGTGGATGACCGATGCCATGGGCCGAGCCTATGCGCTGCGGCCAGTGCGCGCCGCGGCCGCCGTGCTGCGACCGCCGCCGGCTCCCCCACCGACGGGGGCGTCGCTGCTGACCTTCCGCCGCCGCGACCGGCGGGCCGGCGGCTTCAGGTGGTCGAGCGCACCCGCGGTGCTGTTGACCGAGACCACGAACGGTCGCATCGGCGTGTAGCGCACCACCGACAGCGACGCGGGGTCCACCACGATCCGCTGGAACGAGTCGAGGTGCATGCCGAGCGCGTCGGCGAGGATCGCCTTGATCACGTCGCCGTGGCTGACCGCCACCCAGACCGCGTCGGGGCCGTGCTCCTCGGCGACCCGCACATCCCAGCGTCGTACCGCCTCCACGCCCCGCTGGGCCATCGCCGTCATCGCCTCTCCGTCGGGGAAGATCGCCGCCGAGGGGTGCGCCTGCACGGTCTTCCAGAGGTCCTCCTTGGCCAGCGTCTTGAGCTCACGGCCGGTCCAGGCGCCGTAGTCGCACTCCAGCAGGCCGCGCTCGGTGACCGGCTTGAGGGGCGAGGGCTGCGCCCGGCCGATCTCCCGGGCCGTCTCCCGGCACCGCTCCAGCGGGCTGCTGACCACCGCGGCCAGCGGCAGCACGGCGAGGCGCTCGGCGGCGGCGCGCGCCTGCTCGAGGCCGTGGTCGTCGAGGTGGACGCCCTTGCTGCGCCCGGCCAGCACCCCCGTCGCGTTCGCCGTGGTCCGTCCGTGTCGGGCCAGGATCACCGTTGCCATGGCCCCGACTCTAGTGGCCGTAACCTGACACCCATGATCGTCGACAGCGCCCTCTACCGCGACGGCGTGCGGGTGGAGTCCACCTGCGAGCAGGATGACCTCGCGGGCATGCTCACCCGGGCCGAGCAGGACAACAGCTTCGTGTGGGTCGGGCTCCACGAGCCGGGTGCCCGCGAGCTCGACCAGGTTGCGAAGATCTTCTCCCTGCACCCGCTCGCCGTCGAGGACGCGGTGCACGCCCACCAGCGTCCCAAGCTCGAGCGCTACGACGACGGGCTGTTCCTGGTGCTGAAGACGCTGTGGTACGTCGACGAGGACGACGCCGTGGAGACCGGTGAGATCAACCTCTTCGTCGGGCGCAACTTCGTGGTGAGCGTCCGCCACGGCGCGGGGACCGAGCTGCACACCGCGCGGCTCGACCTCGAGGGGCGCGCCGCGGTGCTCGACCACGGTCCCTCCGCGGTGCTCTACGCGATCTGCGACCGGGTGGTCGACAGCTACGAGGACGTGGCACGGGCGCTGGAGACCGACGTCGACGAGGTCGAGGAGTCGGTCTTCTCCCCGATGCGCACCGAGGACTCCAAGCGCATCTACGTGCTCAAGCGCGAGCTGGCGGAGGTACGACGCGCGGTGAACCCGCTCCGAGAGCCGATGAAGCGCTTCGCCGCCGGGTCGGTGCCGCAGGTCACGCAGGAGGCGGCCCCGTTCTTCCGCGACGTCGCCGACCACATCGTGCGTGTCTCCGAGAGCATCGAGACCCTCGACTCACTGCTGTCGACCGCGTTCGACGCGCACCTGGCGCGGATCACCATCGAGCAGAACGAGGACATGCGCAAGATCTCGGCCTGGGTGGCGATCGCGGCGGTGGGCACGCTCGTGGCCGGCGTCTACGGGATGAACTTCCAGTACATTCCCGAGCTGCGCTGGCACTTCGGCTACTTCTACGCGCTCGGCGTGATGGTGGTCGCCTCGGTCGCTCTCTACCGGGCCTTCAAGAAGTCCGGCTGGCTGTGAGCCGGATCGCGGAGCCGGCGCCGGATCGACTCCGCTTCCTCCGCCGGGACCGGCACGGGACTACGTGGCGCTGAGGACCCCCGTGCTGAGCAGCACCAGCAGCAGCAGGCCGAGACCGACCCGGTAGGGCACGAACCGGCCGATCGAGTGCCGGGCCACGAAGCGCAGCAGCCAGGCGACCGAGGCGTAGGCGACCACGAAGCTGACCAGCGTGCCCACCAGGGTCTGTCCGACGCTGATGTCGCCGCCGAGGGCGTCCTTGAGCTCGAAGAGCCCCGCGGCGACCAGCGCCGGGATGGAGAGGAAGAACGACAGCCGGGTCGCCGCGACCCGGTCCAGGCCCCGCAGCAGCCCAGCCGAGATGGTGGCTCCCGACCGGGAGACGCCGGGCACCAGCGCGACGCACTGCATCAGCCCGACCACCAGGGAGTCGACCACGGTCAGCGACCGCTCCCCCCGGTCCTGCCGGGCGCGGCGCTCGGCGTACACCATGACCGCGCTCCACAGGATCAGGCCGGCGGCGACCACCCACAGCGACCGCAGGTCGTTGGTGATGAAGTCCTTGGCCAGGAAGCCGACGATGCCGATCGGGATCGTGCCGACGATCACGAACCAGCCCATCCGGTGGTTGAACTGCCCGCGGTACTCCGGCTTGACCAGGCCGAGCACCCAGGCCTGGGCGATTCGCCAGATGTCGCGCCAGAAGAAGAGCACGACCGCGGCGATCGCACCCATCTGTATCACCGCGGTGAAGCCGGTGACGTCAGCGGCGGCCGTGTCCAGCCCCAGCAGCTGCTCGGCGATGGTGAGGTGCCCCGTGCTGGAGACAGGGAGGAACTCCGTCAGGCCCTCCACGATCCCGAGGATCACCGCGTCGAGGTAGTTCATGGGGCTTCCTTGGCTCGCCGGGTCATGGCCGTCGCACAGACTACGCAGCCCGTACGCCGCCGCGCGCGAGCGGTCCGGTGTGTCGCGCGCGGCGAGCCGAGGCGGGCCCGCGCCGCCGGAGTCGATAGCGTGCGGTCCATGCAGCAGCGCTACCTGGGTCGCACCGGCCTCAAGGTCTCCAGGCTCGGGCTCGGCACCCTGACGTGGGGCCGCGACACCGACGAGCACGAGGCCCGGGACCAGCTCGTCGCCTTCACCGAGGCGGGCGGCACCCTGGTGGACACCGCCGCGGGCTACGGCGACGGTGCGTCCGAGGAGCTGCTCGGCTCGTTCATCGGCGACGTGGTGGCGCGCGACGACCTCGTCATCGCCACCAAGGCCGGGGTGAGCCGGGGAGCGCGCGGCCAGCGGGAGGCCAACGCCTCACGGGGCTACCTGCTCTCCACCCTCGATGCGTCGCTGCGCCGGCTCGGCGTCGACCACGTGGACCTCTGGCAGGTGCACACCTGGGTCGACGACACCCCGCTGGAGGAGACGCTCAGCGCCCTCGACTTTGCGGTCAGCACCGGGCGCGCGGCCTACGTCGGGGTCTCGAACTACACCGGCTGGCAGAGCGCGCAGGCCGCGACCTGGCAACGTGCGGTCCCCGGTCGCGCCACCCTGGCCTCGAACCAGGTGGAGTACTCCCTGGTCAACCGCCGGATGGAGGCCGAGGTGCTGCCGGCCGCCGGGGCGCTGGGCCTCGGCATCCTGCCGTGGTCGCCGCTGGGCCGCGGCGTGCTCACCGGCAAGTACCGCACCGGCACCCCCGCCGACTCCCGTGCCGCGTCCCCCCACTTCGCCGACTTCGTCGGCACCTACCTCAACGAGCGCAACGGCCGGATCGTCGAGGCCGTGGTCCGCGCCGCCGAGGGCCTGGAGTGGTCGCCCCTGGAGGTGGCGCTGGCCTGGGTGCGCGACCGGCCGGGAGTGGTGGCGCCGATCGTGGGCGCCCGCACCGCGGCCCAGCTGCGCGGGTCGCTCACCGTCGAGGAGTGCGAGCTGCCCGCCCAGATCATCGCCGCTCTCGACGACGTGTCCGCGCCCGCGTAGCCGGCCCGGCGGTTGGGCCCGCATCCTCTTGAGGCGCGTGACACCATGACTCCCATGTCCCGCGCACCGATCCAGACCGCTGCCAACCGCCGCGCGCTGCGTCCCGGGGTCGAGTACGAGTTCGAGCGGCTGACCCTCTCGCGGGAATACTCCCGCAACTTCGTCACCCGGCTCCTCATCGACCGGGCCGAGCACGGTGGGTGGGAGCTGGACCGGCTCCGGATGTTCCCCGACGGCACCCGCAAGGTGGTGCTGCGCCGCAAGATCATCCGCCAGCAGCGCCCGGAGTACATCCCGATCTTCTGACCGACCGGCGCTTGTGCCGCCCGGATTCGCCTCGCGACCCGGCGCTTGTGCCGGCGACGCTCAGGCCCGGTCGAGGAACCGGTCGAGCACGCGGGCCCCGAACTCGAGGGCGTCGGTGGGCACCCGCTCGTCGACACCGTGGAACAGCGCGGTGAAGTCGAGGTCGGGCGGCAGCCGCAGCGGCGCGAAGCCGAAGCACCTGATGCCCAGCTTCTTCCAGTGCTTCGCGTCGGTGCCACCGGACATGAGGTACGGCGCGACCACGGCCTCCGGGTCCTCGTCGAGGATCGAGGCGCTCATCGCGTCGACGAGGGCCCCGTCGAAGGTGGTCTCCAGACCGCGCTGCCGGCTGACGTAGTCGACCTCGATGCCCTCGCCCACCAGACCGGCCAGGGTGTCGAAGAAGTCGTCCTCGTAGCCGGGCAGGAACCGTCCGTCCACGTGGGCGACGGCCTCGCCGGGCACCACGTTCACCTTGTAGCCGGCCTGCAACATCGTCGGGTTGGTGGTGTGACGCAGGACGGCGCCGAGCATCCGGGTGGCCGGCCCGAACTCCGCCACCAGCTCCTCCGCGTTGTCCGGGGTGGCCTCGACCCCGGCCAGCTCGCCGACTGAGGAGAGCAGCACCTGCATCGCGGGCGTGAGCTGGACCGGCCACTCGTGTCGGCCGATGCGCGCCACCGCCTGCGCGAGGCGGGTGACCGCATTGTCCGGGTGCACCATCGAGCCGTGCCCGGCGTTGCCGGTGGCGGTGAGCCGCATCCAGGCCATGCCCTTCTCGGCGGCCTCGACGAGGTAGAAGCGCCGCCCGCGCACGGTCGCGCTCCAGCCGCCGACCTCGCCGATCCCCTCGGTGCACCCCTCGAGCAGGTCGGGTCGCTGCACCACGACCTGCTCGGCACCCTGGTGGCCGCCCGCCTCCTCGTCGGCGGTGAAGCACAGCACCATCGGGCGCTCCGGCTCGGCGCCGGCGCGGGCCCGGGCGCGCACGAGGGACAGCAGCATCGCGTCGAAGTCCTTCATGTCGACCGCTCCGCGGCCCCACAGGTACCCGTCCTGGACCTCCCCTGAGAACGGGGCCACGCTCCAGTCGTCGGCGTTGGCCGGGACCACGTCCAGATGGCCGTGAAGCAGCAGCGGGTCGCGCGTCGTACCGGAGGCGCCGCCCCAGCGCGCCACCACGTTGGTGCGCCCGGGGGCACCCTCGAACAGCTCGGCCTCGATGCCGACCTCGTCGAGCAGCGCCGCGACGTGCTCGGCCGCCTTCCGCTCCCCCGGCCCGGACCCGTCACCGTAGTTGGTGGTGTCCATGCGGATCAGGTCGCGACAGATCTCCACGACCTCTGCGGCCGGGTCGTAGGACTGTTCCTCCGTGCGGGTGCTCATGGGCCCATCCTGACAGGGGAAGTCCAGATGCGCCCGATGCGAGAGTTCGGCTCAGGCTTTGCTAGAGTTACGGCCGCGCTCAGGGCTCGACTAGAGTTCTGTGCGTCCACTGCGTCCGGGTGGCGGAATAGGCAGACGCGCTAGCTTGAGGTGCTAGTCCCCGTATAGGGGGTGGGGGTTCAAGTCCCCCCTCGGACACCAGAACGAGAGCCCGCAGGTGACCACCTGCGGGCTCTTCTCGTTGAACGGTCGACGGGGCCGAGTCTCTCCGGCTTCCGGTTGCCAGGACAGCCAACTCTCCGACAGCGAGGATGGGTCCGGGCAGTCGTCATGATGCTGGGGGACGTGATGAGCAGAGCCATGAGCGACCGGCGCGCGGAGGCTCCTCTGAGCCCGATGGACCTCCTTGCGCTGGATGCTGAGCGTTACCACGCGCTGTTCCATCCCGGTCGTCGCTCGCCGAGAAACACCCTCGGGCTCTGGCTGGCCAACGCCGAGTTCCGGTGCGTGGTGAGCTACCGCCTCCGGCAGGCCACCGAGGAGCTCTACCGGCACAACCGGCTTCTCGGCCTGCTGCCGCTGGCCCTCGCGGTCGTCTGGCGGCGCCGGGTGGTGGCACGCCGCCACGTCCACCTCTCCGCGGAGTCACAGATCGGCCCTGGCCTCTACATCATGCACGCCTACGGGATCATGGTGGGCCCCTCGTCCATCGGGGCCAACTGCATCATCCACCAGAACGTGACCATTGGTGACCGGGTCGCCGGTGGGGACAACCGTGTTCCCGGCTCGGGAACAACGTGTGGATCGGTCCCGGAGCCACCATCACCGGCCACATCAGCATCGGCGACAACGTCACTATCTCCGCGGCTCCGTGGTCTCCAAGAGCGTGCCCGAAGGCTGCCTCGTCGCGGGGAACCCAGGCAGGGTCATCCAGCTCGGGTACGACAACAGCAGCCTCATGAGCTGGACGGCGCCGGCCCCAGGCTACGGCTGCGGTGACGTCGACGCCGCTGACGAGCACGGCGGGGACATGGCGTGATCATCGACCACGTCTGCTTCGCGGTCGGGGACATGGACAAGGCCATCGCCTACTGGCAGCAGACCTTCGGGTACACCCAGCACACCGACAAGGTGGTCAACTCACGCCAGGCCGTGACGGTTGCCTTCCTCACCAAGGACGCAAGTCTCACCGTGAAGCTCATCGAACCGCTCGAAGAAAATCAGTCGCTGCTCGGCTTCGTCCGCAACGGAGGCGGGTTCCACCACCTGTGCTTCAAGTGTGACGACCTCGAGGGGACGATCGAGGAGCTTCGGGGGAACGGGCTACGTGTGCTGGTGCCGCCGGAGCCGGGCGAGGCCTTCAACAACCACGAGATCGCGTTCCTGCGGGCGCAGTTCGGCTTCAACATCGAGCTCATCGACACCGACGACAAGGCCAGCACACGGCCCCGCTGAGATCTGGCGGCGGGCTCTGTGGGTCCGTCGGCTCCGGCGGGCCGAGCATCGGCCGGAGGGCCGCCTCGGTCAGAACGGGGTGGTGCGCACCAGGGCCAACGCCCGCTTGAGCACGAACGGGTCGGCCTGCATGTACAGCCACGGACGGCCGAACCAGAGGTAGGCGTCGACGTGCCTGGCTGCCCGGATCCGGTTCGTCGCGCTCAGGCCCCAGCTCGGGTTGGCGACGTCCGCGGTCGGCGGGATGCCCAGGGTGACGCAGACGGTGTCGGCCTTCGACCGGCAGACCCGGGCGTTGTCGAAGTTCGCGCCCTTGTAGGTGTAGCCGTCGAAGGGCTTGCCGTTGGACGAGGTGTTGATCACGAAGTGCTTGTCCGGGATGCCGCGACGCGCCAGCTCGCGGACCACGCTGGTGCCGAAGGCGATCTCCTTGGCCGTCGAGTCGTAGTGGGTGCCGTTGAGCGCGAAGCCGCGGACCTCGGCGATGCCCGCGGGGACGAGGATGCGCGCGGCACGGACCGGGTTGCTGCGCAGCCAGTCCGCGGCCCCGGCCTCGATGTAGACGCTGGTGTTGGGGTGCTCGGCCAGCCGGCGTGCGGCGTAGCGGATCAGGTGCGAGAGCACCCTGGAGTGGTGCGGTGCGCACAGGGCGAACGGGCCGTCCGGCTGCAGGACCACCGCCACGTGGGCATCGCCCATGCCGGCGGCGAAGTTGTCGGTCCAGCGCTTGTACGACGCGATCTCCCCCGCGGTCGGCAGCCGCTTGCAGGCCTGGTGCTCCCACGGCTTGAGCCGGAAGTCGGTCAGCTGCACCAGCGCGTTCGGGTCGCCGGCCTGCTCCAGCGAGCTGGCGATGTAGCCGCGCACCTTGGACTCGATCTGCGACTCCGGGATCCAGGCGCCGAACCACTTCGCCTTCGGCTGCAGGGCGATCCGGCCCAGCAGGTCGTGGACGGTGCCGGTCGAGGACACGTACGGCGCCCACGTCTGGTCGCCCGGCCCGAGGTACACGCCCCACGGCCGGTCCGCGAAGGGGTTGTCGGTGGTGGGCTCGGCGGCCTGTGCCGCGACGGCGGTCGTCGGCGCGGCCGCGGTCGTCGACACCACCGGCTGGACCACGGCTGCGGCGGCCAGCGCCAGCGGCAGGACGAGGCTCTTCAGCAGGGCCTTCTTGACGTGACGACGTGACACGAGACGCAACTTTCTCTCTCCCCAGGGCCGAGCCCTAGATGCGGACCGTCGTGCGCTACCCGGCTCCCCGGGGTGTGCGGGCACGACGACAACCGCCATGACACAGGAGGTATCGGCCGTGTGTCCCCGTTTCTTGAGGATTTGTCCCCGATCGTGCCGGTGGTCACCTCGACCCCGCGGCCGGGACGCTGTCGCCGTCCCGCCGGGAGTGCAGGCGGGCTACCGCCGGACGTCTAGGATGGCCCGGACCGGCCGCTGCGGTGGCACTGCTTGTTGCGCGGACGGAGGTGGGCGTGAGCGGTTCGTGGGCTCACGACGAGGGCTCGACGCCTGCCCCACGCGGCCCCCGGGGCCAGCCCGACGACCTCCCGGTCCCGTCCGGACGCGAGCGGGCGGCCGCCGCCCGCCGCCTGGCGACCGCGGCCGCGGGGAACCCCGAGCTGAACCGCCTCGCCGACCTCGCTGCCCGGCTGCTCGGCAGCGCTTCCGGGCAGGTCTCGGTGATCTCCGACGTGCAGAGCGTCGTCGGCGGGGCAGGAGCCGCCGAGCCGACGGTCGGCTCGGAGGGTGCTGCCCAGGACTCGCTGTGCACGGTCACCGTGGCCGGGGGCCACCCGCTGGTGGTCACCGACGCCCCCTCCGACGTCCGGGTCTCGTCCCTGCCGCCGGTCACCTCCGGCACGGTCGGCGCCTACCTGGGCGTCCCGCTCGTCACCGGCGACGGGCACACCATCGGCGCGCTGTGCGTGTTCGATCCCGCACCGCGGTCCTGGTCGGAGCATGACGTCGCCCTGCTCGAGCGGCTCGCCGCCCCGGTGGTCGCCGAGCTCGAGCTGGCCGCGCTGAGCGCGGAGTACGAGTCCGGTCGCGTGGTCTGGCAGCTGGCGGTGGACGCCGCCGGCATCGGTGCTTTCGACTGGAACCTGGTCACCGGAGAGCTTCGCTGGGACGACCGACTGCTCGACGTGTTCGGCCTGGACAGGGCGTCCTTCGGCGGCACGATCGACGACTTCAACGCGGCGGTCCACCCCGAGGACCTGGCCCGGGTGACCCAGGCCCTCGCCGTGGCCATCGAGAGCTGCGGCGAGTACTCCGCGGAGTACCGCATCCTGCTCGCCCGCGGCCGGGTGCGCTGGGTGGCCGCCCGCGGGCGCGCGCTGCCGGGCCAGGACGGTACGGCGGTTCGCGTGGTCGGCGCCGCCTACGACACCACCGCGGTCCAGGAGGGCGAGGCCCGCGTCGCCCGAGTGCTGGAGGCGATGCCGACCGCCTTCTTCCAGGTGGACTCCTCCTGGCGGTTCAGCTACGTCAACGCCGAGGGCGAGCGGCTGCTCGGCAGGGAACGCGATCGCCTCGTCGGGGGCGTGATCTGGGACCTGTTCCCCGACTCGGTCGGCTCCGACTTCGAGACCCGCTACCGGGAGGCCGTCGCGTCCGGTGAGCCGACGGCGTTCGTCGCCTACTACCCCGCGCCGCTCGACGCGTGGTACGAGGTGCGCGGCTGGCCGACGCCGGACGGCCTGTCGGTCTACTTCGTCGACGTGACCGCGCGGCAGCAGGCCCTGCAACAGATCCATCGGGCAGCCGAGCGCAGCACGCTGCTCGCCCGGATCGCCGACGAGTTCGCCGACACGCTCGACGCCGAGGAGGCGCTGGACCGGCTCGCGCAGCTGATCGTCCCCGAGGTCGCCGACTGGTGCGTGGCGACCCTCGTGGAGGCCGACGCCGAGGTCGACTGGCACCGCGGCCTGCGCGACGTCGGTTGCTGGCACCACGACGCCGAGTTGCGGCCCCTCGTACGCCGCTACGCCGAGCTGCGACTGGACGCGATGACCGACCTGGGGTTCCTCCCTCGAGCGGTGCGGAGCGAGAGGCCCATCGTCCTCAACGAGGGAGCCACCGCGGCGCTGAGCGCGGTGCTGGCGCCCGGCGAGGCCAGGGACCTCACCCACCGCCTCCGGCCGGAGTCGGCGGCCGTCGTACGCCTGCGGGGCCGCGAACGCACGGTCGGCCTGCTCACCGTCTTCCGCGGTCCCGAGCGCGGGCCCTTCACCGACGACGACGTCACCACGCTGGCAGAGGTGGCCGAGCGGGTCGGGCTCGCGCTGCACAACACCCGCCTCTTCGCCGAGCAGCGGGAGCTGGCCGAGCAGCTGCAGCGCAGCATGCTCACCGCGCCGCCGGAACCGGACCACCTCGAGATCGCGGTGCGCTACGAGCCGGCCGCCCAGGTCGCGCAGGTCGGCGGCGACTGGTACGACGCGTTCCTGCAGAATGCCGGCAGCACGGTGGTGGTGATCGGCGACGTGGTCGGCCACGACACCGCCGCGGCCGCGGCGATGGGTCAGGTCCGCAGCCTGCTGCGCGGCATCGCCGTGCACTCCGGGGGTGGCCCCGCGGAGGTGCTGCGCGGCGTCGACCGGGTCATGGAGACACTGCGGGTCGACACCACCGCGACCGCGGTGGTCGCACGCCTCGAGCAGACGCGCGAGGAGCACCACGACGGCGTGACGCGAGTCCGATGGTCCAACGCCGGCCACCCGCCGCCGATCCTGGTCCGGCCCGACGGGACGGTGACGCCGCTGACCGCCACCGGCCACGACCTGCTGCTCGGCCTCGACCCCTCGACGCCTCGCGAGGAGCGCGTGGTGGCGGTGGAGCGCGGCGCGACGCTGCTGCTCTACACCGACGGGCTGGTGGAGCGTCGCGGAGAACCTCTCGACGAGGGTCTCAACCGCCTGCGGGAGACGCTGACCGACCTCGTGTCGCGCGACCTGACCCTGGACGGTCTCTGCGACCAGGTGCTGCGTCGGATGCTGCCCGAGCGGCACGACGACGACGTCGCGCTGGTCGCTGTCCGGATGCACCCCGAGGAGCCGACCGAGACCGGCGGAGCGCAGGCCTCCTCGCGGTCTTGACGGCGCTCGGCCGGCTCACGCCGGAGGTCGCTCACGCCTCCCGGTGGCCCAGTATCAGCCACTGGGCTGCGCGCCGCAGCCCGGTGCCCTGCTCCAGCGACCGCACCTCGCGCAGGTCCGGGCACGCCTCGCGCAGGGCGCGCTCGAGCCGCGCGTGCAAGGTCACCTCGGCGGCCGGGCAGCCGTGGCAGGCGCCGCGCATCCGGACGGTGACCACGCCGTCGGCTACCGAGTCGAGCTCGATCGCGCCGCCGTGCGAGCGCGCCAGCTCGCCCACCTCGCCGGCGAGTGCGACCTCGGCCGCCGCTCGCAGCCGGTCGTCGCGGCGGTCGTCGTCGTGCTCGTCCCGGTGCTGCTCGCCCGGGGGCTCCGCCGCGACGGTGCTCCAGCCGTCCGGCTGGTCGAGACCGGCCAGCAGGGCCGTGCGGACCCGCCCGCCGTCGGTGGCCCAGGCACGGCCGTCGGCGAGGGCGACGTCGAGGTGGTCGGGCCCCACATGCACGGAGGCCACCGTGCCGTCGTCGAACAGGCGCTGCACCGGCTCGGGCGCCGCGGTCACCCGCCCGACGCGAGGCAGCGCCCCGGGCGGCGTACGCCACCGGACGACCTGCGGGTCGGGGCACGCCTCCGGGTGGATCGGGACCATCACGACCCTCCCGCGACCAGCAGCGTCACCTGATGGGCGACGTAGGCCATGGTCCAGGCGAGCATGAACATGTAGCCCACCGCGATCGCCGGCCACCGCAGAGAGTTGGTCTCGCGCCGCATCACCGCCATCGTCGACATGCACTGCAGCGCGTAGACGAAGAACACCAGCAGCGCCGCGACGGTCGCCGCCGTGAAGACCTGCTCACCCTTGCGGGGACCGTGGTCGTAGGTGGCCTGCGCGAGCGCCCGGTGCGGGTCGTCGGGGTTCTCCGCCGACGAGACCTGGCCCAGGGTGGAGACGAAGACCTCCCGCGCGGACAGCGACCCCAGCAGCCCGACGTCGATGCGCCAGTCGAAGCCGAGCGGGGCGAACACCGGCTCGATGGCGCGCCCGAGCTGCGCGCCGTAGCTGTGCTCCACGGTGTACGACGTGGCCTCGGCCGTCGGGAGGTCGGCAGTCGCAGCGGTCCGGGCCGGGAAGTTGAGCAGCACCCACAGGACGAGCGTGGTGGCGAAGATGATCTTGGCGACCTTGCGCAGGAACATCTGCGCGCTGCCCCACATCGTGACCAGCAACGAGCGCACCGAGGGGATCCGGTAGGGCGGCATCTCCATGAAGAAGGGGGTCAGCGGGTCGCGGAGCGCCGTGGCCTTGAAGAGCGCAGCGACCAGCAGCGCCGAGAGACCGCCGAGCAGGTAGAGGCCGAAGAGCACCACGCCGCGAAGGTCCAGCGGCCCGAGCGCCTCCCCCTTGGGCACCAGCAGACCGGTCAGCAGGAGGAAGACCGGGAGCCGAGCGGAGCAGGTCATCAGCGGCAGCGCCATGATCGTGGCGATCCGGTCGCGCGAGGACGGGATCGTCCGCGTGGCCATGATCCCGGGGACCGCACAGGCGAACGCCGAGAGCATCGACACGAACGCGCGGCCCTCCAGGCCGGTGCGGGCCATCACCCGGTCCATCAGGAACGCGGCGCGCGACATGTAGCCGACGCCCTCGAGCAGGGAGATGAGCAGGAACAGCAGCACGATCTGCGGCAGGAACACCAGCGCCGCGCCCACTCCCCCGACCAACCCGTTGCCGACCAGCCCCGCCAGCGTCGGGTTCGGGATCCGCTGAGCCTGGCCACCCAGCCAGTCGAAACCGGCCTGGACGAGGTCCTGCGCGGGGGTGGCGACGGTGAAGATCACCTGGAAGAAGGCGAACATCACCGCGAAGAAGATCAACGTGCCGAAGACCGGGTGCAGTAGCACCGCGTCGATGCGCTGGGTGCGGGTGTCCCGGCCGGCCGGTCGGTAGTCTGCCGCGTCCAGCACCGACTGGGTCCAGGAGTCCAGCTCCTCGCCGTCCGTCGGTGGCGGCACCACCGCCGTGGGCCAGCGGTCCGCCTCCGCCACCAGCGTCCGGAGCCGCTCGGTGCCCTCCCCCGTCGAGCCGACGACGCCGACCACCGGCACGCCGAGCGCGACGGCCAGCACGTCCAGGTCGAGCGCGCCGCCGCGGGCGCGCAGCTCGTCGGTCATCGTGACCACCAGGGCGGTGCCGCGACCCAGGGCGAGCACCTCGGCGACCAGGGACAGCGAGCGTGCCAACGTGGTGGCGTCGACGACGACCGCCAGGGCGTCGGGCGCCACGACCGCCGCGTGCCGGCCGCCCAGCACGTCCGCGACCACCTGCTCGTCGGGACTGACCGGGCTCAGCGAGTAGGTCCCCGGCAGGTCCTCGAGAACCGCGACCGTCTCCCCGTCGGCGCGGACGCCGCCGAGGGACCGCGAGACGGTGACTCCCGGGTAGTTCCCGGTCTTGGCCCGCAGACCGGTGAGGTGGTTGAACACGCTGGTCTTGCCGGCGTTGGGGCTGCCGACGAGGGCCACGCGGGTCCGCTCCTCCAGGAGCACGCCGCCGTCACCCGGACCGCCGTGGCAGTCGGCGCTCATGCGGTCTCCAGCACGATGTAGCCGGCCTCGCGCCGGCGCAGGCACACCTCGTAGCAGCGCAGCCGGTAGATCGTCGGGTCGCCCATCGGGGCCCGCCGCTCGCAGGTCACCGGCGTGCCGGGCCGGAACCCCAGGCTGCCCAGCCGGCGGACCACGGCCGGGTCGCCCTCCAGACGGGCCACCCGAGCGGTGGCGCCGGGCGCAAGCTGCGACAGGGTGCGCACGCATCCTCCACGAGTCGACAACGAGGAATGTTAGGTGTGCCTAACCTTAGCAGTCGTGGTCGGACCCCTTGCGGGCTCCCGAGTCCGGCATGACCTTGGGCCCTGACCGGTGCCGCGCCGCCGCGCCTACCGTGGAGCTGAGGGTCGGAGGAACCATGACCGTGCCGCAGTCCACCGCCAGTCGTCGCCCCGGGTACGTCGTCGCCGTGCTCGTCAACGCGGCGATCCTGGTCCTCGTGAACAGCTGGCCGGGGTGGCAGGCGGTGCCGTTCCTCACCCCGAGCACCGTGCTGGTCCTGGGCGCGGTCAACGCCTCCGTGGCGGTCAACCTCGCCGCCAACCTGCTGTACGTCGTCAACGACACGGCCTGGTTCAAGGCACTCGGGGACGCGGTGACGACGTCGGTCGGCCTGGTGGCGCTGCTCCGCCTGTGGACGGTGTTCCCCTTCGACTACGGCTCCGGACCCGTGGACTGGGCCCTGGTGACGAGGGTGGTCCTCCTCGTCGGCGTCGTGGGCAGCGCGATCGCGATCGTGGTCGCCCTGGTGCGCTTCGGGCGCGCCCTGTCCGTCGGCGGGGCGGGACGGCTGCCGCACCCGCGCGGCTGATGGCTCAGCCGGCAAGCGACGTCGGGTGGTCCGTCGACGAGGCGGCCGGCAGTGGCAGTCCGGTGGTCTTCGAACGCGTCGTCGAGGCCCACAGCCAGTGCCCCTCGAACGGCTGCCACCAGCTCGCGCGGGGGCCGGCGAGTGCCGTCGTCACCGCGGTCGCGGCGGCACCGACCACCCGCCGCATCGCCGCCCAGCCCTCGACGCCGGGGAGCAGCCCCTGAGCCTGGGCCTGGACGAGCACGGGCCAGGCCACCTCGAGCAGCCGGCCCGGGTAGAGCAGCACCACCGGGTAGCGGCGCGTGAGCTCGACGAGCAGCGCGGCGACCCGGACGGCCTCGGTCTCGGCGGGGTGCTGCTCCGGGTGGGGAGCGCCGTCGACCGTGGCGAGGTCGACGCTCCGGATCGCCCGGACCGCTGCCGCGTAGGCCCCGGACTCGGCGGGGGACGCTCCGGGAAGCCGGTCCGGCGTCAGGTCGGTGCGCTCCCAGAGATCGTTGAGCAGCGCGACGTGCGCGGGGTTGCCGCGGAAGTGCAGGACGTTCATGTGGACGTGGGTGCGGTGTCGCTTCATGCTTCCTGGTTTGCCACATTCGCGCCGTGCTGCCCCGGGCCGTTGGTCCCGACGTCGGTGAGGCGTGGAGCACGGTGGTACGTCGCGACCAGCTCACGCGTCCTGGCCGCGACGCAGCCGCTCCGCCGCCGCGGTCCGGGTGTTCACCCCCAACTTCTCGTAGATGTGCTCGAGGTGCTTGCTGGCGGTGCGACGCTGGATGCGCAGCTCGGCGGCGATCTGCTTGTCCGTGCGGCCGGCGGCCACGAGACGCAGCACCTCGAGCTCGCGTGAGGTGAGCGGTCCTGCGGCCACGGCTCGCCAGGCCTCCGCCAGGTGGGGCCGGAGCAGGTCCAGCACGGCGCGATCACGGTCGCCGAAGCGTTCCCAGCGATCGGACAGCGCCACGCCGACGAGGCCGCCCATGCCCGGGAAGGAGATCGCGATCGTGTCTTCCAGGCCGAGCCGCCCGTAGACCGAGTCAGCGGAGTCCTGGCGCAGGAATCCTTGCCGGGTGGTGAAGTCGGAGATCGTCCTGGCCCGCCCGTCGCGGGAACGGAGCTGGTGTCGCATCAGCGGGTGGCGGTCCGCGTGGCGCACGAGCGCGCGCACGTAGCCGTCGAAGACTGCCTCCGGTGGATCTCCGCTCACGCGCCAGTCGCCGTTGCGCAGGTCCACCTCGTTCAAGGTCGCCACCGCGCACGGCACCAGACGTCTGACTCCGCCGAGCGCGCGCTCGCGATACGCAGCGGCGTCCGGTGCCTCCCCACAGTCACGAACGACGTCGAGCACTGTGTCGAGGTCCGCTGCGGTCACGCTCACCTTGACCGGAGCCATGTCACAGGCTATCGCGCATGCGGAGCTTTCCGTATGGCCGCCGGAGCCGGCAGATGCTTGCCTGGCAGTGGTCACGTTCGTGGTTCGTCGCCCGGCTCCCGGGTCGGAACCACCTACGAAGCCGTGAACGAAGCAGCGCCCACCTTGGAGGGCCCTCATGCATGCCACAGCCTGTCCAGAATGCGGTCAACCGGCCGAGGTCGTCGACCGTTTCCTTCTCGAGAGCACCGACGGGCCGGTCGAGCACGTCAAGGTCCGGTGCATCGCCAAGCACTGGTTCATGCTCCCCACGAGCGACCTCGAGCGCGCACAGCCCTCGCGTCCGTTGGTGGCCACCCGCGCGAAGCGGACGGCGAGGGGCTAGCGGCTGCGTCATCCGCCGCGCCGCGGCGGCGTCGAGCAACGTCAGACGCGTGACGCTAGCCGACGTACCTGCGCTCGATCTCCTCGAGGAAGGCCTCGGCCAGGGCCACGAACTGCTCCTCGGTGAGCCGGACCGGGTCGCCCGGCCGGTGCCCGAGCACGGACCGCTCCGGGTCCAGGCGGACCGAGCGGTGCCGGACCAGCCGCTCGGCGTTCTCGGTCAGGGAGCGGCAGAGCAGGCGGGCCTCGACGAGGGGGCCGCCCCTGCTCTCGAGGGCTCGGGCGCGGTCCGCGAAACGTGCGTCGAGCGCGAGCAGCAGGTTGTTGAAGAACACCGGCTCCAGGAGGCCGAAGGGTGTGTCGGCCGGGGGCTTGGGCTCACCGGGCTGGCGGGCTGCGTTCGCGGCCCGGCGGTAGGTGGCCAGCTGGTCCCGCAGCCGCGCGCGGCACCCGTCGACGTACTCACGTGGGTAGCTCTTCCTGGCCCGCACCCTTCGATGCTAGTGACCGGCGAGCCGCTCCGGAGCCGACGTGACGCGTGACACGTCGGCCCGGGCGGTCGGTCGGGTCAGGCGTCCTCGCGGTCCGGGCTCTCCAGCCGGAAGAAGTTGCTCGTCGTGCCGTCCTTGGTCTGCTCCTGGTAGAGGAAGTTCAACCGCCGCTTGTCGAAGGTGTCGAACCACTCCTCCCAGCTCACCTCGCGCAGGTTCTCATCCTTGTCGCCGAAGTCGATGCGCAGCACACCGAGGTGGTCGCCGTGCTCGGTGCCCTCGACGGTGGCCGGTCGCCCGCCGCGCTGCTCGGCCCACTGCCGGATGACGTCGTGGTGGGTGGTCGCCAGGCTCCGGCCCGCACGCTCGGGCTCCTGGTCGGGGGACGTCACCTCCTGGGCGTACTGCAGCGACCTCGAGGTCTCCTCCCCGGTCCGCAGGTGACCGCCGCCAGGTCCCGCGCCGGCGCCGTCGGTGGGCGTCCGGTCTCCGGGCTGCTCTGCCATGACTGATCCCTCCGGTTGTCGTGGTCGGTCGAGCCAGACCGGTGCCCGGCTTCCGGCATCTCATCGGGCTACGCGGCGTCCGGGCGTCGGGCACCCGACCAGCCGAGCTCCGCGAGCTGGACGTCGCGGGCAAGGGCGTCGAAGGTCACCACACCGATCGGACGACCGTGGTCCACCACGAGGACGGTGCCCCCGCGCACGTGCAGCGACAGCATCAGGTCGGGCAGCGGCGTGTCCGGCTCCACCACCGCGGCCGGACGGCCGGGCACGTCGGCCAGGCGGGTGGTGGCCCGCTGACCGGGTGGGACCGCGGCGAGGCTGGCGACGCCGATCACGCCGGTGAGCCGACCGTCGACGTCGACGAGGGGGAACACCGGCTGGGTGGCTTGCTGGGGAGTGAGGCGGTCGAGGAACTGCTGGACGGTCCACCAGTCGCCCACCGTGACCGGCGGGTGCCCGATCGCGTCACGGACCCGCAGGCCGCGCAGCTTCTCCGCGTGGACGGAGTAGCGCTCGCTGTTGGCCCCGGTGATGATGAACCAGCCGATCAGCGCCAGCCACAGCCCGAACGGCCCGCCGGCGAACACCTCCAGGAAGCCGAGGGCGACCAGCATGAACCCCAGCCCGCGGCCCGCGGCGGCCGCGGCACGCGTGGCCCGGACCCGGTCGCGGTACCGCCACCACAGCACGGCCCGCAGCAGCCGGCCGCCGTCGAGGGGCGCGCCGGGCAACAGGTTGAACACCGCCAGCACCAGGTTGATCTGGGCGAGCCAGAGCAGCGCGGCGACCGCGAGGCTGTCCCCGCCGATCCCCCAGCCCAGCGCCCATGCCAGGCCCGCGATGAGCAGGCTGGTGAGCGGCCCGGAGGCGGCGATCAGCCCGTCAGCCCTCGGCGACGGTGGCTCACCGTCGAGCTCGGTCATCCCGCCGAGCATCCACAGGGTGATCCGCTCCACGCGCATCCCGTAGTGCCGCGAGGTCACGGCGTGGGCGAGCTCATGGGCGAACAAGGTGGCGAAGAAGACCGGTGCGCTGATGAGGCCGGTGATCCAGTAGGCGGTGGTGCTCTGCCCGGGCAGCATCGTGGGCAGCTCGAGCTCGGCCAGCAGCCAGGCGAAGAGTCCCAGCACGATCAGCACCGACCAGTGCGCCCGCAGCGGCACGCCCTGCCAGCGCCCCAGGGGGATGCCCCGTCCGAACGGGGTGTCCCCGCGGCTGCCGGCCGCCGCCGGCGAGCTGACCAGCCCACGGCCGGCGCCGGACCTGCGGGTCCTGTCCAGTCCGCTCATCTTCGTCCCTCCTCCTTCGGGCCGGCGGTCCGCTGCGTCACCCGGTGGCCCGGTCGCTGAGGAACGCCGAGGCGCTGTCCACGCTGCGCAGCTCGGGGTAGTCCTCCTCGTCGATGCGGACGCCGCTGGACTGCGAGAGCAGCTCGACCAGACCGAGGAAGTCCAGCGAGTCCAGCTCCAGGGCCGCGCGGAGGTCCGCGTCGGGCTCGAGCGCGTCGAGGTCGGCGTCCGGGACGATGCGCCGCACAGCGGCACCGACCAGGTCGCGCGCCTCGTCCACGGTCAGCGCGGTCGGTTTGCTCATAGCTCCTCCGGTGTCTGCAGCAGCCGTTCCATCGCGGCCAGGAAACGGGCCCCGGCCGCGCCGTCGGTCGCCCGGTGGTCGCCGGCCAGGGTGAGGCGTACGACGGTCCGCACGGTGAGCATCCCGTCGACCGCCCAGGGCCGCTCGACGACCCGGCCGATCCCGACCAGCGCGACCTGCGGCGGGTAGATGACGCCCAGCACCTCCTCGACGCCCTGGTCGCCCAGGTCCGTCACGGTCAGCGTCGGGTCGGTGACCTCGGCGCGCGTGAGCCGGCCGCTCCGGGCGCGGGTCACCAGGTCGCGCAACCGGTGCATCAGCGTCGGCAGGTCGAGGCCGGCGGCGCCGTGGATCGCGGGCGCGACCAGCGCGCTGCCACGCACGGCCACCGCCACCCCGAGGTGGACGTCCTCGGCCGGGACGAACCGGTCCTCGCGCCAGAAGCCGTTGAGCTCGGGGTGCGCCCGCGCGGCGAGTGCCGCGGCCTTGAGCAGGAGCGCGGCCGGCACGATGCGCTCGGCCACCGCGCGGTCGCGGTTGGTCCGCCGCAGCCACTCGGTCACCGCGTGCAGGTCCACCGAGGTGGCGACGTAGTAGTGCGGGATCTCGCGGTTGGCCCGGCTCATCAGGGCGGCAATGGTGTCGCGGCTGGTCCGGCCGGCCGGTGCGGGTGCCGGTGCGGGTGCCGGGGATGCGGGCAGTGGAGCCGCGGGCGCGGCCGGAGGGGTCCCCGCACCGACCGCGCCGCGGACGTCCTCGGCCCCGACCGCCCCGCCGGGGCCGGTGCCGGTCACCGTCGCCACGTCGACACCGAGCTCGCGCGCCAGCCTCCGGGCGTACGGCGAGACCCGGCGGGCGGCCTGCGGACCGCCGAGCCGCGACGGCCTCGCCTTCGGCCGGGACGGCCCCTGAGCCGGCACCTCGGCGGGGGCAGCGGCTTCTGGAGCCGGGGGCGGCGCGGTGAGGACAGGCTCTTGAGCCCCCGCCGGAACCGTCACCGCGCCGTCCCCGTCGCCGAGGGTCGCCAGCGGCGTGCCGACGGCCACCCGGGTCCCCGGCTCGACGAGCAGCCCGGTCACGGTGCCGTCGTCGAAGGACTCGATCTCGATGGCGGCCTTGTCGGTGTCCACGACCGCCACCGGGTCCCCGCGGTGGACGGCGTCACCGGGGTGCACCAGCCACTCCAGCAGCGTGCCGGACTCCATGTCGGCGCCCAGCGAGGGCATCGTGAGCTCAGCCATCGACGTCCACCACCGCGTGGGCCGCGGCCACGATCTGCTCCGGCTGCGGGAGCGCCGCCTCCTCGAGGTGCTTGGCGTAGGGAATCGGCACCTCGGCCGAGCAGACCCGGGCGACCGGCGCGTCCAGGTCGTAGAAGCACTGCTCGACCACGCGGGCGGTCAGCTCGGCGGACAGGCTGCCGGTGCGCCAGCCCTCGTCGACGACGACGACCCGGTGGGTGCGCCGTACCGAGGCCATGACCGTGGCGTCGTCCAGCGGCCGCAGCACCCGCAGGTCCACGACCTCCGCCTCGATGCCGTCCACGGACAGCGTCTCGGCCGCGGCCAGCGACTTGGGCAGGCTGCCGCCGTAGGTCAGCACGGTCAGGTCCTTGCCGGGCCGGCGGACCGCCGCGGAGTCGATGTCGACCGCGCCGGCGTCCGCGGCGAGCGTGCCCTTCATCGTGTAGAGCGAGCCGTGCTCGAACAGCAGCACCGGGTTGGGGTCCTGCACCGCGGTCCACAGCATCCCTCGGGCGTCCTCGAGGGTCGCCGGGGTCACGACCTTGAGGCCCGGGATGTGGGCGTACCAGCCCTCCAGGCTGTGGGAGTGCTGCGCGGCGACCTGGCGGCCGGCCCCCGTGCTCATCCGGATCACCAGCGGCACGTGCAGCTGGCCCCCGGACATGTGGCTGAGGGTTGCGGCGTTGTTCATGATCTGATCCAGCGCGAGCATGCTGAAGTTGACCGTCATCACCTCGACGATCGGGCGCAGACCGGCGAGTGCCGCGCCGATCCCGGCACCCACGAACGCCGACTCCGACAGCGGCGTGTCCCGGACCCGGTCCGGGCCGAACTCCTCCAGCAGCCCCAGGCTCACCGCGAAGCAGCCGCCGTACCGGCCCACGTCCTCGCCCATCAAGAACGTGCGCTCGTCGCCGGCGAGCACCTCTCGCAGGCCCTCCCGCAGGGCCTCCCGGTAGGTGGTCTCCCCGGTGCGCGCGGTCCCCGTCTCGACTCGCGCCGACGTCAGCGACATCTCAGGCCTCCGGTTCCGCGAGCACGAAGCGCGCCAAGTCCTCGACCGGCTCCGTCGGCGCCGCCTCGGCCGCCGCCACGGCGCGGTCGATCTCCGCCTCGATCTCGCCGTTCATCGCCTCCCGCTCCTCGTCCGTGAGGTGGCCCGCGGCCCGCAGCCGCGAGGCGAGCAGCTCGATCGGGTCGCGGCGCCGCCACTGCTCGACCTCCGCCTTGTCGCGGTAGCGCTCGGGGTCGTAGGAGGAGTGCGCCCGGAAGCGGTAGGTGCGCAGCTCCAGGAAGGCAGGACCGCCACCCCCGCGCACCCGGTCCACGGCCCGCCGCGTCGCGGCCTCGACGGCCAACACGTCCATGCCGTCGACGGGCCAGGCCGCCACGCCGTACGACGAGGCTCGCAGCGCGAGGTCGGTGGCCGCGTGGCTGCGCTCGAGCGCGGTGCCCATCGCGTAGCGGTTGTTCTCGCAGCAGAACAGCACCGGCAGCTGCCACAGCGCCGCGAGGTTGAGGCTCTCGTGGAACTCTCCCTCGGCGACCGCGCCGTCACCGAAGAAGCACGCGGTCACCGCGGGCCGTCCCTGCAGCCGGTCGGCGAGCGCCAGCCCGACCGCGAGCGGGATGCCGCCGCCGACGATGGCGTTGCCGCCGTAGAAGCGCCGCGCGGCGTCGAACAGGTGCATGGAGCCGCCGCGTCCGCGTGAGCAGCCGGTCACCTTGCCGAACATCTCCGCCATCACCGCCTCCATCGAGACGCCGCGGACGAGCGCGTGCCCGTGCTCCCGGTACGTCGCGACCACGGAGTCGGTCTCCTCGAGCGCGCCCAGCACGCCGACGGGCACGGCCTCCTCCCCCACGGCTACGTGGAGGAACCCGCGGATCTTGGTGGCGGTGTAGAGCCGCACGCAGCGCTCCTCGAACAACCGGATCGCCAGCATGTCGCGCAGCAGGTCCCGCTCGTGCTTCACCCGCGGGTCCGGGTGCCGGGGGCGGGTCATCACACGCGCTCCAGGGTCGAGAGGTCGCCCTCGGGCAGGCCCAGCTCGCGTGCCTTGAGCAGCCGGCGCATCACCTTGCCGCTGCGGGTGTGCGGCAGGTGCTGGTCGAAGGACACCTCGCGGGGGGCCACGGATCCGAGCCGACGGCGGCCGAAGGCGACCAGCTCCATGCGCAGCTCCTCGCTCGGCGCGAACCCGTCGCGGAGGGTGACGAAGGCCTTCACCACCTCGCCGGCCACGGGGTCCGGTTTGCCGATCACGCCGGCCTCGGCGACCGCGGGGTGCTCCATCAGCGCGCTCTCCACCTCGAACGGGCCGATCAGGTGCCCCGCGGACTTGATCACGTCGTCGGCACGGCCGACGAACCAGAACCAGCCGTCGACGTCGACGCGGGCCAGGTCACCGGTGAGGTACCACCCGCCGGCGAAGCAGGCGTGGTAGCGCTCCTCGTCGTGGAGGTAGCCGCGGAACATCGACGGCCACCCCGGCCGCAGCGCCAGCTCACCGGTCACGTCGGGCCGGCCGACCTCACGGACGGCGCCGTCGACGACCGCGGCGCGTCCGTCGGGTCCGCGCTCCAGCACGGTCGCCACCACGCCGGGCACCGGCAGCCCCATGGACCCCGGACGCACGGGTCGGTCCGGGCGGCCCGGCCGGTTGCAGATCATGATCGCGCCGGTCTCCGTCTGCCACCAGTTGTCGAGCACCGGGACGCCGAACGCGTCCTGTCCCCACACCACGGCCTCCGGGTTCAGCGGCTCCCCGACGCTGGCCACGTGCCGCAGCGAGGACAGGTCGTAACGGCGGGGCAGCTCGCCACCGGCCCGCATGAGCATCCGCAGCGCGGTCGGCGCGGTGTACCAGACGGTGACCCGCTCCCGCTCGAGGATGCGGTACCAGCGCCGGGCGTCGTACTCGCCGGCGTCGCAGACCAGGGTCACCCCGTGGGTGAGCGGTGCGATGATCCCGTAGGAGGTGCCGGTGACCCACCCCGGGTCGGCGGTGCACCAGAACACGTCGCCCTCGCGCAGGCCGAGCGCGTAGCCGCCGGTCGCGTGGTGCGCGACGACCGCCTCGTGCACGTGTAGCGCACCCTTCGGCCGGCCCGTCGTACCACTGGTGAAGTGCAGCAGCGCCACCGTGCCCGGGGCGGTGGGCCCGACCACGTAGTGCCCGGGCTGGGCGGCCAGCAGGTCCGCGTAGGACTCGGTGCCGGGCACCCCGGACGCGTCGACGAGCAGCACGTGCGCCAGCTCGGGCAGGTCGGCCCGGATCGGCACGATGCGCCGCCGGTACAGCTCGGCGGTGGTGACCAGGACCCGCGCCTCGCCCAGGCGCAGCCGCTCGCGGACGGGCTCGGGGCCGAACGCGGCGAACAACGGGCAGAACACGCTGCGGTGCTTCAGCGTGCCGAGCGCGGTCACGAAGACCTCTTGGCCGCGGCCGAGCAGCGAGCACACGGTCTCCCCCGGGCCGACGCCGAGCCTGTCGAGCAGGTGCGCGAACCGGCTGGCCTGCTCGGCCAGCGTCCGGTAGCTCACCTCGGTCACGCTCTCGTCCTGCGCGACCAGGCGCAGCGCGACCCGCTCCCCGTCCCCGCGGAGCACGTGCCGGTCCACCGCCTCGTGGGCGATGTTGAGCCCCAGCCCGCCGGGGAGCCCGTCCAGCTGCGTCCGGGCCTGCTGCCACGCGTCGTTCATCGCTTCCCCTCGATCCCGTTCGGGTCGGTCCGGTGCTCGTGCCGACTCGTGTCCGTGCTCATCGCCGAGCCCTCCCGCGGCGCCGGCGAGCGAGGACCCGAGATGGCGCGTGAACCAGTCCGCGGCCAGCTCGGCCACGGCCGTCAGCGTGCCCGGCTCCTCGAACAGGTGGGTGGCGCCCGGAACCACCTCCAGGTGGTTCCCGCAGCGCAACCTCGCCTGTGCGGCCCGGTTCAGGTCAAGGACCTGGGCGTCGGCCCCACCGACGATGAGCAGGGTGGGCGCGCGCACCGCCTCCAGCCGGGGCCCGGCCAGGTCCGGACGGCCGCCGCGCGAGACCACCGCGGCCACCGGGGCGTCCTCGGAGGACGCCGCCGACAGGGCGGCGGCCGCGCCGGTGCTGGCGCCGAAGTAGCCGATCGCCAACCCCGCGGTGTCGGCGCGTGCCACCAGCCAGCGGGTCGCTGCCGCGAGCCGGCCCGCGAGCAGGTCGATGTCGAAGACGTTGCCGCGGTCGAGCGACTCCTCGTCGGTCAGCAGGTCGAAGAGCAGCGTGCCGAGCCCCGCCCGTCCGAGCGCGTCGGCGACGTACCGGTTGCGGGGGCTGAGCCGGCTGCTGCCGCTGCCGTGCGCGAACAGCACCACCCCGGTGGCGCCGGTGGGCACCCGCAGGTGACCGGCGAGCCGCACCTCGCCGACGGGGATCTCCACGCCGGCGTCGACCTCCCGCACGTCGCGTGCCACGCGGGGGCCGGGCGGCGCGGCGGGCTGGGTCTCGGCCAGCAGCCGGGTCACCTCCGCGTCGCTGACCGGGTCGAAGTCGCGGTAGTGGGCGCCGACGGCGTAGAACGGCTCCGGCGTCGCGAGGCACACCACCTCGTCGGCCTCCCGGAGCGTCGGCGGGGTCGCGCTCGGTGCCACCGGCACCGCCAGCACGACCCGGGCGGCGCCGAGGTGGTGGGCCACCGCGCACGCCACGCGGGCGGTGGCACCGGTCGCGATCCCGTCGTCGACCACGACCGCGACCCGGCCGCTGAGCGGCACCCTCGGCCTGCCTTCGCGCAGCAGGTGCACCCGACGGGCCAGCTCCTCGCGCTCGCGTGCCTCGACCGCACGCACCTCGTCCTCGCGCACCCCTGCTCGTTCGACCAGGTCCCGGTCGAGCACCCGGGCCCCGTCCTCCCCGATCGCGCCCATCGCCAGCTCCGGCTGGTAGGGCACCCCGAGCTTGCGGACCACGATGACGTCGAGCGGAGCCCCGAGCACGGCCGCCACCTCGCAGGCGACCGGCACACCGCCGCGCGGCAGCCCGAGCACCACGACGTCCTGGCCGCGCAGACCCCGGAGGCGGGCACCCAGCTGCCGGCCGGCCTCCACGCGGTCCTCGAACACGACCATCCTGGCCACCTCCGTGCGGACAGGTCCTGATTTCACCGTCCCGCCGGCCGGACCCGTCGGGCCAGTGCCGTTGGTCACCACTGCGGTCCGCCGGGACCGCCCTCAGCCGGTACGGCGGGTCAGGCCCGGCGTCTCCTGGCCCGACACCTGGCGCGGGATCCGGCCCTGCTCGCCGGACGCCCCCGGCTCGTAGGCCGGCGTCGGCACGATCTCCACCGGGCAGACCGCGACGCGCAGCATGGTCCGGGTCCGCGACCCCAACGAGAGGCCGAACGGTGCCCGGTCTCCACGCCGGCCCATCACCAGCAGGTCCGCGTGACGAGCCGCGTCCGCGAGGGCCATCACGACATGCTGGTAGCGCAGGTCCACCTCGACCTCCACCCGCGGGAAGTCACCGCGCCACCCGGCGACCAGCTCCCACACCGCGGGCTCGACCTGCCGCTGCCACGCCTCGGCCGCGACCCGGCCGCCGATCGCCGCGTCGTACTGCCCGGTGGGGCGCCAGGCGTGCACGACCAGCAGCCGAGCGGCCCGCTCCTCGGCGGCAGCGAACCCCGCCCGCAGGACCTCCGCGGTGGTCGGCGAGCCGTCGACGGCCGCGATCACGCACCGGTGCACCTCGGCGGTGTCCCACTCCGCCGGCACCGCGATCACCGGGCAGTGCGCGCGAGCCGCCACGCCGCTGGTCGTCGACCCGGTCCAGATCCGCTGTGCGGTGGAGGACCGCACCCCGAGCACGATCACCGCCGCGTCGGCGGCATGAGCGAGGATGGCGCCGGCGCGCGGGCCTCGTGCGAGGACCTCCTCGACGTGCAGCGGCGTTCCGCCCGCGGCCTCGACCGCCCTGGCCCGGGCCTCGGTGAGGATGCGGGTGCCGACCGCCCGCAACGTGTCGGCCCCGAACAGCGGGAGCATCGGGTTCAGCGGCACGGCCTCGTGCAGCACGTGCACCAGCCGCACGTCGCGGTGCTCCCGCACCGCCTCTCCCACGCCGTACCTGAGGGCCCGGTCCGCCTCCTCGGACCCGTCGACCCCGATCACCACCACGCCCGCGGGACGGTGGGTTCGCTCGCTCATGGCTCGCTCCTCCTCTGGAGCCGGACCTTCTCCAGGTACCGGGGGACGACGGCGTTCCAGCTCAACCGGCTGTCGAGCCGCTGCGCGAGCGCCGCGGCCGACTCCGGTTCCCCGTGCACCACGTAGGCGGTGTCGGGCACCGGCATCGCCGAGAGCCAGCGCACCAGGCCGGAGGCGTCGGCGTGCGCGGAGTAGCTGTGCACCTGCTCGACCTCCGCCCGGACCGGAACGTAACGTCCGTGGATCTTCAGCTGGCGGGCGCCGTCGGCCAGCGCGCGGCCCCGGCTGCCGGGGACCTGGAAGCCGGTCAGCACCACCGTGTTGCGCGGGTCCGGCAGCTGGTGGGCGAGGTGGTGCAGCACCCGGCCGCCGGTAGCCATCCCGGACGCGGAGATCACCACGCACGGCTCCGAGGGCCGGTTCAGCCGCTCCGACTGCTCCCTGGAGGGAGCCAGGCGCAGGCCGGGCGGGGCGAACAGGTGCCCGGCGGTGCCCGTCTCCGGCCGCACGTCGGCCTCGTGGCCGGCGATCGCGTCGCGGTACACCTCCAGCGCATGCAGGGCCATGGGGCTGTCGACGTAGACCGGCAGGTCCGGGATCGTGCCCTGCGCCTTCATCCGCGCCAGCGCCATCAGCAGCACCGGCGTGCGGTCGATCGCGAACGCCGGCAGCAGGCAGACCCCGCCACGGTGGGCGGTACGACGGATCACCGCGGCCAGCACCCGGTCGCCGTCCACCTCGTGCTCGCGGTCGCCGTAGGTCGACTCGACCACGACCACGTCGGCCGGCGAGGGGCTCTCGGGCGGCAGCAGCAACGGGTGCCCGTCCCGGCCCAGGTCGCCGGAGAACATCAGCCTGGTGCCGTGCACGTCGAGCTCGACGAACGCCGAGCCCAGGATGTGACCGGCCCGCCGCAGCACCAGCTTCGCGCCGCCGGGCAGGGCCGCGGGCGTGTCGTGGGCGACCGGGCGCAGCAGACCGATCGCCCGCTCGGCATCACCGCTGTCGAACAGCGGCAGCGCCGGCTTGTGCTTGGAGTAGCCGTGCTCGTTGGCGAGCTCCGCCTCGTCCTCCTGCAGATGCGCGGCGTCGCGCAGCACGATCGTGGCCAGCCGGGCGGTGGCCGGCGTGCACGTGACCGGCCCGCTGAAGCCGTTGCGGACCAGCAGCGGCAGGTAGCCGCAGTGGTCGAGGTGGGCGTGGCTGAGCACCACCGCGTCGATGCTGCTCGGGTCGACCGGCAGCGGGTCCCAGTTGCGCCGGCGCCACTCGCGCTGGCCCTGGAACAGCCCACAGTCCACCAGCAACCGGGACCCCGGGGCCTCGACGAGGAACTTGCTGCCGGTGACGGTGCCCGCCGCCCCCAGGAACCGCAGCGAGTGTGACCCGGTGGTCCGGTGTGTGGACATGGGTGACCTCCCTCCCCCTATGTCACCGGCCGGCCGCCACGGGTCCCTAGTGCCGAAGGTCCCCGTGCCCGCGGCGTCCGACCCCTCGAAGCGACATCACCAGCCACAGCAGCACCCCCGGGACCGCGGCCAGCCCGAGGGCCTGCCCGAGCGCCGAGAGCGGCAGCCACGAGGTGCCGAGCAGGTGCTGCAACGGCGCCCAGTACACCCCGGCCAGCTGCAGCACCGCAGCCCCGGCGACGGCTGCCTCCAGACCCCGCTGCCGCCACCCGCGAGGCACCCGGACCCGCAGCGCCATCGCGGTGCCGAGCTGGGCCATGCCCAGGGTCACGAAGATCGCCGTCTGCACGTGCAGGCCCTGCCACTCGGCGCCGAAACCGGCCAGCACCGACACCGTCGCGATCAGCAGGCCGAGGCCGGCCACCTGCAGACCCAGGCCCGACCCCAGCACCGACTCCCGAGGCGACCGGGACGGCTGCCGCATCGTCCTCGGGTCCACCGGCTCGCCGCCGAAGGCCACCCCCGGCAGCCCGTGGGTGAGCATGTTGACCCAGAGGATCTGGGCGGGCAGCAGCGGCAGCGCGACGCCCAGGAACGGCCCCATCAGCATCACCAGGATCTCGGCCGCGCCTCCCGAGACCGCATAGCGCAGGAAGCTGCGGATGTTGGCGAAGACCCGCCGCCCCTCCTCGACCGCGACCACCACCGTGTGCAGGTCGTCGTCGGCGAGCACCAGGTCCGCGGCCTGGCGGGCCACCTCGGTGCCGCCGCGGCCCATCGCCACGCCGATGTCGGCGGTGCGCAGCGCGGGCGCGTCGTTGACGCCGTCTCCCGTCATCGCCACCACGTGACCGCGCGCCTGCAGGTCGCGCACGATGCGCACCTTCTGCTCGGGCCGGATGCGGGCGTAGACGCCGACCTCGTCCAGACCGTCGCCATGACGGCCGGCGGACACGTCCTCCCCGGTCAGCACCGTCGCCCCCGGTTCGCAGATGCCGACCTGCGCGGCGATCACCCGGGCGGTGACCGGGTGGTCGCCGGTCACCAGCACCACGCGGATCCCCGCGTCACGGCAGGCTCGCACCACCGCCCGGGACGCGGTGCGGGGCGGGTCGGTGACGCCGACCAGCCCGACCAGCTCGAGGGGACCGGAGCCGGCAGCGTCGGCCAGCGCGAGCACCCGACAACCCTGCTCGGCGAGCCGGCGGGTCGCCTCCCGGAGCGCGGCCCGCCCGTCCGCGGAGAGTGCCGTCCCGGGCAGCATCTCGACGACCGCTTCGGGGGCGCCCTTCACCACAGTCAGGCCGTGGCCGTCCGGGGTGTCGTGGACCGTGCGCATCCAGCCGCGCTCGGCCTCGAACGGCGCCTCCGCGCGGCGGGGGCAGGCGCCGCGGACCGCCTCGGGGTCGACGCCCCCCTTTCCGGCCAGCACGAGCAGCGCGGCCTCCAGGGGGTCTCCGGACGCCAGCCAGGTCTCGTTGTCGTCGGTGCCGGGCGGCACCAGCCGGGCGTCGTTGCACAGCACCCCGTCGCGCAGCAGGCGGGCCAGTGCCGGCGTGGCTGCCGCGGGCGTGATCGTGCCGGTCGGTGCGTAGCCCGTCCCCGTCACGTCGTACGACGTGCCCGGCGGCGTCCACGCGGCGGTGGCCACCATCTGCCCCTCGGTGAGGGTGCCGGTCTTGTCCGAGGCGATCACCGTGACCGAACCGAGCGTCTCCACCGCAGGCAGCCGGCGCACCAGCGCCGAGCGCCGGGCCATCCGGTGCGCCCCGAGCGCCAGCGCCACCGACACGACGGCCGGCAGCGACTCGGGCACCGCGGCCACCGACAGGCTCACCGCGGTGAGCAGCATCTCGGTCACGCTGCGGCCCCGGGCGAGACCGAGCACGAAGACCACCACCGAGGCGACCACGACGATGACCACCAGCTCGCGCGAGAGCCGACGCAGCCGCTGCTGCAGGGGCGTGCTCGCGACCCCGGCGGTCGCGATCAGCTGCGCGATCTGACCCAGACCGCTGGCCGCGCCGGTGCGGACCACGGTGACCACCGCGCGGCCACGGGTCACCACCGTGCCGGCGAACAGCTCCTCGGCCGCTGCCCGGTCCACCGGCTGCGACTCCCCGGTCATCGCGGACTCGTCGACCTGCAGGCCGTAGGACTCGGTCACCACCGCGTCGGCGGGCACCACGTCACCGGCCTCGACCAGCACCACGTCGTCGAGCACGAGCTCGGGCCCCGGCCGCGGGACCACGACGCCGTCGCGGACCACCCGGGCGACCGGCGCGGCGAGCCGGTCGAGCTCGGCGATCGCCCGGTCCGCGCGCACCTCCTGCACCACGCCGATGGCGGAGTTGAGCACCACGACCAGCGCGATCACCACGGTGTCGGCGATGTCACCGACCCCGATCGTCACGACCGCCGCGGCCAGCAGCAGCACGATCATCGGGTCGCGCAGCTGGTCGCCCACCCGGGAGAACACGGTGCGCGCGGCGCGCACCGGGAGCGCGTTGGTGCCGTGCTGCTCCAGGCGCTGCGCGGCCTCCGCGCTGCTCAGCCCGCGGGGCCGCACCGACGGCGAGCGAGTCTCGTTCATCACCGGACCAGGACGGCCGCGCCGGCGAACCGGCCGTCCCGCAGGTCGCGCAGCGCCCGGTCGGCCTCGCCGAAGGGGTACTCCGTCACGTGCGCGCGCACGTCAAGGGCGGCGGCGAGCCGGAGCAGCTCCTCGCCGTCGGCGCGCGTGTTGGCGGTGACGCTGGTCAGCGTCCGCTCGCGGAACAGGTGCCGCTGGTAGTCCAGCGCCGGGACGTCGGTCATGTGGATGCCGGCCAGCGCAAGGGTGCCGAGCTGGTCGAGCGCCTCGAGCGCGTCCGGGACGAGCTCGCCGGCGGGCGCGAACACGATCGCCGAGTCCAGCGGCACCGGGGGCCGGTCCCGTGGGCCGGCCGCGGAGGCCGCCCCGAGGCGAAGCGCCAGCGCCCGGGCGTCCTCGCCGCGGGTGAGCACGTGCACCTCGGCGCCCTGGGCCAGCGCGATCTGAGCGGTCAGGTGGGCACTCGCCCCGAAGCCGTAGATCCCCAGCCGGCCGCCGGCGGGCACGCGCGCCCGACGCAACGCCCGGTAGCCGATGATGCCGGCGCACAGCAGCGGGGCCGCCTCGGCGCCGGTGAAGCGGGCGGGCAGCCGGTACGCGTAGGCGGCGGGCACCACGACGTACTCCGCGAACCCGCCGTCGTGGTCCCAACCGGTGTACTCCGAGGACCGGCACAGGTTCTCCGCCCCGGTCCGGCACCAGCGGCACTGGCCGCAGGTGCGGTACAGCCAGGCCACGCCGACCTGGTCACCGAGCCGCAGGGCGCTCACCGCGACACCCGCGCGGACCACCTCGCCGACCGCCTCATGCCCCGGCACGGTGCCGGGACGGCGCGGCGGCAGGTCCCCCTCGGCCAGGTGCAGGTCGGTGCGGCACACGCCGCACGCCCGGACCTGCACCAGCACCTCGTCGGCCGCCGGCTCGGGGACCGGACGCTCGACCGGCACCAGCAGCTCGGAACCGCCCGGCCCGGCCACCGCCCATGCCCGCATCGAGGGCGCGGCTGTTGCTGGCCTCATGGCCCCAAGCCTCGCGGCCGCACCGGGAGGCGGAAAGTGCCGATGGTCCCGCCGAACCGGGGCAACGGGGACCTTCGACCCTGCTGCGGCACCGCCGCCTCGACGACCCTGGAAGGGCCTGGTGGAGCGCCACCATGGCCGGCCGTCGAGCACGAGGAGTCGTCATGCACGCCACAGCAGGAGACCGTCTGGTCGTGCGCAGCCACCATGTCGGGGAACGCGAGCGGGTCGCCCAGATCCTCGAGGTCCACGGTGACGAGGGCGCCCCGCCCTTCCTGGTGCGCTGGTCCGACACCGACCAGGAGGCGCTGGTCTTCCCGGGAGCCGACGCGAGCGTCGAGCATGCCCCCGAGCGGCGCTGACCGGCACTGACCGAGGCGCCGGCGGAACCCGCCGATGAGCGCGGGGCCGGTCGGTCTGACCTCGCAGGAGGCCGCGGCCCGGCTGGCACGCGACGGCCCCAACCTGCTGCCCGAGCCGGCAGGCCCCTCCTACCTGCGCGCGCTCGGCCGGCAGTTCACGCACCTGCTGGCCCTGCTGCTGTGGGTGGCGGCGGCCCTCGCGCTGCTGGCCGGCATGCCGGCGCTCGCGGTGGCCATCGTCGCGGTGGTGGTGCTCAACGCGGTGTTCGCGTTCTGGCAGGAGTACCGCGCGGACCGGTCCGCGGAGCGGCTGCGCTCGCTGCTGCCGACGGCCGTCCGGGTGCGCCGCGACGGGCTCCCCCGCACCGTGGACGCGGCCGACCTGGTCGTCGGTGACCTGGTCCTGCTCGGCTCCGGCGACCGGGTCGGCGCGGACCTGGAGCTGGTCCGGGCGCACGCCCTGCACGTCGACGAGTCGCTGGTCACCGGCGAGAGCGCCGCCGTGCCGCACGAGGCCGGCGACCGCCTGATGGCGGGCACCTTCACCGTCCAGGGGGTCGGCGAGGCGGTGGTCACCGCGACCGGCGAGGCGACCACGCTGGCCGGGATCTCCGCACTGGCCCGGACGGCCCAGCGCCCGCCCAGCCCGCTGACCGTCCAGCTCTCGCGGGTGGTGCGCACGGTGGCCGTGGTCGCCGTCCTCTCCGGCGGCGCGCTGGGTGTGGGCGGCGTGCTCCTCGGCCTGCCGGCCACCGAGGCCTTCCTGTTCGGCGTCGGCGTCGCGGTGGCGCTGGTGCCCGAGGGGTTGCTGCCCACCGTGACGCTCTCCCTCGCCCGCGGCGCGCAGGTGATGGCCGCCCGCCACGCGCTCGTCCGCCGGCTCGACGCGGTCGAGACGCTGGGCGCGACCACCTTCATCTGCACCGACAAGACCGGCACGCTGACCCAGAACCGGATGGAGGTCGTCGAGGTGTGGACACCGGCCGGGCCGGTGCACCTCGACGGCACCGGCTACTCGCCGCGGGCGCGGCTCAGCGGCGACCGGGCTGCGGTGGGCTCCGTTCCCGGCGTGGCCGCCTCGGCGGTGCTGTGCGTGGAGGGCCGGGTGGTGGCTCGGGGACGCAGCTGGGTGCCGGAGGGCGACCCGATGGAGGCGGCGGTCCACTGCCTGGCGCTGCGCAGCGGCTGGCGCCCGTCCGACGTACCCGTGGTCTCGATGCAGCCCTACACCGCCGACCGGATGATGACCTCGGTCGTGCAGGGCGGCCGGGTCCACGTCCTCGGTGCGCCGGAGCGGGTGCTGGCCAGGTGCGCCGACCTGCCACCGGGTGCCGAGGCGGCCCTGGCGAACCTGACCGGGCGCGGGCGGCGGGTGCTGGCCGTGGCGGCCCGGTCCGCGCCTGCCGGCCTGCCCGCGGGTGAGACCGAGACCGGGTTGGGCCTGCTCGGCCTGCTCGGCATCGAGGACCCGCCCCGCCCGGACGTCGCCGACTCGCTGCAGGCCTGTCGCGACGCGCGGATCCGGGTGGTGATGGTGACCGGCGACCACCCGCGCACCGCCGAAGCGGTCGCCCGGGAGGTGGGGCTGCTCACCGGCCCCGGTGCGGTGCTCGACGGCGCTGCGCTGCCGCTCGACGACGCGGTCCTCGGCGCCCTGCTCGACCACCCGGAGGGCACGGTGGTCGCCCGGGTCACACCCGGCGACAAGCTGCGGATCGCGAGGGTGCTGCGCGAACGCGGTCACGTGGTGGCGATGACCGGCGACGGCGTCAACGACGCCCCGGCGCTGCGCGAGGCCGACGTGGGGGTGGCCATGGGCGCCAGCGGCAGCGACGTGGCGCGCGAGGCGTCGGACCTCGTGCTGCTCGACGACCACTTCGCGACGATCGTGGCCGCGATCGCCCTGGGGCGGGCCACCTTCGCCAACGTCCGGCGGTTCCTGACCTACCACCTCACCGACAACGTGGCCGAGCTCGCGCCTTTCGCCGCCTGGGCGCTGACCGGCGGGCACTTCCCGCTGGCGATCGGCGTGCTGCAGGTCCTCGCCCTCGACATCGGCACCGACATGCTGCCCGCCCTGGCGCTCGGCGCCGAGCCACCGAGCCGGCACGTGATGCGCGGGAGGCTGCTCGCCGGTGAGCTCGTGGACCGCACGCTCCTGCGGCGCGCGTTCGGGGTGCTGGGACCCACCGAGGCCGGCGTGTCGCTGGCGGCCTTCACGCTCGTGCTGGTGACCGGCGGGTGGACGTGGGGCCAGACACCGGGGCCGGTCCTGCTGGCCACCGCGTCGGGTACGGCGTTCGCGGCCATCGCGCTCGCCCAGATGGGCAACGCGGCGGCCTGCCGCAGCGAGTCGGTCGCCGCCTGGCGCAAGCCGCTGCTGAGCAACCGGCTGCTGCTGGCCGCGGTCTGTGCCGAGCTCGTGCTGCTCGTCGCGTTCGTCGGCCTGCCCCCACTGGCCCGGCTGCTCGGCGGGGCGTGGCCGTCACCGGTCGGCTGGGCGTGCGCCCTGGCCGGCGTGGGCGTGCTGGTGCTCGTGGACGCCGGCCACAAGACCTACCGGCGCCTCCCGGGCAGACGTCAGCGGCTCAGGTAGACGTGCTCGTGGGTCATGCCCTCGATGTCGTCGGCGGCAGCGTTCAGGAGCCGGTGCGCCAGATCGGCCAGCGCCCGAGCGACGGCGAGTTCGTCACCGATCTCCGGGACGTCGTGGTCGCCCGGGCTCAGCCGGGCCTGGCCCATGCCGGTGAGGGTGACCTCCCGGTCCGGGATGAGACGGGCCTCCGCGTGCGTCTGGCGGTCCCGCTCCCCGATGTAGATCTCGACCTTCCAGTTCCTGGTCGCGGTCATCCTCACCCCTCCGTCCGGTAGGCCGTGCCACCGGCCCGGGGGCGGCAGTCAACGCGGCCGATGCGTGATGCGACCGTGCGCCCCGCCCCCGGTCCGGTAACCCCATCGACTCATCCCGCTCATGGGGGACGGCAGGGCCGAAGGTCCCGACCCGGGCGCCGGACGGCGGCGCGGTGTCCCGATCGGTCCGACCTGGGCGGGTGTGTCCCTCCGGGGGGCGAAAGGTCCCGGGCCACGGTGACCAACGCACCTGCCCGACGTACCCGCCGGGTCGCAGCGTGGAGACGGAGTTGTGGGAAGTCGAAGGCAGGGAGGCCCGATGAGCACTCACATGGCGGCGCCGTACCCGGTGCGGGTCAGCGCGGACCTCGATCCCTCGTTGAACCGCTGGCTCTGGCTGGTGAAGTGGGCGATGGCCATCCCCCACGTGCTGGTACTGGCACTGCTCTGGCCGTGCTTCGTGGTGCTGAGCGTCGTGGCGTTCTTCGCGATCTTGTTCACCGGCCGCTACCCGCGAGTGATCTTCGACTTCAACGTCGGCGTGCTCCGGTGGAGCTGGCGCGTGACCTACTTCGCGTACGGCACGCTGGGCACCGACCGCTACCCGCCGTTCACGCTGGCGGAGGTGCCCGACTACCCCGCCCACCTCGAGATCGGCTACCCCGAGCACCTCTCGCGCGGGCTGGTGCTGGTCAAGTGGTGGCTGCTGGCGCTGCCGCACTACCTGGTCACCGGGTTCTTCCTCGGCGGCAGCGCCTGGGCGGTCGACCGCACCGCCAACTTCTCGTGGGACCCGAGCAGTGGCGGCGGCCTGATCGGGTTGCTGGTGCTGATCGCCGCGGTCACGCTGCTGGTCACCGGCCGTTACCCACGGCCGCTGTTCGACCTGGTGCTGGGGTTGAACCGCTGGGTGCTGCGGGTGGCGGCCTACGCGGCGCTGATGACCGACAGCTACCCGCCGTTCCGCCTGGACATGGGTCCCGACGAACCGGGCGGCCGGCTGCTGCTGGCCGGGGTACGTGCGCCGGCGACGCCGGCGACGACCGGGCCGGGCGAGACCAGCCAGCCGACCCAGCCGGCCCAGCCGGCCCAGCCGCCCGAGACCTGGGTGGAGCGAGAGGCGGCCCCGACACCCTCGGCGCCCTCCGCGGGCCCCGGCGCTCCCGCGGCACCGGCGACACCGGCGGCTCCGACCTCGCGCTGGAGCGCCGGCCGGGTGGTCGCGCTGATCCTCGGCGTGCTCGCGGTGCTGCTCGGCGGCGGCATGCTCGCCGCCGGTACGACGGTCGCCGTCGCCGGTCCTGCCGCCCGCGACACGCAGGGCTACTACATGACCCCGCACGGGTCGTTCGACTCGGCCGGCTCCGCCGTCGTCTCCACGCCGTTCACGGTGGCCACGACCGCGGCCACCGACTGGGTGCCGGCCAGGCTGCTGGGCCGGTTCAAGATGTCGGCCCACGCCCCCGGCGGCGGCCCGGTGTTCCTGGGGATCGGCCGCACCTCAGACGTGCGCAGCTACCTCGACGGCGTCACCTACACCACCGTCACCGACCTCGGCTGGCCGCACCGAGGGGTGACCAACCCCGGCGCCCCGGGCCGGCTCCCGGCGACCCGACCGGCGGCTGCCGGCATCTGGGTGGCCCAGCGCAGCGGAACCGGCGAGCAGGTGCTGACCTGGCCCACCCGGAGCGGCAGCTGGACGCTCGTCGCGATGCGCCCGAGCGGCGCGGCTCCGGTGCGGGTCGACGCGGCCGTGGGCTTCACCTTCCCGGCGGCCGGCCGGTTCGTCGCGGCGATGCTGATCGCCGGCGGGGTCCTGCTCGCCCTCGGGATCGTCGCGATGGTGCTGGCGCTCCGCTCCGCCACCGTGCGCACCCCAGGGAGGCAGTCGTGAAGGCGCTCGTGGTCTACGAGACCTGGTTCGGCAACACCGAGAAGGTGGCCAGAGCCGTCGCGGCCGGCCTCGAGCCGTACCTGACCGTCGACGTCGTCGAGGTCTCGGCAGCCCCGGAGGAGATCAGGGAGCTCTACGACCTGATCGTCGTCGGCGGTCCCACCCACGCCTTCTCGCTCTCGCGGCCGGGCACCCGCGCGGACGCCGTACGCCAGGGCGCGGCCCACAGCCGCACCGGGCGGGGGCTCCGTGAGTGGCTGGAGGGGCTGCACCCGGGCCCGCACTCGGAGCTGGTTGCCGCCTTCGACACCCGGGTGGACAAGGTCCGGCACCTGCCCGGCTCCGCGGCGCGCAAGGCCGCGCACCTGACCCGACACTCCGGCTACGGCACGGCGGCGAAGCCCACCAGCTTCTACGTCACCGACGTGGCCGGCCCCCTCCGCGACGGCGAGCTGGCCCGGGCCGAGGCCTGGGGCGCGCAGCTCGGCCGGGAGGCCGAGGCCCGCGCCCATGGCCGGCTGACCTCCTGAGGTCAGCCGGGCGCCGGCGCACGGCTCCTCGACCGGTTCGCCCCGCGGCTGGAGGCGCCCTGGCCGCGGTAGCCTCAGCCGGTGGACGTGAATCCCGGCCCGGCTGCCGCCCCCTTCCGGGTCGCCTTCGTGACCGGGGTGGTGCCTGACCGCTGGGAGCGCGCCTGGCGGTCGCGTACCCCCCGCCTGCCCCTGGAGCTGGTGCCGGTCGCGCAGGAGGCGCAGCTCGACGGGGTCAGGAACGGGTCGGCGCAGATGGCCTTCGTCCGGTTGCCCGTGGAGCGCGACGGGCTGCACCTGATCCCGCTGTGGGAGGAGCGGCCGGTGGTCGTGGCCAGCCGCGAGCACCCGGTCGCGGCGTACGACGAGATCCCGGTGGCGGACCTGGCCGACGAGCACCTGCTCCAGGACCCCGACTCGGTCCCGGAGTGGCGAGCGGTGGCCACGGAGGTGCGTGAGCACACCCGCTCCCCCGTACCGCCGATGACCCTGCGGCAGGCGGTGGCGAGCGTCGCGGCCGAGGCCGGGGTGCTGGTGCTGCCGATGTCGGTGGCCCGTCTGCACGGCCGCAAGGACGTGGTGGCCGTGCCGGTGTCCGGGGTCGCCCCCACCCGCATCGGGCTCACCTGGCGGACCGACGACGAGGACCCACGCATCGAGACCTTCATCGGCATCGTGCGCGGGCGCACCGCACGGAGCTCCCGGGGGTCCTCGCCGGCACCCGCTCCGCCGGCACCTCGCCGCCCCCGCCGGCGCTGAGCACGACCGGCAGCACCGCCCCGCGGGTCGCCGCCACGGGCGCTGTCAAGCGCGCCACACCGGCCCCAAGCAAAACTTTCAGGAACAGCCGTCACACCGGCACCAGCCGCCGATACGGTCGATTCGTCCGTTCAGTGGCCTTGGGAGGGGTCAGATGGCGTTCCAGGTACGGCGTGGCCGGCGCTCTGTCCCGGCCACCGCACTCTCGCTGCTGCTCGCGGCCGGTGCCCTCGCTGCCGGGGCCCCCGTCGCGGGACCGAGCCCGCAACTGGTGGTCCGGCCCGTCGCCGCGACCAGCGCGATGTCGGTAGCGGTCCGCCAGGACCGGCTCGCCGAGCGCATCCTGGCGGTGGTCAACCGCCGGCGGGAGAGCCATGGGCTGCGCCCGGTGCGCAACCAGCGCTGCGTGAGCGGCTTCTCCTCCGACTGGGTGGACTCGCTGGCCCGACGCGACGTGCTCGAGCACAGCAACCTGCGGCGGCTGCTCAACCGCTGCGACGCGCCGTACGCCTCGGAGAACCTCGCCGAGGTGCCGCCCGGCTACGGGGCGCGCGCGATCGTGCGGCTGTGGATGCACTCCACCGCGCACCGGCACAACATCCTCAGCCCGCACCCCACCGCCAGCGGTGTCGGGGTCCGGTGGGACCCCGACCAGGGACTGTGGGTGATCGTGCAGAACTTCGCCCGCCACCCCCGCGCCTGACCCCGCCGAGGGGTCACCAGCTCACCTGCCTCACCGGCGTGTCGCGGCGTCCGTGACCCCTCGCGGGCGCGGCGGTCACCAGCCGGCAGGCAGCGGACGTCCCTCGTGGAAGCCGGCCGCGGACTGGACGCCGACAACGGCGCGCGCGTGCAGCTCCTCCAAGGTGCGCGCCCCCGCGTAGGTGCAGGCCGAGCGCACCCCGGCACACACCTGGTCGATGAGGTCCTCGACGCCCGGCCGGTCGGGCTCGAGGTACATCCGGCTGGAGGAGATGCCCTCCTCGTAGAGACCCTTGCGGGCGCGGTCGAACGGCGTCTCGGTGCTCGTCCGGCTGGCCACCGCCCGGGCGCTGGCCATGCCGAAGCTCTCCTTGTACGCGCGGCCGTCGGCGTCGACGTGCAGGTCCCCGGGGGACTCGTGGGTGCCGGCGAACCAGGACCCGACCATCACCGCCGAGGCGCCGGCGGCCAGGGCGAGCGCCACATCGCGGGGGTAGCGCACGCCGCCGTCGGCCCACACGTGGCTGCCGAGCTCGCGCGCGGTGGCGGCACACTCCAGCACCGCGGAGAACTGCGGCCGCCCGACGCCGGTCATCATCCGCGTCGTGCACATCGCGCCCGGCCCCACGCCGACCTTGACGATGTCGGCGCCGGCCTCGACCAGGTCGCGGACACCCTCGGCCGAGACCACGTTGCCGGCGACGACCGGCACCTGCGGGTCGAGGGCGCGAACCGCGCGCAGCGCCTCGAGCATCCGCTCCTGGTGGCCGTGCGCGGTGTCGACCACCAGGCAGTCGACGCCGGCGTCGAGCAGCTCCGCGGCCCGCTTCTCCACGTCGAGGTTCACGCCCACGGCGGCGGCGATCCGCAGCCGCCCCCGGGCGTCGACGGCGGGCTGGTACAGGGCCGAGCGCAGGGCCGCGGTGCGGGTGAGCACGCCGCGAAGCCGCCCGTCGCCGTCGACCACGGGCGCGACCCGGCGACGTGCGGCGTCGAGGAGCTCGAACGCCTCGCGGGGCGTGACCGTGTCGGGCATCGTGACCGGGTTCGCACTCATCACCTGGTGGAGCTGGGCGAACCGGTCGACCTCGGCGCAGTCCTCCTCGGTCACGACGCCCACCGGCCGGCCGTCCTCGACGACGAACGCGGCGCGGTGCGCCCGCTTGGGCAGCAGCGCGAGCGCGTCGCCGACGGTCTGGTGCGGGTCGAGGCTGATCGGCGTGTCGAAGACGAGGTGGCGCTGCTTGACCCACGACACCACGTCGCGGACCACGCGCAGCGGGATGTCCTGCGGGATGACGGTGATGCCCCCGCGCCGGGCGACGGTCTCGGCCATCCGGCGGCCGGCCACCGCGGTCATGTTCGCGACGACCAGTGGGATCGTCGTACCCGTACCGTCACAGGTGGACAGGTCCACGTCGTAGCGGGACGCGACGTCGGAGCGCTGCGGCATCATGAACACGTCGTTGTAGGTGAGGTCGTGGGGCGGGACGCTCCCGTTCAGGAAATGCACGTGCGCCACGATCTCACAGCGGCGACCTCACCGGGGCGGCGCGGGTTTCCTGGGCGGCAGCGGGAAGAACCCGCTGGTACGACGGACGTAGTCGGCGTAGCCGGGGCGGCGCGAGGCCATGCCCTTCTCGAGCAGCGGCTTGCCGGTCCCCTTGGCCAGCAGCCACGTCATGAGAACCGGAGACAGGATCGTCACGATGCCGGGCCAGGCGCTGAACGCGACCAGCGAGAGGCCCCACCACGCGCACGCGTCGCCGAAGTAGTTCGGGTGCCGGGTGTAGCGCCACAGACCGGTGTCGAGCACCTGGCCCTTCGTCGACGGGTCGTCACGGAACCGCTGCAGCTGCCAGTCGCCTCCGGCCTCGAAGAGCAGCCCCACCGCCCACACCAGCACGCCGACCCAGGTGAGCGCGTTCGGGCCCGCGGGCGCGAACACGGCCACCTGCACCGGCAACGACACGAACCACAGCGCGACGCCCTGGGTGAGGTAGATCCGGGTCAGCGCGTAGGCCGTCCGGCTCCCGGGGGCCTTGTCCAGCAGTTGCTCGTAGCGCGGGTCCTCACCGTGGCCTCGCGACCGCCGGGCGATGTGCCCGGCCAGCCGCAGGCCCCACACCGCGGTCAGCACCAGCACCAGCAGCCGGCGGGTCCCGTCGCCGGTCCCCAGTGCGTACGACGTACCCGCGACCGCGACGAAGCCGAGGCCCCAGGCCACGTCGACGACGGCGTGCCGGCCCAGCCGCAGCGCCACCAGGAAGGTCGCGGCGAGCACGACCACGACGGTGAGCGCCGTCCACGGCAGCGCCCCCAGGAACGAGCCCCACGGGAAGGCCGTCATCACACCGCCCGCACCCGGGGCAGGTCGCTGCGGCCGCCGGGCCCGCGCTTGACCGCGAGGATCTGGTCGACGCCCATGCGGCCCTCCTCGAACGCCAGCGCGCCGCCGACGAGGTAGAGCCGCCACACCCGGGCGACCTCCTCGCCGACGAGGGCCACCACCCGGTCCCAGTTGCGCTCGAAGGTGGCGTACCACGCGTCGACCGTCCACACGTAGTGCTCGCGCAGCGCGTGCACGTCGCGGACCTCGAGGCCGGCCTTCTCGATCAGGTCCACCGTCTCCCCCACCGGGCGCATGTGCATGTCGGGGGCGATGAACGCCTCGATGAACGGTCCGCCGCCGGGGTGGCTGGTGCGCGACATCTGCTGGATCAACGCCCGGCCCCCAGGACGCAGCAGCCGGTTAATCCCGCGGGTGAAGACCGGGTAGTTCCGCCGGCCCACGTGCTCACCCATCTCGATCGAGGAGACGGTGTCGAAGGGTCCGTCCGGCACGTCGCGGTAGTCCTGCAGCCGGATCTCGACCCGGTCCTGCAGCCCGCGCTCGGCGATGCGGGCGTCGATGAACGCCTTCTGCTCCCTGCTGATCGTCACGCCGACCACCTGCGCGCGGTACCTCTCGGCGGCGTGCAGCGACAGCGAGCCCCAACCGCAGCCGATGTCGAGGTGGCGACCGGGCACCTCGTGCAGGCCGAGCTTGCGGCAGACCAGGTCGAGCTTGTCGCGCTGGGCGTCCTCGAGGGTGTACCCGGGCGCGTCGCTGGTGAAGTAGGCGCACGAGTAGGCCAGGTGCGGGTCGAGGAGGAGTGCGTAGAACTCGTTGGACAGGTCGTAGTGGTGGGCGATCGCGGCCCGGTCACGGCCCAGCGAGTGCAGCCGGCCGCGGAGCCGCGCCTGGCTGGCCGGCGCTGCCGGCGGCAGCCCCAGCGCCCCCAGACCGGCCGCCGCGCGCAGGCCCTGCGCGAGCACCCCGGGGGTGACCCGGGCGGTCGCTCCGCGCTCGCGGACCGCTGCCCACACCCGGCGGAAGCCGTCGAGCAGGTCGCCCTCCACGTCGATCTCCTTGGTGACGTAGGCCTGGGCCAGACCGAGCTCGCCCGGCCGGAAGGCCAGCCGGCGCAGGGCGGCCGGGGAGTTCACCACGAGGGTGGGTGCGTCGAGCGGTCCCGCCTGGCTGCCGTCCCAGGCCCGCAGCCGCACCGGAAGCGCACCGGCGAACAGCGGCGCGGCGATCTCGGCCAGCTTCCCCGCGGCGCCGGCGCCGGCCGGCGACGCCGGCCTGGGGGTGGTCAACGTCATCGCATGCCTTTCGGATCGGCGGCCTCGCAGGTCGTTCGCAACCACCCGGTCCTCGGACGGGTCGTGGTCCCCGGCGGCTTGGCTAGGGTGCCTCCATGCCGCTGGACATCATCACCGCCGGGGACGGAACCGCGATCGCCGCCGCCCTCGCCGCGAGGTTCGAGGCGGTCCACGGGCACGCGCCCACCGGTGTCTACGCGGCACCCGGCCGGGTGAACCTGATCGGCGAGCACGTCGACTACAACGGCGGGCGCTGCCTGCCGATCGCGCTGCCGCACGCGACGTACGCCGCCCTGGCTCCCCGCGACGACGAGACGCTCACCGTCCGCAGCCTCCAGCAGGACGAGGCGTGGACCGGCCGTCTGGACTCGCTGGGACCCGGGCAGGTGAGCGGCTGGGCGGCGTACGTCGCCGGCGTGGTCTGGGCGCTGCAGCAGCAGGGCCTCACCCCGCCGGGGCTCGACGTCGTGGTGGACAGCAGGGTGCCCACCGGCGCGGGCCTGTCCAGCTCGGCCGCGCTCGAGTGCTCGGTAGCGCTCGGCGTGCTCGAGCTCGGTGGCGGCACGCTCGACGACGCCGCCCGCGGGCGCCTGGTGGAGGCGTGCATCCGTGCGGAGAACGAGGTCGCGGGCGCGGCCACCGGGGGCATGGACCAGTCCGTCGCGCTGTTCGGCCGAGTCGGGCACGCCCTGCTGCTCGACACCCGCGACGGCTCCCGCAGCCAGGTCGCCTGGCGCCCGAACGGCGTGGACCTGCTGGTGGTGGACACGCGGGCCGCGCACGCGCTCAACGACGGGGCCTACGAGTCCCGCCGGCGCTCCTGCGAGCAGGCGGCGGACGCGCTAGGGGTGGAGTACCTCCGCGACGTGGCCGACGCCGAGGCGGCCCTGGCAGCGCTGGACGACGAGGTGGTACGGCGACGGGTCCGGCACGTGCTGACCGAGATGGCCCGGGTGGACGAGGCCGTGCACCAGATCGAGGCCGGCGACGTGGAGGGGCTCGGCCGGACGTTCCACGCCTCGCACGCCTCGCTCCGCGACGACTACGAGGTCTCCTGCGAGGAGCTCGACGTGGTGGTCGACACCGCGGCCGACCACGGAGCCCTGGGGGCTCGCATGACCGGCGGCGGGTTCGGGGGCTCGGCGGTCGCACTGGTGCCCCGCGAGGCGCTGGGCGAGGTCGAGGAGGCGGTCGCCGGCGCCTTCGCCTGCCACGGCTGGCCGGCGCCCGGACTGCTGCTGGCCGAGCCGGCCGACGGCGCGCACCGGGTGCGCTGAGCGCCCTCGAGCCGGGCACCCGCGGCGGCCGGCGGCGAAGCCGGCGCACAGCCGACACACAGCCGCACCCCAGCGACCTGCCGGGTTGAGGCCCCAGACTCCTCCGTGCCGCACAAGACGGACGGAGGACACGCATGAGCTCGTCGCACCCCGACCGGCCCTCGCAGCCGGAGGACGCCGACACCTCGCAGCCTCGTAGCGGGAACCGCTGGGAGCCGGCCGGCACGGAGGCTGCCGGCGGGCAGGCTTCCGGCGGGGTGGCTTCGGGCACGGAGGCTGACCGCGGGGAGGCTTCCGGCGCCCACGACGCCTCACCGCCCGGTGCGGGCTCCCCGCAGCACCGGCCACCGCGCTCGTGGGGCACCCGCGTCACCGCCCGACGGGCCGGCCTCGCGGGGGCCGCCGTGGCCTGCGTGCTGGCCGGCGGAACGGGCGGGTTGACCGCGATCAGGGCGGCAAGGGTGGTTTCGACAACGGGCCGCCGGGCCCCGGCGGCGCCACCGGCGAGGGCCGCTCGACGTGACCGCCTAAGCCTCGCGCGCACCGGCCGGTGGACGCCGTACTCTCACGGGCCGCGCCTGCGCCGGCAGCTCGTCCGGCAGGCCGCGGCCGCGACGCTGTGGTGCGCGCTGCTGCTGGTGACCTACTGGTGAGTGGCCGACCCGGCCACCGACCCGGGTGGCGGCTGCCCCTCAGGAGGTCAGCGAGTCCTCGTCGAGGTGCCACGAGCGCGCCATCAGGTACAGCCCGAAAGCGCCGATGCCCACCCCGGCCACCACGATCGCGGGAACGCCGGCCGTGTGGCCGAGCAGCTCCTGCAGCGCGGCGTCGAGACCACCCGACTTCTGCGGGTTGCGGCTCACCGCCGCCCAGCACAGCAGTCCGCCGATGACGACGAAGGCGGCTCCCTTCGCGATGTACCCCAGCTGTCCGAGCACCACGATCGGCACGCGCCGGTCGGTGGTGGTGCGCGCCTCGTGGTCCAGCTGGCCGAGGAAGTCCTTGCGAAGCCCGAACACCACCTGACCGATCCCGACCCCGGCCGCGACGAGGCCGGCCCCGAGGACGACGAGCTGGCCGGCCGGCAGCGACATCACCTTCGCGGTCATCGAGTCCGGCGACTTGCTGTGCCCCGAGGGGCCGGCCAGGGCCAGCTGGGTCGAGGCCACCGCGAAGTAGCCGTAGGTCACCACCCGGCACAGGGCGCCGAACCGCTGCAGGTGGCGGCTCAACCCCTCGCGGTCCCGGTAGCCGACCAGGGCCGCCACCACCTGCCAGATCGCGAGCGCGGCGAAACCGAGGGCCATCGTCAGCAGCACCGCCCGGCCCACGCCGCTGTCCGCGAGCTGGGCAAGGGCGCCCTTGCCGGTGGCCTTGCCGGCATGGCTGCCGAACGCCAGCCGGATCGCCACCCACGCCACCATCAGGTGGATCAGGCCGTAGCCGACCAGTCCCGCGCGCACCGCCCACTCCAGCGTCGTGCTGTTGCGCGCGTTGCGGTCGACCTCCTCGGCCGTGTCCTCCTGCTGTGCCATTCCGTCGGGCCTCGCTCTCCGTCGTCGGCCCTACTTGTACCCGTCAAGCAGAAGTCAAGTCATGGCCCCGGCTCCGCCGGTTCGGACCGGCTGTTGCCGCGAGAGGCTCACCAGGTGTCGACGAAGGTACGACGGCCGGCGCGCCCGTCGTGGAAGCGGAACGCCGAGCTGACCCACTGGCGGGTCTCGGCGGGGTCGATCACGTCGTCGAGCTCGACGACCGCCGCGGCGTTCACCGCCCTGCCGCGCTCGTAGTGGGCGGCCAGCAGCTCGTCGAAGGCGCGCTGCCGCTCCTGCGGGTCCTCGATCGCGTCGAGCTCGCGGCGGTAGCCCAGCCGCACGGCGCCCTCGAGGCCCATCGCGCCGATCTCGCCGGTCGGCCAGGCCAGCATCGCCGCCGGTTCGGCGAAGCTGCCGCCGGCCATCGCCTGCGCGCCCAGGCCGTAGCCCTTGCGCAGCACGACGGTGACCATCGGCACGGTGAGGTTCGCGCCGGTGACGAACAGCCGGCTGAAGTGGCGGACGGTCGCGGTGCGCTCGGAGTCGGGTCCGACCATGAAGCCCGGGGTGTCGCACAGGGAGAGCACCGGCAGGCCGTGGGCGTCGCACAGCTGGAGGAACCGCGCCATCTTGTCCGCGGCCGGCGCGTCGATCGCGCCACCGAGGTGGTGCGGGTCGTTCGCGACCAGGCCCATCGGCCGGCCCTCCACCCGGACCAGCGCGGTCACCACCCCGACCCCGAAGTCCCGCCGCAGCTCGAGCACCGAGTCGGTGTCGGCGAGCAGCTCGACGGCCCGGCGCACGTCGTAGACCCGGACCCGGTTCTCCGGGACCACGTGCCGCAGCCGCCGCTGGTCGGCGCAGTCCCAGCGTTCGAGGCGACCCTGGAAGTAGGAGAGGTACTTCTTGGCGGCGGCGACCGCCTCGGCCTCGTCGGCCACCGCGAGGTCGACCACCCCGTTGGGGACCTGCACGGAGGTCGGGCCGACCTCCTCGGGGCGGAACCGGCCGAGTCCGCCGCCCTCGATCATCGCCGGGCCGCCCATCCCGATCGTCGCGTCGGCGGTGGCGATCACCACGTCGCAGCAGCCGAGCAGTGCGGCGTTGCCGGCGAAGCAGCGCCCGGAGGCGATGCCGACGGTCGGCACCGACCCGCTGAGCCGGCCCATTGTCGCGAACGTCGGCACGTCCAGCCAGGAGGCGGCGGAGGTGTCGGTGTCGCCGGGCCGGCCGCCCCCACCCTCCGCGAACAGCACCACCGGCAGCCGCCGCGACTCGGCGACCTCGAGCATCCGGTCGGTCTTCTTGTGGTTGTGCAGGCCCTGGGTGCCGGCCAGCACCGTGTAGTCGTAGGCGAGCACCACCGCCTGCGCGCCCGAGCCGTCGAACAGGTCGCCGTTGACCTCCCCGACACCGGCGACGAGGCCGTCGGCCGGCGTCGAGGCGACCAGCTCCTCCAGGGACCTGCGCTGCCGCTGCGCGGCGATCGCGAGCGCGCCGTACTCCCGAAAGCTGCCCTCGTCCACGAGGTCGGCGACGTTCTCGCGCGCGGTGCGCTGGCCGGTGCGCCGCCGCCGGGCCACCGCGTCGGGGCGAGCCTCGTCCCGGGTGCCGGCGTGCCGCTCGAGCACCGCGGCCAGGTCCGGCCGGATCTCGTCGAGGTCCAGCTCGGCCGTCGTCTCCTCGCAGTGGGCGGGCCCGTCGCCGGGGGCCAGGATCAGCAGCGCGTCCCCGGCGGGAACGGAGTCGCCCACCCGGACCCGCACGTCGACGACCTCTCCCGCCTCGGGCGCCGGCAGCACGTGCTCCATCTTCATCGCCTCGAGCACCACGACCGCCGCGCCCGCGCCGACCTTCTCCCCCGGCCCGACCTCGACGGCAACCACGGTTCCCGCGAACGGCGCGGTCAGCACCCCCGGGTCGCCGCTGGGGGCGGGCGCGGCCGACGCGGGGACCAGCGTGTCGAGATGGTCGTCGACGAACGTGGTGGTCACCGCGCCCTCGCTCAGCGCCGGGTGCGCCAGGATCGCGCGCAGCAGCGGCAGGTTGGTGCGCGGGCCGTCGATGCCGAACTCGGCCAGCGCCCCCGCCGCCCGCTGCACGGCCGCGGCGAACCCGCCCCGCGGGGCGTGCGTGACGACCTTGGCCAGCAGCGAGTCGAACCGGTCCGAGGTGGCCAGCCCGGGCCGGCCGTAGGTGTCCACCCGCACCCCGGGGCCGGTCGGCGGCACGAACGCGCTCAGCACGCCCGACGTGGCGTGCGCGGTGCCGTCGCGATGCACCTCCTCGAGGTTGACGCGGGTCTGGATCGCGAAGCCGCGCGGGACCGGGACGTCGTCCTGCCGCAGCCCCAGCTCCTCCAGCGACCGGCCGAGCGCCACCTCGAGACCGGCGACCACCAGGTCCACCCCGGTCACCTCCTCGGTGACCGTGTGCTCGACCTGCAACCGGGGGTTGGCCTCGATGAAGAACCAGTCCTGCGGGTCGTCGGCGTCGAGGAGGAACTCGAACGTGCCGAGGCCGAGGTACGACGTGGCCGCCGCAAGCCGCACCGCCGCGTCGAACAACGGCTCCCGCACGCCGTCGGGAAGCGTGGGGCTGGGCGCCACCTCGACGAGCTTCTGGCGGCGGCGCTGCACCGAGCACTCGCGCTCGTGGAGGTGCGTGACCGCGCCGCTGCCGTCGCCGAGGACCTGCACCTCGACGTGGCGGGCGCGCGGCAGCAGCCGCTCGACGTACACCTCGCCACTGCCGAACGACCGCAGTGCCTCGGAGCGGGCCCGCTCGAGCGCGCCCGGCAGCTCCTCGGGGGTGCGCACCAGCCGCATGCCCCGTCCCCCACCGCCGGCGACGGCCTTCACCATCACCGCGGCGCCGGGGCCGAGGTCGGCCAGGAAGGACTCCGCCTCCTCCGGCGACGTCGCGCCGCCGGTGGCGGGCAGCACCGGGACGCCGTGCCGCTGCGCGAGTTCGCGGGCCCGGGCCTTGTCGCCGAAGAGCGCGAGCTGGTCGGGAGTGGGGCCCACGAAGACCAGCCCGGCCTCGGCGCAGGCCCGCGCGAACTCCGCGCTCTCGGAGAGGAAGCCGTAGCCGGGGTGCACCAGCGCGCAACCGGCGCGCCCGGCGACGTCGAGCAGCGCGGTCGCATCGAGGTAGGCGGCGGCGCCCTCCCCGGGCAGCGGGTGCGCCTCGTCGGCGAGCCCGACGTGCGGCGCGTCGGCGTCCTCGGGCCCGTGCACGGCCACGGTCCGCAGGCCGAGGGCCTTCGCGGCGCGATGGATCCGGACCGCGACCTCGCCACGGTTGGCGATCAGCACACTGCTCACCCGGCTGACCCTAACCGGGCCCACCGCCGCGGCCTCAGTGGCGCTGACACCGCCGGAGCGCCGTCCGTGCGTTTGCTCACCCCGGGCGGCCACCGTGTCTGCGGGACGGTGGCGAGGCCGTACCCTTGGTCCGATGCCTGAGGACCCGAACACCAGCGACAGCACTCCCACCTTCGCCGACCTCGGCGTCGACAAGCGGGTGCTGCGGGCCCTCGCCGACGTCGGCTACGAGCGGCCCTCCCCCATCCAGGCCGCGACCATCCCGGCTCTCCTCGAGGGCCGGCACGTGGTCGGGCTCGCACAGACCGGCACCGGCAAGACCGCCGCGTTCGCGGTGCCGATCCTGTCCCGGCTCGAGCTGAAGCAGAAGACACCGCAGGCGCTCGTGCTCGCCCCCACCCGGGAGCTCGCGCTGCAGGTGTCGGAGGCCTTCGAGCGCTACGCGGCGCACCTGCCGCACGTGCACGTGCTGCCGGTCTACGGCGGGCAGGGGTACGGCGTCCAGCTGTCCGCTCTGCGCCGCGGCGTGCACGTCGTGGTCGGCACCCCCGGCCGGATCATCGACCACCTCGACAAGGGCACGCTCGACCTGTCCGAGCTGCGCTTCCTGGTGCTCGACGAGGCCGACGAGATGCTCAAGATGGGCTTCGCCGACGACGTCGAGACCATCCTGGCGGGCACGCCGGACGACAAGCAGGTCGCGCTGTTCTCGGCCACCATGCCGGCCCAGATCCGCCGGATCTCCAAGAAGTACCTCACCGACCCGGCCGAGATCACCGTCCAGAGCCGGACGGTCACCGCCGCGAACACCACCCAGCGCTACCTGCAGGTGGCGCACCAGCAGAAGATCGACGCGCTGACCCGCGTCCTCGAGGTCGAGAACTTCGAGGGCATGATCGTGTTCGTCCGCACCAAGCAGGCCACCGAGGTGCTGGCCGAGCGGCTGCGGGCGCGCGGCTTCTCCGCGGCCGCGATCAACGGCGACGTCGCGCAGGCGCAGCGTGAGCGGACCATCGACCAGCTGCGCGACGGCCGGCTCGACATCCTGGTCGCCACCGACGTCGCCGCCCGAGGCCTCGACGTGGAGCGCATCAGCCACGTGGTCAACTACGACATCCCCACCGACGTGGAGTCCTACGTGCACCGCATCGGGCGCACGGGACGGGCCGGTCGCACCGGCGACGCGCTGTCCTTCGTCACTCCGCGCGAGCGCTACCTGCTCAAGGCGATCGAGAAGGCCACCCGGCAGAAGCTCACCGAGATCCCGCTGCCGACCGTCGAGGACGTGAACGAGACCCGGGTGGCCCGGTTCACCGACTCGATCACCACGGCACTGGCCTCCGAGCAGCTCGGCTTCTTCCGCGACCTGGTCACCGACTACGAGCAGGAGCACGACGTGCCGGCCGCCGACATCGCCGCGGCCCTCGCGGTGATGGCGCAGGACGACGTCCCGCTGCTGATGGAGCGGCCGAAGGAGCCGGAGCGGCCCGTCCGCGCTCCACGGGCCGAACGCGGCCGACCCGAGCGCGGGCAGCGCGGCGGGCGCGGCGACCTGGCCCGCTACACGATCGCGGTGGGCAAGCGGCACAAGGTCGAGCCGCGTCAGATCGTCGGGGCGCTGGCGAACGAGGGCGGGCTGCAGCGCTCCGATTTCGGGCTCATCGACATCCGCGGCGACCACTCGTTCGTCGAGCTGCCGGCGCGGCTGCCCGACGACTCCTGGGAGTCGCTCAAGCGCACCCGCATCTCCGGAAAGCTGATCGAGCTGCAGCCGGCCGACCTTGGCCCGGGCGCACGGCAGCCCGCCGGTCGGGCGACCGGCCACCGGACGGCCGGCACGGACAAGCCGGCAGGCAAGAAGAAGCCGCGCACCAAGAAGGCCCGCGACTAGCGACCGACGCCGTCCGCCGGCGCGGGGCGCACAGCGGGCAGCGCCGGGACACCGGCATCGTAGGCGGCATGTGCCTGCTCGAACCTGGCTTCGGTGGCGTGGGCGGTCCACAGGGCCGCCAGCATGCTGGTGAGGCCGAGCGCCACGATGACGCCGGCCAGTCGTGGACGCGGCTGCGGTGCGGGCCGGGTGAGCGCGAAGGCTCTCTCCGCCATGTCTCCGGCGGTGGCTGCCATGGCCAGCGGCGGCATGGTGGCCCGTTGCGTCGACGAGCGGGCCAGTGCGGCCTTGGCGAGGGCGCGCGCGGTGAGCCGACGGTCGTCGACGGTTGCGGCGGCGTGCTCGTCGGCCCAGCGCTCGGTGAGCTTGCGGACGTGCACGGCCACCGGTCGCAGCAGCGGGTTGGCCGCGGCGGCCAGGTCGGCTGCCTGGACGTAGAGCTGGTGGTGGTGGAGGAGATGGGCCTGCTCGTGGGCGAGCAGCGCTCGGCGTTCCCCTGGCGTGAGCGCCTTGAGCATGCCGGTGGTGACCACGACCTTCCCGCGCAGGCCGGGGACCGCGAAGGCATCGGCGGTGTCGTCGTCGAGGAGCACGAGGCCGTCGGACACCTCCTGCAGGTCCCGGCAGGCAACGATGGCGTGCCGCAGACCCGCGGCGGTGGTGAGCGACCGGCGAAGCGCCATCACCAGCAGCGCCACGACCAGGACACCGAGGCCGGCGCCGCCCACGGGAGGCGGCGTGCCGTCGAGGCCCAGGGTGCTGGTCGACCAGTGCCCGAGGGCGGCGACGACGGGGATGCGGGCCAACGCGGTGAACGCGACGACGGACAGGCTGAAGCCGGTCGCGAGCGCGGTGACGAAGCTCGTCGGCGCGAGCACCTTGACCGCCCACCCCGGAGGAAGCCGGAGCGCGATCCGGGCGGCGCCCAGCCCGAGGACCGCGCTGGCGAGGACCGGGACGGCGGCAAGGGCCAGCAGCATCGTCTCAGGCCTCCGCGGCGGACGGGTCGTCCTTCTCGTCCGAGAGCAACCTCGCCAGGACCCGCTCGTCCTCGGGGGAGAGGTCGGAGACGAAGCGGGCGAGGATCCCGGCGCGGTCCTGGCCGCCTTCGAGGATCCGGCGCATCCGGTGGGCGCTCACGGACGCGGGCACGTCACCGAGCGATCCGGGGAGCTCGTAGACGAAGCCGCGCCCTTGGGGGGTGCGGTTGAGGACGCCTTTGGCGTGCAGCCGCGACAGCGTGGTCATCACCGTGGTGTACGCGAGGTCGCCACCGAGCTCGGCCAGCACGTCGGCAGGGCTGAGCGCACGGTCGGCCGCCGCCAGGCAGGCGAGCACGTCCTGCTCGAGCCCGCCGCGCGGTCGACCTCGTGCTGCGGCCATCCGTTCCTCCTCCCGCCCGTCATACTACGATGCTGGTAGTACGACGTCTGTTGTCGTCGTCTCATGGTGGCGGTTTCGGGTACGAGAGCCGTCACCGTCCGCCCCGACCTGGGAGACAACCTCGTGGACTTCCTGCCCCGCCGCGGCGACCGGGTGCTTCTCGCGGCGCGCTCGTTCGCTGCGAAGGGTACCCGGCTGCGTGCACCGGCTCAGGTGTACGCGCGCCACGGCCTCGCCCTCGGCCCCCGGCAGCGACACGTGCCCATGATCCCCGACCCCACGTCTGCGGCCTGACCATGCTGGACGGGATCGCCGCACACATCCTGGCGCTGCCGGCCTGGGTGGCGCTGGTGGTCGTGTTCCTGCTGCCGGCGCTGGAGGCCTCTGCGTTCGTCGGTTTCGTCTTCCCCGGCGAGATCGCGCTGATCCTCGGCGGCGTGCTGGCGTTCCAGGGCGTGGTGCCGCTGTGGGCGGTGCTGGTCGCCGGCGTCGGCGGCGCGATCATCGGCGACAGCATCGGCTATCTCGTCGGCCGCCGCTTCGGCCGCCACCTCGTCGAGGGCACCGTCGGCCGCCTGGTCAACCACGAGCATCTCGACCGCGGCGAGCGCTACCTCGCCGAGCGCGGCGGCAAGGCGGTGTTCTTCGGCCGGTTCACCGCGGCCCTGCGCGTGATGATCCCCGGGCTGGCGGGCATGGCTCATCTGCGGTACCGCACGTTCTTGGCCTACAACGTCGCCGGCGGGCTGCTGTGGGCGAGCATGGTGGTGCTCCTCGGCTACGTCGGGGGCAGCAGCTGGCGGCAGGTGGAGCACCTCGCCTCTCGCATCGGTCTGGCGGCGCTCGCGGTCGTGGCCGTCCTCTTCGCGCTCGGCTTCCTGCTGCGCCGGGCACGTGCCGGCTGGGCGGCTCGCCTGCTGAACAGGCTGCGCTGCACCCGTCCGGTCATCTGGGTCGAGGACCGGTTCCCTCACCAGGTGGTCTGGCTGAACGGGCGCCTGGACCCCCGCCCGGCCACCGGTCTGCGCCTGACCGTGCTGGTCCTCATCGCCCTCGGAGCCGTCTGGGCCACCCTGGGCCTGACCCAGGACGTCCTCGCCCACGAGGAGCTGGCCGTCTTCGACCACCGCGCCCACGCCTGGCTGCTGCAGCATCGCGTCGCCTGGCTGGACCCGATCATGCGCGCGGCCACCTGGCTGGGGCAGAACGCGGTCCTGATCCCGGTCCTGTTCGCCGCCGCGCTGCTCCTCCGCCGGGCGCGTGGTACCTGGCGGCCGGTGTTCGACCTCGCAGTCGTCTACGTCTGGGCGCTGATCCTCTACTCGGTGATGAAGGAGCTGGTGCACCGTCCCCGCCCGCCGGCGGCGGAGTGGCTGAGCCCGGCCGGCGGGTGGGCCTTCCCCTCCGGGCACACCACGCAGGCCACCGTCGCGTGGGGGATCCTCTGCGTCCTCGCCTGCACGGGGCGCTCCCCGCGGGTGCGTGCGAGCCTGGCGTCGATGGCCGCGCTCGTCGTGCTGGTGGTGGCGGCCAGCCGCTTCTACCTCGGCGTGCACTGGCTCACCGACGTCCTCGCCGGCATGAGCCTCGGCGTCTGCATCCTGTCGCTGTGGGGGATCGCCCGCCTCACCGTCTTCGCCGTGGAGACTCGAGAGCAGGCGGCCGCCGACCAGGAGGTCGAGGGCGGTGCTTGAGCCGCACACCCTGGCACCACCCGCGGACGGGGGCCGACCGGCCCTGTCGGGCACGCCGCGAGACGGTCAGCGCCGGACCCTCCCCCGGCCCGGGGCCGCGGACGGGGGCCCGCGGTTCCGCTGGTGGCGACGCCATGCGGTGCGGACCGCCTGTGTCGCCACCGCAGCGGTGCACCTGCTGTCCCTGACCCGGCGGCTCGTCGCCGACGAGGGCGGCTTCGCCATGGTCGCGCGGCACTGGAACAGCCCCGGGGCCTACCTGTACGGGCCGCAGTGGGTGGACCGGCCACCGGGGCTGCTGGGCGTCTTCGCCCTCGCCGACCACCTCGGGCCGTACGGCGTGCGGCTGGTCGCGGCGCTGGTCGCCGTCGCCCTGGTGGCCGCGGTCTCTCTCGCCGCCCGCGCCGCGGCGGGGCCGACCGCCGCTGCGTGGAGCGCCTGGGCCGCCTTCGCGTTCGCTTCCTCGGCTCTGCTGGACGCCCAGCAGCTCAACGGCGAGCTGGTGGCCGCAGCGTTCGTCAGCGTGTCGTTCGCCGGGCTGCTCCTCTCGCTGCGGCCGGAAGCGGCTCGGCCCCTGGCGGCACTGTCCGCGGGTCTGGCCGGCGCGGCCGCCGCGACCGCCGTACTCACCAAGCAGAACTTCGTCGACGGCCTCGCCTTCGCCGTGGTGGTCCTCGGCGTGCACATGGTCCGACCCACGGCCGCCCGCGTCGGTCGCCGCGGCCGGCTGTTCCTCGTCGCCGGCGCGTTCGGGCTGGGTTCCGTGACGGTCGCCGGCGTCGCGGCGCTGTGGGCCGCGCACCACGGTGGCGTGTCGCGGCTGCTCTACGCGATGTACGGCTTCCGGCGCGACGCCGGCGAGGTCATCGTCTCGTGGTCATGGTCCGCACCCCTGCAGCGCCTCGGGCTCTTGTCGGCCGCGGTGGTCGTCTCGGGCCTGGCCGTGCTCGGCGCCCTCCTGCTCTCCACCCACCGGTCGCGCCTGGCCGGGCTCTCCCCTGTGCCCACCGCCCTGGCCGTCGCCGGGCTCGTCGAGGTCGCCGGGGTCGTGGGGGGCGGCAACTTCTGGCTCCACTACGCGATCGGGACCGTCCCGACCATCGCCCTCGCCGCCGGACTCGCGGCCCGCCCCGGTCAGCGAGCCGCCCGCCGAGCCCGGTCCGTGGTGGTCTACGCGGCGCTCGTGACGGCCGTCGTCTCGCCGGCGGCCGCGCTCGTCGCGGCGCACACCCCGAGCGCGCCGTTCACCACGGGGCGGTGGCTGGCGCACTCGAGCCGTCCCGGCGACACGCTCGTCGTCCCCTACACCCACGCCAACGTGATCGAGGCCTCCGGCCTCACGCCGGTGTACCCCTACTCGTGGAGCCTGCCGGCACGGACCCTCGACCCCCACCTGGACCTGCTGGTCCGGACGCTCGACTCGAGCGCCCGTCCCACCTGGGTCGTCGTGTGGGACGACCTGCAGCTCTGGGGGCTGGACGGGCGCCATCGAGTCGAGCGAGCGCTCGCCGCGCACTACCGTCCCGTCGCATCCGTGTGTGGCCACCGGGTCTGGCTCCGCGACCACGTGGACCGGTCCCCCGCGGCCGGACCGCCGCCGGGCGCGTGCTGAGCTGCGACGTCCCTGCTCGGTGGGCGACCGCGGTGTCCCCCGTGGCCTCAGCCGGCCGCGAGGATGCCCTCGAGGCGGGCGTAGCTGGCCTCCACCCCGCCGACCATGCCCGTGCCCACGACGGCGTCGCGGGTCGCGGCGTCGGGGTAGGTGATCACGAGCGCGAGCAGCGTGCCGCCCTCGACCGGGGTCAGGGTCAGCTCGTTGAGGGTGCCAGGCGCGTCCTCGGGGATGCCGTCGCCGTACATCCGCTCCGTGGTCACCGCGCGTCGCGGCGCCGCAGCCTCCAGCAGCTCTCCGGTGGAGCCGAAGCGGCGGCCTCCGGCGCCTTCCTGCCACACGTAGCGGTAGCTCTGGCCGACCTCCGTCGCCACCTCGCACGTCGGCATCGACCAGCCCTCGGGGCCGAGCATCCACCGGGTGACCAGTGCCGGGTCGTGGTGGGCGGCCCACACCTGCTCGACCGTGCCGCGCAGGACCCGGCTCACCCGGACCGTGGTGTCGTCCAGGACCCGGGCGTCGGCCGGCAGGTCCGCGGAGAAGCTGCGCAGGTCCTCGAGCACGGCGTCGATCTGGCCCATGGCCTGCCGCATGCCCTCTTCCATGCCCATGCTCACCAGCTGCTCGAGCTCCTCGACAGAGTTGAAGAAGGTCGTGGTGGTGAGGCGGGAGCCGGATCCGGTGGCCTCGAACTCGAAGGTCATCCGCATCGAGGGCATCTCGGGGTTCGGCGTCCCGTCGGAGTCGCAGAAGCCGTCGCGGACCTCGAAGGAGTGCGGCGCCTTGACCTCGAGGAACTCCCAGTAGCCGCGGGAGACGTCGCCGTCGGGTCCGACCATGGCGTACGTCGAGCGGCCCCCGGCGAACATATCGTGGCGGGTGAAGGTCGCCGGGTAGGCCGGTGGCCCCCAGAACTTCTCGAGCCGGCGGGGATCGGCGTAGGCGTCCCAGAGTCGCTCCACCGGTGTGGCGAAGTCGGCAACGACGGTCAGCGTGAGCGCGCCGGGATCCTTGCGAACGGAGGTGATGGGCATGAGGCAGGTCCTCTCGAAACCAGGCCACGTCGTGGCCGAGTGGTCAGTCAGTGCTCGTCCTCGGCGAGCAGGGCGTCGAGGCGGGAGATCCGCGAGCGCCAGAGCTGTTCGTAGGAGTCCAGCAGCGCCTGCGCTCGCTGGAGAGTGACGGGGTTCCCGCGGACGAGTCGTTCCCGACCGTGCGGTTCCTTGGTCACCAGTCCAGCCCTCTCCAGCACGGCGACGTGCTTCTGGACCGCGGCGAACGACATGGCGTAGTCCCCTGCCAGCTGCGAGACCGTCTCCTCGCCCACCAGACTGCGGCGCACGATGTCGCGGCGGGTCGCGTCGGCGAGGGCCCGGAAGACCCGGTCCACCTCGGCGTCGGTCAGCGCTTGTTCTACAACCATTTGGTTGTACGTTAGTGGCCGCCGGCCAACCCGTCAACGGTCACCGCCCGGCGAGGCGGCTGCGGCTACCGTGCCGAGTCGCGCCAGGTCCTCACGCAAGGCCTCGGAACGGTCCAGGTGCTCGGGGACCATCTTCAGGATCGCCCACTCCACCGCTCGAGGCAGGCTGAGGATCTCGTAGGACTGCACGATGCGGCAGCCGCGCTCGGTGGGCTCGAGGGCGAACGCCCACTCGGTGGCGTCCCCCATGATCCCGCCGTTGGTGCGGTAGACCAGCCGCCGTGCGGGCTGCAGGTCGGTGATCGTGCACGGCTTGGTCCACCGGGCGAACCGGGCCTTGTTCGCACCGCGGAACCGGGCGCCCACGGCCGCCCGGTCGGCTCCGTCGAGCCACTGAGCGGTGTGGCACTCGTGCGACCACTCCCCGATCCGGGTGACATCGCTGAGCACCGCCCACACCTGATCCGCGGTGGCCGACACGTCGGCCTCGGCGCGGCCGGTGCGCGGCATGCCGTTGCTCGCGCGAGGCCCTCCCTCGCGGCTGCGGTGAGCGCGGGACCCGCGGGTGTCGGGCGCGGCGTCGGGGTTCTTCTTCATTCGTGCTCCCTTTCTGTGGTGGCTCCCCCCGAGCAGGGATGGTCGAGGCCGAGCAGCCGGGTCGTCGTACGCGTGAGCCACCGCACGTACTGCTCGTGGCTCCAGCCGGCGTGGCGGACCAGCAGCCGGTAGACCTCGTCACTGGTCAACGCCCACAGCCCGTCGGCCTGCTCGGCGTCGAGGTGCCGTCCCGCCATCAGCGCGAGGCCGGCGGTCGCGGTCCGCCGCTGCTGCTCGATCCCGACCGACAGGCCGGCCGCCAGAGCGGGATCGGTGTCCGCGGCCGCCCGCCATACCCGCAGCAGGTCCGCGGTGCGCCGGTTCACCTCGGCGGCCAGCCGGACGCCGGCCGCCACCCGCTCGGGCAGGTCGCCACGACCGAGGTCGGCAAACTTCTCGCGCTCCATCACGGCCACGGGCTCGTCGTCCCCGGCCACCGCGACGTCCACGACCGTCTTGAACAGCTCGGCCTTGGACCCGAACGCGTCATAGATCGTCTTCACCGACACGCCGGCCGCCGTGGCGATCTCACGCATCCCGGTCGCAGCCCAGCCTCGTTCCAGGAACAGGCCGTGCGCCGCCCTCAGCACATCCGCCCGCGTCCGCTGCGCCTGCCGGCGTCGCAGCTCGCTGTCGTACCGGCGCGGCCGGGAGGCGCTCTGCGCGCGCCCCGACTCCCGCGGCTCCGTCCTCATGTCGCCACCATGCCGCAGAACGGACTTCGCTACAACGACGTTCTACCAAATTTTGAAATCGGGACGAACGCCCCTCGCCCCACCGGCGACCGCGAGGGATCGTGGAAGCGTCCACGCGTAGGGCGGACGGCTGCGACCGCGGTGGCACGTCACCGGAGAGGATGGATCGTGAACGAGGAGATGCTCGCCAGGATCAGGACCGGCAAGGGCTTCATCGCTGCCCTGGACCAGAGCGGAGGCAGCACACCGAAGGCGCTGCGGCTGTACGGCATCGAGGAGTCGGCCTACTCCGACGACGCGGAGATGTTCGACCTGATGCACCGGATGCGCACCCGCATCATCACCAGCCCCGTGTTCAACGGAGACCGCATCCTGGCCGCCATCCTGTTCGAGCAGACCATGGACCGGCAGATCGAAGGGACGGGATCGGCGGAGTACCTCTGGACGCAGAAGCACGTCGTCCCCTTCCTGAAGGTGGACAAGGGGCTGGAGGCCGAGGCCGACGGGGCGCGGACGATGAAGCCGATCCCGGACCTCGACGCGGTGCTCGAGCGGGCCAAGGGGCACGGGGTCTTCGGCACCAAGATGCGCTCGGTGGTGCTGACCGCGGACACGACCGGGGTCGATGCCGTGGTCGCCCAGCAGTTCGACGTCGCACAGCGCATCCTGGCCGCCGGCCTGGTGCCGATCATCGAGCCCGAGATCGACATCCACAGCCCGGAGAAGGCCGCGACGGAGAAGCTCCTCAGGGACGCCCTGCTCGCCCGGCTCGACCGGCTGCCCGAGGGGCACGACGTGATGCTCAAGCTGACGCTGCCTGAGGAGGACGGCTATCACCGCGACCTGCTCGAGCACCCTCGCGTGCTGCGCGTGGCGGCCCTGTCCGGGGGCTACACCCGCGAGGAGGCCGACGCACGGCTGACCAGGAACGCGGGCGTCATCGCCAGCTTCTCCCGAGCGCTGACCCAGGGGCTGACCGCTCGGATGAGCGACGCCGAGTTCGACGCCGCCCTCGACGCCTCCATCGCCGGCATCTACGCGGCCTCGTCGACCTGACCTCGTCGCCCACCCGGCGGGCGGGCCGGGCACGTCTGCGGGTCAGCGTGCCCGCGGGGCGTACATGATGACGGCGACGCCGACGAGACAGACCAGCGCACCGGTCACGTCGTACCGGTCGGGGCGGTACCCGTCCACCGCCATGCCCCAGGCCAGCGAGCCGGCCACGAACACCCCGCCGTACGCGGCCAGGATGCGCCCGAAGTGGCTGTCGGGCTGCAGCGTGGCGACGAACCCGTAGAGACCGAGGACGACGACTCCGGCGCCGGCGACACCCCGGGACGGCGCAGGCACGCGCCCGGGCGACGGGTCCTGGGTACCCTGATCGCCTCACTGGCGACCAGGTCGGAGGTGCCCCGGATGGCAGAACTGATCCGAACCAACGACCCGGTCATGATCTCGGTGGTCGAGGGCCTTCTCGGCGAAGCCGGCATCGCGTACCAGGTCACGGACCGCAACATGAGCGTGCTCGACGGGTCCATCCTCGCCATCCAGATGAGGATCCTGGTGCTCGACGAGAACGAGCCGGAGGCGCGCCAGCTGCTCATCGACGCCGAGCTCGGGAACTGGCTGCGCCCCCGACGGTGATCGCTCAGGAGACCTCGTCGGGGTGCGGGCCGACCCGCTGCCCGCGGTCCAGGGAGGCCACCGCAGCCATCTCCACCTCGTCGAGCTCGAAGCCGAAGACGTCGATGTTCTCCTCGATCCGGCTGGGCGTGGCCGACTTCGGGATCACAATCGTGCCCAGCTGCAGGTGCCAGCGCAGCACCACCTGCGCCGGCGTGCGACCGTGCCTGTCGGCGAGAAGGGCGAGCAGCGGGTCGGCGAGCAGCTGCCCGCCCTTGGCCAGCGGACTCCACGCCTCGGTGGCGATCCCCAGCTCGGCGTTCGTACGTCGTACCTCCTGCTGCTGCAGGTAGGGGTGCAGCTCCACCTGGTTGACCACCGGCCGGATCTGGGCCTTGTCGACGAGCCGGCGCAGGTGCTCGGGCTCGAAGTTGGAGACGCCGATCGCCCGGATCCGGCCGTCGAGGTAGAGCCGCTCCATGGCCCGCCACGTCTCCGCCGCGGTGCCGCGTCCGGGCACCGGCCAGTGGATGAGGTAGAGGTCCAGCACGTCGAACACGAGCCGCTGCATGCTCGCGTCGAAGGCCCGCAGCGTCGAGTCGTAGCCCTGGTCGGAGTTCCAGACCTTGGTGGTCACGAACACCGCGTCGCGGTCCAGCCCCGACTCGCGCACGGCCGTACCGACCCCCTCCTCGTTGCCGTAGAGGGTCGCGGTGTCGATGTGCCGGTAGCCGGCGCGCAACGCCGTCGCCACCGCCTGCTGGGTCTCTGCGGGCGGCAGCCGCCACACGCCGAAACCCAGTTGCGGGATCTCGATCCCGTTGTTGAGCGGCAGCGACGGGACGGTCATCGCTGGGCCGGGTCCGCGGTGCTGATCTGCTCGGCCGTGCTCTGCAGCCAGGAGTCGTCCTTGCTCTCGCCGGCCTCGTCGAGCGCGTGCTTCAGGTGCTCGCGGACCGTCTCCACGGGCGCTCCGGCGTGCCACGACTGCACCCGGTCCACGGCCGCCTGCACGGCCTCGTTCTCGTCCTGGTGTCGGATCTCGTTGCTGTCGGTCATGCAGATCAGGTACCCACCCCGGCCGAGCCGTGAACCTGCTCGACCCGGCCGGTACGGCGGCTACCTGAGCTCGGCGGAGGTCTTCGCGAGGAGCCGCCTCGCCACGATGAGCTGCTGGATCTGCTGGGTGCCCTCGAAGATGTCGAGGATCTTCGAGTCGCGCGCCCACTTCTCCAGCAGGTCGTGCTCGCTGTAGCCGAGGCTGCCGGCCAGCTCCACGCAGCGCAGCGTGATGTCGCTGCCGGAGCGACCCGCCTTCGCCTTGGCCATCGAGGCCTCCAGCGAGTTCGGCTTGCGGTTGTCGGCCATCCACGCGGCCTGGAGGGTCAGCAGGTACGCCGCCTCCCAGTCCGCCTCGAGCTGGAGGTACGTCGCCGCGGCGGCCGACTGGCTCAACGCCGGACGGTCGTAGTCGATCTCGACGCCGGCGTTCTCCAGCAGCTCACGGGTCAGCTCCAGCGCGGCCCGGGCACAGCCCACCGCCATCGCGGCCACCAGCGGCCGGGTGTTGTCGAAGGTCGCCATCGCGCCGGCGAAGCCCTGCTTGGTGTCGATCTCCGGCGAGCCGAGCAGGTTCTCCTTCGGCACCCGGCAGTCCTCGAAGCGGATCGTGGCCGTGTCGGAGGCCCGGATGCCGAGCTTGTGCTCGAGCCGCTCGACGTTCATGCCCGGGGTGCCCTTCGGCACCACGAACGACTTGATCGCCGCGCGGCCCTTGCTCTTGTCCAGCGTGGCCCACACCACGACGGCGTCGGAGCGCTGGCCGGAGGTGACGAAGATCTTCTCGCCGTTGAGCACGTAGTGGTCGCCGTCGAGGCGGGCCGTGGTGGTGATGTTCGCCGAGTCCGACCCGGTGCCCGGCTCGGTGATCGCCATCGACGCCCACAGGCCGTCGAACCGCTGGTGCTGCTCGTCGTTGGCCACCGAGGCGATCGCGGAGTTGCCCAGGCCCTGGCGCGGCATCGACAGCAGCAGCCCGACGTCGCCCCAGCACATCTCCATGATCGAGAGCACCGAGGCGAGGTTGGAGCCGTTCTTGACGCCACCGTCGTCCTTGGCCTTCTCGTCCTCGGAGCGGCGCACGCCGGACGCGCCGGCGCCGCTGGCGGCCCCGGAGTCCGAGAGCCCGTCGATCATCGCCGCGAGCATGTCGAGCTCCTTGGGGTACTCGTGCTCGGCGAGGTCGTACTTGCGGGAGTTGGGACGCAGCAGGTTCATCGCGACCTGGTGCGCCTGGCCGACCAGCGGCCGGAACTTCTTCGGTGCCTCGAGATTGATCATACGAGGACGCCTCCTTCCATCATGCCGATCGACCGCAGGTCGCGGTACCACCGCTCCACCGGATGCTCCTTGACGAACCCGTGTCCGCCGAGGAGCTGGACCCCGTCGTTGCCGATCTGCATGCCGCGCTCGGCGCACAGCCGGCGGGCGAGCGCGACCTCGCGCTCGAAGCTGCGGCCCTGCGCGGCGCGCGAGGCGGCCTTGTAGGTGACCAGCCGCATGCCCTGCAGCTCGATGCCGATGTTGGCGACCATGAAGGCCACGCTCTGCCGGTGGCTGATCGGCTCGCCGAAGGCCTGCCGCTCGTTGACGTAGGGGATGACGTAGTCGAGCACCGCCTGCGCCGTCCCGAGCGCGAGCGCGCACCAGGCCACCCGGGACAGCCGCACGCACTCGCGGTAGTCCTCGGCGGTGCCGAGCGGGGCCAGGTCGGAGACCCGCACGTCCTTGAGCAACACCCGGGAGAGCTCCGCGGCGCGCAGGCCCATCGACGGCTCGGCCTCGATCTCCAGGCCGGCCGCACCGGACTCGACGAGGAACAGCCGCGGCTCGCCGTCGAGCGTCGCGCCGACGACGAACAGCTCGGCGGCGGCACCGCGCGGCACCATCGACTTCACGCCGTTGAGGACGTAGCCGTCACCGGAGCGGGTGGCCGTGGTCGCCGGGCTGAGCGGGTCGAACAGGACGGCCGGCTCGTTGAGCGCGAGCGCGGCGGCCGGGACGTCGTCGCCGGTGAACGCCGGAAGGTACGTCGCCTGCTGCTCCTCGGTGCCCCACAGGGACAGCGCGGTGGAGACCGCGCCGGGGGCCAGGCAGGCGACCGCCAGGCCCATGTCGCCCTTCGCGAGCGCCTCGGCCACCAGCGTGCCGGCCATCGCCGACCGCTCGGTGGAGATGCCTCCGAGGTCCTCCGGCACCCCGAGGGTGGGCAGGCCGATCTCGAGGCCGGCCTTCAGCACCTCCTCGGGCACCTTGGTCGCCTCGTCGGCCTCGGCGGCCACCGGGCGCAGCACCTCGGCGGCGAGCTCGGAGACCACGTCGACGAGCATCTGCTCGTCCTCGGTCGGGGTCAGGTCGAACACGCCCTTGGGTGCGGCGGCGGGCACCCGGGTCGGGCTGCCGCCCTTCTTGCCGCGGCGGGCGAACTGCCGGCTGACCGCGCCGAGCGTTCGGAACCCGGTCCGGGTGGTCTCGAAGACCACGCGCTCGGTCGGCTTGCGCAGCCCGAACCGGTCGAGGGCGCCGGTCTGGGCGAGCTTGTTCAGCGCGGCGACCGCGAAGCCGATCGGGTCCGGCTTCTCCCGGGAGGTCAGGCCGTGCTTGCTGGTCGGGCCGCCGGGGGCGGCGTCTCGCGGAGCTCGGGTGGTGGACATGACTCTTACTGTAACTCTGAGTTACACGTCGATCTACGGGGCGTCCGCGTGGCCCCCGTCACATCGCGGCGGCGACGTCCGGCGCCGTGCCCGCCGAGTCGGCGCTTGTGCCGGGCGCGGGATCGGACGTGTCGGGCGCTCTCTACGATGAGCCCATGCCCGACACCCCGCCGAGCCGGCTGCCCGAGGGCGGCACCGTCCGCCCGATCACCCGCTGGGGGGAAGCGGTCATGCACCGCACGCAGGAGCCGGTGGACACCTTCGACGAGGACCTCCGGACGCTGGCGGCGGACATGGTGGCGACGATGTACGCCGCCGACGGGGTGGGGCTCGCCGCCTGCCAGATCGGCGTGGACCGCTCGATCTTCGTCTTCGACTGCCCCGACGACAGCGGGGAGTACCACCAAGGCGTGGTGTGCAACCCGGTGCTGTTCCTGCCCGAGGGCAAGGACCGCAAGCTCGACGACGGCGAGGAGGGCTGCCTGTCGCTCCCGGGCGCGTTCGTCGTCTGCGCCCGGCCGAGCACGGCTCGGGTCGAGGGCCAGGACCTCGACGGCAACCCGGTCAGCTACACCGGCACCGGTCTGCTCGCCCGTGCCCTGCAGCACGAGACCGACCACTGCAAGGGCACGGTCTTCGGCGACCGGCTGAACAAGCGCAGCCGGAAGAAGCTGTTCCGCAAGGCCGACGAAGCTGCCGCCGAATACCCTCCGGACTGGCCGGCCTCGGGTAAAATCGAGGACTGACGGGGATCTCGCGTCGGTCTTGGTTTCGGTCGAGCCCGTGGCGTCTCTGCTCGCCACGCCCCTCTGCCTCCGGAGCCGCACGCCCATGCCGTCGTACCCTCACCGTCCCAGGCGTGCCGTCCTGCTGCTGACCGCGCTCGCGCTGGCGGTCAGCACGCTGAGCCTCCTCGGGCTGCCGGGCGCCGCCGGCCCCGCGCGCACCGCCGTCGCCGAGCCGGTCTCCGCGTCCGGGCGACCGAACATCGTGGTGGTGATGGCCGACGACATGCGCGTCGACGACCTGCGCTACATGCCCGCGGTGCGCAGGCTGATCAAGGACCGCGGCCTGCAGTTCCGGAACTCCTTCAGCCCCTACCCGTTGTGCTGCCCGGCGCGGGCGTCGTTCCTCACCGGCCAGTACGCCCACAACCACCACGTGTTCAGCCACATGGCTCCCTGGGGGTTCCGGGCCCTGGACGACCACGTGTCGGTCGCCACCGCGCTGCACCGCAGCGGCTACCAGACGGCGTTCATCGGCAAGTACCTCAACGGCTACGGCTCGGCCCGGTCCTTGGTGACCGGCAAGCCGTCATGGCACTACGTCCCGAACGGCTGGACCGACTGGTACGGCGCGGTCGAGCGGCCCGCGCACAGCCCGTACAAGTCCGGCGGCACCTACAACTACTTCCACACGATCTTCAACATCAACGGCGTCACCGACGACGGTCACAAGGGCCAGTACCAGACCAACGTGCTCGGCGGGTTCGCCCGGAAGCTGGTGCGGAAGTACCACCGCTCCCCCAAGCCGTTCTTCATGTGGCTGTCCGCGGTCGCGCCGCACTTCGGCGTCCCGCACGAGGCGGACGACCCGCACCGGGTACGGCGCAGCGACGGCCGCTACTCCGACTGGGCCACCCCCGCGCGCCCCGACTGGGTCAAGGGCCGCTTCGACGCGCGGATCACCCGCGGAGCCGGGATGCCTGCCGACGGCGGCCCGTCCGAGGCGGACATGTCCGACAAGCCGTGGGGCATGCGCTCCCTGCCCGAGCTCAACCGGCCGGAGCGGCGGGCGTTGGTCCAGCTCACCCGCCAGCGCGCCGAGGCCGTCTACGTCCTCGACCGGCAGGTGGCCCGGCTGGTCGCCACGCTGAAGAAGACCCACGAGTACGCCCACACGCTGATCATGTTCACCTCCGACAACGGCTACTTCCTGGGCGAGCACCGGGTCCGCAACGGCAAGATCAAGGCGCACGAGCCGTCGCTGCGGGTGCCGTTCCTGGTGGCCGGCCCGGGTGTCCCCCACGGCGAGCGCTTCGATCCGGTCACCACCGAGGACATCACCGCGACCATCACCGACTACGCAGGGGCCAGCTCGCGGATGACGCTGCCGGCGGACGGGGTGTCCGTACGTCGCACGATCGAGCAGGGCGACCAGGGCTGGACGATCCCCGTGGAGACCGAGGGCCGGATCACCGGCTACCGCTACCTGCACGCCAAGGGCCGTGCCGAGCGAGGGTTCGACGACGCCCGTGACACGATCGGCATCCGCACGCCGCGGTACGCCTACCTCGTCTACTCCACCGGCGAGAAGGAGCTCTACGACCTCGACCGGGACCCGAACGAGCTGCAGAGCGTGATCGACAGCCCCGAGTACGCGGTCGCGCAGCAGCAGCTCGAGGACCTGTGGCAGCGCTACAAGGACTGCGCCGGCACCGGCTGCCAGGCGCCGATGCCGGTGGCCCTGCAGCGCGGTCCCTCGCAGCTGCGCGCGATGACCGACCAGCAGTCGCGCGGGGTCAAGCAGCGCTACGGCTACTGGCGCTGACGCCTCACCTGCGGTCCGCCACGTAGCAGGCCACCGCCGTCGCCGCGGCGACGTTGAGGCTGTCGATCCCCGGGCGCATCGGGATGACCGCGCGCCGGTCGGCCGAGAGCTGCCACCGCGGGGAGAGCCCGTGGCCCTCGGTGCCGAGCACCAGCGCCACCTTGTCGAGCCCACCCACCGCCGCCTCCAGCGGGCGCGCGTCCGCGGCGAGCGTCAGCGCGACGGTGGTGAAGCCCGCCCCGGCGACGGTCGGCATCGCGTCGTACCAGTCGGCGAGGCGGGCGTACGGCAGCGCGAACACCGCGCCCATCGCCACCTTGATCGCGCGCCGGTAGAGCGGGTCGGCACACCGCGGCGAGAGGAGTACGGCGTCCACGCCGAGCGCTGCCGCGCTGCGGAAGATCGCCCCGACGTTGGTGTGGTCCACGACGTCCTCGAGCACCACGACCGTGCGCGCCCCGGCCAGCACCTCGGCCACCGCAGGCAGCGGCCGCCGCTGGAGCGAGGCGAGCGCACCACGGTGCACGTGGAAGCCGGTCACCTCCTCGGCCAGCCGCTCGGAGACCACGTAGCAGGGAGCGTCCGAGGTCGACAGGACGTCCGCGAGGCCGTCCAGCCAGCGCGGCGCCATCAGGAAGGAGCGCGGGGGGAAGCCGGCCTCGACCGCACGCCGGACGACCTTCTCGCCCTCGGCCAGGAACAACCCGTGCTCGGCCTCCAGGTGCTTCCGCAGCTCGACGTCGCGCAGGTCGCGGTAGTCGGCCAGCCGCGGATCGTCGGCGTCGTCGACCTCGATCAGCCGCGCCATCGGTACCTTTCGGGGTTCGCCACCGCGACCACGTCCCCGACCACCACGATCGCGGGCGGGCGCACCTGCGCCTCCTCGACGTCGACGGCCACCCGGTCCAGGGTCGACAGGAGCGTGCGCTCGCCGGGCAGAGTGCCCTCGGAGACCACCGCCACCGGGGTGTCGTCCTTGCGGCCGCCTTCGCGCAGCCGGGCCGAGATCTTGGCCAGGTTCTGCACGGCCATCAGCAGGACCAGGGTGCCGCGCAGGCGGGCCAGCGCGTCCCAGTCGACCAAGGAGCCGTCGTGGTCCGGCGGCAGGTGCCCGGAGACCACCGTGAACTCGTGGGCGACACCTCGGTGGGTGACCGGGATCCCGACCGCGGCGGGCACCGAGATCGCGCTGGTGATGCCCGGGATCACCGTCCACGGGACACCGGCCGCCTCGCAGGCAAGCGCCTCCTCGTAGCCGCGGCCGTAGACGAAGGAGTCCCCGCCCTTGAACCGCACCACGCGCTTGCCGGCAACCGCCCGGTCGACGATCACCCGGTTGATCTCCTCCTGCGAGGCCGAGCGGCCACGCGGCAGCTTCGCCACGTCGACCAGCTCGACGTCCGGAGACAGCTCGTCGAGCAGCGCACGGGGCGCGAGCCGGTCGGCGACCACCACGTCGGCCTCGCTCAGGGCTCGCCGCGCGGCCACCGTCACCAGGTCGGGCGCTCCAGGGCCGCCGCCGACCAGGACCACTCCCGGGATCCTCTCGTCGTCCTGCGGCGCGGCGATCAGCCCGTCGCGCAGACCGGCGACGATCGCGTCGCGCACGGCCGCGCTGCGTCGCGGCTCCCGGTTGCCCAGCACCCCCACGGTCACGCCCGCGTGCCGCCCGACCGCCGGCGTCCACGCACTGGCCCGGGTGGCGTCGTCGGCGCGGACGCAGAAGACCCGCCGCTCCTCCGCGGCCGCGCTGACCGCCTCGTTCACCGCCGGGTCGTCGGTCGCCGCGACGACGTACCAGGCGCCCTCCACGTCGGCGGTCTCGAACGCGCGCCGGTGCCAGCTGACCTCACCGGCCTCCGCGTAGCCCTGCACCGCCGGGGTCGACTCCGGCGAGACGAGCTCCACGCGCGCGCCGGCGGTGACCAGCCCCGGGATGCGCCGCTGCGCGACCCGTCCCCCGCCGACCATGAGCACCCGGCGGCCGGCGAGCCGGAGTCCGACCGGGTAGGGCGGGAAGCCGCCGTTGATGTCGTCTTTGTCGGGCACCCCGCCATTGTGGGCGCCTCCGCCGCGCGCTGCTGGTCCGCGACCAGCCTGCGGACTAGGTTGGCGACGTCCCCGATTCCGTGTTCCAGGAGGATCGATGAGTCTCGACCGACCGGTCAGCCCGAACCCGTACGACCTGCTCCCGCAGGTGCCGTCCTTCAGCGTCACCAGCACCGACGTGCAGGACGGGCAGCCGCTCAAGGACGACCAGGTGGCCGAGAAGGGCAACACCTCTCCCCAGCTGAGCTGGTCCGGTGCCCCTGAGGGCACGAAGAGCTACGTGGTGACCTGCTTCGACCCGGACGCGCCGACCCCGTCGGGTTTCTGGCACTGGGTGCTGGTCGACCTGCCGGCCGACGTCACGTCGCTGGACACCGGCGCGGCCGCCGGGAACCTGCCTGGCAAGGCGTTCCACGTCCGCAACGACGGTGGGCAGCACGGGTTCATGGGCGCCGCTCCCCCGCAGGGCGACCAGGTGCACCGCTACTTCTTCGTCGTGCACGCGGTCGGTGAGGAGTCCCTCGGGGTGGACGAGGACGCCTCCCCCGCGGTCGTCTCGTTCAATCTGGCGTTCAAGACGCTGGGCCGCGCCATCGTCCACGGGACCTACCAGCACTGAGGCCCGCCCGGGGCGTGGCGGGGCGAGGAACCCGCTACGCCCCCGCGGTCAGCCGCCCGTAGGCCTCGGAGTCGAGGAAGCGCGGCAGGACGAACTCCGCGCCCAGGGCCAGGTCGAGCCCACCCTCGCGGACCTTCGCCGGGTCGACGAACACGATCTGACGTCCCTCGCCGAGCCGGATGTCGTCGTCACCGAGGTCGGCGGCACCGACCCAGATCCGCCACTGGTCGGCCAGGTGCGTGGAGACCTTCGGAGAGTGCTGGACGAGTTCGTCGAACCACAGCTCGAGCCCGTCGACCCGCAGCCCGGTCTCCTCCTCCATCTCACGCGCCAGCGCGGCCTCCCAGCTCTCGCCCGGCTCGACGTGCCCGCCGACGAGGCCCCACTGGTTGGGGGCCACCGGCGCCTGGTCGTCGCGCTCCTGCAGCAGCAGCCAGCCACGGGCGTCCACCAGGATCACGCTCGCCAACCGGCAGTTGCGTGAGGCGCACGGGATCTGCTCTGGGGCGTTGCTGACGCTCACCGTCTGTCTTCCTCTCGCTCTGCCCGCCGGGCCGGCGTGGCTGCACACTCTCGCCCCCACCATGTCACAGCGGCGTCGCGAGCCCTGGGCCGGAGCGCACGACGAACGGCGACGCGGCCCCGTGGGGACCGCGCCGCCGTCTCGTCCGACCTCGGTTCAAGCCGTGCTGAGCCGTAACTCGTGCAGTCGCTCACGCAGCTCCGGGTCGGACTGCACCAGGTAGACCAGCCCGCAGTCCTGCGGACCGGTCGCGCCCGGGACACAGAGACCACACGGCTCCCCCGGCCGGATCGGGCACCGAGGCACGGGCCCTGCTCCCGTCTCGGTCATCGGCTCCTCCACCGTGCAGCTCTGCTGCCCTCTACGCTGGCAGCCGCCGCACGCGCGTGGGAGGGCCGTTGGTCCCGGGTCGGGGCGACCTACGGGCACCGGTGGTCGTCGTGGAGAATCGGCTCATGTCGTTGGGCAGCGAGCAGAACCAGGTGGGCGGAGCACGCGAGGACGTGCTGGGAGCGCCGTACACCTCTGAGACCCTGGACCTCGGCGAGGACGCCGAGGGCCCGGTCATCGCGACCCTTGTCAGCCGCCGCGCCGACCGGCCGACCGGGCGGGCGGTGCTGCACGTGCACGGCTTCGCCGACTACTTCTTCCAGCGGCCGGCCGCCGACTACTGGACCGAGCGCGGCTACGACTTCTACGCCCTGGACCTGCGGAAGTACGGCCGCTCGCTGCTCCCGCACCAGACCCCGAACTTCACCACCGACCTGGCGGAGTACTACGCCGATCTCGACGAGGCGGTACGGCGCGTGCGCGAGCGTGACGGCCACGACCACCTGGTGCTCAGCGCGCACTCCACCGGGGGCCTGATCGTCTCGCTGTGGGCCCACGACCGCGACGCCGACGTGGCCGGCCTGGTCCTCAACTCACCGTGGCTGGACCTGCACGGCAGCTTCCTGCTGCGCACCGCGGCGACCGCGGCCATCGACCAGATCGGCGCCCGCCGGCCCTACCTGTCGATCCCGCGCAGCGTCTCGGGGCTCTACACGCGCAGCCTGCACCGCGACCACGACGGGGAGTGGGACTTCGACCTGGCCTGGAAGCCGCTGCAGAGCTGGCCCGTCTACGCCGGCTGGCTGCGGGCCGTGCGTCGCGGCCACGCCCGTGCCCACCGCGGGCTCGCCCTGTCCGCGCCGGTGCTGGTGCTCACCTCCGGCACCAGCAACAACCCGCGGGAGTGGGACGAGACCTGCACCAGCAGCGACATCGTGCTCGACGTCGAGCAGATCCGGAAGTGGGCGCACAAGCTCGGGGACCACGTCACCGTGGTCCGCGTCGAGGGCGCGCTCCACGACGTGACCCTCTCCCGCGAGCCGGTGCGCAAGCGCGCCTTCGAGGAGGTCACCCGCTGGCTGAGGGCGTACGTCGATGAGGGTTGACCCTCACCCCGCGGCGGGCGCGGCGTAGCGGTGCACGACGAGCCCCGTACGGTCCGCCGGCCAGCGGTCGGTCGCCAGGAGCCGCCACCCGCGGCCCTCGACCAGACCGACGGCATCCGTGCAGTTGCCGACCACCTCCAGCACCGGCAGCAGCCGACGCGCGCGCAGGTGCCCGGTGGCCACGCCGAGGAGGTCCGCGGCGACGCCCTGGTGCCGCACGCGCGGGCGCACGAACAGCCGGGTGACGAACCCGAGGTCCGTGAGCGGCCGACCGGTGATCTCCCGCCAACGCAGCGCGTCGACCGAGGCCGTGCTCGCCCCACCGATCGCGACGTGGCCGAGCACCTCCCCCAGCCGCTCGGCGATCCACGCCTCGAGCACCCCGTGCTCCGACAGCCACGCCCGCGGTGCGCCGGGCCACCGCACCGGGTAGTTGTCGTGCGTGTGGACCACGCGCAGCAGTCGCACGCAGGCCGGCAGGTCCTTCGGCCGGCGTGTCCGGATCCGGTACGCCGTGGCGGGCCGCGGGTCCGACGTACCGGCCCCGCCGCGCTCGCTGGGAAGGAGTGCGCTGCTCATCGTGGGTTCCCTCCTGCCGCCCCCGACTGTAGTGCGCCGCGGGCCACTGCGAGCGCCATCGCCCGAAACTCGTTCCCCCACCGCCGAGTCGGCGCCTGTGCCGCGTCCCCGACCGCCGAGACGGCGCTTGTGCCGGGCCGCCGACCGCCGACTCGGCGGGAATCCGGGCGGCACAAGCGCCGGGTCAGCGGAGCAGCTGCACCAGCGCGACCACGCCGACGAGGACGATCACCACGCGCAGGACGGTGGGCGGCAGCCGGCGGCCGACGTGCGCGCCGATCTGCCCGCCGATCACCGAGCCGCCCGCGATCAGCCCGGCGGCCGCCCAGTTCACGTGCGCCACAGTGATGAACACCAGCGCCGCCACCAGGTTGACCAGCAGCGCCAGCACGTTCTTCGTCGCGTTGTTGCGCTGCATGGTCTCGGTCAGGCCGATGCCCAGGATCGCCATCAGCAACACGCCCTGAGCGGCGCCGAAGTAGCCGCCGTACGCGCCGGCCAGGTACACCATCGCCCACACCCACAGCGCGCCGTGCTCCGGTCGGGCCAGTCCGCGCGCCTCCGCCCGCTCCGCCACCACGCGGCTGATCCGCGGCTGCAGCACCACCAGGACGCAGCCCAGGGCGATGAGCACCGGTACGACCGCGTTGAACGCCTCCGGCGGCAGCACCAGGAGCAGCACCGCGCCGGTGATGCCGCCCAGCAGGGAGGCGACCCCGAGCCGCAGCAGTCGCGGCACCTGACCTTCTAACTCGCGGCGGTAGCCGATCGCGCCCGACAGCGAACCCGGGACGAGCCCGACGGTGTTGGACACGTTCGCGGTCACGGGCGGGATCCCGAACGCGAGCAGGGTCGGGAACGTGACCAGCGTTCCCGACCCCACCACGGTGTTGATGGTGCCGGCCGCGACCCCGGCGAGCAGGATCGCAACGATTTCTCCGAGACTCACTGGGCGGCGGGCTCCTCAGGGTCGTCGTTACCCGGCGTCGCCGGACCCGCGGGAGGCGAGTCGGCGGACGGCTGGTCGGCGGGCAGCTGGTCACCGGACGGCTGGCCGGCGGCCCCACGGGTCGGCTCGCTGGACGCCTCCGCGGCCCGGATGGCCGCGGCCACCTCCTCGTGGGTACGGCGCAGCATGCTGTCGTCCTCGACCGACGGCGCCGGGGCACCCATGTCGACCCGACGCCGGGGCCCCTCGACCTCGTCGGGAATGCCCTGGAGGCTGTTCATGGTCGACCCGAGGCCCTCGAGCGCCTTGCCGATCTCGCTGGGCACGATCCACACCTTGTTGGCGTCGCCCTCGGCGATCTTCGGCATCATCTGGAGGTACTGGTAGGCCAGCAGCGACTGGTCGGGCCGGCCGTCGTGGATCGCCTGGAAGACGGTCTGGATCGCCTGCCCCTCACCCTGCGCCTTGAGGATCGCGGACTCCCGCTCCGCCTGCGCCCGCAGGATCCTCGACTCCCGGTCACCCTCGGCGGAGAGGATCGCCGCCTGCTTGCTGCCCTCCGCGGTGAGGATCGCGGACTGTCGCTGGCCCTCGGCGGTCAGGATGACCGCACGCTTGTCGCGGTCGGCACGCATCTGCTTCTCCATCGAGTCCTTGATCGACGGCGGCGGGTCGATGCCCTTCAGCTCCACGCGGTTGACGCGGATGCCCCACTTCCCGGTGGCCTCGTCCAGCACCCCGCGCAGCCGGCTGTTGATGTTGTCGCGGCTGGTCAGGGTCTCCTCGAGGTCCATGCCGCCGACGATGTTGCGCAGCGTGGTCATGGTGAGCTGTTCGACCGCCTGGATGTAGTTGGCGATCTCGTACGTCGCGGCGACCGGGTCGGTCACCTGGAAGTAGATGACGGTGTCGATCGAGACCACCAGGTTGTCCTCGGTGATCACCGGCTGCGGCGGGAACGACACGACCTGCTCGCGCAGGTCGATCATGTAGCGCACCTTGTCGACGAACGGCACGACGACGTTGAGCCCGGCGGGCATGGTCGTCTTGTACTTTCCGAACCGCTCGACGATCCCGGCGCGGGCCTGCGGCACGATGCGGATCGTCTTGGCGAGCACCACGATGGCGAACGCGACGACCAGCACCAGCACGATCAGGGCTGCGGGCATGCTGACTCCTCTTCCTCGTTCTCTCTCAGGCGTCCAGCTCGGGGAGCGGGTGCACGAGCGCAGTCGCCCCCTTGATCTGGAGCACGTCGACGTGCGCCCCGACGGGGATCACCGACATCTCGTCGTACGGGCGCGCGGTCCACAGCTCACCGGCGACCCGGATCTGCCCGCCGTCCGGGCCGACCTCGTCGACCACGACGCCCTGCTTGCCGATGAGCGCGTTGTGGCCCAGCACCAGCTCGGGGCCGGTGTGCAGCCGGCGTACCACGTTCGGCCGGACGAAGGCCAGCATCGCCACCGACGCGGCCACGGCGGCGAGCACCTGCGCGGCGAGCGGGGCGCCGACCAGCGCCACCACGACGCCGACGAGCGAACCGACCGCAAGCATCAGCAGGACCAGGTCGAGGCTGAACAGCTCCGCGACACCGAGCACGATCGCCAGCGCCAGCCACGCCTGCCAGTCCTCGAACCACTCAGGAAGGCTCACCCCCGTAGCCTAACCGCGGCCGCTCAGGTCCGGTGCCGGACACGGCGGCGTGCCGCCCACCGGCCGTCCTGGTGGGTGAGCTGCAAGGGCATCCCGAAGGTCTCGGAGAGGACCTGCTCGGTGAGCACCCGCTCCAGCGGACCGGCGGCCACCACCCGGCCGCCGCGCAGCAGCAGCACGTGGGTGAAGCCCGGCGGGATCTCCTCCACGTGGTGGGAGACCAGCACGGTGGCCGGGGACAGCTCGTCCATGGCCAGCGCGGAGAGCGTGGAGACCAGGTCCTCGCGGCCGCCGAGGTCGAGCCCGGCGGCCGGCTCGTCGAGCAGCAGCAGCTCGGGGTCGGTCATCAGCGCCCGGGCGATCTGCACCCGCTTGCGCTCCCCCTCCGACAGCGTGCCGAACGTGCGGTCGGTCAGGTGCGCGACGCCCACCTCGGTCAGCAGGTCGTGGGCGCGCACGTGGTCGAGCTCGTCGTAGTGCTCGCGCCAGCGGCCGATCACGCCGTACGACGCGGAGACCACCACGTCGTGCACGCGCTCGTCCCGGGGGATCCGCTCGGCCAGCGCGGCGCTGGTCAGCCCGATGCGGGGCCGCAGCTCGAAGACGTCCACGGTCCCGAGCACCTCGCCCAGGATGCCGACCACGCCGGCGGTGGGGTGGATCTGCGCGGACGCGACCTGCAGCAGGGTCGTCTTGCCGGCACCGTTGGGCCCGAGGATCACCCAGCGCTCGTCCTCCTCGACCGCCCAGTCGACGCGGTCGAGCAACGTGGCCTGGCCCCGCCGCACGCTGACGTCGGCGAGTTCGAGAACGGCTTCCATGTCTCCCTCGGGCTGCTGGGCAGGGAACTGCGCGGCCCAACCTACGGCACGACGCCCCGCCCACGACGCGAGGCCACGGGGCGCGTCGTACCCTCGACGCCGTGAGCAACTCGACCTCGCTGCCGCTGTCCGCGCGGTTCGCGCTGTGGTTCTCGGCGTGGGCGGCCGGCTCCGCGAGCCTCGACGCCGCGCGCGACGCGATCGTCGCGGACGACACCGCCCACGACGTGGCGGCGCTGCCGGGGCAGGACGAGCCGGTCGCGGTGATCGTGGCGCTCGGCCGGCTCCGCGCCGAGGGGGCCACGGCCGCCGGCATCGCGCTGCCGGTCCCCGGTGACCCGCTGGGCCTGGCCGGGCCCAGCGACTTCAACACCGAGGTCGTCGACGTCGGCGAGGGCGTGGTGCTCGAGGGCGCGGACCTGGGCCTGGTGCCGCACCGCGCCGGCGCCGGTGTCGTGTGGCGCTGCCACCCGGCCACGTCCCGGCGCCAGGTGCCCGACCCGGCGGAGGCCGACTCCGCGCTGCGGCAGCAGCTACTCTCCGCGAGCCGAACCCTGGCCGACCTCGACGTGGCCCGCTGGCGCCCGGAGGTGGCCGACGAGCTGATGGCGCTGCGCCGTACGACGGACCTGGAGGTACCGCACGCGATGGCCCCCCGCGCCGTGCGCCTCGCCTCGCTGGCCACCCGCTGCCGGGTGATCGTGGACCTCGCGCTCGAGGACGACGGCGGCAGCGTCACCGCCGGCGAGGCCGACGCCCGTCGCGCCGCGCTGCTCCCGCTCGACCACGCTGCGAGACGGGGACTGGTCGCTGCCTGCGCGTTCCCGTGGGAGCGATAGCCTCAGGCCGTCATGGCAACCGTGCACCCGGCGCCCGACGAGGCCACCAAGACCGTCCTGATCACACTGACCGGGAAGGACCGACCCGGCGTCACCTCCACGGTGTTCGCCACGCTGGCGTCGTTCGGCGTCGCGGTCCTCGACATCGAGCAGATCGTGCTGCGCCGTCGGCTCGTCCTCGGTGTCTTGGTCGCCGCGCCCCGTGACAGCAGCCGGCTGCGCGTCGCGCTCGCCACGATGGCCGACGAGCTCGGCCTGCAGGCAGAGGTCGAGGAGGGCCGCGGCGACAACCGGGCCCGCCCGGAGGGCCGCAGCCACGTCACCGTGCTCGGCATGCCGCTGCGCGCGGCCGCGGTCGCCGCGATCGCCGGACGGATCGCCGACAGCGGGGCGAACATCGACCGCATCGAGCGGATGGCGCGCTACCCGGTCACCGCGATCGAGCTGCACGTGTCCGGCATCGACCCGCCGCGGCTGCGGATGATGCTCGCCGAGGAGGCCGCCGCGCAGTCCGTCGACGTCGCCGTGCAGCCGGCCGGGATGCTGCGGCACGGCATCCGCCTCGTGGTCATGGACGTGGACTCCACCCTGGTACAGGGCGAGGTCATCGAGATGCTCGCCGAGCACGCCGGCTGCCTCGAGGAGGTGGCGCGGGTCACCGAGTCCGCGATGCGGGGCGAGGTGGACTTCGAGGAGTCACTGCGCCGCCGGGTGGCGCTGCTCGAGGGGCTCGACGCCTCGGCGCTGGACAAGGTGTACGACGCGCTCGTGCTCGCCCCCGGCGCCCGGACCATGGTGCGCACCCTCAAGCGGCTCGGCTACCGGTTCGCCATCGTGTCCGGCGGCTTCAGCCAGGTCACCGACCGGCTCGCCGCCGACCTCGGCATCGACTACGCCGCCGCCAACGAGCTGGAGGTGGCCGGCGGCCGGCTGACCGGCCGCATCGTGGGGCCGGTGGTCGACCGCGCCGGGAAGGCCGCGGCGCTGCGCCGCTTCGCCGAGCTGGCGGGGGTCGCGGTCGCCGCCACCGTGGCCATCGGCGACGGCGCGAACGATCTCGACATGCTCGCCGCCGCCGGGCTGGGCATCGCCTTCAACGCCAAGCCGGTGGTGCAGAAGGCGGCGGACACCGCGGTCAACGTGCCCTACCTGGACGCGATCATGTACCTCCTCGGGATCACCCGCGAGGAGGTCGAGGCCGCCGACGCCGAGGCTGGTTTCGCCACCGAGCCCCCGCTCGCCTGAACCGGACTCAGTCGGCGACGAAGAAGTCGACGACCCGGCCGGTCTCCTGCCCGAGGTCGGCCCACGCGACGTCGACCTCGAAGGTGGCCACCGCGCCGGTCGGGAAGCCTCGAAGCAGCCCGTGCAGCGCCGCGGGGTCGCCCTCGCCGTCGTCGAGCAGGTGGCAGAGGTACGACGCGGTGGGATTGTGTCCGACGTACATCACCGTGGCGGCGTCCTCCGGGGTCTGGCGCAGCACCTCGAGCACGACGTCGACCCCGCCCGTGTAGACCGACGGGGACACGTCGGCCTCGACCTGCCCGGGGAGCGCCTCGGCGACCGCCTCCCAGGTGCCGACGGCGCGCGCGGCCGGTGAGACGACGGCGTAGTCGGGCGTGGCGCCGATCTCGGTCAGGTGTCGCCCGGCGGCGCCGGCCTGCGCACGCCCACGGACGGTCAGCCCACGCGCCTGGTCCGTGGGGCCGTACGGCTCCGCCTTCGCGTGCCGCATCACGATCAGTCGCCGGCTCACGGCAGAACTCTCGCACCCCGCGCGCGGTGCGCGTGCGGGAATCGGGACTTCCGAAGGGGGTCAGGCACCCATGGCGTGGTAGCCGCCGTCGACGTGCACGATCTCACCGGTGGTCGCCGGGAAGAAGTCGGAGAGCAGCGCGACGACCGACCGCGCGGCCGGCTCGGCGTCCTTCTCGTCCCAGCCCAGCGGCGAACGGTCGCTCCACATCGACTCCAGCTCCTCGAAGCCGGGGATGGCCTTGGCGGCCAGGGTCTTGAGCGGGCCGGCGGAGACCAGGTTCACGCGGACGCCCTGCGGCCCGAGGTCGCGGGCGAGGTAGCGCGAGCAGGACTCCAGCCCGGCCTTGGCCACCCCCATCCAGTCGTACGCCGGCCAGGCCACCGTCGCGTCGAAGGTGAGCCCGACGACCGCCCCACCGCCGGTCATCAGCGGCAGGCACGCGGTCGAGAGCGACTTCAGCGAGTACGCCGAGACCTGCACCGCCTGCGCCACGTCCTCCCACGGCCCGTCGAGGAACTTGCCGCCGAGCAGTGTCTCGGGGTTGCCGTACGCGATCGAGTGCACGACCCCGTCGAGACCGTCGACGTGCTCGCGGACCTGGTCGGCGAGCCGGTCGAGGTGGGCGGGATCGGTCACGTCGAGCTCCAGCACCGGCGCCGGCTGCGGCAACCGGTTGACGATCCGCTTGGTGATGTTCAGCGCCCGGCCGAAGTTGGACACCAGCACGGTGGCGCCCTGCTCCTGGGCGACCCGGGCCACGGCGAACCCGATCGAGGTGTCCATGGTGACGCCGGCCACCAGGATGCGCTTGCCGTCGAGGATGCCTGTCATCGGGCCGTCGTACTCCTTCGTCGTGGGGGTCTGCCGTCGGGGTTGCTCAGTGGCCCATGCCCAGGCCGCCGTCGACCGGGATCACCGCGCCGGTGATGTAGCCGGCCGCGTCCGAGGCCAGGAACCGCACCACCGCCGCGACCTCCTCGGTGGTGGCGTAGCGCTGCAGCGGGATCTGGGCCTTGTACTCCGCCTTCTTCTCCTCGGGCAGCACCGCGGTCATCTCGGTCTCGACGAAGCCCGGCGCGACCACGTTGGCGGTGATCGACCGGCTGCCGAGCTCGCGGGCGATCGAGCGGGCCATGCCCACCAGCCCGGCCTTGCTCGCCGCGTAGTTCACCTGCCCGGCCGATCCGAGCAGGCCGACGACCGACGAGATGAAGACGATGCGCCCTCGGCGCAGCCGGAGCATGCCCTTGGCGGCGCGCTTGGCGACCCGGAACGACCCGGTCAGGTTGGTGTCGAGCACCGCGTCCCAGTCGTCGTCGCCCATGCGCAGCAGCAGCGTGTCCCGGGTGACGCCGGCGTTGGCGACGAGCACCTCGACCGGGCCGTGCGCCTGCTCGACCTCCGCGAACGCGGCGTCCACCGCCGCCGGGTCGGTCACGTCGCAGCGCACGCCGAGCATGCCCTTCGGCGCCTCGCCGCTGCGCACCGTGACCGCGACCTTGTCGCCCTCGGCCAGGAACGCCTCCGCGATGGCCTTGCCGATGCCCCGGTTGCCGCCCGTCACCAGCACTGATCTGTCCACGAGGGACGACGCTAGCGATTACCCGCCGGTACCCGTAATTCCGCCGACCCGGCGCTTACGCCGCCGGGTCGGTCAGTCGTCCTCGAGGCGGAAGCCGAGCTTGAGGCCGACCTGGAAGTGCTCGACGGTGCCGTCCTTGACCTGGCCGCGGACCTGGGTCACCTCGAACCAGTCGAGGTGACGCAGCGTGCGGGAGGCGCGCTCGATGCCGTTGCGGATGGCCTGGTCGATGCCCTCCGGCGAGGTGCCGACGATCTCGGTGACGCGGTAGATGCGATTGGACAATGGTCCTCCTCGTGCCGATGCGGTCTGTGCCGATCGTAGGCCCGGGCGTGGGTCCGCCGGACCGAGACCACTGTGGGACCGGCTCGCATTCCGACGTACCGTTGACCCATGCCCCGCAGGGAGCCCGAACCCGTCCGCATCACCTCGGCGACACGCAGCCGCAGTGACGACATCGGGATGCGCCAGCGCCGCTACCTGGTGTCGATGGGCATCCGGACGGTGTGCTTCGTGCTGGCGGTGGTCTTCCGGCACGTGCCGGTGGTGATGTGGCTGCTGATCGTGGCCTCGTTCGTGCTGCCCTACGTCGCGGTGGTGATGGCCAACGCCGGCGCCTCCCCCGACCCGGGCGGGCCGGAGTACTTCGACCCGGACACCGACACCCGCGCCCTCGGACCGGGCGGCGAACAGCCCCGCTAGCCGGTCCAGACCTTCGCGACGTTTTGCACAACGTCCGCTCTCGGGGGTGGTGGACGCCCCGTGGCTCATGCAAGGATTACGACGTCGTCGGCGCAGCATCCCCCGTCTGAAGCCGCGGCGCAGCGGTGCCTGATGGCTTCCCCCGTGGTTGTCAGGCACCGCTTTTCCTTGTCCGGACCCGTTCGTCCGAGTCCTCCCCGCCCGGTACGGCGCGCCCGCGCCCCGACGTACCGTGGCCCCATGACGCTCACCTGCTCCGCCCGGGGCTGCCAGGCCGAGGCCACCTGGTCGCTGCTGTGGAACAACCCCAAGCTGCACACCCCCGACCGGCGCAAGACGTGGCTGGCCTGCGACGAGCACCGGGGCACGCTCGGGGAGTTCCTGCAGGTGCGCGGCTTCCTCCGGGAGGTCGAGCCGGCCTCGGCGGACGATCTGTCCCAATAGTCCGAAAGGCCGAATAGCCGGAAAGTCGGTCGCGTGGGGGCGCTCTGTCCGATACTGGGGCGATCGTCCACCCGGAGGAGCAGATGGCGCGACCGGTACCTGTGGCCCTGCCGCAGCGCAGCGTCGTCTACGTCCTGTCCATCCTGGGCGTGGGCGTCCTCACCGCGGCGGTGTCGGTGGTCGCGACGATCGCCGACGGGCAGCTCCGCCCGCTCGAGCTGCTGTTCATCCCGCTGATCATGGTGATCGCGCGGTTCCCCATTGTCCTCGACCGGGGGGACGGTGGGATCGAGGTCGGCTTCGACTCCTCGGTGCTGATGTTCCTGCTCTGCACGGCACCTCCCGGGCGGTTCCCGCACGAGGCGGTCGCGCTGTGGTTCCTCGGCGTGCTGGCCACCCAGCTGGCCACCGACAAGCGCGCGCTCTACAAGAGCTTCAACGTCGGCGTGGGGGTCATCGGCGCGGCCGTGGCCGCCCTGGTGATCACCGGTGTGCGTGGTGAGGCGGTGAACACCCCCCGGGAGCTGACCGCGGTGGCGCTCGGGGCGGCCAGCTACTTCGTCTGCGACTACGTGCTGACCGCGGTCGCGGTGTCGATGGAGCGCTCCACCCCGCTGCGTGAGCAGCTGCTGCAGCGCGGCACCCTGGTGGCCATCGCGTGCTTCGTGCCGTTCGACTCGCTGGGCTACCTCGCGGCCGTGCTCGTCCGCGACTCGCCGCCCCCGTGGTGGACGCTCAGCCTGCTCGCCGTACCGCTCGCGGTCCTGCTCGTCGCCACCCGCGCGGTGACCCGGGGCAGCGAGAACGCCCGCCGGCTGAGCGTGCTGTTCGAGGCCGCGGTGCGCGCGCAGACCCTCTCCGACACCCGCCAGGTGGTCGACGCGCTCATCGACGACGCGCGCCGGCTGCTGCGGATCAAGGACGTCGAGATCCGGGCCACCCCGGCCGGCCCGCACGAGATCGGCGCACAGCTGCGCGACGGGCAACGCGACCGCTGGATCGTCGCCCCGGGGCGCCACCGCGCACGCTCGACGGCGACCGCCGACCGCCAGGCCCTCGAGGCCCTGGTCGCCGTGGCCTCCGACGCGTTCGCGCGGCTGCGGCTCACCGACGACATGACCCACCTGGCCCGCCACGACCTGCTCACCAACCTACCCAACCGCGGCCTGCTGCTCGACCGGGTCGGCCATGCCCTGCACCTCGCCCGGCGTCGCGGCACCCGCATCGCGCTGCTGTTCATCGACCTCGACGGGTTCAAGCCGGTCAACGACCGGTTCGGCCACGCCGCGGGGGACGCGGTCCTCATCGACGTCGCCCAGCGACTAGGCAGCTGCGTGCGGCAGAGCGACACCGTGGCCCGCCTCGGTGGCGACGAGTTCGCGGTGCTGCTCGAGGACGTCCAGCCGCCCGAGGTGGACTCGGCGTGCGAGCGGATCCTGACCGCGCTGGCCCGCGGCGCCCACGTCGCCGGCCACCAGCTCTCGTTGAGCGCGAGCATCGGTGTCGCGTTCGGGGACCACACCGAGACCTCCGAGAGCATGCTGCGCAACGCCGACCTGGCGATGTACGAAGCGAAGTCGCGTGGCAAGAACCAGTACGTCCCCTACGAGCGCGCGATCGGCCGCTCCCGGCTGCAGCGCCTCGAGCTGGTGGAGTCGCTGCGCGCCTCCGTGGCCGCCGGTGACCTGTCGCTGGTCTACCAGCCGGTGGTCCGCGCCTCCACCGGCACGATCACCGGTGTCGAGGCGCTGGCCCGGTGGCGCTCCAACGGGGTCGACGTGCCCCCGGACGTCTTCATCCGCGTGGCCGAGGAGAGCGGCCTGGTGGTCGCGCTCGGCGACGTGGTGCTCGACCAGGCCGCCGAGGCCGCGCAGCTGCTCGTCGAGGCGGCCGGTGGCGACCTCAACATGGCGGTCAACATCTCCGCCAAGCAGCTGCGGGAGCCCCAGTTCGTCTCCAAGGTGCAGCGAGCCCGCACACGGATGGGCAACGCCGGGCTGATCCTGGAGATCACCGAGCGCGACTGCGTCGACAACGACGCCGCGTCGCTGGACGCCATGGCCCGGCTCTCCGAGAACGGCGTGCACTTCGCCATCGACGACTTCGGCGTCGGCTTCTCCTCGATCGGCTACCTGCAGGACATGCCGGTCAGCATCATCAAGACCGACGCGTCGTTCTCCGAGGTCATCGACAGCGACGAGCGTTCCTGCGCGCTGCTGTGCTCGATCACGATGATGGGCCAGGCGCTCGGCCTCGACGTCGTCGTGGAGGGCATCGAGCGTCCGACCCAGCTCGAGCACGTCTGCGGCCACGTGCACGCGGAGTACGCCCAGGGCTACCTGATGCACCGGCCGATGCCGTTGGAGTCGGTGATCGAGGTGCTCAAGGAGAACCGCGGTCGCGCCGAGCTCGGTGCCCAGGTCGCCCCGGCGGGCTGAACCGCCGACCGCACCTAGCTCAGTTTGAGCGGGAGCTGCTCGAACGTCTCGAAGCCGCCGTCGCTGCCGTCCTCGTTGACCGGGAGCTTGCGGAGCACGTGCAGCTCCTCCAGCCGCCACGGCCGCCCTTCGTAGCCGTCGAGCGCGTGGACGAGCCGCTCGAGGTACGGCGCGGTGGTGTGGTCGGTGATCGTGCCCACCGACAGCATCGGGCGAAACGCCCGCCGGTCCACGAAGAAGCCCAGCCGGCGCACCACCTCGGCGACGCCGCTCGAGACCGCCATCAGCTCTTCGACGTCACCGTCCAGCTTCGACCACACGGACTGGTCGCCACGCCACTCCAGCGCCGCGGCGCCCGCGAAGTGCAGCTTGGGCGCCGGCCAGCCGGCCGCGTCCCGCGACAGCGCACCCTGCAGGGCCCGCGCGTCGGACAGCGCGACGTTGCCGAACTGGGAGACGGGGATGTGCATCTGCGAGACCGGCACCGGGTCGAGCTCCCGGGTCGCGGGCGCCACGGACCGGACCACCTCGGCCACCTCGGCGAGGACGTCCTGGGGCGGGAGCACGGCACAGTAGAGTCGCATGGCCTCATCCTGCCTGCGCGGGCGCGCGTGACGAAGACGGCTCGCCGCACGCAGCCGCGAGTCAGCCGCCGATGGCGGACATCGGCCTGCTCGGCTGCAGGAACGACTCGTCGTCGATGCCGTGGCCGGGACGCTTGCCCAGCATCGCCACCCGCCAGCGGTCCGCGATCTCCTCGTCTCCGGCGCCCCCGCGCAGCGCCGTCCGCAGGTCCGACTCCTCGCGGGCGAACAGGCAGTTGCGGACCTGGCCGTCGGCGGTCAGCCGGACCCGGTCGCAGTCTCCGCAGAACGGCCGGGTCACCGAGGCGATGACCCCCACCGTCCCCGGGCCGCCGTCGACGGTGAACAGCTCCGCCGGCGCGCTCCCCCGGGGCTCCTCGGCCGGCTCCAGCTTGAACTCGGCGGTCAGCGAGTCGAGGATCTCGTCGGCGGTGATCATCGTGTCGCGGCGCCAGCCGTGCTGGGCGTCGAGCGGCATCTGCTCGATGAATCGCAGCTGGTAGCCCCGCTCGAGGCACCAGCGCAGCAGCTCGGGGCCCTGCTCGTCGTTGACGCCGCGCAGCAGCACGGCGTTGACCTTCACCGGGCCGAGCCCGGCCTCGGCGGCGGCGGCGAGCCCCTCGACCACGTCGTGCAGCCGGTCGCGGCGGGTGATCTGGAGGAAGGTGTCGGCACGCACGGTGTCGAGGCTGACGTTGACCCGGTCCAGGCCCGCCTCGGCCAGCGCGCGGGCGGTGCGGGTGAGTCCCAGCCCGTTGGTGGTCACGGAGGTCTCCGGCCGCGGCGAGAGCGCGGCGGTGCGGCTCACGATGTCGACCAGTCCGCGACGCACCAGCGGCTCTCCCCCGGTGAACCGCACCTCGCGGACCCCGAGCCGGTGCACGGCGATGTCGATGAGGCGGACCACCTCGTCGTCGGTGAGCACCTGCTCGTCCGGCAGCCAGTCCAGCCCCTCGGGCGGCATGCAGTAGGAACAGCGCAGGTTGCAGCGGTCGGTCAGCGACACCCGAAGGTCGGTGGCGACGCGACCGTAGCGGTCGACGAGTGCTCCTCCGTTGCTCACCGCCTCAGTCTAGGGGGTCGATGGTGACGTAGCGGGGTTTGCCCGCGCGCCAGGGGACGCCTCCCGTCGCCTCGCGCTCCACCGGCCGCGGGCTACTGTCGTGGCGTGAGGTTCCTGGTCTCCCGACGCTGGCTGCTGTTCGCCCTGGCCGTGGTCGCGCTGGCCTACGGGTGCTACCGGCTCGGCGAGTGGCAGTTCCACCGGCTGGCCGACCGGAAGGCCTCCAACGCTCAGACCACCCACAACCTCAAGGTCGCGCCGGTCCCCCTCGACCAGGTGATGCGGGTCCGCCGGGCCCCCGACCCGACCGACGAGTGGCGCCGGGTGAAGGCGACCGGCCGCTACCTCGCGGACCGGACCGTGATCGTGCGCTACCAGACCCGCGACGGTGCCTCCGGGGTGGACGTGGTCACCCCGTTGCAGACCTCCGCGCACGCCGCGGTTCTCGTCGACCGGGGGTGGCTGCGGACGACGAACACCGGGGAGCGTCCCGACGTACCTCCCCCGCCGGCCGGCACCGTGACCGTCGTCGGCTGGCTGCGCGGCGACGCGGAGGGCAGCTCGACCTACGTCGCGGACCGGTCCACCCGGGCGATCTCCAGCGAGGCGATCGCGCCGCTGGTCCCGGTCCCGTTGTACGGCGGGTTCGTGGACGCCGAGACCCAGAGCCCGAGGCCGCCACACCCGCTGGTCAAGGCCGAGCTGCCCGACCTCGGCAACGGGCCGCACTTCTTCTACGGCATCCAGTGGTGGTTCTTCGGCGCGCTGGCGGTGTTCGGCTTCGGCTACCTGGCCTGGGACGAGCGCCGCAAGCGGAGGTACGGCGACCCCGACCTGCAGCCGGACGTGCCGGCGCGGGAGAAGGCCGACGCGCCCTGAGCCGGGTCAGAAGGTGCGGAGCATGCCGCCGTCAACCGGCAGCATCGCGCCGGTGACGAACGACGCGGCCGGCGAGAGCAGGAAGGCCGCGGCGGCCGCGAACTCCTCCGGGCGCCCGTAGCGGCGCAGCGGGATCGACGCACTGTGCCGGGCCTTCGCGGCCTCGGCGTCGCCGCTCTGCTCGTCCAGCCAGCGCACCCGGTCGGTCTCGACCCGGCCGGGCAGCAGCCCGTTGACGCGCACGCCGCGGGGTCCGAGCTCGTCGGCGAGCGTCTTGGCCACCATCGCCAGCCCCGGCCGCAGCCCGTTGGAGATCGCCAGCCCGGCCAGCGGGGAGCGCACCGAGGTCGACAGCACGAACGCCAGCGCGCCGCCCTCGCCCAGCGCCGCACCGATGTCGCGGCCGAGCCGGACACCGCCGAGGAACACCGACTCGTAGGCCTGCGTCCAGTCCGCGTCGGAGACGTCCAGGACGCCCCCGTTGCGCGGGCCGCCGACGGAGAGGAGCGCGCCGTCGAGCCGGTCGAAGCGCTCCCGCGCGGCGGCCACCAGTCGCGCCGGGGTCGCGGGATCGGCGTTGTCCGCGACCAGCGCGGCCGCGTGCTGCTCACCGAGCGATGCGACCGTGTCCTCCAGCGCGTCCAGGTGCCGGCCGGAGAGCACCACGTGGGCGCCGTCGGCGACGAGCGCCTCCGCGGTCGCCCGCCCCAGCCCGCCGGAACCGCCGGTGACGATGTAGACGCGTCCGTCGAGCCCGAGGTTCATGCCGGCATCGTAGACGGCAGCTCGCGGGGCGGTACCGGCTCCTCGGGGTGCGGCTGGTCGGCGAGCTCGGCGAGGGTGTCCTGCAGGTGCAGCAGGGCGTGGAGCGCCGGGTCGCGCGCGAGCGTGGCCACCGGCTCCTGGAACAGCGTGCGGCTGCCGAGGGCCAGCGGGTCCTTGGCCGCCGGCACCTTCCGCCCCACCCGGGCCTCGGCGAGATCGCCGGCCGCCTGCGCCAGCGCCCGGCACGTGCCGGCGAGCAGCTGGGGGTCCTGGACCGGCTGCCGGCGCAGCGCGACCGCCAGCGCCCGGCCGTGGGCGGCGATCGCGCCGTACAGGCCGAGCCGGTGCTGCATCCGCCGGCTGTGCCCGCCGCCGAGCAGGGGCCGGGTGAGCGGCCGGGCGACCAGCTCCAGCCGCCGGGACCGGTCGTCGAGCGCGCGGGCGAGGGCGTCGAGGTCCGAGCGTGGCCGCTCGTCCTCCGCCCAGCGCGCCGCGCCGAAGAGGAGCTCGGAGACCGCGCCCAGCAGCTCGTCGCGGGCGCTGCGCACGGTGTCGCGCGTCGACAGAGGGGTGACCACCAGCGCGACCAGGATCCCGGCGGCCGCGCCGACCGCCGTCTCCTCCAGACGCAGGACCAGCAGGCCGTCGCTGAACATGCCGAGCACGGTGTAGAGCTGGCCGACCATGATCGTGATGAAGAAGATCATGTAGGCGTAGGACAGGCGCAGCAGGTAGAAGCCCCAGAACACGCAGAGCAGGATCGTGGCCAGCACCCAGAACGTGTGGCCCTGGGTCAGGTGCGCCACGAAGATCGCGGCGACGAGGCCGACCATCGTGCCGACCACCCGGTTGAACGCCTTGAGGAAGGTCTCCGAGCGGGTGCCGGTGCCGGTGAACATCACGAACGCGGCGATCACCGCCCAGTAGTAGCGGTTCGGCGAGACCATCCGGCCCAGCACGATCGCCAGCGCCCCGGACAGCGCGACCTGGACCGCCTGCCGGGTGGGCATGTCCACGTGGCGCAGCGGGTTCCACGCGAAGGCACGCGGCGGCACCTCGCGCGCGACCGCCGGCGAGCCGGGCAGGTTGCCCATCATCAGGGGCGTGGTGGCCTCGAAGTCGCCGTCCAGGCCCTCGACCTCGGGAGGCTCGGCGGCGCGGCCGCGCAGCTCGACGAAGGTGAGCGCGGCGACCGCGAGGTGGCGGGCGGCGACGCGTCCGTCGTCGACCTCACGCTCCTGCGCCACCTCGCTCATCCGGCCCAGCCGCTCGGCGGCCTCCCGGGCCGCCTCGTCCCGGTCGCGGGCCAGGTGGCCCAGCACCTCCGCGGCTGCGGCGACCAGGCTCGGGTTGCCGCCGGCCAGGCTGGTGGCGGCCCAGCCGAGCCGGTCCACGGTCTGCTGCACGTCGAGCAGCCGCCGGCGCAGCGAGGCCGCGGTCCAGCCCTCGGGCAGCGCCCGGGCGTCGTCGGACCAGGCCTCGGCCATCAGCGCGGCCTCCACCAGGCCGGCCTGCCGCGCGCCGAGCCGGCGGCGGGCGCGGGCCTGCCGCTTCTCGTCGGCGTTCGAGGCCTCCAGCAGCGCCACGCTGTCCCGCACCACGGCCCGGGCGCGGGCCCGGAAGGCGAGCAGCGTCGACCGCAGCACCTTGCGCCGGTTGGTGCGCAGCACCGTCAGCGAGAGCAGGAGCACCCAGAGGGCGGAGACCACCACCGAGATGAGCAGGTGCGGCACCATCGCCGGCGTGGTGTGCAGGAACGAGGCGAAGAAGTAGCCCATCCAGGCCATGAAGCCGTAGAAGAAGAACGGCAGCCCGAAGCGGCGGACGAACACGGCGGCGAACATCACCACCACGAACACGGCGAGCATCAGGTCCATGTTGCTGCCGACCAGGCTGCCCACGCCCATGCCGAGCCCGACCGCGAACGGGAACCCGACGGCGGTCTTGATCTTGCTCCACACCTCCGGGCCGATCAGCGCGTTGGAGCCCATCATCGCCACCACCGCCCCGAGCAGCATCGCGACCAGGGTGCCCTGGGGGCCGGCGTGGGTGAGGGTGGCCAGGAGATACTCCACGCCGAGCGCGGTGGCCATCGCGACCGTGGCGGACACCGCGAGCCGCAGCCGACCCAGCCCCGGGTCGGAGGCGAGGATCCGGTCCCGGCTCTCGAAGATCCGGTCCCTCAGCCCCACGTGCACCCGCGCCCCTCTCCTGGTCTCGACATGGCCGTGCGTACGACGGCTGCCTCCCGGCCGGTCGTCGTACGGCGCACCCGGTGCTCCTACCCCCGAACCCGGGCGCGGAACCCTCAGACGCCCGGCGCCGCGAACTGCGTCTCGTACAGATGCGCGTAGAGCCCGCCCTGAGCCAGCAGGTCCGCGTGCGTGCCTGCCTGCACCACCCGGCCCTGGTCGACGACCAGGATCAGGTCAGCGTTGCGGACCGTCGAGAGCCGGTGGGCGATGACCAGGGAGGTGCGTCCCTCGAGCGCCTGGTCGAGGGCGCGCTGCACCGCGACCTCCGACTCGGAGTCGAGGTGGGCGGTCGCCTCGTCGAGCACCACGATCCCGGGCGCCTTGAGCAGCAGCCGCGCGATCGCGAGCCGCTGCCGCTCGCCGCCGGAGAGCCGGTAGCCGCGGTCACCGACGACGGTGTCGAGACCGTCGGGCAGGTTGGCCACCAGCGGAGCGATCTGCGCGGCCTCCAGCGCCGCCCAGATCTCGACGTCGGTGGCGTCGGGACGGGCGTAGCGCAGGTTGGCCCGCACGGTGTCGTGGAACATGTGCGCGTCCTGGGTCACGTACCCGACCGCAGCCTCCAGCGACTGCAGGGTCACGTCGCGCACGTCGTGGCCGTCGACCCGTACGGCGCCGGCCCCGGCGTCGTACAGCCGGGCGACGAGGTGGGTGATCGTGGTCTTGCCGGCGCCCGACGGCCCCACCAGGGCGACCATCTGTCCCGGCTCGGCGGTGAAGGTGATGTCGCGCAGCACCTCGCCGGTCTCGCGCGACTCCAGCCGCGCGACCTTCTCCAGGCTGGCCAGCGAGACGTCCTCCGCGCGGGGGTAGCGGAACGCGACGTGGTCGAACTCGACGCGGCCGGCGGTGCGCGGCAGCGCGACCGCGGCCGGGCGCTCCTGGATCATCGAGGGCAGGTCGAGCACCTCGAAGACCCGCTCGAAGCTGACCAGGGCGGTCATCACGTCGATGCGGACGTTCGACAGGCCCTGCAGGGGGCCGAGCAGCCGCAGCAGCAAGGTGGCCAGGGCCAGCACGGTGCCGACGCTCAGCGCGCCGCTGATGGCCAGGTGCCCACCGACGCCGTACACCAGCGCGGTGGCCAGCGCGGGGATCAGCATCAGGCTGGCGGCGAAGACCCGGGTGACCACCGAGATCCGCACGCCGAGGTCGCGCACCACCGCCGCCTTGTCCGCGAAGAGGGCGTCCTCCTCGTCGCGGCGGCCGAAGAGCTTCAGCAGCATCGCGCCGCCGACGTTGAACCGCTCGGTCATGGTGTTGCCGAGGTCGGCGTTGCCGTCCATCTGCTGCCGGGTGAGCCCCGAGAGCCGGTTGCCCACCCATCGCGAAGCGACCAGCAGCACCGGGAACAGCGCGAGGCACAGCAGCGTGACCTGCCAGCTGAGTGCGAGCATCGCGGCGCCGACGACGACCACGCTGACGCTGTTGGAGACGGTGCTCGACAGCGTCGAGGTGAACGCACGCTGGGCGCCGATCACGTCGTTGTTGAGCCGGGACACCAGCGCGCCGGTCTGGGTGCGAGTGAAGAACGCCAGCGACATCCGCTGCACGTGCGCGAACACGGCCGTGCGCAGGTCGTAGATCAGGCCCTCCCCGATGCGGGAGGACAGGAAGCCCGAACCGACGGTCAGCAACGCGTCGAGCACCGCGACCGCGGCGGCGAGCAGCGACAGCCAGGTGACCACCGCACCGTCGTGCTTGAGGATGCCCTGGTCGACGATGCGGCGCAGCAGCAGCGGGGTGACCACGACCAGGGCCGCGTCGACGACGGTGATGGCCAGGAAGGTGCCGATCACCCGGCGGTGCGGCCTGGCGAAGCCGACGACCCGGCGCACGGTGTCGCCGGCCAGCTTCTGGTCGGCGACACTGCGGTCGGTGCGCATGTGGCGCCAGACCGGCCCCATTCCGGTGCCCATCGACACGGGCGTGCCTCCCTACCCGGCGCGCCGCGCCGCTTCGTCGGTCACTGGCCCAGGAGGGAGGCGAGCTCGCGGAAGCGTCGCACCTGCGCCTCCCGCTCGGCCCGGCGCTGCTCCTCCAGGTCCAGCGTGGTCGCGCTCTTGAGCAGGGCCTTGGTCTCGGTGACCGCGCCGTACAACGGGGCGGTCAGCGCCGCGGCCAGGTCCCCGACCGCGTCGTCGAGCTCGTCGGCGGGTACGACGGCCGTGGCCAGTCCGATCTCCAGAGCCTCCTGCGCCTCCACCCACCGGGTGGTCGCGCAGATCTCGAGCGCTCGCGAGTAACCAACAAGCTCCACCAGCGGCTTTGTTCCCGTCAGGTCGGGCACCAGGCCGAGCACCGGCTCGCGCATGGAGAACCGGGCGTCTTCGGCGAGCACCCGCAGGTCGCAGGAGAGGGCCAGCTGGAAGCCGGCGCCGACGGCCGGGCCGCGCACGGCGGCGATCGTCACCAGGTCGTCGCGGCGCAGCCAGGTGAACCCCTCCTGGTAGCCGGCGATCGTCTCGGAGATCTCCGCGTCGGGCATGTCGAGCAGGCTGATCAGCGGGGCCTCCCCCGGCACGCCCTCCGGGGTGAGCATCCGCCGGTCGAGCCCGGAGGAGAACGAGTCGCCCTCGCCGCGCACCACCACCACCCGCACCGCGGGGTCGAGGGCGCCGCTGATGAGCCGCAGCGCCTGCCAGGTCGCCGGCGTCTGCGAGTTCTTCGTGTCCGGGCGGCTGAGGGTGACGGTGGCCACCAGGCCGCTCTCCTCGAACCGGACCCCTCCGCGCTCGAGGGCCTCGGGGTCGATCTGGCTGCTGTTCATGGCTGCACCCTAGTCGCCGGCCCGCCACCGCCCCGCGACGCCTGAGCGCGCTCGGCCCCCTGCACCTAGGCGAGGGCGACGAGCTCGGCGTAGTCCGCGGTCCAGAGGTCCTCCACCCCATCGGGCAGGATCAGCACCCGGTCCGGCTCGAGCGCGTGCACCGCGCCCTCGTCGTGGGTGACCAGGATGATCGCGCCCTCGTAGCTGCGGATCGCGGCCAGCACCTCCTCGCGGGAGGCGGGGTCGAGGTTGTTGGTGGGCTCGTCGAGCAGCAGCACGTTGGCGCTGGAGACGACCAGGATGGCCAGCGCGAGGCGGGTCTTCTCCCCGCCCGAGAGCACGCCGGCCGGCTTCGTCGCGTCGTCGCCGCTGAACAGGAAGGAGCCGAGCACGCTGCGGGCCTCGGTGTCGGTCAGGTGCGGCGCCGCGGTGCGGAGGTTCTCCAGCACGGTGCGTCCCGTCTCGAGCGTCTCGTGCTCCTGGGCGTAGTAGCCGAGCTTGAGGCCGTGGCCGGGGTTGACCGCGCCGGTGTCCGGCCTGTCGATGCCGGCCAGGATCCGCAGCAGCGTAGTCTTTCCGGCCCCGTTGAGCCCGAGCACGACGACGCGGCTCCCCCGGTCCACCGCCAGGTCGACGTCGGTGAAGACCTCCAGCGACCCGTAGGACTTGCTCAGCTCCGAGGCGGTCAGCGGGGTCTTGCCGCAGGCGGCGGGCGAGGGGAACTTGATCTTGGCCACCCGGTCGGCCCGCCGCTCGGTCTCCACGCCCTCCAGCAGGCGTTCGGCGCGCTTGAGCATCGACTGCGCGGCCTGCGCCTTGGTCGCCTTCGCGCGCATCTTGTTGGCCTGGTCCATCAGCGTGGAGGCCTTCCGCTCGGCGTTCTGCCGCTCCCGGCGCCGCCGGCGCTCGTCGGTCTCGCGCTGGCTGAGGTACGGCGTCCAGCCCATGTTGTAGACGTCGATCGCCGCACGGTTCGCGTCGAGGTGGAAGACCTTGTTCACGCAGGCCTCGAGCAGCCCCACGTCGTGGCTGATCACGATGAGCCCGCCCTTGTGGGACTTGAGGAACTCCCGCAGCCAGACGATCGAGTCCGCGTCGAGGTGGTTGGTCGGCTCGTCGAGCAGCAGCGTCTCGGCGCCGGAGAACAGGATCCGGGCCAGCTCCACCCGGCGCCGCTGGCCGCCGGAGAGGGTGCGCAGCGGCTGGCCCAGGATGCGCTCGGCGATACCGAGGGAGGAGGCGATCTGCTTGGCCTCGGCCTCGGCCGCGTAGCCGCCGCCGGCGTGCAGCTCGGCGTCCGCGCGCTCGTAGCGGCGCATCCCCTTCTCCCGCACCGCCGGGTCGTCGGAGGCCATGTCGGCCTCGGACCGCCGGAGCCGGCGCACCACGTCGTCGAGCCCCCGGGCGGACAGGATCCGCTCCATCGCCTTGACCTCGGGATCGCCCGTGCGGGGGTCCTGCGGCAGGTAGCCGACGCTGCCCGTGGTCTGGATCGACCCGGCCGCCGGCTGCGCGTCACCGGCCAGGATCTTGGTCAGCGTGGTCTTGCCGGCGCCGTTGCGGCCGACCAGGCCGACCTTGTCGCCGGGCGCGACCCGGAAGGTGACGTTCTCCATCAGCAGGCGCGCTCCGGCGCGCACCTCGACCTGGTGGGCGGTGATCATGAGTGGGACCTCGGCATGGAAACGACGGCAAAGGGGCAGCGGGATGCGGGAGCTCGGCTAGTCCGTCGTACGCCTCATGCTCCATAGTCTACGCAACCCACGAGAGGAGCCGGGATGCGCTACAACCCCAGGGCGCGCCTCGACCGGAGCCAGGTGCAGGTGCGCCGCGGCGGCGGTGGTGGCGGCGGCGGTCTCGGCTTCCCGGTCGGCGGTGGCGGTGGCGGCATGCGCATCGGCGGCGGCATCGGCGGGCTGATCATCGTGCTCGTCGTCGTGCTGCTGCAGAGCGGCGTGCTCGGCGGCGGGTCCGGCTCCGGCGGGAGCGGGACCGGGACGTCGCTGCAGCAGTGCACGTTCGGTCGTGACGCCAACAACGACGAGAGCTGCGCGCTGCTCGCCGACGTGAACTCGATCCAGGCGTTCTGGAGCCGCGAGCTGCCCCAGCAGGCCGGCGTGCGCTACACCCCGGCCCAGGCGGTGCTCTTCACCGGCCAGACCAGCTCCGGCTGCGGCACCGCCTCCGCGTCGGTGGGGCCGTTCTACTGTCCCAACGACAAGCACGTCTACCTCGACCGGTCCTTCTTCCGCGACATGCTGCAGGGCCAGCTCGGCGCGCAGGGTGGCCCGTTCTCGGAGGCCTACGTGCTGGCCCACGAGTACGGCCACCACGTCCAGGACCTGCTCGGCACGATGAGACGGGTCCGCACCCAGCAGGGCGCCACCAGCGAATCGGTGCGGCTGGAGCTGCAGGCCGACTGCTACGCCGGGATCTGGACCAAGAACGCCACCGAGGCGCCCGACGCGAACGGCCGGCCCTACATCCTCGACCTCACGCGGGACGACCTCCGCCGGGCCCTCGACGCGGCCAAAGCGGTCGGCGACGACCGCATCCAGCAACGGACCTCGGGCCGGGTGAACCCCGACCAGTGGACGCACGGGTCCGCCGAGGAGCGGATGCACTGGTTCACCGTCGGCATGCGCAAAGGCTCGCTGGAGGCCTGCGACACCTTCACCGCGACCAGCCTCTAGAGCCGGTTCGGGTGCCGGACGACACACGGGCGGCCGAGGCGAGCTGCCCTAGACTCAGCCGACGTCCCTCCCGGCACCCGTCCGGGCACGAAGAAAGGTCCGTCGTGGCTCTCACCGGCTCCCGCAGCACCCCGCGTGACCTCGCCCTGATCGCGGTGTTCACCGGCATCGTGGCCGCCCTCGGCGTGGTGCCCGCGTTCACCCCCCCCGGCTTCAGCGTCCCGATCACGGCGCAGTCGCTGGGCGTGATGCTCGCCGGCGCGGTGATCGGGGCCCGCCGCGGTGCCCTGTCGCTGCTGCTGCTGCTGGCGCTGGTGGCCGTCGGGCTGCCCCTGCTGGCCGGTGGCCGCGGCGGTCTCGGCGTCTTCGCGGGCGCATCGGTGGGCTTCCTGGTCGGCTACCCGATCGCGGCGTACGTCGTCGGCTGGATCACCGAGCGCGGCGGTCCTACGTACCGGCTGCACTGGGGGATCGTGGCCAACGTCGTCGGCGGCATCGTGGTCCTCTACGCCCTTGGCATCGCCGGCATGGCCGCGGTGCTCGGCATCTCGGTGCAGGCGGCCGTGGTCGCGTCGTGGATCTACCTCCCCGGCGACCTGGTCAAGGTGGTCGTCGCCGCGGTGGTCGCGCGCGGCGTGCACGCCGCCTACCCGGGACTGCTTCACCGTCGGACCGAGATGCGTGAGCACGAGCACGCGGCATCCTGAGCGGGTCCTCGACTCCCCCGACCCCGTGGGGACGTTCGAGGCGGCGCACGCGCGCGGGCTCCCCGTGGTGCTCGGGACCTCCGGCTCCTCGGGGGCGCCCCGTGGGGTCGTGCGCAGCACCGCCTCCTGGGTCGACTCGTTCCCGCACGTCTCCGAACTGACCGGCTTCGGGGCCGGCTCCCGGGTGTGGGCGCCGGGGCCGCTGTCGGCCACCATGAACCTGTTCGCGGTGGTGCACGCGCGCTGGGCCGGTGGCTCCCGGGTGGCTTCGGTGGCGGACGCCACGCACGCCCACCTCTCCCCCGCCGCGCTGCACCGCCTGCTCGACGTCGGCACGGTGCGGGGCGGTTTCACCGTCGTCGTGGCCGGTGACCGGCTCTCGCCGGCGCTGGCGGAGCGGGCCCGGAGCGAGGGGCTGCAGGTCTGCCACTACTACGGCGCCGCGGAGCTGTCGTTCGTCGCCTGGGGCGGCGACGCCGGCTCGCTCCGGCCCTTCCCGGGCACGCAGGTCGAGATCCGCGAGGGTGAGGTGTGGGTCCGCTCGCCCTACGTCAGCCACGGGTACGACGGCCCGCCCGGCCCGATGCGGAGCGACAGCGCCGGCTTCGCCACCGTCGGCGACCGGGGCCGTCTCGACGGCGACGTGCTGACCGTGCTCGGCCGCGCGGGGGCGGTGACCACGGCTGGTGCGACGGTGCACCTCGCGGACGTCGAGGCGGTGCTGCGGCCGGCCGCGCAGGGAGCCCTCGCGGTCGTCGGTCTGCCGCACGACCGCCTCGGCTCCGTGCTCGCGGCGGCGCTGACCTCGGCGGGGGACCACGAGCCGCTGCGGCGCCTCGCCCGCGAGCGGCTCTCCGGGGCGCACCGGCCCCGGCTGTGGTTCCACGTGCCGGCGCTTCCCCGCACACCCGCGGACAAGGTCGACCTGGCCGCCCTCGTCGACCTGCTCGAGCAGGCGCCGCGCCTGGTGGGCCAGTGAGCACCGCGGACGCGCCGGTCGTGGTCGCCGCGCTGCGCACGCCGATCGGGACCGCCGGCAAGGGGCTCGCCGCTGCGCCGGCCGCCGACCTCGCGGCCCCGGTGCTGCGCGCCCTCGCGGCCGACCCGGCGCTCGGCGGTCTGCGTCCCGGCGACGTGGTGCTCGGCAACTGCATGGGCCCGGGCGGCGACGTCGCGCGCGTGGCGGCGCTGCAGGCCGGCCTGGGGTTCGACGTACCGGCCCTGACGGTGGACCGACAGTGCGGCAGCGGACTGGCCGCACTGGACGTGGCCGCAGCCCTGCTGCACCGCCGGGGCGGGGCGGTGCTGGCCGGTGGCGTGGAGTCGGCCTCGACCGCGCCGTGGCGGTTCTGGCCGCCGGCCGGGGAGGCGGCTCCGCGCCGCTACCAGCGGGCGCCGTTCGCGCCGGCCGAGGTGGGCGACCCGGACATGGGGCTGGCCGCCGACCTGCTCGCCGAGGAGGCGGGGGTGAGCCGGGCGCGGCAGGACGCCTACGCGGCCCGATCGCACGCACGCGCCGTCGCGACCCGGGACGCCGGCGGCTTCGACGCCGAGCTGGTGCCGGTCGGCGACCTCGCCCGCGACGAGAGGCCTCGGGCGGTGAGCGCGGACCGCCTGGCCCGGCTGCGACCGGCGTTCCGCGAGAACGGCACGGTCACCGCGGGCAACTCCTGTGGCGTGAACGACGGCGCGGCGGCGGTCGCGATGGTGGACGCGGTGACCCACCGCCGGCTCGGGGTCCCCGGCCTGCGGGTGCTGGCCACCGCGACCGCCGGTGTCGACCCGAACCGGCCCGGTCGCGGCCTGGTGCCGGCCGCCGGCCTGGCCCTCGACCTGGCCGGTCTGCGGCTCGCGGACATCGACGTGGTGGAGCTCAACGAGGCGTTCGCCGGGCAGGTGCTCGCCTGCTGCGACGAGCTCGCCCTGGATCCCGAGCGGGTGTGCCGTGAGGGCGGCGCGCTCGCGCTCGGGCACCCCTGGGGCGCGTCCGGCGCGGTGCTCGCGGTGCGGCTGTTCAGCCAGCTGGTCCGCGCCTCCCACGGCCGCTTCGGCCTCGCCGCGATCGCGGTCGGCGGCGGGCAAGGCGTGGCGATGGTGGTGGAACGATGCCCCTGATCGAGGTCGAGGCCGTCAGCCACGTGTACGGCGAGCATGCCGGCGCCCGTCGCGTCCTCGACGACGTCACCGTGCGGCTCGCGGAGCAGCGGGTCGGCGTCATCGGCGCCAACGGGTCGGGCAAGTCGACCTTCGCCCGGCTGCTCAACGGGCTGGTGCTGCCGTCGTCGGGCCGGGTCCGGGTGGACGGCCTGGACACCCGGCGCGAGGGCCGGGAGGTACGACGAAGGGTCGGGTTCTGTTTCACCGACCCCGACGCCCAGATCGTGATGCCCACGGTGGCCGAGGACGTGGCGTTCGGCCTGCGCCGCCGTGGACTGACCCGCGCCCAGGTGGCCGCGCGGGTCGACCAGGCGCTCTCGACGTACGGCCTGGCCGATCACGCCGACCATCCGGCCCACCTGCTCTCCGGCGGGCAGAAGCAGCTGCTCGCCCTCGCCGCGGTGCTGGTCACCGAGCCGCAGGTGCTGGTGATGGACGAACCGACCACCCTGCTCGACCTGCGCAACGCGGTCCGGATCGCCCGCGTCGTTGCCGGCCTGCCGCAGCAGGTGCTGCTGGTCACCCACCACCTCGACCTGCTCGCCGACTTCGACCGGGTGCTGGTGTTCGAGGGCGGCCGGGTGGTGTGCGACGACGTACCGAAGGTCGCCGTCCCCTACTACCGAGGGCTGATGACATGAGCGCCGGCAGCTCCCTGGGGCTCTACCTCCCCGGATCGTCCGCGTTGCACCGCGCGCCGGCCGGCGCGAAGCTGCTGGTGATGGTCGCCGCCGGGGTGGGGTCGGTGTTCCTCGACCACGCCTGGCAGGTGGCGGTCGCGCTGGCGGTGGTCGCCGCCGGCTACGCGTTCGCCCGGATCTCGTGGCGGACCGCGCTGGCCCAGGTGCGACCGCTGCTGTGGGTCGCCGGTGGCGCCGCCGTCTTCCACGTGCTCGTGTCGGGTTGGGAACGCGCGTTCGTGGTGGTCGGCGTGCTGGCCGCGCTGGTCCTGCTCGCCTCGCTGGTGACGCTGACCACGCGCACCACCGACCTCGTCGACGCCGTGGTGCGGGCATGCGGGCCGCTGCGGCGGTTCGGCGTCGACCCGGACCGGATCGGACTGCTGATCGCGCTGGGCATCCGGGCGGTACCGGTGGTGGTGACGATCGCCGAGGAGGTCCGCGACGCGCAGCGCGCGCGGGGTCTGACCGCGAGCCCGCGGGCGTTCGCGGTGCCGCTGGTGGTCCGCTCGCTGCGCCACGCGGACGCGATGGGCGACGCCCTCGCCGCCCGTGGCCTCGACGACTGACCCCCGCGAGTCGGCGCTTGTGCCGCGGCCACGCCCCTCGAGTCGGCGCTTGTGCCGCGGCCAGACCCCTCGAGTCGGCGCTTGTGCCGCGCGGGTCACCGCCGACCCGGCGCGTATGCCGTCGTAACGTGGGCAAGAGACACAGCCAACGAAGGGGCCATGATGAAGATATGCACCACGCTCGGTCCGGACGGCACGGTCGGCGGCGGGTTGGGCCGCGCACCGCGAGTTGCCGTCGCGTCGTTGGACGACGGCCGGATCACGTCGTGGGAAGAGCGCGACGTTGCCTGGGACGAGCTGCACGGACAAGGCGGCGAGGGCGCGCACCACGCGCGCATCGTGCGGTTCCTTCGTGAGCATGACGTCGAGGTCGTCGTGGCCGCCGGTATCGGACCCGGCATGCTGCGCACGCTGGGGTCGATGGGTGTCCGGGCTGTCACCGGTGCGAGCGGTGACGCACGGACTGCCGTGGTCACCGCTGCGGGCTGAGACCGCGCGGCACAAGCGCCGACTCGCCCTGATCCGCGGCGGCACGAGCGCCGGGTCGGCACCTGTCAGCGCGGCACCAGCGCCGGGTCGGCGGGGTCGGTGAGGTCGATGTGGACCGAGGCGCCGTCGAGCACGGCACGGTCGAGAACGGCGCGCCGGGGATCGGGTACGGCGAGCCACGGCTCGACCCTCAGCCCCCGCAGCGGCGCGAGCCGCGCGTCGGCCAGCACCTGCTCCACCGCCTGGCGGTCGCCGCCGCACACCAGCGCGTCCACGGCCCGCCCCGCGAGGATCCGCTGGGCGTGCTCGGCTGCGGCCTCGTAGGCGGCGCGGGCCTGGTTGTCGCGTCGGCGCGCGAACCGCTGCTGGCTCTGCCCGCCCGCCTTGGTGCGGCCCTGCACGTGCCGCTGCCCCACCTTGGAGTCGAGCACCTCGGTGCCGCGCACGGCGGCCACCGCGAACCCGCCCTTGCGGACCAGCAGCACGGCCCAGTGGCGCGGGACCCGGGCCGCCTCGGCGAACGCGGGCAGGTCCGGCGGGCCGCCGTACTCCTGCCCCAGGGGCAGCGCGGCGACCGCCACCGAGCCGTCGGCGGCGGAGACGACGACACGGCCGTCACCGACGGAGACGTCGGTGCGGCCGTGCCGGGACGCGAAGTTCTCGAACCACCGCTCGATCCGGGCGGGCGGCACGAGCACCGACCTGCCGGAGGGCTGCGAGGCTTCGTCGCGGTTCGGCCCCGACAAGTGGTCGCGGGTCAGACGTTGAAGCCGAGGGCGCGCAGCATCTCGCGGCCGTCGTCGGTGATCTTGTCCGGGCCCCACGGCGGCATCCAGACCCAGTTGATCGTCACGTCGTTGACGAGACCCTCGAGTGCCTGGTTGGTCTGATCGGTGATCACGTCGGTCAGCGGGCACGCCGCCGAGGTCAACGTCATGTCGAGCACGGCGTTGGTGGACTCGTCGAGGTGCACGCCGTAGACCAGGCCGAGGTCGACGACGTTGATGCCGAGCTCGGGGTCGACGACGTCCTTCATCGCCTCGGTGACGTCATCGACCGTCACCGTGCCGGTGCCGCCGCTGAGGTCGACCTCGGGCAGGTCGTCGGTGTGCGATTCGGTCATGACTTCTCCTTCTGGGTCTCGACGGGCTCGACCTCCGGGTCGACGGGGCCGGCCCCGGTGTCGTCGGCGGGCTTGGCCTCCGCCGCCGATCCGACGATCTGCGAGGTCGCGTCCTTCCACGCCATCCACGACAGCAGCGCGCACTTGACCCGGGCGGGGAACTTCGCCACCCCGGCGAACGCGATGCCGTCCTCGAGCACGTCCTCGTCGGGCTCGACGTTGCCGCGCCCCTGCATCAGGGTCAGGAACTCCTCGTGCAGCTTCAGCGCCTCGTTGAGCGGCTTCCCGATCACCAGTTCGGTCATCACCGACGTCGACGCCTGGCTGATCGAGCAGCCCTCCGCGTCGTACGACACGTCCTCGACGACCGTCTGGTTGCCGCTGCCGGACAGGTGCACGCGCAGGGTCAGCTCGTCACCGCAGGTCGGGTTGACGTGGTGCACCTCGGCCTCGAACGGCTCGCGCAGCCCCGCGTGGAGCGGGTTCTTGTAGTGGTCGAGGATGATCTCTTGGTACAGCGAGTCGAGGTTCTCTGCCGTCATCAGTCCACCTTGAAGTACTTCTTGGTGTACTCCAACCCCTCGATGAGTGCGTCTATCTCGGCCGGCGTCGTGTAGAGGTACGACGAGGCACGCGTCGAGCTCTGCACGCCGAACCGCTTGTGCACCGGCTTGCCGCAGTGGTGGCCGGCGCGTACGGCGATCCCGCGGCTGTCGAGCACCTGGCTGACGTCGTGCGGGTGCACCCCGGCGAGCTCGAACGAGATCGCCCCACCACGCTCGTGCGTGCTGGTCGGACCGAGGACCCGGACGCCCTTGACGCTCGTCAGCCCCTCGAGCGCGTAGCCGGTGATGGCCTCCTCGTGCGCGCGGATGGCCTCCATGCCGATCGCGCCGAGGTAGTCGAGCGCGACGCCGAGACCCACCGCCTCGACGATCGGCGGCGTGCCGGCCTCGAACTTGTGCGGGATCGGCGCGTAGGTCGAGTGCTCCATCGACACGGTCGCGATCATCTCGCCACCGCCGAGGAACGGCGGCAGCTGGTCGAGGATCTCGCGCCGGCCCCACAGCACACCGATGCCGGTCGGACCGGTCACCTTGTGGCCGGTGAAGGCCAGGAGGTCCGCGTCGACGAGCTGGACGTCCACCGGCATCTGCGGCACCGCCTGGGCACCGTCGACGATCACGATCGCGCCGACCTCGTGCGCCCGGCGGGTGATCTCGGCGACCGGGTTGACCGTGCCGAGGACGTTCGACACCCAGGTCAGCGAGACCACCTTGGTGCGCTCGGTGATCAGGTCGTCGATGTTCGACAGGTCGAGCCGGCCGTCCTCGGTGACACCGAACCAGCGCAGCGTGGCGCCCTTGCGCTCGGTGAGCAGCTGCCAGGGCACGATGTTGGAGTGGTGCTCCATCTCGGTGATCAGCACCTCGTCACCGGGACCGATCGCGAGCGGGCCCTCGGCCCAGGCCAGCGAGTTGGCCACCAGGTTGAGCGCTTCGGAGGCGTTCTTGGTGAAGATCACCTCGTCGCGCGACGGGGCGTTGATGAACGCCGCCACCTTGTCGCGGGACTCCTCGAACGCCGCCGAGGACTCCGCGCCGAGCTGGTGCATCGCCCGGGCCACGTTGGCGTTGTGCCGCTCGAGGTGGTCGACCATCGCGTCGATCACCACCTGCGGCTTCTGCGAGGTGTTCGCGCTGTCGAGGTAGACCAGCGGGAACCCGTCGGCGAGCGTGCGCGACAGGATCGGGAAGTCGGCTCGGATCAGGTCCAGGCCGGGCAGCAGCCCGGGCAGCGCGTGCAGGCGGTCAGTTGCCTCGACACTCATGTCCGGACCTCCTTCCGTGGGTCATGGGGGACGGGGGGAGTACGACGCTCACGCCGGCGCGTTGACGAAGCGGTCGTAGCCCTCGGCCTCGAGCTGCTCGGCGAGCTCCGGGCCGCCTTCCTCGGCGATCCGGCCGTCGACGAAGACGTGCACGAAGTCGGGGGTGATGTAGCGCAGGATGCGCGTGTAGTGGGTGATCAGCAGCACGCCGCGCTCACCCTGCTCGCGGTAGCGGTTCACGCCCTCGGACACGATCTTCAGCGCGTCGATGTCGAGACCGGAGTCGGTCTCGTCGAGGATCGCCATCTTCGGGTTGAGGAGCTCGAGCTGCACGATCTCGTGGCGCTTCTTCTCACCGCCGGAGAAGCCCTCGTTGACCGAGCGCTGCGCGAAGGCGGTGTCCATCTTCACCCGCTCCATCGCGGAGTTGACGTCCTTGATCCAGGTGCGCAGCTTGGGCGACTCGCCGTCGATGGCGGTCTTGGCGCTGCGCAGGAAGTTCGCCACCGAGACCCCGGGGACCTCGACCGGGTACTGCATGGCCAGGAACAGCCCGGCCCGCGCGCGCTCGTCGACGCTCATCGCCAGCACGTCCTCGCCGTCGAGGGTGACCGAGCCACGCGTGACGGTGTACTTCGGGTGACCGGCGATGGAGTAGGCCAGCGTCGACTTCCCGGAGCCGTTGGGACCCATGATCGCGTGCGTCTCGCCGTCCTTGATGACGAGGTCGACGCCCTTCAGGATCTCCTTCGGACCGTCCTCGGTCTCGACGGTGACGTGCAGGTCGCGGATCTCGAGCGTTGCCATGTGATGTCTCTTTCGTCTCGTAGCTGTCTGCGTGGTCCGGGCGGTGCCTCAGTAGGCGGCCGCGACGTCGACCAGGACGTCGTCGCCGTCCACCTTCACCGGGTAGATCGCCACCGGCTCGGTCGCGGGGAGGTTGGTGGGCTTGCCGGTGCGCAGGTCGAACATCGACCCGTGCAGCCAGCACTCGATCTCGTGCCCCTCGACCGCGCCCTCCGACAGCTCGACCGCGGCGTGCGAGCACTCGTCGTAGATGGCGAAGAAGTCGTCGCCGTCGCGGGCGACGGCGACCGCGGTGCCGTCGACGGTTACCGCGAACGCCTCGCCGTCGGGCACGTCGGCGACCGAGCAGGCGCGCTGGAAGCTCATGACGGCCGGCCCTCCAGGTCCGCGGCGGCGGGCGCGCCGACGTTCTTGGCCAACTCCGCCTCGACCGCCTGCAGCAGCGTCTCCTCGATGGCAGGGACGCCGATCTTCTTCACGATGTCGGCGAAGAAGCCGTGCACGACCAGGCGGCGCGCCTCGTCGGGGTCGATGCCGCGCGACTGCAGGTAGAACAGCTGCTGGTCGTCGAACCGGCCCGTGGTCGAGGCGTGGCCGGCACCGGCGATCTCGCCGGTCTCGATCTCGAGGTTCGGCACCGAGTCGGCCTGGCAGCCGTCGGTGAGCACCAGGTTGCGGTTCGACTCGTAGGTCTCGATGCCCTCGGCCACCTTGCGGATCAGTACGTCGCCGATCCAGACCGCGTGGGCGCCCTCACCCTGCAGCGCACCCTTGTAGTCCACGTTGCTGCGGGTGCGGGGGGCGTTGTGGTCGACGAACAGCCGGTTCTCGAGGTGTTGGCCGGCGTCGGCGAAGTACAGGCCGAGCAGCTCGGCGTCGCCGCCGGGCCCGTCGTACGACACCGAGATGTTCATGCGGACCAGGTCGCCGCCGAAGCCGACCGCCACGTGCCGGAACGTGGCGTCCCGGCCGACCGTGGCGTGGTGGTGGCTGTGGTGGACGGTGTCGTCGGCCCAGTCGTTGACCGCGACGACCCTGAGCTGGGCCCCGGCGCCGACGACGATCTCGACGTTGTCGGCGAGCGTGGTCGAGCCCTCGAGCCGGAACACCACCGTGGCTTTGCTGTGCGGCTCGGCGACGACCACCGCGTGCGCGGCGGAGGCGCCCTCGGTGCCGGTGCCGGTCACGGTGACGATCACCGGGTCGGCGACCTCGACCTCGGCGGGGACGGTGATCGCGAGCGTGCCGTCCGCGGCCGCCCACGCCCGGGCACTCACCCGGTCGTTGGGCACGTAGCCGCTGCTGCCCTTGAGCGAGCTGTCCGCGCCGAGCTGCTCGACCCGCACCCCGTCGGGCACCTGCGCGTCGGTGCGATAGGTGCGACCGGAGAGGTCGACGTCCTTGTGCAGGTCACGCAGCCGCTTGAGCGGGGTGAACCGCCAGATCTCCTCGCGGCCCGTCGGCACCTCGAAGAACTCGGGGTCGACCGACCCCTCCGGGTGCAGGTGGCTCGCGATCTTGGTCTCCAGCGCGGAAGCCACGTTGGGCGTGTCAGTCACAGTCACAGCTCGTCTTCGTCCTCATCACAGTCGTCGTCGGTGAGACATGGGCCTGTCCCGCGCCGGCCGGCGCGGTGCCGGCCGGCCACGGGACGGTCGGGTCAGCCCACGGCACCTTCCATCTGCAGCTCGATGAGGCGGTTGAGCTCCAGGGCGTACTCCATCGGTAGCTCCTTGGCGATCGGCTCGACGAAGCCGCGCACGATCATCGCCATCGCCTCGTCCTCCTCCAGACCGCGGCTCATCAGGTAGAAGAGCTGGTCGTCGGAGACCTTCGAGACCGTGGCCTCGTGCGCCATCGACACGTCGTCCTCGCGGACGTCGACGTAGGGATAGGTGTCGGAGCGGCTGATCTGGTCGACGAGCAGCGCGTCGCACTTCACCACGCTGGCCGAGTGCTCGGCGCCCTCGTTGACCTGGATCAGCCCCCGGTACGACGTACGGCCGCCGCCGCGGGCCACCGACTTGGAGATGATCGAGCTCGAGGTGTGCGGCGCGGCGTGCACCATCTTGGCGCCGGCATCCTGGTGCTGGCCCTCGCCGGCGAACGCGATCGACAGCGTCTCGCCGCGGGCGTGCTCACCCATCAGGTAGACGGCCGGGTACTTCATGGTGACCTTCGAGCCGATGTTGCCGTCGACCCACTCCATCGTGGCGCCGGCCTCGCAGGTGGCGCGCTTGGTGACCAGGTTGTAGACGTTGTTCGACCAGTTCTGGATGGTCGTGTAGCGGCAGCGGGCGCCCTTCTTCACCACGATCTCGACGACCGCGGAGTGCAGCGAGTCCGAGCTGTAGATCGGCGCCGTGCAGCCCTCGACGTAGTGCACGTAGGCGTCCTCGTCGACGATGATCAGGGTCCGCTCGAACTGGCCCATGTTCTCGGTGTTGATCCGGAAGTAGGCCTGCAGCGGGATGTCGACGTGCACGCCCTTGGGGACGTAGATGAACGAGCCGCCGGACCACACGCTGGTGTTCAGCGAGGCGAACTTGTTGTCACCGACCGGGATCACGGTCGTGAAGTACTCGCGGAACAGCTCCTCGTGCTCCCGCAGGGCGGTGTCGGTGTCGACGAAGATGACGCCCTGCTCCTCGAGGTCCTCACGGATCTTGTGGTAGACGACCTCGGACTCGTACTGGGCAGCCACACCGGACACCAGGCGCTGCTTCTCCGCCTCCGGGATGCCGAGCCGGTCGTAGGTGTTGCGGATGTCCTCGGGCAGGTCCTCCCAGGAGGCGGCCTGCTTCTCGGTGGAGCGCACGAAGTACTTGATGTTGTCGAAGTCGATACCGCCGAGCTCGGCACCCCACTTCGGCATCGGCTTGCGACCGAAGAGCTTCAGCCCCTTCAGGCGAAGGTCGAGCATCCACTGGGGCTCGTCCTTCTTCGTCGAGATGTCGCGCACGACCGCCTCGTTCAGGCCGCGCCGAGCACTCTCCCCGGCCTCGTCGCGGTCGGCCCAGCCGTACTCGTAGCGGCCCAGACCCGCGAGCTCGGGGTTCATCTGCTCGATGGTGGTCATCAGTTGCTCAACCTCTCGTGTGCGGACAAGATCGTGGTGCTGCCGGTCTTGCTGCGGCCGGTGCTCTGCTGCTGGTCGTGCTGGCCTCGCCGCAGGGACTGCGGTGGCCGGGAGGCGGTGTCAAGGGCGGTGCTCGCCGCGCCAGTGCCCGGAATGCACGTGGTGCACACCCCGTCACCGTGGGCGATCGTGGCCAGGCGCTGGACGTGGCTGCCGAGGACCCGGGAGATGGCCTCGGTCTCGGCCTCGCACAGCTGGGGGAACTCATGGGCCACGTGCGCCACCGGGCAGTGCTGCTGGCACAGCTGCTCGCCGACCGGACCGTTGCGGACAGAGGCAGCGTAGCCACCCTGGGTCAGCGCCCGGGCCAGTGCCTCCGCCGCGCTGATGCCCGGCTCGGCGGTGACGATCGCGCGGTAGTTGTCCTCCAGACCGGCCACGCGGCGGCGGGCGAACGCCTTGACCGCCTCGTCCCCGCCGGTCTCGGCGAGGAAGCGCAGCGCCTGGGCGGCGAGGTCGTCGTACTGCTGGTCGAACCGGTCGCGACCGGCCTGGGTCAGCGCGAACAACCGGGCGGGTCGGCCCCGGCCCCGGCTGCCGTAGCTTCGGGGCTCGCGGGGCTCCACGTCGCCCTGGGCGATCAGGTGGTCGAGGTGGCGGCGGACGGCGGCGGGCGTGAGCGCCAGCCTCTCCGCGAGCGCCGCGGCCGTGGTCGGGCCGAGCTCGAGGATCGACCGGGCCACGCGCTCGCGCGTAGGCGCCTCGAGGGACTGGTCGATTTCCACAACATCATTGTGTCGTTATTGCAGCCCGCGTTCAACCAAGGCTGCCCTAATCGGCCGATTCGTCGAGGTTGACGGGTTCGCGCGGGTCGGGAGCCGTCGCGACGGGCGCGACCGTCCGGCGGGTGCGTCGTCGGGGTCGAGGGGACGAGGCGCTGCTCACACCCGCACCACACCCGTTTCGGCGGTGGAGGCGGGTTCCTACACTGGACCGGTGCCCCCCGCCTCCTTCCCCGCGAGCGCCCGCCCCGGCCCTGCCGACCGTCCTGCCGACGGGCCCGCCGTGATCGTCGAGGACCTGCGCATGCAGTACGGCGACAAGGTGGCCGTCGACGGCCTCAGCCTGGAGGTCGCGCGTGGCTCGGTCACCGCGGTGCTCGGACCCAACGGCGCCGGCAAGACCACCACGCTCGAGACCTGCGAGGGCTACCGCAAGCCCCAGGCCGGAAGGGTCCGCGTCCTGGGCCTCGACCCGCAGTCGCAGCGCCGTGAGCTGCTCCCGCGCATCGGCGTGATGCTGCAGTCGGGCGGCGCGTGGTCGGGCGTGCGGGCCGTCGAGATGCTCCAGCACATCGCCTCGCTGCACGCGCACCCGCTGAGCGTGCCGATGCTCGTCGACCGCCTCGGCCTCGAGTCGTGCGGGCGCACGCCGTACCGGCGGCTCTCCGGCGGACAGCAGCAGCGGCTCGCGTTGGCGATGGCGGTCGTGGGCCGTCCCGAGCTGGTGTTCGTCGACGAGCCCACCGCCGGGATGGACCCGCAGGCACGGCGTACGACGTGGGAGCTGCTCGAGGAGCTGCGCACAGACGGGGTCACGATCGTGCTCACCACCCACTACATGGACGAGGCCGAGCGGCTGGCCGACCAGGTGCACGTCATCGACAACGGCCGGCTGATCGCGAGCGGGTCGCCGTTCGAGCTGACCCGCGGCACCGGCAGCAGCACCATCCGCCTGGTGGTCACCGAGCCCTTCCCCGCCGACGCCCCCGGCTCCCTGGAGGCCACCCTGGGCGAGCACACCGAGGTCCGCTCGCTCAACGAGCACAGCCTGCTGATCACCGGGCCCGCCGACGCCAGCACGCTGGCCAAGGTCTCTGCCTGGTGCGAGGAGCACGGCGTGCTGCCCGAGTCGCTCGCGCTCGGCCAGCGCACCCTCGAGGACGTCTTCCTGCAGCTGACCGGACGGGAGCTGGCGCCATGAGCACCGGAACGAGCACGAGCACGAGCACCGGCACCTTCGCCCCGCGCCCCGGCGCCGCGCCCCTGCCCCGTCAGGTGCTCGCCCAGGCGCGCATGGAGACGAGGCTGATCCTGCGCAACGGCGAGCAGCTGCTGCTCGCCGTGGTGATCCCGCTGATCGTGCTGGCGGGCGGCATCGAGGCGGCCCACCGCTTCAACCTCACCTTCTCCCACTCCCCCGTCGACACGCTCGCGCCGGGCATCCTCGCGCTGGCGGTGATGTCGACCAGCTTCACCTCGCTGGCGATCACCACCGGCTTCGAGCGCAGGTACGGCGTGCTCAAGCGGCTCGGCGCCTCGCCGCTGCCCCGGGCCGGCCTGCTCGCCGGCAAGGTCGGCGCACTCGTGCTCGTGGAGCTCCTGCAGCTGGTGGTGCTGGGCGGCGCCGCGCTCGGCTTCGGCTGGTCTCCCACGCTGACTGCCTCGGGCGTCCTCGGCGCGCTGGTGACCGCCCTGCTCGGGACCGCTGCGTTCGCCTCCCTCGGGCTGTTCGTCGCCGGATCGCTGCGCGCGGAGGCCACCCTGGCCGCGGCCAACCTGATCTACCTGCTGCTGATGGCCGGCGGCGGCGTGGTCTTCCCCACCGACACCTACGGCGGCTTCGGGCACTTCCTCGAGCTGCTGCCGTCGGGCGCGCTGGGCAGCGGCATGCGCGTGGCGCTCGTCGACGGCGGCTTCCCCGGATTCCAGCTCGTCGTGCTCCTCATCTGGGCCACGGTGGGCACCCTTCTCACGGCAAGGACGTTCAAGTGGGAGTGAAGGTCCCCTCCACGAGGGAGGCCGCCCCGGCCGAGCCTCTGCGCAGCGGCTGGGCGGCACGGTGGATGTACCCGGCGGCGGTCGCGTCGCTGGCGGTCAACATCCTCATCGTGCTCACCGGGGGCGTGGTGCGGCTCACCGGCTCCGGCCTCGGCTGCCCGACCTGGCCGCACTGCACGGGCAGCTCGTTCGTCCCGCACCGCGCACTCGGCATCCACGGCGCCATCGAGTTCAGCAACCGGATGGTCACCTTCCTGCTCGCCGCGGTCGCCGTCGCCACCCTGGTGGTCGCGCTGCGCTACGGCCGTCGGTCGGTCACGCGGCTGGCGGTGTTGCTCGCCCTCGGCGTCCCGGCGCAGGCCGTCATCGGTGGGATCACCGTGCTCACCGAGCTGAACCCGTGGATCGTCGCCTTCCACCTCGTCGTCTCGCTGGCGATGATCGGAGTGGCCGTCCTGCTCCTGCGGCGTCTCCGCGACGGCGACGGCCCGGCCCTGCCGACCGTGCCCGGAGGCGTCGTGTGGCTGGCGCGCGCGACCTTCGCCGCCGGGTGGGCGGTGCTCTACCTCGGCACGGTGGTGACCGGCAGCGGCCCGCATGCCGGTGACGCCAAGGCGCCGCGCAACGGGCTCGACCCGCGGGCACTGAGCCAGCTGCACACCGACGTCGTCTTCCTCCTCGTCGGGCTGAGCGTGGCCGCGGTGCTGGCGCTGTGGGCGGTCGACGCCCCGGCCCGCGCGCAGCGCGCCGCCCTCGCCCTCGTGGTCGTGGAGTTACTGCAGACCGCCGTTGGCTTCGCGCAGTACTTCACCGGCCTTCCGGTGGCGCTGGTCACGCTGCACCTGCTCGGCGCAGCCCTGCTCTCGGCGACGATCACCTGGCTGCTGGTCGGGGTGCGCGAGCGCGCCTGAACCTCTCTCCTCCGGCGGCATACTGGCGACGTGTGGGCGACCTGGAGAGTTGGATCGTGCAGGACGGCGAGATCCCCGAGCGGCAGCGCGTGCCACACTCCTCGTCCACGGCCTCTGGGCGTCCTTCTGGCGCGTCCAGGAGCCCGAGTCGCCGACGGCGTGATCGAGCTCTCGCCGCCGACCCCTCCCGCGTCACCACCCCGTCGTACGACGTCACCGCGGCACCCAGGCCGGCCCGCCGGTGGTTGAGGTCAGCGCCCAGCGCCCGTCTCGAAACCGCCGGGCTCCGGCACTCGCGTCCCGGGGTGCTTGCGTCATGCGCGGTCGGCCATGAGTGAGGCCCGTTGGGTCGCCGTTGTCGGCGTGTCGCGACCATCTGGGCCTGATTCCCGCAAGGACCCTTTGCCCGTCCGGGGCCGTCGTCCCCCGATCGGGGGTCTCAGGCGCCTTGGCACCGGAACTGTCGATGCTCGCACCTACCTTTCGTTGCATGGAGGTGGTGGTGGTCGAGGCGATGAGCGGGCAGCAGTGCGCTGACGCGCTGGTCGCCGAGGTCGCCCGCGAACGCGCCTCCGCGGCGCGGCGGCTGCTGCTGGCCGGTCAGTGGGCGGTGCTGAACAACGGCGACTCGATCCCCGCCCGCCACGACGCGGCGGGGCGGTTGCTGCCGGGCACCGAGCAGGCCTGGGCCTACGGCGGGGACGGCACCCCGGACGTCGCGGAGTTCGCCGTCCACGAGCTCGCCCTGCTGCTCGGCGTCCCCGAACGGGTCGCGGCCGGTCAGGTCGGTGACGTGGTGGACCTGGTCCACCGGCACCCGGTGTTGTGGGCACGGGTGGGCGAGACCGCTGCCGCGGACGCGCCGGGGGCGGATCCGGCGCGGGCGATGGGGATGGTGCAGGCCTGGCAGGCCACCTATGTGGCGCGGCGCTGCCGCAACGCCGGACTGTCCTTGGAGGCGGCCCGGTGGGTCGATGCCCGCACCACCAAGGACCTCGGCCGCCAAGCCTGGTCGCGGTTCGCCGAGACCCTGGAGGCGCGGATCAAGGCCGCCGACCCGGTGCTGGCCGAACGCCGCCGCCGCGAGAAGGAGGCCACCCGCCGGGTGACCGTCTCGCGCACCAACGACGAGGGCATGAAGTCGCTGACCGTCCTGCTGCCGGCCGCGCAGATCATCCTCATGCGGGCCCGCATCCACCAGCTCGCGCTGATCCTCCACGCGACCAGCACTCCCACCAGTGCGGCTACCGGTGCTGGCCCGGGATCACGCGAGGGGCTGCGGCAGCTGGAGGCCGACGCCGCGTTCTTGCTGTGCACCAACCCGCTGAATGCCCTGCACCATCTCATCGCCACCGCCGGCAAACCACAGCATCCGACCGGTCACGACGGCGAGCCGGCAGACGAGAACGCCCCGGAACACGGCCACAACGGTGACGCACCGGCAGCGGGACCGCCGGCGGACACGCCGGGCCAGGCAGGCGGCGGGAAGCAGCACTGGCGGGGCAGGACGCCGAGAAGCCAGGTGCCGCATCGGGGCAGGCGGCGGAGCAGGCGGCGGGGCGGGATCTTGACGATCCGAAGCGCCTGTTCGACGACCGGCCGGCCCGCGGCTGGGAAGGCAGCCCCCGCCCCGACGACGCGTGGCTCCCACCGGCTCGGCCCGGCAGCCTTGGGGACGGCTCGGCGCCCGGGGGACCCGGCCGCGGACCCGCCCGACGGCCTGCCCGGGCAGAAGTCCCAGCAGGACCGCCCGAGGTGCCCCGAGGCGGCGCTCCGAGGGGCGCTCCGCGGCCCGGGTGCGCCCGCAGGACCAGAACCGCCGCCCGAGCCGGGGCTCGAGATGGTGCCGGAGGCGGCGGTGCATCCCAGCCAACGCGACGACGCCTGCCCGACCTGCGGGCACGACCCCACACGCCCGGCGGTGGACTCTGCCCCCATCAGACCAGGCCCGGGCGACCTGGCCGCTCTGACGAACCTCACGAGGCTGGACGCCGGGAAGTTGCGGCCGGCGGCGGTGCTGTACCTGCACGCCACCCTCAGATCGAGTTCCGCGCCGGCACCGGTGTGGTCCGCTTGGAGAACGAGGGCGTCGCGTTCTCCCACGCCGAGGCAGTCGCGCTGCTCGGCCACTTCCAGGTCAAGATCACCCGCGTCGTCGACCTCAACGACCACCAGCCGGTCGACGCCTACGAGACCGGCGACCGGCTCGCCGAGCAGGTCCGGCTGGTGCAGCCCACCACGGTGTTCCCGTTCTCGGCCACCAGCAGCCGCGCCACCGGTGTCGACCTCGACCACCTAGACCCCTATGTCCCACCGGAGCTGGGCGGCGAACCCGGGCAGACCCGCCTGGACAACCTCGCACCCCTGGGCCGGGCCAGCCACAGGGTCAAGACCCACGGCCGCGGCTGGAGCGCCCGCAGCCCGCTGTTCGGGATCTACCTGTGGCGCACCCCGCACGGCTACTGCTTCCGACGCGACCCCACCGGCACCACACCCCTGGGCAAGATGACCGCCACCGAGTACACCCAGTACACCCACGACCTCGCCCAGGAGATCGCCTGGGACCAGCTCGACGACGAGCTCGGCAACACCTGCACAGCCTGAAGCCGCAACCCGCCTCGCGGCCAGGTGAACGCGGCTAGTCGCCCGCGGCGTGGCGGAGGTGGGCGAACTCCTCGGCCAGCGCGGCCGCCGGGTAGTGCGCGTTGAGGCCGCTGGGGTTCGGCAGCACCCAGAGACGGGTGGCACCGAGCCGATCCGCCTGCGGCCCGACCACCGCCTTCGGCCGGCCGAACGCCGTGCGGTAGGCCGTCACACCGACCACAGCGAGCCACCGCGGTCCGTAGCGCTCGACCTTGTCGGCCAGCAGTCGGCCACCCTCGATGAGCTCCTCGCGGGTCAGCTCGTCGGCACGAGCGCTCGACCGGGCGACCACGTTGGTGATGCCGAGCCCGAGCGCCAGCAGCTCCTCCTGCTCGTGCGGTGAGAACAGTCGCTGCGTGAACCCGGAGGCGTGCAGCGCCGGCCAGAACCGGTTGCCCGGCCGGGCGAAGTGGTGACCGGTCGCCGCCGACCACAGACCCGGGTTGATGCCCGCGAAGAGCACCCGCACGCCCGGCCCGACGACGTCGGGGATGGTCCGCTCCCGAGCGTCCTCCAGATCTGTCTTCGAGGGCCTCATCGTCCCTCCCGTGCCTGCACCGCCCGCAGTACGACGAGCTCGCGCTCGGCCCACGCCGGCGCACCGGCGTCCCCGGCGAGCTGGGCCGCGCACGCCCGCACCGCCTCGTCGACGTCGAGCCAGACCGGCGCAAGCCCGAGGCGCTGTTCGTAGGCGTCGCGCCGCCGGCGGCCGGTCGGCACACCGACCTCGCAGTGCAGGTGGCGCGAGGTCATCCGGAACACGTCGTACTCCTGCTCCCGCGGCCGCGACACCTCCACCACGTCACCGAGGAGGCCGGTGACCTCCAGCAGCGGCAGGCCGCACTCCTCGTCCAGCTCGCGGCGCAGGCACTCCTCGTCGGACTCCCCCGGCTCCACGCCGCCGCCCGGAAGCTTCAGCACGCCGGCCTTGCCGGCGAGCAGCAGCACCCGCCGGTCGCGGACGACGACGCCCCGGACCGCGCGGCGGTCGAGCACCCGCCCGTCACCGGCGAGCAGGTCTGCGGCGACCGCGTCGTGGACGACCGTCGCCAGCACGGTCATCGGACCGGCGGGGTCATCGGGTCAGCAGCGGGTCGAGCGCGACGCCCACGAACAGCAGGGAGAGGTACATGTTCGACCAGTGGAACAGCCGCATGGGCTTGAGGTCCACCACGTTGTCGCTGGCCGCGGACCGGGCGAGCAGCCGGTGTGACTCGACGAGGAAGGCGAGCCCGAGCACCCCCGCCACCGCTGGGTAGAACCAGCCGGTGTGCGCCACCGGCCACAGCGCCAGCGAGGTGGCGACCATCACGTAGGAGTAGCCCACGATCTGCTTGGCGACCTTGCGGGCACCGGCGACCACCGGCAGCATCGGCACCTTTGCCGCGGCGTAGTCCTCGCGGTAACGGATGGCCAGCGCCCAGAAGTGCGGCGGCGTCCAGAAGAAGACCACCATGAACAGCACCACCGGCGCCCATGCAAGCCGGCCCGTCACCGCGGTCCAGCCGATCAGCGCGGGGAAGCACCCCGCGGCTCCGCCCCACACGATGTTCTGCGCGGTGCGACGCTTGAGGATCATCGTGTAGCCCACGACGTAGAACAGGTTGGCCGCGAGGGCCAGGCCGGCCGAGAGCCAGTTGACCAGGAGGCCCAGCCAGAGCGTCGAGACGACCCCGAGGCCCAGGCCGAACAGCAGGGCCGCGCGGGAGCTGACCACGTGCCGCGGCAGTGCGCGTCGGCGGGTGCGCCGCATCCGCTCGTCGATGTCCGCGTCGTACACGCAGTTCAGCGAGTTGGCGCTGCCGGCGGAGAGCGTGCCGCCGAGCACCGTGGCCACCACCAGTCCGAGCGGCGGGACCCCGCGCTGGGCGAGGAACATCACCGGGACGGTGGTCAGCAGCAGCAGCTCGATGATCCGGGGCTTCATCAGCCCCACGTACGCCGCGAGCACGTCACGCGTGGTCGCCTCGGATCCCTTCGTCGACGTCTGCGCCGGTACGTGGGATTCGACGGCGGTCACATGAACCTCTGATTCGGACGGGGACGGCGACGTGCAAGGACGCCCGACTGGCTCCGCCGAGTCTAGTAGGGCGGCGGCCTCGATCACGCCTCGGGCGGGAAAGGGAGGATGTGCATCTGCTCACCCGCCCTGAGTAGGCTCGACCCGAGGTGGCCACCGTCGGACCCCCGTTTGAACCTACGCCGGCGTGGCACTACCCCGGCGCCCCTTTCGCAAACCGATGCGAGCGGGAGCAGCCCAGCATCGTCGAGAGGAAAGCACACTCGTGAGCAAGCTCGATTGGACCGACCTCGATCAGCGGGCCGTGGACACCGCCAGGGTGCTGGCGATGGATGCGGTGCAGAAGGTGGGCAACGGTCATCCCGGTACGGCGATGGCGTTGGCGCCGGTGGCGTACACGTTGTTCCAGAAGGTGATGCGGCACAACCCGGCGAATCCGGACTGGTCGGGGCGGGACCGGTTCGTGCTCTCGTGCGGGCACAGCAGCATCACGTTGTACACCCAGCTGTTCCTGGGTGGTTTCGGGCTGGAGCTCGACGACTTGAAGAGCCTTCGGACCTGGGGCAGCAAGACGCCGGGGCATCCGGAGTTCGGGCACACCGCGGGGGTGGAGACGACCACGGGCCCGTTGGGTCAGGGGGTGGCCAACGCGGTGGGCATGGCGATGGCGGCGCGTCGGGAGCGGGGCCTGTTCGACCCGGACGCGGCCGAGGGGGAGAGCCCGTTCGACCACCAGGTGTACGCGGTGTGCAGCGACGGTGACCTGGAGGAGGGGGTCTCCGCGGAGGCGTCCTCACTGGCGGGGCACCAGCAGCTGGGCAACCTGACGTTGATCTACGACGACAACGACATCTCGATCGAGGGTGACACCGACATCGCGTTCAGCGAGGACGTCGCGGCGCGTTACGAGGCCTACGGCTGGCATGTGCAGCGGCTGGACTGGACCAACGGTGGCCGGGAGTACGTCGAGGACGTGCCCGCGTTGTACGACGCGATCGAGAAGGCTCGCGCGGTCACCGACCGGCCGAGCTTCATCGCGCTGAAGACGGTGATTGCCTGGCCGGCCCCGCACGCGCAGGGCACCGGCAAGGCGCACGGCTCCGCGCTGGGCGAGGAGGAGGTCGCCGCCACGAAGCGGGTGCTCGGCTTCGACCCGGAGCAGGCCTTCCCCGTGGAGGAGGAGGTGCTCGCGCACACCCGCAGCCTGGTCGAGCGCGGCAAGGCCGCCGAGGCGGCGTGGAAGGACCGGTTCGACGCGTGGGCGCGGTCCCACGAGGAGCAGAAGGCGCTGCTGGAGCGGATGCGCACCCGGACCCTGCCGGCGGGGTGGACCGAGGCGCTGCCGGCGTTCGACGCCGACGAGAAGGGCATGGCCACCCGCAAGGCCTCCGGCGCGGTGCTGTCCGCGCTGGCCCCGGAGCTGCCCGAGCTGTGGGGCGGCTCGGCGGACCTGGCGGAGTCGAACAACACCACCCCCAAGGGCGAGCCGTCGTTCATCCCGCAGGGACGCGCGACCAAGGACTTCGCCGGCGACAAGTACGGACGGGTGCTGCACTTCGGCATCCGCGAGCACGCCATGGGCGCGATCATGAACGGGATCACGCTGCACGGCGGCACCCGCGTCTACGGGGGCACCTTCTTGGTGTTCTCCGACTACATGCGCCCGGCGGTGCGGCTGGCCGCGTTGATGGGGCTGCCGGTCACCTACGTGTGGACCCACGACTCGGTCGGGCTCGGTGAGGACGGCCCGACCCACCAGCCGGTCGAGCACCTCGCCGCGCTGCGCGCGATCCCCGGCCTGGACGTGGTCCGCCCCGCGGACGCCAACGAGACCGTGGCTGCCTGGCGCAGCGTGCTCGAGCACACCGACCGGCCCGCGGGGCTGGCGCTGACCCGGCAGAACGTCCCGACCTTCCCCCGCGGCACCGACGCCCAAGGTCAGCACTGGGCCACCACCGAGAACGTCGCCCGCGGCGGCTACGTGCTCGTCGACGCCGAGGGCGGCGAGCCCGACGTGGTCCTGGTCGCCACCGGCTCGGAGGTGCAGCTGGCTGTCGCCGCCCGCACCGCGCTGCAGGAGCAGGGGGTGGCCGCCCGGGTGGTCTCGATGCCGTGCCGGGAGTGGTTCGACGCCCAGGAGCAGTCCTACCGCGACACCGTGCTGCCCCCGACCGTGCGGGCCCGCGTCAGCGTCGAGGCCGGCGTCGCCCAGGGCTGGCGCGAGGTGGTCGGCGAGGCCGGCCGCATCGTGTCGCTGGAGCACTTCGGCGCCTCGGCCGACTACCAGACCCTCTTCCAGCGGTTCGGCCTGACCAGCGAGGCCGTCGTGCTCGCCGCGCAGGAGTCCCTCGCCGCCACCAAGGTCTGACCCGCCACCCAGGTCTGACCCGCCGCCCAGACCTGAGCCGCCGGCGCGCCGGCCCACCCACGCATACCGATCCCCGGGAGGAAACGATGTCTGAACGTCTCAAGGCTCTTGCCGAGGCAGGAGTGTCGATCTGGCTGGACGACCTGTCCCGCGAACGCATCGAGTCCGGCAACCTCACCGACCTGGTCAAGAACCGCTCGGTGGTCGGCGTCACCACCAACCCGACCATCTTCGCCGCCGCGGTCGCCGAGGGCGAGCGCTACGACGAGCAGGTCGGCACGCTGACCCGCGCGGGCAAGGACGTCGACGAGGTGATCTTCGAGGTCACCACCACCGACGTGCGCAACGCCTGCGACCTGCTGCGCGAGACCTGGCGGGCCACCGACGGCGTCGACGGCCGCGTCTCGATCGAGGTCGCCCCGGCCCTGGCCTTCGACACCGACGCCACCTTGGCGGCGGCCAAGAAGCTTTGGGCCGCCGTGGACCGGCCGAACCTGTTCATCAAGATCCCCGCCACCGTCGAGGGCCTGCCCGCGATCACCGCCGCGCTGGCGGAGGGGATCAGCGTCAACGTCACCTTGATCTTCGGCCTCTCCCGCTACGACAAGGTGATGGACGCCTACCTCGAGGGCCTCGAACAGGCCCGCGCCCACGGCAAGCCGCTGCACGACATCCACTCCGTCGCCTCGTTCTTCGTCTCCCGCGTCGACACTGAGTACGACAAGCGCCTCGACGCCGTCGCCGACCAGGACAAGGCCGCCGACCTCAAGGGCAAGGCCGGCATCGCCAACGCCCGGCTGGCCTACCAGGCCTACGAGAAGAAGTTCGCCGGCGACCGGTTCGCCGCCCTCGAGCAGGACGGCGCGAACACCCAACGACCGCTGTGGGCCTCCACCGGGGTGAAGAACCCCGCCTACCCGGACACCATGTACATCACCGAGCTCGTCGTCCCCCACACCGTCAACACCATGCCGGAGAAGACCATGGACGCCTTCGCCGACCACGGCGAGCTCAACGGCGGCGACCGGGTCCGCGGCTTCTACGGCGACGCCACCTCGGTCATGGACCGCCTCGCCGCGGTCGGCATCGGCTACGACGACGTCATCGCCACCCTCGAGCAAGAAGGCGTCGACAAGTTCGTCAAGTCCTGGGACGAGCTCGTCGAGACGGTCAAGTCGCAGATGGCCGCCTCGACGAACCCGGAGGGCGCAACCCAGTGACCGACGCACTCGAGGTCTCGGCCACCGGAGCGGCAGCCGACGCGGTTGCCGCACACGTGCCCGGACTGGTCGACGAGAAGTTCGCGAGCCGGCTTTTCGGCAAGGACGCCACGCTGTGGGGTGCCGAGGCGGAGCCGGAGGCCAGCATCCGGCTGGCCTGGACGGCGCTGCACCGCACATCCCGGCCACTGCTGGGCCAGATCGCCGCGATCCGGGAGGAGCTCCGGGAGGACGGCGTGGACCACGTCGTGCTCTGCGGGATGGGTGGCTCCTCGCTCGCACCAGAGGTGATCTGTGCGACCGCCGGGGTCGGGCTCACCGTGCTCGACTCCAGCCATCCCGACCAGGTGCGGGCCGCGCTCGCCGACCGGATCGAGCGGACGGCAGTGGTGGTCTCCAGCAAGTCGGGCTCGACGGTGGAGACCGACTCCCAGCGTCGCGCCTTCGTGGACGCGTTCATCGCCGCCGACATCGAGCCCACGACCCGGGTGGTCGTGGTGACCGACCCGGGCTCGCCGCTGGACGAGCAGGCCCGATCAGAGGGCTACCGGGTGGTCAACGCCGACCCTGAGGTGGGCGGACGCTACTCGGCGCTCACCGCCTTCGGCCTGGTCCCCAGCGGGCTGGCCGGTGCGGACATCGAGGCGCTGCTCGACCAGGCCGACGCGGTCGCCGACCTGCTCGCCGAGGACGACGGGGCCAACCCCGCGCTCCGGCTGGGCGCTGCCGTCTCCGGCACCGAGCCGCTGCGCGACAAGCTGGTGCTGGTCGACGAGGGCTCCGGGCTGGCCGGGTTCGCGGACTGGGCCGAGCAGCTGATCGCCGAGAGCACCGGCAAGCACGGCACCGGCCTGCTGCCGGTCGTGGTCGGCGACACCTCCGACCCCGAGGCGGCGCTGCCTCCGCCGGACGTCACCGTGGTGCGGCTCGCCGCCGACACCGACGACGAGCACGAGCACGAGCCCGAGTCCGGCGGCTCGGACGCGACCGTCACGGGCCCGCTCGGCGCCCAGCTGCTCCTCTGGGAGGCCGCCACCGCGGTCGCCGGCCGGGTGCTCGGCATCAACCCGTTCGACCAGCCGGACGTGGAGAGCGCCAAGAAGGCCGCCCGTTCCATGCTGGAGGGCAGCCCCGACGCCACTCCCCCGGCCTTCGTCGACGGACCCGTCGAGGTGCGGGCGCTCGGCGGGGACTGGCTCGGCGCCGCCGCCACCGTCCGCGAGGCGGTGAACGCGCTGCTGGGCACGCTCGACGACCAGCGTGGCTACGTCGCGGTGATGGCCTACCTCGACCGGCTCGCGCAAACCGGCCTGTCCGACGTACGACGGACCCTGGCGGTGCGCACCAAACGGCCGGTGACCTTCGGCTGGGGGCCGCGGTTCCTGCACTCGACCGGCCAGTTCCACAAGGGCGGGCCCGCCGAGGGTGTGTACCTGCAGATCACCGGCGCCCCGGACGAGGACCTGCCCGTTCCGGGCAAGGACTACACGTTCGGCACGCTGATCGCCGCGCAGGCGGCCGGCGACGCGCAGGTGCTCGCCGACCACGGCCGCCCGGTGCTGCGGCTGCACCTGACCGACCCGGCCGCGGGGGTCGCCGCGGTCCGCGAGGCGCTGCGGTGAGCCCCCGCGCCCGGCAGCCCGAGGAGCAGGCGCGGGCGGCGACGCCGTACGTCAACCCGCTGCGGGACCCACAGGACCGGCGGCTGCCGCGCATCGCCGGGCCCTGCGGGATGGTGATCTTCGGGGTCACCGGCGACCTGGCGCGCAAGAAGCTGATGCCGGCGATCTACGACCTGGCCAGCCGCGGCCTGCTGCCGCCCGGCTTCTCGCTGGTCGGCTTCGCCCGCCGCGACTGGGCCGACCAGGACTTCGCGCAGATCGTGCACGACTCGGTGAAGGAGCACTCCCGCACCGAGTTCCGTGAGGAGGTCTGGGATCAGCTCGCCGAGGGCTTCCGGTTCGTGCCCGGCGACTTCTCCGACGACCTCGCGTTCGAGACGCTGCGACAGACCATCACCGACCTCGACCGGGCCCGCGGCACCGGCGGCAACCACGCGTTCTACCTCTCGATCCCGCCGCGGTTCTTCCCCGATGTGATCGGCCAGCTCAAGCAGCACGGGCTGGCCGACCCGATGCCGGACAGCTGGCGGCGCGTGGTCGTCGAGAAGCCCTTCGGTCACGACCTGGAGAGCGCCCGCGAGCTCAACGCCGTGGTCAACGAGGTCTTCCCGTCCGGCTCGGTGTTCCGCATCGACCACTACCTCGGCAAGGAGACGGTGCAGAACATCCTGGCGATGCGGTTCGCCAACGAGATGTTCGAGCCGATCTGGAACTCCAACTACGTCGACCACGTGCAGATCACGATGGCCGAGGACGTCGGCATCGGCGGTCGCGCCGGCTACTACGACGGGATCGGCGCCGCCCGGGACGTCATCCAGAACCACCTGCTCCAGCTGATGGCGCTGATCGCCATGGAGGAGCCGACCTCCTTCGACGCGCAGAGCCTGCGCGTCGAGAAGGAGAAGGTGCTCTCCTCGGTGGTGCTGCCACGACGGCTCGACCTGGCCACCGCGCGCGGGCAGTACACCGAGGGCTGGCAGGGCGGCGTCAAGGTGCCCGGCTACTGCGAGGAGGAGGGCATCTCGTCCACCTCGCACACCGAGACCTTCGCCGCGATCAAGCTTGGCATCGAGACCCGCCGGTGGGCGGGGGTGCCGTTCTACCTGCGCACCGGCAAGCGGCTCGGCCGCCGGGTCACCGAGGTGGCGGTGGTGTTCAAGCGGGCCCCGCACCTGCCGTTCTCCGCCACCTCCACCGAGGAGCTGACGCAGAACGCGTTGGTGATCCGGGTGCAGCCGGACGAGGGCGTCACGATGCGGTTCGGCTCCAAGGTCCCCGGCACCACGATGGAGATCCGCGACGTCAACATGGACTTCGCCTACGGCGGCACGTTCACCGAGTCCAGCCCCGAGGCCTACGAGCGGCTGATCCTCGACGTGCTGCTCGGCGACCCGCCGCTGTTCCCGCGGCACGAGGAGGTCGAGCTCTCCTGGAAGATCCTCGACCCGATCGAGGACTACTGGGCCGAGCACGGCAAGCCCGACGGCTACCCCGCCGGCACGTGGGGACCCGAGTCGGCGAACACGATGCTGGAACGCGACGGCCGGACCTGGAGGCGACCCTAGTGATCGAGCTGATCGACACCAGCGCGAGCGCCATCGCCGCGGAGTTCGTGCGGGCCAGGCGCAGTGCGGGCAGCCCGGCGATGGGCATGGTGATGACGCTGGTCATCGTCGCCGACGAGGACCGGGCCGACGAGGCGATGGCCGCCGCCCGGGCCGCCTCCCACGAGCACCCGGCCCGGCTGCTCGGCGTGGTGCTCGGTGACGGCCGTGGCGCGGCGCGCGTGGACGCCAAGGTCGGGATCGGCAGCGGCATGTCCGGCGAGCGGGCCCTGATCCGGCTCAGCGGCGCGGTCACCAAGCACCCGGAGTCGGTCGTGCTGCCCCTGCTGCTGCCCGACTCCCCCGTGGTGCTGTGGTGGCCGGCCAAGGGCCCCGACGACCCGGCGGCCGACCCGCTCGGCCGACTGGCTCGCCGACGGATCACCGACGCGGCGGCCATGCCCAGCGGCAAGGCGAAGGCGATGCTGGCCCAGTGCCGCGCCTACGCGCCCGGCAACACCGACCTCGCCTGGACCCGCATCACCGGCTGGCGCGCGCTGCTCGCGGCTGCGCTGGACCAGTACCACGCCAAGGTCACCAGCGCCTCGGTGACCGCCGAGAAGATCAGCCCCAGCGCGGACCTGCTCTCCGCCTGGCTGGCCGAACGGCTCAAGGTCCCGGTCGAGAGGCACGTCTCCGACGGCCCCGGCATCACCGACGTGGTGCTCGGTTCCCGGCAGGGCGACGTCTCGCTGGTGCGGTACGACGGCAAGCTCGCGACCCTGTCCGCGCCGGGCCAGCCGGACCGCCCCGTCGCCCTGAAGCGCCGCGGGCTCGCCGAGTTGCTCTCGGAGGAGCTGCGCCGTCTCGACCCCGACGACATCTACGCCGCCACGGTGAGGAGCATGGTCCGCCGCGACGACCGTGACGACTCTCCGGCAAGGAAGAAGGCCTGACATGAGCACCGAGGTGATCACCCAGCCGATTCCCGACGAGCTCGCCGGCGTCGTCGCCAGCCGGCTCGTCGACCGCCTCGCCTCGTTGCAGCAGTCCGGCGACGTGCCCTCGGTGGTGCTCACCGGCGGCAGCATCGCGGACAAGGTCCACGATGCCGTCGCGCAGGCGCCCGAGCGGAATCGGGTGGACTGGAGCCGCGTGGAGGTGTGGTTCGGCGACGAACGGTTCGTGGCCGCCGACAGCGACGACCGCAATGCGCTGCACGCCGCCCGGGCGGTGCTGGACCGGCTGCCGTTCGACCCCGCACGCGTGCACGTCATGCCGCCGTCCGGCGGCGAGCACGGTGACGACGTCGACGCGGCGGCGCGGGCCTACGGGCGCGAGCTCGCGGCAGCGGCGGGCGGCGACGGCCAGGTGCCCGTGTTCGACGTCCTGATGCTCGGCATCGGCCCGGACGGCCACTGTGCCTCGCTCTTCCCCGGACGCCGCGAGCAGTTCAGCGAGGAGCCGGTCGTCGCCGTCCGCGACTCCCCCAAGCCGCCGCCGACGCGCATCTCGCTCACCATGCACGTGCTCCAGAGCGCGCGGGAGGTGTGGTGGCTGGCGGCCGGCGAGCAGAAAGCGGAGGCGGTCCGGGACGCGCTGCACGGCGCCGACCCCGTCGACGTACCCGCTGCAGGCCCCAAGGGCCTCTCCAGGACGCTGTGGCTGCTCGACGACGCAGCCGCCTCGCTGCTCTAGGCAGCCGCGGGGCGCGCCGCCGCCCGCGTCAGAAGACGATCTCGCCGCGCTTGCGGCGGTCGCGCAGCAGCTGGATCGCCTCGTCGAGGATCTCCTCGGCCTCCTTGTCGGAGCGGCGCTCCTTCACGTAGGCGAGGTGGGTCTTGTACGGCTCGATCTTCGGCGCCGGCGGCGGGTTGTCCGAGTCCAGGCTGGCCGGGAGCCCGCAGCGGGGGCAGTCCCAGGAGTCCGGGATCTGTGCTTCGACCGCGAAGGTGATCACCGACTGGTGCCGGTTGGCGCAGAAGTAGACCACGGTCTGGCGTGGCGCGGCCTCACCGCGCTCCGCCTCCCCCATCGGCCCGGCACCCACTCGGCTGCCACGGATGGCGTTTCCTCCACCTGCCACGCTCACTCCTCGTCAGTTTCTAGCTGCCGGCTTTCAGCAGCAGCCCCAGGGCGATGATGCACGCGAACCAGATCACGCCCGCACCGATCGTGATGCGGTCGAGGTTGCGCTCGGCGACCGAGGAGCCGCCCAGGCCACTCGAGACGCCGCCTCCGAACATGTCGGAGAGCCCGCCGCCCCGGCCCTTGTGGAGCAGGATCAGCAGGATCAGAAGCAGGCTGGTCAGGATGAGCAGCACGGTGAAGGCGATAACCACGATGAGAAAGCCTAACCCACGGGTCGCGACATCAGATGACGGGCATGTCGTAGAAGCGGCAGATCCCGCCGAACTCGTCGGCCTTCAGGCTCGCGCCCCCGACCAGCGCGCCGTCCACGTCCGTCTTCTCCATGATGCCGGCCACGTTCGCGGCCTTGACCGATCCGCCGTAGAGGACCCGCACGGCCGCGGCCGCCTCGTCCGACACCGACTCCGCGACGCGGGCGCGGATCGCCGCGCACACCTCCTGGGCGTCGTCGGGAGTGGCGACCTCGCCGGTGCCGATCGCCCACACCGGCTCATAGGCGACCACCAGCCCGGCGACCTGCTCGGCGGTCAGCCCGGCCAGCGCGCCGTCGACCTGTGCGAGCGTGTGCTCGACCTGACGGCCCTCCTTGCGCACCTCCAGCCCTTCGCCGACGCAGACGATCGGGGTCATCCCGGCACCGATCACCTTCGTGACCTTGGCGTTGACGAGCTCGTCGGACTCGCCGTGGTGCTCACGCCGCTCGGAGTGGCCGACGACGACGTACGAGCAGCCGAGCTTGGCCAGCATCGCCGCGGAGATCTCGCCGGTGTAGGCGCCGTCGTCGTGCGTGGACACGTCCTGCGCGCCGTACTTCAGCTCCAGCCGGTCGCCGTCCACGAGCGTCTGCACACTCCGCAGGTCGGTGAACGGCGGCAGCACCGCCACCTCGACCTTGCCGTAGTCGTGCTTCTTGTCCGAGAGCGTCCAGGCCAGCTTCTGGACCAGCACCACCGCTTCCTGGTGGTTGAGGTTCATCTTCCAGTTGCCCGCCATCAGCGGCACGCGGGTGTTCTTGGCCATCGGTTCTCTTTCGTGTCGGGATGGTCTCGAGACGCCTGCTGCGCGGGCCTCCTCGACCCACGGGGCTGCGGTCAGGAGAGTACGTCGACCCCGGGGAGGTTCTTGCCCTCGAGGTACTCCAGGCTCGCTCCGCCGCCGGTGGAGATGTGCCCGAAGGCCGCCTCGTCGAAGCCGAGCGCGCGGACCGCCGCAGCGGAGTCGCCGCCGCCGACCACGGTGAGGCCGTCGACCCTGGTCAGTGCCTCCGCCACGGCGCGGGTGCCCCCGGCGAAGGCCTCGAGCTCGAAGACGCCCATCGGGCCGTTCCAGAACACGGTCCGGGCGTCGGCGAGCGCGGCGGCGAACGCCTTGCCGGACTCGGGGCCGATGTCCAGGCCGAGCTGGTCGGCGGGGATCGCGTCGGCCGGCACCACCGTCGCGGGCGCGTCGGCCTTGACCTCGGGGGCGACCACGAGGTCGGTCGGCAGCATGATCTCCACCCCGGACGCCTCAGCGCGGCGGAGATACTCGCGGCAGGTGTCGAGCTGGTCCTCCTCCAGCAGGCTCTTGCCCACCTCGTAGCCCTCGGCCTTGAGGAAGGTGAAGACCATGCCGCCGCCGATCAGCAGCTTGTCGGCCTTGCCCAGCAGGTTGTCGATCACGCCGAGCTTGTCGGAGACCTTGGAGCCGCCGAGCACCACGACGTAGGGACGCTCGGGGTTCTCGGTCAGCCGCCGCAGCACGTCGATCTCCGCGGCGACCAGGCCGCCCATCGCGTGCGGCAGGCGCTGCGCGACGTCGTACACCGACGCCTGCTTGCGGTGCACCACACCGAAGCCGTCGCTGACGAACGCGTCGGCCAGCTCGGCGAGCCGGTCGGCGAAGGCACCCCGCTCCGCGTCGTCCTTGCTGGTCTCGCCGGCGTTGAAGCGGACGTTCTCCAGCAGCGCCACTTGGCCGTCCTCGAGCCCGGCCACGGCGGCGCGGGCGGTCTCGCCCACGGTGTCCTGCGCCAGCGTCACCGTGGTGCCGAGCAGCTCTCCGAGCCGGGCCCCGACCGGCGCCAGGGAGTACTTCGGGTCCGGCTCCCCCTTGGGACGGCCCAGGTGGGCCACGACCACGACCCGGGCCCCCGCGTCCCGCAGCCGCTGCAGGGTGGGCAGGCTCGCCCGGATGCGCCCGTCGTCGGTGATGCGGCCGTCCTCGAGCGGGACGTTGAGGTCGGAACGCACCAGCACGCGCTTGCCGCGCAGGTCACCGAGGTCGTCGATGCTGTTCATGTGAGGTCAGAGGCTCTTGCCGACGAAGCCGACGAGGTCGACCAGGCGGTTGGAGTAGCCCCACTCGTTGTCGTACCAGCCGATGACCTTCACCTGGTCGCCAATCACCTTGGTCATCCCGGCGTCGAAGATGCAGGACGCCGGGTCGGTGACGATGTCGCTGGAGACGATCGCGTCCTCGGTGTAGCGCAGGTAGCCCTTGAGCGGGCCCTCGGCCGCCGCCTTCACCGCGGCGTTGACCTCCTCGACGGAGGTCTCCTTGCTCGCCTCGAAGGTGAGGTCGGTGGCGGAGCCGGTCGGCAGCGGCACCCGCATCGCGAACCCGTCGAGCTTGCCCTTCAGCTCGGGCAGCACCAGTCCGATCGCCTTCGCCGCCCCGGTCGAGGTCGGCACCATGTTCAGCGCGGCGGCGCGGGCGCGACGCAGGTCCTTGTGCGGACCGTCCTGGAGGTTCTGGTCCTGGGTGTAGGCGTGGATCGTGGTCATCAGGCCCTTGACGATGCCGACACTGTCGTTGAGCGCCTTGGCCATCGGGGCGAGGCAGTTGGTGGTGCAGGACGCGTTGGAGATGACGTGGTGGCTGGCCGGGTCGTAGTCGCCCTCGTTCACGCCGAGTACGACGGTCACGTCCTCGTTCTTGGCCGGCGCGGAGATGATCACCTTCTTGGCGCCCGCGTCGAGGTGCGCCTTGGCCTTGGTCGCGTCGGTGAAGAAGCCCGTGGACTCCACGACGACGTCGACGCCGAGGTCCTTCCAGGGCAGTTGCGCGGGGTCGCGCTCGGCGAGGATCTTCAGCGTCGCGTCGCCGACCTTGATGCCGTCGCCGGTCACCGAGACCTCCTCGGGGAACCGCCCGAGGATCGAGTCGTACTTCAGCAGGTGCGCCATCGTCTTCACGTCGCCGAGGTCGTTGGCCGCCACGATCTCGATGTCGGCGCCGGAGGCCTGCACGGCCCGGAAGAAGTTGCGGCCGATCCGGCCGAATCCATTGATGCCCACGCGAACAGTCACGGGTCGTTCACTCCTCGATTGCGGTCTCAGGTCCGGAAAGCCCCTTGTGAGAAGCCCCGTATCGGACCCTACCGCCTCGCCGGAGACGCACGAATGCCTCGTCCGGCCTACGTGCAAGTAACTCCCAACGGCCCCCGAAGTCGGGACCTAGGGCCTGCCGACGAAGCCGCCCGGAACGGCGGTTACTGCTCCTCGGCGATCATCTCCGCCGTCAGGCTCGCCTCGGTGTCGGGGACGCCGAGGTCCTGGGCGCGCTTGTCGGCCATCGCCAGCAGCCGCCGGATCCGGCCGGCGATGGCGTCCTTGGTCAGCTGGGGCTCGTGCAGCTGGCCGAGCTCCTCCAGCGAGGCCTGCTTGTGCTTCAACCGCAGGTCGCCGGCGAGGCGCAGGTGGTCCGGCACGTCGTCGCCGAGGATGTCCAGGGCCCGCTCGACGCGCGCGCCCGCAGCGACTGCGGCGCGCGCGGACCGACGCAGGTTGGCGTCGTCGAAGTTGGCCAGCCGGTTCGCGGTCGCGCGGACCTCACGGCGCATCCGACGCTCCTCCCACGCCATCAGCGACTCGTGGGCGCCGAGCCGGGTGAGCAGCTCGCCGATCGCGTCGCCGTCGCGGATCACCACCCGGTCGACGCCGCGGACCTCACGGGCCTTCGCCGCGATCCCCAGCCGACGCGCGGCCCCGACCAGGGCGAGTGCCGCCTCGGGGCCGGGACAGGTCACCTCGAGGGCGGACGAGCGACCCGGCTCGGTGAGGGAGCCGTGCGCCAGGAACGCCCCGCGCCAGGCCGCGACCGCGTCGCAGGCGGCTCCCGAGACCACCTGCGGGGGCAGCCCGCGCACCGGGCGGCCCCGCCCGTCGAGCAGGCCCGTCTGCCGGGCGAGCTGCTCGCCCTCGCGCACCACACGGACGACGTAGCGGCTGCCCTTGCGGATGCCGTTGCCCGACACCATGGCGACGTCGGAGGCGTGCCCGTAGATCTCGGCGATGTCCTTGCGCAGCCGGCGCGCAGCGGCGCCGGTGTCCAGCTCGGCCTCGACCACGATCCGGCCGCTCACGATGTGCAGGCCGCCCGCGAACCGCAGCATCGACGACACCTCGGACTTGCGGCAACAGGCCTTCGTCACCGTCGTACTGGCCAGTTCTGCCTTCACCTGAGCCGTCATCGCCATGCCTTCGATCCTGCCACGTCTGGAGGAAATCCTTTAAGTTCCGGAGATACCGGGCAACCGGCGCCCACCCTATGTGCGCAGTAGAACCGACGCATACGCATTGGCCAACTTCACTGGATCGTGACGAGGGGTGCCGTCGTCGGCCGCGACGTCGGCTACCACGAGCTCCGCGCCGAGGCCGGCCGCGGTCGCCCGCAGCTGCGCCTCGTTGCCCACCGCACGCCGGTCGGCGAGCACCACGTCGAGCTTCAGCTCGGGGGCGTGGGCGGCCAGCACGTCGAGGTGGTTCTCGGGCGAGAAGCCGTCGGTCTCGCCGGTCTGCGGCTCGAGGTTGAGCGTGACCAGCTTCCGGGCCGGCGACTGCACGAGGGCCTCGCGCAGCTGGGGCACCAGCAGGTGCGGGATCACGCTGGTGAACCAGGAGCCCGGCCCCAGCACGGCCCAGTCGGCGTCGCGCACCGCCTCGAGAGCCTCCGGGCAGGCCGGCGGGTCGGCGGGCTCCAGGCGCACGCTGACCACCCGGCCGCTCGTGGACGCCACCTCGACCTGGCCGCGCACCGTGCGCAGTGATGCCGGTCGGGTGGCGTCCGCGCCGGGGGAAAGCGCCACCAGGGCGGCGATGTCCAACGGGGTCAGGGACATCGGGAGGACGCGGCCCTGCGCGCCCAGCAGCCGGCCCACCCAGCTGAGCCCGTCGACGTGCTCGCCGAGCAGCTCCCACAGGGCGACGATCAGGAGGTTTCCGACGGCGTGCTGGTCCATCTCGCCATGGCTGGTGAAGCGGTGCTGGAGCACGCGCGCCCAGGTCTGGCCCCAGTCGTCGTCGCCGCACAGCGCGGCCAGCGCCATCCGCAGGTCGCCGGGCGGCAGGCAGCCGAACTCCCGGCGGAGCCGGCCCGAGGAGCCGCCGTTGTCGGCCACGGTGACCACGGCCGTCAGGTGCTGCACCAGGCGCCGCAGCGCGGCGAGCGAGGCGGCCAGGCCGTGGCCGCCGCCGAGGGCCACCGCCCGGAGGTCTGCGCGCCCCTCGGAGTCCGTGGGCGACACCGCGGCGCCGGGCGGACCGAGCTCACTCACGCCCGAGGTCCCGGTGCAGCGCACGCGCGTCCAGCCCGGCGCCGCGGAGCCGGTGAGCGATCTCCTCGCTCATCGCCACGCTGCGGTGCTTGCCCCCGGTGCAGCCGATCGCCACGGTCATGAACCGCTTGCCCTCGCGGAGGTAGCCCGCCCCCACGGTCTGGATGAGGTCGACGTAGCCCTTGAGGAACTCCTCCGCGCCGGGCTGGCTGCGTACGAAGTCGGCCACCGCGTCGTCGCGCCCGGACAGCGGCCGGAGCTCGGGGACCCAGTGCGGGTTGGGCAGGAAGCGCATGTCGGCCACGAAGTCGGCGTCGACCGGGATGCCGTACTTGAACCCGAAGCTGACCACGGTCACCTTCAGCGCGGTGGTGTGCTCGGTGCCGAACGCCTCGGCGATCTTGTCGGTGAGCTGGTGGACGTTGAGGTTCGAGGTGTCGATCACCAGGTCGGCATGGGCGCGCAGGTCCGCCATCACGGTGCGCTCGCGGCGCAGGCCGTCGAGCAGGCGGCCGCCCTCCTGCAAGGGGTGCGGCCGCCGCGCGGCTTCCTGCCGCCGCACGAGCGTGGAGTCGTCGGCCTCGAGGAACAGCAGGGTGGTCAGCCGACCGGTGGTGCCGCGGGCCAGCACCTCCTGCAGGCCGGTGAAGAACGAGCCGGAGCGCACGTCGACCACGACCGCGATCGGCTGGCGGGTGCCCTGGCTCTCGTCGACCAGCCGGACCACGTCACCGACCAGTGTCGGCGGCAGGTTGTCGACGACGAAGAAGCCCAGGTCCTCGAGCTCCTTCGCGGCGGTGCTGCGACCGGCGCCGGTCATGCCGGTCACGATCACCAGCTGCCCGGGGGCCTGGTCGGGACCGTGCGGGGTCGTGGTCATCGCGTCTCCTCGGCTGGGTCGAGCTCGTCGGAGATGATCTCACCGGTGGCCGTGTTGACACTCACCGCCCGCGTCGACGCGTCCTGCTGGTCGAGCGCGGAGCGGATGGCCTCAGCGGTGCGCGGACCGATGCCGGGCACCGCGGCGATCTCGTCGACGGTCGCGCCGCGCAGCTTGCGCAGCGAGCCGAACTGGCGCAGCAGGCTCTTGCGGCGAATCTCCCCCAGGCCGGGCACGTCGTCGAGCAGGCTCTCCACCATGGACTTCGAGCGCCGGTTGCGGTGGTGGGTGATCGCGAACCGGTGGGCCTCGTCGCGGATGCGCTGCAGGAGGTAGAGCCCCTCGCTGGTGCGCGGCAGGATGACCGGGTCCTCCTGCGACGGCAGCCACACCTCCTCCAGGCGCTTCGCCAGACCGCAGACCGGGATGTCGTCGATGCCGAGCTCGTCGAGGGCCCGCTGGGCCGCGGCCACCTGCGGCGGGCCGCCGTCGACCACGACCAGCCCGGGCACGTAGGCGAACTTCTTCGGCCGTCCGGTCTCCGGGTCGATCAGCATCGGGCCCTGGTCCTCGTCGCCGCCGCCGTCCACGGCCCCCGACTCGGCCCGCTCGTCGAGCAACCGCCGGAAGCGCCGGGTGATCACCTCGTGCATGGACGCGACGTCATTCTGCCCCTCCACGCCGCGGACGACGAAGCGACGGTACTCGCTCTTGCGCGCCAGGCCGTCCTCGAAGACGACCATCGAGCCGACCACCTCGGTGCCCTGGAGGTTGGAGATGTCGTAGCACTCGATGCGCAGGGGGACCTCGGGGAGGTCGAGCGCCTGCTGGATCTCCGCCAGCGCCCGGTTGCGGGTGGTCAGGTCGCTGGCCCGCTTGGTCTTGTGCAGGCCAAGTGCCTGGTGCGCGTTGCGGGCGACGGTGTCCTGCAGCGCCTTCTTGTCGCCGCGCTGCGGCACCCGCAGGGCCACCTTCGAGCCGCGCCGGCCGCCGAGCCACTCCTCGAGCACGGGCCGGTCGTCCGGGAGGGCCGGCACCAGCACCTCGCGGGGGATGGCCTCGCCGGTCTCCCCGTCGTACAGCTGGAGCAGGAAACGCTCGACCAGGTCGCCGGTCTCGGCGTCATCGACCTTGTCCGCCACCCAGCCGCGCTGGCCGCGGATCCGGCCGCCGCGGACGTAGAAGATCTGGACCGCGACCTCGAGGGGGTCCTCGGCGAAGGCGATGACGTCGGCGTCGGTGCCGTCGCCGAGCACCACGGCCTGCTTCTCCATCGCCCGGTTGAGGGCGCCGATGTCGTCGCGCAGGCGGGCCGCCCGCTCGAAGTCCATCTCGGCGGACGCGGCGTACATCTCCTTCTCCAAGCGCTTCACGAACGCGGTCGTCTGGCCGCCCATGAAGTCGCAGAAGTCGTCGACGACCTGCCGATGCTCCTCCGGGCTCACCCGGCCCACGCACGGCGCGGAGCACTTGCCGATGTAACCCAGCAGGCACGGCCGGCCGATCTGGGCCGACCGCTTGAACACGCCGTTGCTGCACGAGCGCATCGGGAACACCCGCAGCAGCAGGTCGACGGTCTCGCGGATCGCCCAGGCGTGGGAGTAGGGCCCGAAGTAGCGCACCCCGCGCTTCTTGGCGCCCCGCCCCACCATGACCCGCGGGACCTCCTCGTTGAGCGTCACCGCGAGCCAGGGGTAGGACTTGTCGTCGCGGTACTTCACGTTGAACCGCGGGTCGTACTCCTTGATCCAGGAGTACTCCAGCTGGAGCGCCTCGACCTCGGTGTTGACCACCGTCCACTCGACACCGGCCGCGGTGGTCACCATCGTGCGGGTCCGCGAGTGCAGGTTGGCCAGGTCCTGGAAGTACGACGTGAGCCGGGCCCGGAGGTTCTTCGCCTTGCCGACGTAGATCACCCGGCGGTGCTCGTCGCGGAAGCGGTAGACGCCTGGCGAGGTAGGGATCGACCCCGGGGCAGGGCGGTACGTCGACGGGTCGGCCACCCCTCAACCCTACGGGGCGGGACCGACGCGTCCGGCCTCAGGAGCGGATGATCTTGGTGCCCTTGACGGTGATCTTGTACGCAGGCAGCGGACGGCTCGCCGGTCCGTTCAGCACCGACCCGTCCTTGACCGAGAACCGGCTGCCGTGGCAGGGGCAGATGATCGCGCCGTTCTGCACGGAGCCGACCAGGCAGCCCGCGTGGGTGCACACCGCGCTGAAGCACTTGAACTCGCCGTGGCTGGGCTGCGTGACCACGAGCCTGGCCTGTTGCAGGATCTCTCCCCCGCCCTCGGGCACCTTCCCCGTGGTGGTCAGAGGCTGGGAGCCCCCGCCCGCCGAGCCGTCCGACCCCTGGGCGCTCGGCGACGGCCCTGCTGCCCGCGGGGCCTCGCCGGACTCATCCGACGTGCTCCCGCACGCCGCGAGCAGGGGCAGCGCCAGACCGCCGACCGCGACACCGCGCACCACCGAGCGCCGGGTCGCGCCCTCGGGGCGGCGCCCCTGCGGCTCGGACGGCTGGGGCGTGGTTTCCTGCGGCATGGGGCGGCTCCCGGGGTACGAGGCGAGGGTCGGCAAGACGTCGGCGAACCTAACGGCAGAACCTTGCCGAATCCTTAGAGCCGGCCTGGGCGCCGGGGGTCACCGGGTGCTCGCTCTCGCCGTCCGGCGACTCCCGGCCGGCTCCCGCCCGGCCTTCGCGGCCCCGGCCCTGGTGGTGGCGGCCTTCGTGGCGCGGGACCGGTCGGCGCCCGGCTTGGCGGCCGTCTTCCCGGCCGCCGTCTTCTTGGCCGCCGTCTTCTTGGCCGCCGTCTTCTTGGCGCCGGACTTCGCCGCGCTCCTGGTCGGCGACGCGGTCGCGGCCTGCGAGGCACCCGAGCGCGTGGTGCGCGGGCTCGCGCCGACGACCGCCTCACGCCCCTCGAGCAGGGGCGCGAGGAACTGCCCGGTGTAGCTGGCCGGGTCCTTAGCCACCTCCTCGGGCGTCCCCTCAGCGACGACCAGGCCGCCGCGGTTCCCGCCCTCGGGGCCCATGTCGACCAACCAGTCCGCGGTCTTGATCACATCGAGGTTGTGCTCGATCACCAGCACGGTGTTGCCCTGGTCGACCAGGCGGCCGAGCACCAGCAGCAACTTGCGGATGTCCTCGAAGTGCAGGCCGGTGGTCGGCTCGTCGAGGACGTAGACCGTGCGACCAGTCGAGCGCTTCTGCAGCTCGGCGGCGAGCTTCACCCGCTGCGCCTCCCCTCCGGAGAGGGTCGGGGCGGGCTGGCCCAGGCGGACGTAGCCAAGTCCGACGTCGACAAGCGTGCGCAGGTGGCGGGAGATCGCCGGGATCGCCTCGAAGAACTCGACGGCTTCCTCGATCGGCATGTCGAGGACCTCCGCGATCGTCTTGCCCTTGTAGTGCACCTCGAGCGTCTCGCGGTTGTAGCGAGCGCCGTGGCACACCTCGCAGGGGACGTAGACGTCCGGGAGGAAGTTCATCTCGATCTTGATCGTGCCGTCGCCCGCGCACGCCTCGCAGCGGCCGCCCTTGACGTTGAACGAGAACCGCCCCTGCTGGTACCCGCGCACCTTGGCCTCCGGCGTGCTGGCGAACAGCTTGCGCACGTGGTCGAAGACCCCGGTGTACGTCGCGGGGTTCGACCGCGGCGTACGCCCGATCGGCGACTGGTCGACGTGGATCACCTTGTCGACGTGCTCGAGGCCCTGGATGCGCTTGTGCCGGCCGGGCACGGTGCGGGCGTTGTAGATCTGCTTGGCCAGGGACGTGTAGAGGATGTCGTTGACCAGCGTGGACTTGCCGGACCCGGACACGCCGGTGACGGCGACGAACATCCCCAGCGGGAAAGTCACGTCCACGTCCTGCAGGTTGTGCTCCTTGGCGCCGACCACCGTCAGCTCACGGCCGGGGGCGCGGGGGCGGCGGACCTCGGGCACCGGAATCTCCCGGCGGCCGGAGAGGTAGAGGCCGGTCTGGGAGTCGGGGTGGTCGAGCAGCTCCTGGACCGTGCCCGAGACCACGACCTGGCCGCCGTGCTCGCCGGCGCCCGGGCCGATGTCCACGACCCAGTCCGCCACCCGGATGGTGTCCTCGTCGTGCTCGACGACGATCAGGGTGTTGCCGAGGTCCTTGAGGCGCACCAGCGTCTCGATCAGCCGGTGGTTGTCGCGTTGGTGCAGCCCGATCGACGGCTCGTCGAGGACGTAGAGCACGCCCACGAGCCCGGCGCCGATCTGGGTCGCCAGCCGGATCCGCTGGGCCTCGCCGCCGGACAGCGACCCGGAGGGCCGGTCGAGCGAGAGGTAGTCGAGCCCGACGTCGAGCAGGAACCGCAGCCGCTCCTGGATCTCCTTGAGGACCCGCTCGGCGATCTGCTTCTCGCGCGGGCTCAGCTCCAGGCCACGGAGGAACTCGGCCGACTCGTTGATCGGCAGCGCGCAGACCTCGGCGATGCTCTTGCCGCCGAGGGTGACCGCCATCGACACCGGCTTGAGGCGGGATCCGTGGCACTCCGGGCACGGCACCTCGCGCATGTAGCCCTCGAAGCGCTCCCGGCTGGTGTCGGACTCCGCCTCGCGGTGCCGCCGCTCAATGTAGGGGCGGACCCCCTCGAAGCTGGTGTAGTAGGACCGCTCGCGGCCGTAGCGGTTGCGATGCCGCACGTGCACCTTGGTGGCGTGGCCGTCGAGGATCGACCGCCGCGCCTTGGCCGGCAGGTCCTGCCACGGGGTGTTCAGGTCGAAGCCGAGCTCCTCGCCCAGCGCGTGCAGCAGACGGGTGAAGAAGTCGGCGACGTGGGCGCCCGACCAGGGGGCGATCACCCCTTCGCCGAGCGTCATCGACGGGTCGGAGACCACCAGCTCCGGGTCGACCTCCATCCGCGTGCCCAGCCCGTGGCACACCGGGCAGGCACCGAACGGGGAGTTGAAGGAGAACGACCGCGGCTCGAGGTCGTCGGTGTCGATGGGGTGCTCGTTGGGACACGCCATCTTCTCGGAGAACCGCAGCTCGCGACCCGGGTCGTGGTCGGGAAGGTCGACGAAGTCGAACACCACCAGGCCGCCGGCCAGGCCGAGCGCGGTCTCGACCGAGTCCGTCAGCCGCCGCTTCGCCGACTCCTTGACAGCGAGCCGGTCCACGACCACCTCGATGGTGTGCTTCTTCTGCTTCTCGAGCGTCGGCGGCTCCGCGAGCTGGTGGGTCTCGCCGTCCACACGCGCCCGGGAGAACCCCTGGGTCTGGAGCTGGCGGAAGAGGTCGACGTACTCCCCCTTGCGCCCGCGGACCACCGGCGCGAGGACCTGGAACCGTGCCCCCTCCTCCAGGGCCAGGACCCGGTCCACGATCTGCTGCGGGGTCTGCCGGGAGATCGGCGCACCGCAGGTGGGGCAGTGCGGACGGCCCGCCCGGGCGTAGAGCAGACGGAGGTAGTCGTAGACCTCCGTGATGGTGCCGACCGTCGAGCGGGGGTTCTTCGACGTGGACTTCTGGTCGATCGACACCGCGGGCGAGAGGCCCTCGATGAAGTCCACGTCGGGCTTGTCCATCTGGCCGAGGAACTGGCGGGCGTAGGCCGAGAGCGACTCGACGTAGCGTCGCTGGCCCTCGGCGAAGATGGTGTCGAAGGCCAACGAGGACTTGCCGGAGCCCGAGAGACCGGTGAAGACGATGAGCGCGTCACGCGGCAGGTCGAGCGAGACGTCCTTGAGGTTGTGCTCGCGGGCACCACGGATGATCAGCTGGTCGGCCACTGCACTGTCCTCGGCGGGTTCGTCGGTCGGGCTCACGGGCAGGTTCGAACACGTGTTCGTCATGATAGCGGTCTGGTCCAAGGCGACACTCCGGGGTTGGATGACCCCATGGCAACCTCCATCGCACTACCTCACTTCGACGAGACGGAGCACGCAACCACACGCTATCTGCGGGCCCTGACACTTCTGGACGACCACGAGCTGCAGGCACCGTCGCTGCTGCCTCGGTGGTCGCGCGCGCACGTGGTCACCCATCTCGCGCGCCAGGCGGACGCGCTCACACACGCGCTCGCTGCCGTGCTCAACGGTGAGGACGCATGGATGTATTCCTCGCAAACGGTGCGGGACGACGAGATCGACCGGGGCGCCACCCGCAGCGCCGCCCAGCTGCGCGAGGACGCGGAGGCCTCCGCCGGACGCTTCCGCGCCGTGGTGCACCGGCTCGGCCGGGAGCACCTCGCCGCGCCGATCTCCCGCCTGCCCGGCGGACCGACCTTCATGACCGCGGCCGACACCACCGGCAAGCGCTGGGCGGAGATCGAGATCCACCATGCCGACCTCGACCTCGGCTACACGGCGGCGGACTGGCCGGTGGAGTTCTCCCGCTTCCTGATCGGCTCACGGCAGGACGAGCTGGGACTGGACGGGCCCTCGATGGTGCTGTCGAGCACCGACGTCGACGGGCTCTGGAAGCTGGGTTCCGGCCCGGGCCCCGAGGTGAAGGGCACCGCAGGCGCGCTCGCCTGGTGGCTGGTCGGGCGGGGCGAGGGCAGCGGGCTAGTCTCCTCGTCAGGAGAGCTGCCCCGGCTCGGAAGGTGGAGGTGAGCCGTCGATGACCTACCACGGCAAGGTGCGGCCGGGCGGTCCCCCGGACGTCCGCGAGCTGGCGGACCTGATGATCACCAAGCTGGCAGTCAGCGAGATGTCCAACAACGTCTACCTCCTGCGCGGCCGCAGCACCGGTGACCAGGTGCTCATCGACGCGGCGGACGATGCAGAGGCGATCCTCACCGCCGTGGGCCCGGACGGGCTGACCAAGGTGATCACCACCCACCGGCACTGGGACCACCACCGGGCGCTGTCGGAGGTGGTCCGGGCCACGGCCGCGGAGACCATCGCCGGGGCCGAGGACGCCGACGACCTACCGGTGCCGGTCGACCGTCGCGTCGGCGACGGCGACAAGGTCGCGGTCGGCGACTGCGAGCTCGAGGTGATCCACCTGGCGGGGCACACCCCCGGCTCCATCGCGCTGCTCTACGACGACCCGGCCGGCACCCCGCACCTGTTCACGGGCGACTCGCTCTTCCCCGGCGGGGTCGGCAACACCTTCGGGGACGAGGACGCCTTCCGCTCTCTGCTCCACGACGTGTCGACGAAGATCTTCGACCGGCTGCCCGACGAGACGTGGTTCTACCCCGGGCACGGGGACGACTCCACGCTGGGCGCCGAGCGTCCGCACCTGGAGGAGTGGCGCGCCCGCGGCTGGTGAGTGCCCGTGCGGGCCCCGGACGCGACGAGCCCCGCCGGCCCGGTCGCGGGACCGGGGGGCGGGACTCGTCGGTTTGTCGCGGGCGGCTCAGCCGTTGGCCCAGATGTCCTCGAAGTTGGCGAGGTACTGGTCGAAGGCCTGCTCGTCGTTGATCCGGAAGATCGTCTCGTCGCGCCGCAGCGCGCCGTTGGACCAGTTGTGCGACCCGGTGAACACCACGTGCGCGTTCGGGTCACCGTCGTAGATCCCGGAGACCAGCAGCGTCTTCTGGTGGGTGCGCACACCCTTGACGGTGCCCGGGTTCAGCGTGACGCCGTTGTCGGCGAGGATCGACCGCACCGCGGCGCCCATGCCCACGCCGTAGATCACCTGCACCTGGCAGCCGGAGCGCTCGAGGGCGGCCACCTGCCGGGCGAGGTACTTGCCGCGCGTGCCGTTCCAGGCGTGCTGGGAGATGCGGAGGTCGGTGACGACCGGGTTCCCGTACTCGTCGCGGACCTGCGAGTTGTCCACCGGGTCGGCCTGGTTGCAGTCGACCTTGGACAGCGCCTCGGTCAGCGGGTCGGTCGCCTCGGTGGTGTCCGGACGGGGGTAGATCTGCACGCCGTAGCCGTCGATGGTGGTGTCGAGGTAGGCCTCGGAGACCGCGCGGTCCCACTTCATCTCGTCGAAGACCCCGCTGTAGGTCCAGTACAGCGGACGGTTCGCCACCACGGTGTAGAGGTCGCTCCACTGGTCCTCGGCGTTGTGCCGGGTGATGTTGTCCGAGCCCACCATGACCACGTGGTCGGTGCCGCCGGCCTGGCTGAACAGGAAGAACTTGTCGTGCATGTTCCCCGAGGTGCCCCGGCAGGAGCGGTGGCACATCACCACGAAGGAGCCGTGGTTCGGGTTCGTCCCGAGAACCCTCTGCAGGCGCCGCTCCGAGCCGTACACCGCGTGGTCGTCGAAGATCAGCTGCACGTGCACGCCACGCCGGTAGGCGTTGATCAGCTTCTGGGTCATCGGTCCCCACGCGAAGGAGAACACGGCGAACTTGATCGTCGAACCCCGCGGGGCGGCGGAGATGGTGTTCTGGATCTGGCGGAAGATCGCGCGCTGCTGACCGATGGTGCCGACGGGGCGGTTGAAGGTCGCGCCGGTCACGGGCGTGTAGCTGCTCACCGAACGGGAGGCCAGCTCCGGCCGGGTGGCCTGCTGCCCGGAGGCGACGAAGGCCGCGAGCAGGGCGGCGGCGACGAGCGCGACGACGGCACTTCGCCGCACGCGAGAGAGGACGAGCATCACGACGAACTCCTTAGGATCGGCCAGTCACGAGTGGCCTCGGTCAGGTGCGCGCGGCGACTGCCGGGTTCGCACGACACCCCGTAGTCGTCACAATGAGCGTCAAGTTTCACATGAGTCACAGGTTCGGGCGAGTCCTTTAGGTAAATAGCACCGCGAGTCGTGCCGCCGAAGCTCCCGGAACTTCCCAAAACCGGCAAACCTCGCCACGTCGGCGGGTCCCGGCCTTACCGTCGTCGCATGGGCAAGTGGGCCAGCCTCCTCGTCACCGCGGTCGTCGCCGTGGTCTTCGGCTTCCTCGGGGCGTTCGCCGCCGTGCACGTCTTCGCCGACCAGCTCCGCGGGCCGCAGGGAGCGACGGGTCTCGCCGGTCCACCCGGCGAGCAGGGCCCGCCCGGACAGGACGGCGCGGACGGCGAGCCCGGGCCGCGGGGCCTGCCGGGCCACGCCGGGCGCGCGGCGCAGAGGGTGTCCGCCGACCTCGGCACCACCGGCTGCGCCGGGCGCTCGGTGGACGTGGTCACCGACGTGGTCGTGCGCAACCAGCAGATGAACCTGGTGAAGAAGCCCGTGTGCGTGGTCCGCTGAGCCTCGGCTACGCGTAGCTGATCCGCACCCGGTCGCTCAGCGGGAGCGACTGGCAGGCGAGCCGGATTCCCTCCGCGAGGTCGTCGGCGTCGAGGACCTCGTTGTGCACCATGGTCACCTCGCCCTCGAGGACCCGGCACGCACACGCGCTGCAGCTGCCCTCGCGACAGGAGTACGGCGCGTCCACGCCGTTGGCGAGCAGGTGGTCGAGCAGCCTGGTCCCGGGTGCCCAGTCGTCGAAGGCGAACCCGCGTCCGTCGAGCTCGCCGGTGAGCGCCGCCGGGGTGTCCCGGACGGGGGTGCGGCCGGCGACGACCTCGTCGTCGTCCTCCCCCACCGCCAGCTCCTCGATCTCGTCGCCGAACGGGTTGCCACCCAGCGACACGAACTTCTCCTGGTGCCGGCGCTCCCGCGGGAAACCGAGGTCCTTCAGTGCGGTGACCGCGCCCTGCATGAACGGCCCCGGTCCGCAGACGAAGGCGTCGAAGCTGGTGAACGGTGCGGCGAACGCGCGCACGTGCGCCGGCGCGGGGAGTCCCTGCAGGCTCTCGAGCCAGTGCACCACCACGAACCGGTCGGGGTGCTTGTGCGCGAGCGCGGTCAGCTCGTCGGCGAAGATCACGGAGGACTCGTCGCGGTTGGCGTAGAGCAGCACCACCTGCCCGTTGCCACGCGCCAGCGCCGACTTCGCGATCGAGATGACCGGGGTGATCCCGCTTCCACCGGCAAGCAGCAGTAGATCGGCGTCGAGGGAGGCAGGCGTGAAGATCCCGCTCGGCGGCAGCACCGTGAGCTGGTGCCCCGCGCGCAGGTTGTCGCAGATCCAGTTCGAGCCGTAACCCTCCGCCGTGCGCTTGACGGTGATCTTGAGCAGGTCGGTCTCGTGCGGGGCGCTGGAGAGCGAGTAGCAGCGCGCCACGGTGCCGGTCCGCTCGCTCGGCACCGCCACGGTGAGGAACTGGCCGGGCCTGTAGGCGAACTCCGGGCGGGCGTCCTCGTCGACCTCCAGCACCAGCGAGTGCGCGTCCCCGGTCTCCTGGATCACCTCGACGACCCGGGCCCGGTGCGCGTCACCCATCCTGGTCCCCCATCCGGAGCCGGCCGGTCTTGACGGCCGTCTCGATGCTCGACCTCAGCCGCGGGCAGGACTCGTGCACCCGCCGCTCGCCCGCGCGGTCGCGCCGGTCGAATTCGCGGCAGCGTGCCACCGCGTCGGCGGTCCACTGGATCGAGGTGTGGGACTCGCTGTTCTTGCGCACCCGCACCACCGCGGCGCACTCCGCGCACGCCACCTCCACCAGCCGGCCCTCGAGGTAGAGCCGCTGGTCGGCGAGCGTCTCCGCGCGCAGGGGGGTGTAGGAGGGCATCAGGCCTTGGCCTTCGGCTGGGCCTTCTCCGCGGCGGCCCGCTGCTCCTCGTCCAGCCGGCGACGGAGGTTCTCCTGGACCTCCCGCTCCCAGCTCTCGACGGCGTGGGTCGTGTCCACCTCGAACTCGAAGCGCTGGGTCATCTCCTCGGTCACGTCGGCGGCGTCGACGTAGAACTGCTCGTACCACCGGCGCAGCTGGTAGACGGGCCCGTCCTCCTCGCACAGCAACGGGTTCTGGATCGCGCTCTTGTTCTGCCAGATCTCCACGTCCTGCAGGAACCCCTCGCCGAACATGTCGGAGTACTTGCGCGCGATCCTGTCCGCGGTCTCGTCGTCGAGACCGTCGAGCTTCTTGACGATGAGCCCGTACTGGAGCACGAACGAGCTCGCGGACGTCGGGTAGTGGCAGTTGACGAGGATGACCTCGACCTCGATGCCCTTGTAGCTGGTGGTCAGCGGGTTGATCATGTACGACGGCCCGAAGTACGACGCCTCCGAGCGCAGCAGCATGTCCTCGCCGGCGTACCCGCCGCTGCCGGCGTCGGGGCGGCCGCGGGAGTGCATGTACTGCGTCGCGACGTGACCCTCGAACACGTTCTTGAAGTAGGTCGGGAACGCGTAGTGGATGTAGAAGAAGTGCGCCATGTCCACGACGTTGTCGACGATCTCGCGACAGTGGGCGTCGTCGATGACCAGGGTCTCCCAGGTCCAGTCGGTCCACTGCTCGTCGAAGGCCTCGTCGATGCGCGGGACGACCACGTCCTCGGGCGGCGGGTTCCCCTCGGGGTCGTGCCACACGAACAGCTGCTTGTTCTGCTCGAGGGTCAGCCAGGAACGCGTCCGTGCACGCAACGGGATGCGCTTGGCGTAGGGGATCGCCTTGCACCGTCCGTCCCCGCCCCACCGCCAGTCGTGGAAGGGACAGGCCACCTCGTCGCCCTTGACCGTGCCCTGGCTGAGGTCGCCACCCATGTGCCGGCAGTAGCCGTCGAGCACGTGCAGCGCTCCCGCGGTGTCGGCGAACACCACGAGCTTGGTGCCGAAGGCCTGCACCGCGTGCGGCTTCCCGTCGCGGAACGCGTCGGCCAGCCCGAGGCAGTGCCATCCCCGCGCGAACCGGGTCGGCGGCACGCCGGCGTCGATCAAGCGGGCGTCGGGCGTGGTGACGGCGGTCATGGTGGCTTCCTCCGGAGACGACGGGACGGGGCCAATACTGAAACAGGTTACAGTTCTGCGCGGTTGGTGGCCAGCGTCTCGACAGCAGGCGGGCTCGCCTACTAGCCTCGTTTCTGTAACACGTTCCAGTTTTGGTCGCGGCGCGAGCCGCCTGGTCAGGAGACCCGATGCACCTCGCCCTCTCCGACGCGCACGAGCAGCTGCGCAGCGAGCTCCGTGCCTACTTCAACGAGCTGGTCACCCCGGAGGTACGCGCCGCACTGGCGGTCTCCACCGGCGAGTTCGGGGACACCGAGACCTACAAGGCCCTCATCCGCCGGCTGGGTGCGGACGGCTGGCTCGGGATCGGCTGGCCCAAGGAGTACGGCGGCCAGCAGCGCTCGATGCTCGAGCAGCTGATCTTCTCCGACGAGGCCGCGGTCGCCGGCATCCCGATCCCGCACCTGACGCTCAACACGGTGGGGCCGACGCTCATGCGCTTCGGCACCGCGGAGCAGAAGCGGCGGCTGCTGCCGGCGATCCTCCGCGGCGAGCTGCACTTCTCCATCGGCTACTCCGAGCCGGACTCCGGCACCGACCTGGCCAGCCTGCGGACCCGGGCGAGGCGCGAGGGCGACGAGTGGGTGATCAACGGGCAGAAGATGTGGACCAGCCTGATCCAGTACGCCGACTACGTCTGGCTGGCCTGCCGCACCGATCCGGAGCTGCCCCGTCACAAGGGGCTCTCGATCATCCTGGTGCCGACCGACGCGAAGGGGTTCTCCTACACGCCGGTGCACACCGTGGCCGGGGTCTCCACGTCGGCCACCTACTACGAGGACGTCCGGGTGCCCGCGGGAAACCTGGTCGGCGACCTCAACGGCGGCTGGCCGTTGATGACCAACCAGCTCAACCACGAGCGGGTGGCGCTCACCTCCTCGGCCCCGCTGGTGCACGCCCTGGAGCAGGTCCGGCGCTGGGCACAGGAGACCAAGAACCCCGACGGCTCGCGGGTCATCGACGCGGAGTGGGTGCAGGTGCTCCTCGGCCGCGCCCACGCCCGGGCCGACGTCCTCACCCTGATGAACTGGAAGATCGCCTCCTCCGAGGGCGCGCGCCTCTCCCCCGCAGAGGCGTCGGCGACCAAGGTGTACGGCAGCGAGCTGGCCACCGAGGTCTACCGCGCGCTGATGGAGATCGTGGGCCCCAACGCGCTCGTCCGCTCCGGGTCGCCCGCCGCCGTGCTGCTGGGCCGCCTGGAGCGCTACCACCGTTCCTCGCTGGTGATGACCTTCGGTGGCGGCACGAACGAGATCCAGCGCGACATCATCGGCGCGGTCGGCCTCGGCCTGCCGGCCGCGACGCGCTGACGACCGGCCCGGAGAGGAAGACATGGACTTCGACCCCACCCCCGAGATGGCCGACGCCTCCGCGCTGGCCGGCCGCATCCTCGCCGACCGGTGCACCCCGCAGCGGTTGCGGCAGGTGGAGGCGGCCGGCCGCCGGTTCGACCGGGACCTGTGGGGCGAGCTCGGCGCCGCGGGCCTGCTCGGCCTGGCGTTCCCCGGCCACGTCGGCGGCGCCGGCCTCGGCCTGCTCGAGCTGTCCAGCGTGCTGGTGGAGACCGGCCGCCACGTGGCGCCGGCGCCGCTGGCCTGGCACGCCGCGGCCGGCATGGCGCTCGCCCGCTTCGGCACCGGAGCGCAGCAGGAGACCTGGCTCGCTCCGGCCGCCGCCGGCGACAGCGTGCTGACCGTGGCCCTCGACGAGGACCGAGCCTGCGCGCCGCGCCGCCCGACCGTCATCGCCGAGCGCCACGGTGACCGCTGGCGACTGTCCGGCACCAAGACCGTCGTCGCCGCCGGCACGACGGCCGACCTCGTGCTGGTGTCGGCCGACACCGGGCCGGGCACCGCGGTGCTCGCGGTGCGACCCGGCGACCCCGGCGTCACCGTCGCGGCGCAGGTGCTCAACGACGGCGACGTGGCCGGACGGGTCGAGCTCGACCGGGTCGAGCTCGGTGACGATCGGCTGCTCGGCGCCGCCGGGCGCCCCGAGGACGTCGCGCCGTGGCTGGCCCAGCACCTGCTGGTCGCCCTGTGCGCGCAGCAGCTCGGCACCGTCGAGGGGGCACTCGAGCTCACCGCGTCGTACGCCCGCAGCCGCGAGCAGTTCGGCCGCCCGATCGGCAGCTTCCAGGCCGTCTCGCAGCGGCTGGCCGACGGCTACATCGACGCGCAGGGCGCGCGGCTGACGCTCTGGCGGGCGGCCTGGCGGGTGGCGGAGGGGCTGCCCGCCGACGTGGAGGTCGCCGCCGCGAAGCTGTGGGCCGCCGACGCCGGGCACCGCATCGCCCACACCGCCGTGCACGTGCACGGCGGGGTGGGCGTCGACCTCGACGGCGCGGCGCACCGCTACTTCACGGCCGCCAAACGGCTCGAGCTCACCTTCGGGGGCGCCACCGAGCAGGCGCTCGCCCTGGGCCGGCTGCTCGCGGCCGAGCCCGCCTGACCGCAGCACGGCTGACCGCCGCCGGGTCCATCAGCCGTCGCGGGGGTGGCCGGGAACGAGCAGCTCCGCCGGCGCGCGCCGCCGTTGCACCAGCGAGTCCGCGACGTCGCCGAGCCGGTAGCCGTGGCGGTGCGCGAACTCACGCAGCGCGGCGAACGCGCGCCCCATGTCCAGCCCGGCGTACTCTGCCAGGACCCCCTTGGCCTGCTCGATGACGACCCGGCTGCTCAGGGCGTACTGCAGCTGCTCGGCGAGCTGGGAGGACCGGTGCTCCACCCGCTGCTGCAGGATGGTGATCGTCGCCATGTCGGCCAGCGCCTGGGCGATGCGTTCCTCGTGGTGGCTGAGGCCGACCGCCTCGGCGCCGAAGAGGTTCAGCCCGCCGATCACCTCGTCTCGCAGCCGCATCGGCACGGCGGTGACCGCCCGGAGGCCGACGTCGACGGCATGCGCGGCCAGGCGGGGCCACTCCTGCCCCGCGGCCGCCAGGTCGTCCACGACCACCATCACTCCCTGGTCGACGCAGCGGACGCAGGGGCCACCCTCGTCGTTCTCCAGCTGGAAGAGCTCCACCACGGTCGCGGCCTCGCTGGTCGCGGCCAGGAGCTCGAGCCGTCCACGCGGGTCGGCCAGCAGCAGGCCGGCCTCCTGGACCGGGAGGAGCTCCACCGACGTGCGCACCAGCCGGTCCAGCAGGTCCACGACGTCGTAGTCGCCGACGAGCGTGTCGGCCAGCGCAACCAGCCGCTGGGCAAGGAGGGCGTCTCCGCCTGTCGCCGGCGACACCGGGTCCTGTGCGTTCACGCTTCCTCCTTCTCGAACCGGCGGCGCCCGTCGACGACGCTGCCCGCCACCTCGTCGAGCGTCAGCCCCTCGGCGTAGGCGGTGGCGCGCAGCCGCACCAGGGCCTCGTCGATGGAAACGTCCAGCTGGACCAGCACCATGCCCGCGGCCTGGTGGACGCGCGCGCTGGGCGAGGTACCCCACAGCTCGTCGGCGACCGCTGGGTCCACGTCGAGCAGCACACCGCCCACCGCGTCCGCCGCGGTCAGCATCCGGCCGAGCTGCGCGGAGTCCGGCCGGCCCGCCTGCTGCCGGTAGAGCTGGAACGTCCCGAGCGCCACCGCGCCGATCCGCACGGGGAACGCGTACAGGCTGCGGACATCGAGGTGACCCAGCTCTGCGAGGAAGGCCGGCCAGCGATGGGCGATGCCCACACCGCGGTCCTGGAGGTCGTCGATGAGGACGGGGCAGCGACTCTCCTGGGCGTCGACGGCCGGGCCCTCGCCGAGGAGGATCTGCAGGTCCTCGATGCGGTGCGCCGTCGGGTCGGTGGCGTAGAGCAGGTGGCGCCCCGACGCCGAACTGACCAGGGCGACGGAGCCGCCGTCGACGCCTGACACGGGCACACACTCGCCGGTGACCGTGGCGACCCGGCCGCGTACGGACCCCAGCCAGGACCGGTCCTCGTGCGCGTCCATGTGCCTGCCGATCCTCCGGTGCCCGCGGTCGCCGGCACTCTCCCGGCTCTGCGACCAGCCTAGCCGTACGGAAGGGGGCGCCGGGGAACGCTCAGCCGCGGATCCGGTCCAGCCGCGCGACGGCTGTCTCGAAGCCGGCGACCAGCTCGGCCATCACCTCGGCGACCGGTCGCACCTGGTTCATCCGACCGACGATCTGTCCCACCGGCATGGAGACCACCTCGGGGTCGCCACTGGCGTTGATCCGGTTGTGCGCCTCGGCGACCAGGAGGTTCTGCAGCGGCATCGGCAGCGGTGCAGGCGCGTCCTCCTGCTCCCAGGCCTGCGTCCACCGCGTCTTGAGCAACCGGGCCGGCTTCCCGGTGTAGACCCGGGTCCGCACGGTGTCGCCCGACCCGGCGCGCAGGAACGCCTCGGTCATGCCGGGGTTCGTCGACAGCTGGGCGTACTCCTCGGTGGTGAGCCAGATCGAGCCGGTCCACACCCCCTGGGCGCCGAGGGCCAGCGACGCGGCGACCTGCCGTCCGGACCCGATCCCGCCGGCCCCCAGGACGGGGACGTCGGGACCGACCGCGTCCACGATCTCCGGGGTCAGCACCATGCTGGCGATCTCGCCGGTGTGCCCGCCAGCCTCGTAGCCCTGCGCCACGATGAGGTCCACGCCGTTCGCAACGTGCGAGCGCGCGTGCTTGGCCGCGCCGGCCAGGGCGGCGACCTTGACGCCGTGCCCGTGCGCCTTGTCGATGACGTCCTTCGGCGGCGAGCCGAGCGCGTTCGCGATCAGCACCGGGCGGTGGCTCAGCGCCACGTCGACGTGCGAGCGCGCCACCGAGTGCAGCCAGCCCAGCACGCCCTCCCGGCCTTCTCCCTCGGCCAGCGGCGGCACCCCGAGCCGGCGCAGCGTCTCCTGGACGAAGTCCCGGTGCTCCTGCGGGATCAGCTCCGCCAGGTCGACGGCCTTGCCCTCCGTGGGCACCTTCATCGGCATCACCACGTCCACGCCGTACGGCCGCCCGTCGGTGTTCTCGTCCATCCACCGCAGCGTCTTCTCGAGCTCCTCGGTGTCGTTGAAGCGCACGCAGCCCAGCACGCCCAGCCCGCCGGCGCGGCTCACCGCCGCGGCGACGTGCTCCGACGGGGTGAACGCGAAGATCGGGTGGTCGATGCCGAAGGTCTCGCAGAGGTCGGTACGCATCTGGTCTCCTCGGGTCAGGCCAGCGCGGCCGTCTTGGTGCCGACGGCCAGCTCCTTGGCCCTGGGGTAGTCGGCCTTGCCGGTCGCGTGCCGCGGGATCTCCTCCACGAGGGTCAGCGAGCGCGGCAGCTTGTAGCCCGACAGCAGCGTGCGCAGGTGCGCGTTGAGCGTGTCGAGGCTCGGCGCGGCACCGGCGCGTGGCTGCACCACCGCGGTCACCGCCTGCCCGTAGCGCTCGTCGGGGATGCCGACCACGAGGACGTCGAACACGTCGGGGTGCGACTTCAGCGCGGTCTCGACCTCCTCCGGGTAGACCTTCTCGCCACCGGTGTTGATGCAGTTCGAGCCCCGGCCGAGCAGCGTGATCTTCTGGTCGGGCTCGAGCCGGGCGAAGTCCCCCGGTACGGCGTACCGGACCCCGTCGATGTCGAGGAACGTCCGCGCCGAGCGTTGCGGGTCCTTGTAGTAGCCGAGCGGCACGCTCCCGGCGCGGGCCAGCCGCCCCACCGCGCCCACATCGGCGACCGGGTCCAGGACCTGGTTGAGGTCGTCGAGCAGGACCGTCTCGGGACCGATCGAGACCACCGCACCCTGATTCACGTTCTCCTGGTCGACCAGCCCGGTGCCGGCGAAGCCGGTCTCCGTCGAGCCGACCGAGTCGGTGAAGAAGGTGGACGGGAACGCGGCCATCCAGCGTTGCTTCACCTCGGTGGAGAAGATCGCCGCGCTGCTGGCGACCGCGACCAGGCTCGAGCCGTCGAAGCCGCCCTGCTCGTAGCGCTCGATGAGCGGGCGGGCCATCGCGTCGCCGGTCATGAACATGACCTGGACCTTCTCCTCGTCGACGATGCGCCAGACCTCGTCGGTGTCGAACTTCGGCACCAGGACCACCACGTGGCCGGCGAAGAAGTGCATGAGCATGCCCCACTGGGCGCCGCCGTGCATGATCGGGCTGAGCGGGAAGGAGATCATCGGCTCCGACTCGGCCGCTCTGCGGGACTGGTCGTGCTCCTCCAGCCGTTCGCCGGTCATGAAGTCGATGCCGCCGCCGAGGGTGCGCCAGATGTCCTCGTGGCGCCACATGACGCCCTTCGGGTAGCCCGTGGTGCCACCGGTATAGACGATCCACACGTCGTCGTTGCTGCGGGAGCCGAAGCCCCGGTCGGGCTTCCCGCCCTCGAGCGCCTCGGCCCAGCTCATTCCCCCGTAGGAGGCGAAGTCCTCGTCGGTGCCGTCCTCGATCACCACCACGTGCCGCAGCCGCTCGTGCTTCGGCACGCAGGCGGCCACCAGGGGTGCGTAGGTGCGCTCGTGGACGAGCGCGACCAGGTCCGCGTTGTCGAACAGGTAGTTCAGCTCGTTCTCGACGTAGCGGTAGTTGATGTTGATCGCCACCGCCCGGAGCTTCGTCACCGCGAGCAGCGCGACCACGTGCTCGACGCCGTTCTTGGCGTAGAGCCCGACATGACTGCCCGTCCCGACGCCGTGCGCGGCCAGGTGGTGGGCGAGGCGGTTGGCCTGTGTGTCGAGCTCGGCGTAGGTCAGCCGGTGGTCGCCCACGACGAGAGCCAGCCGGTCGGGTACGGCGTCCACGGCGTGCTCGAAGAGGTCTGCGATGTTGAGAGCCACGACCGCACACTAGAACACGTTCTCGTTTCTGGCTAGAGTGCGGCCCGACCCGTTCTCGCCTCCCGGAGGGCCCATGACCGAGCAAGACCAGCCGCACTGCCTCGTCGAGCAGGAGGACCACACGCTGGTGGTCACCCTGAACCGTCCGGACGCTCGCAACGCGCTGTCCGGGCCGATGATGGACGGCATGCGCGAGGCGTGGGACCGCGTCAACAGCGACCACAACGTCCGGGTGGCGATCCTGACCGGCGCCGGAGGCGCATTCTGCGCCGGTGCGGACCTCAAGGCGATGACGAGCACGCACCCGGGCGACTCGTTCGAAGGCGGTGGCTGGGACCTCTCGGTGATCAAGCCGCTGCTCAAGGGGTTCCGGCTCACCAAGCCGCTGATCGCCGCCGTCGAGGGTCCCGCGATCGCCGGCGGCACCGAGATCCTGCAGGCGACCGACATCCGGGTGGCCGGTGCGAGCGCCCGGTTCGGGGTGTCCGAGCCGCGTTGGGGCCTCTACCCGCTCGGGGGCTCCGCCGTGCGGCTGCCGCGACAGATCCCCTACACCGTGGCCGCGGACCTGCTGCTCACCGGACGCCACCTCACCGCCGAGGAGGCGCTGCGGATCGGGCTCATCGGCCACGTCGTACCGGACGGGACGGCGCTCGACAAGGCGCGGGAGATCGCGGACCGGATCGCCGCCAACGGCCCGCTCGCGGTGCAGGCGATCCTGCGCACGATCCGCGAGACCGAGGGCATGCACGAGCAGGAGGCGTTCCGGCTCGACGCGGAGGTCGGGGCGCCGGTGTTCTCCAGCGAGGACGCCAAGGAGGGGCCGCGCGCCTTCGTCGAGAAGCGCACGCCCGCCTTCACCGGACGGTGAGCGCGGCGCCCTCGACGCCCTCGGCGCGCTCGACGCCGACTCGGCCCCTGCGCCGCGCACCACGCCCGGACCCGGGTTCCCACGGCTGCCCGCACGTCTCGGCGACAATGGGGACTGCGCGAACCCGGCGGCCCGGGGCGCGAGACGGGGTCACGAGGGGGTCGTGACGGGGGCAGGAGGCGTCACATGGTGCATCAGGTGGTGTGGAGCGACACCGAGCCGTGCGACGCGGGCGGTCATGTCGCCCGCGTCGGTGCGGTCGCGCGCGGCGCGTCCGCTCCCGAGGACTGGGGCGTGGAGGACGTCACCCGCGCGGTGGCCGAGGGCGGGTACTTCTACCTCGTCGACGACGAGGGGTTCCCCCAGCTCGTCGCACCCGAGCGGTGCGGCTGCGGAGCGGCCACCCTGGTCGCGGACCCGGGCCCCCGCGCCGTCAGCGGCTGGACGCTGCGGCTGATGACCAGGCGCCGCTACCTGTGGCAGCAGGTGACCGGCGCGCCCCCGGAGGACGGGACGCCCGACGACCGTCGATGAACCGACGACCGTTCAGACGCAGTCGGTGCACAGGGTGTCCGCGGGGTCACCGAGCTGGGCCCGGTGACGGACCAGGAAGCAGCCCATGCACACGAACTCGTCCTCCTGCTGGGGCCGCACCTCGACGTCGAGGCTGACGTGCGACAGGTCGGCGCCGGGAAGCTCGAAGCCGTCGGTCTCCACCGCGTCCTGCGGCTCGTCGATGGTGGGCTGCTGGGCCGCGACCTGGGCCTGGGCGGCCTTGACCTCCTCCAGCGACTCGGAGGTGCCCTCGTCCTGACGGGTGCGGGGTGCGTCGTAGTCAACCGTCATGGCGGTCCTCTCCCAAGAGTGTCGATGCGCCGGGGTGGACGAGCCGGCGGCTCCCCCGTGCGCGCGGCACCGGCGGTGGCCGCAGCGCCTGGTACCCACTCGGCCGGGATTCGGAACGGGTCAGCCCACAGCGCGTGCACGGTCCAGCCAGAACCGGGCGCGCAGGGCCTTCTTGTCCGGCTTGCCGAGCCCGGTGAGCGGGAGCGCTTCGGCGACGACCACCTGCTTGGGGGCCTGCACGGCGCCCTTGCGGTCCTTGACGGCCGCCTTGATCTCCTCGCTCAGCCGCGCCAGCGCCTCCTCGCCGCGGTCCGCGTCCGCCCGCAGCACGACCACCGCGGTGACCGCCTCCCCCCACTTGTCGTCGGGGACGCCGATGACGCCCACCTGGGCGACGGCCGGGTGCGCGGCGATCACGTCCTCCACCTCGCGGGGGAACACGTTGAAGCCGCCGGTGACGATCATGTCCTTGGTCCGGTCCACGATGTACCAGAAGCCCTCGTCGTCGGCCTTCGCCACGTCGCCGGTGCGCAGCCACCCGTCGCGGAACGTCGCGGCCGTCTCCTCGGGCAGGTTCCAGTAGCCGCCGGCGACCACCGGGCCGGCCACGCACACCTCACCCGGCTCCCCCACCGGCACCTCCTCCCCGTCGGCGTCGAGCAGCGCGGTGCGCAGGAAGGCGCTGGGCCGCCCGCAGCTGGCCAGCCGCTCCGGGTGCGCGAGGTCGTGGTCGTCCTTGGGCAGGTAGGAGATCACCATCGGGCACTCGGACTGCCCGAAGTACTGCGCGAAGACCGGCCCCCACCTCCTGATCGCCTCGGCGAGACGCACCGGGTTGATCGCCGACGCGCCGTAGTAGACCGTCTCCAGACTGCTCAGGTCCGCGGTCGCGGCGTCCGGGTGGTCCAGCAGTGCGTAGAGCATGCTGGGCACCAGCATCGTGGCGGTGATCCGGTGCCGCTCGACGGCCCGGAGCACCTCCCCCGGCTCGAACCTCGGCAGCACCACCATGGACCCGCCGGCCATCAGGGTGGGCACGAAGAACGCCGCACCCGCATGACTCAGCGGCGTGCACATCAGGAACCGCGGACGTTGCGGCCACTCCCACTCGGCAAGCTGGACCTGGGTCATCGCGGCCATCGACGCGGCGGTCCCGACCACGCCCTTCGGCTTGCCCGTGGTGCCCCCGGTGTAGGTGACCGACACCACGGCGTCCGGCGCCAGGTCGGCGACCTCGAGCGGACCGGCCACCTGCGCCGCAGCCAGCGCGTTGAGGTCCTCACCGATCTCGGCCGGCCCGAAGGTGAGCACGGTCTTGAGCGACGGCACCCGCTCGAGCAGCGCCGCGGCCCGCTCGACGAACGCCGGTGTCGGGTCGACGACCAGCGTCTCGATCCCCGCGTCGGCGAGGATGTAGGCGTGGTCCTCCAGCGAGCCCAGCGGGTGCAGCGCGGTGCGCCGGAGCCCGACCAGCTGCCCCGCGCCGATCATCACCAGCACCTCGGGCCGGTTGAGCGCCAGCAGGCCGACGGGGCTGCCGGTGCCGATGCCGAGGGCGCCCAGCGCGGCGACGTACCGGCTCATCTCGGCGGCCAGGTCACCGCCGGTGAGCACCTGGTCACCGATGTGGAGCACCGGGACGTCTCGGTGGCGGGTCAGCGCGTGTGCCATCAGGTGGCCGAGGTGGGGGCCGGCATGCAGGGCGGTCATGCCGCCGCACACTAGAACCTGTTTCAGAAACGGTCAACGGTCCCGCCCTGCCGGCGCGGAGGCGCACCACGGGCGCCGAGCTCGAAGCCCCTCAGGAGAGGACGACGTCGGCGACGGCGCGGACCTCCTCGGGCGTGCGCAGGGTGAGCACCAGCATGTCGACGCCGGCCTCCTCCCAGCGTCGCACGCCGGCGCGGACCTCCTTGGCGTCGCCGATGATGGTGATCTCCGAGACCAGCTCGTCGGGCACCAGCGCCGCCGCCTCCTCCTTGCGACCGGCGAGGTAGTGCTCCTGGATGCGCGCGGCCACGTCCTCGTAGCCCATCCGCTCGAAGACCGCCTTGTGGAAGTTCTGCTCCTTGGCCCCCATGCCGCCGATGTAGAGCGCGATCCAGGGCCGCATCGCGTCGTACGTCGCGGCCTTGGCGGCGCGGTCGGGCGTGAGGACCAGCTGGGTGGTGGCCGCGATCGTGAACGTCTCACGGGTGTGCCGGGCAGCCGGCCGGGCGAAGCCCTCGTCCAGCCAGCCGTGGTACATGTCCGCAACCCGCGGCGAGAAGTAGATCGGCAGCCAGCCGTCGGCGATCTCCGCGGCGAGTGCGACGTTCTTCGGGCCCTCGGCGCCCATCCAGATCGGGACGTCCGCGCGCAGCGGGTGCACGATCGGCTTGAGCGGCTTGCCCAGCCCGGCGGCGCCAGGGCCCTGATACGGCAGCGGGTAGTGCGGGCCGTCGTTGGCGACCGGCTCCTGGCGTGCGAGGACCTTGCGGATGATGCCGATGTACTCCCGGGTGCGGGCCAGCGGCTTCGCGAACGGCTGGCCGTACCAGCCCTCCACGACCTGCGGCCCGGAGACCCCGAGACCGAGGATCATCCGGCCCCCGGAGAGGTGGTCGAGGGTGAGGGTGTGCATCGCGCACGAGGTGGGCGTGCGCCCGGACAGCTGCACGATCGAGGTGCCGAGCTTGATGCGGCTGGTCCGGTTGCCCCACCAGGCGAGCGGGCTGAACGCGTCGGACCCCCAGGCCTCCGCCGCGAACACCGCCTCGAAGCCGCAGCGCTCGGCCTCGTCCACGAGCTCGCCGACGTTCTCCGGGGGCTCCGCGCCCCAGTAACCGAGCTGCAGTCCGAGCAACATCGCCTCTCACGTTCCTTCCGCCGGGGTCTTGCTCCCGAATACTAGAACCTGTTTCACTTCTGTCATGTCCCGCACCCTCCACGCACCGCTCGACGTGCAGTTCGACTACACCCGCTCGCTGGGACCGGTCCTCTCGAGGTTCATGACCGGGTTGCGCGACCGGACCATCCTGGGGTCGCGCGGTGCCGACGGTCGAGTGGCCGTCCCACCGCTCGAGTTCGACCCGGTCACCCACGAGCCGTCCACCGACCTCGTCGAGGTCGGCCCGGGCGGCACCGTGACCACCTGGACGTGGGTCAGCCGGCCCGTCGAGGCTCAGCCGTTCGACCGGCCGTTCGCATTCGCGCTGGTGCGGCTCGACGGCGCCGACGTCCCGATGCTGCACGCGGTCGACGCGGGTTCGCCGGAGGCCATGGGCACCGGGATGCGGGTCACCGCGGCCTGGAGCGCCGAGCCGCAGGGCCACGTCCGCGACCTCTGGTTCGTGCCGGAGGGCGAAGGAGAGGCGGACGGCGTCTCCACAGGTTCGACGGCCGCGGGCTCGACGCAGGAGGAGGTGCGCGGCATCGTCACGCCGGTCGACCTGCACTACACCTACGCCGCCTCCGGCGAGGAGTCGGCGTTCTACCGCGGCCTCGCCGAGGGCCGCATCGTCGGTCAACGTTGCCCGGCCTGCCACAAGGTCTACGTGCCTCCGCGCGGTGCCTGTCCGGTCGACGGCGTGCCGACGACCGAGGAGGTGCAGCTGCCCGACCGCGGCACGGTCACCACCTTCTGCATCGTCAACGTGCCGTTCCTCGGCCAGCGCATCGAGCCCCCCTACGTCTCGGCGTACGTCCTCCTCGACGGTGCCGACATCGCGTTCCTGCACCTGATCCTCGGCTGCGACGCCTCCGAGGTCCGCATGGGCATGCGGGTCGAGGCGGTCTGGAAGCCGCGCGAGGAGTGGGGCACCACGATCGAGAACATCAGCCACTTCCGGCCGACCGGCGAGCCCGACGCCCCGTTCGCGTCGTTCGCCAACCACCTGTAGGAGCGTGCATGAGAGACGTTGCGGTCGTCGGCTTCGCCCAGCGGCAGATGCGGGAGTTCGACGGCTCCCCCACCATGGTCGAGCTGCTCGTGCCGATCCTGGCCGAGCTGTGGGAGCAGACCGGCTGGACCAAGGACGACATCGGCTTCTTCTGCTCGGGCTCGTCGGACTACCTGGCCGGACGGTCGTTCTCGTTCGTGTCGGCCATCGACGCGATCGGCACGCTCCCGCCGGTGAACGAGTCGCACGTGGAGATGGACCCCGCGTGGGCGCTGTATGAGGCCTGGGTGAAGATCCAGACCGGCGAGGTCGACACCGCGCTCGTGTACGGCTTCGGCAAGTCCTCGGCAGGCCGCCTGCGACGCATTCTCGCGCTGCAGCTCGACCCGTACGTCGTCGGCCCGCTGTGGCCGGACACGGTCTCGCTGGCCGCCCTGCAGGCGCGGGCCGGTCTCGAGGCGGGACTGTGGGACGAGAAGCAGCTCGCCGAGGTGGTGGCCCGCAACCGCGCCGCCGGGACGAGCAACCCCGACGCCGTAATGGCGGGCGAGGTCTCGGTGGCCGACGTGCTCGCCGAGCCGATGTTCGCCGACCCGCTGCGTCGCAGCGACTGCGCACCGGTGACGGACGGAGCGTCGGCGATCGTGCTGGCCGCCGAGGACCGCGCGCGCGACGTGATCGAGCGCCCGGCGTGGATCATCGGGATCGGGCACCGCATCGACACCCAGGTGCTCGGCCTGCGCGACCTCACCCGGTCGCCCTCGACGGCCGCAGCGGCCGCCGGCCTCGACCTCGACGGGGTCGACACCGCCGAGCTCCACGCGCCGTTCAGCCACCAGGAGCTGGTCCTGCGGCGCGAGCTCGGCCTGGCCGACGACGTCGACGTCAACCCCTCCGGTGGCGCGCTGTGCGGGAACCCGATGTTCTCCGCCGGCCTGGTCCGCATCGGCGAGGCGGCCCGACGCGTGATGGCCGGTACGTCGGACAAGGCGCTGGCGCACGCGACCTCCGGGCCCGCGCTCCAGCAGAACCTCCTGTGCACGTTGGAAGGAGCCCGCTGATGGGCAAGCAGCTCGCGGCCGTGATCGGGGTCGGCCAGACCCACCACAAGGCCAAGCGCGAGGACGTCTCGATGGCCGGGCTGTGCCGGGAGGCCGTGGACCGGGCGCTGGCCGACGCCGGCGTCGGGTTCAACGACATCGACGCGGTCGTGGTCGGCAAGGCGCCGGACCTGTTCGAGGGCGTGATGATGCCCGAGCTGTTCCTGGCCGAGGCGCTCGGCGCTGTAGGCAAGCCCCTGCTGCGCGTGCACACGGCCGGTTCGGTGGGCGGCTCCACGGCAATCGTCGCGACCAGCCTCGTGCAGGCCGGGGTGCACCGGCGGGTGCTCGCGGTCACCTTCGAGAAGCAGTCGGAGTCCAACGCGATGTGGGCGCTCTCGGTGCCGGTGCCGTTCATCATGCCGGTGCACGCCGGCGCCGGCGGCTACTTCGCCCCGCACGTGCGCTCCTACATCCGGCGCTCCGGGGCCCCCGAGCACGTCGGCGCGATGGTCGCGGCCAAGGACCGCCGCAACGCCTGCAAGAACCCCTACGCCCACCTGCACCACCCCGAGACGACGGTCGAGTCGGTGCTGGCCTCGCAGATGCTGTGGGACCCGATCCGCTACGACGAGACCTGTCCGTCGTCCGACGGCGCCTGCGCGGTGGTGGTCGCCGACGAGCCGACGGCCTCGGCGGTGGCCAACCCCGCCTGGATCCACGCCACCGCCATGCGCAGCGAGCCGACGACGGCCGCGGAGCGCGACCAGGTGAACCCGCAGGCCGGACGGGAGGCGGCCGCCTCGCTGTGGCGGCAGGCCGGGATCACCGACCCGGTGACCGAGATCGACTGCGCGGAGGTCTACGTGCCGTTCTCGTGGTTCGAGCCGATGTGGATCGAGAACCTCGGCTTCGCCGCCGAGGGCGAGGGGTGGAAGCTCACCGAGGCCGGTGACACCGAGATCGACGGCCGGCTGCCGATCAACATGTCCGGCGGGGTGCTGTCGTCGAACCCGATCGGGGCGTCGGGGATGCTGCGGTTCGCCGAGGCCGCCCTGCAGGTCATGGGCGAGGCGGGCGAGCACCAGGTCGACGGCGCCCGCAAGGCGCTGGGCCACGCCTACGGTGGCGGGTCCCAGTTCTTCGCGATGTGGGTCGTCGGCGCCGACCGCCCCTGAGGCCGCTGACGGCGGCAGAACGGCGACGGCGCGCGCAACCGCCGACAAGCGGGTGGCTAGGCTCGGCGGATGATCGAACTCAGGACGCCCGAAGAGATCGAGCAGATGCGTCCCGCGGGACGGTTCGTCGCCGAGGTGCTCACCCGCTTGGCCGCCGCCGCGGACGTCGGCGTGAACCTGCTCGACCTCGACGCGCTCGCCCACGAGCTGATCCGGGAGCGCGACGCCGAGTCCTGCTACATCGACTACCACCCCTCCTTCGGCGCGATGCCGTTCGGCAAGGTGCTGTGCACGTCGGTCAACGACGCGGTGTTGCACGGCCTCCCCCACGACTACGCGCTCCGCGACGGGGACCTGCTCAGCCTCGACTTCGCCGCGTCCGTCGACGGGTGGGTGTCCGACTCGGCGCTGTCGCTGGTGGTGGGCACGCCCCGCGAGGAGGACCTCCGGCTGATCGAGGTGACCACCCGCGCGCTCGGGGCGGGAATCGCCGCGGCCCAGGCCGGCTCCCGCATCGGCGACATCTCCGCGGCGATCGCGGCGGTCGCCCGCGCCGCCGGGCTCGGCATCAACACCGACTTCGGCGGGCACGGCGTCGGTCGCACCATGCATGGTGACCCGCACGTGCCCAACGACGGCAGGGCCGGCCGTGGCTACCCGCTGCGGCCCGGGCTGGTCATCGCGATCGAGCCCTGGTTCCTGCATTCCACCGACGAGCTGGTCGTGGACCGCGACGGCTGGACCCTGCGCAGCGCCGACGGCTCGCGCGGCGCGCACATGGAGCACACGATCGCGGTCACCGAGGACGGCCCGCTGGTGCTCACCGCGCGCGACTGACGGTTCAGCCGGAGAGGGCCCGAGAACGATCTGGTCGGCCTCCGCCGGCCGCCCCAGGGTCGGCAGGTGACCCGTTCACGGAAGCTCCACGAGACCTCCCTCCCGCCACAGCGTTCGTAGACCGTCGTCGGGCTCGGCCAGCTCACCGGCCGGTGCGAGCAGGACCAGTCGGCTGACCCGGTCCGGGACCGTGGCGGCGACCTGGACGGCCACGTGCCCGCCGTACGACGCCCCGGCGAGCGCGAAGCGCTCGATCCCGAGGTCATCGAGGAGCGCCAGCACGTCCTCGGCGTCGGAGTACGACGCACCAGGGGCGAGCGGCGAGCCCCCGAAGCCGCGCAGGTCGCCGCACGACCAGGTGGTCGCGCCGCAGGCCCGCGCTCAGGCCGTCCCACATGCGCAGGTCGGCCACTCCTGCGTGCAGCAGCAAGACCGCGGGTCCGGGGTCCGGAGCCCTCGACGAGGTGGTGGAGACGCATCCGGCGATGCTGCCATCCGGGGCCCGACTCAGGCACCCGGTTTTCGCGGCCGCTACTTGTAGCTGACCTGCAGCTCCTTGATGCCGTTGATCCACCCGGAGCGCAGCCGGCGCGGATCGCCCGCCTTGGAGATGCTCGGCGCGTGGTCGGCGAGCGCGTTGAGGATCAGCCTCACCTCGAGGCGGGCCAGGTTGGCGCCGATGCAGTAGTGCGCGCCATGGCCCCCGAACGACAGGTGCGGGTTCGGGTCGCGCCGGATGTCGAACCGGTGCGGGTCGTCGAACACGTCGGCGTCGTGGTTGGCCGAGGCGTAGAAGAGCCCGACGCGCTGGCCCTTCTGCACCCGGACACCGCCGACCTGGACGTCGTTGAGCGCGGTCCGCTGGAACACCGTCACCGGGGTCGCCCAGCGGATCACCTCGTCGACGGCGGTCTCGGGCCGCTCGTCCTTGAACAGGTCCCACTGCTCGGGGTGCTCGAAGAACGCGTTCATGCCGTGGGTGATGGCGTTGCGCGTGGTCTCGTTGCCCGCGACGGTGAGCAGGATCACGAAGTAGCCGAACTCGTCGGCCGTGAGCGCCTGGCCGTCCACGTCGGCCTGCACGAGCTTGGTGACGATGTCGTCGCGCGGGTTGGCCTTGCGGTCCTCGGCCAGCGCCATCGCGTAGCCGAGGATCTCGATCGAGGCGAGCTCGGGGTCGACCGGGTACTCGGGGTCGTCGTACCCCAGCATCTGGTTGGACCAGTCGAACAGCTTGCGGCGGTCTACCTGCGGCACGCCCAGCAGGTCGGCGATCGCCTGCAGCGGCAGCTCGGCGGCCACCTCGGAGACGAAGTCGCCGGACCCCCGCTCGACCGCCTCCTGGACGATCTGCTCCGCCCGCGTCCTCAGGTGCTCCTCGAGGGCGCCGATCGCGCGCGGGGTGAAGCCCCGCGAGATGATCTGGCGGAGCTTGGTGTGCTCGGGTGCGTCGTGGTTGATGAGCATGACGCGCTGGGCCTCGACCTGGTCGCGGGTCATGTCCGGGGCGAACCTGATGATCGCGCCGTTCTCGTGGGTGGAGAAGTCGGCACCGTTCTTCGACACCGCGCTCACGTCGGCGTGCTTGCTGACCGCCCAGTAGCCGCTGCCGCCGAGCTGTCCGGCGCGCGCCCCTTCCGGCTGCTCGATCCAGAAGACCGGCGCCGTCCTGCGCAAGGCGAGGAACTCCTCGTGCGGCACCCGCTCGGTGTAGAGGTCAGGGTCGGTCGGGTCGAAGCCCGTGGGGACGGCCGGCGTAGTCAACGGGGAACCTCCGCAGTTTTCTGCAACACGTTCTAGTCAGCATGGCACAGCCGGTGGCGCCTTGGGAAGGACCGGTACGGCGCCGCCCCCGGCCGTCCGCCGCTTGCCGCAGACGAGAACCTGTTCTAGTTTGAGCGCGACCACCGTTCCGCCCGAGAGGAGCCGTCCGTGGGCAACCCCGTGATCGTCGAGGCCGTCCGCACCCCGATGGGCCGCCGTCGCGGCTGGCTGGCCGGACTGCACGCCGCCGAGCTGCTCGGCGCCGCCCAGCGGGCCGTCGTGGAGCGCTCGGGCATCGACCCCGCCGTCGTCGAGCAGGTCATCGGCGGGTGCGTGACGCAGGCCGGCGAGCAGTCCGGCGACATCGCCCGGCGAGCCTGGCTGCACGCCGGGTTCACCCACGCCACCGGGGCGACGACCATCGACGCCCAGTGCGGGTCCGGCCAACAGTCGGCACACCTGGTCGCGGCGCTGGTGACCGCCGGCGCGATCGACGTCGGCATCGCCTGCGGGGTCGAGTCGATGAGCCGGATCGGGCTGGGTGCCAACCTCACTCCGGGGACCGGCTCTCCTCGCCCGGACAGCTGGACGATCGACCTGCCCGACCAGTTCCAGGGCGCCGACCGCATCGCCCGCGACCGCGGCTTCACCCGACCGGAGGTGGACGCGTTCGGCCTCGCCTCCCAGCAGAAGGCGCGGGTCGCCGTGGACGAGGGCCGGTTCAAGCGCGAGATCGCGCCGGTGACGGCCCCGGTGCTCGGCGAGGACGGGAACCCGACCGGCGAGTCGCGGGTCGTCGACACCGACCAGGGACTGCGCCGGACCAGCCTGGAGGCGCTCGCGGCGCTGACGCCGGTGCGCGAGGACGGGGTCCACACCGCCGGCACCTCCTCACAGATCTCCGACGGCGCCTCCGCGGTCCTGATCATGGACGAGGACCGCGCCCGCGCCCTCGGGCTCACCCCACGCGCGCGGATCGCCGCGCAGTGCCTGGTCGGCTCCGACCCGTACTACCATCTCGACGGACCGGTGCAAGCCACCGAGCGCCTGCTCTCGCGCAGCGGCCGCACCATCGACGACTTCGACCTCTTCGAGGTCAACGAGGCCTTCGCCGCCGTGGTGATGTCGTGGGCGTCGGTGCACGGACCCGACCCCGAGCGGGTCAACGTCAACGGCGGCGCGATCGCTCTCGGGCACCCGGTCGGCTCCACCGGCACGCGCCTGATCACCACCGCCCTGCACGAGCTCGAGCGGCGCGACTCCGGGTCGGCGCTGATCACCATGTGCGCCGGTGGAGCGATGGCGACCGGGACGATCCTCGAGCGCCTCTGATCTGAGGGAGACGCCTGCCGGTCACGAAACCACCCCGGATGCCGGGGCCCGATGATGGGTACGCAAGAGGCTGGTGTGTCCACGGGACGCTCCTGACCGGGGCGTTCGAACGATCTCGGGAGCAAGACCTATGGCGGACCCTCAGGACTGGCGCACGCGCGCGATCGGCGCGCTCGGGGCGGTGCTCGCGGTGGCGCTGGTCGTCGGCGGCGTCGTCGGTGCGATCGCCTACGGAGCCGCACGGGTGACGGGACTGACCGGCGGCGACCAGTCGGCGCAGGCCACCCAGGCCGCCGACCCAGCGTCCGGCGCGAAGGCCCGGACGACCGCCACACCGCACCCCACGCCCTCGCGTCGGACGGCGCACCAGGGGTCGCGCCGCGCCTCGACGACCAAGCAGTCCGAGCACGCCACGCCGAGCCACTCGCACTCATCGAAGCGACGGGAGCACCCCCGCAAGCACGACAAGCACAAGAAGCAGGCCCACAAGAAGGCGCGCTCCGGGCCGCTGACGCTGAACGCCAGCCCGCACCACGTCGGCCCCATGGGGCGGATCGACCTGACCGGCCGCTACCCGCGCCACGACGGCGCCACGCTCGTCGTACAGCGGTTCAAGGGCGGCCACTGGGCCCGCTTCCCGGTCACCGCCCGGGTGCGCGGCGGCGACTTCCGCACGTGGGTGCAGACCGGTCACCACGGGCCGAACCGCTTCCGGGTCGTCGACCAGGGCACCGGGGCAGCCTCCGACCCGGTCACGGTCCGGGTCGGCTGAGCCGCGCGTTGCTCGCTCGCGCCGGTGTGCCACGATCGCCGGGTGGAGCCTCGCGAGTTCAACACCGTCATGAAGGGCGTCGACTACCCGATGTTCGTGGTCACGACCACGGACAGGCGGCGCCGCGCCGGATGCATGGTCGGGTTCACCACCCAGACCAGCGTGCACCCGCCGCGGATGCTGGTCTGCCTGTCGCAGAAGAACCACACCCACGAGGTGGCGCTCCACGCCGATCTGCTCGCCGTGCACGTCCTCGACCCCGACGACGAGCCGCTCGCCGAGCTCTTCGGCGGCGAGACCGGCGACGAGGTGGACAAGTTCGCCCGGGTGGCGTGGCAGGAAGGGCCCGGTGGCGTCCCGCTCGTCGAGGGGTGCCCGCGCCGGTTCGTCGGCCGGATCCTCGAGCGGCTCGACCTCGGCGACCACACCGGCTTCCTGCTCGACCCGCTGACCGCCGAGGGCGACGACGCGGAGCCGGCGCTGGGCTTCCAGCAGGTCAAGGACATCGACGCCGGCCACCCGGCCTGAGGAGCCACCCATGCTGATGCGCCGGCTGCTGCCCGCCCCCGCGGGCGACGTCGACACCCTCGACGCCTACGCGCTGCCCGCCGTGGACGGCCCGCACCTGCGGGTCAACATGGTGACCAGCGTCGACGGGGCGGCGACGGTCGAGGGCCGCGTCGGCGTGCTCTCCGGTACGGCGGACCACACGCTGCTCCACGAACTGCGGTCGCTGTCCGACGTGCTCCTCGTCGGCGCCGGGACCATCCGCGCGGAGGGCTACGGGCCGATCGTCGTCACCGACGACCAGCGGCGCCGGCGCACCGAGGCCGGCCTTCACGAGGTGCCCCGGCTCGCCGTGCTCACCCGGTCGATGAACCTCGACCTCGCGGCCCGGGTCTTCACGCACGCCACCGCACGGCCCCTGGTCGTGACGACCGAGCGCGCACCGGCGGCGCGCCGGGCCGCCGCGCAGGAGGTCGCCGACGTGGTGGTCGCCGGGGAGCACGACGTCGACCTGGGAGAGGCGCTCCGAGCGCTGGCCGACCGGGGCCTGCCTCGGGTGCTGTCCGAAGGCGGTCCGCAGGTGCTCGCCGAGATGGTCGCCGCGGACCTCGTCGACGAGCTCTGCCTCGCGGTCGCGCCCCTGGTCACCCTCGGCGACGAGCTGCGCATCACCGCCGGGCCCCCGCTCCCCCGGGCCAAGCAGCTGCACCTGGCTCACGTGCTCGAGCAGGACGAGTTCCTCTTCCTCCGCTACACCCGCTGACCCACCACCCCGGGACCAACTCCCCTACTGGCGCGCCGGGACACCGTGCCAGCCTGGCACGGACGTGGAGGTGAGACGCTCATGACCACGACGACGGGCGTGACCACGCGCGGCCCCGGCGCGGGCACCTACCCGACCCCCGCGGTCTCGGTGGCCAGGTTGTTCTACGACCGGGTGGCGGCCACGCCGGACAGGGAGGCGTTCCGCCACCCCACGGACGTCGGCTGGACGTCGGTGACCTGGGCGGAGGCCGGCGAGACGGTCCGCACCATGGCGGCCGGCCTGCTGGCCCTCGGGATCGGCCCCGAGGAGCGGGTCGCGATCCTGAGCACCACCCGCCTGGAGTGGCTGTACGCCGACCTGGCGATCATGTGCGCGGGGGCGGCCACGACCGGCGTCTACCCGACCACGGTCGCCGACGACGTCGGCTACATCCTCGCCGACAGCGGATCGCGGATCGTGTTCGCGGAGGACGACGGCCAGATCGACAAGCTGCGCGCACAGCACGACCACCTCCCCGACCTGCTGCGGGTGGTCACCTTCGACGGCGAGGCGGACGGCGAGTGGGTGCTCAGCCTCGACGACCTGCAGGCCCTCGGCGCCCGCGAGCTCGCCGAGCACCCGACCGTGGTCGACGAGGCGGTCGCCGCGGTCCGGCCCGAGCACCTGGCCACGCTCATCTACACCTCCGGCACCACGGGGCGGCCCAAGGGCGTCGAGCTCCCGCACCGGTGCTGGACGTACGTCGGCGCGGCGGCCGAGGCCACCGGGATCGTGCGCGGCGACGACCTGCAGTATCTCTGGCTGCCGCTGTCCCACTCCTTCGGCAAGATGCTCGAGGCGGTGCAGCTGCAGATCGGCTTCGCCACCGCGGTGGACGGACGGGTCGACCGCATCGTCGACAACCTGGCCGTCGTCCGGCCCACCTTCATGGCCGGCCCTCCGCGCATCTTCGAGAAGGTCCACGCGAAGATCGTGCAGACCGTCGAGGAGGAGGGCGGACTGCGCCACCGGCTCTTCACCTGGGCGTTCGACGTCGGCCGCCAGGTCGGCGAGGCCCGGCTCGCCGGGCGGCAGCCGAGCCCGGTCCTGCTGGCGCAGCACGTGATCGCCGACCGCCTGGTGCTGGCCAAGATCCGTGATCGGCTCGGCGGCCGGATCCGGTTCCTGCTCTCGGGGAGCGCCTCGCTGTCGCGCGACATCGGCGCCTGGTTCTACGCCGCCGGGCTGCTGCTGCTCGAGGGGTACGCGCTCAGCGAGACCAGCGCAGCAGTCTGCATCGTGCGTCCCGACGCGGCGGCCTTCGGGGTGGTCGGGCTCCCGCTGCCCGGCACCGAGATGAGGATCGCCGACGACGGCGAGATCCTGGTGCGCGGCCCCAGCGTGATGCACGGCTACCACCACCTGCCCGAGGCCACCGCCGAGGTGCTGAGCGAGGACGGCTGGTTCGCGACCGGGGACGTCGGCGAGCTCGACGAGGCGGGGCGGCTGCGGATCACCGACCGCAAGAAGGACCTCGTCAAGACATCCGGCGGGAAGTACATCGCCCCTCAGCCCATCGAGGTGATGTTCAAGGCGATCTGCCCGCTGGCCAGCCAGATGCTGCTGCACGCCGACAGCCGCAACTACGCCACCGCGCTCGTCGCGCTGGACCCGGACGCCCTGGCCCAGTGGGCGCGGGCCCACGGCCTGCCCGACGACGACTACTCGGCGCTCAGCCGCGACCCGCTGGTCGAGGGCTACGTGCGCGAGTGCCTCGAGCAGCTCAACGCCCGCCTCAACCGGTGGGAGACGGTCAAGGACGTCCGGATCCTCGACCACGACCTGTCCGTCGAGCAGGACGAGCTCACCCCGAGCATGAAGGTCAAGCGCAAGGTGCTCGAGGCGAGGTACCGCGCGGTGCTGGACTCGATGTACGACGTGCAGCGACCGGCCTAGGAGCCCGGCGGCCGACTCGTCAACGCGGGGACGGCGGTGACCCGGTCCGGGCCGGATGGGCCGGGAGGGTCAGGAGACCCAGAGGCCGACCACCGCGACCGGGATGCCCAGCGTGACCACGTAGGGCAGGTGCGCGGGCGTGAGCTGGTCGCGGAACAGGTAGACGGGCACCGCGAAGGCGCCGAGCAGTAGCGCGCCGAAGCCGAGCTCGGTGCCGACCACGGCCGAGGTGAGCACCCACAGCACGAGCAGGCCCATCACCGAGGCCATGATGCGAGTCTCGCGGGTCCACCCGGACGTGAGTGTCTTCGCCTCTGCTCGTCCCCGTGCGTGGTCCATCGGCTCCGGCCTCATATCACCCTCCAGTTCACGAACAGGAGAGTTGTACCCACCGCCGGGCGATTGACTCAGCGGTCCGCGGTCCAGGTCCGATTCACACGCCGACCTAAGGTGCCTGGTCGACCGGCCGCCTCCCGGGTCGGTCAGGATCGCGGCAGCCGGGCCAGCAGCTCGCGCACCTCCGGACGGGCGGCGTAGGCGCCGGAGTTCAAGAACGCCTGCTGAACGATCTCGTCGACCCGTGCGCGGGCCATGAAGTCGTTGCCCATGACCTCCTGCTCCTCCGGTCCGGGCCGGAACACCACCACCGGCGTCCCCTCCGCCCGCAGCGCACGCACCTCCCGGCGGGCGACGCGCGCGGAGTGCCACCGCGCGGCGCGGAACGGGTCGGTCACCGGCCCGACCGGACCGGACATCGGCGACAGCACCACGACCAGGTCCAGGTCGCGGCCGCGGAGCGTGGCGGCGTTGGTCGGCGAGTGCACTCCCCCGTCGACGTACACGTGGTCGTCGATGCGCACCGGTGAGAAGTAGCCGGGGACGGCGCAGGAGGCCGCGATCGCCAGGTGCAGCGGCGCCGACGGGGCGCCCGGGGCGCCGAAGACCACCCGTCTGCCGTCGCGGCGGCGCACCGCGCAGATCCACAGGTCGCGGTCCGGCCAGGACTGCCCCTCCACCTCGGTGAGCAGGCCGAGCTGGGCCGCGATGTCGTTGCTTCCGGGCGCCAGCAGCGCGAGGGCAGCCGCCAGCGGCCGGAAGTGCCAGGGCTTGACGGCCGCCCGACGGACCATGTCCCAGCCCGGCAGGTCGGGACGGCGCAGCAGGTGGGCGGCCCGGAACGGCGTGAACTCGGGGATCTCGTCGCCGGCGATCTGGTGCAGCACGTCGCCCTCGGCCGACAGCGGCGCCTTCACCGTCCACGCGGCGAGCTCGGAGGCGGGAACGCCGCAGCGCAGCAGCGTGCCGGTGATCGACCCCGCCGAGGTCCCGACGACGACGTCGGCGGTTCGCGGGTCCCAGCCGTGGTCGTGCTCGAGCGCGGCGAGCACGCCGGAGTGGTACGCCTGCCCGGTGACCCCGCCGGCGCCCAGGACCAGTCCGATGCCACCCATCGGCTCAGGACTGCGTGCGGGCGTACTGCCCGCGGTAGAACAGCAGCGGGTGAGGCGCGTCCTCGACGCCGAGGTCCATCACCCGCCCGATCACCACGTAGTGGTCGCCGGCCTCGTGCACCGCGTAGACGGTGCAGTCCACCCAGCCGAGCACGCCGTCGAGCAGCGGCGCGCCGGTCGCCGAGGGCCGCCAGGTGACCCCGGCGAACTTGTCGGCGCCCTTGGTTGCGAACGCGTTGGACAGGTCGTGCTGCCCGTGCGAGAGCAGGTTGACGCAGAAGTGCCCCGCTCGCTGGATCAGCGGCCAGGACCGCGAGGTCTTGGCCGGGCAGAACAGCACCAGCGGCGGGTCCAGGGACACCGAGCTGAAGGACTGGCAGGTCATCCCGACCGGCAGTCCTCCGCTCATGCTGGTCACCACGGTCACGCCGGTGCAGAACCGGCCCAGCACGTCGCGGAACCTGAGCGCGTTCTCGGCGGTGCGCGCGTCCTGGCCCGGGTCGGGCGGCGGCGCGGTGGCGATCTCGTAGCGGAACTGCCCGAGCCAGGAGTCGATCAGGTCCTGGCTGGGCCACGACTCCCGTGCGTCAGGACTCATGCCCCCGGGAATCTCACTGCTGGCCGACACTGAAGTCATGCCCCCAGTAGCTCACCGCGGTGCTCTCTCGCGCTACCCACCGGCTGTCGTCGACCTGGAGCCCGTCGGTGCCGTACTCCACGTCGAAGCCCCCGGGTGACTTCACGTAGAACGAGAGCATCTCGTCGTTCATGTGGCGGCCGAGGGTGGCGCTCAACGGGACCTGGTGCTTGCGGACCCGCTCGAGGGCCCGTCCCACGTCGTCGAGCTTCGCGACCTCGAGCATGATGTGCACGCACCTCGCAGGGTTCGCCTGGCTCATCGGCAGGAACGCCAGGCTGTGGTGGCGTGGGTTGCAGCCGAGGAAGCGCAGCCACGCCGTGGACCCCGGCTCCTTACCCACGAACTCGCCGGGCATCCGCATCGAGTCCCGCAGCCGGAAACCGAGCACGTCGGCGTAGAACCGCAGCGCCTCCTCGTCGTCGGTCACCGGCAGCACGATGTGGCCGAGCCCCTGCTCGCCGGTGACGAAGGCGTTGGCGTACGGCGTGACCACCGGCCGGGCCTCGTACGACGCGCCATGGAAAAGCTCGAACACGTTGCCGAAGGGGTCCTCGAAGCGGACCAGGCCCTCCACGCGCCGCTCGGCGGCCTCGCCGGTGGTGCCCTCCTCCACGTGCACCCCGTGGTGCTTGAGGTGGTCGACCGCCGCGGACAGTGCGCGGTGGTCGGCGACCTCCCACCCCGTGCAGCCCAGGCGGTCCTGCGCGGCGGGCTCCACCACGATGCGGGCGGACATCTCGTCCATGCGGAAGTAGAGGTGCTCGGGGTTCGGCCCCCGGCCCTCGGCCAGGCCGAGCACCTTGCCGCCGAACCGGTGCCACTGCTCCAGGTCGGTGCTCTCCACCCGGACGTAGCCGAGCGCACGGATGTCGATCACTGCTGGGGCCTCCCGCTGGGCTTCTCGCTGGGCTTCTCGCGGTGCAGGGACAGGTAGCCGGTGACCACCTCGAAGAACTCGTCGGCGGCCTCGACCTGGGCCCAGTGCCCGCAGTGGGGGAAGACGTGCAGGGAGGCCTTGGGGATGAGCTTGAGCGCGGCCAGGGCCCCGTCCAGCGGGTTCACCCGGTCCTCCCGGCCCCAGGTGAGCAGGACCGGCTGCCGGAGCTTGTAGGCGTCGCGCCACAAGAAGCCGTCCTCGAACGTCTCGGGCTTCGCGAACGACGCGCCCATCGAGGCCATCGCCTCGGCGGCGCCCGGAGCGGTGGCGTGCGCGTAGCGCTGCTCGACCAGCTCGGGGGTGATCAGCGCCTGGTTGACCACCATGGTGCGCAGGAACGCCTCGAGCTTCTCCTTCGACGGTCCCGGAGGCGCGCCGAAGTCGTAGAGCCGCTTGATCCCCTCGGTCGGGTCCGGCGAGAAGACGTTGAGGCTGAGCCCGCCTGGGCCCATCAGCACGAGCCGGCCGACACGCCGCGGGTACTTCAGCGCGAAGCGTACGGCGGTCCCCCCGCCCAGGCTGTTGCCGAGCAGGTGGATCCGCTCGATGCCGACCTCGTCGAGCAGGGCCGCGAGCGCGTCGGCCGCGAACGTGAAGAAGTGGCCGGTGATCTCCGGCTTGTCGGAGTCCCCGAACCCCGGCTGGTCGACGAGCAGGGTGCGGTGCACCGCCGCGAACCGGGACAGGCACGGCCCGAAGTTGCTCCAGGCGGACGCGCCGGGCCCGCCGCCGTGCAGCATCACCAGCGGCAGTCCGCCGGCCTCGGGGGCCGTGCCGTCCTCCGGGCCCGCCTCGAAGTAGTTGAGGGTGAGGTCGCCGGCCTTGGCGCTGCGACGCGTCTCCTCCTGGGTCAGCTCGGTCATGTCAGTACATCCCCGGGTCGATCTTGTGGCCGAACTCCAGCGCGCCGAACATCTGCAGCGCCCGCTCCGGGTCGTTGGCCGCGTGCACCCGGCCCGCGTGCGCGTCACGCCAGGCCCGTTGCAGGTAGGTGCCCTCGGCGAGCGCGCGACCTCCCGAGCTCTCGAACATCGTGTCGATGGCGCGGATCGCCCGCTCGCTGGCGATCACCTGGTCGCGCCGTACCTTCAGGCGCAGCCGCAACGGGATCCGCTCGCCCTTCTCCACGCACGCCTGCAGCTGCCGGACGTTGTCGACCTGGAGCACCCACGCGGCGTCGATCTCGTTGGCGGCCCGAGCGATCCGCACGCCGGCGAACGGGTCGTTGGCGGTCTTCTCCGCGAGGTACGCCGCGCGCACCCGCTTGCGCTGCATCTCCACGTGCTCGTCGTAGGCGCCGTAGGCCATGCCGATCAGCGGGGTGGAGATCGTCATCGTGAACACGGAGTGGAACGGCAGCTTGTAGAGGTTGCTGGGGTTGACCTCCTGGCCGGGCCCCGAGCAGCGGCCGGTGTCGGACATGCTCAGCGTGAACGCCTCGGGCACGAACGCGTCGTCGACGACGATGTCGTTGGACCCGGTGCCGCGCAGGCCGACGACGTTCCAGACGTCCTCGATGGTGTAGCCGGTCCGCGGGACGAGGAATGTGCGGAAGTCCACGACGGTGCCGTCGTCGTTGAGCACCAGGCCGCCGAGCAGCACCCAGGAGCAGTGGTCGCACCCGGAGGAGAAGCTCCACCGGCCGCTGAGCCGGTAGCCGCCGTCGGTCAGCTGGGCCTTGCCGGTCGGGGCGTACGACGAGGAGAGCCGGGTGCTGGTGTCCTCGCCCCACACCGCCTGCTGCGCCTCCTCGGGAAAGAGCGCGACCTGCCAGGGGTGCACGCCGACCACCGAGGAGACCCAGCCGGTCGAGCCGCAGGCGGAGGCGATCTCTCTCACCGCGGTGTAGAACTCCACCGGGTCGGCCTCGAGGCCGTCGAACCGGCGCGGCTGGAGGAGCCGGAAGAAGCCGGTGGACTCCAGGTCCTTGATGGACGCCTCGGGGACGACGCGCAGGCGCTCGGCCTCGTCCGCGCGCTCGCGCAGCGTCGGGAGCAGGTCACGGACTCCGTCGAGAACGCTCGTGGTCATCGCTCACTCCTGGTCGGAAGACTCCGAGGGGCTGAGCCGCCCCTCACGCCTCGATACTAGAACACGTTCTCGTTTTGTGCGAGGGTCAACGCCGCTCGCGGGCCAGCTCGAGGGCGATGTCGACCAGCTGGTCCTCCTGGCCGCCGATCAGCTTGCGCCGCCCCGCTCGCAGCAGGATCTCGGCGCCGGAGACGCCGTACCGCTCGGCGGCGTTGCCGGCGTGCTTGAGGAAGCTGGAGTAGACGCCGGCGTAGCCCATCATCAGCGTCATTCGGTCGAGCCGGCACTCCTCCGGCATCACCGGCCGGATCACGTCCTCGGACGCGTCGACGATCTCGAGGAAGTCCACCCCGGTCCGCCAGCCGAGCTTGTCGCAGACCCCGACGAACGCCTCGAGCGGCGTGTTGCCGGCACCGGCACCGAAGCGCCGCACGCTGCCGTCGATCTGCGTCGCACCCGCGCGGGCGGCGATCACGGTGTTGGCGACGGCGAGGCCGAGGTTCTCGTGGCCGTGGAACCCCACCGCCGCCTCGCCACCGATCTCGGCGACCAGCGCCGCCACCCGGTCCGCGGTCTGCTCCATCACGAGCGCGCCGGCGGAGTCGACGACGTACACGCACTGGCAGCCGGAGTCGACCATGATGCGCGCCTGCTCGGCCAGCACCTCCGGCGGCTGGGAGTGCGCCATCATCAGGAACCCGACGGTCTCGAGGCCGCGCTCGCGCGCCAGCGCGAAGTGCTGCTCGGAGACGTCGGCCTCGGTGCAGTGCGTGGCGATGCGGCAGATCGAGCCGCCGTTGTCCGCCGCGGCGAGGATGTCGTCCTTGGTGCCGACGCCGGGCAGCATCAAGAAGGCGATCCTGGCCCGGGTGGCGGTGTCGGCGGCGATCTTGATCAGCTCCTGCTCGGGCGTGCGCGAGAAGCCGTAGTTGAACGACGAGCCGCCGAGCCCGTCACCGTGGGTCACCTCGATCACCGGGACGCCGGCACCGTCGAGCGCCCCGACGACCGCGCGCACCTCCTCGGCGGTGAACTGGTGGCGCTTGTGGTGCGAGCCGTCGCGCAGGCAGGTGTCGGTCAGCCGCAGATCCAGGTCGTCGGACCAGGTGCGGAGCAGCGGGCTGGTCGTGGTCATCGGGCGCCTCCCTGGGCCATCCGCTCGCCGACGCGGGTGGCGGCGGCGGTCATGATGTCGAGGTTGCCGGCGTAGGGCGGCAGGAAGTCCCCGGCACCCTCGACCTCGACGAAGATGCTGACCTTCTTCTGGTGGCGGGCGGCGGCCGAGGGCTCGTCGACCTGCGGCTCCTGCAGCAGCCGGTAGCCGGGGACGTAGTCCTGCACCGCACGCACCATGTCGAGCACCGACGCCCTGATCGCGTCGTCGTCGGTCTCCGGGGGTACGGCGCAGAAGATCGTGTCGCGCATGATCATCGGCGGCTCGGCCGGGTTGAGGATGATGATCGCCTTGCCCTGCTCGGCCCCGCCGATCGTCTCCACGCCGCGCGCCGTGGTGCGCGTGAACTCGTCGATGTTCGCGCGGGTCCCGGGCCCGGCGGAGACCGACGCGACGCTGGCGACGATCTCGGCGTAGCTCACCGGCGCCACCCGCGAGACGGCGGCGACCATCGGGATGGTCGCCTGCCCGCCGCAGGTGATCATGTTGACGTTCATCGCCGCGGCCAGCCCGTCGAGGTTGACCGCCGGGATGACCGCGGGTCCCACGGCCGCCGGGGTGAGGTCGACCGCGCGGATGCCGGCCTTCTCATAGCGCGGGGCGTACTCCCGGTGGACGTGCGCCGAGGTCGCCTCGAACACCAGGTCCGGCAGCTCCTGCTGCGCGAGCAGCCAGTCCACGCCCTCGTGGGTGGACTCCAGGCCCAGCTCGGCGGCCCGCTTGAGCCCCTCGCTGTCGGGGTCCACCCCGATCATCCAGCGCGGCTCGAGCGTGCTGGAGCGCAGCAGCTTGTAGAGCAGGTCCGTGCCGATGTTGCCGGAGCCGACGATCGCGGCGGTGGCCCGACGGCCGGTCGGCCGTGCCTGTGTGGTGGTCGAGCTCATCTCTCTCCTCAGACGAACGAAAGGGCGACGCTGCCCAGGCCGGTGAAGTCGGCGACGAAGCGGTCACCGCGGCCTACGTCGACCGCCCGCGTGCACGAGCCGGGCAGGACCACGTGGCCCGCCTCCAGCCGGACGCCGAAGTCCGCCACCTTGCGGGCCAGCCAGGCCACCGCGGTCACCGGGTTGCCGAGCACCGCGTCGGAGCGACCCTCGGCGACCACCTCGCCGTTGCGGGCGAGGGTCGCCTCGATCGCGCGCAGGTCGAGGTCGCCGGGCTTCACCCGCTCCGGACCGAGCACGAACCCGGCCGAGGAGGCGTTGTCGGCGATGGTGTCCACCAGCCCGATCCGCCAGTCGACGATCCGGCTGTCGATGAGCTCGATCGCCGGGGCGACGGCCTCGGTGGCGCTCAGGACGTCCTCCTCGGTGCACCCCTCACCGGGCAGCGGCGCACCGAGAAGGAACCCGACCTCCACCTCCACCCGCGGGTAGCAGTAGCGGCCGGTCTCGACGGGCCGGTCGAAGGACACCTCCATGTCCGAGAGCAGGTGACCGTAGTCGGGCTCGTCGACGCCCATCATCTGCTGCATGGCCTCGGACGACAGGCCCACCTTGTGCCCGACCACGCGCGCGCCGCCCTCGAGCCGCCGACGGATGTTGCACAGCTGCACCTCGTAGGAGTCGACGACGTCCATCTCGGGGAACTCGTCGCCCAGCGGGTTGATCGGTGCCCGTTCGGACTCGGCACGGGCGAGCATCCCGGCGATGTTCTGGCGCTGCTCGTCGGTCAGCATCCGGACTCCTCGCGAACTAGAACGTGTTCTCGCCTGGCGGCGCGCTCATCATGCCCCGCCCCCGCCCGGCCCGCAACCTCGCCCCTGGCCCACCGAACTGGAACCTGTTACATTTTCGACGCTCCGGCCGGCCCACGCCGGCGCCCTGCACGCCTACGGAGGTCCGATGTCCGAGCCCGCCAGCACCCGGGCCGTGGCCGCCGCACCTGCCGACCCGGACGAGGTCGACGTCGTGGTGGTCGGCACCGGCGCCGCCGGGATGACCGCGGCGCTGGCGGCCCACCACCGCGGCCTGCAGGTGGTCGTCGTCGAGAAGAGCGCCTACTTCGGCGGCTCCACCTCTCGCTCCGGCGGCGGGGTGTGGGTCCCGAACAACTACGCGCTCCGGGCGGCCGGGAAGACCAACCCGCCCGAGGAGTCGCGGCGCTACCTGCGCGCGATCATCGGGGACGACGTGCCCGCGTCCCGCATCGACGCCTTCCTCGACAAGGGGCCCGAGGCACTGGAGTTCCTGCGCGACCACTCCGCCGCCCGGTTCGTCTGGGTCCCGGACTACTCCGACTACTACCCCGAGGCACCCGGCGGCCGGGCGCACGGCAGGAGCATCGAGCCGGTGCCGGTGAACGGCGCCGTCCTCGGTGCCGAGCTCGCCCGGGTGCACCCGCCGTACACCAAGGCGCCGGTAGGCATGGTGGTCACGCAGGCCGACTACCGCTGGTTGAGCCTGGCGACGCGCACGTGGCGGGGGCCGCTGACCGCGCTGCGCGTGGGCCTGCGCCGGCTGGTGAACCTGGTGCTGCGCCGGCCGATGTACGGCATGGGCCAGGCGCTCGCGATCGGGCTGCGCAAGGGGCTGCTCGACGCGGGCGTCCCGATCCGCTACGAGACCGAACTCGCGGGTCTCGTGACCGACGGCGACCGGGTGACGGGGGCGCGAGTCCACGACGCCCGCGGTGAGCGGGTGATCCGGGCACGACGCGGCGTGGTGCTGGGCAGCGGCGGCTTCGAGAGCAACCAGGAGATGCGCGAGCGCTACCAGGCCGCCCCCGTCTCCGCGGCGTGGACGACCGGCGCGCCGGCCAACACCGGCGGCGGCATCGCGGCGGCGCAGGCGGTCGGCGCCGACCTCGCACTGATGGACGACGCCTGGTGGGGCCCGTCGATCCCGCTCCCGTCCGGCCCGTGGTTCTGCCTGGCCGAGCGCAACCTGCCCGGGTCGATCATCGTGAACCGGGCCGGCAGGCGCTACGCCAACGAGGCCGCGCCGTACGTCGACGCGGTGCACGCGATGTACGACGGCGAGCGGGCCACCGGCGTCGAGCACGTCCCCTCGTGGATGGTGCTCGACCAGCGCTACCGCAACCGCTACCTGTTCGCCGGCCTCGGGCCGCGCCAGCCCTTCCCGGGCCGCTGGTACAAGCACGGTGTCGTGCACAAGGCCGACACGCTCCAGGAGCTGGCCGGACGCATCGAGGTCGACCCCGACGGCCTGGCCGAGACGGTGCGCCGGTTCAACGAGATGGCGCGCACCGGTGTCGACGCCGACTTCCGCCGCGGGGCCAGCGCCTACGACAGGTACTACGGCGATCCGACCCACAAGCCGAGCCCGTCGCTGGGCCCGATCGACAAGCCACCGTTCTACGCCGTGAAGATGGTGCCCGGGGACCTCGGGACCAAGGGTGGCGTCGTCACCGACGAGCGGGCCCGGGCACTGCGGCCCGACGGCACCGTCATCGAAGGCCTCTACGCGGCGGGCAACGCCAGCGCCGCGGTGATGGGGCACACCTACGCCGGGGCGGGCGCCACGATCGGTCCGGCCATCACCTTCGGCTATCTGGCCGCTCAGGACCTCGCCGACTCGTCGGAGCTCGGAGAGGCGTCCCAGCGCGCCGGCGAGTCGGGGATGGCGAGCTGAGCATGCCCATCGACGCTGCCCGCGCCGTCGGCGCCGAGCTGCCCGAGCGGCAGTTCGCGTGGACGCCCTCGGACGTGCTGCTCTACCACCTCGCCCTGGGCGCCGGCGCCGCACCCGGCGACCCGACCGACCCGCGGTCGCTGCGCTACACCCTCGACGACGACAACCTGCAGGTGCTTCCGTCGTTCGGGGTGGTCGCTCCCAGCTTCCACGACACCGACCCGCCCGGTCTCGACCTGCCCGGCTGCGACATCGACCTGACCCAGGTGCTGCACGGCAGCCAGGAGATCGTCGTGCACCGGCCGCTGCCCGCCGCCGCGTCGGCGACCGTCCGCACCCGGATCAGCGACGTGTGGGACAAGGGCAAGGCCGCCGTCATCGTGCAGGAAGGCTCGGCGGTCACCGACGACGGGGCACCGCTGTTCACCACCAGGTCGAGCATCTTCGTCCGCGGCGAGGGCGGCTGGGGCGGCGACCGCGGCCCGTCGTCCCGCGTGGACCTGCCCGAACGTGCGGCGGACCTCGACACGTCGTACCCGACGGCGCCCAACCAGGCGCTGCTCTACCGCCTGTGCGGCGACCGCAACCCGCTGCACGCGGACCCCGAGTTCGCCGCGCGGGCAGGGTTCTCGGCACCGATCCTGCACGGGCTGTGCTCCTTCGGCATCGTGCTGCGCCTCCTGGTCGACGGATTGCTCGACGCCGACGTCGCAGCGGTGCAGGGCTTCTCCGCCCGCTTCGCCGGAGTGGTCTTTCCCGGAGAGACGATCCGGGTCCGGGCCTGGGACGAAGGCGAGCGGGTGCTCGCCGGCGCCACCGTGGCCGGGGAAAGCGAACGGGCCGGCGCGCCGGTGCTCGCCGAGTGCGTGCTGACCCGGCGGCCCTGACCGCGGGGGACCCCGACACCTTCACCATGCACGACCTCGGCGTCGACCGTGAGGACAGGCTTCAGGCGCTTCGGAGCAGCTCGGCGAAGTGTCGTTCCAGACGCGTCGCGGGCGACTGTCTTTGCGCAGGCGGCAGCGGAGGTGCGGTCGAGCGGTAGGTGTGTCCGGTCGGCGTGGACACCTCCACGGTGTGCCGACGAGGCCCGGGTCTCGGGCGAGCGCGCCAGCCCGGCGCCTGCTTGGTCTGGTTGCATCCTTCGCAGAGGCCCTGGCCGTTGCCGGCCGAGGTCGGGCCGCCCGCTTCGTGCGGGACCACGTGGTCACTGTGCCGCACCGGGGCGTCACACCAAGGGGTGCGGCACTCGCGATCGCGGAGGCGCAGCAGTCTTCGCAGGCCCAGCGGGAACAGCCGCCGCTTGGAGTCGAGCGCCACGAGCTCGCCGGTCGCGGGCGCGGTGAACAGCCTCCGCAGCCAGACGGTTCCCTCGCCGTCGAGGGCCGCGGCGAGCAGGTCGCGCGCCCAGGACGAGGGCACGGGCCCGAACCCGACCACCTCCGCCGGCTCACGGTCGCCGCGAAGGAGAGCCTGGTCGGTCATCACCACCTCGACCTCCGCCGAGGCAGGCTTGCCGGCGGCCCGGCCGGTGACCCGCTCCACCAGGGCGTCGGCCATGACCTGTCCCCGGCTGCGGGCATCGCCGTCGCTGCGGCGGCAGTCCGCCTCGCGGGACAGCGCGGCGTAGACGCTCACGGCCTCCGCCAGCGGAAGCAGAGCCGTCAGGTAAGCCATCGTGTCCGGCGCCGGGCGGCACGTGACCCGTCGCTCGGACTCGGCCTTGCGGCTGCGCCGAACGGCCGCCTCGGGGTCGCGCCGGTAGGCCATCCTCCTCGCCTCGGCCGCCAGGCGCCTGTCGCCCCAACCCTCCACCACGCTCGGGTCAGCCACCAGCAACCGGTCGACGGTCGCGCGGTCCTCGCGGGTCAGGCAGGCGGTCTCCCGCACCAGCAGGGTGGCCCGCCACTCGCTGAGCCGGCCGCCGGCGAGTGCGCGCAGGGTGTGCGGCATCTCGTGGACGAGCGCCCGCGCGAGCCCGAGGTGCTGGTTGCCCCGCACGGGCGACTCTCGGCGCGCCAGCGCCACCTGGGCGGCAACGCCCTTGCCCTGGTCCGACGGCCGGACCCGCAGCGCGGCCTGCTGCGCCACCTGGGACGCGGCGAGGTCCGCGGTGGCCCGCGCCTGCGCCGCGGCGGCAGCCGACTTGAGCTCCTCCAAGGCACGGATCTGGTCGATGCGCTCGGCGTCGCTCACGTCCCGGTCGAGAACGGCGAGCCGGGCGACCATGCCGGCGACCGACTCCGCGGACGGCAGTGACCGTGCCCCTTCGGCCGATCCACCGTCCACCCGTCGCTCGCTCATGTGTTCGATTCTAGACCGCTCGACCGACACCCGGAAGGCCCTGCGCACCCCTGGGGACAAGGCTGCGACCGCCGGCTGGGACGGTCGCACCACCGCGGCGAAACGGCCACCGACCTCGATCAGACCGGCGTGCACGGGATCCGCCCGCTACGCGTCGACCGCGGCCTTGTGTAGCAGCCGCAGCTCCTCGGGGAACCGGGCGGCGAGGTCGGCTACCTCCGGGGCGAGCTCGCGGCAGGCGATCACCCCCACGTGCAGCTGCCCGTTGTGGGACATCACCGTGATGTTCAGCCCGGCGCCGTGGAAGATCGGACCGAGCGGGTAGAGCGCGTCGACCCTGGCGCCGAGGAAGTACAGCGGCACCGGCGGTCCGGGCACGTTCGAGATGACGAGATTGTGCACCACCGGGTGCCGCTCGGGGAGCCGCAGGCGGGAGTACATCCGCACCGCGAGCCCGAAGGCGCGCGGTGCGGCGAGCTCCGCCCAGTCCTGGAGCGTGTCGGGGCCGATCGCGTTGTGGTGCTCCTTCGCGTGGCGGTTGCGCTCGGCCAGGTCGCGCAGCCGCTCCAGGGGGTCATCGATGTCCGAGCCGAGCCGGCAGAACAGGGCGGACACCTTGTTGCTGCCGCCCTCCCGCTTCGACGTACCGTGCACGGAGACGGGGACCGTGGCCACCAGCGAGGACGCCGGCAGCTCGCCGCGGGCCCCGAGGTGGCGGCGCAGGGACCCTCCCGCGACGGCGAGGACCACGTCGTTGACCGTGGTGCCGGTGGCGTGCTTGACCTCCTTCGCCACCTCCAGCGGGAGGTCCGCAAAGGCCACGGAGCGATGGCCGGTGATCGTGCCGTTGAACGACGTCCGCGGCGCGGTGAACGGGGCCGCCATCGCCGTGCCCCGGCGCGCACGGTCGAGCGTGCGAGCCACCAGACCTACCGACGGCACGACCAGCCTGGCCAGCCCCAGCGGCTTCAGCAGGGTGCGCACCAGCCCCCGCGCGGCCAGCTCCACCTCGGTCGGAGTCCGGCCCACCTCCGGCTCTTCGAGGCCGACGCCCGGCTGGTCCGGCGCCAGCCCGCACAGGTGCGAGATCAGTCCCGCCCCGGAGACGCCGTCCACGGCGGCGTGGTGCATCTTGACGAAGAACGCCACCCGTCCGTTCGCCAACCCCTCGATGGCCCACATCTCCCACAGCGGCCGGGACCGGTCGAGCGGGATGCCGGCGAGATGGCCGCAGATCTCGGCGAGCTCCCGGTCGCCGCCGGGGGCCGGCAGCGCGACGCGACGCAGGTGCCGGTCGACGTCGAAGCTCTCGTCGTCCACCCACACCGGGTGGTCGAGGTGCAGCGGCACCTGCCGCAGCTTGCGCCGGAAGCTCGGCACGTCACTGACCCGGCGGGCGAGCGCGCCCCGCACCTGGGCGTAGGAGTAGCCCGCCGGGATCGTCTCGGGGTCGACCACGACGACGCCGCACACGTGCATCAGCTGTGCCGACGTCTCGAGGTAGAGGAAGCTGGCGTCGAGGCCACTGAGTCGCTCCATGGCCGGATTCTAGCCGATTTCTAGAACGTGTTCTATTTCGGGTACGACGTCGTGCAACGTGTTCCAGCCCGGTCGATAGGCTGCGCGCATGCCGGGCCACTACCTCCAGCGCCAGATCCTCACCGCCGCCCTGACCGCGAACGCGCTCCGCCCGGTCCCGGGGTACTGGGCCCAGGTGCCGGCGATGTTCGGCGGCTGGTTGACGAGCGAGCTGGCCCCGCACCTGCTGGCGGTGACCGCGGCCGACACCGTCCGCGAGGTCACGCGGAGCAAGCCGAACCGTCGCGGCCTGGCCCTCGCGGCGGCGAGCGCAGCCGGGCTGGCGACGATGATCGTGCAGGCGGAGGGCGCCAAGCGGCACGTGGACCGGGCACTCGCGGAGGCGCTCGGGGGCGACTACCTGGAGCGGTTGAGCGCGAACTACACCGATCTCGACCTGGCCACGCCGGTCGGCCAGCTCGCGATGCCGTTCCGGATGCGCAACCCGGAGGTCGAGGTCCTCAAGGACGTCTCCTACGCCGAGTTCGGCAAGCGCGGCCTGCTCGACGTCTACCGCCAGCGCGGCACCGACGCCACCAAGGCGCCCGTGCTGCTCCAGGTGCACGGCGGCGCCTGGGTGCTCGGCACCAAGGACGAGCAGGGCATCCCGCTGATGATGCACATGGCCGCCCGCGGCTGGATCTGCGTGGCGATCAACTACCGACTCAGCCCCCGCAACCCGTTCCCGGCGCAGGTGGAGGACGTGAAGCGGGCGATCGCCTGGATCCGGGAGCACATCGGCGACTACGGCGGCGACCCCGACTTCGTGGCGATCACCGGCGGCTCGGCCGGTGGCCACCTGGCCGCGCTCGCCGCGCTGACGCCGAACGCGGCTGAGTACCAACCCGGCTTCGAGGGCGCCGACACGACGGTGCAGGCCGCCGTGCCGGTCTACGGGGTCTACGACTTCGCCGGTGCCAGCGGCTCCAAGCGCGCCCGGCAGATGCGCGACCGGTTCCTGGCGCCGCGGGTGCTGTTCAAGGACCCCGACCGTGACCGCGAAGCCTTCGAGCGCGCCTCCCCCCTGCTCCGGGTGAACCCCGAGGCCCCGCCCTTCTTCGTCATCCACGGCGCCCACGACTCCCTGGTCGAGGTCAGTCAGGCGCGCGCGTTCGTCCGCGCGTTGCGCGCGGTGTCGCGGCGGCCGGTGGCCTACGCGGAGCTGCCGGGGACCCAGCACGCGTTCGACGTCTTCCCCTCGATCCGGAGTGCCCACGTGGTCCGCGGCGTGGACCGCTTCCTGCGCTCGACGTACGACGCGTGGGTGCGCGCCGCCTCAGCCGCGGGGTAGGCCGAGGATCCGCTCGCCCGCGACGTTGCGCAGCACCTGCGTCGTACCGCCCGCGATGCTCAGGCAGCGGGTGAGCAGCGCCTCGCGCCAGGCCGCCTCGGCGTCGGGGCCGCTGACCAGTGCCTGCGCCCCGAGCACGTCGAGGACGAGCTCCGCGGACTCCTGACGTTGGCGGACGCCGACCAGCTTCTGGACGCTGGACTCCGCACCCGGCCCGCTCCCGGCGATCGAGCGGAGCGTGGACCGCAGCGCCAGCGCCTTGACCGTGGCGGCGTCGGCGACCGCTGCCCCGAGCCGCAGGCGCAGCGACTCGGCGACCGGGCCGCCGGCCGACGCGAGCCTCAGTGCCCGCTCGACGCTGGTGCCCAGCGAGCGCCCCACCATCGCGACCCGCTCGTTGGCCAGCGTGGTGCGCGCCAGCCGCCAGCCTCCGTCGACCTCGCCGACCACGCAGCCGTCGGGCACGAGCACCTGGTCGAGGAAGACCTCGTTGAACACCGCTTCGCCTGTCAGCTCGCGCAGCGGCCGCACGTCGATCCCCTCGGCGCTCATGTCGACGAGGAAGTAGGTGATGCCGCGGTGCTGCGGCGCCTCGGGGTCGGTGCGGGCCAGGCAGATCGCCCAGTCGGCCTCGGTGGCCAGCGAGGTCCACACCTTCTGCCCCGTGAGCCGCCACCCGCCCTCGACGCGGACCGCCCGGGTGCGCAGCGAGGCCAGGTCCGAGCCGGCTCCCGGCTCGCTGAACAGCTGGCACCAGATCAGCTCGCCGCGCAGCGTCGGGGCGACGAAGCGGGCGCGCTGGGCGTCGTTGCCGTGCTCGAGGATCGTCGGCAGGGCCCACGCCCCGATCGCGAGCTCCGGCCGCTCCACCCCGGCGGCGGCCAGCTCCTCGTCGATCACGATCTGCTCCGCGGGCCCGGCGCCGCGCCCGTAGGGCTCGGGCCAGTGTGGCGCGACCAGCCCGGCGTCGGCGAGCGCGGCGCGCCGCTCCGTCTCGGGCAGCCCGGCGATCCGCCGGAGGTCCGCCCGCACCTCCTCGCGCACGTCCTCGCCGCGGCCGCCGAGGTCCACGTGAGTCGCCCGGCGCTGCCCGGCGAGCGCGGCGTCCGCCAGCGCCAGACGGCACGGGTCGGCACCGCCGAGCAGCAGGCGGGTGCTCATCGCACGGCGGAGGTACAGGTGGGCGTCGTGCTCCCAGGTGAAGCCGATCCCGCCGAGCACCTGGATGCAGGCCTGGGCGTTCGACACCGCCGCGTCGAGCGCGACCGAGCCGGCGATGGCGGCCGAGAGCGCGTGCTGGTCGGGCGTCTCGTCGTACGCCGTCGCGGCGTCCCAGGCGACCGCGGTGGCAGACTCGCAGGTCTCGAGCATCTCGGCGCACAGGTGCTTGACGGCCTGGAAGGAGCCGATCGGCCTGCCGAACTGCTCGCGCACCTTGGCGTAGCCGACCGCGCACTCCAGCGACCAGCGGGCGACCCCGGCGGCCTCCGCGGCCGCCAGGCTCAGGGCGAGTGCGCGCACGCGGGACGCGTCGAGCGGGAGCGCGAGGGAGGGTACGGCGTCCAGCTCGACCGACGACACGCCGCGGGAGAGGTCGACGCGCTCACCCGGCCGCAGCCGGACCCCCGGCGCGCCGGCGTCGAGGAGGTGCCACTGACCGGCGGACGCGCCGACGAGCAGGTGCGTCACCGAGACGTCCCCGGCCACCAGGGGCACCTCGCCGCTGACGGCGCCGTCGTCGATGTCGAGGGCGGCCGGCTCCACCGCGAGCCCGATCCGTGCGCCGCCGTCCACCACCCCGGCGAGGACGCCGGCGACCTCCTGGCGGTCGGCGTGCTCCGCGAGCAGCACCGCGGCGACCGTCGTGGCCAGCAGTGGACCGGGGACCATCGCCAATGCGCAGGACTCGAGCGCACAGGCCAGGTCGAGCACCGATCCACCAGCGCCGCCGAGCTCCTCGGGAACCGCGATCGCGGGGACCCCGAGGGCGGCCAGTCGCTTCCAGCAGTCGGCGAACGCGGTCTCGTCGGCCGACGCGCGCACCAGCGCGGGAAGATCCTCGGCCGCGGCCCAGCCGGCGATCGATCCGGCCAGCGCGCGCTGCTCCTCGGTGATGCCCAGCGACACCGCTCCTCCTGAAATCTAGAACCTGTTTCAATACTGCCATGGATACGATCGCTGCAGCCACCGTTCCCGTCGCCGGAGAGGACTGCATGGACGTGATGCCCGAGGACCTGCTGCGCAAGGCCCGCGCGGCGAAGGGCTTCATGCCCGAGGACGAGGGCGACCTGCTCTACGCGGTGGCGGTCCGGGCGATGCGCCGCGGGCCGGGGCTCGAGGTCGGCACCTACTGCGGCAAGTCCGCCGTCTACCTCGGCGCCGCCGCCCGCGCCGCCGGCAGCACCGTCTTCACCGTGGACCACCACCGCGGCTCGGAGGAGAACCAGGTCGGCTGGGAGTACCACGACGCCGAGCTCGCCGACCCCGAGTTCGGCATGCTCGACACGCTGCCGACGTTCCGGCGCACCCTCAAGGACGCGGGGCTCACCGAGGAGGTCGTCGCGGTGGTGGGCCGGTCGACCACGGTCTCCGCGCTGTGGCGCACTCCCCTGGCGCTGCTGTTCATCGACGGCGGGCACACCGACGAGCACGCCGGCAACGACTACGAGGGCTGGGGCCGCTGGGTCGAGAGCGGCGGGACGCTGGTCGTCCACGACGTGTTCCCCGACCCGCGCGACGGCGGGCAGGCGCCGTACCGCATCTACCGGCGGGCGGTCGAGAGCGGCGACTTCGAGGAGTCGACGGCACGAGGCTCGATGCGGGTGCTAACGCGGGTGCGAGGAGAGGCCGGCGACCCGCTCCGCTGAGACCGTCGCACCCGCGGACGGGTCGCAGCCGCAGCCGAGCGCGATCTCGGTGAACGGCCCCGGCAGGCTGGAGCCACGGAAGACGCCGGAGCCGGGAGTGGTGCGCGAAAGCGCGTCGACGGCGAGCACGACCGCGGCGGCGGTCCAGGTGCTGCGCTCGACCGGCCAGCGGGCGTCGTCGGCGTAGACGTAGCCGGTCCAGTACGACCCGTCCGGGTCGCGCAGGTGCTGGAGGGCGCGCACCAGCTCACCGGCACGGTCGACCTCGCCGAGGTTGTCCAGGGACAGCGCGAGCTCGCAGGTCTCCGCACCGGTCACCCAGGGGCGGTCAGCCACGCAGCGGATCCCGAGTCCCTCCACGACGAAGTCGTCCCAGCGCTCGGACAGGCGGGCGGCGGCCTCCCGGCCGCGCAGCACGCCACCGAGGACCGGGTAGTACCAGTCCATGGAGTACCGCGGCTTGGTGTCGAAGAGGTCCTCGTGCCGGCGCAGCGCGTGCCCGATCCGGCCCGCAGCCAGCTCCCAGCCGGGCTGCGGCTCGTCGACGACCTCGCTGAGCGCCAGCCCGCAGGCCAGCGCGTGGTGGATGCTCGAGCTGCCGGCCACCATCGCGGCATCCCACAGTGCGCCCGCCTCGTCGCACGCCCAGGCGACACCGCCGAAGGGCAGCTGCAGCGCGGTCACCCGGTCGAGGGCCCGTCGTACCACCGGCCAGGCGCGGGCCAGGAACGCCTCGTCACGGCGCACCAGCCAGTGGTGCCAGACGCCCACGGCGACGTAGCCGGTCATGTTCGCGTCGGTGCCGCCGTCCTCCACGCCGCGCCAGGTGACCTTCATCGGCCACGACCCGTCGGCGCGCTGGGTCTCGAACAGCCAGCCGTAGGCGCGTTCCGCAGCGCGCCGCTCACCGCCGACCAGCAGCGCCATGGCGCACTCGACGTGGTCCCAGGGGTCGGTGTGGCCGCCGCGGAACCACGGGATCGCGCCGCTGGGCTCCTGGACCGAGGCGATCCAGCGCGCCGTGGCCCGGACGTCGTCAGCAGTGAGGACGCCCGGAAGCGACGGGAGGTCGGGACTCATCGACGCGCTCAGGGCTTCGTGAAGTAGAGGACCAGGCTCTTGCCGATGACCGGGTTCAGCGCCCGTTCGGCCGCGCGGGTCAGCCACGGCCGCTTCATGATGTCCCACACCAGGAGCCGGTGGTAGGTCTTGGGCAGCACGTGCTCGGAGTTGTCGACCCCGACCGCGCACTTGAGCCACCAGTACGGCGAGTGCAGCGCATGGGCGTGCTCCTTCCCCCGGAACGTCAACCCCGCACGCGCGAGCTTCCCGACCAGCTCGTCGCCGGTGTAGATCCGCACATGGCCGCCCTCGACCTGGTGGTACTCGTCCGAGAGCGCCCAGCAGATCCTCTCCGGGAGCCAGCGGGGCACCGTCACCGCCATCGTCCCACCGGGCCGGAGCACCCGCACGAGCTCGGCGATAGCGGCCTCGTCGTCCGGAATGTGCTCGAGCACCTCGGCGGCCACCACCCGGTCGAACTCGCCGTCGGCGAACGGCAGCGCGAGCGCGTCGCCCTGCTTGACGTCGGCGTCGGCGCCGTCGGGCACCTCGCCCTCGGTGCGCATGGCGGCGAACATGTCGGAGACCCGGGACAGCTCGTCGGCGTCCTGGTCGAAGGCGATCACGTCGGTGCCGCGGCGGTAGAGCTCGAAGGCGTGGCGGCCGGCGCCGCAGCCCATGTCGAGCACGCGGTCCCCCGCCTGCACGCCGAGGCGGTCGAAGTCAACGGTCAGCATCCGGGTCGGCTCTCCTGGTCGTGGGCATGGCGTTTGTCGTCGATGGCGCGCTGGTAGGCCGCGGCGGTGGCCTCGGCGACCGCGCGCCAGCTGAACCTCTCGAGCGCGCGCTCGCGACCGGCCTTGCCCATGCGGGCCCGGCGAGCGGGGTCGTCGAGCAGCTCGCCGAGGGCGTGCACGAGCTCGCCGACGTCGCCGGGGGTGACCAGGTCCGCGCACAGGCCGTCCGGCCCGACCACCTCCGGGATCGCTCCCGCACGGCTCACCACCAGCGGCGTCTCGCAGGCCATCGCCTCGACCGTCGGCAGTGAGAAGCCCTCGTAGAGCGACGGCACGCACGCGATCTCCGCCGACCCCACCGTGGCCGCGAGTTCCGCGTCGCTGATGCCGTTCACGAACCGCACCGCGTCACCGATCGCGAGCCGTTCGATCAGTCGCTCGGTGCGACCACCCGGCTTCGGCTTGCTGATCAGCAGCAGCTCCACGTCGCGCTCGGTGCGCAGCTTGGCGAACGCCTCGAGCAGGGTGCCGATGCCCTTCAGGGGCGTGTCGGCGCTGGCCATGGCCACGATCCGCCCCGGCACCCGCGGCGCGGCCGGCGGACGGAACACGTCGTCGACGACGCCGAGCGGGACCACCTCGATGCGGTCGCGGGGCACCGCGAAGTCCCGGACGATGTCGCGCGCGGAGCTCTCCGAGACGGTGAGGATGTGGCGCAGCCGGCGGGCCACGCGGCCCTGCATGCGCAGGAAGCCGTACCACCGGCGCAGCGACAGCTTGCGGCCCCAGGTCTTGGCCGCGGCGAGATCCACCCGGCGGTCGAACGTGATCGGGTGGTGGATCGTGGTGACCAGGGGCAGCCCGGCGCGCTCGACGGCGAGGACGCCGTACCCGAGCGTCTGGTTGTCGTGGACGACGTCGAAGTCGGCGAGGCGCTTCTTCAGCAACCGGGCCGCGCGCAGGCTGAACGTGTGCGGTTCGGGGAAGCCGGCCGTCCACATCGTGGCGACCTCGAGGACGTCGATGTGGTCGCGGAGCTCGCCGGGCCTCGGGGTCCGGAACGGGTCGGGCTCGCGGTAGAGGTCCAGGCTCGGCACCTTGGTGAGACGCACGCCCTCGTCGAGGTCGGGGTAGGGCTGCCCGGAGAAGACCTCGACGTCGTGTCCCAGGGCGACGAGCTCGCGGCTCAGGTGGCGGACGTAGACCCCCTGCCCACCGCAGTGCGGCTTGCTGCGGTAGGACAGCAGAGCGATGCGCACACAGACCTCCGGAGGCTCGACACAGCCCCTCGCAGGACTGGAACGTGTTTCTATTATGCAGTATCGCGGTGTTAGCCTACGTGGTGGACCACCACCCTCGATCCCGCACCGTCGGGGCCGAGACTTCCGCGGTGTCCTGGGATGGGAGCACATACGTTGAGTGGCATGAACTCGCTGACCTACGAGGATCTCGGGTCGGCGGCGCAGCGCGAGCGGCGCAAGCGGATCCTCGACGCGGCGATCGCGCTGGCCAGCAAGGGCGGCTTCGAGCAGATGCAGATGCGCGCCGTCGCCGAGCGCGCCGACGTCGCGCTCGGCACCCTCTACCGGTACTTCCCCTCGAAGATCCACCTGCTCGTCTCGGCGCTCGCCCAGCAGTTCGAGCAGGCCCAGGAGGTCCTCGACCGCAAGCCGGTCCCGGGCGACACGCCCGCGGACCGGGTGATGAACGTCCTCGGCCGGACCACCCGCTCGCTGCAGCGCGACCCGAACCTCACCGAGGCGCTGACCCGGGCGTTCATGTTCGCCGACGCGTCGGTGGCCAACGAGATCCACGTGGTCGGCATGCTGGTCACCCGGATGCTGATGTCGGCGATGCGGGACCCCGCCGACACCGAGCGGCGCGAGCCCACCGAGGAGGACATCGCGATCGCGAAGGTGATCGGCGACGTGTGGCTGGCCAGCCTGGTCCAGTGGGTGACCGGGCGGTCCTCGGCCAACGACGTGGCCAAGTCCATGGACGTCGCCGTCCACCTCCTGCTCCGCTGAGCAGGGGCTGAGGGGTCAGCCGCCGAAGGCGTGGGTGGCGGTGGCGCCGCCGTCGACGGCGAACTCGCCGCCGGTGCAGTACGCCGACTCGTCGCTGGCCAGGAACGTGTACAGCCCGACGACGTCCTCGGGGGTGCCGACCCGCTTGAGCGCGACCCGCTGGCCGCCCCACTCCATCGCCGCGTCGCCGCCGTGCACCCGGGTCATGTCGGTGTCGATCATGCCGGGGTGCACCGAGTTCACCCGGATGCCCTTGGGACCGAGCTCCATGGCCACCGCCTTGGTCATGCCGCGGATCGCGAACTTGCTCGAGGAGTAGGCCACCAGGAACGGCATGCCGCCGAGCCCCTCGATCGAGGAGGTGTTGACGATCGACCCGCCGCCGGCCTCCTCCATCGAGGCGACCACCGACTTCATGCCGAGGAACGTGCCGATCTGGTTGATCCGGATCACCCGCTCGTAGTCCTCCAACGACGTCTGCGTGAGCTCGGAGAAGTGCAGGATCCCGGCGTTGTTGACGAGCACGTCGACCGGGCCGAAGCGCTCGCGAGCCTCGGCGACCGCACCGAGCCACTGCTGCTCGTCGGACACGTCGAGGGAGCAGAAGTACGTTGCGTCGCCGAGCTCCTTCGCGAGCAGCTCTCCCGGCTCGACGGCGATGTCGGCGATCACCACCTTCGCGCCCTCGGCCACGAAGCCGCGCACGATGGCCGCCCCCTGGCCGTTCGCCGCACCCGTGACCAGGGCGACCTTGCCGCTGAGTCGTCCCACCTGTCGGTCCATCTGTCTGTCCTCCTAGCCGAGGGGTCGGCTGTCGATGCTCATGACGCTGTCGGCGGCGAAGCCGCGCGCGGGGTCCCGGCCGGCGAAGTAGGAGCCGACCTGCTTGTCAAGGTCCGGCAGGTCGAACACCTCACCGCTGGCGTCGAACCGCTGCTCCACCACCGGCGCGGCGAGCAGCGCCACCATCCCGCCGTAGACGACGAAGACCTGGCCGGTGACCGAGGCGGCCGCGGGAGAGGCGAGGTAGGCGACCAGCGGGGCGACGTGCTCGGGCGAGTACGGGTCCACCGCCAGGCCGGACTCGTCCTCGCCGAAGACCTCGGCGGTCATCGCGGTCCGCGCCCGGGGACAGATCGCGTTGGCCCGAACGCCCATGCGGCCCAGGCCGCGCGCCGTCGACAGGGTCAGTGCGGTGATGCCGCCCTTGGCCGCGGCGTAGTTCGGCTGTCCCGGCGACCCGACCAGGAACGCCTCGGAGGCGGTGTTCACCACGCGGCCGTACACCTCCTGGCCGGTGCTCTTGTACACCTGCCGCCAGTGCGCGGCGGCGTTGCGCGAGAGCAGGAAGTGGCCGCGCAGGTGCACCCGGAGGACCAGGTCCCAGTCCTCGTCGGTCATGTTGAACAGCATCTTGTCGCGGAGGACGCCGGCGTTGTTCACCACGATGTCGAGCCGGCCGAGAGCGTCGGCGGTCGCCTTCAGCAGCGCGTCCGCGGTGGCCCGCTCGCCCACGTCGCCGGCGACCACCGTGGCCCGGCCACCCTCGGCCCGGATCTCCTCGGCCGCGGCGTCGGCGGCACCGGGAAGGTCGTTGAGCACGACGTGGGCACCTGCTCTCGCGAGCGCCGTCGCCTCGGCCCGCCCGAGTCCGGCACCGGCACCGGTGACGACGGCGACCCGGCCGTCGAGCGAAAGCTGGTCGGAGGTCTGCATGCCGCTCCTCACTCGTCCACGATGCTCAGCGCGGCCTTCGGGCAGGAGGCGACCGCCTGCTGGATCCGCTGCTCGTTCGCCGGGGTCACCCGGTCGTCGAGGATCTGCAGGTAGTCGTCGTCGTCGAGCGCGAACGTCTCGGGGGCGACGCCCACGCAGATCGCGTTGGCCTCGCACAGGTCGAAGTCGGCCTTCACACGCACGTCGTTCTCCTCGTGGGTCGCGGAGCTCTCAGGACTGGCTCATCGTCATCTTGCGGTGGTCCCAGCTGGCCACCGTGTCCGGCGTGACCAGCACGCCGACGCGCTTGCGGACCTGGCGCTCCACCTCCGCGGCGCCGACCTCGCCGAGGTCGGCGCCGTCGACCATCGCGCTGGCGACCGCCGAGCCGATCTCCCGGATCCCCGCCTCGTCGCGCACCAGCTCGGCGCGCCCGGTGAGCGAGACGCCGCGCAGCTCGAAGTAGTCGTCACCGTCCTCGACCAGGCAGGTGATCCGCGGGTCGCGCTCGAGGTTCCTGATCTTCTGCGAGCCGCCGTAGGTCCAGAACGCGATTCGGCCCTCGCGCACGACGTAGAACAGGGTGGTCAGGTGCGGGCTGCCGTCGCGGTTCACGGTGGCGACCTGCACCTTTTTGCGGCCGCTGAGGAACGCCTCGACCTCGTCCTCGCTCATCCGGACCTGTGCCCGACCGCCTCGCGACATCCTCGACCCATCTGTCCGATAGTGGAACGCGTTCTAGTTTAGGGGATCCGACCGCCGCCTGGCCAGCACCCGGCAATAGCCTGGGCTCGTGTCCGTCACTCCCGTCACTTCCGCCCTGCTGGCCGCGTTCGACGAGCGCATCACCGCGACCGCTGCCGACGACCGCATGACGGTCTCGATCTGGCTCGGGCCCGTGCTCGACACGCCCGACGGACCGCCCCTCGTCCTCAGGGAGGCCGAGACCCCGCACTACGCCGCGAGCACGATGAAGCTGCCGCTGCTGGTGGCGGCCTACCGGCGGCAGGAGCGCGGTGACCTCGACCTCGACACGCGCGTTCCGGTCCACAACGACTTCGCCTCGGCGCTCGACGGCAGCCGGTTCTCGCTGGACCGGGCCGACGACCAGGACGAGGAGACCTGGGACCGCCTCGGTACGACGTGCACGCTGCGCGAGCTGGCCCGGCACGCAACGGTCAAGTCCGGCAACCTGGCGACGAACCTGCTGCTGGACCACGTGGGCGCCGGGGCGGTGGCCGACGTGCTCACCGAGGCCGGCTGCTCGTCGACCACGGTGCTGCCGCGCGGCATCGAGGACGCGGCCGCCCGGCGGGCGGGGATGGACAACGTGGTCACCGCCGCCGACCTCGCGCTGGTCCTGCGCGGCGTGGCCGCCGGCACCCTTGCCTCCCCCGCCACCTGCGCCGCCGTCGAGGAGGTGCTCGCCGGCCAGGAGCACCGCGACGGCATCCCGGCCGGTCTCCCCGAGGGGACCTGCGTCGCCAACAAGACCGGGTGGGTCGACGGTGTGTGCCACGACGTCGCGCTGGTGCGCCCCGACGGGCGCCCGGCGTACGTGCTGGTGGTGTGCACCACCGGTCCGCTCCCGGAGGCGGTCGCCACCACGATGATCCGGGACCTCAGCGCGCTGGCCTGGGAGGCGTGGGCGCCATGAGCACGATCGAGGCCGTGACCACCACCCGCGTCACCACTCCCCTGCACACGCCGTTCGCGACGGCGCTGCGCCGCACGACCACCACCGACACCGTCCTCGTGCAGGTCACCGACAGCGACGGGTGCACCGGCTGGGGCGAGGCGCCGCAGGTCTGGCAGGTCACCGGGGAGTCGCTCGCCGGCGCCGAGGCCTGCGTCTCGGGTCCGCTGGCTGCGGCGGTCGTCGGGCACGACGCCGACGACCTCGTGCGCGCAGGCCGGGCCGTGGGGTCGGCCGTCGCGGGCAACCACGGAGCGAAGGCCGCCGTGGACGTCGCCCTGCACGACCTCGTGGCGCAGCGCCGCGGCGTCAGCCTGCCGGTCCTGCTCGGTGGCACCGGCCACCGGGTGCCGACCGACGTCACGCTCGCAGCCGGGAACGCCGACACGCTCGCCGGTGCCGCGCTGGAGCGCACGGTCGAGGGCTTCGCGGTGCTCAAGATGAAGGTGGGCACGGACGCGAGCACCGACGTCGAGCGGGTCCGCGCGGTGCGCGCCGCCGTCGGCCCCGACGTGCGGCTCCGGCTGGACGCCAACCAGGGCTGGAGCGCGCGCGAGGCGGTCCGGGTGATCTCCGCGCTCGAGGACGCGGGCCTCGACGTCGAGCTCGTCGAGCAGCCGCTGCCGGCCGCGGACCTCGACGGGATGGCCTGGGTCAGCGCCCGGGTGCGGACGCCGGTGATGGCGGACGAGTCGGTGTACGGCGTGCGCGACCTCACCGAGGTGATCCGCCGCCGCGCCGCCGACCTCGTCAACGTCAAGCTCGCCAAGTGCGGTGGCCTGTCGGTGGCGCGCACCCTGCTCGAGCTGGCCCGCGCGCACGGGGTCGGCACGATCGTCGGGTCGATGATGGAGACCCACGTCGGCGTCGGCGCGGCCGCCAGCCTGGTCGCGGCGTACGGGACCACGCTGGTCTCCGACCTCGACGCGGCCTGGTGGGCGGAGCGGTCGCCGGTCACCGGCGGCATGCAGTACGACGGGGCGACGGTCGTCCTGCCCGAGGCGCCCGGGCTCGGCATCGAGGCGCTGGCGTGAGCACTCCGCCGCTCGAGACCCGCGAGGTGCGGGTCCCGGTGGCGACGCTGTGGACCGCTCCCGACGCGCCCCGCGACGTGGACGCCGAGGCGGTGCGCGACCGGCCCGACGTCGCCGCGTGGACGCAGGCCCTCGACCCGCAGGCCCGGCTCGGCCTGCACGGGCGGACGCTCACCCAGCTGCTGCTCGGCGAGCCGGCCCTGGTCCTCGAGGAGCAGGGAGCCTGGTCCCGGGTGGTGGCGCCGCGGCAGCCGTCCTCGGCGCACGAGCTGGGCTACCCGGGGTGGGTGCGTACCGCCCACCTCGCTGCGGCGGCCGACCGAGCGAGCGGTCCGACCGCCGTCGTCACCGCGCCCACCGCACGGTGCCGCACGCACGCCGGCGACACGCTCGACCTGTCGCTGGGCACCGCGCTCGGGGTCGACGGACCGGTCGGCGAGACCGTGACCGTGCTGCTGCCCGGCGGCGGTCGCGGCTCGGTCGACGCCCCGGACGTGCGGGTCTGCGACCCGGGGGAGCAGCCGGCGCTCGACGGCCCGGAGCTGCTCGACGTCGCGGCGCGCTTCCTCGGGCTGCGCTACCTGTGGGGCGGCACGAGCGCCTGGGGGCTGGACTGCTCCGGGCTGGTGCACCTGGTCCTGCGGAGCCGGGGCGTGGTGCTGGCCCGCGACGCCTTCGACATGGCGGCGGGCGACGCGGTGGAGCCGGTGTCCCTGGACGCCGTACGTCCCGGGGACCTGTACTTCTTCGCCCGACCCGGGGAACGGGTCTTCCACGTGGGGTTCGTCTCCCGGCAGGTCGGCGCCGACGGCGCGAGGTGGATGCTGCACGCCCCCGAGGGCGGCGGGCTGATCGAGGACGCGCCGCTGGCCCCGCACCGGGCCGAGGCGCTGGTCTCCGCGGCCCGGGTCCGGTCACAGGCCGGTGCGGGAGTCGAGCTCCTCGCGCGACATGTTGCGCGAGACCCACAGGCTGGCCGCGGCGGTGACCACCAGCGTCACCACGACCACCCCGAGTGACATCACGGTGTCGATGTCGGGCGCCCACGCCACCGGGTGGCCGCCGTTGACGAACGGCAGCTCGTTCTCGTGCAGGGCGTGCAGCACCAGCTTCACGCCGATGAAACCGAGCAGCACCGCCAGGCCGTAGCTGAGGTAGATCAGCCGCCGCAACAGCCCGCCGATGAGGAAGTACAGCTGGCGCAGTCCCATCAGCGCGAAGATGTTCGCGGTCAGTACGAGGTAGGCCTCGCTGGTCAGGCCGTAGATGGCCGGGATGGAGTCCAGGGCGAACAGCAGGTCGGTGGTCCCCAGCGCGAGCACCACGACGGCCATCGGCGTGAGCAGCCGCTTGCCGTTCTCCTTGATCCACAGCTTCGCGCCGTCGTACTCCTTGGTGGCCGGGAAGTGCGCCTCCACCCAGCGGATCAGCCGGTTCTCCTCGTACTCGTCGTCCTCGGTGGAGCCGCCTCTGGCGAGCTTGACCGCGGTGTAGAGCAGGAACGCCCCGAACAGGTAGAACACCCAGCTGAACTCGTTGATGGCGGCCGCGCCGACCGCGATGAAGAGGCCCGCGGAACACCAGCGCGAGCACGATCCCGACCAGCAGCGCGGACTGCTGGAAACGCCGGGGGACACCGAACTTCGCCATGATGATGAGGAAGATGAACAGGTTGTCCACCGACAGCGAGTACTCGGTCAGCCAGCCGGCGTAGAACTCGGTCCCGTAGCGCTGGCCGGCCAGCGCCCACACCCCCGCACCGAAGGCCACCGCCAGCCCGACGTAGACGCCCAGCGCGACCGACACCTCGCGCGCCGACGGCTCGTGGGGCCTGCGGCCGATCACCACGACGTCGAAGAGGACGATCGCGGTGGTGACGACGATCGTCGTCCACCAGACCCAGACGGGGACGTCCATGAACCGGCTCCTCCGGAGTGCGCTCGGCGGGCAGGGCCGCACCGACCCCGCCACGATGGCTGGTACCTACTCCGGAGGTCTCTTCCGCCCGCCGGGCTCACGCCCGGGCGGACCAACGGTGCCGGGACCGGACCTGCAACGCAGGACCCGGTGGCCGTGATGACGGCAGCCGCTGCGGGGAATACTCCCCTCCACCGGGGATTCTCGCAGACCGCCGGCCGTCGCGCCTAATCGACGCGGAAGCTCAGCCGGCGGCGCGACGGGTCACCGGGCCCCGGCCTCGACCATCTGCCGCAGCTCCTTCTTCAGCTCCGAGATCTCGTCGCGCAGCCGGGCGGCGAGCTCGAACTGCAGCTCCGCGGCGGCGGTGTGCATCTGGTCGGTGAGCGCCTGCACCAGCTCGGCGAGGTCCTGGCTGGGCATCCCCGCCAGCTCGGCGGCGTGCCGCCCGACGTCCTTGCTCTTCAGCCCGGGCACCGGTGCCTTGCCGCGCGACTGCTGGCGGCCGCCGCCACCGAGCAGCTCCGCGGTGTCCTCGTCCTCGCGGGCCAGCATCTCGGTGATGTCCGCGATCTTCTTGCGCAGCGGCTGCGGGTCGACCCCGTTGGCCTTGTTGTAGGCGATCTGCTTCTCACGCCGCCGGTTGGTCTCCTCGATGGCCTTCTCCATCGACGGGGTGATCTTGTCGGCGTACATCACCACCTGGCCGGAGACGTTGCGCGCCGCGCGGCCGATGGTCTGGATGAGCGACTTGTCCGAGCGCAGGAAGCCCTCCTTGTCCGCGTCGAGGATCGCGACGAGCGACACCTCCGGCAGGTCGAGACCCTCGCGGAGCAGGTTGATGCCGACCAGCACGTCGTACTGGCCCAGGCGCAGCTCGCGCAGCAGCTCGATCCGGCGCAGCGTGTCGACCTCGCTGTGCAGGTAGCGGGTGCGGACGTCGGCCTCGAGGAGGTAGTCGGTGAGGTCCTCCGACATCTTCTTGGTCAGTGTGGTCACCAGCACCCGCTCGTTGCGCTCGACGCGCAGCCGGATCTCGTGGATCAGGTCGTCGATCTGGCCCTTCGTGGCCTTGACGATCACCTCGGGGTCCACCAGTCCGGTGGGCCGGATGATCTGCTCGACGACCTGGGGGACGCCGTCCGGGCCGCTCACTCGGCTCATCTCGTAGTCGCCCGGGGTCGCGGAGAGGTAGATGGTCTGGCCGATCCGGTCGAGGAACTCCTCCCAGCGCAGCGGCCGGTTGTCCATCGCGGACGGCAGCCGGAAGCCGTGGTCGACCAGGTTGCGCTTGCGCGACATGTCGCCTTCGTACATGCCGCCGATCTGCGGGACGGTCACGTGGGACTCGTCGACGACGAGGAGGAAGTCCTCGGGGAAGTAGTCGAGCAGACAGTTCGGCGCCGAGCCGCGCTGCCGGCCGTCGATGTGCATCGAGTAGTTCTCGATGCCGGAGCAGGAGCCGACCTGGCGCATCATCTCCACGTCGTAGGTCGTGCGCATCCGCAGCCGCTGCGCCTCGAGCAGCTTGCCCTGCTTCTCGAAGGCCGTTACCTGGTCCTCCAGCTCGAGCTCGATGCCGCGGATCGCGCGCTCCATGCGCTCGGGGCCGGCCACGTAGTGGGTGGCCGGGAAGATGTGCAGCTCGGTGTCCTCGGTGACCACCTCGCCGGTCAGCGGGTGCAGGGTCATCAGCCGCTCGATCTCGTCGCCGAAGAACTCGATCCGGATCGCGAGCTCCTCGTAGACCGGGAACACCTCGAGCGTGTCACCGCGCACCCGGAACGTGCCGCGGGTGAACGCCATGTCGTTGCGGGTGTACTGGATCTCCACGAGCCGGCGCAGCAGCTGGTCGCGGTCCCACTCCTTGCCGACCTCCAGCCGGACCATGCGGTCGACGTACTCCTGGGGGGTGCCCAGGCCGTAGATGCAGGAGACCGTCGAGACCACGATCACGTCCCGACGGGTGAGCAGCGAGTTGGTCGCGGAGTGGCGCAGCCGCTCGACCTCCTCGTTGATCGAGGAGTCCTTCTCGATGTAGGTGTCGGTCTGGGGGACGTAGGCCTCGGGCTGGTAGTAGTCGTAGTAGGAGACGAAGTACTCCACCGCGTTGTTCGGCAGCAGCTGGCGCAGCTCGTTGGCGAACTGCGCGGCGAGCGTCTTGTTGGGCTGCATGACCAGCGTGGGGCGCTGCAGCTGCTCCACGGCCCAGGCCACCGTCGCGGTCTTGCCGGTGCCGGTGGCGCCGAGCAGGACCACGTCGCTCTCCCCGGCCGCGATCCGCCGCTCGATGTCGGCGATCGCCGCCGGCTGGTCCCCCGAGGGCTGGAAGTCGGAGATGACCTCGAACGGGGCGACCCGGCGCTGCAGGTCCGTCACTGGTCTCATGCCCGCCAGCGTACGGCGCGGCGCCGACATCCCCGACGCACGGAGATCCCCACCCCGCGGGATTGGCGGCGACCGTTAGATTCCTCTCGTGAGCCGCGTCTCCCGAGCGTCCTGGCAGTCCACCGCCCGCTTCATGCGCGGGTCCGTGGGCAGGACCGTACGACGGTTGCTGCTCTCGTTGTTCGGCCTGCAGCTCGGGATGGCGCTCGTGCTGACCCTGGTCGACTCCTACCGGCGCCGGGGCCGCAAGCCCGGGCCCCTGCCGCGCACCGCGCCGGCCGAGGTGACCATCGGTGAGAGCCGGGTCAAGACCTACACCTTTGGCCAGGACCTGTTCGACGACATGCTCGCGGCCATCGCGGAGGCCAAGCACCAGATCCTCTTCGAGTCCTACATCTGGAAGGGCGACGAGGTCGGCGAGCAGTTCAAGAAGGCGCTCTCGCAGGCCGCGGGACGGGGCGTGGAGGTGTACGCCATCTACGACGCGTTCGCGAATCTGGTGGTGTCCCCGCGGTTCAAGCGCTTCGGGCCCCGGCTGCGGATCCTGGCATACCCCGCCTACACGGCGGGCTGGCGGTTCTTCGACCTGCGGCGCTACGGCCGCGACCACCGCAAGATCCTCGTCGTCGACGACCGCATCGGTTTCGTCGGCGGCTACAACGTCGGCGCGGCCTACGCCACCAAGTGGCGCGACACCCACGTGCGGATCACCGGCCCGGGGGTGTTCGACCTGAAGCGGGCGTTCGCGGACTTCTGGAACCTCAACCGGCGACCGCGGCACCGCAGCCGGCCGCTGCTGCTCGAGACCGCCTCGGACTGGGAGCCGCGGATCCGGGTGCACCGCAACGTGCCCCGGCTGTGGATGTTCCCGATCCGGGGCATGTACCTCGAGGCCATCGCCCGCGCCTCGCACCACATCTGGATGACCCACGCCTACTTCATCCCCGACACCGACCTGGTCGAGGCGCTCAAGGCCGCGGCCCGCCGGGGGGTCGACGTGCGCATCCTGGTGCCGGCGGTGTCCAACCACGTGGTCGCCGACTGGCTCTCCCGCGGCTTCTACGGCGAGCTGCTCGCCGCGGGGGTGCGCATCTTCCGCTACACCGCCGGCATGGTGCACGCGAAGACCGCCACGATCGACGGCCGCTGGTCGACCGTCGGCACCGCCAACATCGACCGGCTGTCGATGACCGGCAACTACGAGATCAACGTGGAGTTCGTCGACGCCGAGCTCGCCTCGGCCATGGAGACGATCTTCGAGAACGACCTCTCCCGGGCCGTGGAGCTCACCGCGCGCACCTGGGCCGCCCGCGGGGTGCACAAGAAGTTCACCGAGCTCGTGCTCGCCCCGCTGCGCCCGCTTCTGTGACGTCCGTCTCCTCCGCGCAGCATGGCCGCCGGGGGACGGGGTACTCCTTGGGAACGGAAAGCCGAACCTGGGAGGAACCTCAAGTGCTTCTCGACAAGGACGCCGTCACCGCACGGCTGCGGGCCGAGGGCGAGCACGACCGCGCTCTCGCGGCGGAGACCGCCCTGCCCAAGCACGTCGACACCGAGCGTGACGCCGGGCTGCTGCACCAGTTCGACCTCAGCGTCTCCGAGCTCGCCGACGAGGCGGCCGACGACGCGGACCCCGAGGCCCTCGCCGGCGGGTCAGTCGCCTGAGGAGACCACCTCGAGCTCGCCCTCGCCGTACCAGCGGCGGATCACCTTCTTGTCGAACTTGCCCACCGAGGTGCGTGGCACCGCCTCGATGAAGCTCCAGGCCTCCGGCAGCTGCCACTTCGCGAACGTGCCGGCGAGGTAGTCCCGCAGCTCCGCCGGCGTCACCGTCGCCCCCTCCCGCACCACCACCGAGGCCAGCGGCCGCTCCTGCCACTTCTCGTCCGGGATGCCGACCACCGCCGCCTCGACGACGTCGGGATGCCCCATCAGCGCGTTCTCCAGGTCCACCGAGGAGATCCACTCCCCGCCCGACTTGATCACGTCCTTGGCGCGGTCGGTCAGCGTGATGTAGCCGTGCTCGTCGAGCGTGCCGACGTCGCCGGTGCGCAGCCAGCCGTCGTGGAACTTGGCCGGGTCCGGGTCCTTGTAGTAGGCGCCGGTCACCCACGGGCCGCGGACCTCGAGCTCGCCGACCGCGGTGCCGTCGTGGGGCAGCGGGCCGCCGTCGCCCATGATGCGGGCCTCGACGCCGGGGATCAGCCGGCCCTGCGTGCCGCGGTAGCGCCACATCTCCTCGCCCTCCGCGCCCAGCGGCGGGAACGACGCCGACGCCACGGGCGAGGTCTCGGTCATCCCCCAGCCCTGCAGCACGTGGATCCCGTGCCGCTCCTCCAGCCCCTTCTGCAACGACACCGGCACCGCCGAGCCGCCGGCCAGCACCAGCCGGATGGAGTCCAGCCGCAGGTCCGGGTGGGCGTCGAGATAGCCGAGCACGTCGTTCCACACCGTCGGCACGCCGCCGGACATGGTCGGGCGCGCGTCCCGGATGAACCGCACCAGCGGCTCGGCCTGCAGCCACCGGTCCGGCATCGCCAGCGACGCACCGACCATCAGCGAGGCGTAGGGCAGCCCCCACGCGTTGGCGTGGAACATCGGCACGATGGGCAGCACCCGGTCGTTCCAGGTGAGCCCGGCGGTGACGGCCATCCCCACCCCCATCGAGTGGAGGTACGACGAGCGGTGGCTGTAGACCACGCCCTTCGGGTTGCCGGTCGTGCCGCTCGTGTAGCACATCGCCGCGGCGTCGCGCTCGTCCACGTCGGGCCAGTCGAACGTCTCCGGCTGGGCGGCCAGCACCTCGTCGTACAGCAGCACCTCCTTGCCGGAGGAGCGCAGCGCGTCGAGGTTCGACCCCGCGGCCTGCGGGCCGGCCACGAGCACGTGCGTGACGGTCTCGAAGGTCGGCAGCACCTTGGCGAGCAGGTCGACCAGCGAGTCGTCGACGATCACCACCCGGTCCTCGGCGTGGTTGGCGATGTAGGTCAGCTGCTCGGGGAACAGCCGGATGTTGAGGGTGTGCAGGACGGCGCCCATCGACGGCACCGCGCAGTAGGCCTCGAGGTGCTCGGCGTTGTTCCACTGGAACGTGCCGACGCGCTGGTCGCCCTCGATGCCCACTCCGCGCAGCGCGTTGGCCAGCTGCGCGGCGCGCGCACCCATCTCGCCGATGGTCTCGCTGCGTTGACCGTCGGCGGTCGCGGTGACCACCTCGGCGTCGGCGTGCACCTCCAGGGCGTGGCGCATGATCGCGCCGATGGTCAGCGGGAAGTCCTGCATGGTGCTGCGCATCGCGACCGGGCTCCTCTCGTGGGGACGGGGCTCCGATCCTGCCCGCGCCGGGGAGCCGAGTCCATAGCCCGGGGCACCATGGGCGTATGTGGCCCGACCACCCGGACGCGCTGCGGCTGCGCCAGCACGAGCTGGCCGCCGCCGCACCCCCGGTCTGGCGCCCGGGCCCCGCCCCGCTGCGCGTCGGGGGCTGCTGGGTGTGCTTCCCCCGCGGCGTCTCCGGACCGGGAGCGTCCGGTGACCCCGCCTGGGCGGCCGCGGTGGTGGTCGAGGCCGGGCTTGTGACCGGCTCGGCCACCCGCGAGGACGTGGCGGACGCCGCCTACCGGCCGGGGCTGATGGCGCTGCGGGTGGGCCGGGTCCTGGAGGAGACGGTCCGGTCGCTGCGGTCCCCGCCGGACGTGCTGCTCCTCGACGCGACCGGCGCCGACCACCCGCGCCGGGCCGGGCTCGCGGTGCACCTCGGTGCCGAGCTGGGCCTGCCCACGGTCGGCGTCACGCACCGGCCGCTGGCCGGGCGCGGCGAGTGGCCCGAGGACCGGCGCGGCGCCACGAGCCCGATCACCGTCGACCGCGACGTGGTGGCCAGCTGGGTGCGGACGCGGGCGGGCACCCGGCCGCTGGTGGTGCACCCGGGCTGGCGGGTGGCGCCGGCCACGGCCGTCGAGGTGGTGCTCGACCAGACCCGGGTACGACGTACCCCGGAGCCGTTGCGGCGAGCCCGGGAGCTGGCCCGCCGCGCCCGGGCAGCGGGGCGGCTCAGCCCTGGCCCGGGATCCGCATGATCTTGTGCAGCAGCAGCGCGCGGGACACGTCGCCGCGCACCTTGACCGCGCCACGCATCACCCCCATCACCGGGCTGAGGTGGCCGGTGACCAGCTTGAGGAAGTCCGCGCCGGAGAGCGTGATCGTGGCGTCGCGCCCCTCGGCACCGCCCGGCTCGACCCGGCAGGCGCCGTCGACCACGTGGACGAGGTAGCGGTCGGAGCCGCCGTCGGGCCGGCCGGTGATCGTGAACCCGACGTGCAGCGTGTGCTTCGCGGCCTTGCGCGCGTCGAGGAACTGGGGGAACCGCGTGAACACCTGCTCCAGCACCACGTCGCGGAAGCCGCCGGCCATCACCTCCCGGAGGTGCGCGTCCTTCGCGTCCTTGAGCACGCGCGCCACCTCGTCGGGGTCGACCGCGGCCGGGTCGACGGCGACCCCCGGCTTTCCGGGCACCTGGAACACGCCGCCGACCGCCAGCGCGAGCGCCTCGTCACCGACCACACGCAGCCGGCCCCCGAGCAGCAGCAGTGCCGCGTTGCGCCCGCCCGAGATCAGCCGGACGAAGTCGAGGATCTCCGTCTCGATCGTCACGTCGACCTGGGGAGTGTCGCCCTCCAGGACCGCGACCGTGTGCCCGTCGAAGACCAGGGCGTGCCGCTCCTGCGGCCCCCTGGGCACGTCGACGACGAACTCCACCACCCCGTTGACCGCGGCCAGCCGCTCCGGGATGGCGAACTCGCCGAGGCGGTGCAGGACGTGGTGGACCGCTGCGTCGCGGACCTCCGCCCGGTCGACCAGGGTGCGCAGCTGCTCGTCGGAGGCCGCGTCGGCGAGCGCGACGATGCGCTCGGGGTCCTCCTCGGCGAAGAACCGCTCCACCTCCGCCGCCGGCAGGTCGGCGAGCTGGAGCAGCGAAGTAAACGCGAGTGACATGCGGCGTACAGTAACGCGCCTTCAGACGTGTCCGGCGACACCTGCATGACCTCGGCCGGTCCTGGGCACCGGCTGGACTCTGGGCGCGTACGGGGGACGCGCCCACCGGTCCCGGCGCACAGCCGCTTTCGGGACCGATCTCCTCGGCGGCTCACTCCGCCGAACACTCACAGAACACGGTGCGACACGCGCCTGGCGTGCGACCCATGCCTGCGCACGTGCCACGACAAGGGAGGAACGGCAATCGCCACCACCGAGTTCGAACGACTCTTGCGCCCGGCCCCCACGGGCGAGAGCTTCGAGAACGACCAGACCCGCGACGCCACCCGGTCGAGCTCCCCGTCCCTGATGATGCTGGTGCTGCTGGCCACCCTGGGCGTCCTCGCATACGCCAGCTTCCTGCTCCGGCCCTCCAACCACGGCGACCTGCTGCCGTTCGCCCTGGTGATGACGGCCGAGACCTGGCTGATCGCCCAGGCGTTGCTCGCGCTCTGGACCATTCTGTCCAGCGGGTACGACGCCAGGGACTTCGCCTACCACCACGCGAAGCGCAACCTGTTCGACCCCGGCCGCATCGTGGCCGATGCCGCCGAGGGCGAACCGTCGCGGTGGCCGATGTTCCTGAACGAGCAGCAGACCTCCGTCGACGTGTTCATCACGACGTACGGCGAGGACCTGGAGGTCATCCGCCGCACGGTCGGCGCCGCGCTGGCGATGCGGGGCGCGCACCGCACGTTCGTCCTCGACGACGGCAAGTCCGACGAGGTCCGGGACATCGCGCGCGAGCTGGGCGCGGAGTACGTGCGCCGGCCCGACAACAGCGGCGCGAAGGCCGGCAACGTCAACCACGCACTGTCCCTCACCGACGGTGAGTTCTTCGTCATCTTCGACGCGGACTTCGCGCCCGAACCGGAGTTCCTCGTGGAGACGATGCCCTACTTCGCCACGGACAAGGTGGCGTTCGTGCAGACCCCGCAGGTCTACGGCAACCTCAGGAGCGTCCTGTCCCGGGGCTCCGGCTACATGCAGTCGGTCTTCTACGCCCTGATCCAGCCGGGGAAGAACCGGTTCAACGCCGCGTTCTGCGTGGGCACCAACGTGATCTTCCGCCGCAACGCGATCGCCGACATCGGTGGCATGTACCAGGAGTCGAAGTCGGAGGACGTCTGGACGTCGATCCTGCTGCACGAGCGCGGCTGGCGCTCGATCTACACCGCCAAGCGGCTCGCCGTCGGGGAGACCCCGGAGACCGTCGAGGCCTACAGCAAGCAGCAGCTGCGATGGGCCACCGGTGCGTTCGAGATCTTCTTCCGGCACAACCCCTTGAGCCGCCGTCGCAGCCTGACGATCGACCAGCGCATCCAGTACCTGACCACGAGCACCTTCTACCTCAACGGCATCGCCCCGGCGCTGCTGCTGCTCGTGCCTCCGCTGCAGATCTACTTCAACCTCACGCCGGTGAACCTCAGCGTGCCGATGTCGACCTGGGTGCTGTACTACGCCGGTTTCTACTTCATGCAGATCATCGTCGCCCTCTACACGATGGGTTCGTTCCGGTGGGAGACGCTGATGCTGGCCACCGCGTCGTTCCCGATCTACCTGCAGGCGGCGTGGAACGCACTCACCCGGCGGGAGCGGCAGTGGCACGTGACCGGGCGCAAGAAAGCGGCCAAGTCGCCGTACATCTACACGTTCCCGCAGGTCCTGGTCTTTCTCTTTCTGGCACTGACCACCGCCGTCGGCATCTGGAAGTCGCAGGTGACCGGGGGCTACACGCTGGCTCTGGTCTGGAACGGTCTGAACACCGTGGTCCTCGGCCTCTTCCTGGCCATCACCTCCCGCGAGGCACGCCAGGTCCGCCGTACCAACCGGCGCAACCGCAAGCTCGCCAGGAGCCGGCGCAAGCACGCCGCCTCGCACCCGACGGACGACCCCGCCACCGACCTCCTGGAAGGAGCTCGATGAACTTCCTCACCCGCGTGAAGTACCTCTTCGGAACCCTGCTGGTCCTCGGCGCCGTCGGCGCCCTCACCGTCAACATGAACGACCGGATCAGCACTGTGCAGGCCACGAGCGCGACCCTGCAGTCACAGGACTACGCGGTCGGCACCAGCTACTCCGGCGTGGTGGTGGCCAGCCACGCCCGCGTCGGCAAGACCGTCAAGGCGGGCCAGGAGCTGTTCACCATCAGGAGCAACGAGCTCGCCCGTGACATCGCCAACGACGCGGTCAAGCCCAAGGAGTCGCCCTACGACATCCGGCGCCACGACGAGCTGGTGGTCCGTGCGCCCTCCCCGGGCAAGATCGTCAGCGTCGGCGTCGTCAAGGGCGCCTTCGCCCGGACCGACGCAACGCTCGCCCGGATCCAGAAGGCCGGCACCACGCACGTGGAGGCTGGCTTCCACCTCACCCCGCGCGAGTACGCCCTGATCCGCAAGGCCCACCACGTGACCGTGACGCTGCCCAACGAGCGGCAGATCCAGGCGAAGATCACCCGCATCACGGTCGCCACCAGCGGCCGGCAGGCCAAGACCACCGTGCGTGCGCGCGCGCCCCAGCTCGACAACCGCGGCCTGTTCTCGTCGGGCACGCCTGTCGCGGTCCAGGTGCGACTTCGCAAGAGTGGACTGGTGCACCGGATCAAGACCGCCGCGACCGGGCTGCTGACTCCGGGGGGTAACCGATGAACCGAATCCGCAAGCTCTTCGCCGGCGCAGTCGTCGCACTCGTGGCGCTGGCCGTGGTGGCCGTCATCATCGGCACCCAGCTGTTGCCCGGCGGCGGTTCGGACGAAGCCGGGGGCACGCCGGCCTTCTCCGGCGGCTCCTCGGACTGGACCGCCGTGGGAGGGCCCGCCCCCGGCGGTCGGCGCCATCGCGCGGCCCGGTCCCTGCCCACCGGCGCCGGGACCCCCGGCACGGTCCGAGCCTCCGGCAGGATCGCGCCGCCCACGAACCGGTGGTACTCCGGGATGTTCTTCGGCGACTCACCCCAACCCGTCTTCGCGATGCCGCTGGCCCTCCAGGCGGCCGGTGACGGGGTGGCCATCGACCTGCCCCAGGTGAACGCGACCGACCGCACCATCTCCGGCGCCTTCACGCCGCAGTTCCGGATCGGCCTGCCCACGGACGCCTTCTCGGCGACCCGGGCCGACCCGGTCTCGGCCACCTCGACCTACACCTCCTCGGGCAGGCCGACCGGTCGGCTGACGGTGGCCGAGGGCTGGCCCTACGTGTCGTACACGGCCTTGCGCAGCCAGACCGTGACGGTGCCGGACGGCCTGGTCGCGAGGCAGTCCGGCCGCTGGCTCAGCACAGAGGTCGGCGGGTCGACGTACGGCGTCGTGGTGACGGGCCGCAACGGCTCACCGGTGACCGCGCACCGCACCGGCAACCGCATCCAGCTGGCCGCGCACCAGAGTCTGGTCGCGTTCGCCGCGCCGGGCCCGCACGCCGCCTCGGTCCTCGCCCGTGGCGCGGTGCCGATCGGCGGCGCGTCGACCAGGTACCGGCTCGCCCACGGACGGGCCGGCACCGCGATCACCTACCGGACCGCCGGGCACCGACCCACGGTGACGGCGGCCATGCCGCAGCGGCGCGTGGTGGGCTCCGGCCCGGCCGTCGGCCACGTCGACAGCGTCTACGGACCGCTCACCCTGCACCGCGGCCGCACCCTCACCACGCAGGTCAAGGCGATCCGGCCCACCGGCACGCTGGACCTCTCGGGCCTCGGGAAGGCCGCTCGCGCCGAGCTGCGCGCCCAGGTCCGCAAGGACGTCGCGGCCGCGGTGAACGGACCGGCAGCGCCCACCGACACCTACTTCGGCGGCAAGAACCTCTACCGGCTCGCGCGGCTGTACCGGCTCGCCCGCTCCGTGGGGGCCGGCGACGCCGCCACGAAGGTGCGCGCCCGCGTCGTGAACGAGCTCGACGCCTGGCTCGGCGGTTCCTCGACGTGCAAGCCCGGGGACACGCGGTGCTTCTTCTACGACACGAAGTTCCGAGGCGTGGTCGGCCGAACGGCCTCGTTCGGTGCCGACCAGTTCAACGACCACCACTTTCATTACGGGTACTTCTTCGCCGCGGCAGCCCTGGTCGGCGACGGTCACCCGCACCTGCTGAAGCGCTGGCGCACGACCCTGACCGCGATGTCGCAGGACATCGCCTCGCCGAGCGGCGACCGGATGTTCCCCGCGCTGCGCAACTTCGACCCCTACGCCGGGCACTCCTGGGCCTCGGGCACCGGCCAGTTCGCCGACGGGAACAACCAGGAGTCGAGCTCCGAGGCCGTCAACGCGTGGAACGGCCTGGCCCTGTGGGCGCGCGCAGACGGCCACCGGGGGCTGGCCCGGCAGGCCACCTGGCAGCTGAGCCTGGAGGCGGCCGCGGCGAAGGCCTACTGGCTCCAGCCACGGCACCTCCCCGACGGCTACGGGCACCCGTTCGTGTCCCTGAACTGGGGAGCCAAACGGGACTGGGCCACCTGGTTCAGCGACAAGCCCTCGGCGATCCTGGGCATCCAGCTGCTCCCGCTGCCACCGGTCTACGACCAGCTCGGCCTCAGCCCTGCCCGGGTGCGCGCCGACCTCGCCGACGCCACGCCCGACGGCTACTCGACGATGTTCGGCGACTACCTGACCATGTTCCGGTCGCTGGCCCAGCCGCGCCAGGCGTTGCGGACGGCCAGGCACCTGCCGGACTCCGCGATCGATGACGGCGACTCGCGCAGCTATCTGCTGGCCTGGACGCTGGTGCACGCCGCCGGCTAACGAGGCAGGTGGGTGCGCGGGGCCATCCGCGGGCCGCGCCGCGGCCGGAACAGTCCAGCGAGCTCGACGAGGCGCTGGACCCGGTAGCGGTGCGGCCGGTAGGGCTCGAGCAGCTCCGCGAGGCCGTCGTCGTCGACCTCCTCGCCGGTGAGCGCCCAGCCGACGTTCTTGGCGATGTGGTAGTCGCCGAAGCTGACCGCGTCGGCGTCGCCGTGCGCCCGGAGCCGGGTCTCGGCCGAGGTCCACACCCCGATGCCGGGCAGGCTGCGCAGCCGGCGGTCGACCTCCTCGCCGGACAGCCCGACGGTCCGTTCGAGCGCCGCCGCGCGCTGGGCGGCGAGGACGACGGCGCGCGACCGCGCCGGGTCGACGTGCATGCGCAGCCAGTCCCACGAGGGGATGGCGCGGATGCGTTCCGGCGACGGCTGCACCCACACCCCGCGCTCCTCCCCCGCGCCGGGGCCCTGCTCGCCGAAGCGGTAGACCAGCCTGCGGAAGCCGGCGTAGGCCTCCTGGCCGGTGACCTTCTGCTCGATGATCGCCGGCACCAGCGCCTCCATCACCAGCCCGGTGCGGGCAACCCGCCAGTGCGGGTGGGAGCGCAGGGCATCGGCGAGCACGGGATGCTCGGGGGCGAACCCGGCCGGGTCGTCGTCGGCGCCGAGCAGCGTGGGCACCCGGTCGAGGGCCCAGTCGGCGCCGGCGCCCCACGCGGTCGCCTCCACGTGCCCGTCGTACGACCGGGGCCGGAGGCGGAGCGTGGCGTTGCCCTCGGGCGTGCGGATCCCCCGCCAGACGGTGCCGTCGGGATCCGTGCGGTACGTCGGGTCCGCAGGTCCCTTGCGCAGGATCGACAGGATCTGCCCCACCGGGCACGGCCACCCCGGACGCCACACCCGCACACGTGCCGGGGTGTCGCTGCTGCTCACCGGGTCACCCTACGTGCCGGCACCGACGGGCCCTTGTCGGTGGTGCGCGCCATGATGGGCTCGTGCTTCTCCAGGAACTGGTCACCGCCTCGCACGCGGTGCGCGCGACCCGCTCCCGCACCGCGAAGGTCGCCGCGCTCGCCGCCGCCCTGCGCCAGGCCGGGCCGGACGAGATCGCGACCGCCACGTCATACCTCTCCGGAGCGCTCCGCCAGCGCCGGACCGGTCTCGGCTGGCGGCCGCTCACCTCGCTGCCTCCTGCCGCGGACACCGCCACGCTGACCGTCTCGGAGGTGGACCGGGGGTTCGAGGAGCTCGCCGCGGTGTCCGGGGCCGGTTCGCAGGGGCGGCGGGCAGCGCTGGTCGCCGAGATGTTCGGCCGCGCGACGGCCCACGAGCAGGACTACCTGCGCGGGCTGGTCACCGGCGAGCTGCGTCAGGGCGCGCTCGACGGTCTGATGCAGGAGGCCGTCGCGGTGGCCGCCGGGGTGCCGGCCGCGACGGTGCGCCGGGCGGCGATGGTGGCCGGGTCCACGACCGAGGCGGCGGTGGCCGCGCTGACCTCGGGCACTGCGGGCCTGGCGAAGTTCGGTCTGGAGGTGGGCCGACCGCTGCGGCCGATGCTCGCCTCCAGCGCTCCTGACCTCACCGTGGCGTTCGCCAAGGCGGCTCCCGAGGGCGGCGCGCTGGCCGTGGACTGCAAGCTCGACGGGATCCGGGTGCAGGTGCACAAGGACGGCGACGACGTGCGGGTGTTCACCCGCAGCCTCGAGGAGATCACCGGCCGGGTCCCGGAGGTCGTCGAGGCGGTCACGGGCTTCCCGGCGAAGTCGCTGGTCCTCGACGGCGAGGCGATCGCCCTCGACGCCGAGGGGCGCCCGCGGCCCTTCCAGGAGACGGGGGCGCGGACGGCGTCCCGGCTCGACGTCGCCACGCTGCGGGCCCGGGTGCCGCTTTCGACGTACTTCTTCGACGTGCTGCACGTCGACGGCGAGGACGTGCTCGACCTGCCGGGCAGCGACCGGCTCGCCCGGCTCGGCGACGTGGTCCCCGAGCAGCACCTGGTCGCGCGCAGGGTGACCGCCGACCCGGACGAGGCGCACGGGTGGTTCGGCGACCTGGTCGCGGCCGGACACGAGGGCGTGGTGGTCAAGTCGCTGGACGCGCCGTACGAAGCGGGACGGCGCGGCGCGGCGTGGGTCAAGGTCAAGCCCCGGCACACCCTCGACCTGGCGGTGCTGGCAGCGGAGTGGGGCAGCGGCCGCCGGCGGGGCTGGCTGTCGAACATCCACCTCGGCGCCCGGGACCCCGAGACCGGCGACTTCGTGATGCTCGGCAAGACCTTCAAGGGGATGACCGACGAGATGCTGGCCTGGCAGACCGAGCGGTTCCTGGCGCTGGAGACGTCGCGGTCGGCCCACGTGGTGCACGTCCGGCCGGAGCAGGTGGTGGAGGTCGCCTTCGACGGGATCCAGACGTCGTCGCGCTACCCGGCCGGGATGGCGCTGCGGTTCGCGCGCGTGATCCGCTACCGCGACGACAAGGGACCGGACGAGGCGGACACCGTGGAGACGGTGCGCGCGCTGCATGCGGTTTGATGTACGACCTGTGCAACTCGCTGTTGCACAGCGGTACCATCCAGGCATGACCGCCGACCCCGAGGCCGCGCCGAATCAGGACGGCCGCCGCACCGCCGCGGCCGCGCGTCGCCGCCGACGCGAGAAGGAGATCCTGGACGCCACTCGGGCGCTGTTCGACGCGCGCGGCGTGCGCGACGCCCAGATCGAGGACATCGCCCGGTCGGTCGGGATCAACCGCGCGATCATCTACCGGCACTTCACCGGCAAGGAGGAGCTGTTCGCGCTCACCCTGGTCGGCTACCTCGAGGAGCTCGAGACCCGGCTGGCCGCCGCGGACGTGCCCGAGGCCGCACCACTGGAGCGGCTGCGGGCGATCACCGAGGCCTACATCGACTACGGGCTGGAGTATCCGGCGTTCGTCGACTGCGCGCTGACCCTGATGCGCCGCCCAGGCCCGGAGCTGCTCGAGGAGATCAGCGAGGGGGCGATGTACCGCCTCGGCCGCGGCATCTCCACGTGCCTCGCCCGGGTGGCCGACGCGATCGAGGCCGGCGTGCAGACGGGCACGTTCCGCACCGATGACGTGCACCTGCTGGCCAACACGCTCTACGCCGCCGGGCTGGGCGGGATGCAGCTGGCCCGGGTCGGGATGCTGGTCAAGGAGGCTGCCCCCGGAGTGCCGACCGTGGCCCGGCTCTCACCGGAGCAGGTGAAGGAGCACCTGGTCGCCTCCAGCATCGCGATGGCCGTCGGCGCCCCCGTCTGACCCGACTCGGCGCTGCTCAGGGCGGCACAAGCGCCGGGTGGGCTACTTCTCCAAGATCGCGGTGACGCCCTGACCGCCGGCGGCGCAGATCGAGATGACACCGCGGCCGGAGCCCTTCTCGTTGAGCTGCTTGGCCAGCGTGGCCACGATCCGCGCACCGGTCGCGGCGAACGGGTGACCGACCGCCAACGACGAGCCGTTGACGTTGAGCTTGTCTCGGTCGATCGAGCCGAGCGGGCTGTCGAGCCCGAGGCGCTCCTTGCAGAACACGTCGTCCTCCCACGCCTTGAGCGTGGCGAGCACCTGCGAGGCGAACGCCTCGTGGATCTCGTAGAGGTCGAACTCCTGCAGGCTCAGACCGGCCCGGTCCAGCATCCGCGGCATCGCGTAGGCCGGCGCCATCAGCAGGCCCTCACCGCCGTGCACGTAGTCGACCGCGGCGGTCTCGTAGTCGGTGAGGTAGGCCAGCACCTCCCAGCCGCGCTGCTCGGCGTACTCCTCCGAGCACAACAGCACCGCCGATGCGCCGTCGGAGAGCGGGGTCGAGTTCGCGGCGGTCATCGTGGCGGCCTCGCCCTTGCCGAAGACCGGCTTGAGCTTGGCGAGCTTCTCCACCGACGAGTCGGGGCGCAGGTTCTGGTCGCGCTCCAGGCCCTGGAACGGCGTGACCAGGTCGTCGAAGAAGCCGCGGTCGTAGGCGGCGGCCAGATTGTGGTGGGAGCGCACGGCGAGCTCGTCCTGCTCCTCCCGGCCGATGTTCCACTCCAGCGCGGTCAGCGCCGCCGACTCGCCCATCGACAGGCCGGTGCGCGGCTCCTTGTTCGCCGGGATCGCGGGGACGAGGTGCCCGGGACGCACCTTGGCCAGCGCGGCCAGCCGGCCCTGCATGCTCTTGGCGCGGTTGGCTTCGAGCAGGATCTTGCGCAGCCGCTCGTTTACCGCGATCGGCGCGTCGGAGGTGGTGTCGGTGCCGCCGGCGATGCCGACCTCGATCTGGCCGAGGGCGATCTTGTTCGCCACCGCGACGCTCGCCTGGATGCCGGTGTCGCAGGCCTGCTGGATGTCGTAGGCCGGGGTCTCGGGGGCCAGCTTCGAGCCCAGCACGGACTCCCGGGTCAGGTTGAAGTCGCGCGAGTGCTTGAGCACCGCGCCGGCGACGACCTCCCCGAGGCGCTCACCCTCGAGGCCGTAGCGGGTCACCAGACCGTCGATCGCGGCGGTGAGCATCTCCTGGTTCGACGCCGTCGAGTAGACGGTGTTCGACCGGGCGAAGGGGATGCGGTTGCCGCCGACGATGGCGACGCGACGGGTGTTGGCCTGCATGATCAGCTCCTGGGCGGGATCGAGTTCCGGTCGGCGGATCGATGGGTACGACGTACCCGCCCATCGTGGCGCGCACGCGGGCCGCAAGGGAATGAAGTGAGTGCCACATCACGAAAAGTGGACTCCCAGTTACACCCGCGGTTACATAGATCCCGGAGGGACCGCAGTCCCGAGCCGGCTGTCCACCCAGTTCCACACAGGAGGAGCCTCCGATGACCGACCGCTACCAGTCCCTGATCCACACCCCGATCGGGCAGCTGCTGGCCAAGAACCTCGGCCTGCCCAACCCGGTGAAGCTGGAGCGCTACTCCGAGGGCGACCCGCTGGTCGACGGCACCGTGCTCGTCGGCGGTCGCGGCCGCCTCACGGACGTGGTGGTCGGCGCGCTCGATGACCTCGGCATCGCCAATGTCACCGACCGCGTCGAGGGCGTGCGCTACAAGGGCCTGGTCTTCGACGCCACCGGCCTCAGCGCGTCGGACCAGCTCGTCGAGCTGCAACGGTTCTTCACGCCGCTGATGCGCAGCCTCGAGGGCTGCCCGCGCGTGGTCGTGCTCGGCACCCCGCCCGAGGCCACCAACTCCGCCGACGAGCGGGTCGCGCAGCGCGCGCTGGAGGGCTTCACCCGGTCGCTGGGCAAGGAGATCGGCCGCGGCGGCACCGTGCAGCTCGTGTACGTCGCACCCGCCGCCGACAGCGCGGTCGCCTCCACGCTGGCGTTCCTGCTCTCCCCCAAGTCGGCCTACGTCTCCGGCCAGGTGGTCCGGGTCGGCGCCCACGGTGCGACCGCCGCCGCGGAGACGCCGGCCGACTGGACCAAGCCGCTGGCCGGGAGGGTCGCACTCGTCACCGGCGCCAGCCGGGGCATCGGCGAGCAGATCGCGCGCGTCCTGCACCGCGACGGGGCCACCGTCCTCGGCGTGGACGTCCCCCAGGCCGCCAGCGAGCTGCAGGCGGTCACCGACGACCTCGGCGGCGACCACCTCACCGTCGACATCACCACCAAGGACGCGCCGCAGCGCCTCGCCAAGCACGTCAAGGAGAAGTTCGGCGGCGTCGACATCGTCGTGCACAACGCCGGCATCACCCGCGACAAGAAGCTGGCGAACATGAAGGAGGACGGCTTCGCCTCCACCATCGCGGTCAACCTGACCGCGCCCGAGCGGATCACCGCCGAGCTCCTGAAGCAGAAGCTGATCCGGACCAACGGCCGCGTCGTCGGCGTCGCCTCCATCGCGGGCATCGCCGGCAACCTCGGCCAGACCAACTACGCCTCCTCGAAGGCCGGCGTCATCGGCTTCGTCGACAGCCTCGCCGACGAGCTCGAGGACGGCATCACGATCAATGCGGTGGCCCCCGGCTTCATCGAGACGAAGATGACCGCGGCGGTGCCGTTCGCGACCCGTGAGGTGGGCCGCCGCCTGAACGCGATGTCGCAGGGCGGCCTACCCGTCGACGTCGCCGAGACCATCGCGTGGTACGCCAACCCCGCCTCCACCGCCGTCAACGGCAACGTGGTGCGGGTGTGCGGCCAGATGATGCTGGGGGCGTGAGCATGGCCGGCCAGACCCAGCCCCGCGTCGTCGAGCGGGAGCCGGCCGCGCTGCCGATGATGCTGCGCGCGGCGCTGCCGGTCGTGCCGGGGGTGAACCAGCTGCCCGGCATCAAGAAGTCGGGCGCGGAGCTTCCGGACCTCACGCTGACCCGGCACGACGTACCGTTCGACCGGGCCCGCATCGCGGCGTACTCCGAGGTCTGCGGCTTCCCGCTGAAGGAGACCGTGCCGCTCACCTACCCGCACATGCTCGCCTTCGGCCTGCACATGGCGATCATGACCGACGCGTCGTTCCCGTTCCCCGCGATCGGAACCGTGCACCTGGAGAACGCGATCACCCAGCACCGGGCGATCGGGGCGAGCGAGCGGCTGCAGGTGACCTGCCGTCCGGAGAACCTCCGCCCACACCCGAAGGGGCGGGTCTTCGACATGATGACCACCGCCCACTCCGGCGGCGAGCTGGTGTGGGAGGAGCGCTCGAGCTTCCTGCGAGTGGGCAAGGGCGACCGGTCCGCCAGCGCCGGCACCGACTTCGAGGACGTGCCGCCCAGCGGCATCCAGTGGCGGCTGCCCGGCGACCTCGGGCGGCGCTACGCGGCTGTCTCCGGCGACCACAACCCGATCCACCTCTACGGGCTCACCGCGAAGGCGTTCGGGTTCCCGCGGCAGATCGCGCACGGCATGTGGAGCAAGGCCCGCTGCCTGGCCGCGCTCGAGGGCCGGCTGCCCGACGCGGTGACCGTCGAGGTCGCGTTCAAGAAGCCGATCCTGCTGCCGGGCACGGTCGCATTCGGCTCTCGGCGCACCGGCGATGGCTACGCGTTCTCGCTGACGAACCCGAAGAACGGCGCCCCGCACCTGGTCGGCCGGAGCCGCCCGGCATGAAACCAGACCCCTGGCGCCAGGTAGCCGACGTTCGTCGTGCTTTGCATTCGATGGCGTCCCGGGTGGTTCCGCTCTCCCACCAGTAACGCACGGGACCTTCCCTCGTTGGGGATTGCAACCACGACGAGGGAGGACCCGTGCGCCGCACTGTCTCTGTCATCGCTGCCGCGACGCTCGCCGCCGCCGTCCCGCTGGGGCTGGCGGGCGCCGAGCCCAGCACGGCCGCTCCGGCCACCGCCGTGCAGCGACCGGTCTGGCAGCCGCGCCCGGCGACGTACGGCGTGAGCGCCACCAAGGACGTCAAGGTGACGATGTCCGACGGCAAGGTCCTGCGGGTCAACGTCTACCGGCCGGCCAAGCCCGACGGGTCGCCGGTGCGCCGCCGGTTCCCGGTGATCCTGACCCAGACGCCCTACAACAAGTCCGCTCCGCAGCTCGGGTTCCGCGACGACTACCTGGTCCAGCGCGGCTACGTGCAGGTGGTCGCGGACGTGCGCGGGACTGGGTCCTCGCAGGGCACCTGGGACTCCTTCGGGAGCCGTGAGCAGAAGGACGGCGCCGAGCTGGTCCGCTGGGCGCACTCGCGGCGGCGCCCATGGAGCAACGGCGACGTCGGCCTGTGGGGCATCTCCTACGCCGCGATCAACCAGTTCTTCACCGCCGCGCAGCACCCGGCGGGGCTCAAGGCGATGTTCCCGATCGTGCCCGCGGGCGACGTCTACCGAGACGTAGTCGCCAGCGGCGGCCAGGTGGACGCCGGCTTCATCCCGTTCTGGCTCGGCCTGGTCACCGCCACCGGCGTGGTGCCGCCGGCCTACACCGCGGTCGACCCGGCCAGCGCGCTGACCGTGCTGCTCCAGCACGCGGCGGGCGCCCTGGCTTTCCAGGGGCCGACGCTCGGCGGCGCGATCGCCGGCGGCGACCCGGCGTACGACGGGCCGTTCTACCGGCTCCGCTCGCCGCTGCGCGTCGTGGACCGGGTGCAGGTGCCCACGTTCGTGGTCGGCGGCGAGTACGACCTCTTCCAGCGCAGCGAGCCGACCCTCTACGAGCACCTGCGCGAGAACGGCGTCCCGAGCCGGCTGCTGATCGGCCCGTGGACGCACGTGCAGGCCACCACCGGCCCCGGCCTGCCCGCGGACGGCATCCCGAACCTCGACGCGCTCGCGCTGCGCTGGTTCGACCGCTACCTGGCCGGTCGTCGCGACCCCGCGCTCAACCGGGACGTGAAGCCGGTCAGCTACTACGAGATCGGCTCCGGTCACTGGCGTACGGCGTCGCGCTGGATGCCGCGCACCGTGCACGCGCGCGCCTTCCACCTCGACGGTGCCGCCAACCCGAACACTCCCGGCCGCCTCGTGACCGGCGACGTGAGCGGCAGCGGCGGGGACGCGGTCTACCCGGTGCCCGTCGCGGGCCTGTGCACCCGCAGCGCCTCGCAGTGGACCGCCGGCCTGGCCGCCGTACCGGGCTGCGAGACCGACCAGCGGGTCAACGACACCACCGCCACGTCGTACGCCACCGCGCCGCTGTCGCGACCGCTGCACCTGATGGGCCCGATCAACGCGCGACTCTACGTCTCCACGACCGCCCGCGACGGGATGGTCTCGGTGCACGTCGAGGACGTCGCCCCGGACGGGTCCGTGGACCGGCTGACCGGCGGCTGGCAGGTGCTGTCCCACCGGGCCGAGGTGCGCGCCAAGGAGGTCAGGCGCGACGGCGAGGTGCTCCGGCCCTGGCACCCGTTCACGAAGGCCGCCCAGCTGAGCGTCACGCCGGGCAGGATGATGCGGGTCGACGTCGAGGTGTTCCCGACCGAGGCGGTGCTGAAGAAGGGGCACCGCCTGCGGATCAGCCTGCAGAGCTTCGACACCCCGCACCTGGCGCCGACCGCCCCGGAGCTGGCGAACGAGCTCGGTGGCGTGATCACCGTGCACCACTCGCCGCGCTACCCGAGCCGCCTGGTCGTCCCGGTCCGCGGCTGAGATCTCCCGGAGACGTCATCCACCCCGGCGGTCCTGGCAGCCGACACGTATGACCTCCCCGGGGACGTCATGCACCCCGGCGGCTCCGACAGCCGCACCGTATGACGTCCGGCACGCGCGGGTCAGGAGCGGCGGCGGACCAGGCCCTCTTGGGCGACGGTGGCGACCAGCGTCCCGGACTCGGTGAACAGCCGGCCGAGCGCGAGACCGCGACCGCCCGAGGCGGACGGGGAGACCTGGTCGTAGAGGAGGTACTCGTCGGCCCGGAACGGCCGGTGGAACCAGATCGTGTGGTCCAGGGACGCCGACTGCATGCTCGGGTGGTTCACGTGCACGCCGTGGGCCACCAGGGCCGAGCCGAGCAGCGTCATGTCGCTGGCGTAGGTGAACGCCGCCTGGTGGGTCAGCGGGTCGTCGTCGAGCCGGCCGTTGACCCGCATCCACAGCCGTTGCTGGGAGGGGTGCTCGCCGGCGGGCAGCTCGCCGCCCGAGCCCGAGTCGCCGATCCAGCGCAGCTCGAGCGCGGCCCACTCCTTCATCCACTGGTCGGCGTTCTCCGGCGATCGGCGGCGGAACAGGTCACCCATGTCCGTGCAGTCGGCCGGCGCGGGCACCTGCGGCATCCGGTCCTGGTGCTCGAAGCCGTCCTCGGGCACCTGGAAGTTCGCGGTCATGTAGTAGATCGCGCGTCCGTGCTGGCGGGCGACCACCCGGCGCGTCGAGAACGAGCGGCCGTCGCGGATCGGCTCCACGTCGTACACGATCGGTACCGCGGTGTCGCCGGGGTGCAGGAAGTAGCTGTGCAGCGAGTGCACGGCGCGCGGGGCCTCGACGGTGCGGACCGCGGCCACCAGCGACTGCGCCGCCACCTGACCCCCGAACACCCGCTGGAGCATGGTGTCGGGCTGGGTGCCGCGGAACAGGTTGAGGTCGATGGTCTCGAGGTCGAGCAGCGCGACGAGCTCGTCGGCGGAGCTGGGCACGTGAGGCGGTCCTACTCGTTGTCGGGCCGGTCGAGGCCGGCGAGGAATCGTTCGAACTCGGCGCCGAGCTCCTCCCCCGTCGGGAGGTCACGCTCCTCGGCGAGCGGCAGGGTCTCGTCCGGGTCCGGGCGGTGGAAGGCGTCGTACTGCTGCTCGAGCCCGGCGACCACCTCGCGCACCTCCGCGGAGTCCTCGAGCTGGGTGGCGATCTCGAGCATCTTGGCCGTGCCCGCCTGCTCGAGCGGCTCCAGGTCCCACTCCAGGCCGGTGACCACCTCGACCGACTCCAGCATCGTCGCGGACGCGGTCGGATAGTCCAGCTGGGCGACGTAGTGCGGGATGTGCGCCACGAAGCCCATCGCGTCGTGCCCCCACTCCCCCAGCCGGATCTCCAGCAGGGCCTGGGCACTGGACGGGATGCGGATCTCGCCCTTCCAGAGGTTTTCCTGGACCGCCAGCTCGGCGCGGCTGGCGTGGTTGGTCAGCATCACCGGCCGGGTGTGCGGCACCGCCATCGGCACTGCCCCGAGCGCGACGGTCAGCCGCACCCCGAAGTGCTCGACGACCGCGCGAACGGCATCGGCGAACGCCTCCCAGTGGGTGTCCGGCTCGGGGCCGTGCAGGAGGAGGTACGGCGTGCCGAGCCGGTCGTGCAGCAGCCGGACGACGAGCCGGGGCGCCTCGTAGTCCTGGTAACGGTTCTCCACGAAGGTCATCGGGGGCCGGCGGGCCCGGTAGTCGTAGAACGCGTCGAGGTCGAAGCTGGCCACCACCGCGCCGGGCGTCTGCCCGAGCAGGTGCGTGGTCGCGAGCGCGGCGGCGTTGCCGGCGTCCAGGAAGCCGTCGAGCGCGTGCAGCAGGACCGGTCCCTCGCCCAGCGTCTCGAGCTCGGGCACGTCATCGACGATGTGCACGTAACGCGACGCGTCAGCCATCATCCCTCCTCGGTGTCGTCCCGGACAGACGCCTTAACGTCTCCGTGCCGCCCACTATGCCCGATCTGCAGGATGAGGTTCTCCGCAGGACCACGCGACCCGCGCCGCCGGGTCAGGAACCGGCCGGCGCCAGGGGCTTCGCGGTGACCACGGCGTTGCTCAGGTAGACCTGACCGTTCCAGTCATCGCAGGTCACCAGCACGAGCCGGCCGGGCACGCCCGGGTCGAGGACCCGCGGCACGTCGCGCGCGAAGGCGGCCTTGCGGTGCAGCGACACCGAGGTGACCCGGTACCCGATCACGCCGTGCCGCGTGCGGAGCCGCAGGCGGTCACCGCGCGCGAGACGGGCCAGGTCGTCGAAGACGCCGCCGCCGGTGTGCACCGTGTGCCCGACGATCAGCGCGCTGCCGTACCTCGCGCCCGGGACCGCCCCACCGGTCCACCAGCCGGCCTCGGTGGGGTCCCGGGGCGCCCACAGCTTGCCGTCGGTCGCCGTCCGCACCGGGACGACCGGGGCAGCCACGTCGAGGCTCGGGACGACCAGCCGTACCGGCACCCCGGCGGCCGCGTCACGCCGCGGCGGCGCGGGACCGAGGCGCACCTGCGGCTCGACCTCGAAGGAGGGGGACGGCGCGAGCCGGGACGCGGTCGGCAGCGGCCCGCCGTCCGAGGCGCGCGAGCTGCAGGCCAGCACCAGGGCGAGGGACAGCAGGGCAAGAGCGGAGGCGAAGAGCCAACCGGTCGTTCGTCGCCTGCCGAGCACCGTCCACCTGCCTCCCCGAGGCCTGCCCCTGCCCCGCCCGGGCCCCGGCTGCCACGCTCGCAGTGCGGCAGGCACGCGGGTGAGGGCCACACGTCCCGAGACGTCAGGCCGAGGCCGGGTGCTCCACCAGAGCCCCCGCCAGCGCCGCGTCCGAGGCGGCCAGCGCAGCACGGTCGTACGTCGACCCGGTGACCAGCACCTCGTCGGCGCCCAGGTCATGCGCCAGCGCCTCGAGGCGCTCGGCGACCCGGGCTGCGGTGCCGTGCACCGAGGCGGCGACGTAGTCCTCGACGATCGACTCCTGCCGCGGCGTCATCACTTGGGCGCGCACCGCGGCCACCGGGTCCAGCGGAGCGAACTCGCCGCGGGTGCGGGCCTGCGCCATCGCCCACGCCTCCGGCAGCAGCAGGTCGCGGGCCTCCTGCTCGGACCCGGCCACCATCACGTTGACCGCCACCACGACCGAGGGCGGCTCGCCCGCGGGCCCGGGCCGGAACAGCGACCGGTAGCGCTCCAGCGAGGCGCGGGCCGCCTCGGGCTTGCGCAGCAGGACCGGTCCGCCGAGCGCCACGGGCAGACCCCGGCGCGCGGCGATGTCGACCCCGCTGCCGGTGGCCAGCACGAACACGGGTGTGGCCCCACGGTCACGGGGACGGGCGGTCACCGCCGCGGTGCCGCGCAGGTAGTCCTCGAGCTCGGCGAGGTCCTCCTCGAAGCGGTCGGCGGCCTCCTTGTCCTCGCGCAGCGCGGCGCGCACCGCCGGTGTGAACCCGACGGAGCGACCGAGCCCGAGGTCGATGCGGCCGGGGTGCAGCGCCTCAAGGGTGGCGAACTGCTCGGCGACCACGAGCGGCTGGTGGTTCGGCAGCATCACGCCACCGGACCCGACCCGGATCCGGGTGGTCGCCGCCGCGACGGCTCCGACGAGCACGGCGGGCGCCGATCCGGCGATGCCCGGGACGGCGTGGTGCTCGGCGACCCAGAAGCGCTGGTAGCCGAGCCGCTCGGCGTCGCGGGCGCGCTCGACGGTCCCCCGGAGCGTGGTCGCCTCCGGCTCTCCGGCGCGGACGTTGCTGCGGTCCAGGATCGAGAGGTGCACGTTCGTCCCAACACCGGGCGCGGCACCGCTGTTCCGTCGTACCCAGGGCGGCCGGCCCGTGACCACCCCCACAGCCGGGGCCCTGTCGTCCCATGGTTACCGACCAGTAGCATCGGGGGCACCATCCCCTACGTCCATGGAGGAGCCTTCGTGGCCCGACAGTTGCGAGAGGTCGTCTTCGTCGACGGCGTGCGGACGCCGTTCGGCAAGGCCAAGGGCCAGTACGCCGAGACGCGTGCCGACGACCTGGTGATCAAGTGCATCCGCGAGCTCATGCGACGCAACCCGTCGCTGCCGCCCGAGCGGGTCGACGAGGTGGCGGTCGCGGCCACCACCCAGATCGGCGACCAGGGGCTCACCATCGGCCGGACTGCCGCCCTGCTCGCCGGCCTGCCGGACACCGTGCCCGGCTACGCCATCGACCGCATGTGCGCAGGGGCGATGACCGCGGTGACCACCACCGCGGCAGGTATCGCCTTCGGCTCCTACGACGTCGTGGTCGCCGGCGGCGTCGAGCACATGGGCCGCCACCCGATGGGCGAGGCGGTCGATCCCAACCCGCGCATCGTCTCGGAGAAGATCGTCGACACCGAGGCGCTGTCGATGGGCTGCACCGCGGAGAACCTGCACGACCGCTACCCCACGATCACCAAGGAGCGCGCCGACGCCTACGCGGTCGCCTCCCAGCGCCGGACCGCGCAGGCCTACGCCGACAACAAGATCCAGCCCGACCTGGTGCCGGTGGCGACCCGCTCCGCCGAGCAGGGCTGGGGCCTGGCCACCGTCGACGAGCCGCCGCGCCCGGAGACCACGATGGAGAGCCTGGCCGGCCTCAAGACCCCGTTCCGCGCGCACGGCCGGGTCACCGCGGGCAACGCCGCGGGCATCAACGACGGCGCGACCGCGTGCCTGCTGGCCGAGGAGGAGACCGCCAAGCAGCTCGGCCTGCCGGTGAAGATGCGGCTGGTGGCCTACTCCTTCGCCGGCGTCGAGCCCGAAGTGATGGGCGCCGGCCCGATCCCCGCGACCGAGAAGGCGCTCCGCCAGGCGGGGCTCGCCATCGAGGACATCGGCGCCTTCGAGATCAACGAGGCGTTCGCGGTCCAGGTGCTCGCGTTCCTCGAGCACTTCGGCCTCACCGACGACGACGCGCGCGTGAACCCCTACGGCGGGGCGATCGCCATGGGGCACCCGTTGGCCTCCTCCGGCGTGCGGCTGATGAACCAGCTCGCCCGCCGCTTCGAGGAGCAGCCCGACGTCCGCTACGGCATGACCACCATGTGCATCGGCATCGGCATGGGCGGCACGGTGATCTGGGAGAACCCGCACTGGAACGGCGCGCAGGACACCCAGGAAGGAGCAGCACGATGACCACCACCCCTGAGCTGCAGGCGCTGCTCGACCGAGGCGCCGCGATGTCCGCCGACGAGGTCGTGACCGAGGCGAAGTCACGCGACGTGGCGCTGCCGTACGGCGCGGGCACGATGGCGCTGATCACCCTCGACAACGGCCTCGACCACAACCGGCCGAACACGTTCGGCCCGAAGTCCCTGGCCTCCCTCAACGCCGCCCTCGACGCCGCGATCGCGCGCGACGACGTGGTCGCGATCGGCGTGACCGGCAAGCCGTTCATCCTCGCCGCCGGCGCCGACCTCTCCGGCGTCCCCGGCATCAGCAGCCACGACGACGCCAAGCTGATCGCGCAGATCGGGCACGGCGTGTTCCGCAAGCTGCGTGACGGCGGCAAGCCTTCGTTCGGCTTCGTCAACGGCCTCGCCCTCGGCGGCGGCCTCGAGGTCGCGCTGCACTGCGACTACCGCACCGTGCAGGACTCCGCGCCGGCGATCGGACTGCCCGAGGTGATGCTCGGCCTCGTCCCCGGCTGGGGCGGCGCCTACCTGGTGCCGAACCTCGTCGGGGCGGCGAGCGCGGTGAAGCTGGTCATCGAGAACCCGCTCAACCAGGGCAAGACGCTGACCGGTCACGCGGCCTTCGAGATGGGCCTGGCCGACGCGGAGTTCGGTGGCGCCGACTTCCTCGAGCAGTCGCTGTCGTGGGCGGCGCAGGTGCTCCAGGGCCAGGTGAAGGTCGAGCGTCCCGAGGTCGACCGCGGCGAGGCGTGGGACGCGGCCGTGGCCAAGGGCCGCTCGATCGCGGACTCCAAGACCGGGGGCGCCGCACCGGCGGCCTACCGGGCGCTGGAGCTGCTCGCCGGGGCCAAGACGGCCACCCGCGACGAGGCCTTCGCCGCCGAGGACGAGGCGCTCGCGGACCTGATCCTCACCCCCGAGCTCAAGGCCAGCCTCTACTCGTTCGACCTGGTGCAGAAGCGGGCCAAGCGTCCCGCCGGTGCACCCGACAAGTCGCTGGCCCGCCCGGTCACCAAGGTCGGCATCGTCGGCGCCGGGCTGATGGCCAGCCAGCTCGCGCTGCTGTTCGCGCGCCGCCTCGAGGTGCCCGTCGTACTCACAGACCTTGACCAGGCGCGCGTCGACAAGGGCGTGGCCTACGTCCACGACGAGGTCGACAAGCTGCTCGCCAAGGGCCGGCTGACCCACGACAAGGCCAACCGGCTCAAGGCCCTGGTCTCGGGCGCGGTCGACAAGAGCGAGGTCTTCGCCGACGCCGACTTCGTGGTCGAGGCGGTGTTCGAGGAGATGAAGGTCAAGAAGGCCGTGTTCGCCGACGTGGAGAAGGTGGTCTCGCCCGAGTGCGTGCTGGCCACCAACACCTCCTCGCTGTCGATCACGGAGATGGCCGCCGACCTCGAGCACCCCGAGCGGGTGGTCGGCTTCCACTTCTTCAACCCGGTCGCGGTGATGCCGCTGCTGGAGATCGTCAAGGGCGAGCGCACCGACGACGAGACCCTGGCCACCGCGTTCGCCACCGGCAAGAAGCTGAAGAAGACCACGATCCTGGTCAAGGACAGCCCGTCGTTCATCGTGAACCGGCTGCTCGGCCGGTTCATGGGCGAGGTCGGCCGGGTCGTCGACGAGGGCACGCCGCTGCAGGTCGCCGACGGCGCGTTCGCGGGCGTGGCCCCGATGCCGCCGTTCTTCCTGCTCTCGCTGGTGGGCCCGGCGATCGCGCTGCACAACAGCGAGACGCTGCACGGCGCGTTCACGGAGCGGTTCTACGTATCGCCGAACCTCAAGCGGCTGGTGGAGGCCGGCAAGAGCAGCGTCTACCTGCCGGACTTCTCGGTCGACCCGGAGGTCGCCGAGATCTTCGCGGCTCCGGAGGAGGGCACCCAGCTCAGCCCCGAGCAGGTGCGCGAGCAGGTGCTCGGGGCGCTGGCCGAGGAGGCCCGCCTGATGCTCGACGAGGGTGTGGTGGCCGCCCCGGAGGACCTCGACCTGGCGATGATCACCGGCGCCGGGTTCTCGTTCTGGAACGGTGGCCTGACCATGCTGCTGGACCGCACCGGCGTCTCGGAGAAGGCGAACGGCAAGCCGTTCCACTGACCGCCCGGGCCGGCGGCTCCGCGCCGGCGGTTCAACAGGGTACGTCGCGAAACTGCCGCTCCCCGCGCGTTGCTCAGCGCGGGGAGCGGCAGTTCCGTGAGGGAGGTACGACGGGCCCGCCCCTCGTCGTAGGTCGCCCGGCCCTGCCGTCGTACGCCGTTTGGGCCCGCGTCGTTGACTGGGGACATGAGCGACCAAACCCCCCACTCTCTCGGCACCCGCACCCTCGGCAAGGCCGGCCTGACCGTCTCCACCATGGGCCTGGGCTGCATGGGCATGTCGGAGTTCTACGGAGGTCGTGACGAGGACGAGGCCGTGGCCACCATCCACCGCGCGCTCGACCTCGGCGTGACGTTCCTGGACACCGCCGACATGTACGGCCCCTTCACCAACGAGAAGCTGGTCGGCCGCGCGATCGCCGACCGCCGCGACGAGGTGCAGCTGGCCACGAAGTTCGGCAACGAGCGCGCCGAGGACGGCACCCGGATCGGCGTCAACGGCCGGCCGGACTACGTCCGCAAGGCGTGCGACGCCAGCCTGCAGCGGCTCGGCGTCGACCACATCGACCTCTACTACCAGCACCGCGTGGACAAGAACGTCCCGATCGAGGAGACCGTCGGCGCGATGGCCGAGCTGGTGCAGGCGGGCAAGGTCCGCCACCTCGGGCTCTCCGAAGCCTCCCCGGCGAACATCCGCAAGGCGCACGCCACGCACCCGATCACCGCGCTGCAGACGGAGTACTCCCTGTTCACCCGGCACGTCGAGGACGAGATCCTGCCGCTGCTGCGCGAGCTCGGCATCGGCCTGGTGCCCTACTCCCCGCTCGGCCGCGGCCTGCTGACCGGGGCGATCACCGGGGCGGAGTCCCTCGAGAAGGGCGACTCCCGCCGCGCCGGCCGGTTCCCGCGCTTCGAGGGAGAGGCGCTGGCGGCCAACCTGCGGCTCGTCGACGAGGTGCGCTCCCTCGCCGAGCAGAAGGGCTGCACGCCCGGCCAGCTCGCGCTCGCCTGGGTGCTCACCCGCGGCGAGGACGTGGTGCCGATTCCCGGCACCAAGCGGGTGCGCTACCTCGAGGAGAACGCCGCGGCGGCGCGCGTGCGCCTCACCGACGACGACCTCGCGGCGCTCGAGGCCGCCGTCCCGCCCGAAGCCGTGGTCGGCGACCGCTACGGCGACATGTCCAGCATCGACAGCTGACCCGCCGGCTCTCCTCGCGGGTGGTGACACCCGCGAGGAGGTGTGCCATATTGGCGAGAGAGAACCTCTCGCGAATCGAGTCGCCATGGCTCCCCGGCGCTACACGATGGCCACCCGCGCGGACGCGGTCGAGGCCCGTCGCACCGAGATCGTCACGAAGGCGATCGCGCTCTTCGCCGAGGGCACCGCGGCGGCCACCACCATGGACGACATCGCGCGGGCCGCGGAGGTGTCGCCGGCGACCGTCTACCGGCAGTTCGGCGACTTCGACGGCCTGGTCCGGGCCTGCGCCGAGACGGCCTTCAACATCGTGGAGATCCCGACGCCCGAGCGGGCCGTCGCGCCGTTCGCGCACCTGCCCTCGCTCGCCGAGAAGCTGCTGGGCTTCATCGAGATCAGCTGCCACTGCTACGGCCAGGCCCGTCCGTGGCTGGCCGCCGAGCGACGGGAGCGGCACCTGCCCGCGTTCGCGCGCACCGTGGCCCGCGAGGAGGCCGCGCTCGAGGCCATCGTCACCGGCCTGCTCGACCCGGTCGGGGCCGACGCCACCACTCGCGCGGTGGTGACCGCCCTGGTCGACTTCCCGTTCTGGGAGTCGCTGCACCGCGGCGGCGTGGCCGCGGAGCGCATCCCGTCCCTCATGTTCGACCTCGTCTCGGGACAGCTGCGACGGGCCGGCACCGACGTCGGCCCGCGCCCGGAGAAGGAGGAGTGATGACCACTCTCGGCACCGCCGGCCTCGTCGTCCCGCCGGGACAGGGCACGGCGACCTGGCACCTCGACGCGCTCTGGACGTGGAAGGTCCCCTCGACGAGGACCGACGGCGCCTTCTCGCTCGGCGAGCAGCTGCTCCCCCGGGGCTCGGCGCCGCCGCGTCACCGGCACACGCGCGAGGACGAGGCGTGGATCGTGCTCGACGGCGAGGTGTCGTTCTTCCTCGACGGCGAGGAGCATCTCGCCGCGCCAGGCACCTACGTGTTCGGGCCGCGCGGGCGCGAGCACACGTTCCTGGTGCGGTCGGCCACGGCGCGGATGGCCACGCTGCTGCTGCCCGGCGCGGCCGAGGAGTTCTTCCACGCCACCGGGCACCCGGCAGGCGCGCCGACGCTGCCGCCGCCGGCCGAGCCGGACCTGGCTGCGCTGATGGAGGGCATGACCCGGTTCGGGATCGAGCTGGTGGGCCCGCCGCCGCACCTGTGACCGACCGGCGGAGGCGGGCGTAGGGCGGCCGCCTCGTACGACGGCCCGCGCGGTGCGCCGACGCTCGGCCCTCAGGAGGCGCCGGCCTCCCGGTGCGCGGTGGACTCCTCGGCGGACCGGACCAGCGTCGCGCCGGCGTCCAGGGCGGTGACATCCTCGACGATGCCGCGCGCGATCGACTGCGCGGTCAGCCCGATGTCCTCGAGGATCTTCGCGCGCTTGGCGTGCGAGAGGAACCGCTGCGGGATGCCGTGCAGCCGCACCGGCGTGTCGATCCGGGCGTCGTTGAGCGCCTGCAGCAGCACCGAGCCGCACCCGCCGACGATCCCGTTGTCCTCGACGCTGACCACGAGCCGGTGCTCGCGGGCGAGGTCGAGCAGCGCGGGGTCGACCGGCTTCACCCAGCGCGGGTCGACCACGGTGACGCCGATGCCCTGGGCCACCAGCCGCTCGGCCACGTCGACCGCCACCGACGCCATCGACCCCACGCCGACCAGCAGCACGTCCTTGCCGCCGTTGCGGACCAGCACGTCGCAGCCGCCGGCCCGGTCGACCGTCTCGATGTCGGGGTTCGGCGGGCCCTTGGGGAACCGTACGACGGTCGGGGCGTCGTCGACGCCGACGGCCTCGCGCAGCAGCTCCCGCAGCCGGGTGGCGTCGCGCGGGGCGGCCAGCCGCAGGCCCGGCACGACCTGCAGGATCGACATGTCCCACATGCCGTTGTGGCTGGCGCCGTCGTCGCCGGTCACCCCGGAGCGGTCGAGCACGAACGTCACGCCGCAGCGGTGCAGCGCGACGTCCATCAGCACCTGGTCGAAGGCACGGTTGAGGAAGGTGGCGTAGACCGCGACCACCGGGTGCAGCCCGCCCATGGCCAGGCCCGCGGCGGAGGTGACCGCGTGCTGCTCGGCGATGCCGACGTCGAAGGTGCGGTCGGGGTACTTCGCGGCGAACAGGTGCAGGCCGACCGGGTGCATCATCGCCGCGGTGATCGCGACCAGGTCCTGGCGCTCGGCGCCGAGGGCGACCATCTCGTCGGCGAACACGTCGGTCCAGATCCGCCCCTTGGGCTTCTCCTCGCCGGTCTCCACGTTGAACGAGCCGGGGCTGTGGAACTGGTCGGCCTCGTGCCGCTCCGCCGGGTCGTAGCCGAAGCCCTTGCGGGTCATCGCGTGCACGATCACCGGGCCGCCGAACCGCTTGGCCTGGGCGAGCGCCTGCTCCATCGCGGTGCGGTCGTGACCGTCCACGGGTCCGACGTACTTCAGGCCGAGGTCCTCGAAGAGGCCCTGCGGCGCCAGCGCGTCCTTCATGCCCTTCTTCATGGCGTGCAGCGCGTCGTAGACGGCGGGGCCGACGCCGGGCACGCCGTTGAGGCGGCGCTTGACCACGTCGAGCACCTGCTCGTAGCGCGGGTTCGTGCGCAGCGTGGTCAGGTGGTCGGCCAGCCCGCCGACGGTGGGGGTGTAGGAGCGGCCGTTGTCGTTGACCACGATCACCAGCTTGCGGTCATGGTTGGCCGCGATGTTGTTCAGCGCCTCCCAGGCCATGCCGCCGGTGAGCGCGCCGTCACCGATGACCGCGACCACGTAGCGGTCCTCGCCGCGGATCGCGTAGGCCTTGGCCAGCCCGTCGGCGTAGGACAGGGCGGTCGAGGCGTGGGAGTTCTCCACCACGTCGTGCTCGGACTCGGCCTGCGAGGGGTAGCCGGACAGGCCGCCCTCCTGGCGCAGCTGGTCGAACCCCGCGGCGCGGCCGGTGAGGATCTTGTGCACGTAGGCCTGGTGCCCGGTGTCGAAGACGACCCGGTCGCGCGGCGAGTCGAACACCCGGTGGACGGCCATCGTCAGCTCGACGACGCCGAGGTTCGGGCCGAGGTGGCCGCCGGTGCGCGAGACCTTCGTCACCAGGAAGTCGCGGATCTCCGTCGCGAGGTCGCCGAGCTGCGCCTCGTTGAGGTCCCGGAGGTCACGCGGTGTCTTGATCGACGAGAGCAGTCCCATGAAGTGGCGGCCTCTCCTTGTCTCGGGGTGGGCGGGCCTGACATTCGAGTCTAACTGCGCGGTAACACGTCGAAGACGGCCACCGCGGGCTCCTCCAGGCTTCCGAGCCATACCCGCCCGTCGTGCTCTCGAACCCCGGTGGCCATGTGGTAGCCGGCGGCGTCCAGCGACACGTCGTGCACGGTGCGCCCGTCGTCGTCGAAGGCCATCACCCGCACCGTCCGCTTGGGCTTCGGCTGCAGCGGTCCGGGCAGCCGCCACGAGAGGCGGCGCAGCGACATCGGCGCGGTCATCAGCCACTCGAGCAGCGGGTCCTTGGGCGAGGCGATCGTCACCCACACCAGCCCGTCACTGCCCCGGGCGATGTTGTCGGGGTAGCCGGGCAGGTCCGCGACCAGGAGGTCACGCTCTCCGCTGCGCGGGCCGGTCAGCCAGAGGCGTACGACGGTCCGGCCGCCGGTCTCGGCGACGCCGACGTAGGACTCGTCCGCGGCCAGCGCCACGCCGTTGGCGAACCGGAGCCCGTCGAGGACCACCGTCACGGTGCCGTCGGTGTCGCGGCGCAGCAGCCGGCCCGAGGCGGTGTTCTCGACGAAGTCGCCCTTCCACTCGTCGATGCCGTAGACCTTCGACGAGTCCGAGAAGAAGATCGTGCCGTCGGAGTGCACCGCGGCGTTGTTGCAGAACGCCATCCGCTGGCCGTGCACCAGCGTGACGAGCTCCTCGACCGCCCCGCTCTCCGGGTCGAGCGCGAGCAGCCCCCGCTGGGCGTCGCAGACCAGCACCCGGCCGTCGGGCAGCAGCTCCAGGCCGAGCGGCCGGCCCCCGGTGTCGCCGACCCGGTCGATGCGCCGGCCGTCGGGAGTGAGCCGGAAGACCTTGCCGTCCGCAGTGCCGGTCAGGACCCGCCCCTCGGCGTCGATGACGACGTCCTCCGCGCCGGGACCGGGGACCGGGTGGATCGTCAGCTGCTGTGCCATGGGCACACCCTAGATCCGGGCACCACGCCGGACCCCGTTCCGACGTAAGACGCGTGCCTCACACCCCGGTCCGGCGGGTCCGGGTGACTTGGGGGACGAGGGGCGCGTAGCGTGAGCTTCAGGTGGACTGGATTCCCGGGAACTCAGCCGCACTGAGGCCCCCAGGATCGAGCAACCAGGACTGGGGGCCGATCCACGTGTGATCCCGGCTCCTCCCCTACGATCGGTAGCATGAGACTCCGTTCGGCCCACGACGTGTCCACCGCCCCGATCGCCGCACTCGGCCTGGTCGGCGGCTACCTGGTTGCCCGCGAGACCGGCATCCGCCCCCTCGGCGGCGTGGTCCTCGGGCTCGCCGGTGGCTACGCGGGACGGACCTGGGCGGCCAAGGGCGGAGCGCCTGCTGCTGCCGCCCTGTCGGCGGTGTACGTCGGCGGCTTCGGGGCCTCCCACCCGCTGGCGAAGAAGGGTGGGCGCGTGGCCCGCGGTCCTCGGCGTCGCCGGCCTCAGCGCCGCCGCGTCGTACCTGCTCGTCGACCGGCGCTGAGCCTCCTCACCTGCCGGTCTGCAGCGCCCGCCACACCGCGGCGCTCACCACGCCGGTGACCGGCAGGCCGTGGCTGCGCTGGTAGCGCCGGACCGCGGCGGCGGTGCGGTCCCGGTAGACCCCGGTCACCGGGAGGCCCGCGCCCTGCACCGCGTTGAGCGTGCGCTGGAGCCGGCGTACGGCGCTGCTCCCGGCGCCGTACTTCAGCACCGGCCGTGAGCCCGAAGCGAGCAGCACCGCCCAGGTGCGCCGGTCGGTCGCCCCGTCGGACCGCAGCCCGTGGCGGCGCTGCAGGCCGGTGACCGCGCGCCGGGTGGCTGCGTCGTACCGCCCGCCCGCCTGCTCGTGCAGCAGGCCGCGCCGGCGCAGCAGGCACTGCAGGGCGGCCACGGCGCGCGAGCGGTCTCCGGCGCGCAGGCTCGGCTGCCCGTGCGGCAGCGGGCACCGCCGGCGCTCGGGAGGCGCCACCGAGCCGCGGCCGACGCGCATGAAGTTGCTGTCGATCGACAGAGTGACGCCGCCGTGGGTCTCCCGGTGCGTGCCGGCGTACTGGTGCACCACGCCCTGCCAGCCGCCCCGGCGTGCCGTCGTCGCGGCGGCGCGGCCGTTCCAGTCGGCGACCCAGACCCGCCGGGGCAGCGTGGGGCCCTCGCCGCGCGCCTGCTCGAGCATCCGGATCCCCGAGCCGGCGCTGCTGTAGACGCCGGCCACGAAGCCGAGGCGGCGCAGCCCGACGGTCCAGCCGGAGACGTAGGCCAGGGTCGCGGCCCGGCACCGCGGTTGCGAGGTGTCGAACGCCTCCACGTCCAGCCACAGCGTGCTGCCCGGGGCCAGCGCGAGGTCCCGGGCCGCGTCAACGGCTCCCCCGGCCTCGTCGCGGCCCTGGGCACGGGCGGCCGCGTAGCCGTCGGCGGGGCTCGGGTCGATCCTCGACCAGCGGGCCTCCGGCGTGCAGGGGGCCTGCGGGCCGACGCTCAGGGGCAGCAGGCGCCAGCCGCGCTGCGCCTGGGTGGCGACCCAGGCGGCGTCCAGGTTCGCCTGCTGCGGGCAGGCCCGGTTCTCTCCCGCGATGTAGATCCCCACCGCGGCGTACGGCGAGCCCTGCCACCAGGCGTCCATCGCCTGCTGGCTGGGCGCCTCGCAGGCGTCGAAGGCGTAGCCGGTGAACGACCCGGGCATCACCGCGGTCCGCACCCCGGGGCCGCTGCGGAGCACCTGCACGCCGACGGCCACCAGCGCGAGCAGCACCACGAGCGCGGCGATCACCGGGCCGCGGGAGTCGTGGCCGCGCGGCCGCCGGGACGTGCGGGCCCGCGACGGCCGGCGGGGGGCTCGACGCGGGGGCCGTCTCCGGCCGGCCGGTCGGGCTCGCGCGGCACGGCGCCGACGCGCGGTGGAGCTGCTGCGCACGGGCAAGAAGTCTCCCAGAAGCCGAGCCGAGACCCCGACCCTAAGCCACGGGTCCCCTTCCGGCCGGGCAGGGCCGCGGTCAAGCGAGATCTTCGAACACGCGTTCGAGGCGCGGCGTACCATGGAGCCATGGCTCCTCTCGTCGCTCCTCCCGGCTGGCCGCGGCAGGTCCGCCCGCCCGGGGCACCGGACTGGGAGGACTCCGCGGTGAAGTGGCTGCTCGACATCTGCCCGCCGGAGTACCGCGGCTACCCGGTGCTGCGTCGGCACGAGGTGGTGCTGGCGCGGTTCGCCGTGCTCCACGTCGAGGCCTCCCAGGCGGCGGTACGACGCGGTCTCAGCGAGGCCCGCACCGCCCTGCGCGACGTGGCGCACTCGGACACCGTGGAGGCTGCCGTCGAGGCGTGGCAGGCGGAGGCGGCCCGGCTCCTCGCCGAGCGGCGCGCGGTGGGGCTGGTGGAGGAGGCGCTGCGCGGACGCCGCTTCGTGGCGCGCCTGTGACCGCCCCCGTGGGCGGCGTCCCGACGTCGAGCTCAGCCGGGCAGGAAGGAGAACCGCACCTCGCGGTCGGGGTTGTCGACGTTGAGATCGACCAGGCAGACGCTCTGCCAGGTGCCGAGCGCGAGGCGGCCGCCCAGCACGGGCACGGTGGCGTACGGCGGGACCAGGGCCGGCATCACGTGCGAGCGGCCGTGTCCCGGCGACCCGTGCTGGTGGCGCCAGCGGTCGTCGGCCGGCAGCAGGTCGCCGAGCGCGGCCAGCAGGTCGTCGTCGCTGCCCGCGCCGGTCTCGATGAGCGCGATGCCGGCGGTCGCGTGCGGCACGAACACGTGCAGCAGGCCGTCGTCCTCGCCGGCGACGAACTCCGCGCAGTCACGGGTCAGGTCGTGGACGGCCTCGCGGCCCCCGGTCCGGTAGCTCCTGGTCTCGCTTCGCATGTTCCCTTCTTACCCACTGCCCGGTGGTCGAGCCGAGACGCACGAAGGCCCGCCACGTCGCAACCGAGGTGGCGGGCCGTCGTACGGGAGCTCAGCTCTTCAGCAGGTTACGCAGGACGTACTGCATGATCCCGCCGTGGCGGTAGTACTCCGCCTCACCGGGGGTGTCGATGCGCACCACCGCGTCGAACTCTGTGCTGCTGCCGTCGCCGGCCGTCGCGGACACCTTGACGGTGCGCGGGGTGTCCCCGCCGTTCATCGCGGTGACGCCGGTGATGGCGAAGGTCTCCTCACCGGTGAGGCCGAGCGACTCGGTGGTCTCGCCCTCGGGGAACTGCAGCGGCAGCACGCCCATGCCGATCAGGTTCGACCGGTGGATCCGCTCGTAGGACTCCGCGATCACGGCCTTCACGCCGAGAAGAGCGGTGCCCTTCGCCGCCCAGTCGCGCGAGGAGCCCGAGCCGTACTCCTTGCCGGCGAGCACCACCAGCGGGGTCTCGGCGGCCAGGTAGCTCTCCGAGGCCTCGAAGACCGTCGTGACGGGAGCCTCCTCGCCCGCCCCCTTGGTGAAGTCGCGGGTGAACCCGCCCTCGGTGCCCGGCGCCAGCTGGTTGCGCAGCCGGATGTTGGCGAACGTGCCGCGGATCATCACCTCGTGGTTGCCGCGCCGCGAGCCGTAGGAGTTGAAGTCCCGCTGCTCCACGCCGTGCTCGGCGAGGTACGTCCCGGCGGGGGAGTCCTTCTTGATCGCACCGGCCGGGGAGATGTGGTCGGTGGTCACCGAGTCGCCGAGCTTGAGCAGCACCCGGGCGCCCTCGATGTCCTCGACCGGCGCCGGCTCCTCCGGCATCCCGTCGAAGTACGGCGCCTTGCGGACGTAGGTGGAGTCCTCCTCCCAGGCGAAGATGTCGCCCTCGGGGGTGGGCAGCGACTTCCACCGCTCGTCGCCGGCGAACACGTCGGAGTAGTCCGTGGAGAACATGTCCGCGCTGATCGCCTCGCCGATGACCTCCTCCACCTCGGACGGGGAGGGCCAGATGTCCTTCATGAACACCGGGTTGCCGTCGGAGTCGGTGCCCAGCGGGTCGTTGAACAGGTCGACGTCCATGGAGCCCGCCAGGGCGTAGGCGACCACCAGCGGCGGGGACGCGAGGTAGTTCATCTTGATGTCGGGGTTGATCCGGCCCTCGAAGTTGCGGTTGCCGGAGAGCACCGAGACGACGGCGAGGTCGTTGGACTGCACGGCCGCCGACACCTCGGGGATGAGCGGACCGGAGTTGCCGATGCAGGTGGTGCAGCCGTAGCCGACCAGGTTGAAGCCGAGCTTGTCGAGGTACGGCGTGAGGCCGGCGCGCTCGTAGTAGTCCGAGACCACCTTCGAGCCGGGGGCGAGGGTCGTCTTGACCCAGGGCTTGCGCTGCAGGCCCTTCTCGACGGCCTTCTTGGCCAGCAGGGCGGCGCCGATCATCACCGACGGGTTCGAGGTGTTCGTGCACGAGGTGATCGCGGCGATGGTCACCGCGCCGTGGTCGATCTCGAACTTGGTGCCGTCGGACAGCTCCACCTGCGCCGGGTTGGACGGGCGGCCCTCCGCCGTACGGGCGGCGGAGTGCCAGTCGACCGGCTCCCCGCTGCCGTTGGCGTCGGCCGAGACCGCTGGGGCGTCGCTGGCCGGGAACGACTCCGCGGAGCCCTCGTCGGCGGCGGACACGACGCCGTACGGCTTCTCCTGGCCGGGCACGCCGGGCTTGCGGGCCTCGCCGCCGGTCTCCTCGTCTTCGACGTAGTCGGCCAGCGCGGTGCGGAAGGCCTCCTTGGCCTCCGACAGCGAGACCCGGTCCTGGGGTCGCTTCGGGCCGGCCAGCGACGGTACGACGGTCGACAGGTCGAGCTCGAGCTGCTCGGAGTAGCGGGGCTCGCGGCTCGCGTCGTGCCAGAGGCCCTGCTCCTTGGCGTAGGCCTCGACCAGCGCGATCTGCTCCGCGGAGCGGCCGGTGAGCTCGAGGTACTTCGTGGTCTCCTCGTCGATCGGGAAGACCGCGATCGTGGAGCCGTACTCCGGCGACATGTTGCCGATCGTGGCCCGGTTGGCCAGCGGGACCGCGGAGACGCCGGAGCCGTAGAACTCGACGAACTTGCCGACCACCTTGTGCTGGCGCAGCATCTCGGTGATGGTCAGCACCAGGTCGGTGGCGGTGGCCCCCTCGGGCAGCTCGCCCGACAGCTTGAAGCCGACGACCCGCGGGATCAGCATCGACACCGGCTGGCCGAGCATCGCGGCCTCCGCCTCGATGCCGCCCACGCCCCAGCCGACGACGCCGAGGCCGTTGACCATCGTGGTGTGCGAGTCGGTGCCGACCAGAGTGTCGGGGTAGGCGACGGTGGTGCCGTCCTCTGCCTCACGAGCGAAGACCACGCGGGCGAGGTGCTCGATGTTGACCTGGTGCACGATGCCGGTGCCGGGCGGCACGACCTTGAAGTCGTTGAAGGCGCCCTGGCCCCAGCGCAGGAACTGGTAGCGCTCCCGGTTGCGCTGGTACTCGATCTCGACGTTGCGCTCGAAGGCCTCCGGCGTGCCGAAGACGTCGGCGATCACTGAGTGGTCGATGACCATCTCGGCCGGGGCGAGCGGGTTGATCTTGGCGGCGTCCCCACCCAGGTCGGCCATCGCCTCGCGCATGGTGGCCAGGTCCACGACGCACGGCACGCCGGTGAAGTCCTGCATGATCACGCGCGCGGGGGTGAACTGGATCTCCTGGCTCGGGTGCGCGTCAGCGTCCCAGCCGGCGATCGCCTTGATGTGCTCGGCGGTGATGTTGGCGCCGTCCTCGGTGCGCAGGAGGTTCTCCAGCAGCACCTTGAGTGAATAAGGCAGCGAGTCGACGGCGTTCTCGGTCAGGCCCTCGCCGGCGACCGAGGCCAGCCGGTAGATCTCGTAGGACTTCCCGTTGACGTCCAAGGTGCTCTTGGCACCGAAGCTGTCCATGCTCGTGGCGGTCGCCATTCGGCCATCTCCTCTGGGTGTTCGGATCCCGTGAAGTACCCATCTTGCCCACCGCGCAACGGCGTCGGGCAAGGGGGACGTGCTGTCTCTTGACATCAAGATACATGACATCAAGGAACCAGCGCCACCCGCGCGGCGGTCGCCTCGTGGGCGGCGGACCCGGTTCAGACGGTGCAGAGGATCTCGCCGTGCAGCACGCTGAACCAGGCGTCGGGCTCGGCCGCCCAGCGGCGCCAGCCGTCGGCCAGACGGGCCAGGTCCCCGGCCGTGGCCAGGCCGCGCGCGACCGCCTGCTCGGCCATCCCGGAGCCGACCACCCGGTCCGCCCACAGGCCACCCCACCAGACCACGTCCTCGTCGGTCGAGTAGCACCAGACGCCGGCGGTCGCGGCGAGCGGGCCCAGGCCGGCCTCGCGCGCCCAGGCCTTCAGCCGCCGGCCGGCGTCGGGCTCCGCGCCGTTGCCGCGGGCTACCTCGCGGTAGAGCCCCAGCCACTCGTCGAGCTCGGGCACCTGCGGCCACCAGGTGAACGCGGCGTAGTCGCTGTCGCGGGCGGCCACCAGTCCTCCAGGACGGCAGACCCGCGCCATCTCCCGCAGCGCGGCCACCGGGTCGCCGAGGTGCTGGAGCACCTGGTGCGCGTGCACGACGTCGAAGCTGTCGTCGTCGTACCCGAGCGCGTAGACGTCGCCCACGCCGAGCTCGACGTTGGGCAGCGCGGCCTCGCGGGCGGCGGCGCTCGCCTCCGCGATCACGGCGGCCTCCCGGTCCAGGCCGACGACCGACCCCTGGGGCACCCGCCGGGCCAGGTCGAGGGTGATCGTGCCCGGACCGCAGCCCACGTCGAGCACCCGCGCGTCCGGCGACAGGTGCGGAAGCAGGTAGCCGGCGGAGTTCTCGGCGGTGCGCCACCGGTGCGAGCGGAGCACGGCGTCGCTGTGGCCGTGGGTGTAGACGTCCTGCGGCTGGTCCGATCCGAGCTGGCTCATGGGGCGATCCTGTCAGGCGGGTAGGTCGTACCGGCCGCCGCGCACGGCCCGCGGACTGCCTCGTCCGCCCCAGTCGCTGCGACCATGCACAGGTGCCCGATCTCCGCTCTTTGTACGCCGGCCGGATCGTCAGCCTGCGCCGCTACCCCGTGAAGTCGCTCGTCGGCGAGCTGCTGGATCGCGTGGAGGTGGACCGGCGGGGTGTGCTCGGCGACCGGCTGTGGGCAGTGCGCGACCCTGACGGCAAGCTGGGCAGCGGCAAGTCGACCCGCCGGTTCCGCAAGATGGACGGGCTGCTCGCGCTGGCCGCGCGTTACGAGGCGGACACCCCGGTGATCGAGCTGCCCCGTGGCGAGGTGGTGCGCGGTGACGACCCGGCCGTGCACGAGACGCTGTCCCGACACGTCGGCCGGCCGGTGCGGTTGACCCGCGAGCAGGAGACGTCCCACTTCGACGAGGGACCATCCGTGCACCTGGTGACGACCTCCACGCTCGCCGCACTGGGACGGGCACACGGCCGGGTGCTCGACGCGGCCCGCTTCCGCCCGAACCTCGTGGTCGTTACCGACGGTGTCGGCTTCGTGGAAGACCGCTGGGTCGGTCGGCGGCTGGCTGTCGGCCCCGACGTCGTCCTCGAGGTGCGCGCACCGATGCCGCGCTGTGTGATGGTCTCGCTTCCGCAGCTCGGCCTGGACGGCGAGGACGGCCTGCTCCTCACGGTCACCGACGTGAACGCCGGTCAGGCCGGCGTGGTGGCCGACGTGCGGTCACCGGGTGTGATCAGCGCGGGCGACGGCGTGCGCCTGCTCGAGTGAGCGGCGGATCACCGTGGACACGTGGAGCTCGCCTCGTTCCCCCGAGGAGTCACGAACGGGGCGACACGCGATCCGAGCCCTCCTGTCAGCGGTCACCGACGGTCGCAAGCGACCGCAGCTTCAGATCTCACCGCGAGCGCGGGCCTCGAGGCACTGGCTCATAAGCGTGGCCGGGCTTCGGCCGCGGTCGGAGACGACGATGTCATGCGCAGCTGCCCAGCGACGTACGTCGGCCGGCGTCGGCGGTGCGGGCGCGAGCGGCGGTGCCGCTTCGAGGCCTCGTACGGCGAGATCGCCGACCATGTCCTCGGACAGGTCCAACTCGGGCAGCCGCCAGGAACCGATAGGTCCACTCCTGGGCGAGTTTGCGGGTCTCGCAGAAGACGATCGGCACGGTCGGGAATCGGACGTGGCACTCAGCGATCCCGTCAGCCACGACGCTGGGCCGAACGTGGTCCAGCTTGAAGACCCGGGAGTAGCCCTCCTCAACCACCGCCGCAGCTCGTGGGACCGAGGCCAACTCGGTGAGCTGGAACTTCAGCTTGCCCGTGGTAAGCGAGGAGACGAGGTCCGCAAGAGACTTGCGCTCCACCGTGGCCTGCAACAGCCCGTCGACGACGAGTCCGTAGTCACCGGCCTTGAGCGGCTCGCGGCGGGTCGTCGCCTGCCGGTCGGCGAAGGTGAACGGGTATCGCTCGCGGATGTCGACCGCGATCTCCAGGTCCGCGACTCCACTGGCGCGGGCGCCCGGAACAGAACCGCGGGGCGCGCCTGCTTGGATGTGCGCGCGGTCTGCCAGAAGATCATCTGCCGCCCGCGGGCATTGGTGACGACGATCTGCGAGCCGGTTCTCCCGCCCGCGGTCGAGCACGAGGTCGATCGCCGCGCCCCGTCGCACGCAGGACCGCACAGGCACCCGCTCGACGATCTCGGCGTCGACTGGCCACTCCTCGAGCCCGTGGCAGTAGACCTTGCCGGTGCGCGGCTACGTGTCCATCGCCTTGAGGATGATTCCGTCCCCGAGCGGGACCCGGAGCAGGTACGGCAGCGTCGATCCGGGTTCGGTGTTGCGCGCGCTGACGAAGTCGTCCGGCATGGCTACAGCTCCCCCGCCGTGGCCAGCCGATCGAGCGAAATCTCGGCGTTCGGGATCTCGATCAGGAGTGCCCGATCCTTCCGTGCTGCCGCAACCATCGTGCGCAGCCGCTGGCGGTCCTTCTTGGTGAGCTCTTCGTGCCTGACGTCGCGGGCAGTGAGCAGCCCGGCGAGGATCACGAAGTCGCGTCGGTGGCGACCAAGTCCCGGATCGCCCGCATTGCTGAGCGCCGCCGCCTTCCCGACGAGGGCGCCGACGAGATTGGGCCGGCGTACGGACCCCTCCCGGCCCGCGACCGACACCCGGACGGTCTCGCTGCGCTGAAGGGCTTGGGTGCCGCCAGCGGTCGGCAGGGTCGGACTACCGGTAACGCCTTGTCGCAGGCTCGTGCGCTCGCCGATCCCGTCCGGGAGCAAGACGTCGATCGAGGCGTCGCCCCGGACCCAGCGATGCTGGAGCCCCTCGGCCGAGATGCCGGCCGAGGTGAACCCGAGGTCGGTCAAGACGCCGGTGAAGGTGGCGAGCATCGTGGGGTCGGCGCGTACGTCGATGACGGTGTCCGCGTCGTTCGTCGGTCGCACCGGGAACTGCCCGCGTTCGGCGCAGTGCAGGAGGACGAGCTGGCCGCCGATCAGGGTCCAGCCCTCAGCGAGCCGCTCGTGCAGGTCCAGGAGACCCAGCCAGGAAGCGGTCTGCTCCGCGGGCATCGCAGGCAGGACGATCATCGCTTGCCTGCTCTCCACTCCAACGCGAGCTCATGCAGCAGCTCAGCTGCCCTGGCCTCCTCGCGCGGCCCGCGATGCTCGGCGAGATCGGCCGCGAGCCGCAGCCGTGAGTCCGGGAACGGGTACTGCCCGTCGGGAATAACGTGGAGTACGACGTTCGCCTCACGGTCTGCATCCACCAGCAGGTAGTCCTTAAGGATTCCCCCCACGAGCGACTCGGCCAGATATCCCTCCACGTCGAGCGAGGCGATGCCACTCGAACCCAGGTTCACGATCATGGCCCAACGCTCGTCAGACCTGAGATCACCAAGGTCGGCCGGCGCTGCACGCAGCAGGCGCCGTCCAGCCCTGTTGCGCAACATCGACCGGAGCGACACCACAAGTTTTCTGACAACGTCCTCATCGGCGACGGGCTCCGCGGCCGGCTCGAGCAAACGCTTCAACTGCATCCGCGCCCGCGCCGACACCGCAGGCCCACTGACGCCCACCCGGTCACTGTCGTCTTCGGACGCCGCGATGACCGCCCACGCGGAGCGGGCCGAATACGGACGGCCGGCCTTGCTGCGCTCCTGGATACGCAGGAGTGAGCGCTCATCGACCACCCACTGAGAGCCGATCCGCTCAGCGGTCAGCGAGCCGTCCGCGATGCGCTGATGGATCCGGGGCACGCTGACGCCCAGCCGCTCCGCGGCCTGCGCCACACTGATCGCACCCATGACACAATCCTAGAAGAGTTTCAAGGATTGCGAAAGAATGCTCGGGATTGTCAAACCGAGCCCAAAGTGAGCTCGACGGCCCGTTCGCGGGGCTCGTGCCCACGAGCCCCGGAACCATCACCGCAGGTCGGAGTCGCTTTTCACGAGAAGCGCAACGCACTCCACGTGGTGCGTCATCGGGAACAGGTCGAAGGCCCGGAGCGAGGTGAGCCGGTAGCCGTGGGACGCGAAGGTCGCCACGTCCCGGGCGAGGGCGGCCGGGTCGCAGGCGACGTAGGCGACCGCCCGGGGCGCGAGCGCGACGACACCCTCGACGACCGCCCGCTTCGCGCCGACCCGCGGCGGGTCGAGCACCACCACGTCGGCACCGTCACCCGGCGAGCCGCGGCGCAGCGCGCGGTCCACCCGGTCGGCGAGGACCTCGACCTGGGGCAGGTCGGCGAGGTTGGCCGCGGCGTCCGCGACGGCGACCCGGTCGGACTCCACGGCCACGACGTGCCCGGTGCGGCCGACGCGCTCGGCGAGCGCGGCGGAGAACAGCCCCACCCCGGCGTAGAGGTCGACCGCCCGCTCCCCCGCCCGCGGCCGGACACCGTCGAGCACCGCGTCGACCAGCGCCTGCGCGGCCCCGGGGTGCACCTGCCAGAAGCCGGAGCCGGTGACCTGCCAGTCGCGGCCCACCGCCTGCTCGTGGAGGACCTGCGGCCCGTCGGCGAAGAGGGAGCCGTCGCGGGTGGTCACCAGCCGCAGCCGCTCCCCGGCGCCGGAGACCAGCGCCTCCACCGAGGTGGCGTCCGGCCACTGCTGGTCGGTGACCGCGGGCAGGTCCGGGTGCGCGATGCGGCACCGGTCGATCTCCACGACGTCGTGCGAGCGGTGCTTGCGCAGGCCGGCGTGGCCGCGGTGGTCGACGGCGTACTGCACCCGGCTGCGCCAGCTGAGGCCCTGGTCGTCGCCGGGTACGGGCTCCACGGTCACCGCGACGTCGAGGCCGGCCAGCCGCTGCAGCTGCTCGCGGACAACCGCGGCCTTGAGCCCGCGCTGCGCCGGCAACGCGACGTGCTGGAAGTCGCAGCCGCCGCAGCGGCCCGGCCCCGCCCACGGGCAGGGCGGCGTCACCCGGTCGGCGGAGGCCTCGAGCACCTCGACGGCGTCGGCGCGCAGGAACCGTGCGCCCTGCTCCCCCTCGGTGACCTCTGCGACCACCTGCTCGCCGGGCAGCGCGTGCCGCACGAACACCACGACGCCCTCGTGGCGTGCGACGACGTGCCCGCCGTGGGCGACCGGGCCCGTCTCGACGACGTACCGCTTCCCCACCAGCGACCGGCCGCGCTCGGCGGCCGGGCGCGGCCGGCTCACGGGGTGCCGCCGGGTGGCTTGCGCGGCGGCGGGCTGAGCACCCGGCCGCGGCGCACGTCGCCCGGCTGCGCCTTGCTCTGCATCCGCTCGGCGCGCTGCCGCGCGACCGCCGAGGACCGCAGCTGGTAGGGCACCGAGGTGACCATCACGCCGGCGGTGAACAGCAGCCGGGTCTTGAGCCGCAGCGCCGTCTGGTTGTGCAGCAGCTGCTCCCACCAGCGGCCCACGACGTACTCGGGGATGTAGACCGCGACCACCCCTCGCGGGTTCGCGTCGCGGACGCTGCGCGTGTAGTCGACGATGGGGCGGATGATCTCGCGGTACGGCGAGTACAGCACCTTCAGGGGTACGTCGATGTGCCGCTCGTCCCAGTCCTCGAGGACCCGCGCGGTCGTCGAGGAGTCCGTGTCGACGATGACCGCCTCGAGCACGTTGGGCCGGCTCGCCTTGGCGTAGGCCAGCGCCCGCATCGTCGGCTTCTGCACCTTCGAGACCAGCACGATCGCGTGCACCCGGGTCGGCAGCACCTGGTCCTGCTCCTCCACGGCGAGCTCGTCGGCGACGTTGTCGTAGTGACGGCGGATCGCCTTCATGATCATGAAGAAGACCGCCATCGCCAGGATCGCGATCCACGCGCCGGCCAGGAACTTGGTCAGCAGCACGATCACGAACACCACCGCGGTCATGCCCAGGCCGAAGGTGTTGATGGCCCGGGAGCGGTTCATCCGCCGCCGCGCCGCCGGGTCGGTCTCGGTCTTCAGGTGCCGCGTCCAGTGCCGGATCATGCCGAGCTGGCTGAGGTTGAAGGAGACGAACACGCCGACGATGTAGAGCTGGATCAGCCGGGTGACCTCGGCGTTGAACGCAATGATCAGCGCGACCGCCATCAGCGCCAGGATGACGATGCCGTTGCTGTAGGCCAGCCGGTCGCCCCGCGAGCCGAGCTGGCGCGGCATGTAGCCGTCGCGGGCCAGGATCGAGCCGAGCACCGGGAACCCGTTGAACGCGGTGTTGGCGGCCAGCACCAGGATGATCCCGGTCATGGCCACCACGAAGTAGAAGCCCGCCGGGAAGTTGTCGAAAACCGCACGAGCGATCTGGGCGATCACGGTGTGCTGGTCGTAGTTGTCCGGCGGCGGGTTGCCGGCGGGGCCCCGCAGCCGGTCGAGCGCGTAGGGGTCGACGTAGCGGATGTGCATCTTGTTGGCCAGCACGATGACGCTCAGCATCATGGTGATGGCGATCGTGCCGAGCAGCAGCAGCGTCGTCGCGGCGTTCCGGCTCTTCGGCTTCCGGAACGCCGGCACTCCGTTGGAGATCGCCTCCACACCGGTGAGCGCGGCGGAACCGGAGGAGAAAGCGCGCGCCAGCAGCACCACGAGCGCGACAGTCGTCATCGCACCGCTCTCGTAGCCCGCCGCCGGGACGATGTCGAACTTGGCGCTCTCCGCCATCGGCAGGCCACCCGCCAGGTAGCGGACCAGGCCCCAGGCGCACATGCCGAGGATGGCGACCATGAACGCGTACGTCGGCACCGCGAAGAACGTGCCCGACTCGCGCACCCCCCGCAGGTTCATCGCGGTGAGGATCACCACCATGCCGGCGGCGAACTCCGCCTCGTGCCCGGACAGCCCCGGGATCGCGGACGCGGCGTACTGCGCCCCCGACGAGATGGAGACCGCCACGGTCAGGACGTAGTCGACCAGGAGCGCGCTGGCCACCGTGGTCCCGGCGTTCGCGCCGAGGTTCACCGTCGCGACCTCGTAGTCGCCGCCGCCGCTGGGGTAGGCGTGCACGGTCTGCCGGTAGGAGGCGACCACTGCGGACATCACCAGCGCGACGAAGATGGCGATCTTCCACGACCACACGTACGCCGACGCCCCCGCGAGCGAGAGCATGATGAACACCTCGTCCGGCGCGTAGGCCACCGACGACAGTGCGTCGCTTGCGAACACCGGCAGCGCGATCCGCTTGGGCAGCAGCGTCTCGCCGAGCTGCGTGCTGCGCAGCTTTCGGCCGATGATTATTCGCTTGGAGACGTCGCTGATTCCCACGAGGGCCAAGGCTAAGGCATCGGGCCCGGCCCGCCTGCAAGGGCGGGCTCGCCCCTCGTAGTAGCGTCTGCCGGGTGCATGTCGTGATCATGGGCTGCGGCCGCGTCGGGTCGACGCTCGCCCGCAGCCTCGAGGACCGCAACCACACCGTGTCCATCATCGACAGCAACCCGGACGCCTTCCGCAGGCTCGGGCCGTCGTTCAGCGGCACCAAGGTCACCGGGATCGGGTTCGACCAGGGTGTCCTCGAGGCGGCCGGGATCGACGGCGCGGACGCCTTCGCCGCGGTCTCCAGCGGCGACAACTCCAACATCATCGCCGCCCGGGTGGCCCGGGAGACGTTCGGCATCCAGCAGGTCGTCGCGCGCATCTACGACCCCGGGCGTGCCGAGGTCTACCAGCGGCTGGGCATCACCACCGTCGCCACGGTGAAGTGGACCGCCGACCAGGTGCTGCGCCGGTTGCTGCCGGCGGGTGCCGAACCCGACTTCCGCGACCCGTCGGGCACCATCCGGCTCGACCAGGTGCCGGCCAACGACGTCTGGATCGGCCAGCGCACCGTGAAGTTCCAGGAGCAGTCAGGCAGCCGGATCGCCTGGATCGACCGGCTCGGCGAGGGCATGATCCCGAGCCGGGAGAGCGTCATCCAGGAGGGCGACCTGCTCCACCTCGTGATGCGCGAGGAGAACGCCGACCGCGTCTACGGGGTCTACAACGAGGGACCGGAGGCCGACTGATGCGCGTGGCCATCGCCGGCGCGGGCGCCGTGGGGCGCTCGATCGCCCGGGAGCTGATCGGCAACGGTCACCGGGTGCTGCTCATCGACAAGGACCCGGTCTCGCTCAAGCCCGAGCGGGTGCCCGATGCGGAGTGGCTGCTGGCCGACTCGTGCGAGCTGTCCTCGCTGGAGGAGGCCCGCCTCGACACCTGCGACGTGGTCATCGCCGCGACCGGCGACGACAAGGTGAACCTGGTCACCTCCCTGCTGGCGAAGACGGAGTTCGCCGTGCCGCGCACGGTGGCCCGGGTCAACCACCCGAACAACGAGTGGCTGTTCACCGAGGCCTGGGGGGTCGACGTCAACGTCTCCACCCCCCGGATCATGTCCGCCCTGGTCGAGGAGGCGGTCACCGTCGGTGACCTGGTGCGGCTGTTCACCTTCCGCAAGGGCAACGCCAACCTGGTGGAGATGACGCTGCCGGCGGACTCGCCGTACGTCGGGACCCCGGTCGGGCTGATCCCGTTCCCGGAGAACTGCTCGCTGGTGACCATCCTGCGCGACGGGCAGGTCTACACCCCCGACGCCGAGCAGCCGATCGAGTCCAACGACGAGCTGCTGTTCGTGGCGTCGGCGTCCTCCGAGGCCGAGCTGCAGTCGCTGCTGGCCCCCCAGGAGCACCACGGCTGACCGGGCACCACGGCTGACCGGGCGGGGCCGGAGCCGGCCGGCCTGGACTCGGGCCAGCTCAGGCCAGCTCAGGCCAGCTCGGGCCCGCGGTCGCGGTCGACCGGCACGCTGTTGCGCGCCAGCAGCCACACCATCCCGGCGAGCGCGGCGAGCTGCAACGGCCAGCCCATGGCGATCTTCGTCACGCCGAGCGCGGCCACCATCGGCGCCGCGTCGGCGGCGCTGCGTCCGGCCAGGTAGATCGGCAGCTGGACCGCCACCCGGACGACGCAGGGCAGCACCAGCATCCACGTCAGGTTGCGGCACAGCCGCACCACCCGAGGGTCGTCGTGCCACGCCGTCGGGTCGCCGGCGACGCTGCCCACCATGAAGCCGACCAGCGGCCAGCGCACCGCGATCGTCAACGTCATCACCACGGCGTAGCCCGCGTTGTAGAGCAGCCCGGGCAGGAAGTAGGCCAGCGCGTTGTCCGAGGCGTCCCCGCCCGCACGCGCGCTCCGGTAGGCGAACAGCGCACCGATGCCGATGCCGACCACGCTGTTGAGCACGAACTGCACGCTGCTGCGCTGCACCAGGCGGACCGCCAGCAGGACCATCGCGGCGGACACGCTCACCAGGAGCGCCAGCCGCAGGTCCTTGGTGGAGACGTAGGTCACCGTGAAGGCGAGGGTGGGTACGGCGGCCTCGAACATGCCCCGCCGACCGCCCAGCGCCTTGGCCAGCTGCCCCCGGATCACCGACTCGACCGTGTCCGTGCCGACGTGCCCGGCGCCGTGCGGCCCCGCGCCCTGCTGACCGGGGACCGCCTGGTCGCCGGGGCGCCCGCTCTCCGAGCCCACCGGGCTACCTCAGCTCGTAGCGCGGGTTGAACATGATCCGCTGCGCGTCCTGGGCACCGATGCGTCCCTGGACGCGGATCTGCCGGCCGGGCTCGATGCCGGCGATGCGACGCCGACCGAGCCAGACCAGGGTGAGCACCCCGGTCCCGTCGTACAGCTCGGCCTCGAGAGCCGGGACGCCACCGCGCGGGCGCAGCGTGACCGTGCGCAGGCTGCCCTGGATCGAGACGCGCTCCCGGTCGGCGGCGTCGGTGACCGGGCAGCACCCAGCCTTGACCGTGCCTGCCTGCAACTCCCGGGCCTCCTGGTCCGCCGAGCTGGCCCAGCGGCTCAGGCCCCTGCGGAGCCGGTCCTTGACCTCCACCATGCTTCCAGCGTAATCGACCAGCGTGCGGCGTGAAGGGCGTACGTCTGCGGCGGTGCTCACTCCTCGGGGTCCACGGCCTGGAGGCCCTCGGGCATCCGCATCGGCAGCGGGTCGCCCGGGGGCAGGGCGTGGCTGCCGCGCACCACGACCACGTCGCGCAGCGCGGACTGCACCTCGCCGTCGTCGGCCGGCTCCACCGCGGCCTTGCCGAACAGCGTGGCCCGCAGCAGCCACCGCGGTCCCGGGATGCCCACCACGCGGGAGGGCTGCTGGCCCGAGCGGCCGTCGGGCAGGGTCACCGGCATGACCACGCGCAGCTCGGGGCCCCACCGGCCCTCGGTCTCGTCGGCGGTGCCGCCGTGCTGGGCCACCTCCGCGGCGATGCCGCGACGCACGTCGTTCCAGATGTCGGCGTTGCGCGGCGCGGCGAACGCGCGCAGCTCCAGCGCGCTCTCCTCGCCGGCGAGGACCACGCCGGCGACGTCACCGGAGGACTGGTCCACCTGCAGCTGCAGCTCGAGTCCGGGCCGCCCGGTGACGATCAGGCCACCGAGGTCGATCCGCGTCGGGTCGTCCTCGTCGAGCTCGACCTCGGAGACGTCCCAGGGGCCCTCCTGCCGGGGTCCGGCGGGCCCGGCGGGTCCGGTGCCGGGGTCGCCGGCGCCCTCCAGCTCCTCGGGCGCCTGGGCGTCGTCGGACGTCCTGCGTCGGAACCTCACTGCGTCTCCTCCCCGGTCACTGCGAGCCGGTCGTCGGGCGTGGTGGCGAAACCGCCGGTGGAACCGTACCCGCCCTCGCCCCGCACCGACGGCGGCAGCCCCTCGACCTCGACGAATCTGGCCCGCTCGACCTGCTGCACGACCAGCTGCGCGATCCGGTCGCCGCGACGCAGCGTCACCGGCTCCCGCGGGTCGAGGTTGACCAGCAGCACCTTGACCTCGCCGCGGTAGCCGGCGTCGACCGTCCCCGGGGCGTTGACGATCGACAGGCCGTGCCGGGCGGCCAGCCCCGAGCGCGGGTGCACGAGCGCGACATACCCCTCCGGCAGCGCCACCCCGATGCCGGTGGGCACCAGCGCCCGCTCGCCCGGTGCGAGCGTGAGGTCCACGGTCGTGGTCAGGTCCGCGCCGGCGTCACCGGGGTGGGCGTACGTCGGCAGCGGCGCGCCCTCGTCCAGGCGGGTGATCAGGATCTCGACCATGTCTCCGACCCTAGCCCGACCGCTCCGCCCACCGGGTGTCAGGATTGGCCTGCCGTGGCGCCCGCGACGGTGCCCGTCCCGCCAGCCCGACAAGCCCGCCGAAGGTCGAGTGAGCCGCGTGTGCCCCCAGCCCTCCCCCGCCGTGCCGACGTACGACGAGCGGCTCCGCGTGCCCACCCGCTGGTGGGCGCTGGCCACGATGTTCCTGGCCACGGTGCTGGTCGCGTTCCTGGTGGCCACCCCGGCCTGGGTGGCGTTCGCGGTGACCGGCGTGCTGGTCGCGCTGACCGGCGGGCTGTTCGTCGGCTACGGGGCCGCGCGGCTGTCGGTGCGCGACGGGGTCTTCCACGCCGGCCGCGCCCAGGTGCCGGTGCGGCTGGTCGGCGAGGTCACCGCCCTGGACGCGGAGGAGGCTCGCCGGCTCGCCGGGGTGGAGGCCGACGCGCGGGCCTACCTGCTGCTGCGGCCCTACCTGCGCCGGGCGGTGCGGGTGGACATCGTCGACCCGACCGACCCGACGCCGTACTGGCTGGTGGCCAGCCGGCGCCCCCGTCAGCTGGCTTCGGCGCTGGTGTCGGCGCGGGCAGCCGCCGGCGAGCAGTAGGGCTGTGGGGCCCCGTCGCAGCACGGCTCGTAGTAGAGGCAGGCCGGGCAGCGGTTGTGCGCCTGCTCGGCGTACATCTGGGTACCGCAACCGGGACAGGTGAGATCGAGCGCCATGACCCGATGGTGCCTCGCACCACCGACGAGCGGCGTCAGCGACACGGTTTGCTGGCAGACTTGGGGATCCGTCCCCGACAGGAGGAGAGCACATGGCATCGGGTTCGAAGGTCTGGTCCGTGATGGGACTGGGCTCCACCGTGATGGCGACGCTGGCGGCCCGCAAGGCCCTCACCGCCACCTGGAAGCTGTCCACCGGCAAGAACCCCCCGCAGAACCCCGCACACCCCGACGTGTCGATGGGCGAGGCGACGGCGTGGGCCGCGGTCAGCGGTGTCGCGGTCGGGCTGGCGCGCATGCTGGCCTCGCGCAAGGCGGCCAACTACTACCGGAAGTCGACCGGCCACCTGCCGCCCGCCCTCGAGGAGACCGACGCCTGACCAGCGCCTGACCCCCACCTGCCGACGCCTGACGCCAGACGCCCGGCCGACGAGGAGAAGGCCGGCAGAAGCGAAGGGGACGGCGTGCCCGCGGGCACGCCGTCCCCTTCGTCGTCTCCAGAACCTCAGGCGCAGTCGCGACAGATCAGCCGATCCGGGTCGGCGAGCTGGCTGCGGTGGTGCACGAGGAAGCAGCTCATGCAGGTGAACTCGTCGTCCTGGCGTGGACGCACCTCGACGGCGAGCTCCTCGTGGGACAGGTCGGCGCCGGGCAGCTCGAACGACTCGGCGGCCTCGGCCTCGTCCTCGTCGACCTTCCCCGAGTTCTTGTCGTGACGCCGAGCCTTGAGCTCCTCGAGGCTCTCCTCGCTCTGGTCTTCCTCGTTCTTACGAGGCGCGTCGTAGTCAGTTGCCATGTAGCCTCTCCTGCCCCCCGTGGTTGAGTGGAATCGGGTTGTCCGAGCGTGCGGTCGCGAGCGCAGATTGTGCACCATCGCCCCTCGTGGCCGCACGGCAGTTCCACATCGTGTCGCCTGGGTCACACCCAGACCGTCCCCTGTAGGGGTCGGCACGCGCTCAACGTGCGTGGGACGGTGTTTGTTCCCGCAGGAACCCGCAGCTCTCGGCGAGCCTCACGAAGTCGTCGTAGCCGGCGGCCGGCGCGCACACCACGCAGGTGCCCCCACCCGCTCCGGGCAGGGCGTCGAGCCGGGCCCCGGCCTCGGTCGCCACCAGTCCGCCGGCCGCCATGTCCCAGGGATGCAGGCCCTCCTCGAGGTAGGCGTCGGCCCGTCCCGCGCCGATCGCGCACAGGTCGAGCGCGGACGACCCGAGCCGGCGGATGTCGCGGACCTCCGGCAGCATCCGGGCGATCGACGACGCCTGTGCCCGTCGTACCTCCTGGACGTAGTTGAACCCGGTGAGCACCAGCCGCTGCCCCATCGGCACGGTGTCGCGTACGACGAGCGGCCGGCCGTCGAGGAAGGCACCGCCGCCGCGCGTCGCGGTGAAGCACTCCCCGCTCTCGGCGTTGACCACCACGCCCGCCACCGACTCGCCGGCCACGGTGGCGGCGATGGACACGGCGTACTGCGGGATGCCGTAGAGGAAGTTCACGGTCCCGTCGATCGGGTCGACCACCCAGGTCACCCCGCTGGCCGACTCCGAGCTGGCGCCCTCCTCGCCGACGAAGCCGTCGTCGGGCCGGGCCTGCAGCAGCCGGTCGTAGACGAGCCGCTCGGAGGCCCGGTCGGCCTCGGTGACGATGTCGATGTCGCTGGACTTGGTGGCGGTGACGTGGACGCCCTCGCGGCGCAGCGTGCGCACGAGCTCGGCGGCCTCCACGGCCACGGACCGGGCCAGCTCCAGGAGCTCCTGCGGGTCGGTCTGCTCCCCCACGCTCAGTCCTCCCCGCACAGCGCCGGGCGCGGGCCGCGCAGGTTCGCGCAGCACCCGGCCGGGCAGGAGTCCCACGACGGCGGCAGCGCGCCGACCGAGGCGCGCGCCACCTGCTCGCCACGCTCGACCGCCGCGCGCTCCAGGAGCAGGTCGCGCACCATCGACACGAACCGCGGGTCCAGCCCCGCGGTGGCGGCACGTGCGAACTCCACGCCGACCTTCTCCGCGGTGGCCCGGGCCTCGGTGTCGAGGTCGTAGACGACCTCCATGTGGTCGGAGACGAAGCCGATCGGCACCAGCACGACCGCGGGCACCCCCTCCTCGGCCAGCTCCTCGATCCGGTCGTTGACGTCCGGCTCCAGCCAGGGCACGTGCGGCGGGCCGGACCGGGAGCAGAACACCAGCTGGGAGGCGTAGCGGTGGCCGGTCTCCTGGCGCACCCGCTCGGAGATCTCCTCGGCCACCGCGACGTGCTGGGCGACGTAGGCCCCGCCCTCGGGCCCGCTGGCGTCGTTCATCGCCAGCGGGATCGAGTGCGTCACGAACAGCACGAACGCGTCGTGGCGGGCGGTGTCGCCGAGGTCGGCCAGCGCGCTCAGCGTGGCGTCGACCATCGGCTCCACGAACCCCGGGTGGTTGAAGTAGTGGCGCAGCCGGTCCAGCCGCGGCGCGCCGGCACCGACGTCCGCGACCGCGTCGGCGAGGTTCTCGCGGTACTGCCGGCAACCGGAGTACGACGAGTAGGCGCTCGTCACCAGACAGGCCGCCCGCCGGATGCCGTCCTCGCGCATCTGCCGCAGCGTGTCGGCGAGGTAGGGGTCCCAGTTGCGGTTGCCCCAGTAGACCGGGAGATCGAGTCCCGCGGAGGCGAGGTCCTCCTCGATCGCGGCGATGAACGCGCGGTTCTGGTCGTTGATCGGGCTGCGGCCCCCGAAGAGGAAGTAGTGCTCGCCGACCTCCTCGAGGCGCTCGCGGGGGATGCCGCGGCCGCGGGTGACGTTCTCCAGGAACGGGACGACGTCCTCCGGCTTCTCCGGTCCGCCGAAGGAGACCAGCATCAGCGCGTCGTAGGGGGTGGTGTCGGCGACCATGCTCCACATCCTAGGGAGCGCTCCCGAACGAGGTGGCCGCCCGTCGTCGTGCGGGCGCACTCCCTAGGATGCGCGGGTGATCAACACCTACCGGCAGGTGCTGACCCTGCCGGGGGCGTGGGCGTTCTCCCTCAGCGGTCTGGTCGCCCGGCTGCCGATCTCGATGGTCAGCCTCGGCATCGTGCTGCTGGTCTCCACCCGCACGGGCTCCTACTCGCTGGCCGGCACCGTCTCGGCGTCCTACCTGATCGCCAACGCCGCGTTCGCGGTGCTGCAGGCCCGCCTGGTCGACCGGCGCGGGCAGAGCCGGGTGCTGCCGGTGACCATCCTGCTGTTCGCCGCCGGCCTGGTGCTGATGATGGTCGGGGTCGAGGCGGGGTGGCCGACGCCGCTGCCCCACGTGTGCGCCGCCGTCGCCGGCGCCGCCCTCCCCCAAGTGGGCTCCTGCGTGCGGGCGCGCTGGTCCCACCTGCTGCCCGAGCGGCGCCTGCTGCCCACCGCGTTCGCGCTGGAGGCGGTGGTCGACGAGACCGTGTTCGTCGTCGGTCCGTCGCTGGTGACCCTGCTGGCCACCACGGTGCACCCGCTGGCCGGGCTCGGCGCGGCGGTGGTGGCCGGCGTGGTCGGGACCTTCGCGCTGGTCGCGCAGCGCGGCACCGAGCCGCCTCCGGGCGGACGCCACCGGCCGCACGGCGCGGGGTCGATGGGCGGGGCGGTGCTCGGCCCGATGACCGCGTGCGCGTTCGGGATGGGGATCCTGTTCGGCGGTGCCGAGGTGGCAACCGTGGCGTTCTCCGAGGAGCTCGGCGCGAAGCCGGTCTCCGGGCTGATGCTGGCGGTCTGGTCGCTGGGCAGCCTGCTCTCGGGGGCCGTCACCGGGGCGCTGCCGATCCGGGCCGCGCACAGCACCCGGTTCCGGTGGGGCCTGCTCATGCTCGCGCTGCTGATGGTGCCGCTGCCCTACGTGCCCGGCTTCGTCTCCCTGGCCGCGGTGCTGTTCCTGGCCGGGTTCGCGATCTCGCCCACCCTGATCGCCAGCGTGTCGTGGATCGAGGAGACCGTCCCCTCCGGCCGGATCACCGAGGGGATCGCGATCTTCTCCACCGGGCTGAGTGCCGGCGTGGCCCCGGGCGCGGCGCTGGTCGGCGTGGTGGTGGACCGGTTCGGCGCGTCGGCCGGCTACTGGGTGCCGGCGTCGGCCGGGCTGGCGGCCGCGGCGGTGGCGTTCGCGGTGGCCGCCCTGCTGCCGCGCGAGCTCACTCGGCCGGCGCCATCGCCCAGCGGATCGTCCGGGTGACGGCCTCCCCGGCGGCGCGCACGACGGTGGCCTCGGTGAGCGGGAGGCGGGGCAGTCCCAGCTCCCGGCGCGCCCAGCCGGGCAGCAGGCTCACCGCAGCAGCCGAGAGCGCGCCGTACGGGCCTCGGGCGAGCAGCGGCAGCGGCGGGTTGAGCAGCAGGAACCGTGCGGTCTCCCGCGCCTCCGGCGTGCCGGCCAGCTCCGGCCGGTAGCCGGCGAGCTGCTCGTCGAGCTCGCGCTCGGTCGACGGCGGGTCGTCGACGCCGAGGGCGCGGGCCACCCGGGCGGTCTGCGCGACGTACCGGTCGCGCTCCTGCGCGTCCAGCGGCCGGGCGCCGAGACGCTGGTGGGCCCGCAGGAAGCTGTCGATCTCCGCGACGTGCACCCAGCGCAGCAGGTGGGGGTCGGAGGCGGCGTAGGGGCGGCCGTCCGGCGCGGTGCCGGAGACCGACTCGTGCACGCCGCGGACCGCGCGCACCATCGTCTCGGCGTCCGCCGCGGTGCCGAACGTGGTGACCGCCAGGAAGTGGCTGGTGCGCTGCAGCCGTCCCCACGGGTCGCCCTTGAAGCCGGAGTGTTGGGCGACTCCGGCCATCGCCAGCGGGTGCAGCGACTGCAGCAGCAGGGCATGGATGCCGCCGACGAACATCGAGGCGTCGCCGTGCACGCGGCGGATCTCGCTGCCCTCGGGGAACCAGCGCGGCCCCGGGGTGCGGTGGATCCGGTCCCGGCGGCGCGGCCCCTCGGGCCCGGCGACACGGGCGAACAGGCGGTCGCCGAGGTTCCTGCGGACGCCGTCGAGAACGGAGACTGTCACGTCTCGAGTATGCGGCGGTCGGGCAACTCGGTGGCCTACGCTCGGGGCATGGGCAAGTCCGGTACGTCGGACCAGGTGTGGCGCAGCTGGTCGGGGCTGACCACCGCGCACCCGGCCTCGATCCTCACGCCGGCGAGCGTCGAGGAAGTGGTCGATGCCGTGGTGGCCGGCCGGCGGCACGGCGTGCAGGTGAAGATGGTGGGTGCAGGGCACTCTTTCACCGACGTGGCGGCGACCAACGGCCTGCTGCTCCGGCCCGACCGGCTCGCCGGCGTGGTCGCCGTCGACCGGGACGCGATGACGGTCACCGCGCTGGCCGGCACCCGGCTGCACGAGCTGAACGCCACGCTGCACCGGCTCGGCCTCTCCCTGCACAACATGGGCGACGTCGACCAGCAGACGGTGGCGGGCGCCATCGCCACCGGGACGCACGGCACCGGCGGACGGTGGGCCTCGCTCTCCGCCCAGGTCGCGGCAGTGGAGCTCGTCGCCGCCGACGCGACGATGCGGTCCGTCTCGCCCGCGCGGGACCCGGAGCTGTTCGAGGCGGCGCGCCTCGGACTCGGGGCGGTAGGCGTCCTGACCTCGGTCACCTTCCGGGTGGAGCCGGACTTCGTACTGGAGGCGGTCGAGGAGCCGGCCACCTGGGACGCGGTGGTGGACGGCTTCGACGACCTGGTCGCGGGCAACGACCACGCGGAGGCCTACTGGTTCCCGCACACCGACCGGATGCTGACCAAGCGCAACAACCGCACCGGCGAGGGGCCGCGTCCGCTGTCGCGCTGGCGGGAGTACGTCGACGACGAGCTGCTGTCCAACACCGTGTTCGGGTTGCTCAACCGGGTCGGCAACGCCGTGCCCGCGACCATCCCGCCGCTGAACAAGGTCGCCGCCCGGGGCTTGTCGGCGCGCACCTACCGGGACGCGCCGTACCGGGTGTTCACCTCGCCGCGGACCGTGCGGTTCCGGGAGATGGAGTACGCCCTGCCGCGGGAGGCCGGCATGGTCGCGCTTCGCGAGGCGCGGGCCCTGATCGGCCGGCGCGGCTGGCGGATCAGCTTCCCGGTGGAGATCCGGTGGGCCCCGGCCGACGACCTGTGGCTGTCCACGGCGTCGGGGCGGGAGACCGTCTACCTGGCCTTCCACGTCAACGCCCGCACCGACCACACCGCCTACTTCACCGAGGTGGAGCGGCTGCTGCGCGACCACGGCGGCCGGCCGCACTGGGGCAAGCTGCACAGCATGACCGCGGCCGACCTCGCCGGAGACTACCCGCGGCTCGACGACTTCCGCGCCGTCCGCGACCGGGTCGACCCCGACCGGCTGTTCACCAACGCCTACCTCGACCGGGTGCTCGGATGAGCCGGCCGGGCGGTGCGCCTCAGGTGCTCGAGGACGCCGAGGGGCGCGGCGCGTCCCAGCCACGCCGCATCGCCAGCACCCGCCAGCCGAAGCACACCAGTGCCGCGGGCGGGGCGACCACCGCCGAGGGCAGCCCCAGGCCGTGCCCGAGGACCGCGATCCCGGCGCCGAACAGCGCGGGCGTGGCGTAGAGCTCGTCGCGCAGCACGACCGGCACCCGGCCGGCCAGCACGTCGCGGATCATCCCGCCGCCGATCCCGGTCACCATGCCGAGCAGCGCGGCCGGCACCGGACCGAGCCCGAAGGCCAGCGCCTTGAGCGCGCCGTTGACGCAGAACACCGACAACCCGACGGCGTCGAAGACGTTGACCAGCCGCTCCATCCGGCCCAGCGTCGGGTGGAACCAGAAGGTGACCAGGCCCGCGGCCACCGGCACCAGCAGGTAGCGCCAGTCGGCCAGCGAGGACGGAGGTACGGCGCCGAGCAGCACGTCGCGGATGAAGCCGCCGCCGAGCCCGGTGGTGAGCGCCAGCACGAGCACGCCGAAGATGTCGAGGTTCTTGCGGACCGCGACCAGGCCCCCGGAGAGCGCGAACACCCAGATGCCGACCAGGTCCAGGACCACCAGCGCGAGGCCCGGATGGCTCACGTCGATCGGCGACATGGCCCTCACCGTACCGACACGAGCGACCCGCGCCCTGACTGCCGGGGCGGGACGGTCGGCTGAAGTAGGCTCGGGGAACGCACACAGCCAGAGGAGCGGTCGCCGCAGATGAGTCAGCAGGACCTCACGGTCGTGGGCCTGACGAAGGACAGCACCAAGCTGGTCCTGGTCAGCGACACGGGCGAGACGTTCACGCTGCCCGTCGACCACCGACTCCGCTCGGCCCTCCGGGGCGAGGGCACCCGAATCGGCCAGTTGGAGATCACGATGGAGAGCAGCCTGCGGCCCCGCGACATCCAAGCCCGGATCCGGGCCGGCGAGAGCCCCGAGAGCGTTGCGGCCGCAGCCCAGACCACGCTGGACCGGATCATGGGCTACGCGACCCCGGTGCTCGCCGAGCGGGCGCACATCGCCGACCGGGCCCAGCGCGCGTCGGTGCGCCGCCGGTCCGGTGAGGGCCCGGCGCGGTTGCTCGGCGACGCCGTGGCCGAGCGGCTGCGGGCGCGCAACGTCGACCCCCAGTCGGTGGAGTGGGACGCCTGGCGCCGCGAGGACGGCCGGTGGACGCTGGTGGCCGATTACCGTCCGGAGGAAGACGACGCGGGGCACGCCGAGTTCGTGTTCGACGCCCCAGGCCGCTACGTGGTGCCGGAGGACGACGAGGCCCGGCGCCTGGTCGGCGAGCCGGCCGAGCGCGCGACGGAGGCGCCGCGCGCCGGTCGCCGGCTCTCCGCGGTGCCCGGCGAGGAGGAGCTGCCGCTGGGCGAGGACGCCATCGGGATGGTGACCGACGACCCCGCCGCGGAGGAGCCCACCGTCGACCTGACCGCGCCGGTCCGGGCGATGCGGGAGGCGGAGCGGCAGCCCCGCGCCGACACGGGCGAGCCCGGCTGGATCGCCACCCAGGCCAGCGACCGGCCGCAGCGTGCGGTCCCGGCGGGAGCCGCGACGCCGGAAGAGCCCGCGGCCGAGCAGGACACCCAGGAAGACCAGCACGACCAGGCCACCGGGGGCGCCGAGGCCACGCAGTCGGCTGAGCCCGCGGGGTCCACCAAGGCGGCCAGGTCCGGCACGTCCACCCAAGCCGGCCGCTCCCCCCAGCCCGACCCGTCCGCCGAGACCTTCGAGGGGATGGAGGGCATGGACGGTGCGGAGGGACCCGCCGGCGGCGAGGAGGAGCAGCCCCAGCCGCAGCAGCCGAGCCGGCGCGCGGTGAAGAAGAGCAAGGGCCGAGCCTCGGTGCCGAGCTGGGACGAGATCATGTTCGGCGGCGGCGGTCGCGACTGAGCAGGGGGTTTACAGGGGAAGTTACCGGACAGTAATATCGGTGCGCTCCCGAGCCACTAGGCTCGCGGGCACCCGTTCCGTCCCACGACCTCCCGGATGGCTGCCATGGCCTACTTCGTCACCGGTGCGACCGGTTTCATCGGCCGTCACCTCATCGCCGAGCTGCTGGACAACCGCGAGGGCGAGGTCTTCGTCCTCGTGCGCGAGGGTTCGCAGGACCGGCTCGAGCGCCTCCGCCACTCCTGGACATACCCCGAACGGGTGACACCCGTGGTGGGCGACCTCACCGAGCCCCGGCTCGGCGTGGACCCGGCCTGGGTCGCCGAGCACCACGGCCGCATCGACCACTTCTTCCACCTCGCGGCGATCTACGACATGACCGCGGCGGCCGAGCTCAACGACCGGCTCAACGTGGCCGGAACCAGGCAGGCGCTTGCTCTTGCCGAGGCGGTCGGCGCCGGCACGTTCCACCAGGTGTCCTCGATCGCGGCGGCCGGCGACTTCGCCGGGACGTTCGACGAGACCATGTTCGACGCGGGACAGCGGCTGCCCTCGCCGTACCACCGGACGAAGTTCGAGTCCGAGCGGATCGTCCGCGAGGAGTGCACGGTGCCCTGGCGGGTCTACCGGCCCGCCGTGGTGCTCGGCCACTCCGAGACCGGCGTGATGGACAAGATCGACGGGCCCTACTACTTCTTCCCCCTCTTCAAGCGGATGCGCGACCTGCTGCCGCAGTGGGTGCCGCTGGCCGGGGTGGATCTCGGGGACACCAACGTGGTGCCGGTCGACTACGTCGCGAAGGCGATGGACCACCTCGCACACCAGCCCGGCCTCGACGGCCAGGCCTTCCACCTGGTCAACCCCGAGCCGCAGTCGACCGTGGAGGTGGTCAACGCGTTCTGCGCCGCGGCCGGCGCCCCCCGGTTCGCGGTCCCGGCGGACCGGCGGGTCACCGGCCTGCTGCCCACCGGGCTGCTCCCCCGCCCGCTGCGGCCGGGCGCCCTGGCCCAGCAGGTGCTGCGGGCCGCTCCGGTCCAGCTGGCGCTCCGCCAGACAATCGGGCGGCTCGGCGTCCCCCCGGAGGTCCTCGAGCACGTGTCGTTCCCGACCGTCTTCGCGTCCCGCCGCACCGAGCGTGCGCTGGCCGGCTCGGGCATCTGCTGCCCCGACCTCGAGAGCTACGCCGCGGCGCTGTGGACCTACTGGGAGGAGCACCTCGACACCGCCACCGGCCACGACACCGAGGTCCGCGAGGCGCTCGAGGGACGCACCGTGGTGATCACCGGCGCCTCCTCCGGCATCGGGAAGGTGACCGCGCTCAAGGTCGCGCAGGCCGGCGGGGTGCCGATCCTCGTCGCCCGCGGCAAGGACAAGCTCGAGGAGACCAAGGCCGAGATCGAGGCCCGCGGCGGTCGCGCGCACGTCTACGGCTGCGACCTGTCCGACCTCGAGGCGATCGACGCGCTCTGCGACCAGATCCTCGCCGACCACGACTCCGTCGACTTCGTGGTCAACAACGCCGGCCGCTCGATCCGCCGCTCGCTGAAGCTCTCCGAGGACCGCTTCCACGACTTCGAGCGGACCATGCAGCTGAACTACTTCGGCGCGATCCGGCTGGTGATCGGGCTGCTCCCGGCGATGCGCGAGCAGCAGCACGGCCACATCGTGAACGTCAGCTCGATCGGCGTGCAGACCAACCCACCTAGGTTCAGCGCCTACGTGGCCTCCAAGGCCGCACTCGACTCGTGGAGCAACGTGGTCAGCTCCGAGCTGATCGGCGACGGCGTCAGCTTCACCACGGTGCACATGCCGCTGGTGCGCACGCCGATGATCGCGCCGACGAAGATCTACCAGAAGTTCCCGACCATCTCCCCCGCCCAGGCCGCGGACGTGGTGGTGCAGGCCCTGGTGGAGCGGCCGCACGAGATCAACACCGCGCTCGGCAACCTCGGTGCGGTCGCGCACACGGTCGCGCCGAAGACGGCCTTCCGGGTGCTGCACCTGGCCTACCAGGTGTTCCCCGACTCAGCCGCGGCCAAGGGCACCTCGGAGGCCGAGGCCACCCCGCAGCAGCTCCTCCTCGCCAAGCTCCTCAAGGGCGTCCACTGGTAGCCGAGTCGGCGCTTACGCCGCCCCCACCCCCGCGAGTCGGCGCGTCAGGAGGTCTCGACGGGGCGAGTCGGGTCCGCGACCCAGCCGCTCCAGGACCCCGGGTAGAGCTCGGCGTCGACGCCGAGCAGGTGCAGCGCGAACGCGTCGTACGCCGCGGTGACGCCCGAACCGCAGTAGACCCCGACGGATGCGGTGCGCCAGCGCTCGCCCACCGCCTCACGGTAGGTGCGCTCCAGCTCCTCGGGTTCCTTGAACCGTGCCGGCGCGCCGTCCTCGGCCGGGCGGAGGTTCGCCGCGGTCGGGATGTTCACCGCACCCGGCACGTGGCCGGCCACCGGGTCGACCGGCTCGGTCTCCCCGCGGAAACGCTGCTCGACCCGGGCGTCGAGCAGCACCCCGTCGCGGGCCAGCCGGGCGGCGCCGTCGGCGTCGACGACCGGCAGGTGCCCCGGGTCGGCCGGGAAGGCTTCCGGCGCGGTGCTCGCGACCTGCGCCTCGCCGGTCTCGACGGCGCCGCCGCTCGCGACGTAGGCCGACCAGCCACCGTCGAGCAACCGCACGTCCGGATGTCCGTGGTGGCGCAGCAGCCACCAGGCCCGCGCCGCGGAGGTGCCGGCCACGTCGTCGTAGACCACCACCGGCCGGCGCAGCTCCACCCCGCACCGGCGCATCGCCGCGGCGAACCGCTCCGGGTCGGGCAGCGGGTGCCGGCCGCGCTCGTCACCGGCGGCCGGGTCGGCAAGGTCGGTCTCGAGGTCGACGTACGACGCGCCGGGCACGTGCCCCGCGAGGTACTGCTCGGGTCCGTCGCTGCGACCGAGGGCCCAGCGCACGTCGAGGACGGTCACCGCGCCGAGCAGCCCGGGCAGGTCGGCGGGGTCCACCAGCGCAGGATGGGTCATGCCCCGATCCTGCCAGCCGAGCGGCTCACGCGAACGGCAGCGGCTCGCCGATCCGCGAGACCGCCTGCGCCCGGAACGCGGTGAGCCGGCGCCGGTGGTGCTGGCGGCACAGCACCTCGTAGCCCACCTCCGGCACCTCCTCCTCGTTGTCCACGTCGCCGACCACGATGACCTCGCCCTCGGTGACCATCTCGCCGTTCTCGGTGCGGGCGTTGTGGGTGGCCCGCTTGCCGCACCAGCACAGCGCCTCCACCTGGAGCGTGTGCACCCGGTCCGCGAGCTCGACCAGCCGCGCCGAGCCCACGAAGAGATGCGTGCGGAAGTCGGTGAGGATCCCGAAGGCGAACACGTCGATCTGCAACTCATCGACGACGCGGGCGAGCTGGTCGATCTGCTCGGGGGTGTAGAACTGCGCCTCGTCGCACACCAGGTAGTCGATGCGCGCGCCGTGGGTGAGCGAGCGGACGACGTAGTGCCAGAAGTCGAAGTCGACCGGGACCTCGATCGCGTCGTGCTGAAGGCCGAGCCGGCTGGACAAGGTGGCGGCGCCGGCCCGGTCGTGGCTGGTGAAGATCCGGCCGATCCGCCCGCGGGCGGCGTGGTTGTGGTTGGTCTGGAGCGCCAGGGTGCTCTTCCCCGAGTCCATCGTCCCTGTGTAGAAATGCAGTTCCGCCACGAGGCGGAATCATGCCAGCCGGGTACGGCGCCCCCGGGGACCCGCGTGCGGCGACGCGCGGTGGATCAGGCCACCAGCAGGGGGACCAGCATCTCCGCGGGGGTCAGTGACCCGTGCAGCCCGATGAGCCGCGCCTCGTAGGGGAACGCGTGGCTGCTCATCACCGAGAAGTCGCCGCGGCAGGCGACCAGCACGTCGCCGACCCGTGGCCGCACCTGCGCCTCCACGTCACCGAACCAGCCCCGCGCCAGGGCCTCGTCGCGGCTGAGCACCAGCGCCCGGTCCCCGACCTTCTCGCGCCACGCGGCGAGCACGCCCTCGATCGCGCCGGAGCGGCAGTACAGCTGCCGGAAGCGGGCCTCTCCCCCGACCAGCGCGACCCCTTCGAGCAGCTCGGGGTGCTCGTCCACGTCGAGGCGGTTGCGCTCCGGCGAGTCGACCATCCCGTGGTCGGCGACCACCAGGATGCGCACGTCGGACGGCAGCGTCTCGCGCAGCTGCTCGGCGGCCACGTCGATCATCGACAGCTGCAGCCGCCAGTGGGTGGAGCTGACGCCGTAGCGGTGGCCGGTCCAGTCGAGGTCCCCGTCGTACATGTAGGTCAGCGACGGCGCCCTGCCGGAGGCGGCCAGCACCGCCGCCATCCGCTCGCCGACCTTGTCCGCGCCGACGAACTCGGCGCCCCGCTGGCCGGCCACGGTGAGCCCCGAGCCCGCGAACTCGCGCTTGTTCACCACGGTCGTGTGCACGCCGGCCGCGGCCAGCCGGCCCATCGCGGTGGGGTGCGGCTGCCACACGGTGGGGTCGACGTTCTTGTTCCAGGCCAGGGCGTTGAGCAGCTCGTCGGTGCCGGGGATGCGCGAGGTGAACCCGACGATGCCGTGGCTGCCGGGCGGCAGACCGGTCCCCAAGGAGGTGAGGCTGGTCGCCGTCGTGGAGGGCACCCCGGCGGTGCCCGGCTCGCCGGACTCCTTGAGCAGGGCGTGCAGGTACGGCGCGTCGTCGGCGTGGTCGCGCAGCAGCTCGTAGCCGAGCCCGTCGACCAGGAAGACGACGTACTTCTGGGCCGGCGGCAGCTCCAGGTCGACGCCGGGCAGACCGGCCTCCACGCCCAGGGCGCGGGCGACCGACGGCAGCACGTCCACCAGCGAGCGCTCGCCGTACGACGGCGCGACGAAGGTCATCGGACGGGGGCCGCCGACGCGGTGCGCGCCGATAGCGCGTCGGCGAAGGAGAGCAGGTCGGCGACCGCCTCGGGGCCTTCCGCGGCGGAGCTGACCCGCAGCGAGAAGTCGTCGGAGGAGAGCACACCGGTGTAGCCGTGATCCGCCTCGCAGCCCGGGTCCTCGCAGGCCGCGGGCTCCAGGTCGATCCGGCCGACGGCTCCCCAGCCGATGGTGAGCACGGCCTCGTTCGCGCCGGGCGCCGGGACGGCCCGGCCCTCGTAGGAGGCCGGGTTCGCCACCATCCGCGTGACCAGCACGGAGCGGATGGAGGCGAGGGTGACCGCCTCGGTGGAGCTTGAGGTGTACGGCGCGGGCAGCAGGTCGTCGGGGTCGTTCTCGTCGGTGTGCGCCAGGATCAGCCGGCTCCCGGTCAGCACGAGCACGGTGACGTGCCGGCGCACCTCGTCCCGCTCGTCGATCGTCGGCTCGTGGTGGACCAGGTAGGACACCACCGGCTCCCCCGCGACCGCGGAGCGAACGGCGTCGCTGACGACGTCGGGGTAGTAGCCGGACGCCTCGATGGCGCCGTAGAGGTCGGACGAGCGGTCGGTCATGCGCGCAAGTCTGTCACGGGGACGTCCCCGGGGGTCGCGGACCTCGAGCCGGTCGGACCTCGAGCCGCTCGAGATGTCCTGGAGACCCGACGGGCTCGACCTCCGGGGATCAGGCGGCCAGCTCCACCGCGACGCGCCCCCTGCCGTCCTGCACCGGCGTGAGGTGGCGGCGCAGCCGCAGGAACAGCACCGAGGCCAGCGCGGTGCCCCCGACCGTGCACGCCACCCACACGTGCACCAGGCCGTTGCCGATCAGCAGCCCGGCCGCCGCAGGCCCGATCACGTTGGCGACCGTCCAGGTCATCCCCTGCAGGGCGTTGTAGCGGCCCCGCAGCTCCTCGCTTGCCAGGTCGTTGACGATGGCCGGCGCGATCGGCGCCCAGAACGTCTCGCCCAGCCCGAACACGCCGAGCCCGACGATCACGAGCGCGACCGCGGCACCGGCGGACACGGCGTCGGAGAGCGCGATGACCGCCCACGACACCGACCACACCGCCGCGGCCAGGGCCAGCATCCGGGTGCGGCTGCGGCCCTTGACCACCCGCAGCGCCACCAGCTGCCCGACCACGATCGTGGCGGTGTTCGCCCCGAACGCCCAGCCCAGCCAGTGCGCGGGCACGCCGGCCACGCTCACCGTGTACGCCGCGAAGCCGGCCTCGAACTGCGCGTAGCCGAAGGTGACCGCCACCATGCACGCGGCCACCACGCGCAGCAGGGTGCGGTCCCGCAGCACCGTGCCCCAGCCCGGCTGCACGGCAGGCGCGTCGACGGCCCCTTCGGGGTCCGTGCGCGGGAGCGCCCCGGTGCCGCGCGGCAGGCTGACCACGACCGCCACGTAGGCGAGGTAGGACAGCGAGTCGAGGTAGTAGAGCCGCTCGAAGGTCGACGGGTCGTCCACCCTCACCACCAGGCCGCTGATCACGCCGCCGAGACCGAGCCCGGCGTTGAGCAGCATGAACTGCACGCCGTACACCTTCTCGCGGCGCTCCGCCGGCACCAGTCGGGTCAGCATCGCGGTCGACGCCGGCCAGAGGCCCAGCGTGCCGATGCTGAGGAACGTCGCGACCAGCCACGCGCCCCAGACGGTGTGCACGTGCGAGAGGGCAGCAGTGCCCATCGCCTCCACGCAGAGCCCGGAGACGATGATCGGTCGCGGGCCGAAGCGGTCGATCAGGGTGCCGCCGACCGGGGAGCCGGCGAAGCCGAGCACGCCCATCCAGGCGAACAGCAGGCCGACCGTGGCGGTCGGGATGTCGCGCACCTGGGCGAGGTAGACGTAGAGGAACGGCATGGTCAGGCCGCCGCCGAACGCGGACAGCGCGAAGCCGACGAAGATCCTCCGCACGAGCGGGCTCATGGCGGTCGGACCGGTGGCCGGGGAGAGGGGTGCGCTGCTCACTCGGAGAATTGTCCGGTAAGCAGCAGGGGGCGGCCAACGAATTACGGCGCGGCGGGCCGTGAGCAGCATCACCTGCGGCGGCCCGCCCAGGAGCCGGGCCGGGACCCGGGCGGAGGCAGCCGGGGAGTTGGTCGAGAGCCCGCCCAGCGTCAGCCCGGGAGGGTGTCCCCGATCTGGCTGGAGAGCCGGCGGACGAACCAGTCCGAGCGGGCGTCGGCGACCGGCTCGACCCGGCCGACGGCGTTGAGCACGGTCGCGCCCTGGGCGCCGACCAGCACCAGGTTGAGCTCGATCGAGCGCACCTGGGGCAGGTCGTTCTTCAGCTGCGCGATCCGCAGCAGCAGGGACTCGGTCGCGGCCACGTCGACGGGCTCGCTGCCGCGCCAGCCGAACAGCAGCGGCGCGGCCTTGATCTCGCGGACCATGTCGGCCGCCTCACCGCTGTGCATGGGCGGGATCCGGTAGGACCGGTCCCCGAGCAGCTCGGTGGTCGCGCCGGAGACCCCGAAGGAGACCACCGGGCCGAACAGCGGGTCCTCGACACCGCCGATGGTGACCGGCACGCCGGGGGCGGCGACCTTCTGCACGATGAACCCGGCGGTCTCGGGGTTGTCGATGAGCGCGTGCATGGTGCGCCACGCGTCGCGCATCTCCTCGGCGGTGTCGATGTTGCGCCACACGTGCGCGAGGTCGGGGCGCTGGCGCAGGTGCTCGGCGGTCGCCTTGAGCACCACGTCCCAGCCGAGCCGCTCCCCCGCCGCCACCGCCTCGTTCTCGGTGGCGACGCGGACCCGGTCCCACATGTCGATGCCGTACGCGCCCAGCAGGTCGCGCACCTCGGAGAAGGACAGGTCGCGGCCGTCGTGGTCGCGCATCAGGATCTCGTTGACCTGCCGGCGGGCCTCGTCGGCGTCGACCTCGTCGGCGGGCACCAGCTCGCCCTCGGGCTTGTCCAGCCAGGCGGAGTACTCCACCACCCGGGCCAGCGCGCGGACGGCGGCCTCCACGGCCGGGTACGACGGGACCGAGCCGCGCCCCGCGGTGCTGCCGGCCACGTCGGGGACCCGCAGCAGCTCCGGCACGCCCTCGGTGGCCAGGAACGTCGAGACCAGCGGCTTGTCGGACTGCTCCCCCACGGCGGCCAGCACGTTGGCGACCTCGACGCCGGTGGTGTTCAGCGGCGGGATGAACACCGCGACCACCGAGTCCACCTCGGGGTCGTCGATCGCGGCGTCGAGTGCCTCCTCGAAGTCCTCGGCGGTGGCGTCCGCACCGAGGGCGACCGGGTGGCGCACCTCGAGCCCGGCGGCCGCCGCGGCGTCGGCGGCGAGCAGGCCGATCGCGTCGGAGTTGCCGACGACTGCCACCCGCGGGCCCTTGGGCAGCGGCTGGTGCGCCACGAGCTGGGCCACGTCGAACATCTCGTCGAGGGTGTCGACCTGGAGCACGCCGGCCTGGCGGAACATCGAGTCGACGGCGGCCTGGGGCGCCAGCATCGCGCGCACCGCGTGGCCCATCGGCACGCCCTGGGTGGTGCGACCCGACTTGACCGCGATCACCGGCTTCTGCCGGGAGACCCGCCGCGCGATGCGGCTGAACTTGCGCGGGTTCCCGATGGACTCCAGGTAGAGCAGCACCACCTCGGTGTCGTCGTCCTCCTCCCAGTACTGGAGCAGGTCGTTGCCGGACACGTCGGCGCGGTTGCCCGCGCTCACGAACGTGGACAGGCCCAGCCCCCGCCGGGCCACCCGCTCCAGGATCGCCACGCCGAGCGCGCCGGACTGGCAGAAGAAGCCGGCCCGCCCGCGCGGGGGCATCACCGTCGACAGCGAGGCGTTCAGGGAGAAGTCCGCGGCGGTGTTGATGATGCCGAGACAGTTCGGGCCGACCAGCCGCAGCCCGTAGCTGCGGGCCAGGCCGACCAGGCGCCGCTGCCGCTGCCGGCCCTCCTCGCCGGTCTCGGCGAAGCCGGAGGACACCACGACCATGCCGTGCACACCCTTGGCCGCGCAGTCGAGCACGACGTCGTGGACGGCGTCGGCGGGTACGGCGACGATCGCGATGTCCACGTCGTCGGGGATGTCGGTCACCGACGGGTAGGCCGGCAGGCCCGCCACCGCGTCCGCGGCCGGGTTCACGACGTACACCCGCCCCTGGTAGTCGCCGAGGACGAGGTTGCGCACCAGTGTCTGGCCGATGGTGTCCTGGCGGCGGGAGGCGCCGATCACCGCGACGCTGCGGGCGTCGAAGAACAGCTGGATCGAGGCGGCCTCGGCACGGTGCTCGCGGGCCTGCATCACCGAGATGGCGGTGTCGGTGGGGTCGATCGGGAACTCCAGCCGCATCACCCCCTCCTCGAAGCCGCCGGCCACCTGGTAGCCCGCCTCCCGGAAGATCTGGATCATCCGCTGGTTCTCCGGCAGCACCTCGGCGACGAAGCGGTCGATCCCCCGCTCCCGGCCGGCCTGGGCGAGGTGCTCGAGCAGCAGCTGGGCGATGCCCCGGCCCTGGTGGGCGTCCTGGACCAGGAAGGCGACCTCGGCCTCGGTGAAGATCGCCCCGTCGGGGCTCTTCTGGTCCGGGAGCCGGTCGAAGCGGCCCACCGCGATCATCTTGTTCGCCACGGTCAGCACGAACGCGACCCGGCTGTGGTGGTCGACGTGGGTGAACCGCTTGACGTCCTTGTCCGACAGCCGCGGCATCGGCGCGAAGAAGCGGAGGTACTTCGACTCCGCCGACACCTGCTCGTAGAACTCCACCATCAGGGCCTCGTCGTCGCCGCTGATCGGCCGCAGGTGCGCCACCTGGCCGTCGCGGAGGAGGACGTCGGCCTCCCAGTGCTTCGGGTAGTCGGGCTCGGTCACCTGGGCGTCCACGCAGGCGAATCTATCCTCTCGGGCCACGTCGCGGCGTGCCCCCGCGTCAGGAGCGCGGGCCGCGGGTGAGAATGGACCCCATGGCCAGCGGTACCAAGCAACCTCCCCTGCCCGAGGACTTCGAGGAGCACATCCTCGACATCGACGTCGGCGACGAGATGCGCGCCAGCTTCCTCGAGTACGCCTACTCGGTGATCTACAGCCGCGCCCTGCCCGACGCGAAGGACGGCCTCAAGCCGGTGCAGCGCCGGATCCTCTACACGATGGCCGACATGAACCTGCGGCCCGACCGCGGGCACGTGAAGAGCGCCCGCGTGGTCGGCGAGGTGATGGGCCGGCTGCACCCGCACGGTGACGGCGCGATCTACGACGCGCTGGTGCGGATGGTGCAGGCGTGGTCGATGCGGGTGCCGATGGTCGACGGGCACGGCAACTTCGGCTCGCCCGACGACCCGCCGGCCGCCATGCGCTACACCGAGTGCCGGATGGCGCCGCCCGCGGTGGCGATGACCGAGTCGATCGACGAGGACACCGTCGACTTCAAGCCGAACTACGACAGCCGCGAGTTCGAGCCGGTGGTCCTGCCCGCGGCGATCCCGAACCTGATCGTCAACGGCGCCTCCGGCATCGCGGTCGGTATGGCCACCAACATCGCCCCGCACAACCTCGTCGAGGTGGTGCAGGCGCTACGCCACCTGATCAAGCACCCGGACGCCGACCTCGACGCGCTGATGCGGTTCGTCCCCGGGCCGGACCTGCCCACCGGCGGCAAGATCGTCGGCCTCGACGGCGTCCGGGACGCCTACGAGAGCGGGAAGGGCTCGTTCAAGATGCGCGCGACCGCCCGCGTGGAGAGCGTGACCCCGCGCCGCAAGGGCATCGTGGTCACCGAGCTGCCGTACGGCGTGGGTCCGGAGAAGGTCATCGAGCGGATTAAGACGCTGGTGCAGGGCAAGAAGCTGCAGGGCATCTCCGACGTCAAGGACCTCACCGACCGGGAGAAGGGCCTGCGGCTGGTCATCGAGATCAAGAACGGCTTCCACCCCGAGGCCCTGCTCGAGCAGCTCTACAAGCAGACCCCGATGGAGGACTCCTTCGGCATCAACGCGGTCTGCCTGGTCGACGGCCAGCCGCGGACCCTCGGGCTGAAAGAGATGCTCGGGGTCTTCCTCGAGCACCGCTACGACGTGGTCCGCCGGCGCTCGGTGTTCCGGCGGGGCAAGGCCGCCGACAGGCTGCACCTGGTCGACGGCCTGCTCGTCGCGATCCTCGACATCGACGAGGTCATCCAGCTCATCCGCTCCAGCGACAACGCCGAGCAGGCGCGCGAGCGGTTGATCTCGGTGTTCGACCTCACCGAGATCCAGGCCAACTACATCCTCGACATGCCGCTGCGCCGGCTCACGAAGTTCTCCCGCATCGAGCTGGAGAAGGAGAAGACCGAGCTCGAGGAGACGATCGCCGGGCTCGACGCGATCATCGCCGACGCGGCCCTGCTGCGGCGGGTGGTCTCCGACGAGCTCGGCGAGGTCGCCAAGACCTACGGCACCCCGCGCCGCACCGTGCTGCTGGAGTCGGCCGGTCAGACCGTCTCCACGGCGGTCCCGCTCGAGGTCGCCGACGACCCCTGCTTCGTGCTGCTGTCGTCGGCCGGGCTGCTGGCCCGCACCAGCGACACCACGCCGCCGGGCGCGGGCGGGGGCCGCTCCAAGCATGACGTGGTGGTGTCCGCCGTACGCTCCACCGCGCGCGGGCAGGTCGGGGTGCTGACCAGTGCCGGCCGGGTCGCCAAGCTCGACGTCCTGGACCTGCCGACGCTGCCCGCGACCGCGAACGCCCCGCACCTGCAGGGCGGCGCGCCGGTCAGCGAGTTCCTGCCGGTGGAGACCGGCGAGCGGGTGCTGGGGCTGACCTCCTTCGACACCGAGGGGCCGGGGCTGGCGCTCGGCACCCGCGACGGGGTGGTCAAGCGGGTCCACCCCGAGCTGCTCAGCAACAAGGACACCTGGGAGATCATCCGGCTCGGCGACGGCGACGAGGTCGTCGGCGCGGTTGAGCTGGCCACCGGCGAGGAGGAGCTCTGCTTCCTCGGCTCCGACGCCCAACTGCTGCACTTCGGCGCCGACGCGGTGCGGCCGCAGGGCCGCTCCGGCGGGGGTGTCGCCGGGATGCGGCTCGCCAAGGACCAGCGGGTGGTGTTCTTCGGGGCGTTCACGCCCACCGACGACGCGGTCGTGGTGACCGCGTCGGGCTCGGGCACGGCACTGCCCGGAACCGAGCCCGGCTCGGTGAAGGTCACGCCGTTCAGCGAGTACCCGGCCAAGGGCCGCGGCACCGGGGGCGTGCGCTGCCACCGCTTCCTCAAGGGCGAGGACACGCTGGTCCTCGGCTGGGCCGGCATCGGGCCGGCCCACGCCGCGGCGTCCAGCGGCGCGCCGGTCGACCTGCCGGAGGCGCACGGCCGGCGCGACGGCTCCGGGGTGCCCGGCTCGCAGCCGATCGCGGCGGTGGCCGGCCCCGTGGGCACGCTGCTGTCGGGGCTGTAGGTGGCCGGTGCCGGGTCATGACAGGGTGTGCTCCATGAGGCCCCGCATCCGCGTCCCCGTGGCCGGCCTGCTGCTGGCGGCGCTGGTGGGGCTGCCCGCGCTGGCGTCGTGCAGCAAGGGCGGCGCCGACCAGCCGACTCCGCAGCAGTCGCTGGCCGCGGCGAAGAAGACGCTCGACGGCACCGCCGGCGTGCACCTCGTGCTGTCCACCGACCGACTTCCCCAGGGCGTGAGCGGGCTGCTGGACGCCGACGGAGTCGCCACCCACGCCCCGGCGTTCAAGGGCACGATCAAGGTGGATGCCGGTGGCATCACCGCGGACGCCAAGGTGATCGCGACCGGGGGCACGGTCTACGCGGTGCTGCCGTTCTCGACGAGGTACACCAAGATCAACCCGAAGGACTACGGTGCCCCCGACCCCGCGGCGCTGATGGACTCCAAGCACGGGCTGTCCTCGCTGCTGACCGCGGCCAAACACGTCACCGCGGGCAAGCAGCAGCGCGACGGCGCGCAGGTGGTGCGCACCTACTCCGCCACGATCCCCGGCGCGCGCGTCGCCGCGATCATCCCCAGCGCGGACGCGGGCAGCAGCTTCGACGCGACCTTCCGGGTCGGCGAGGACGACCACCGCCTGCACCAGGTGGTGCTCACCGGGCCGTTCTACCCGCAGGGCGGCGACGTCACCTACACGGTGGCCTTCGACAAGTACGGCCTGCACCCGCACATCACCGCACCGTGAGCAGGTCGCCCCGGCTGCTGCTGGCGCTGGCCGCGGTCGCGGTGGCGTTCGCGGCCGCCGACACCTACGTCGTGGTGCTCGCCCTGCCCGACATGATGGCCGGCGTCGGCCTGTCGATCGACGAGCTGCAGCGGGCCGCGCCGATCCTCTCGGGCTTCCTGCTCGGCTACGTCGCGATGCTGCCGCTGGTCGGCCGCATCGCCGACCTGCGCGGCCGGGTTCCGGTGCTCGTCGCGTCGCTGGTGGTCTTCGCCCTCGGCTCGATGGTGACCGCGCTGGCCTACGACCTGCCGAGCATGGTGGTCGGCCGGTTCCTGCAGGGCGTCGGTGGGGGCGGCCTGGTGCCGGCGACGTTGGCGCTGGTCGCCGACCTCTACCCGGCCGGCCGCCGCGGCGTGCCCCTCGGCCTGGTCGGCGCCGTCCAGGAGCTCGGCAGCGTGCTGGGCCCGTTGTACGGCGCCGTGGTGCTCGCGGTCGCCGACTGGCACGCGATCTTCGCCCTCAACGTGGCCGTCGCCGCGGTCCTCGCCGCCGCCCTCTCCCTGACCCGGGACACCGCCACACCCTCTCCCGCCCAGGGCAGCCCTCCCTCCCCCCTCGCCACCGCGGGCACCCCCACCCCCCTTCCCACCGAGGGGTCAATCCCAACTCCTGCACCTGGCCGGCGTGTCGCACAGCCCGTGACCCCTCGCCTCCGCACCGGGGACCTGCCCGACGCCGTGCTCGGGCTGCTCACCCTGGGCAGCCTGGCGCTCACCATGGTCCGTCCCGCCTTCCTCACCTCGGGAGTGACCACCGGGCTGGCCTTCCTCCCGCTGGTCGGTGAGTCTCGCTGGCTCGCCCCCGTGGGCCTGCTCACGGTCGCCCTCGCGCTGCTCTTCGGGCTGCGCTGCTGGCTCGCACCGCGGCCGCTGGTCGACCTCCGCGGCTGGGCCAGGACCGCCCGGGAGGCCGACCTGGTGGGCGCCGCACTCCTCGGCCTGGTCCTCGCCGGCGTGGTCCTGGCGTTCGCGACCGCCGACCCGCAGGTCGCCGCACTCTCCCCCGCCGGACCCTGGCTGCTGGCCGGCTCCGCGCTGGCCTCCGCGGCGTTCGTCCGGCACAACCGGCGGGCCGCCCGCCCGCTGGTCCCCGAGCATTCGCTGCGCGCGACGCCCGCCTGGGCCGCGCTCGTGGTCAGCTTCTTCGTGGGTGCCGCGTTGATCGCTGCCCTGGTCGACGTACCCCTCTTCGCCCGGCTCACCGTGGCGCCCGACTCCCAGCTCGACGCCGCGCTGGTGCTGGTGCGGCTGCTGGTCGCGCTACCGGTGGGTGCCCTCCTCGGCGGCGTGCTCACCCGGCACCTGCCCGCCGGGGTCGTGACGCTGGCGGGGATGGTGCTGACGGCCGGCGGCTTCGCGTGGATGGCGCAGTGGGGCGTGACCAGCCTCGCCTCGGCGTGGGCCACCGTGCCTCTGGTCGCCGCGGGTCTGGGCTTCGGCCTGGCACTGGCGCCGGTCAACGCGGTGCTGCTCGCCTGCACCGACGCCGCGGTGCACGGCCTCACCTCCGCGCTGCTCGTGGTCGCCAGGATGGTCGGGATGCTGGTCGGGGTCAGCGCGTTGACGACGTTGGGGCTGCGGCGCTACTACGCGGTGGCCGCGGACCTCCCGGCGCCGTCCCAGGTGTGCGGGAGCCGCACCCAGTGCGAGGCGTACACCACGCTGCTCAAGGCGGCCGGCCTGGCCCAGCTCCAGACCGTCTTCGTCGGGGCGGCCGCGTGCGCGGCGGTCGCCGCGGTGCTGGCCGTGCTGCTGTTCCGGTCCGCGCGCACCCGGGCGGTGCCGACCTCGGCGATGCTGCGGCAGGCGGGGTGAGCACACGTGAGACCGGGTGCGGGCGTCGCGCGTCGGTTCGCTAGGTTTGGGGGCGTGACTGACACATTCGCCGACTTGCTGGAGGCGAACCAGGAGTTCGCCAAGACGTTCGCGCTGAGCGGGTTCGACGGGGTAGCCCACGCGGGTATCGCCCTTGTCACCTGCATGGACTCGCGCATCGACCCGCTGGGCATGCTGGGCCTCTCCCCGGGCGACGCGAAGATCTTCCGCAACCCGGGTGGGCGGGTGACCGACGCCGCGCTCGAGGCGCTGGTGCTCGGCGTGCACCTGCTCAACGTGAAGCGGATCCTGGTCGTCCCGCACACCCGGTGCGCGATGGCCAGCTCGAGCCTCGACGAGCTGCGCACCCGGGTCAGCGAGTCCGCCGGCCAGGACGCTTCGTGGCAGTCGTTCGGCGTGGTCGAGAACCAGGCCGCCGCGCTGCACGACGACGTGCGCAGGGTCAAGTCGCACCCGCTGATCCCCGAGAGCATCGCGGTGGGCGGCTTCCTGTACGACGTCGACAGCGGCCTGCTCGAGCAGCTCGTCTGACTCCGATCCGTGCCCTGACCGTCGTACCCGCCGGTCAGGGCACGGATCGGTTGCCGCTCAGGTGTCGATGGAGTCCGCCTCGATCTCGTAGGCGCCCTGGACGATGAAGTCCTTGCGCGGGGCGACCTCCGAGCCCATCAGCAGGTCGAACACTTGGGCCGCGACGTCGGCGTCGTCGACGTTGATCCGGCGCAGGGTGCGGTGCCGCGGGTCCATGGTGGTCTCCGCCAGCTGGCCGGCGTCCATCTCGCCGAGACCCTTGTACCGCTGCACCGGGTCCTTCCAGCGCACCCCCTTCTTGGCCAGCTCGGCGAGCTTCCGCTGCAGCTCGGCGTCGGAGTAGGTGTAGAGGTACTTGTCCATGCCCCTCTTGGGGTTGGACAGCTCGATGCGGTGCAGCGGCGGGACCGCGGTGTAGACCCGGCCCTCCCGGATCAGGTCCGGCATGTACTTGAAGAACAGCGTGGTCAGCAGGCAGCGGATGTGCGCGCCGTCGGAGTCGGCGTCGGCCATGAAGATGATCCGGCCGTAGCGGCGGGCGTCGATGTCGAAGGTCCGCCCCGAGCCGGCGCCGACCACCTGGATGATCGAGGCGCACTCGGCGTTCTTCAGCATGTCGGCCACGGAGGCCTTCTGGACGTTGAGGATCTTGCCGCGGATCGGCAGCAGCGCCTGGAACTCGGAGTTGCGCGCCAGCTTGGCCGTGCCGAGCGCGGAGTCACCCTCGACGATGAACAGCTCGCTGCGGTCCACGTCGTTGCTGCGGCAGTCGGCCAGCTTGGCGGGCAGCGCGCTGGACTCCAGGGCGCTCTTGCGGCGCTGGGTCTCCTTGTGCTGGCGCGCGGCGATGCGGGTCCGGGAGGCGTTCGCGACCTTCTCCAGGACCGTCTTGGCCTGCTGCTTCTCGGCCTTCTTGTTCGAGGTCAGGAACTTCTTCAGCTCGGCGCCGACCACCTTGCGGACGATGCTGCGCACCGCCGGGGTGCCGAGCACCTCCTTGGTCTGGCCCTCGAACTGAGGCTCGGCCAGCCGGACGGTCACGACCGCGGTCATCCCCTCGAGGACGTCCTCCTTGATGACGTCGGCCTCGGCGGCCTTGAGGGTCTTGCTCGAGCGCAGGACGTCGTTGAAGGTCTTGGTCACCGCCTGCTCGAACCCGGCGACGTGGGTGCCGCCCTTGGGCGTCGCGATCACGTTGACGAAGGACCGCAGCTCGGTGTCGTAGCCGGTGCCCCAGCGCACCGCCACGTCGACGGCCAGGTCGCGCTCGACGTCCTGGGGGGTCATGTGCCCCTGCTCGTCGAGCAGCGGCACCGTCTCGGTGAAGTTGTCGTGGCCCTCCAGCCGCAGGATCTCGCTGACCGGCTCGTCGGTGGCCAGGAAGTCGCAGAACTCGGTGATGCCGCCGTCGTGCTTGAAGCGCTCCTCGACCGGCTCGTCGCCCCGCAGGTCGCGGATCACCAGCTCGAGGCCGGGCACGATGAACGACGTCTGCCGGGCCCGCGTGACCAGCTCGTCGAAGACGAAGGTGGCGTCCTTGGTGAAGATCTGCCGGTCGGGCCAGAACCGCACCCGGGTGCCGGTGACGCCCTTCTTGACCCGGGCGCCCTTGCGGGTCAGCCCGGACTGCGGGGCGAAACCGGCGGTGGGGCCCTCCCCCTCGAAGACGCCCGGTACGCCACGCTGGAAGGACATCCCCTGGATCGCCGGGGCGCGCTCCACGTCGACGTCGAGGCGGGAGGAGAGCGCGTTGACCACGGAGGCGCCGACGCCGTGCAGACCACCGGTCGCGACGTACGAGCCGCCGCCGAACTTTCCGCCGGCGTGCAGCTTGGTGTAGACCACCTCGACGCCGGGAAGGCCGGTGCGCGGCTCCTTGTCGACCGGGATGCCGCGGCCGTCGTCGTGGACCTCGACCGACCCGTCGGCGTGCAGGGTCACCTCGATGCTCTGGGCCGCGCCGGCCAGCGCCTCGTCGACGCCGTTGTCGATGATCTCCCACACGCAGTGCATGAGCCCGCGCGTGTCCGTGGACCCGATGTACATGCCCGGCCGCTTGCGGACCGCCTCCAGGCCCTCGAGGACCAGGAGGTGCTGGGCGTTGTACGCGTTGTCGATCTTGGTCCCTCCGGCGGTGCGGGCAGGCACGGTGCTCCTCGTTGGTGCGGTTGAAGACGCCGTACGGCGTGAGCCCAAATCTACTCGCGACACGCCCAACGCCCGGAATCGCCACGCCTACCGCCAAACCGTCCGGTGAGGGGCCACGATGTCGCTGTGGCGCGAGCCACGCAGGACCGGTAAGTCACGAACGGGACACGAAGGTTTCAAGATCTGTGGATTGGCAACCCTCGAGGTCCAAGCCGAGCAAGACTGGGTGACGAACCGACTTGGACGACGTAGCAGCTCGCATGTGGGAGAGGTCACCCGGTCTCACGGGCGCAACCGACCCCGAGCGGGAAGCCCGAAGCGTGATTGGATGTTGTGTCAGGTGAAGCGGCACGCAGGAAGTTTCACCGCCTGCGTTACGTTGAGCAGGCACCCAAGAAGGAAATGAGGCCTCACGTGACCACTGCAGTTGCACCCACTACGCCCCTGACCGCCGTGGACCGCTGCGACCGATGCGGAGCCCAGGCCTACCTCCGCGTCGAGCTTGCCGGTGGTGGCGAGCTGCTCTTCTGCGGCCACCACGCACGTGAGCACGGAGACAAGCTTCGCGAGATCGCGGTGAGCGTCCACGACGAGACCGGCAAGCTGGTCGAGACGCCCCCGACGGCCGTCAACGAAGAGCGCTGACCGCGCACAGCCGACGACCGCAGGCCCCGGGCTCCACGCCCGGGGCCTGCGCCGTTTCCGGCCCCAGTCGTATGACAGGGTGAGCGCCGTGAAGCGGGTCGACAGCAGGTGGCGCTGAGCTGCGATGGGCATCCTGCTCGCCCTCGGCTCGGCGATCGCCTACGGCGTTTCCGACTTCGTCGGTGGACTGGTGTCGCGTCGTACGTCGGCGTGGCCGGTCGCCGTGGTCGGCCAGCTGTCCGCGACCGCCTGCACGCTGCTGTTCGCGCTCGCGGTGAGCGGCAGCCCCACGGCCGGGGACCTGGGCTGGGGCGTGCTGGCCGGCATCGGCAGCGGCGTGGGCACCGGTTTCCTCTACCGGGGCCTGGCCTCGGGGCGGATGGCGGTGGCCTCCCCCCTCTCGGCGGTGGGCGCCGCCGTGGTGCCGGTGCTGGCCGGCGCCGTCGAGGGCGAGCGGCTCTCGCTCCCGGTCTGGGTGGGCATCGTGCTGGCGATGCCGGGAATCTGGCTGGTGGCCAGCGTGCCCGGGGCCGGCGCAGCGTCCGCGCGCACGTCGCGGGCCGAGGGAGTCGTGGACGGCGCGCTGTCCGGGCTCGGCTTCGGGCTGCTCTTCGCCGCTCTCGGGCAGGTGCCCGACCGCGCCGGCATGCTGCCGCTCGCGCTCGCGCAGGCCGTCTCCGTCCCGGCCGTCGTCGCCCTGGCGACCCTCCTCGGGGCCGGCTGGATGCCGCGGGGCCGGCCGGTGCGCTGGGCCGTGCTCACCGGCCCGCTGGGCGCGGCGGCCACCGGTGCGTTCCTGGTCGCCACCCACCACGGCTACCTGACCATCTCCGGGGTGCTCGCGTCGCTCTACCCCGCCACCACCGTGCTGCTGGCCAGCCTGGTGCTGCGGGAGAGGCTGCACCGCTCGCAGGGCGTGGGCCTGGGCCTGTGCGCGCTCGCGGTGGCCCTGGTGGTGGCCGGGTAGCAGCTGCGCCGGACATGGAAGACGGCCCGGCGAGTACGGGGGATAACTCGCCGGGCCGTCACTGACAAGGATACACCGCGGGGTATGAGCCGCCAATTCCTGCTTGGTCCACCGGAGCGCGCGTCGCGGTGACGGCCCGTAGACGACGCAGGCCGCCCCCGGGGTGTCCGGGGGCGGCCTGCGTGGAGGCGGGTGGTTCAGTCCAGGTAGTCGCGCAGCACCTGCGAGCGCGAGGGGTGGCGCAGCTTCGACATCGTCTTCGACTCGATCTGGCGGATCCGCTCGCGGGTCACGCCGTACACCTTGCCGATCTCGTCGAGGGTCTTGGGCTGGCCGTCGGTCAGGCCGAAGCGCATCGAGACCACCCCCGCCTCGCGCTCGGAGAGCGTGTCGAGGACCGCGTGCAGCTGCTCCTGCAGGAGTGTGAACGAGACCGCGTCGGCCGGAACGATCGCCTCTGAGTCCTCGATCAGGTCACCGAACTCCGAGTCGCCGTCCTCGCCGAGCGGCGTGTGCAAGGAGATCGGCTCGCGGCCGTACTTCTGGACCTCGATGACCTTCTCCGGGGTCATGTCGAGCTCCTTGGCCAGCTCCTCCGGCGTCGGCTCGCGGCCGAGGTCCTGGAGCATCTGGCGCTGGACGCGGGCGAGCTTGTTGATCACCTCGACCATGTGCACCGGGATGCGGATGGTGCGAGCCTGGTCGGCCATCGCGCGGGTGATCGCCTGCCGGATCCACCAGGTGGCGTACGTCGAGAACTTGTAGCCCTTGGTGTAGTCGAACTTCTCGACCGCGCGGATCAGGCCGAGGTTGCCCTCCTGGATCAGGTCCAGGAAGAGCATGCCGCGTCCGGTGTAGCGCTTGGCCAGCGAGACGACGAGACGGAGGTTCGCCTCGAGCAGGTGGTTCTTCGCGCGGCGGCCGTCCTCGGCGATCCACTCGAGCTCCTCGAGGACCTTCGCCTGAATCTTGCCGCCCTGGGCGAGCTTCTCGTCGGCGAAGAGGCCGGCCTCGATGCGCTTGGCGAGCTCGACCTCCATCTCCGCGTTGAGCAGCGGCACCTTGCCGATCTGCTTGAGGTAGTCCTTGACCGGGTCGGCGGTCGCGCCGGCGACCATGACCTGCTGGACCGGCTCGTCGGACTCGTCGGCCTGGGAGACGACGAAGCCCTTGCTCTCGTCCTCCTCCTCCTTGAGCGTGGGGTCCTCGGCGAGGTCCTTCTCGAACGCCTCGTCGGGCAGGTCCGGGAGCACCTTCTTGCCGTCGGGCCCGACCACCGGCTGGGCTGCGGCGACCTCGATCTCCGCCTCGTCGCCGTCGGCCTTCTTGCTTGCGGCCTTCTTGGCCGGCGCCTTCTTGGCCGGCGGCTCCGCCTTCTTCGAAGCCGACTTGGCGGGCGCCTTCTTCGCGCTGGCCTTCACCGTGGTGCGGCTCGCGCCGGAGGCCGCGGCGACCCGCTTGCGCGGCTTGGCGTCATCGGCGGAGACGACCACGGCGACCCCTTCCTCACTGAGGAAGCGCAGCAGCGCCTTGAGGTGCTGGGGAGAGATGTCCGCCGTTTCGGAGGCGCCGCGGAGCGCGTCTGCGGTCACCTGCCCTGAGGACCTGCCCTCCTCGACCAAGGCAACGACGTCGGGATGGGCGAGGACAGCATCAGGGAGCTTGCGGGACGTGCTCGTCGACACGAACTACCTCTCGTACAGCGGTTGTCGGGCGCGGCAAAGCCCGTACACGTCAAGAGCCGCTGGACCCATTGTGACACGGCACCGGTTCAAACCAACCCCAACCCGGGCCCGCCGCGCGCTCCCGGCTCTCCGGTCCGGCGTGCGGCTCGTGGGCGGTCCGGAGGCTCATGGCGTCGCGGACTCGCCGCTACTCCCCCGACTTGACGGCCAGCACCGGGCAGGGCGCGTCGAGCAGCACCCGCTGCGCGTTGCTGCCCAGGATCAGCTTGCCCACCGGCGAACGGCGACGCAGGCCGATCACGATGAACTCCGCGTCGACCTCCTTGGCGACGTTGATCAGGTCGTCGGCGGGGTCCATGCCGCGGACGAGCTGGCGCACCTCGTGCTCCACGCCCGCGCCGTCGAGGATCGCGCGCACCTCTTCGAGCTGCGCCTCGGACTCGATCGCGTCGTCGCTGTCGAACTCGCGGCCTCCGCGGTGCGAGTTGATCACGACCAGCCGGGCCTCCCGCAGCCGCGCCTCCTCGCTTGCGCGCCGCAGCGCCGCCTTGCCCTCCGGCTTCGGCACGTACCCGACGACGATGGTCCTCATCGAACCTCCTGTGATCCTTGACTCGCCCTGAGCGTCCGAGGCGACCGTACCGTAGCCGCGGGTCGCTCGCCCGCCTGTGGACGAGTCCCCACGCGAAGTCGTTCCGCACGGCAGGCTTGCCGGGTGGCAACGACCGGTGACCTGCAGCGCCTGCTCCGCGAGGAGGTGGGCCGCTTCCGGCAGCGCGAGCAACGGCGGCGCTTCGACGCGGCGGTGCAGGTCGGCCGGCTCGGCGGGGAGCGCGACTCCTTCGTGGTGCGCGCGCAGGACCTGGCCGTCGTGGACTCCGGCCTGCGCGTCGACGTCCTGAGCTCGATGCTCGAGCACAGCGATCCCGGCTGGGAGACCGCCTGGCTGCTGCGGCCGGGGGTGCCGGCGCCGCACGACGAGGACCTGGCGTGGTTCTCCGCCGCGCGCACGGCCTTCGCGATCCACGACCGCCGGCTCGGCGGGTTCTACGTCTTGACGAGGTACGGCTGGCGCGACGTGGTCACCGGGGAGAGCCGCACCTGGAAGCGGCTGCGGCTGTGAGGCTCACTCCCAGGTGTGCACCGGCTGGTTGGTGTGCATGTGGGCGCGGTACTCGCCCAGCGTCGAGCGCAGCGCCGCGAGCCGGTCCCCCTCGCTGCTGGAGAGCCGGCCGTGGAACCGCTCCACGAACCAGGAGGCGCCGTTGCGTCCGGTCAGGCAGCGCTGTTCGATGATGCCCATCAGCCGGTCCCGCTCCTCCGGGCGCACGCCCCACGAGTCGAGCCCGGCGTGCGCCATCGGCAGCAGCCGTCGCAGCACGAGTTCGGCAGCCGACACCTGGCCGAGGCCGGGCCAGTAGAGGTGCGCCTCGATACCGCGCTCGGCGGCGAGGTGGAAGTTCTCCTCCGCGGCGCTGAAGGACATCTGCGACCACAGCGGCCGCTCGTGCTCGGCCAACGTCCGGACCAGGCCGTAGTAGAACGCCGCATTGGCCATCGTGTCGGCCACGGTCGGCCCGGCGGGCAGGACCCGGTTCTCCACCCGCAGGTGCGGGACGCCGTCCACGACGTCGTAGACCGGCCGGTTCCACCGGTAGATGGTGCCGTTGTGCAGCCGCAGCTCGGCCAGCTTCGGGGTCCGGCCCGACTCGAGGACGTCGATGGGGTCCTCGTCGTCCATGATCGGCAGCAGCGACGGGAAGTAGCGGACGTTCTCCTCGTAGAGGTCGAAGATCGAGGTGATCCACCGTTCGCCGAACCAGACCCGCGGGCGCACGCCCTGCGCCTTGAGCTCCTCGCTACGGGTGTCGGTCGCCTGCTCGAACAGCGGGATGCGGGTCTCGCGCCACAGCTCGCGGCCCAGCAGGAAGGGAGAGTTGGCACCCAGTGCGAGCTGCACGCCGGAGACCGCCTGGGAGGCGTTCCAGTACGCCGGGAAGTCCTCTGGGCTGACCTGCAGGTGCAGCTGGGTGCTCGTGCAGGCCGCCTCGGGCACGATCGAGTCCGCCGTGGTGCGCAGCCGTTCCGGCCCGCTGATGTCGATGACGATGTCCTCCCCGCGCGCGGCGAGGATCTGGTCGCTGAGCAGCTGGTAGCGCGGGTTCGAGCTCAACGACGAGGGCCCCATGTGGCCACCGGACAGGGTCGGCAGGATGCCGATCATCACCAGGTGCGCGCCGACCTCCACGGCCCGGGCGTCCGCCGCGTTGAGGCTGGCGCGGACGCGGTCCTCGAACTCGGCGAACCCCCGGTCCTTGAGCTTCTTCGGCGGCACGTTGATCTCGAGGTTGAACTGGCCGAGCTCGGTCTGGAAGTCCGGGTCGGCGATGGCCGCGAGCGCCTCGGCGTTCTTCAGCGCGGGGTCGCCGGCGTCGTCGACGAGGTTGAGCTCGATCTCCAGGCCGGTCATCGGGTAGTCGGCCTCGAACCGCGACTCACGCAGCATCCGCTCGAACACGTCGAGGCAGCGACGTACCTTCTCGCGGTAGCGGGTCCGGTCCTCGCGGGTGAACTCCTGCGCAGCCACCTCTTCGCCCATGCCGGAAGCGTAGGCGCTTCGCGCCCCGGCCCCCACCCACCGGGACGCGGCCCGGCCGTCGCGTCGGGCCAGCGCGTCCGGCCGTCGCGCCCGGCCGTCGGCTCCGGCCGTCGGGTCCGGGGCGCTCAGCCGGCGAACAGCGGCAGGTCCTCGGCATCGAACGGCCGCCAGGTGCTCGGCGGAACGGCCCCGGTCAGCGCGTCGGCCAGCAGCCCTGCCAGGCTGTAGTCGGGCTCCACCTCGCGGCACCGGTCCACCGCGCACCAGGCCAGGGCCCCGTCACCGGCGAGCCAGGCCGCGAACCCGAGTAGTGCCGCCGGGGCGGCGAGCAGGTCGTGCGGCGCGCGGCGCACCACGTCGCGCCACAGGTCGACGTGCCGCGAGGCGTTGTCGCGGGTCATCTGCGCCCAGGCCACGTCGCGCACCTCGAGGTTGACCATGGCCACCAGCAACCGGCCCGCGTCCTCCGCGGACAGCCGGACCCCGTCGGCGAGGAACCGGCTCACCCGGTGGCCGACCCAGTGCCCCTCGGCGACCAGGTGCGCGCGGGCGCCCTCCGGTGCCGGCGGACCCAGCGGGTGCCGGGCGGCCGCGGTGAACCGGCACAACGCGGTGTCGGCCGCCCTGCTGACGTCGTCCACCTCGTCCGCGTCGTTGCCGACCAGGGAGTCCCGCAACGCCTCACGGCTGCCGTAGGTGACGCGGCCCTCGACCACCGCCTCGGCGGTGAAGGGGTGGGTGGCCAGGTCGTACGGCGTCCCCTGGTCCGGGCACGCGCAGGAGCCGGGGTCGAGGCAGAACCAGCGCTCCCCGTCGGCACGCACCGCCGCGGCCACCTCCACCCCGTCCTGCTCGAGCCGTTCGCCGAGCGCGGCGGCCGCCGCGGCGGCGAGGAGCCCGTCGTCGGAGTAGACGACGACGGCCACCTGGCGCAGCCCGTGGTGCGACGCGGCCGTGGCGAGGTAGTCGGTGACCTGGGAGACGTGGTCGGGGTCGGCCGGCAGGTCGACGCGGGCGTGGAAGGGGCGGTCGGCGTCGCCGAGGGTCAGCACGACCACGGAGTCCTCGGGGTGGAAGCCGAGGAGGAACGGCACCATGGCGAGGAGATCGGCGGGGCTCTTGGCCCGCAGTGTCTTGGCATCTGTCATGGCAGGACGCTCCCGCCGCGGGCCCCGGTCGGGGCACCCCGTTGCCGCGAGGCGTGGACAACGTGCCGGGTCTGCGGCCTGGGGATGGTTCCTGGCCCGCGCCGACCATCGGGAGCGAGCCGATGGGCCAGCGGCGCGGGCCCAACGGCCCCTGCCGCTGACCACACGAGCGCCCCTACGCTCGCATCATGAGCGCACTCGAGGCGGAAGCCCCGCAGCCCACGGGTGCGGCCACGGTCCGCTCCCCCCTGGTCGCCGAGGTGGCTCCGCAGGAGTGCCGGGTCCGCGCCCGCACGTGTCCCGACGGCGGGACGACCCTGCTGCCCACCCCGGTCCCCGAGCAGCGCGGCATCGACGTCGACTGGCCCGGGGTGCCCTCGACGGTCCCGGGCGCCGGGGAGATGCTGGCCGGCGCGCTAGCCGCGTGCCTGCTCACCAACCTGAACCGCTCCGCGGGCCTGCTGGGGGTCCGCTACGACGTCGCCGAGGTCGAGGTGACCGCGCGCCGCCAGGACAGCCCTCCCCGGTTCGTCGCGGTCGACTACGAGCTGCGGGTGACCACCGACGAGCCGGCCCGGCTCGTGCACCTGATGCACCGCAACGTGCGCTGGCACGGCAGCGTCTTCAACACCCTGGCCTCCGTCTGCCACGTGGACGGCTCGGTGGTCGTGGTCCGGCCCTGAACGAGCCGCCCGGGCGCCGCCTGCGGGACCGGCCCGCGGCGGCAGGCAGAATGAGTCGGTGCGCTCCGACCCGACGATCCTCCACGTCGACCTGGACGCCTTCTTCGCCTCCGTGGAGCAGCGTGACAAACCGTCGTTGCGCGGCAAGCCCGTCATCGTCGGTGGCGTCGGGGGGCGCGGCGTCGTGGCGACCGCCTCCTACGAGGCGCGCGTGTTCGGCGTGCGCTCGGCCATGTCCACCGCCGAGGCGCGCAAGCGCTGCCCGCACGCGGCGTTCCTCAGCGGGAGGTTCCACGCCTACCGCTCCACCAGCCGGGCGGTGATGGCCGCGCTGCGCGAGCTGTCCCCGCTGGTGGAGCCGTTGTCGCTGGACGAGGCGTTCGTCGACCTCGCCGCCACCGGGCTCGCCGACCTCTCCCTCGAGGCGGTCACCGAGGTGGGCCGGACCCTGAAGGAGACCGTGCAGGAGGTCACCGGCGGGCTGCGGGGCTCGGTGGGCATCGCCACCTCGAAGTTCGTCGCCAAGGTGGCCAGCGACCTCGACAAGCCGGACGGGCTCGTGGTGGTGGCTCCGGGGACGGAACGGGACCTGCTGCGGCCGATGAGCGTCTCGGTGATTCCCGGCGTGGGGCCGGCCACCGCCGAGCGCCTGCGGCGCGTGGGGGTGCACACCGTCGCGGACCTGGAGGGCGTCTCCGCGGAGGAGCTGGTGCGGCTGGTCGGCCAGGCGCACGGCACCGGGCTGTTCCACCTCGCGCGCGCGGAGGACGACCGGGCCGTCGTACCCGAGCGGGAGGCGAAGTCGGTCAGCGTCGAGGACACCTACGACGCGGACCTGGTCGACAAGCGCCTGCTCGAGGGCCTGCTGGACCGGCAGGCGGCGAAGGTGACCGAGCGGCTGCGCAAGGCGCGGCTGTCGGGTCGCACGATCACCGTCAAGGTGCGGCTGCACGACTTCAGCACCCACACCCGCTCCGCGACGCTCGCCGCGCCGACCGACGTCGCCCGCGTGGTCGCCCGCACCGCACGCGCCCTGCTCGGCGACGTGGACACCTCCGGCGGGGTCCGGCTGCTCGGCGTCGGCGTCTCGGGCCTCGCGGACTGGATCCAGGAGGACCTCTTCGAGGAGTACGACGAGACCGCGGAGGATCTCGCCGACGCCGTACCGCAGGAGGAGATCGACCGGATCACGCGCGGCCGGCCGTGGGCCCCCGGCATGGACGTCGCGCACGCCGAGCACGGCCCCGGCTGGGTGTGGGGCTCGGGCCTCGGACGCGTCACGGTCCGCTTCGAGACCGCCGAGACGGGACCCGGCCCGGTGCGCACGTTCCGCACCGACGACCCGGACCTGCGGCCGCGACGTGAAACGGTGGACACATGACGACGCACCTGGTCGCCATGGGAGGCGGGGGCTTCTCCATGGCCGATGACGACAAGCCGACCGCGCTCGACCGCTACCTGCTCGAGCTCGCCGACGTGGCCGACCCGCTGGTCTGCTTCGCTCCCACGGCCTCCGCGGACAGCGCCGACTACGCGAGAAGGTTCACCGACGCCTTCACGACGCTGGGCGTGCGCACCAGCGTGCTCACGCTGTGGGAGGACGCCGCCGACTCCGTGGCCCGGCTCGCGGACGCGCACGTGCTCTACGTCGGCGGCGGCTCGACGGTGAACCTGGTCGCGCTGTGGGAGGCGCACGGCGTGTCCGCCCAGCTGCGCCGGATCTGCGCGGCGCGCGACATGGTGCTCGGCGGGATCTCCGCCGGCGCCAACTGCTGGTTCGAGGCGTGCACCACCGACGCCTTCGGCTCCCAGCTGGAGCCCTGGGTCGGCGGCCTGGGCCTGGTCCCGGGCAGCTTCTGCCCGCACTTCGACGGCGAGCCCCAGCGGAGGCCGCTGTTCACCTCGGCGGTGCGGCGCGGCGACCTTCCGGCCGGCTTCGCCGCGGACGACGGCGCCGCGGTCCACCACGTCGACGGTGCGGTGCACGGCTATCTCACCGAGCGCCCCGGCGCGGGCGTCTACCGGGTCACCGCCGAGCGCGGTGTCGAGCCCCGGGAGCCGCGCCGGCTGGGCTGAGCCGCCCCCGCCACGCCCGTCGTACCCCTCGGTTAGGGTCCTGCCATGCCGCAGCCCCCCGTCGCCCGCAAGATCCCGACCACCCGGAGCCACCACGGCGACAGCGTCACCGACGACTACGAGTGGCTGCGGGACCGGGAGGCGTCCGAGACGCTCGCCTACCTGACCGCCGAGAACGCCTACACCGAGGCGCGGACCGCCCACCTGGCCGAGCTGCGGGAGTCGATCTTCGAGGAGATCCGGTCGCGCACCCAGGAGACCGACCTGTCGGTGCCCTACCGGATCCACGACTGGTGGTACTACGGCCGCTCCCTCGAGGGCAAGGAGTACGGCATCAGCTGCCGCTGCCCGGTGGCCGACCCCGAGGACTGGACGCCGCCGCGGCTGAGCGTCGACGTCGAGGTGCCCGGGGAGCAGGTCCTGCTCGACATGAACGAGCTGGCCGAGGGGCACGAGTTCTTCAGCGTGGGCACCGCCTCGGTCAGCCCGGACGGCAACCTGCTGGCGCTGAGCACCGACACGGTCGGCGACGAGAGGTTCCTGCTGCGGGTCAAGGACCTGCGCACCGGGCAGTACCTCCCCGACGAGATCCCCAACACGCTCGGGGCCGCGGTCTGGGACCTCGCCGGCAGCGTGCTGTTCTACACCACCGTCGACGACGCCTGGCGCGTGGACAAGGTGTGGCGGCACACGCTCGGCACCCCGGTCGGCGAGGACGTGCTGGTCCACCACGAGCGCGACGAGCGGTTCTGGACCTCGGTCGGGCGCACCCGCAGCGACCGCTACCTGGTGCTGGGCTCGGGCTCGAAGACCACCACCGAGTACGCCGTGCTCGAGGCCGACGACCCCACCGGCGAGTTCCGGGTGGTGGCGCCGCGCCGCCAGGGCGTGGAGTACGCCGTCGAGCACGCCGTGCTGGCCGGCGAGGACTGCCTGCTGATCCTGCACAACGAGAACGCCGAGAACTACGCGGTGGCCAAGGCCCCTGTCGACGCCAGCTCACCCGAGCAGTGGCAGCCGCTGCTCCCCCACGACCCGCGGGTGCGGCTGGAGGACGTGGAGGCGTTCGCCACGCACCTGGTGCTCAGCCAGCGCAGCGACGGCCTCACGCAGCTGCGGGTGATCACCCTCGACGACGCCGCGCCGGACGGGCTCGGCGAGGACTTCCTGCTCGAGTTCGACGAGCCGGTCTACACCGTCGGCGCGTCGGGGAACCCGGAGTTCCACCAGCCGACGGTGCGGTTCGGCTACACCACGATGACCACGCCGCCCTCGGTGTTCGACTTCCACGTGAGCACCCGGGAGCGCACCCTGCTCAAGCAGATGCCGGTCCTCGGCGGCTTCGACCCCGGCCACTACGAGCAGCACCGCACCTGGGCGGTCGCCGAGGACGGGGCACGGGTCCCGGTCTCGCTGGTCTGCCCGAAGGACGCCCCCCGGGACGGGTCGATGCCGGTGCTGCTCTACGGCTACGGGTCCTACGAGGACTCCATGGACCCGACGTTCTCCATCGCGCGGCTCTCGCTGCTGGACCGGGGCATGGGCTACGCGATCGCCCACGTCCGCGGCGGCGGGGAGATGGGTCGCCGGTGGTACGACGAGGGCAAGATGCTCCACAAGCGCAACACGTTCACCGACTTCATCGCCTGCGCGCGTCACCTGGTCGCCGAGGGGTGGACGTCCCACGACCGGCTGGTGGCCGAGGGCGGCAGCGCCGGCGGGCTGCTGATGGGGGCGGTGGCGAACATGGCGCCCGAGGCGTTCCGGGCGGTGGTGGCCGACGTGCCCTTCGTCGACGCGCTGACCACGATCTTGGACCCGTCGCTGCCGCTGACCGTGATCGAGTGGGAGGAGTGGGGCAACCCGCTCGAGGATCCCGAGGTCTACCACTACATGAAGTCCTACTCCCCCTACGAGAACGTGGCCGCCACGCGCTACCCGGCGATCCTCGCCGAGACCTCCCTGCACGACACCCGGGTGCACTACGTGGAGCCCGCGAAGTGGGTGGCCCGGCTGCGGGCGACCGCCGCGAACCCGGAGGACATCCTGCTCAAGACGGAGATGTCGGCCGGCCACGGCGGGGTCAGCGGCCGCTACCGGGCCTGGCGCGACCGGGCCTTCTCCCTCGCCTGGGTGCTCGACCAGGTCGGCCGCGGCTGACACTTCCCCTCTTCCCGGGCAGTCCGCCGGCCCCGCCGCGACGAACCTCCGGTGACGTTGAGCCTGAGAAGTCCCTGAAATACCCGCCGGCGGGCAACTCCGCGGCCTCCCCGCTCGTCAAACCGAGCACAGGTAGCCGCATGGATCGAGTGGGAATGGGAATCCCCACGGCACGTCGGTCGTTGTGGTGATTGCAGGTTCTACCGGTGGGTACGAATCTGGAAAGGAAGGGAGCACACGTGGCAACCAGTCGCACGCACACTCGCGAGATCGAGGGGCGCGACGGCGTCGGGATGTACCTCGACGAAATCGCACGTACTCCGCTGCTCGACGCTATCACCGAGGTCGAGCTGAGCAAGACCATCGAGGCCGGCTTGTTCGCCCAGCACCTGCTCGACGAGGGCCGGGTCGGGCGCAAGAAGGGGGGCGCACCCAAGTGGGCCACTCAGGACGAGCTCGAGTGGCTTGCCGAGGAGGGCCAGCGGGCCATCCAGCGGTTCATCGAGTCCAACTTGCGGCTCGTGGTCTCGATCGCCCGCAAGTACGGCCGGAGCCAGATGCCGATGCTGGACCTGGTGCAGGAGGGCAACACCGGGCTGATCCGCGCGGTCGAGAAGTTCGACTACGCGAAGGGCTACAAGTTCTCGACGTACGCCACCTGGTGGGTACGCCAGGCGATCACCCGCGGGATCGCGCAGCAGGCCCGGGTCGTCCGCCTGCCCGTGCACGTGGTCGAGGAGCTCAACCAGGTCGGAGCGGCGCGCCGCACGCTGGAGCGCCAGCTCGGCCGCGAGCCGGAGCCGGAGGAGATCGCCGGCGAGCTCGACATGGACGTCGACCGGGTCCTGGACCTGCTCTCGTGGGGCCGCGAGCACGTCAGCCTGGACACGCCGGTCGACGAGGACGGTGACACCTCCCTCGGCGACCTGATCGCCCAGGAGACCGCGCCCGGACCGGACAGCACGTTCCTCGACACCGAGTCGCGGGACCGTCTGGGCCGCCTGGTCGAGTTGCTCGACGAGCGCGCGGCCGACATCATCCGCTCGCGCTACGGCCTCGTCGACGGCCGGCAGCACAAGCTGGCCGACATCGGTGCCAAGCACGGCATCTCGGCCGAGCGGGTCCGCCAGCTCGAGCGGGAGGCGCTGCAGAAGCTGCGCACCCTCGCCGACCCGGACCTGGCCGCCTAGAGAGGCTCCTGAGAAGCCGCTCGGCGGGCCGGCTCCGTGCGCTGCAGGCAGTCGGCCGCAACGACAGGCAGCTTCAGCCGCCCACCCGGCCCGCCGAGACCAACCTGTCGAAGACCTCCGCGACCCGCTCGCGGAGGTCTTCGAGCGTCCCGGTGTTGTCGATGACGTACGTCGCGACCGCCCGGCGCTGCTCCCGGGACGCCTGGGCCGCGACCCGGGCCTCGGCGTCCTGCGGGGTCATGCCGCGCTGCTCGACCAGGCGCCGCACCTGGGTCTCCACCGGGACGTCCACCACCAGCACCTCGTCGAAAGCTGCGGCCTGACCGGTCTCGGTCAGCAGCGGGATGTCGTGCACCACCACGGCGCCGGGCGCGGCCGCGGCCTCGAGCTCGGCGCTGCGGGCCCGCACCCGTGGGTGCACGATCGCCTCGAGCCGGCGCCGGGCCTCCTCGTCCGCGAAGACCACCGAGGCCAGCGCCGGACGGTTGAGCTCCCCGTCGGCGGTGAGCACTTGCGGACCGAACGCGGCGACGACCTCCCGCAGGCCGTCCGTGCCCTTGGCGACCACCTCGCGGGAGAGCACGTCGGCGTCGATCACCACCGCGCCGAGCTCACGCAGGACCGCCGCCACCGCGCTCTTGCCCGCGCCCACTCCACCGGTCAGACCCACTCGCATGCCGGGCAGTCTGCCACGGACCCTCGAGGGCTGTCGGCGGCCGGTGGCACGATGCCGGTATGGCTGTGACGACGTACCTCGTGGCGTCCTCGCTCGACGGCTTCATCGCCGACGAGCACGACGACCTGTCCTGGCTGCTGTCCATGCCGGGCGCGGACGACCCGGCCAACCCCTACGACGCGTTCATCGAGCAGGTCGGCGTGCTCGCGATGGGGGCCGGCACCTACGAGTGGATCCGGCGCCACCACCCGGGTGAGTGGTTCTACGGCGACCGGCCGACGTGGGTGTTCACCCATCGCGACCTGCCGCCGATCGCGGGGGCAGACCTCCGGTTCACCAGCGACCCGGTGCCCGACGTGCACGCGGCGATGGTCCGCGCCGCCGCCGGCCGCAACCTGTGGCTCGTCGGCGGCGGCGACCTGGTCGGGCAGTTCCTCGACCACGACCTGCTCGACGAGCTGTGGGTCTCGCTCACCCCGGTGACGCTCGGCGCGGGTGCGCCCTTGCTGCCGCGACGGCACACCGCACCGATGCGCCTGCTCGAGGTGCGCGCGTCGCCCGCGCAGACCTTCGTGCACCTGCACTACAGCCTGCGCTGAACGAGGGCGCGCGGATCACCGCGCGCCCTCGTTGCCGGTTCGGTGCGGCGGCTACCCGCGGCTGTCCGGACCGCTGCCGTTCGAGTGGCTGCCGTTCGGACCGGACCCGTCCTGGCGTCCGTGACCGCCGACCGGACCGATCTGTCCGCGCGCCAGCCTCGTGACCCGCTCCTCACGGATCGCCTCACGCAGGGCGCCGCGGAAGCGGCCGGGACCCCAGTACTTCGCCGCGACGGCTTCCTCCAGCTGGTGGACCGGCATCGGTCCCTGGTCGTCGACCGCGCGCGCGATCGTCTCGATCTCGGCGTCGAGCACCTCGTCCTGGGCGTCGGTCGGCGGGGCGGTGATCCACGGGGAGTTGGGACCGCGCCCGGGGCCGGGACGGTACCGTCCGCGACCGGTCGTCGCCGCCTGGCGGCGCTCGGCGCGCTCGCGCATCCGGCGCGACCGCTCCTCGTCCGCCTGGTGGTCGCCGGAGTCCCGGTCACTCGAGTCCTGCTCGTCCGGCTCCTCATCGCCCTCGGCCTCGCTGGCCGTCAGCGGCTGCGCGAGATTCTCCAGGTTGGCCTGCTCGGCCTTGACGCCGAAGAAGACCTCGACGACGCCGGCAGCGGCCATCACGGCAGCCGCGATGAAGAAGGCGGTCGCCACCTGGCCGCGGTTGCCCGAGGAGATCATGTTGCTGAAGATCAGCGGGCCTGCGACGCCGCCGACACCGGTGCCGATCGCGTAGAAGAACGCGATCGCGAGCGCCCGGGTCTCCATCGGGAAGATCTCGCTGACCGTCAGGTAGGCGGCGCTGGCCCCGGAGGAGGCCAGGAAGAACGCGACCACGAGGATGCCGAGGAAGATCCACCGGCTTGCCCCGCCCTGCAACAGGTAGACCGCCAGTCCGGCAGCCACCGCCGCCGAGCCGATGTAGGTGCCGGAGATCATCGGCTTGCGGCCGATCGTGTCGAAGAGCCGGCCGAGCGTCACGGGCCCGGCGAAGTTCCCCAGGGCCCAGATGATGATGAACACCGGCACGAACCCGGAGGACACGTCGAAGAACGTGGTGAACAGCGTGCCGAGGTTGAACGTGACGCCGTTGTAGATGAACGCCTGGCCGATGAACAGCGCCAGCCCCAGGATCGCCCGCTTCGGGTACTGGGTGAACGCGACCTTGGCGATCTCCCGGAACGGGATGTTCTTGCGCTGACGGACGGTCAGCTCGTCATCCGGCTCCTCGAGGTCCTGGCCGGTCTCCTCCCTGACACCGTCCTCGATCTCGCCCACGATCCGCTCGGCCTCGTCCTCGCGGCCGTGGATGAACAGCCACCGCGGGCTCTCCGGCACGTGCCGGCGGACGACCAGGATGGTGACGCCGAGGATGGCGCCGACCGCGAAGCAGAGCCGCCAGCCGATGTTGGCCGGGAAGATGCCCTCGTTGAGGAAGAACAGCGCGAAGGCCGACCCGCCGGCCGCGCCGACCCAGTAGGAGCCGTTGATGGCGAGGTCCACGCGACCACGCACCCGCGCCGGGATCAGCTCGTCGATCGCGGAGTTGATCGCGGAGTACTCACCACCGATACCGGCTCCGGTGAAGAACCGGGCGATGTAGAAGTACAACGGCGTCCAGGCGAACGCGGTGGCCACGGTGGCGAGGATGTAGACCGCCAGCGTGATCAGGAACATCTTCTTGCGGCCGAGGCGGTCGGTCAGCTGGCCGAAGAACAACGCCCCGAGACAGGCACCGATGATGTAGATCGCCGCCGCCGTCCCGATCTGGGCGGTGCTGATGTCGATCCCGGTGCCCTTCTCGGTGAGCCGGGACGCCACGTTGCCGACCATGGTGACCTCGAGGCCGTCGAGGATCCACACGGCGCCGAGGCCGACGACCACCATCCAGTGGAACTTCGCCCACGGCAGCCGGTCGAGGCGTGCGGGGACCTTGGTGCTGATCTTGTCGAGCTGGACGTCGGTGCTCATGGCGTCACCTGACCAGCGTGCCCACCAGCACGGTTGCCCGCGCTCACGTTCCTCCTCATCATCACTGCCCTCCTGTCGACGGTCCCTGCCCCGCCGGTCGCCGCTGGGACCCCTGCTTGAACCAACGCCAGAGCCGCAGCGGGAAGAGCCCGATCAGCGGCGCCCGCCGTCCCAGGTCGGAGGAGTCCCTCTTGTCGAAGGCTCGTGCGAACCGGGCGGCATCCTCGGCGGTGGCGTACTCCTTCTGACCACCGAAGCCGCAGCCGCGCTCGCACTCCCAGGTCATCAGGCGTCCCTCCGCCCTGAAGCCCGGCCGGTGACCGAAGACCGCGCAGCTCAGCACTGCGGCGCCTGTTCGGTGCGTGGATAAGCCATGGACGTTCGTTACCCACCGGTTGGGTCCGCAAACGAAAGGGCGGTGCGGCCGGCCGGCACGGATCTGCCACGATGGCGCCCATGGGCGAGCACGCGAGCGACCACCTGGGCGGGCACGGTGACCTCAGGCCCGGCGACCGGGTCGCCCTCCTCGCGCCCGGCTCCGAGGCGTACGTCGACCTGGTGATGGGCCTGCTGGCCGCCGGCGTGTTCCCGGTGCCGCTCGACCCGCGGCTGACCCACAGCGAGCAGGCCCGCATTCTCGAGGACGTCGAGCCCCGCATGGTCGTCGACAGCGAGGCCACCGTGCTGTCCCTGGTGCACGACGTCCCGCAGGCGCGGCGTCGCGGACTGCCGCGGTGCCGGCCGATGCACGTCACCAGCGGCACCACCGGCCGACCGAAGGGAGTCTGGTCCGGTCTCCTCGACGAGCCGGCCGCTCGCGCGCTGGTGCAGGAGGAGCGGGACCTGTGGGGCTTCGCCGCGGACGACGTACACCTCGTGCTCAGCCCGCTGTACCACTCCGCACCGCTCCGGTTCGCGATGGGCACCCTGCTCGCCGGCGGGCGGATCGTCGTACCGGGGCCGTTCGACCCGTCGCGGGTCACCCGGGCCATCGTCGAGGAGCGGCCCACCACGATGTTCTGCGTGCCCACGCACCTGCAGCGGCTGTTCGCCCACTGGGACGAGGTCGGGGTGCCCGACCTCACCTGCTTCCGGCTGGTCGCGCACGCGGGCGCCGCCTGCCCGCCGGACCTCAAGCGTCGGCTGATCGAGCTGTTCCCCGACGAGTCCACGTGGGAGTTCTACGGCTCCACCGAGGGGCAGTTCACCGCGTGCCGCAGCGAGGAGTGGCTCGCGCACCCCGGCACGGTCGGGCGGGCCCGGCCCGGCCGGGAGCTGTTCGTCGAGGAGGACGGCACGATCTGGTGCGTGGTCCCTGAGTACGCCCGCTTCCGCTACTGGAACGACCCCGAGAAGACCGCGGCCGCCTGGCGGGAGACGCCGCAAGGCCCGGCGTTCACCGTCGGCGACCTCGGCCGTCTCGACGAGGACGGCTACCTCTACCTCGACGGGCGCCGGGACGACCTGGTGATCTCCGGCGGGGTCAACGTCTACCCGGTCGAGGTCGAGAACGTCCTGCGCGAGCACCCGGACGTCCGGGAGGTGGCGGTGTTCGGGGTCGACGACGCGCAGTGGGGGCAGCGCGTGTGCGCGGCGGTGGTCGGGGACGCCGACGAGGAGTCCCTGAACCGGCTCGCGCACGAGCGGCTGTCCCCGGCCAAGCGGCCCAAGGAGTACCACCGCCTCGAGGCGCTGCCGCACACCGCGACCGGGAAGGTGCGCCGCCTGGAGCTACCCGGCCTGCTCGGCCTGGACTGAGCTGAAGGTCCGGCGGTACCGCTGCGGGCTGACTGCCCGGGCCCGGGTGAAGTGGTGGCGCAGCGTGGCGGCGTTGCCGAAGCCCACCTCGCCGGCGATCCAGTCCACGCTGCGGTCGGTGGTCTCGAGCAGCTCCTCGGCGCGCAGCAGCCGCTGCCGGGTCACCCAGGCGTGCGGCGTCGCGCCGGTCTCCTCGCGGAAGCGGCGGGCGAAGGTGCGGGCCGACATGTGCGCGCGCCGGGCGAGCATCTCGACCGACAGGTCCTCGTCGAGGTGCTCGGCGATCCAGGCCAGCAGCGGGCCCAGTGTCTCGGCGTCGCACTCCGGAACGGTGGTCCGGATGAACTGGGCCTGTCCCCCGTCGCGCTGCGGAGGCACGACCATCCGCCGCGCGACCTTGCCTGCGGCCGCCGCCCCGAACTCCTTGCGCCACAGGTGCAGGCAGGCGTCGACACCGGCCGCGGTGCCGGCGCTGGTGATCACCGGGTCCGCGTCGACGTAGAGCACCTCCGGCACCACCCGCGCACGCGGGAAGCGGGCCGCGAGCTCGTCGGTGTACATCCAGTGGGTGGTGCAGGACCGCCCGTCGAGCAGGCCGGCGTCACCCAGCGCGAAGGCGCCGGAGCACACCGAGAGCACGCGCGCCCCGCGGGCGTGCGCCGCCTGCAGCGCCTCGACGACCGGGGCCGGTGTGGGGCTCAGCCGGGGCATCGCGGGGACGGCGACCAGGTCCGCCTCGGCCACGCGGGACAGGTCGTGCTCCACGTTGAGGGAGAAGCCGGCGGTGGTGGCCACCGGGCCTTTCTCCGGCGCGCAGACGGCGAAGTCGAACACGGGCAGCCCGTCGTCGGAGCGGTCGATGCCCCACGCCTCGCAGAGCACGCCGAGCTCGAAGGCCGCGACGCCGTCGTAGACGAGCACGGCCACGTTGTCGATCATGCGGCCATCATGGCAGAGAACTGGCAGGAAATCGATGCACGCTGTCTTTCCTGCCACTCGTGGCGGAATGTCGACGGACGCAGAATTACTGCCATGAACCTTCTGATTCTGATCCTCGCGGTGGCCGGCCTCACCGCCCTGGCGTGGGGCGGCCTGTACCTCTACGAGTTCGTGACCCACGACGGCTACGGCCGCCTGCCCGCCCACCAACGCCCGCCGCGCAGCCATCCGCGCGACCCGTTCGACCCCCGGCTCGCGTAGTCCGGCCGGGCAGGTTGGTCGCGGATGCCGAAGGGCCCGGTCACCGTGAACGGTGACCGGGCCCTTCGTGCGTCTCGACCGAACCGGTCAGGCCTGTCCGCCCGTCAGCTTCTCGCGAAGCGCCTGCAGCGCCTCGTCCGAGGCGAGCGAGCCGGCGTCGGTGCCGCCGCCGCCGGTGGGCTGCTGCGAGGACGAGTACGACGTCGCCTCGCCGGCCTCGATCTCGGCCTTCTGGGCGTCGGCCTGCTGCTTGACGTGGGCCTCCCAGCGGGCGTGCGCCTTGGCGTACTGCTCCTCCCAGACGGCGCGCTGATCCTCGTAGCCCTCGAGCCACTCGCCGGTCTCCGGGTCGAAGCCCTCGGGGTAGATGTAGTTGCCCTGCTCGTCGTACGAGGCCGGCATGCCGTAGAGCGTCGGGTCGAAGTCCTCGGCCTCGCTCGCGGCCGCGGTCTCGTTGGCCTGCTTCAGCGACAGCGAGATCCGGCGACGCTCCAGGTCGATGTCGATGATCTTGACCATGACGTCGTCGTTGACCTGGACGACCTGCTCGGGGATCTCGACGTGACGCTCGGCCAGCTCGGAGATGTGCACCAGACCCTCGATGCCCTCCTCGACGCGGACGAACGAACCGAACGGCACCAGCTTGGTGACCTTGCCCGGCACGATCTGGCCGATCTGGTGGGTCCGGGCGAAGTGCTGCCACGGGTCCTCCTGCGTCGCCTTCAGCGACAGGGAGACACGCTCGCGGTCCATGTCCACGTCGAGAACCTCGACGGTGACCTCGTCGCCGACCGCGACGACCTCGCTCGGGTGGTCGATGTGCTTCCAGGACAGCTCGGAGACGTGAACCAGACCGTCCACGCCGCCGAGGTCGACGAACGCACCGAAGTTCACGATCGAGGACACGACACCCTTGCGGATCTGACCCTTCTGCAGCTGGGTCAGGAAGCCCTGCCGGACCTCGGACTGGGTCTGCTCGAGCCACGCACGACGCGAGAGCACGACGTTGTTGCGGTTCTTGTCGAGCTCGATGATCTTCGCCTCGAGCTCCTGGCCGACGTACGGCTGGAGGTCGCGGACGCGCCGCATCTCGACAAGGGAGGCCGGCAGGAAGCCGCGCAGGCCGATGTCGAGGATCAGGCCGCCCTTGACGACCTCGATGACGGTGCCGGTGACGACGCCGTCCTCCTCCTTGACCTGCTCGATGGTGCCCCAGGCGCGCTCGTACTGGGCGCGCTTCTTGGACAGGATCAGGCGGCCTTCCTTGTCCTCCTTCTGGAGAACAAGAGCCTCGACCTTGTCGCCGACCTCGACGACCTCGGACGGGTCGACATCGTGCTTGATGGAGAGCTCGCGGGAGGGGATCACACCCTCGGTCTTGTAGCCGATGTCGAGAAGGACCTCGTCGCGGTCGACCTTGACGATGGTGCCGTCGACGATGTCGCCGTCGTTGAAGTACTTGATGGTCTCGTCGATGGCGGCGAGAAAGTCCTCTTCCGAGCCGATGTCGTTGACCGCGACCTGCGGGGCGGTCTCAACGGAGCCGGAAAGAGTGGGAGTGCTGCTCGTCATAAGGGAATGGGTTCCTTGGATGGGTGGAGTTGTGCGGGCGCGCACGAAGCCCTTTTTCACTACCTTGTTCACTGGTGCCTGGTTCGCCGGCGCGTGGACGCCGCCACCGAGTTGACCGGCGCGGCAGATAGCGAGCGAGAATCTGCTACGTCCGAGACTCAGGCAGACCCCTGCGCATAACCAGGATACGCAAAGGCGCGAGCGTGCGTCCAACCCGGAGGTCCCCCGCGCTCCGGGGCGTAGGACGTCCGGGCGCGGGTCATACGAAGTGGTCGGCCAGGGCGCCGGGACGGATGACGCTGCTCAGAACGGCCAGGCGTGCAGGTCGCCGGTGCGTACGACGGCCCGCAGCAGGTCGTGCGCGCGATCGGCGACCGGGTTCTCGCCCCGGCGCGACGCGAGCTCGACCAGCGCGAACAGGTCGGCGGCGCGGGCCCGGTCCAGCAGGTCCTCCGGCGCGTCGGGCACCTGCTCGGCATAGGTGGCCAGCACCGCCCCGGCGAAGACAGGGTCGCGCTCGAAGCGGAGCAGGTTCCCGAGGTCCTCGAACGGGCTGCCGGCGTGGGCGTACTCCCAGTCCACCAGGCCGGTGACCGCTCCGGTCGCCGGGTCGACCAGGACGTTCTTCGGGTTCAGGTCGCTGTGCACCAGGCACGCGCGCTGCGTCCGGTCGAGCAGGTCCTGCGCCTGCCGTGCGACGTCGCAGCAGGCCGCCGTACTCCTCGGGGCTCCAGGAAGCCAGCGCCGTCCCCGCGCGGTGGGCGGCCACCCACTCCTCGAGGTCGGACGGCAGGGCTTCCCGCCGCAGGTCACCGTCGGCGAACCGGCCGGGTCCCAGCATCGGCATCTGCGCGAGACGCGCCACTACCCCGCCCACGGAGCGGCCCAGGCGCTCCCGCAAGCTCGCATCCGCGTCGGGGAGCACGACGTCGAGCCGCTGCCCGGGCAGGAACGAGGTGATCAGCAGCGCCGGCGTCCCGGCGTCCGGGTCGGCGCGCCGTACCTCCAGCACCTCCGGCACCGGCAGGAGGCCCCGCGCCAGGTGCAGCACGGCCGCGTCGACCTCCACCGCCCCCGGCCCGCGCCGGGCGCCGCGGTCGGCGTAGATCCGGACGACGGTCCGCTCCCCCGCCGCCTCGGCCAGGAACGTCTCGCCGCTGTGGCCGCCGGCGAGCGGAGCGAGTCCGAACGGGTCCATGTCCGGGCATGTTGCCACCTCCCGGACATGGCTTATGGTCGGGGCCATGCCGCTGCTCGACCTCGTGACGCTGCCGGTTCGTCTCAGCGTGGCCGCCGCCCGGACCACGCTCGCGCTCGGCCAGCTGGTCGCCCCGGACGGGCCGGTCCGGCGGGAGAACGGCTACGCCGACCGGCTGATGGTGCTCATCGGCGAGAACGGGCTCGCCGAGCGGGTCACCGAGGTGCTGACCGACCAGCACGGGCCGATGAACCTCGTCAGCACGTTGGCCGCCGCCCTGGAGGACGACCGGCCGCTCGGCCGGGCGATGGCCCCGGGCGGCACCATCGACCGTCTGCTCGCCGCGCACGGGCCGCTCGACCGGCTGTTCAAGCCGGGCGGCACCGTGGACCGCCTGCTCGCCTCGGACGGGCCGCTCGAGCGGCTGCTGCGTGAGCAGGGCGCCCTCGACCGGCTCGTCGCCGAGGACGGACCGCTGGAGCGACTGCTCGCCGCGGGCGGCGCGCTGGACCGGGTCACCGCGCCCGGCGGCGTGCTGGATCGGCTGCTGGACGAGGAGGGACTGCTCGACCGGCTGCTCACCGAGGGGTCCGTGGAGAAGCTGCTCGCCGACGGCGGCACGCTCGACCAGCTGATCCAGCTCGGCGCGACGCTGGAGGGCATCCAGCCGCGGCTGGCCGAGCTCACCGGCCTGGTCCCCGAGCTGCACGCCTCGGTCAACGCGCTCAACCGGGCGGTCGAGCCGCTGGGCGAGCTGGCGAACCGGCTCCCGCGCGGCCGCCGGCGCACCGCCATCGAGGCCTGAGGTGGCCGACGGCGTCCACCCGGCCCGGCGGTCGGTCGGGGAGGCGACCAGCCGGACGGCGAACCGGGCGGACTGGGACGCCTACGCCGACGAGTACCAGGCCACCCACGGTGAGTTCCTGCGAGACGTGGGGTTCGTCTGGTGCCCCGAGGGCCTCGATGAGGCGTCGGCGGGCCTGCTCGGCGACGTCGCCGGCCGGACGGTGCTCGAGGTCGGCTGCGGCGCCGCCCAGTGCGCCCGCTGGCTGGTCACGCGGGGCGCGAGCGCCATCGGGCTGGACCTCTCGCACCGGCAGCTGCAGCATGCGCGCCGCATCGACGAGGACACCGGCATCCGCGTCCCCGCGGTCTGCGGCACCGCCACCGACCTGCCCTTCGCGGACGCGTCGTTCGACGTGGTCTTCTGCGCGTTCGGGGCGTTCCAGTTCGTCACCGACGCGGCGCGGGCGGTGCAGCGAGGTCGCCCGGGTGCTGCGTCCCGGCGGGGTCTTCGCCTTCTCGGTCACCCACCCGATCCGGTGGAGCATGCCCGACGACCCGACGGCGGCAGGCCTGGTGGTCACCTCGTCGTACTTCGACCGGACGCCGTACGTCGAGGAGGACGAGCACGGCGGGTGAGGTACGTCGAGCACCACCGCACGCTCGGGGACTGGGTCGGCATTCTGGCGCCGGCCGGGTTCCGCATCACCGACCTGGTGGAGCCGGAGTGGCCCGAGGGTCACGACCGGGTCTGGGGCGGCTGGGGCCCGGAGCGCGGTGCGCTGATCCCGGGGACGGCCATCTTCCGCGCCGAGCTGGGCTGACACGCGAAGAGGGGCGCCGATCGCTCGGCGCCCCTCCCCGTGCTCGCAGGTCAGGCCATGCGACGCCGCAGCGCGAACGCTCCCGCGCCCGCACCGAGGATGGCCAGGCCGCCCACGCCGCGCGCCCAGTTGCGGCCGCCCTCGCCGTCGTCGCCCTGGATGACGTAGTTGTACGCCGTGAGCCCGACCGCTCCCTCGGGTGCACCGAAGGCCATGCTGTCGGTCTTGGCCCGCTCGGCGCCGGCCGTCATGGTCGCGTACATCTCGCCGTAGCTCTGCGCCGTGCTGGTGCCCGCGTCGACGAGCTTCTTGGTGCCCTCGTCGGACAGGCGCTGCGCACCCGTGACGAGCTCTGGTGCACCGTCGGCCGCGTCGACCAGACCCTGCTTCAGCCGGCTGGACCCGTTGGCCGCGTCCTCCAGGCCGGTGGCCAGGTCGTTCGCGCCCTTCGCGATCTGCCCGGAGCCGTCCTTGGCGTCGGCCGCACCGTTCGCCAGCCTGCCCGCGCCGGCGTCGATCTTGCGCAGCCCGGTCGACAGGTCGCCGGCTCCGGCGGCCAGCTTGCCGGATCCGGCCTTGGCGTCGGCGGCACCAGCGGCGAGCTTGCCCGCGCCGGCGTCGAGCTTGCGCAGACCGGTCTTCAGCGTGCCGGTGCCGTCGGCAAGCTGCCCGGCACCGTCGGAGAGCTGGCCGAGCCCGGTCAGCAGGTCACCGCCACCCGCGAGAAGCTGGTCCATGCCGCCGACCAGGCCGTTCACGCCGCCACGAAGGGTGGCCGGCGTGGTTGCCGGGGTGTCGGTGGGTGTACCGATTCCTGCCTGGATCGCGGACACGACGCCGTTGACCAGCTGGCCGACTCCGCCGCTGACCTGGCGCAGGCCCTGGGCGAGACCCGGTGCCACCTGCGTTCCGTCCATCTTGCAGACAGCGCTCGCCGGATACCCGGTCGGGAGATCCACGTCCTTCAGCGACGTATTGTCGAGACCACACTCGATAGCAGCCAGAGCCACCGCGGCTCCAGGCTTGTCCGTCGGGCTGGTCGGGACGTGCTGGAGGCTCTCCTTGAGCGTCGCAGGCCGCCGTAGAGCGTGGGCTGCTGCTCTTGTCCGTGGGGTCGGCGAGATCGTCAGCCCCGAGTCATGCCGCTGATGACAGCTCAATGGCTCCGATCTGGTAACGAAGCTGGTCGCGCAGGAAACGCCGGGATCCGTCGAGCGAAGGTCTGCTGTCAGAAGCAGGGATCGGTCAGTCCCTTCAGGTGGGTCGTGCCCTGGATGATCAGTGCCCTTCACCATTGCCGTCAGGACATCGCTGCGCACTCCGTCTTCCGGTAGGCACCTGGAGCAGCGGGGTCCGTGTTCTCGACACCGGCGGCCATCTGCCCGAGCCGGAACCGCATCTGGTCCAGTGCCGTGCGCACCTGGTCGACGCCGTACAAGAGAGTGCCGGGCGTCGACGTGCTGCCGATCCCGTTGAGCAGCTGGCCGATGCCGCCGAAGATCGGCTGGGCCTGCGCAGGGATGCCACCAACCTGGTCGTACATCGTGGTCAGGCCGGTGTTCACCTGCAGCAGACCCAGGCGCACCTGGCTGAGGCCGTCCATCAGCGCAGGCGCCTTGGTCTGCGCCTGGAGGAGGCCACCGGCCAGCTGCTGGGCGCCGACGTCCAGCTTCTTGCTGCCGACGAAGGCATCGCCCGCACCCACAGCTAACGCGGAGGCGCCCTTGTGAAGCCGGCCGAGACCACCATCCAGCTGGGACGCGCCGGCGGAAAGCTGGCGGCTGCCGACGTACGCCTCACCGGCGCCGGCGGCGAGCCGACGGGCGCCGGAGTTGAGCTGGCCCAGCCCGGTGTCGAGCTGGTTCGCCCCGTCGGCGAGCTTGTGCGCGCCGGGAACCGCCTGCCCGGCGAGGCCGACCTCGAGCTGGCCGGCGCCGTCGCGGAGCTGGATGAGCCCGGCAAGGAGCTGCGAGGCGCCGTCGCGGAGCTTGAGCAGGTTCTCGTCGATCTGACCGGCACCGTCGACGAGCTCGGCGCCGGTGTCGGCGCCACCCTTGTAGCTGCCGGCCGCCGACTTGAACGTCGGGCTGGCCAGCGGGTTCACCGGCAGTGCCGAGACCTCGGCGCGCGGGATGACCGCGTCGCGGACGTCGGCGGAGTAGCCGAACACCGCGGTGTCGCTGCCGATCGGCGGGAAGAGCGTCATCGTGAACGACAGCTGGGTGCCGCCCTTGCCGTCGCCGCCCATGTTCGCCGCGTCCGAGGCGACGTTGGTGAAGCTCGCGGGGGTGGTGGTGGTCAGCGACCCGACGATCGGGATCGGCACCTTGACGGTCTTGCTGACCGTGCCGCCCTTGCCGTCGTCGAAGGACACCTGTTGCGGCTTCCCGGTCACGTTGCGAACCGTGTACGTCACCTCGAGGTGGCCGCTCTTGCCCACGACGTCGCCGGGCTCGACGTTCTTGCCGTCGAGCTTGTAGGCGACCGACACGTCGAGCGGCAGATCGCCGTCGTAGTCGCTGACCGAGCGCAGCCGCTTCTCGCCGCTGACGTCGGCGGTGGTCACCTGGCGGCCGTCCTTGACCGTGAACCCGCCGAAGCCGTCGAGGTTGCGCAGGTTGTGGGTGGAGATCGGGTTGCTCAGCTCGACCGAGCCGTGCCCGGTC
>CAWFKC010000018.1:0-21232 GCA_963816325.1 uncultured Actinomycetota bacterium | reverse complement strand
ACGGACAAGCACGTGGTCTAGCTGGGCCAGGGCCGGGACCCGGATGCCGAACACCTCGGCCCGCGCGCCCGCCGGCCAGGTGGGCTGCCAGCCCTCGTGGGCCTGGGTCGCCGCGTCGGCGAACCCGTCCGCGAGCAGCTGGCGCATCGGCTGGTGGTCCAGCGTCGCGTTGAAGTCGCCGACGACGGCGGTCGGACCGGTGCTGAGGTCGGCGGCCCGTCGTACCACCGCGTGGTCGGCCTGCCACTGCGCGAAGCCGTTGTTCGGCGAGATCGGGTGCACCGCGACCAGATGCACCTCGCGCCCTGCCACGACGACGTCCATCGCGTAGCCGGGCGTGGAGGCGGGCACGGTCGCGGTCGCCGTGAGCGGCCGCGAGGAGAGCACCATGACCCCATCGCGTCCCGGCGCCGGCGCCCCGGCCCGGTGCGGCAGCACGCGGCGCAGCCCGAGCGCGTCGAGGGCTTCGAGCGAGCCGTCGGTGACCTCCTCCAGCACCAGCACCGAGACCCGTTCCCGCCGGACCACGTCGAGCAGGGCCCTGGGATCGGCGAGACCCAGGTGGAGGTTCACGGTCATCACCTGCAGCGAGGGACCGCCCGCCGCGGCCGGGGCCGGCCCGAGAAACGCGGGCGCCAGCCAGGCGACGTGGAGGACCAGTGCGCTCGCCACCGTGGCTCCGACCGCGGTCACCAGCCCCCGGCCGGCCCCGCGGCTGTGCGGCCACGCCGCGACGGAGACTCCCAACGCCAGCGCGTAGGGCAGCACCGCCAGCGGCGTCAGCGCCTGGAGCATCACGACGCCCGCGCCGGTCGCCGTGCGCAGCCGGGCGAGGGTGACCGCGCCGGCCGGGGCGACGAGGGCCACGAGGAGCCCCGACGTCAGGCTCCAACGCAGCACTGCAGCGACCCGGCGCCGGCCCAACGGCCGCACGCCGGCGCGCTCAGGCCGAGTCACGCTGGGTGACGACGCGGCTGGTCCGCAGCGCGAGCACCTCCGACTGCAGGTAGCGGCGGTGACCGCCGAGCGTCCTCACCACGGTCAGCTTGCCGGAGTCGCCCCATGCCGAAACCGTTTTCGGATCGACGTTGAACAAGGCGGCGACCTGGCTGGGCTTGAGCAAGGTCTCGTTGATGTCGTCCATGGCAGATACTCCCCGATTGGCCCCCTGATGACGACCATGCACGAGCGGCCCCGAAAAAAAGCCACGCCGCCCCCAGTGGTCACTGCGTGAAAACCCATGCAACTCCGCTTGCGCACGTCCTCGCAATGGGTAGATAGGCTCAGTAAAGACAACTAGACCAGGGCCCTTGGGGCGCCCGCCTGGCGGTCTCGAGACCCACCTCTCGGGTGATGGTGCCCCGTGCACTTCCTCTGCTAAGGGAGCGCCACAAACCTCTCCTCCGGCACAGAACACGTCAAGCCCGCCTTGCCTGACGCGTCCGCAAGCCGGGCGGCGAACCGCATCGGATAATTCAGTGGAGACGGAAATTGGAGAATGCAATTCGGAGTTAGCGGAAATAGCGCCGGGCCATTTCTTCGGCCCAAAGTAAAAGGATTTCCAGCAGGCTTCCGTGGCCTCATTTTCTTTTCTAGTCTCCGAGTGTGGCTTCACCCGGAAGCGGCACGAGACTCAGGGGAGAGACGGATGGACCGTACGGAGATCGCGATCCTCGGAGCGGGGCCGCACGGCCTGGGCACGGCCCACCACCTGCGCCGGGCCGGCCACGAAGTGCGGGTCCTCGGGGAACCGATGTCGTTCTGGCACACGATGCCTCGAGGGATGTGGATGCGCTCACGGCGGAACGGGAGCTCCATCGCCGACGTCGAGGGGCCGCTGTCGATGGCCGGCTACACCGAGGCGACCGACGCCGTGGTGGAGCGCCACCTCTCGCTTGCGACGTTCATCGACTACGGCCACTGGTTCGCCGACCAGGTCGCCCCCGACGTGGACCGTCGGCAGGTGACCCGCCTGCGGCGCGCGGACGGGGGCTACGTGCTGACCTTCGACGACGAGCAGCGCCTGCACGCCTCCCGGGTGCTGGTCGCAGCCGGGATCGCACCGTTCACCCGGCGGCCCGGGATGCTGCGGGCGCTGCCGGGCGAGCTGGCCTCGCACGTGGCCGACCACCGCACCTACGACCACTTCCGGGGCAAGAAGGTCCTCGTGGTCGGCGGCGGGCAGAGCGCCCTGGAGTCCGCCGCGATCATGCACGAGACCGGTGTCGAGGTGGAGGTGCTGGCCCGCCACCAGACCGTCCACTGGCTGCACGGCGACAAGCTCATCGACTCCCTCGGCCGGCTCGCCCCGCTCGTCTACGCGCCCACCGACGTGGGCCCGATCGGGATCTCCCGGTTGGTCGCCACCCCGGACGTCTTCCGCCGGCTGCCGCGCGGGACGCAGGACGTCATCGCGGCGCGAGCGATCCGGCCCGCGGGTGCGTCCTGGCTCAGGCCCCGGATGGTCGAGGTGCCGATCGTCGCCGGCACATCGGTACAGCGCGCCACTCCGGTCGGCGACCGGCTCGAGCTGGAGCTGTCCGAGGGCGGCACCCGGCGGGTCGACCACTTGCTGTTCGCCACCGGCTACCAGGTCGATGTGCGCAGGTACCCCTTCCTCGACCCGGACCTCGCGATGGCCGTGCACTGCCGCAACGGCTACCCGGTGCTGCGTCGGGGGATGGAGTCGTCGGTGCCGCGGCTGCACTTCCTGGGCGCACCCGCGGCGTGGAGCTTCGGGCCGGTGATGCGGTTCGTCGCCGGCAGCTGGTACACCTCCTCCGCGGTGACCCGGTGCGTGCAGTCGCAGTCGCGCCGTACCTGGCGTCGGCCGCGGCCGGCCGCAACGGCCCGCGCGGCGTGATGACGCCCGTCGGCGGGCTCGTCGTCGGCGGCGACTACCAGGGCCTGGGCATCGCACGCAGCCTCGGCCGCCTCCGGATGCCGGTGGTCGTGGTCGACGACGAGCGCTCGGTGGCCGGTGCCTCCCGCTACGTCGGCCGGTCGGTCCGGGTCCCTCGGCTGCGCGAGGCCGGGGAGACCGTCGAGACGCTGCTCGACGTGGGCACCCGCCTCGGCCTGCGCGGCTGGGTGCTCTTCCCGACCCGCGAGGAGACGGTGGCCGCGATCTCCGCGCACCGTGAGCGGCTCGCGACGCTGTTCCGGGTGCCGACGCCCTCGTGGGAGACCGTCCGGGTCGCGTGGGACAAGCGGGAGACCTACCGGCGCGCGGTGGACGTCGGCGTGCCGGTCCCCCGCTGCTGGTTCCCGCGTTCGTCGGCGGACCTCGACCTCGTGCCGCTGGACCAGCCGGTGGTCCTCAAGCCCGCGGTCAAGGAGCACTTCTTCTACGCCACCGGCGCGAAGGCGTGGCGGGCCGACGACCGGGCCGCGCTGCAGGCGGCGTACGCGCGAGCGACCGAGATCATGCCGCCGGAGGAGATCATCGTGCAGGAGCTGGTGCCCGGCGACGGCGCGCACCAGGCGGGTTACTGCGCCTTCTTCCGAGACGGCCACGCGGTCGCGTCGATGACCGTCGTGCGCCGCCGCCAGCACCCCTCCGACTTCGGCCGCGCCAGCACCTACGTCGAGACCCGCGAGCTGCCGGAGATCGAGGAGCCCTCGCAGCGGTTCCTGCGGGCGATCGGCTACTACGGCCTCGTCGAGCTGGAGTACAAGCGTGACGACCGCGACGGCTGCTACAAGCTCCTCGACGTCAACGCCCGGACCTGGGGCTACCACTCGCTCGGTGCCGCCGCGGGAGTGGACTTTCCGGCACTCCTGATGCGCGACCAGCTCGGCGAGCCCGTCGCGCCGCTGACCGCCCGCCCGGGGATCCGCTGGATCCGGCTGGCCACCGACGTCCCGAACGCGCTTCGCGACGCCCGCCGGGGCGACCTGGACGTGCGCGCCTACCTGCACTCGCTGCGCGGCGTCGACGCCGAGGCGGTGTGGTCGCGCGACGACCCGCTTCCGGGACTGCTCGAGCTGGGCCTGCTGCCCTACCTGGCCGTGCGCCGTGGACTGTGACGGCCGGGAGGGCTGCATGTTCGTCTCCTCCACCCCGTTCGGGTTCTTCGACTACTTCCGCGTGCCCTACCGCGTTGACGCCGGTGCCGCCGACGGGCTGCCCGCAGGCTTGGAGGTGGTCCGGGTCGAGGCCGCCGACGCCGACCGTCCGGCGCTCTACTGGAACGCGGCGCCGCGGGCACGAGAGGGCCGCTACCGGCTGGCCGGCTTCTGGGTCGTGGCCCGGGTGGGCCAGCCCGCTGCCGGCGACCTGGCCCGGCTCCCCGGACCCGGCGGCTGGCATGAGGTCGAGCGCGTCCTCGATCTCGACGGTCGCCCGGTGGCGGCGGTGTGGGAGGATCGCTCCGGCAGCATCGTCCTGCCCTTCGACCCGGCCGAGGCGATGGCTGTGCTGTGGTCCGAGCGCTACCTGCGCCTCGGTGCCCGCCGGCTGGGCGCGGGTGCCCGCCGGGCGCTGCTCGGCGGCTACTACGCCCTGCGACCGCTGCTGCCCCGCCGGGTGCAGCTGCTGGCCCGCCGGGGCTACGCGTCCGCGCGGTCGCTGCCCGACTTCCCCGGCTGGCCCGAGGAGCACAGCCTCTCCGACCTCTACGCCTGGCTCTTCGGGGTGCTCGCCTCGGTGGCCGGCGGGCCGGTCCCGCACCTCGGCGTCTGGCCGCGCGGCAAGGCGGCTGCCCTGGTGCTCACCCACGACGTCGAGACCGCCGCCGGCCGCGACCGCATGGAGTCGCTGCGGGCCCCCGAGCGCGCGCTGGGTCTGCGGTCGTCCTGGAACTTCGTCCCCGAGCGGTACGACGTCCCGCCGTCGCTGCTGCAGCAGGTGCGAGACGAGGGCTGCGAGGTCGGGGTGCACGGGCTGCGCCACGACGGCCACGACCTCGCCTCCGCGCGGGCCCTGGCCCGCCGGCTCCCGGCGATCCGGGAGCATGCCCGACGCTGGGGCGCGGTCGGGTTCCGCTCGCCGGCCACGCAGCGGTCCTGGCCGCTGATGCCCACGACCGGCTTCGACTACGACTCGTCCTACACCGATTCCGCGCCGCACGAGCCCCAGCCCGGCGGCTGCTGCAGCGTGCTGCCGTTCTTCAACGCCCAGCAGGTCGAGCTGCCGATGACGCTGCCGATGGACCACACGCTGTTCGAGATCCTCGGCCACACCGACGGCGAGGTGTGGCGGCGCAAGGCTGCCGCGCTGCGGGCGCGCGGGGCGATGATGCTGGTGCTCACCCACCCCGACTACGTGGTCTGCCCGGGCCTGCTGGAGGCATGGCGAGAGCTCCTGGACGAGTTCGTCGACGACGACGAGGTCTGGCACGCCCTGCCGCGCGAGGTCGCGGCGTGGTGGCGGCGGCGTTCGGTGTCGTTCTTGGAGCCCGACGCCGAGGGCTGGGTGGTGCGAGGCCCGGCCGCCGCCGACGGTGAGGTGTGGTTTTCGGGCCGGCGCCCGACACCGGTCGCCGGCGAAGGAGGAAGCGATGTCCCGCTCGCGCTCTGACCGGCGCCCTGCGCCGCCGCACGTGGCACTGATGGTGCAGAACGTGTCGGTCGCAGAGGACAACCGCCTGCGGAAGCAGGTCGAGGACCTGCTCGCGGCCGGCTACCGGGTCTCGGTGGTCACCCGCGAGGCTCCGGAGAACGCCCCGCTCCGCCACTGGCCCGGGCTCACGCTCGTGGAGTACCCGGCGCCCGCCGACGGCGACTCCACGCTCACCCACCTGCGGGAGTACGCCGTCTCCCTTGCCCGTCAGCTGCCGGCCCTGCTGTGGCTGCACCACGAGCAGCGGATCGACGTACTCCAGCTCTGCCAGCCGCCGGACCTCTACTTCCCGGTGGCGCGGGTGGCCCGACTGCTCGGCGTGCGGGTGCTGGTGGACCAGCGCGACCTGATGCCCGAGACCCTCGCCCAGCGCTACGCGCACCCGCCGGCACGACCGTTGCAGGTGCTGCACTGGCTGGAGCGGCAGACCCAGCGCAGCGTCGACCGAACGGTGACCGTCAACGGGTACCTGCGCGACCGGCTCGTCGGAGCCGGCGGCGACCCGGCCCGGGTGCACGTGGTCCGCAACGGCCCGGTGCTTGCTCGGGTGGACCTGGCGGTCCCGGCGCCAGGGCTTCGCGACGGGTTCGCCCACCTGGTGACCTGGGCCGGGAAGATGGGCAAGCAGGACCGTGTCGACCAGGTGTTGCGACTGGCCGCGCTGGTGGTGCACGAGCTCGGACGCCGCGACTGCCGCTTCATGCTTCTTGGCGACGGCGAGTGCCTCGAGGAGCTCCATGCGCTGACCCGCGACCTCGGCCTCGAGCCGTGGGTGGTCTTCCCGGGCTGGCTGCCCGAGGTGGACCTCTACGGCCACCTCGCCACTGCCGACGTCGGCCTCGACACCTCGCTCCAGCAGGAGGTCACTCCGGTCAAGGCAATGGAGTACCTCGCGCTCGGCCTGCCCCTGCTCGCGTACGACGTGGAGGAGACCCGCGCGCTCGCCACGGGTGCAGGCGTGCTGGTGCCGCCGGATGACCTCGAGACGATGGCCCTGGAGCTGGTGGCGCTGCTCGACGAGCCCGCGCGACGCCGGCAGCTGGGCGAGACCGGCCGCGCCCGGGTGCGCCGCGAGCTGGCGTGGGAGCACCAGCGCGACGCCTACCTCGCCGTGGTGGCCGAGCTGGCGGGGGCCCCGCAGCCCGGGAGCTCGCGGGTGCCGGTCGGCGGGTCCCGCGTCACCTCCGCACCTCGGGGGTGAGCACCACTAGGGTCGGGGCGTGTCTGGACAAGGGAGTGGTCTGGAGCTCGAGGGGATCGACAAGCGCTATGGAGACGTGGTCGCGCTGGCCGACCTGACCCTCCGGATCGACGCGGGCGAGATCTTCGGCTTCGTCGGCAGCAACGGGGCCGGCAAGACAACCGCGATGCGCATCGCCCTCGGCGTGCAGGCGGCGGACCGCGGACAGATCCGCTTCGCGGGCGAACCGGTCACCTTCGTGACCAGGCGACGGATCGGCTACATGCCTGAGGAGCGCGGGCTCTACCCCAAGATGAAGGTGGGTGAGCAGCTGATCTACCTCGCCCGCCTGCACGGTCTCTCCCGCTCCGCCGCGGTCGAGCGAACCCGGGCGTGGGCCGAGCGGCTCGGCGTGGCGGCACGGCTCGGGGACAACGTCGAGAAGCTGAGCCTCGGCAACCAGCAGCGCGTGCAGCTCGCCTCCGCGCTCGTGCACGACCCCGACGTGCTGATTCTCGACGAGCCGTTCTCGGGACTCGACCCGGTCGCGGTCGAGGTGATGACCCAGGTGCTGCGCGAGAAGGCGGCCACCGGGGTGCCGGTGCTCTTCTCCAGCCACCAGCTCGACCTCGTGGAGCGCGTCTGCCACCGGGTCGGCATCGTTCGGGCGGGCCGGATGGTGGCCTGCGGCGCTGTGGAGGACCTCCGCGCGGAAGGCCCCCGACGTCTCCTCATCGAGGTGGAGAACGCCGGCGCCGGCTGGGCCGACGCGGTCGCGGGAGTCCGGGTGGTGGAGTCGCGCGGCGACCGGCACGTTCTCGAGCTTGCTGCGGACAGCGATGACCAGGCGGTGCTCGCGGCGGCGGTGGCGGCCGGCCGGGTCCGGGAGTTCAGCCCGGTCCGGCCCTCGCTGGCGGACCTGTTCCGCGACGTCGTGACCGCCGACGGCCAACCCGACGCCGGCAGGAGAGGAGCGCCTGATGAGCATCCGACCGAGTGACGTGCTCACCTCGCGCGAGGCGGTGCGGCTCGTGGCCGCCCGCGAGATGTCCACCCGCCTGCGCGCCAGGTCGTTCCGGATCACGACAGCAGTGCTGGTGGTCCTCGTCGTCGCATTCGCGGTCGTGATGCGGCTGGTGGCGACCCATGACAACACCCAGCACGTGGGGGTGGTGGCCGGGAACGCCTCGCTGACACGGACGTTGAGCGCCCTCGCGCACGCGAAGGACGTCCAGCTCGACGTCCGGCGGGTGCCCAACGATGCGGCCGGCCGCGCGAAGCTCGACGCCGGCACACTAGACGCCCTCGTGGCCGGCACGGAGGGCAGCACGCTTCGGGTCGTCGTCGACCAGAAGCTTGACGACGGGCTGCGCGCCACGCTCACCCGGGCGGCCGCCCAGCAGACGCTCGACACCGCCATCGTCAAGCTCGGCGGCGACCCCGCCCGGGTCGCCGGCGCGGTTGCGGCCTCCTCGGTGCGGGTGCAGGCCCTCAATCCCGCGCCGGTCTTCGACCCCCAGCGGCTCGCCGTGGGAAGCGTCGCCGGCATCCTCATCTATCTCGCGCTGCTGGCAACCGGCGCCAGCGTCGCGCAGGGAGTGGTCGAAGAGAAGTCCACCCGAGTGGTCGAGCTGCTGCTGGCCACGATCCGACCGTGGCAGCTCATGGCCGGCAAGGTGCTCGGCATCGGCCTGGTCGGCCTGCTCCAAGTCGCCGTGGTCGGCCTGGCCGGCGTGGTCGCCGGCAAGGTCACCGGCGCCTCCACGCTTCCGCTGTCGACCACCCTCGGCTCTCTGGTCTGGCTCGTGGTGTGGTTCGTTCTCGGCTTCACGATGTACTCGTTGGTCTTCGCCGGGCTGGGCGCGCTGGTGTCCCGTCAAGAGGACGTCGGGGGGGTCACCACCCCGGCCGCGATGCTCCTCGTCCTCGGCTACGTCATCGGCATCTCGGTGCTGCCGAACGCTCCCGACAATGCGGCTGTGGCAGTGATGTCATTGGTGCCCGCTTTCTCGCCCACGCTGATGCCGATGCGGCTCGCCATGGGGCCGGTGCCCTGGTGGCAGGTTGCCGTCTCGCTGGCGATCGCGGTGGCAGCCGTGCCCGCCCTCGTCGCCCTCGCTGGTCGCCTCTACCGCAACGGAGTAGTGCGCACCGGTGCGCGGGTCTCCTTCCGGGAAGCGCTGCGGGAGGACTAGGCGGACCGACCTCGTTCGGATGCCGGCCTTCTTCCTGGAATGGATAGTGTCAGGCGGCTGTCTGCGGTGGTGGTTTGCAGATGACTCCTTGGTCGGTGTCTGTGCTTGTCCAGCCGAGGGCTTGAAGGTCGTGGAGGTGTCGCCGTGCGCGGCGTTCAGTGAGTTGCGTTGTTCGAAGTAGCCCGGTCCGAGCTCGGTGTAGGGCACTGCCCCGGCAAGGATGTGGAAGCAGGACACCAAGATCGAGTGACCGACGGGTTTGCGGGCTCGGCTGTTGCCTCGACGTTTAGCGAGTCGCGCGTATTGAGCGGCGAGGTAGGTCGACTTGGTGCGCGCGGCTGCCATGGCGGCGCCCCGAGGTGGCGTTGAAGCCAGGTGTCGGGATCGAGACCGGCGGATTCAGGACCCGCCTCCTCCACCCTCAGCGGTGAAACGCCCTCAACCCGCAGTCAGCGCGGCGAGAGCGTCGTTGGTCTCGTCCACCGAGAAACGGTCTGGATGCCAGTCCTGGGGCAGCCAGTCCCGCATCTCCTCGGCGCCGAGCCCCATGGGCGTCGCCCGCGAGTCGTATCCGCCACGAACCCAATCGGCGAGCTCCTCGTAGCCGCCCAGGCCGCCGCAGTCCTCCGGCGGGCAGGCCATCTTGCCCTTCAGGCAGACCGGAGCCGGTGGCAGGTCCTCAAGAACCTCTTCGACCACCAGCACGTGCTCCCACCCGTCACCGAAGTCGTAGTCATAGAAGAGCCGGTCGCCCTTGGCAGACACCACCTGGTCGAGCCGTACCTCGTCTTCGGCGACGCCTTCCTCGCCTTCGCTGAGGTCGGATCCGGTGACGAAGTAGGCACGGGCACGCCGGTCCACCCCGACGCCGAACTTGTGCAGGTGACCGTCCCCCCAGCCCATCGCGACCTGCAGCACAACATGCAGCTCGTCGAGCATCAGATCGCCAGGCAGGTCGAGACGACGCCAGATCGGCGGCTTGGCGTACATCAGATCGACCCGTACCCGGAACCCCCGCGTACGCTCCGGCGCAGCCCGAACCTCAGGCGTCGGCTCATCGAACATTCCCGCGAACATGTCCCGGCCGGCGTTCGCCATCAGCTCCTGCAGCAAGGCCAGGTCGGCACCCGCCGCCCCGGACGCGCCGCTCTTCCTCTTCCGCTTCTTCTTCGGCACGCCCCCAGCCAACCAGACCCTCGCTCGCTGATCGACACCAGCAGGTTCAGACCCCACCGCTACACCCTCAACTGTGAAGAGCCCGGAACGTGCCCGGACGCAAGACCGACGTCGCCGACGCGGTCTGGATCGCACAACTGGTCGAGCATGGCCTGATCCAGCCCTCGTTCGTGCCACCTCCACCGATCCGGGAACTGCGGCGCAAGATCCCGCAGTTGAAGCAAGCCCTCACGGGCCGGTTCACCGAGGCCCACGCCCTCGTGCTCGGAGAGATCCTGCGCCACATCGACTATCTGGAGGCGGCTATCCAGCGGACCTCCAAACGTGTCGACGAGGTGATCAGCCCTTTCGCGACCGAACGTGACCTGCTCACCACCATCCCCGGGGTCGATCGCCGGCTCGCCGAAGCCATCATCGCCGAGGTCGGTGTCGACATGACTGTGTTCGGGAACCCCAGGCCGTTTGGCTTCGTGGGCCGGCATGTGTCCCGGACAGCACGAATCGGCGGGCAAGTCGAAGTCCGGACGGCTCGCCACGGGCCGCTGCGCCCGGGCCGTGCCGATGACCGCACCGCAGCGACCACCGTGTCCTTGTGCACATCGAGTCCAACGCAGCGCTCGACCACGACATCCATGACCTCACCTCCTCGACAACGAGGCCGGTCGGAGGAGTCTGCAAGCAAGGGAAGTCTGGAATACACGCTCGCGGCAAAAATCAGGGGTGCTCGGAGACTCCCGCGTCAAGCTATTGGGCGGGTTCGTCAACGCCAAAGAGAGCCGACGTCGCCGACCGGACCACAGTCAACTTTTCTCCAACCAAAGGTCGGCCGCAAGGCCAACGAAAGCTATTGGCGTCTGGTGAAGCGGACGGAGCCGTCGGGGTGGCGGGTCATGTCCCAGGTCTCGGGGTGGTCGGCCATCTGGTGGTGCGGTGGGCACAGCGGGATGCCGGTCGAGGCGTCGGTGCGGCCGCCCTTGGCCCAGGGGTCGGGGTGGTGGTACTCGCAGAACGACGGTGGCCGGTCGCAGTGATACTCGCGCAACCACCGTGCTTCTGGTGGCGGTGGTCGATGACGAGCTTCTGGTAGAAGTCGTAGCAGCGTTTCTTGCGGCCCACGTCGATCGGCATCGAGTCGCCGTCGAGGACCATCGGGACGATCCCCGCCTTGCAGCACAGTCGGCGGGCTTCGCCGGCCGAGAGCCGCTGCCCGGACTCCAGGGTCGCGACCCCGAGACCGTCCTGCAGGGTCTGCCACGGGATCGTGACCACGATCGTGAACGGGGACCCGTGCGCACTCGGCAGGGTCGTCAGGTTCAGGTGGGTCTCCAGCAGCTCCATGAACCCACGCCCGAACAACGTCGCCTGCGACAGCTTCCGCCCGGTCTCCGGGTCCACCCGCCCCTCGCCCAACCGGCGGGGGCTGGTCAACGCCTGCAGGGCCTTGGTCAGCACCGCCGCATGCAGGCTCGGCAGCCGGAACCGGCCCTCCACAGTGCCGTCCCCGTTCTCCCGCATCGACAGGTGCGCCACCCGACGGGCCCGCGCCTCCTCGGCGGCGAGCCTGCGGCCCTCGACCAGGTCGGCGGCCTCGGGGCAGACCACCTCGAACAGCCGTTTGCCGAACCGCCGCAACGTGGGCAGGTCGTAGTCACCGGCCAGGTCCACCAGGTGCGCCTCGGCACGCGCCTGGGTGCCGGGCGGGAGGTCGTCGTGCTCGTCGGTCAACGCCTGCACCGCGTGGACCACCACGCGTGCCTTCGCCGCATCGATCACCCCGGCGGCCAGGGCTTCGCGGGTGGTCTCGAAGTCGGTGTCCAACGCCCGCGCCAGATGCACGTCGGCGGCCACGGACCGGGTCGTGGCCGCGGTCTGGTGGGCCAGCCACGCCGCCGTCGACGTCGCCCCCGTCTGCGTGCCGACCTCGTTGCGGTCGGCTGCCGCCAGGATCCGCAACTCCAGCTCGACCAGCCGCGCCTGTTCGCGCCGCAACGCGACCAGCGCCTCGGCCTGCTGGTCCGGGGTCAACGCCCACGCCGGCGTGCCGGCCAGGCCGTCCAACGCCCGACCCAACGAGTCGGTGAACCCCAACACCCCCGACCGCGCCGCGCCCCGCCCCGAAGACCCCTGCCTCGCGGAGTCCTGCCGGGCGGACTGCTGCGAGGCGGGTTCCGGCCCGGACGCGCCAGCCCGCGAGGAGCCCGAACCGGCGCCACCGCCGGCACCCTCGCCGGCCCGCTCGCCCGGCGAGGGGTGCGGGTCGCGGGGAGCGTCCGGAGTTGCGGTCATGGGTCCAACCTAGCCACCCGCACCCCCAATTTCGCCCACGCGTTCGAATCTGTTCACAACCCGATCGCCGTCGCCGCTGTGGACGAAAACGGGCTCAGCGCAGCCTCAGCTCAACGGCGAGTGCGCCTCCTCCGCCCAGCCCGGGTCGAGCCAGATGCGCCGGTCGTACAGGTCGCGCACCCCGGCGACGTACTCGCGGGCGGCAGGTGAGTCCCAGGACCCGGCGTACCAGACGCCGACGCAGCCCCAGAGGTCTCCGCGCCGATAGTCACCGGTCTTCGACAGCCACCACATCCAACCCTCGTCGCAGCCCCGGAGGAAGGACCCGATGTAGTCCAGCGCGAACGCGGTGGAGTCGCGACTGAACGGGAAGGTGCCGTTCTGGTTGGCCTTCATCGCACCCCAGGCCGGCGCCTGCCAGGCCATCACCCCCATCATCGAGAAGGTGCGCGGGCACCTCCCCCGGCCGTAGTCGGCCTGGTAGGTGTAGCCGTACCGGTCGATGGTGTCGCAGAAGACGCGGCTGGCCGGGTCGGAGCGGGGTACGACGTCCCCGCAGCCACGCTTCTCGACGCAGCGGCCCGTGCCCGGCTCCACGAGGTACTGGAACCAGGTGGACTCCGCGGCCGCGATCGCGCGCAGCACGTTGTCGGAGATCCCCCATTTGCAGGCCGCCCACTGGATGTTCTCGTCGGTGGTCCCGGTGTGCTGGCCGTCGACGCGCGGGAGCAGCCAGGCGTTCCACCGCGCGTCGTAGGTGTGCTGGTTGCCGCGGGGGCGCTCGCGCAGTGCCGCGTGCACCGCAGCGGGGTCGGGCATGGTGCGGTTGGCGCGCGCGTTGCCGGGCCGGGGCTCCCAGGGCGTCCGGTGCACACGGGCCGCGCAGGCCCGGTCGCCGGGCAGCGCCCGCCAGGACCCTGGCGGGCTGGTTCTGAAGTAGCCGGTGGCAGCCGGCGCTCCTCGTTGTACGGGCGCGGAGCCGGCGCTGTCACGGGACGTCCCGGACGCCACCCAGGCGGTGACAGCCACCAGCACGGTCAGGAGGAGGACGAGGCCGAGATGTGCCTTGCCGTTCTCCGGCCGGGGCCGACGCACCGCCACCACGGGGCGTACGACGGGCACCTGCTCGCTCCGCGCCGGCACGGCCACCGGCACGGGCGCACCCACGGGCACTCGCTCGTCGAGCGGCCCGCGCGCCGGGTGACCCGGCCTGCGAGGCGGCATCGTGGTCACGACGCCGACCAGCTTGTCGCGGGCGCCGGCGAGGGCGTCAGCCGCCTCGGCGGCCGTCGCACGCAGGCCGCGGCGGAGGTCGACGGCGAGCAGCACACGGTCGACGACGAACGCCAGCGCCCCGGCACGCGCCGCGGGCGGCCCGTCGACCACGACGACCGAGTCGAGCGTCAGCGTCTGCACCAGCAGGCGGAGCGCGTCGAGCGTGGCGCCGCCGGGCGCGCCGGGCGCCGGCCAGCCGGGTTCGGCGAGCACCAGCCCGGGCACGCCAGACTCGCGCAACGTGTGCCCGGTGATCGTGCGCGCCGCCACGGGCCGGGCCGGGAAGGGCTGCGAGCCGTCGTCCGCGCCCACGAGGACCACCTTGCGGCCGAGCCGCACCAGCGCCAGCGCGGTCTCGCGGGCGACCGTGGAGGTCCCGGCGCGGGCGGTCGCCCCGGTGACCAGCAGCGCGAAGTCGTCGCGGTGCTCGACGAGACCGGGCACCCGCGCGACGAGCTGGTCGAAGGCGGGCGCGGCCCGGGGGGACCAGGCGGAGGTGCGGGGCCCACCGCGTGGCAGCACCGGCACGGAGGCGAGCACCTCGAGCCCGGTGGAGGTCCGCACGTCCTCGACGGTCCGCAACCGGCCGCGCACGCGGTCCCACACGTAGGCCGCACCGAACCCGACGAGCAGGCCGCCGACCAGGCTGATGCCGACCACCAGCGCGTAGTCGGGGGCGACCGGCTTCAGCGGTCGTTCAGCCGGGCTGACCAGGACGACCGCGGGCCTGCCGCGCGTGGGGTTGCGGTAGGTCAGGTAGCGCGCGGCGAACGCGCGTGCGCCGGCGACCGCGCGGTCCGGCGACGGCGCGGTGAAGGTGATGTCGATGGCGTTGGTGCCGACGGGCACGGTCACGTCGACGACCTTCAGCAACGCCGGGACCGTCATCCCGAGGTCGTTCGCGACCGGACCCAGCACCGAGCCGGAGGTGACGATCCGCTGCTCGGTGGGCATCGCGGGGCTCAGGAACGAGCCGCTCTTGCTCACCTCGGGCTGGACGACGACCTCGGCGGTGGAGGCGTAGGCCCGCTCGCTCTGCGTGACGTACCCGGCCGCCGCCAGCGCCAGCGCGGCCCCGAGCAGCATCATCCAGGCGTAGACGCGGACCAGGCCTCCGGCCCGGCGTCCTTGTCCGTCACGGTGTGACCTGAGCATCAGGCCCCCTCTCTGTTGTCGCGGCCGCCTGCCGCACGCCCGTGGGGACCTTGCCGGTCCCGGTGAGCGCGAGCGCGAGCAGGATGAACAGCGCGTCCGCGGAGCCTCGGTAGGTGATGTGCGGGTCGAAGACCATCAGGACGCTGACCACGACCACGCCGGTCCAGGCGCCCAGCGCGGCCACCGCACGGGCGGTCGGGGCGGACCCCGTGGCGTCCAGCGCACGCGCCTGGCGTCGCATCACCCGCAACGACACCCGCACGAAGTAGCAGTAGGCGAGGAACAGCGGGACGCCGCCGCCCCACAGCAGCCACGTGTAGCCGCTCTCGATCCAGACGTAGCCGAACGCGCCGACGACGGGGACGCGGGCCGAGGGCCGCACCCCGAGCAGCGGGTTGCTGCCCGAGAACAGCTGCGGCCAGAAGTACGTCGCGAGGTTGTACCAGCGCACCAGCCAGCTGGTCGGCACCCCGTGCATCGACCCGAACTCCACCAGCCGCGTGCTCAGCGTCGGCCACAGCACCACGACCGCCACCGGCAGCAGCAACGCTCCGTAGCCGACCAGGTCGAGCCGGCCGAGCAGCAGCGCGACGCAGACCATCGCGATGACCACTCCGAGCAGGCTGGAGAACTCGGCGGCGGAGAACGTCGCCAGGACGTAGACCATCGCCAGCGGCACCAGCAGCGGGACCATACGGGGCCGCAGCCGACCCATCCCGATCGCGACCGCGAGAGCGAGGATCATCAGGTCGGCCGTGGCCGCCGGCAGGCCCACCGTGGAACCGGCACGGGACGACTGCACGCCGTCGGTGTAGCCGAACGGTGCGTACCACGGAGCGAGCAGGCCGCGGACCCCGAGCAGGTCCAGGGACTGCAGCACGCCCACCAGCCCGACGACGGCCGCGACCGCGAGCGAGATCCACAGGCAGACGCGGACCTGCTCGTCGGTGCGGACGGTCACGCGCACCAGCACGTACAGCGCGAGGAACTTCCACAGCACCATCGCGTAGCTGAGGTCGTCGGCGCTGATCGCACGGCCGCGCAGCGTCATGAACATCAGCGGCAGCACCGAGCTGGTGACGGCGAGCAGCAGCAACGACACCGCGACGGGGCCCAGCCGCAGGGACGGTCGGGCCCCGGGCCGCATCCGCACCGCGGCACGGACGAGCAGCACGACTGCGAGCAGTCCGAGCAGCGCCTCGTTGGGCCGCAGCATGGGCACCAGGCGATCGCGGTCGATGCCGACGACCAACGGGGTCACTCCGACGAGGAGGTACGCCGCGACCTCGGGACGCCGCCACACCGCGACCACCACCGCGCCGCCCACCACCAGCAACAGCCCCGGAACGGGGAAGGCCGCGGCGACCGCACCGAGCGCGACGGCGGCGACCGCGCAGCCCACCACCAGCGCACCGGCCGCGACCGGCCGCAACCGCTCGCGCTTCGCCACGCGCCCCTGCCGGCCGGCGCCGGTCAGCGTGCCCACCGCGACGCTCATGCCGCCCCCGCGTCGGTGCGCTCGACCTCGGTGCGCGCACCGGGCCCCCGGGCGCCCTCCACCAACCAGGCCAGCTCGGGGGACCGGACGAGGTGGTGGAGGGCTGCATAGGACAGGACGCCGACCAGGCTCCCGGCGACCACGGCCAGCACCTGACCGGGCCGGCCGGCCACGTGCGCGACCACCGCGACGGCGCTCAGCCGCGCGGCCACCGCCATCACGACCGTGGCGACGGCGATCCGGGTCACCGACGGCCACAGCCGCAGCCCTGGTGCGGCGGTCGTCCGGCGCAGCCGCAGCGACAGGTGCAGGCCGCCGACGGTGGACGCCAGCGCGAATGCGGCGCCGAGCACGACGACCACGGTCGTGCCGTCGAGGAGCAGCGCGGGCACGAACAGCACCAGGCACACCGCCGTCTGCACCAGCATCGACCGCAGTGGCAGCCCGGCGTCCCCGCGCGCGTAGGACGCCTGTGTGGAGATCACGAACAGGGTCTCTCCGACCAGCCCCAGCGACATCGCGGCCAGCGACCCGGTGACCATCGCGACGCCGGCGCCGCTCGCCATCTGGCCGGCGGTGATCGTGCGGGCCAGCACGTCGGCGAGCACGACGTAGCCCGCCGCCGCGGGGACCATCAGGAACAGCGCCAGCGACAGCGCCCGGTGGAAGGCCTCGGCGAACGCGGTCGCCTGGTGGGGCTCGCGCAGCCGGGAGAGCCGCGGCAGCAGCGCGAGCCCGACCGGCGCGGCGACCAGGGCCAGCGGCAGGTGGTAGAAGTTCACCGAGATCTGGAGCGCCACGGTGCCGCCGGCCACCCGGGCGGCGACCACGAGCATCCCGAGCAGCTGCAGCGCGAGCAGCCCCGACTGGGCGACCGAGCGGAACGCGCGCCGGACCACGGCGCGCACGTCCGGGTCGCGCCACCCGGGCAGCGGCACCACCAGCGCGCCGCAGCGACGGGCGCCCACCCACTGCACGGCCGCGTGCACGGCCACCGCGGCGGTCGACCCGAGACCGAGCAGCAGCACCGGGCCGAGGGGGACGGCGCCCGCGTCGGCGTAGTGGGTGCCGTAGCGCCACGCGGTCACCAGCAGCACCGCGATCACGCCGAGGTTCTCCACCGCGGGCGCCGCGGCCGGGAGCAGGTACCGGCGTCGGGCGTACATCACGGCGGTCGCCGAGGCCACCAGGGCGTAGAGGAAGACCTGCGGCAGCGCCAGCGCGAGCAGCAGCCGCAGCTGCGCGACCTGAAGGCCGGCGTCGCCGGCCCGGCCGCCCGGCAGCATCCCGACGAGCAGCGGCACGAGCAGCAGGGCGACCGGCGCCACGGCGAGCAGGGCCAGCCACTCGACGCCGAGGAACCCGCCGCTGACCCGGGTGGTCTCCCGGACGTCCCCGGCGTCGATGTGCCGCACCAGGGCGGGCACCAGCAGCGAGGACAGCAGCGAGCCCGCGAGGAAGCCGTAGAACACGAGGTTCGGCATGACGTTGGTCAGCTGGTAGGAGTTGCCGAAGAAGGTCGGTCCGAGCACCGCGCCGATGACCACGACGCGCACCATGCCGGTCACCCGGCTCAGCGCGGTCCACACGCCGACCGTCATCGAGTCGCGGGCGGTGCCGGCGCCGCTGACCAGCTCGTCGTCCCGGAAGGCGGGCTGCACCGGCTTCCGCGGCGGTGCGGGCGGCACCGGCGGCACCGGCTTCATCGGGCCCCTCCACGCAGCAGCGCCGGCACGGTGCGCAGCAGGATCCCCAGGTCGTACAGCGGCCTCGCCCGTGCGACGTACTCGATGTCGAGGCGCAGCCCCTCGAGCATGGTGAGCCGGTTGCGGCCGCTGACCTGCCACAGCCCGGTGAGGCCGGGGGGTACGGCGAACCGGGCGCGGGCCCAGTGCGGGAACAGGTCCGCCTCCCACGGCAGCACCGGCCGGGGACCGACCAGCGACATCTCGCCACGCACCACGTTCACCAGCTGCGGCAGCTCGTCGATGCTGGTACGGCGCAGGAACGCACCCACGCGCGTCACCCGCGGGTCCGCGGCCAGCTTGTAGATGCCGTCACCCGGTTCCAGCTCCCCGGCCATCATGCGGTGCACGTAGTCGCGGTGCGCCCGCTCGTCGCAGCGAGCGGCCATGGTCCGGAACTTCAGCAGCACGAACTCCCGCCCCCCGGCGCCGAGCCGGGTCTGCCGGAAGATCCCGCCGCCGGGGCTGGTGGCCCGCACCGCCAGGTAGACCGCGAGCATCAGCGGGGCGAGCAGCACCAGCAGCGTCACCGCGGCGAGCACGTCGAAGACCCGCTTGGCGTCGATGACCCCGCCCACCGGCACCACGGCCACCGCGTCCGCGTCGTACTCCGCCGTCCCGCCCGGCGGGTGCGCGTCCGGACGGCCCCCCCGCCTCAGCACGGACTCTCCCTCGCGGCCGCCGCACCCAGGACCTCGCACACCCGGTCGACGTCGTCCACGGCCAGGTCGGGGTACATCGGCAGCGACACGACCTCGGCGGCCAGCTCCTCGACGCCCGGCAACGCCCGGTCGGCGAAGCGGCGGTAGGGCGCCATCCGGTGGCAGGGCACCGGGTAGTGCACCCCCGTCCCGACCCCGGCCTCGGCCAGTCGGGTCCGCACCCGGTCCCGCTCGTGGACCCGGGCCACCATCAGGTGGTGGACGCCGCGCGCACCCTCCAGCTCGCGCACCAGGCGCACGTGGCCGGCGAGCAGCGCGCGGTAGCGGTCCGCGAGCCGGCGACGGGCCTGGTTCCAGGCGTCGAGCCGTCGCAGCTTCGCCGAGAGCACCACGGCCTGTACGGCGTCGAGGCGGCTGTTGGAGCCGAGCCGCGCGTGCTCGTAGTGGGTGCCCGGAACCCGGCCGTGGTCGCGCAGCGAGCGGAGCCGGTCGGCCAGCCCGGCGTCGGGGGTGACGACCGCACCGGCGTCACCGAACGCGCCGAGGTTCTTGCCCGGGTAGAAGCTGAAGCAGCCGGCCGCGCCGAAGCCACCGGCGCGCCTTCCGCCCCAGGTGGCACCCTGCGCCTGCGCGGCGTCCTCGAGCAGCAGCAGGCCGTGGGCTTCGGCGACCGCGGCCAGGGCGTCCATGTCGGGCGGCTGCCCGTAGAGGTGGACCGGGGCCACCGCCCGGGTCGCCGGGGTCACGGCCGCCTCGACGTGCTCGGCGGTCAGCAGCGCGGTGTCCGGGTCCACGTCGGCGAAGCGCGGCGTGGCTCCCGCCAGCAGCACCGCCTCCACGGTGGCCACGAACGTGTTGCCCGGCACCACGACCTCGTCGCCGGGGCCGACGCCGAGCGCCCGCAGCGCCAGGTGGAGGGCGTCGGTGCCGTTGCCCACGCCGACGGCATGCGCGGTCCCGCAGTAGCGCGCCCACTCCTCCTCGAAGCGGGCCACCGCCTCGCCGCCGATGAACGAGGAGGTGTCGAGCAACGCCGACCAGCTGGCCAGCACCTCGCCACGGACCGCGTCCGTGGTCGCGGCCAGGTCCAGGAACGCGACGGCCCGGGGTGGAGCCGCCGTGGTGATGGGGGCTGTCACCACGACGGCTCCTGCTCGGTGCGCGCCTGACGGGGCACCATCGGTACAGCGGGCACCGGGTCCGGGCCCGGCACAGTTCCCGCGCCACCGTCCGGCACCCGGACCGGCGCGGAGTCCAGCCGCACCGCGCGGCCCTCGCGCATCGACAGCTGCGCGGCCTCCAGGGCCTCGACCACGGCGAGACCGTTCACGCCGTCGCTGAGCGGCCGCATCCCGGTCTGCACGCAGTCGAGGAAGTGCTCGTCCTCGACCCGCAGCGGCTCGTTGACCACCAGGTAGGGCGCCACGATGTCGCCGTACCGGTAGGACATCGGCGCGGACGTGAGGTCGGTCTCCGCGGCCCCGCCGGCGACGGTGCTGACGCTCTTGTCGTGGACGGTGATGCGCTGCTCGGTGTCGAGGTCGTCGAAGACCACCATCTTGCGGCTGCCGACCATGGTCACCCGGCGCACCTTCTTCGGGTCCAGCCAGCTCACGTGGATGTTCGCGTGGACGCCGGGCCCCTCATAGAACAGCCGCAGGTGCGCGACGTCCTCCAGGTGCGGGTGCGCGTGCCGGTAGCCCCAGCACTCCACGGTCGTGGGCCGCGCGCCCAGCACGTAGTTGAGGATCGACACGTCGTGCGGCGCGAGGTCGAACAGCACGTTCACGTCGTGCTGGTAGAGGCCCAGGTTCAGGCGCGCGGTGTCGAGGTAGTACAGGTCGCCGAGATCGCCGCGCTGCACCATCTCACGCAGGCTCCACACCGCGGAGTGGTACTCGAAGGTGTGCCCCACCATCAAGGTGACGCCCGCGGCCTCCGCAGCCGCCAGCATCCGGCGGCCCTCGTCGCTGTTGACCGCCAGCGGCTTCTCCACCATCACCGGCACGCCGTGCGCGATGGCCTCCAGCGCCAGAGGTGCGTGGGTGCTCGGCGGCGTCGCCACCACCACCGCGTCGAGGTCGCCGATCACCGCGTCGAGACACGGGTAGCCGTTGACGTTGGGGAACATTCGGGTCACCGCCGTACGCCGGTCCTCGCTCGGGTCGATCACCGAGACCCGGCCGACCGACTCCAGGGAGAGCAGCGCGCGCACGTGCTTCGACCCCCAGTAGCCGCACCCGACGACACCCACTCGCAGTCCCTGATCCGCCACTGCCCGCTCCCTGCGCTCGTTGCTGCTCCGGTTGGTGCCCCCGCGTCGGCAGCGCCGACCCGACCGAGTGAACGCCGGGGTCCCCTCACCAGCAATAGCCCGGGTGCGGCCCGGAGATGGCAGAGAACTCGGAGGTGTCGGAGAGGTCGTGGGGTCGCTCGAAACGCCGGTTCCGGCAGAACCGGGGCACGCCGGGCGAGGGAGGTGGCCCGAGGGGGCTAC